>NZ_SNZW01000012.1 GCF_004364175.1 Maribacter caenipelagi | reverse complement strand
TGTCGGTCGCCAAACTTGGATCGGCACTGAACTCCGTACCTACAAGGTTCAATCCTGTACCAGCGGTATACTGCGTATCGGTATCCAATGAACTTGCTGTTACAAATTCCCAATCCGTACCATTCCATTGTATTAAATCTCCCGAAGCCGAACCTGCCGTTATATTCTCTAAACCTACAGCATCATCTGCCAACTCATTGTTTGTAATTCCATCAGCAGCAACTGCCAATGTATAGGGAACTGCTTGAGAACCATCTCCGGAACGGGTCAATGTACTGTTACCACCGGTAACCCCAACGACTTCATTTCCTATTACCCCATCATTCTCCGTAACCGTTACTGATCCTAAATCCACTAAGGTCCAATCAGTTCCGTCCCACTGCATTACTTGACCTAAAGCGTTACCATCAGCTAATTTACTAAGAGTTACTGCATCGTTTAATATATTACTGCTTTGAACTGCATTATCTGCTAGCTCAGTATTGGTAATTCCATTTGGTGCTACACTGAACTCCGTACCTACAAGGTTCAATCCTGTACCAGCGGTATACTGCGTATCGGTATCCAACGCCCCTAAATTCACCGTTTCGTTTGCAGCGCCATCTTGTGTAAGCGTTAATATAGAAGTTCCGCCATCGAAAGTCAATCCAGTCACCGATTCGTTACCGATAACCTTGTCAAGATCCAATGCCTCGCTTGCCGTGATAGCATCCGACAACTCCGTGTCGGTCGCCAAACTTGGATCGGCACTGAACTCCGTACCTACAAGGTTCAATCCTGTACCAGCGGTATACTGCGTATCGGTATCCAATGAACTTATATTAATCGTCTGGTCCGTATTTCCACCTTCCGATATAGTCAATACAGCTCCATCAAAAGCCAATCCTGTAATAGTTTCGTTACCGATAACCTTATCTAGATCCAATGCCTCGCTTGCCGTGATAGCATCCGACAACTCAATGTCAGTCGCCAAACTTGGATCGGCACTGAACTCCGTACCTACAAGGTTCAATCCTGTACCAGCGGTATACTGCGTATCGGTATCCAATGAACTTATATT
>NZ_SNZW01000010.1 GCF_004364175.1 Maribacter caenipelagi | reverse complement strand
TGTCAGTCGCCAAACTTGGATCGGCACTGAACTCCGTACCTACAAGGTTCAAGCCTGTACCCGCGGTATATTGTGTATCGGTATCCAATGAACTTGCCGTTACAAATTCCCAGTCCGTACCATTCCATTGGATTAAATCTCCTGTATTTGAGCCTGAAGCTATATTCTCCAAACCTACAGCATTGTCTGCTAATTCTGTATTGGTTATTCCATCTGCAGCAACTGCTAATGTGTATGGAACTGCTTGGGAACCATCTCCAGAACGTGTTAATGTTCCATTTGTAGCTCCAACAACTTCATTTCCTATTACACCATCATTCTCCGTAACCGTTACTGATCCTAAATCCACTAAGGTCCAATCAGTTCCGTCCCACTGCATTACTTGACCTAAAGCGTTACCATCAGCTAATTTATTAAGAGTTACTGCATCATTTAATATATTACTACTTTGAACTGCATTATCTGCTAGCTCAGTATTGGTAATTCCATTTGGTGCTACACTAAACTCAGTACCCGTTAAATCTAATCCTGTGCCCGCAGTATACTGTGTATCGGTATCCAATGAACTTATATTAATCGTCTGGTCAGTATTTCCTCCTTCAGATATAGTCAGTACAGCTCCATCAAAAGCCAACCCTGTAATAGTTTCGTTGCCGATAACCTTGTCTAGATCCAATGCCTCACTTGCCGTGATAGCATCCGACAACTCCGTATCCGTCGCCAAACTTGGATCGGCACTGAACTCCGTACCTACAAGGTTCAAGCCTGTACCTGCGGTATACTGCGTATCGGTATCCAACGCCCCTAAATTCACCGTTTCGTTTGCAGCGCCATCTTGTGTAAGCGTTAATATAGAAGTTCCGCCATCGAAAGTCAATCCAGTCACCGATTCGTTACCGATAACCTTGTCAAGATCCAATGCCTCGCTTGCCGTGATAGCATCCGACAACTCAGTGTCGGTCGCCAAACTTGGATCGGCACTGAACTCCGTACCTACAAGGTTCAATCCTGTACCAGCGGTATACTGCGTATCGGTATCCAACGCCCCTAAATTCACCGTTTCGTTTGCAGCGCCATCTTGTGTAAGCGTTAATATAGAAGTTCCGCCATCGAAAGTCAATCCAGTCACCGATTCGTTACCGATAACCTTATCTAGATCCAATGCCTCGCTTGCCGTGATAGCATCCGACAACTCAGTGTCGGTCGCCAAACTTGGATCGGCACTGAACTCCGTACCTACAAGGTTCAAGCCTGTACCTGAGGTATATTGGGTATCATTATCTGTGTCGGAAACATA
>NZ_SNZW01000009.1 GCF_004364175.1 Maribacter caenipelagi | reverse complement strand
CTTAAGTTTGATTCCCTAACTTTTAGGATATAAATCAGAAAGAACAAAAGAGAGAATTAAGGTTACTATATACGGTGAAGCTTCAGACTTCGACAACATTGATAATCCTCTCTCTTTTACTACTCAGATCACGTTCAGTTCTGTGAGACTTTAGATCTCGTTTTCAAGTTGTTGTGAGCAGAAGTAGCTGGTTCTTTCATAAAACATTTCTTATGAATAAATATAAAGAAACTTTTGGAGTTGACATCAGTAAAGATGTTTTTGATGTACATGGTAGTAACCAAGGTCACGACCAGTATAAGAACGATGAAATTGGATTTAAGAAATTCCTTAAGGAACTGCCCAAAGGTTCATTGGTCGTTATGGAAGCTACAGGTTATTATCATTACAGACTTGCACAGTTTCTTTACAAAAATGAAGTGGTAGTTTCAGTAGTAAACCCATTATCTATAAAGCGGTTCATTCAAATGAAACTGGCAAAGGTAAAAACGGACAAAAGCGATGCCAAGGCTATATGTGAATATGCCCTGATCAACGAGGTTCCTATTTATAATGCCTTAACAGATACCCAGAGCGAATGTTTACAGTTGTTCCGGTTATTGGATACCTATTTAAAGCAACGTACGGCAACCAAGAACAAGATACATGGGGAAGCAGTTTTAGGTATACCCTCAAAGTTTGTTTATCGTTCCTTGATACGTAACAAGAAACAGCTCAATAAAGAGGTAGCCGCTATCGAATCAAAGATTTTGTCATTGGTGAAAGAGGATCAACAAGAACAATTGACCTTGTTGACCTCGATACCAGGTTTAGGGCAGAAGACCGCCTTATTCCTGATAGTTGTTACGGATGGTTTTAGCAAATTCGAAACGGCATCACAGCTTTGTAGTTACGTTGGTATTACCCCAACGATACGAGAGTCGGGGAGCAGTGTAAGAGGTCGAGCGCGAATAAGTAAGGTCGGTAATAGAAAGCTTCGCAATCTATTGTTTCTATGTTCTTTTAATGCCTGTAAACAAAACAAGGCTTGCAAGGAAGTTTATGAGCGAATCGTGAACAAAGGAAAGAGTAAGAAACTAGCATTGATAGCAGTTGCTAACAAACTACTCAAACAGTCTTTTGCTATTGCAAAATCTGGTAGACCATATGATGAAACTTACGTTTCCATACTGCCAAGATAAATAGAAGATAGATTGAATAAAAAAAGCTCAAAGAATCTGTTTTTTGAATCTATGAGCGTGGAATAATAATGTCTCAAATTAAGGAAGAATTTGTTTGTTTTTTACCTCAGTTCTTTGTT
>NZ_SNZW01000008.1 GCF_004364175.1 Maribacter caenipelagi | reverse complement strand
TGGTACGATATACAAACATCCTTTACAGAGTTATAGAAACATCGTTTACACTTTTTAAGTTGCATTTGAAACCAAAATTCAGATGCTATGCCTTGGAAAGAACAGACGATTATGGAACAAAAAATTGAATTTATCTGTGAATGGCGAACTGGAAAATATACCATCTCCGAGCTTTGCCGAGTCTTTAAAATTTCAAGACCGACGGCTTACAAAATCATTGCCCGGTTTGAAAATGAAGGTTATGAAGGGCTTAGGGAACTCTCTAGAAAACCGCGTAGCCCACACCCTAATGCCACCAATGAAAAAGTGGTGGGTCGAATTCTTGAATTGAAGGAAAAACA
This sequence comes from Maribacter caenipelagi, assembly GCF_004364175.1. Taxonomy (GTDB): domain Bacteria; phylum Bacteroidota; class Bacteroidia; order Flavobacteriales; family Flavobacteriaceae; genus Maribacter; species Maribacter caenipelagi. The sequence goes on along the minus strand of NZ_SNZW01000008.1, from coordinate 975 downwards.
CAAGGTATGGGGCGCTAAAAAGTTGCACACTTTGTTGTATAAAGATTTCCCCGATGAATTGATACCATCTGTCTTGACCGTTCATAACGTTCTCAAAAAACACGGTCTCGTATCACCTCAAAAACGACTCCGAAGAGTGAGGCCCGTACATCCCGTTTTCGACCCAAAAGAGTGCAATGAAGTGTGGAGTGCCGACTACAAAGGAAAGTTCTTGATGGGCAACAAAATCTACTGTCACCCACTGACCATTGCCGATTCCAAAAGCCGATTTGTATTTACCGCCAAAGGGCATTACAAAGAAAACCTTGCATCGGCAAAGGCGGAGTTCAAAAGGGTTTTTAGGAAATTCGGCATCCCCGGACAAATACATACCGACAATGGAAGTCCTTTTGGTTCGGTTGCCGCAATACAACGGTTTACCCGACTCTCCTATTGGTTCATCGAACTGGGTATCATGCCTGTGTTTTCAGACCCGTCACACCCTGAACAGAACGGACGACATGAACGAATGCACCGCGATTTAAAGACCGCTTGCGCAAAGCCATCAGCCTATGACCTAAAAGCACAACAAAGACGTCTGAACAGCTTTGTGAAAGAATATAATCACTTAAGACCTCATGAAGCGCTGAACATGAAAACGCCTGCCTCGGTCCATGAGTTCTCAACCAGACCATTCCCGGAAAAAATACCTGACTTTCATTACGATGCACAAATGAAAATATTAAAAGTTACCCAAAATGGAGCCATAAGATGGAAAGCCTATAATTGGGTTTACCTTTCCGCTTCGCTACAAGGTAAACACATTGGAGCCCTGGACATTGGTAATGGTATTTGGAGAGTGTTTTATAGAAATGTATTTTTAGGTTACTTTGATGAACATGTATTTAGAAAAAAAGAACAATCAGTGAGGTTAGAAACTAATTTAGTGTAAACCATAATCTATAACTTTTGTAAACCATGTATATTAACGAACAT
>NZ_SNZW01000007.1 GCF_004364175.1 Maribacter caenipelagi | reverse complement strand
CAAGGCATAGCATCTGAATTTTGGTTTCAAATGCAACTTAAAAAGTGTAAACGATGTTTCTATAACTCTGTAAAGGATGTTTGTATATCGTACCAAATTGGCTACAACGGTTTAGCTAAGCGTAGTGCGGTAGTAAGGAAACTTTTCGTTTCCGTCTGCGCACGAAGCTAAAGCTTATTGTTTAGTTTTATTTTTTATTGTCCAAAGCTAAATCCATAAGATTTAGCGACATTATAAATATACACAGACCTTTCGGTTTTGCTCTAAAGTCCGCATTACGTTTAGGTTTTGTTGTCATTAGTGATTTTCGCGATGCTTGGAACGTTTTGCTTGCGTAATTACTGCGTTCAGATTGATTTCATACGTCACAAGCTAAAAAGTCCATCTGCGTAACAGTTGCGTTTGAGTAAGGTCCATTCGCTCAAACTTTCTAAAGTATCCATCTTCGTTCATTTTAGAAACAGCTTTTTCAAATCTTAACTAGTCCACAGCTTTATTGGTTTTTTTGAAGTGGGCATAAAAACAGCCCGCTGCTAGTAATGTCCAGAATAATCTATAAACCCATATGTTTACGTCAAACATTAAAATACTAGCTGTTGAATTCGTGCCAAAGAAGGTGTAAATTACATTTATTAAAGCTATAATTCCGACAATTAAGTTCATTGATATTTTACTCATAATAGAAGGTCCTGGTTAGTTATAATATTTTTTTATCATTAATGACAACGCCGAAGCTATGAGTAGTGCGGAAGTAAGTAGGTACTGTACTTACTTCAAAACACCAAGCCAAAGCATTTTGTTTGCGTTTATTTTTTTGTTTTAAATGCCAAATCAAACTGATTTGGCGACATTATAAATATAAACAAACCATTTTATTAAACCACAGACCTAGCATTACACATAGGTATTGTTAGCGGTATTAAGCAACCCGAGCCACAGCTGTAAAAGACAGGCGAAACTAACGATCCGCGTAGATTTTGCCGCATTTTCCATCCGGCGACCAAACTTGGAGGATACCAATAAAAGAAGTTCGGTTTAAAGAGATTTGGCAAGTAATGGCGAACCAAAAGTCCTTCTGCGTTATGTTTGCGTACAGATTGCGTGCTGGCGGCAAAAGGAAAGACCCCGCAAGCTGCTCTTTTATACAAACCCGAACCGAACGATTAGGACTTGCTTAAAATACTAAGACCTTGGATTTTTTGCTTTTGCCGATAAACGTATTACTTGCGAAATAAAATGTCCGTCTAGCACGTAAAAAAGCAAAAATAAATGGAAGTCCCGAAGTTGCTCTATTTTTTTAGAGCTTATTACCGTTAACGTTGTTGTGTATGGTTAGTTGCGTGATTTAGCAACTAATTTAGTAAATAAAAAACGAATAGAATATTCCGCAGGAATATTCGTAAGTAGGCTAGAACCAGCAATTAATTATACACGGCTTAAGTTTGATTCCCTAACTTTTAGGATATAAATCAGAAAGAACAAAAGAGAGAATTAAGGTTACTATATACGGTGAAGCTTCAGACTTCGACA
>NZ_SNZW01000006.1 GCF_004364175.1 Maribacter caenipelagi | reverse complement strand
AACCTTGTAGGTACGGAGTTCAGTGCCGATCCAAGTTTGGCGACCGACACGGAGTTGTCGGATGCTATCACGGCAAGCGAGGCATTGGATCTTGACAAGGTTATCGGTAACGAATCGGTAACAGGATTGACTTTCGATGGCGGAACTTCTATATTAACGCTTACACAAGATGGCGCTGCAAACGAAACGGTGAATTTAGGGGCGTTGGATACCGATACGCAGTATACCGCTGGTACAGGATTGAACCTTGTAGGTACGGAGTTCAGTGCCGATCCAAGTTTGGCGACCGACACGGAGTTGTCGGATGCTATCACGGCAAGCGAGGCATTGGATCTAGATAAGGTTATCGGTAACGAATCGGTGACTGGATTGACTTTCGATGGCGGAACTTCTATATTAACGCTTACACAAGATGGCGCTGCAAACGAAACGGTGAATTTAGGGGCGTTGGATACCGATACGCAGTATACCGCTGGTACAGGATTGAACCTTGTAGGTACGGAGTTCAGTGCCGATCCAAGTTTGGCGACTGACACGGAGTTGTCGGATGCTATCACGGCAAGCGAGGCATTGGATCTTGACAAGGTTATCGGTAACGAATCGGTAACAGGATTGACTTTCGATGGCGGAACTTCTATATTAACGCTTACACAAGATGGCGCTGCAAACGAAACGGTGAATTTAGGGGCGTTGGATACCGATACGCAGTATACCGCTGGTACAGGATTGAACCTTGTAGGTACGGAGTTCAGTGCCGATCCAAGTTTGGCGACTGACACGGAGTTGTCGGATGCTATCACGGCAAGCGAGGCATTGGATCTTGATAAGGTTATCGGTAACGAATCGGTAACAGGATTGACTTTCGATGGCGGAACTTCTATATTAACGCTTACACAAGATGGCGCTGCAAACGAAACGGTGAATTTAGGGGCGTTGGATACCGATACGCAGTATACCGCTGGTACAGGATTGAACCTTGTAGGTACGGAGTTCAGTGCCGATCCAAGTTTGGCGACCGACACTGAGTTGTCGGATGCTATCACGGCAAGCGAGGCATTGGATCTAGATAAGGTTATCGGTAACGAAACTATTACAGGATTGGCTTTTGATGGAGCTGTATTGACTATATCGGAAGGTGGAAATACGGACCAGACGATTAATATAAGTTCATTGGATACCGATACGCAGTATACCGCTGGTACAGGATTGAACCTTGTAGGTACGGAGTTCAGTGCCGATCCAAGTTTGGCGACCGACACTGAGTTGTCGGATGCTATCACGGCAAGCGAGGCATTGGATCTAGATAAGGTTATCGGTAACGAATCGGTGACTGGATTGACTTTCGATGGCGGAACTTCTATATTAACGGTTACACAAGATGGCGCTGCAAACGAAACGGTGAATTTAGGGGCGTTGGATACCGATACGCAGTATACCGCTGGTACAGGATTGAACCTTGTAGGTACGGAGTTCAGTGCCGATCCAAGTTTGGCGACCGACACGGAGTTGTCGGATGCTATCACGGCAAGCGAGGCATTGGATCT
>NZ_SNZW01000005.1 GCF_004364175.1 Maribacter caenipelagi | reverse complement strand
AACCTTGTAGGTACGGAGTTCAGTGCCGATCCAAGTTTGGCGACCGACACGGAGTTGTCGGATGCTATCACGGCAAGCGAGGCATTGGATCTTGACAAGGTTATCGGTAACGAATCGGTAACAGGATTGACTTTCGATGGCGGAACTTCTATATTAACGCTTACACAAGATGGCGCTGCAAACGAAACGGTGAATTTAGGGGCGTTGGATACCGATACGCAGTATACCGCTGGTACAGGATTGAACCTTGTAGGTACGGAGTTCAGTGCCGATCCAAGTTTGGCGACCGACACGGAGTTGTCGGATGCTATCACGGCAAGCGAGGCATTGGATCTAGATAAGGTTATCGGTAACGAATCGGTGACTGGATTGACTTTCGATGGCGGAACTTCTATATTAACGCTTACACAAGATGGCGCTGCAAACGAAACGGTGAATTTAGGGGCGTTGGATACCGATACGCAGTATACCGCTGGTACAGGATTGAACCTTGTAGGTACGGAGTTCAGTGCCGATCCAAGTTTGGCGACTGACACGGAGTTGTCGGATGCTATCACGGCAAGCGAGGCATTGGATCTTGACAAGGTTATCGGTAACGAATCGGTAACAGGATTGACTTTCGATGGCGGAACTTCTATATTAACGCTTACACAAGATGGCGCTGCAAACGAAACGGTGAATTTAGGGGCGTTGGATACCGATACGCAGTATACCGCTGGTACAGGATTGAACCTTGTAGGTACGGAGTTCAGTGCCGATCCAAGTTTGGCGACTGACACGGAGTTGTCGGATGCTATCACGGCAAGCGAGGCATTGGATCTTGATAAGGTTATCGGTAACGAATCGGTAACAGGATTGACTTTCGATGGCGGAACTTCTATATTAACGCTTACACAAGATGGCGCTGCAAACGAAACGGTGAATTTAGGGGCGTTGGATACCGATACGCAGTATACCGCTGGTACAGGATTGAACCTTGTAGGTACGGAGTTCAGTGCCGATCCAAGTTTGGCGACCGACACTGAGTTGTCGGATGCTATCACGGCAAGCGAGGCATTGGATCTAGATAAGGTTATCGGTAACGAAACTATTACAGGATTGGCTTTTGATGGAGCTGTATTGACTATATCGGAAGGTGGAAATACGGACCAGACGATTAATATAAGTTCATTGGATACCGATACGCAGTATACCGCTGGTACAGGATTGAACCTTGTAGGTACGGAGTTCAGTGCCGATCCAAGTTTGGCGACCGACACGGAGTTGTCGGATGCTATCACGGCAAGCGAGGCATTGGATCTAGATAAGGTTATCGGTAACGAATCGGTGACTGGATTGACTTTCGATGGCGGAACTTCTATATTAACGCTTACACAAGATGGCGCTGCAAACGAAACGGTGAATTTAGGGGCGTTGGATACCGATACGCAGTATACCGCTGGTACAGGATTGAACCTTGTAGGTACGGAGTTCAGTGCCGATCCAAGTTTGGCGACCGACACGGAGTTGTCGGATGCTATCACGGCAAGCGAGGCATTGGATCTTGATAAGGTTATCGGTAACGAAACTATTACAGGATTGGCTTTTGATGGAGCTGT
>NZ_SNZW01000004.1 GCF_004364175.1 Maribacter caenipelagi | reverse complement strand
AGCTCAAAGAATCTGTTTTTTGAATCTATGAGCGTGGAATAATAATGTCTCAAATTAAGGAAGAATTTGTTTGTTTTTTACCTCAGTTCTTTGTTATGCACAGACTTTATTGTTTTTTCTTTTTAATAATTTCAGTTTTTTTTACTGCTTTATTTTTTTCAACTTTTATATTTGGGTTATTATTCTCATTATTAATTATTGGTCTTCCTTTACCTCCATTAAGAATTATTTCAAAAGGGAAACAAGCTGGACAATCGTTATAAATTATTACAGCAGGATCTTCCTTTTTATTTAAATTATGAGATTTGTGTTTAATTGCCCTTTGTAAGAAGTTTGCATATACTTTTAGAACATCATCTTTTGTTTTCAATGAGGATAAATCCTGTTTTGAAAAATTCTGTTGAATTTCTCTTGCTTTTAAATTTAGATATTCCAATTCAAGTTTATTAACTTCGTCAATCAAAGGATTGTTGTCAGTATTTATTATTGGTTTACTTGCTGGGTCTTTTTTTATAATTATATCAATTCCAGATATTGGGTCACTTCCGCCTTGTTTGTTTTGAGAAATACCAATCGTAGTAATCAATAATAATGTTAATAGTAAAGTTGCTTTTTTCATAATTTTATGTTTTTAGTTAGTAATTTTATATGTATTTCAATTTTTATGCCAAGTTCAGTTTTCAGTTTGTGCATAACGTGTTTGTGTATGATTTCGTTGCGTGTTTAAGCACTAAAGTTAGCAAATAAATCACAGATAGAAAGTCCGCGAGGACTTTCGTAAGTAGGCTAAAACTAGCAATGAATTATACACGGTGTTACCCAACGTATTTGTTTTGATTCCAGAAGTCAATTCTTTTATCAATCTCTTTTTTAGGTAGTCTATTATTTAATAAACTAAGTTGTTTAATTTTCTCAACACCTTCTTCAAAAGTGATTAATTCTTGTCTTAGAAATTCATCAAAAAGATAAATTATTCCTCTGACCTCTAAATTATCTTTACTAGCTTGTTTTCTTAATTTTCCATCTCCTGTTAATAATACACCAGATAGTTTTTTACTATAATACCAGACCGAACAATCTTCAAAACTTAATCCACTACTGTTTTCTAAAATTGTATTTATACCTTGAAAATCCTCAATTGTTATCGTTTCAATAATTCCAAGCTTTTTTAGAACACTAAGTTCTGTTATTGGTTCTCTTTGTTTGTCATTTAATTCTTCAATGACAAAGTCAGTCGTATGTAAATCAAAATTTAGTTTTGAAAAAGCTTCAAGAAGTTCGAGTTTAACTAAGTCTATTAAGATATTAGCATCATTAATTACAATTTTCATAATGCGTTTAACCTATATTAGTGAACTTTCTTTAACAGATTCAATATTCTTATTTAATAGAGAAGAAGCTTTACTTATCGAAATATTTTCTTGAGAAAGTGCTCTATAAACTAGCTGTTCAAACCTGTTAGATTTTTCAGGGGTTTCGAACCTTGAAGCATTTACCTCTCTGTCTAAAGATGGATTAAATCTAGTTCTTTTATAAAAATCAGTATGACGCTGTTTGCTTAGAATACCTGAGTCAACAAGTCTATAAACAATGGCAGGAATGCTAATTCCGTACTTTTTTTGAGTTGAAATTAATTCAGCCAGAGTTATATGGTTTCTTTTACCTCCAAATTCTTTGATTACAATTTCTTTAGGAAAAAGGAATTCAGCAGCAAACTTATTACAAAATTGTTCTTCTTGTTTAGTTTCACAATTGGGAAGGTTTAATAATAAATGCCCTAATTCGTGCAGAAGAGTAAATCTTTTTCGTTCTACAGGAAAATTACCATTAACTACAATTACAGGAAATTTATCATTAACATAGGTCGCTAATCCGTCAAATTTAGCATCAACATCATATAATTCAATCACTTTTATTTCTTTATCTTCTAAAAGTTGAATGATATTATGAATTGGGTCAATTCCAATTTTCCAATCAGTTCTTAGTTTTAAAACAGCTTTTTCAACATCTTCTATTTTGCTAATCTTGATATTAGCAATAGCATTTTTAAAACTATAATCTATTGATAGAGTATCTTCTAGCCAAATGTAATTTTCTAAGTTGATTTTTATTTGCTCCTTTAATGAACTTTGTTTCTTTAAAGAAAAAGTTGATTTTTTTCTGAAGTTTATTTCTCCTAATTCTACTTGAAAAGAATTAAAGAAATAGTCCATTTTTAAACCGAATAGTTTAGATAATTTTAAAAATTTTGAACTAGTCGGTATTGCATCTCCATTTTCATACTTACTAACCATTTGTTTAGACACACCCAATTCGTCCGCAACATTTTGTTGAGACAAACATTTAAGTATTCTTGCATTTTTAATGCGATTAGCAACTAAGTTTTTCATTTCGTATTTATTGGTTGACAAATCTACATAAAAATAATGAATTGTCAACTAATTTCAAAATTATTAACTAAGTTTTATATGTTGGGTAACGGTGAGGCTATGGCAAGTAGGGCAGGCAAGGAAACTTTTCGTTTCCGTCTGGTCTGCGAGCCAGAGCTTTTTGTTTTGTAATTATTTTTTCTTTTTTAATTGCCAAATCCAAAAGATTTGGCGGACTTGGTAAATAAGCCCAACCCATTAAATATAGCACTTTATGCCCTATTTGCTATAGGCATTGTTGTAACAAGTTTTTTTTCACGACTCGGAATACAGCCAGTAAAATACCTATTCCGATTGCCAATAAATTTAATTTTAATTTTTTACTACTTTGAATTTTATGGTATTCACTAATTCCATTGAACTTGTTCATTAGAAATATTAAACCTAAAGGAATTAAGAAGAAAAATAATGCTTGAAAAAAATCGGTCGAATCTTTAATACCTTCTTCAAATATGCTTTTAATTCCGTTTGTGATTAGAAACCAGTACCATCCAGTTATTAGAATCCATCCAGTTTTGTTTTTTAAAAAAAGACCTATTCCTAATATAGACGAAGCTATGGCTGCCGTAAAGACATTGGAAAACGCTAGTCCATATAAGATATTTGGGATTTCCAATCTTTCATTCCAGTTATAGAATGATTTAAGAAATTCATCAAATTGCGTTATTTCCCAAATCCAGATTCCCACCACCAAAATGAAGAGGAGAGAGTATATTCCAAGAGTGATATTTCTGGTGGTTATCGGTTTTTTCAAAATTTGTTACAACGGTGCGGCTAAGCGTAGTGCGGTAGCAAGGAAACTTTTCGTTTCCGTCTGCGCACGAAGCTAAAGCTTTTGGTTTGGTTTTATTTTTTCTTGTCCAAAGCTAAATCCATAAGATTTAGCGACTTCATAAATATACACAGACCTTTCGGTTTTGCCCCTAAAGTCCGCATTACGTTTAGGTTGTGTTAGCAAACGTATTTTAATATACTAAGGCTAAAACCAGTACTCGTCTTTCAACAGGACCAGTAATTTCCATATTATAATCCTTTATTCCTTGTAAAAGGCTACTAACAGAGGCATAACCTGAAGCTGCTGTATAAGTGTAGTATAAATTTATAAAAGGACTTTCGCTTTTAGCAGCCTCGAGTGCTTTAAAGTAATTTCCATAGTAGTTAAATTTTACTTTATTTTTTTCCAAAGCAAAGAGTGAATCTATTTTGACTGAATCTTTTGATTTTATAAATATTGAATCTTCATAACTTTTTATTTTTCCACTTTCGTCTTTGTAAGTCCATCTTGAAACTATTTCTTTTTCCTTAACCCATACGGAATCGGGATAATGATATTTTTCGTTTATTAACCCACTCGATATGTATTTCTTTTCATTCTCTTCCGATACTAATTCGTTTTTATTTGGAAAATTTTGCTGCGTAATTTCCACCATAAAATTCCAATAACTTTCGGATAAATCCGTGTTTGGATATTTTTTTGTTAAAAAGTTATTTTCAAAGTCCTCGGTTAGTTTAGTTAGTGTTTCACTTTTTTCGGGACCTAAAATCTTTTCAAATTTCTCCAAATCGGCTGAAGTGCTTTTACAAGAAGTCAATAAAAGCAAAAGGATAGAAATTATGATAAATTGATTCTTCATATGTTTGCTAACGGTCATGTGTATGATTAGTTGCGGACTTTTCCAACGGAAAATGTCCGCCCGTACCGAAGATAGTTAATTGCAAGGATTTCC
>NZ_SNZW01000003.1 GCF_004364175.1 Maribacter caenipelagi | reverse complement strand
GGTATAAAAAAAGCCCCTTACATTTCTGTAAAGGGCTTTCGAAAAAGGCGGCTACCTACTCTCCCACTTGGTATAGCAGTACCATCGGCGCAAACGGTCTTAACTTCCCTGTTCGGAATGGTAAGGGGTGGGCCCCGTCGCCATGGCCACCTAAGTTTTGGATCGGGAATTCCCGACCGCGGCCTTCGCCGCAATATCGTTGACATGAATGGAACAGGATCCTATAAAGGAAAGAAGCACTTATAATATGAAGTATGTTTCGGTACAAAAAGAAAGAGGTTAAAGATCGTCGTCCGCCCCGTTCCTAAGAACGGGACGAGCGTATGCGCAAGCCTGACGGGCAATTAGTACTACTCGGCTGCGGACATTACTGCCCTTCTACCTATAGCCTATCGACGTGGTCATCTCCCACGGCCCTTTAAAGAAATCTCATCTTGTGGCTGGTTTCGCGCTTATATGCTTTCAGCGCTTATCCAATCCCGACATAGCTACCCAGCGATGCTCCTGGCGGAACAACTGGTGCACCAGCGGTCGGTCCAACTCGGTCCTCTCGTACTAGAGTCAGATCCACTCAAATTTCTAACGCCCGCAGTAGATAGAGACCGAACTGTCTCACGACGTTCTGAACCCAGCTCGCGTGCCACTTTAATGGGCGAACAGCCCAACCCTTGGGACCTTCTCCAGCCCCAGGATGTGACGAGCCGACATCGAGGTGCCAAACCCCCCCGTCGATATGAGCTCTTGGGGGAGATCAGCCTGTTATCCCCGGCGTACCTTTTATCCTTTGAGCGATGGCCCTTCCATGCGGAACCACCGGATCACTATGCTCTTGTTTCCAACCTGATCGACCTGTATGTCTCTCAGTCAAGCGCCCTTGTGCCATTGCACTCTACACACGATTGCCAACCGTATTGAGGGCACCTTTAGAAGCCTCCGTTACTCTTTTGGAGGCGACCACCCCAGTCAAACTACCCACCACGCACTGTTCTCTCTACGAGAGTTAGGCCCCGGACAAGCAAAGGCTGGTATTTCAACAATGACTCCACCACACCTGGCGATGCAGCTTCAAAGTCTCCCAGCTATCCTACACATTGCTTGACCAAGGTCAATACGAAGCTATAGTAAAGGTGCACGGGGTCTTTTCGTCCCACTGCGGGTAACCGGCATCTTCACCGATACTACAATTTCACCGAGCTCATGGCCGAGACAGTGTCCAGATCGTTGCACCATTCGTGCAGGTCGGAACTTACCCGACAAGGAATTTCGCTACCTTAGGACCGTTATAGTTACGGCCGCCGTTTACTGGGGCTTCAATTCAATGCTTCTCCCCGAAGGAATGACATCTCCTCTTAACCTTCCAGCACCGGGCAGGTGTCAGGCCCTATACTTCATCTTTCGATTTTGCAGAGCCCTGTGTTTTTGATAAACAGTCGCCTGGACCTCTTCACTGCGGCCCCCCATAAGGGGGCGACCCTTCTCCCGAAGTTACGGGTCTATTTTGCCTAGTTCCTTAGCCATGAATCTCTCGAGCGCCTTAGAATACTCATCCCAACCACCTGTGTCGGTTTACGGTACGGGCTGCTTCACTCGCTTTTCTTGGAAGTCGATATGCTGGATTATCACCTTGACCGTAGTCTCGGTGTACTATCGGGGTATTGCTACTCCCTTCAACGTACAATTCCGTCTGTACGCACCAACTTCTCGCCTCCGTCACTTTTAGCGTGAGCAGGTACAGAAATATTAATCTGTTGTCCATCCACTATCCCCTTCGGGTTCGCGTTAGGTCCCGACTGACCCCCAGCTGATTAGCATAGCTGGGGAAACCTTGGTCTTTCGGCGTGCGGGTTTCTCGCCCGCATTATCGTTACTTATGCCTACATTTTCGTTTGTAACCGCTCCAGCATCCCTCGCAGGTACACCTTCGACGCAGTTACAATGCTCCCCTACCCCTCATATTAATATGAAGTCACGGCTTCGGTGATATACTTATGCCCGATTATTATCCATGCGGAACCGCTCGACCAGTGAGCTGTTACGCACTCTTTAAATGAATGGCTGCTTCCAAGCCAACATCCTGGCTGTCAATGCAGTTCCACCGCGTTATATCAACTTAGTATATACTTTGGGACCTTAGCCGGTGATCTGGGTTCTTTCCCTCTCGGACATGGACCTTAGCACCCATGCCCTCACTGCGCAGAAACATTTTATAGCATTCGGAGTTTGTCAGGAATTGGTAGGCGGTGAAGCCCCCGCATCCAATCAGTAGCTCTACCTCTATAAAACTATCTACACGCTGCACCTAAATGCATTTCGGGGAGTACGAGCTATTTCCGAGCTTGATTGGCCTTTCACCCCTACCCACAGGTCATCCCAAGACTTTTCAACGTCAACGGGTTCGGTCCTCCACTATGTGTTACCACAGCTTCAACCTGCCCATGGGTAGATCGCACGGTTTCGCGTCTACTACTACTGACTATGGCGCCCTATTAAGACTCGCTTTCGCTACGGCTCCGTTCCTGAAGAACTTAACCTTGCCAGTAAAAGTAACTCGTAGGCTCATTATGCAAAAGGCACGCCGTCACCCATATGGGCTCCGACCGCTTGTAAGCGTATGGTTTCAGGATCTATTTCACTCCGTTATTCACGGTTCTTTTCACCTTTCCCTCACGGTACTGGTTCACTATCGGTCTCTCAGGAGTATTTAGTCTTGGCGGATGGTCCCGCCGGATTCATACAGGGTTTCACGTGCCCCGCACTACTCAGGATACCACTATCTAAATGCTCTTTGCCTATACGGGACTATCACCCTCTATGGTCGCTATTTCCAAAGCGTTCTAGTTCATCACATCTCGAATATCGTGGTCCTACAACCCCGCACATGCCGGAACATGTACGGTTTGGACTAATCCGATTTCGCTCGCCGCTACTATCGGAATCACTTTTGTTTTCTCCTCCTCCGGGTACTTAGATGTTTCAGTTCCCCGGGTTTGCTTGCATTACTGCATGACATATCTTCAATATGCCGGGTTGCCCCATTCGGATATCTACGGATCATATCGTGTGTGCCGATCCCCGTAGCTTTTCGCAGCTTATCACGTCCTTCTTCGCCTCTGAGAGCCTAGGCATTCCCCATACGCCCTTTTCCAGCTTGTCGCCAGATCTTTAATCTATTCTATCTTATTCGTACTCTTTACTTAATAAAGATTCGTGTTTCTTTCTTTTTTAGTCGATAATACACCTAAATGTATTACCTCCTGTTCCAATATGTCAATGAACTTTGTCGTGAGCCACGACAGGCAATTAAATACCTATCTTTCTCATCCGCGATACTTAGAGATAAAATAAATTATCCCTGGGCATCGCCCAGTGGAGAATATCGGAGTCGAACCGATGACCTCCTGCGTGCAAGGCAGGCGCTCTAGCCAGCTGAGCTAATCCCCCGTTTTCAGTTGCCGGAGATCAGTATTCAGTATTCAGTTTTTATGCTGTTGTACTGCGTACCGCATACTGCGTACTGTAAACTGGCCTTAACCAACTTCTAAAATTTCCTTCAATCTTCAATGAACGTGGCGCTTAATCAAAAACGGCCCTTTTTTGTTTGTAGTCCCAGGCAGACTCGAACTGCCGACCTCTACATTATCAGTGTAGCGCTCTAACCAGCTGAGCTATGGGACTGTCCCTACTCTTTCCTCTCGGCAATAAATACCTCGCAAAAAAAAGCAATTACTTATATATCATAATTATGGAGATTTTTCTATTTGAACATTTACTAAAGAAATTATTATTAAATCAAAAGACCGGGACCGTGGTTCCAATTCTTTTCTTCGTCAGGGACCGTCCCTTAAAAGGACAATCTCTAGAAAGGAGGTGTTCCAGCCGCACCTTCCGGTACGGCTACCTTGTTACGACTTAGCCCTAGTTACCGATCTTGCCCTAGGCCGCTCCTTACGGTGACGGACTTCAGGCACTCCCGGCTTCCATGGCTTGACGGGCGGTGTGTACAAGGCCCGGGAACGTATTCACCGGATCATGGCTGATATCCGATTACTAGCGATTCCAGCTTCACGGGGTCGAGTTGCAGACCCCGATCCGAACTGTGACAGGTTTTATAGATTCGCTCTGCCTTGCGACATGGCTGCTCTCTGTACCTGCCATTGTAGCACGTGTGTGGCCCAGGACGTAAGGGCCGTGATGATTTGACGTCATCCCCACCTTCCTCACGGTTTGCACCGGCAGTCCCGTTAGAGTCCCCATCATGACATGCTGGCAACTAACGGTAGGGGTTGCGCTCGTTATAGGACTTAACCTGACACCTCACGGCACGAGCTGACGACAACCATGCAGCACCTTGCAAATTGCCCGAAGGAAAATCTATCTCTAGACCTGTCAATATGCATTTAAGCCCTGGTAAGGTTCCTCGCGTATCATCGAATTAAACCACATGCTCCACCGCTTGTGCGGGCCCCCGTCAATTCCTTTGAGTTTCATTCTTGCGAACGTACTCCCCAGGTGGGATACTTATCACTTTCGCTTGGCCGCCCAAGACTCAAGGCCTCGGACAGCTAGTATCCATCGTTTACGGCGTGGACTACCAGGGTATCTAATCCTGTTCGCTCCCCACGCTTTCGTCCATCAGCGTCAGTATATAGTTAGTCACCTGCCTTCGCAATCGGTGTTCTATGTAATATCTATGCATTTCACCGCTACACTACATATTCCGGCAACTTCACTATAACTCAAGACCAACAGTATCAAAGGCAATTTTACAGTTGAGCTGCAAACTTTCACCCCTGACTTATCGGCCCGCCTACGGACCCTTTAAACCCAATAATTCCGGATAACGCTCGGACCCTCCGTATTACCGCGGCTGCTGGCACGGAGTTAGCCGGTCCTTATTCTTACGGTACCGTCAGTAAGCTACACGTAGCTCTTTTTCTTCCCGTATAAAAGCAGTTTACTACCCATAGGGCATTCTTCCTGCACGCGGCATGGCTGGATCAGAGTCTCCTCCATTGTCCAATATTCCTCACTGCTGCCTCCCGTAGGAGTCTGGTCCGTGTCTCAGTACCAGTGTGGGGGATCCCCCTCTCAGGGCCCCTACCCATCGTAGCCTTGGTAAGCCGTTACCTTACCAACCAGCTAATGGGACGCATGGCCATCTTGTACCGCCCGAAGGCTTTAACTATTAAACGATGCCGAATAATAGTACTACGGGGCATTAATCCAAGTTTCCCTGGGCTATTCCCCTGTACAAGGTAGGTTCCATACGCGGTGCGCACCCGTGCGCCGGTCGTCGGCGGAGCAAGCTCCCCGTTACCCCTCGACTTGCATGTGTTAGGCCTGCCGCTAGCGTTCATCCTGAGCCAGGATCAAACTCTTCATCGTTGTTTTGTAAATATTCGTCCCAACGAAGTCAAAATCTCTCCCGGCCCCGACTCTCGATTCAATTCCTTATATATGTCTTGCGACACACTAAATTGTATGTTTCCTTAATTCTTGTTCCTCTCGAACAGGTCCTCACCTATTCTCGATTCTTATCTCCACAATATTTCAATGAACTTCTATCCACTCGACCTGAAATCCCTCGATTCCCCGGCCTCGTTTC
>NZ_SNZW01000002.1 GCF_004364175.1 Maribacter caenipelagi | reverse complement strand
AGCTCAAAGAATCTGTTTTTTGAATCTATGAGCGTGGAATAATAATGTCTCAAATTAAGGAAGAATTTGTTTGTTTTTTACCTCAGTTCTTTGTTGCCATACGTTTTTTTATTCCGTTTTATTTAATTCAGATGTTTTCACAACAATTGTATTTCCCCAAATATCTCCTAATCGTTGATTTTTATCTGTATTTTTTATTGTTATAATTCCGATTAGTCCAAAAAAGAACATATCGAAATGTCTTCCAATTTTTTAATCTTTTTCCTTTAATTATGAATGTTTGCATTTCGTTCTTAAATGTATGGCAACAATTAAGTATATAACATATGTTATATATACCTCCAATATAGAATATATAAAACATATGTTATATATATATCTTTTATATCACCAATTTATTTATCTATGAAAAAGGGAAAGAATAATTACTTGATCAAATTAATTTCGGCAATGCTTTTTATTCTATTTCGTTCTAAGAAAGCGTCAATAGTTTCAAAATGCTCTAGAACGCGTTGCTCTTTAAATTCAAACACTTTTTGCGATAAGCCTTGGAGAAAATCTCTATCGTGAGAAACTAGTATAAGTGTGCCGTCATACGTTGATAGGGCTTCTTTTAACACATCTTTAGACTTTAAGTCCAAATGATTTGTAGGTTCATCTAAGATTAGCAGATTCACTGGTTCCAGCAATAGTTTAACCATTGCCAAACGGGTTTTTTCTCCGCCAGAAAGCATGCTTACTTTTTTATCGATATCATCGCCGCTAAACATAAAACGACCTAATATATTTTTAATCTGATTACGTATATCGCCAAAAGCCACCTCATCTACCGTTTGAAAAATAGTAAGTTCGGGGTCTAGTAACGATGCTTGGTTTTGGGCAAAGTAACCAACCTTAACATTATGCCCTAATTGGCAAGTTCCTTCAATGGGAATATCACCTAAAATTGCTTTGATCATTGTCGATTTTCCTTCACCGTTTCTACCAACAAAAGATACTTTTTCGCCTCTTGCAATAGACATATTGGCATCTTTAAAAACAACATGGTCATCATAAGATTTAGACACATCTTTTACCGTAACCGGATAATCACCAGAGCGTGGCGCTGGCGGAAAACGTAATTTTAAAGAAGAAGTATCTATTTCATCTATCTCTATAATTTCTAATTTTTCTAACATTCGCTCTCGCGAGGTCACCTGATTTGTTTTTGAATATGTGCCTTTAAATCTTTCGATAAAAGCCATATTATCGGCAATAAATTTTTGCTGTTCTTGGTACGCTTTTATTTGATGAGACCTACGGTCTTCACGCAATTGTAGGTAATGGGAGTAGTTTGCTTTATAATCATATATACGCCCCATGGTTACTTCAATAGTGCGGTTGGTAATATTATCGATAAAGGCCCTATCGTGAGAGATGACCATTACGGCGTTGGCCTTATTCAATAAGAAATCTTCTAACCAAATAACCGATTCAATATCTATATGGTTCGTAGGCTCATCTAAAAGAATAAGATCGGGTTTTTGTAATAGAATTTTAGCCAATTCTATTCGCATACGCCAACCACCACTAAACTCATTCGTCTGCCGGGTGAAATCTTCTTGTTTAAAGCCTAATCCCTTTAATGCCTTTTCTACTTCTGCATCATAATTTACTTCGTCTAAGGCATAATATTTTTCACCAAGATCAGATACTTTTTCAATGATGTTCATATAGGCATCACTCTCATAGTCTGTTCTAGTTTCTAATTCTTTGTTCAGCTTATCCATTTCATCACGCATAGAAAATACGTGCTTAAAAGCTTTGGCAGCTTCTTCAAATACGGTACAATTATCTTCTGTAAGTAAATGCTGTGGTAAATATGCAATGACTGCATCTTTAGGAACTCTAACATTGCCACGGGTGCCTTTTTGCTCTCCGGCAATAATTTTCATCATGGTAGACTTTCCTGCACCGTTTTTACCCATAAGGGCTATTTTATCGGTTGGGTTTATGACGAAAGAAACATCACTAAAAAGGGTAGTACCACTGAATTCTACGGCCAAGTTATCTACTGAAATCATACTATATATTTAAAAATGCAAAACTAGTAATAAGTTGTGGTGCTTGTTACTAACTGCATTAAAAAGTTATAGCGTGGTGATCGGTATACCTTTTATTTAGATACTTGTCTTATTGCTTAACCAATTGTAAATTAAGAGTATAACTGCCAGTAAAAGAAGTAAGTGAACTAGTGCTCCCATTACCTTAAATACGATAAAGCCTAATACCCAACTAATTACCAATGCGGCGATTAAAATGTATATTATATTTTTCATGCTTACTTATTTACGGTCCAATTCATTATTTCATCGTGAATCTCTTGTTCAGATTTCTGCCTTCTTTTTGCAATAGTGCTTATTAGGGCTTCAACACTGTTTTGTTCTCCATTGCTATCAATATCTTGAGTTTCAGGAAAATTCGACAAATATTCATCTCTTACTGCCAACCACTGCTTTTCCAAATGTAAATCGTACTTAGCCGTTGCGACACCACCATTATTTACGGGTTCACCAATGGCTTCATTTAAATCTTCGTTTTGAGATATTCCTTTATTCTGAGGAACGTCGTTTTGAAGACCTCCTGTGGTTCTCGATTTGTCAATACTTTTATCTTCTGTAATCATCTGTATATTTTTAATTATTACTGCCAATAGCAAGGTAATAACACGAACAGAGATAGATTTGCTCTAATATTACATTAATTGACCGTATAAATTTAAGTCATTAAAAAGTTGATGAAATTGATGGAGAGGGTACTTGTTATATAAAGTCTTTTCTTGACTTTCAGCATTTTTGCAGCAGAGGTGTATCCACCTTCGGTGCCATCTACAAAATGGGAGTGACTGGTTTTTCTATCCAATACGTAACAAGACATTACCGAAGCGTGTGTTACATGAATGCCATATACAATTTTGTGTTCGCTCTCTAACTGATCTAGAAACGAAATAAAGGAATCTATTTTACTTTGTTCTGCGGTAAAAATGGTATTGATCATACCATCTAACATAAATGAATGCGATAATTGGCCAACTTGTTTTAGGTATTGTTTTCCGCTTATAGATAGGCTAAAGTACATACGCCCGATGTTGGTTTTGATCCAGTTCTTAATAAAGTAGAACCAATTCTTGTCTGCAAGGCTTACTCGCATTTCTTCCCAAATTTTATAAAGGCTTGCATCTAGTTTTAGACGTTCACTTTTTATGGGTTGTCTTTTGGTAAAGGTTCCGAAAACTGCATCCATCTTCATTAAAATTGCTCTGTAGATTTCTCTTTGAGATTCTTCAACGGTAGCCTCTAATAATAAACAAACGACCTTAGCTTGATTTTGCTTTGGGTTAACTTCTTCCCACCTGCATTCCATACCTTCTAAATTCAAGAGGTTTTTATTGAAGTGCGAAATGTTCGATACTACAAAATTCGATTTAATAATCTCTTCCGCTTTATGTAGCCCGTTGCCTAGTATTATAGGAATAGTTAAGCGTTCTGTAAGTTGGTGTTTTGCAATCTTAAGGCGACATTCTTTTGATATAAGATTTTTCACAGAAACATGACCTACTCTTAGTATTAAATTCGTTTTTCTCTTAATATGTACACTATAATTGTCTAGTACGGCAATGATCTTATCAAGTAAATTTTTAGGTAGTAAGAAGGTTGCCCCGTCACCACCAAAGAAATACGGAATCTCTATATTTTGCCTGAATTTACGAACAGTGTTCAATACCGAAATAATACTGCCTGTAGCGGTCAAATTTACTTGATGATGATTGCCATCTACTATCGCTTGGGTCGAGTTTTGAATATCTACGACCACCACATGCCAAGTATGTGGCACTTCTGTAAAGTCAGAATCCTTTTCTAGTATTGCTACCAGTGGTTTATTGAACTTTTTTAGCTCAGTATAGAATTTGGTATTTTTCATTCGCAAATTAGCAAGTCGTATTTTAACAGTGAAATTATAGGTTTATATAGTTTATAAAGAATATGGTTGCATAGTTATGATATTCGCTTGGCCAGCAGTTCTAAAAGAAAAGTTTCCCTTTCTATGGACATTCCCTTTTTAGCACTTTTAAGCATGGTTTTTTTATTATGGGCTATAGCTTCGTAAATATTGACCCATTTTGCGGTCATACCATTTTTAATTTCATAATGCTCCATTTTAGAAGTACCGAGTTCTGTATTGATTTCGCAGGTATAACAATAAGAAATCATGTGTTGAATGTCAAAGTCTGGTTTGTGCCAGGGTCTTTATTCCTCATATACACCAAAAGGTTTTATATTTCTCACCGCTAAAGCTCCGGTTTCTTCACTTAGTTCGCGAATCATACCTGCTATTTTATCTTCACCAGCATCTAAACCACCGCCTGGTAGACTATAATCTTCATAACGCTCTGTATATAGTAATAAAATAGAATGACCTTGTATAGCAATACTTCTTGTGGCCAGCCTAGTGAAAATAGTTTTATTATCTAAGTTTGTAGCGTCTGGATGATAGTGGGTTTTTAAATTCTGCATTTATGAAACATAATCAGTAGTAATGATTTTTAGATTGTTTTAGCCAAGTTGAAGTACCAAAAATACACAAACCATTTGTCAAAATATTGAGGGTGGAGTGTAGATGATTTTTATGGTTACTTAAATTCCCAATTGAGTTAAATTGCTATCCATGAGCAATCTATTTTTGTTCAGTAATCCCTTTAAACCAACTATACTTTTTGCGTAATTTTCTAATTGTAGTTATGTAGTATGGTATTAATTAGTTCTAATATTATTTTCTGCGTACTGGCTACCAAAATATAGAATTATAAACTAAATCATACAGCATTAGGGGCTTATTACAATTTCATCAATTTGCTAAACAAATACAACTACATGCGTTCACAAATCATTTTCTTTATCTTACTTTTCGGTTACTATACTATTTTTTCTCAAAATGCAGATGAGCTAAAATCGAGTTCAAAAAAGGAGATTTCTCATTCTTTCTATATTACATCTAATGTGGGCAATGTTACCTTAGAAGAGGCTAAGAAAATATTGAATGAAATTAACATGGCTTCAAAGAATGATAACGACGCAACTTTACTTCTAATTGGTAATGTGGTCAATGAAGATGGATTTTCTGCAAAAGAGAAGCATCAAGATGCAGCTAAAGCATATTTAAAACCTTTAATGCAACTTTGGGATGAATTTAATGGGAAGGTTATTTTAACACCTGGTCAAAATGAATGGCTAAAAGGAGCACCACAAAGTATTGATGATTTAGAATCTTTTTTACAAGACAATAGTAAAGCAAAATTTTGGCCCAACGATGGTTGCCCGCTAGAGCGCGAAACTATTAATGATGATGTCGTTTTAGAAATGGTCGATTCTCAGTGGTTTTTAGAAGATTGGGACAATCATCCTTATATCAATGAGAAATGCGAAATTAAGACTAGAGATCAATTTTTTGCAGAATTTAAAGATGACTTAAAAGACAGCCAAGGTAAAACAGTTATTGTAGCAGTGTATCAACCTGTAATGAGTAATACCAAGATTTCTATGGTAGACAAAATGGGCGGATTCACACAACAGTCTTATCAAAATAAAGATAATAGAAATTTACGTGGTCGTATGGAAACTATTGCAAGTCAATTTAACGATGTCATTTTCGTATCTGGTAAGGATCGTAATATACAGTATGTAGAAGATGATGGTATTCCTCAAATAATTAGTGGGGCAATTGGTAAAACCGAAAAGGCTAGGGCACCTAAAGAGGGGCATTTCGAATCTAATGCAAATGGGTATGCAAAATTAACCGTTTTTAAAGATGGTAGTACCGAAGTTGATTTAGTCGAAATTAAAAATGGCGCATCTAAAGTTGCTTTTACCCAAAAGATTAAAAGAGAACGCCTGTCTATTGATGATGTATCTTATCCTGAAAAGTCAACCGCAACATTCGCTAAGGCTACTATTTATTCAAAAGAGGAAACCGAGAAAACAGGTTTCTATAAATTGATGTGGGGCGACCATTATAGAAATCTTTATAGTAAAGAAATTGAAGCACCAATATTACAAATAGATGAGTTGCCCAATAATGTTAGGCCAATTTCTGAGGGTGGTGGTACGCAATCTAGATCTTTGAGACTTATTGATGATAATGAGAATGAATATACCTTACGTGCATTGCGTAAAAGTGCCGTACGTTTTCTTCAGACTAATGCTATAGATAATCATTACGTTGAAGATTATCTTGAAAATACCGTTGCGGAACGTTATTTGATGGATTTTTATACCACTGCGCACCCTTATGCACAATTTGCTATGAATGATTTGTCTGAAACACTTGATGTGCTTCATGCAAACCCAGAAATATTTTATGTACCCAAACAAAGGGGCTTGGGTATTTACAATGAGGATTATGGCGATGCACTATTTATGTTAGAGGAGCATGCTGGCGATGAGAACAAAAACTTTGAAACCTTTGGTGCCCCAGATGATATTATTAGTACTAAAGACCTTCGTTTTCAGTTGAGGGGATCTAAAGATTCATTTGTAGATGAGCCAAGTTTTATTCGTGCACGATTATTCGATATGCTTGTCGGTAACTGGGATCGCCATCAAGACCAATGGCGTTGGGCAGAATTTGAAACAGAAGACGGTAAAAAGAGATACGAAGCAATACCACGCGATTGGGATCAAGCTTTCCCAAAATATGACGGAACCATTATTGGAATGCTAAAATTTACATTTCCGCTGCTTCGTAAAATGGAAACTTATGATGCCGATGTAAAGAATGTAAAATGGTTTAATCTTTCTGGTTATCCGATGGATAAAACTTTTATAAAAACTGCTAAGTGGAATGATTGGAAGAAGCAAGTAGATTTTATTCAAGAACATTTAACTGATGCAGAAATTGACGCCGCTTTTAAAACTTTACCTAAAGCTGCTCAAGATAGTAGTATTGATGAAATAAAAAAGAGCTTAAAATCTCGAAGAGATGGCTTACAAAGTATAGCTAAATCATACTATGACTATTTGAATAATTTTGAGGTGGTCATTGGTACAGAAGACGATGATGATTTCTTGATAACTAGAAAACCGAACGGGGAAACAGATATATCAATTTCTAAAGACACCGTTATTTTCCATAATTCGTATAACGCAGACCAAACTAAAGAAATTTGGGTATATGGGTTAGATGGCAAAGATACGTTTACCGTTGTTGGGGATGGAAAAGATTTCATAGATATTAAAATTATAGGAGGTAAGAAAAACGATACCTACGACTTTAAAACTACAAAAAGAGTGAAGCTCTATGACTTTAAGAGTAAGAACAATACCATTGTTAACGCTAACTCTAAAAAATGGCTTACCGATTCTTATGACATCAATACGTATGACTATCAGAAAAGAAAATATAACGAAAATATAATTTTCCCAAGTGTAGGTTTTGATGGTGATACAGGATTTAGAATAGGACTAAAAGACCGTTTTACTACCTATGGTTTGTCTAATAATCCATTTAAGTCTCAACATACTATCGGTGCTGAATATTTCTTCGCAACAAGTGGATTTTCAATAGATTATAATGCCGAATTTGCGCATATTTTCTATAACTGGAATTTCGGGTTCGATGCACGATATGGAAGTCCTAATTTTACAATGAATTATTTCGGTGAAGGCAATGAATCAACATATGATTCAGACTTAGATCGCGATTTTAATAGAGTACGTATAAGACAATGGAAGTTTTCACCTTACCTGGTTCACAAGAGCAAAAGTAGTAGTTATTATTTAAGATCTGCATTAGAATCTTTTGATGTGTCTAATGACGATGAACGTTTGGTTGGTCAAGCTTTCGCGGCAGATAACGATGTGTTTGAGCAGCAGTTATATTTATCTGGTGAAGTAGTGTATGGTTATAAAAATCAGAATAATCCGGCTTTTCCTAGTCGTGCTATGTCGGCTGATATAGCTGCAGGATATAAATCTAGTATTAATGGTTTTGATAACAGTTTTGCTTATATAAAACCCTCTGTAGCTTTGACTTACCCTTTACACCCAAGTGGTATTGCGGTAATCGCTACTAAATTAGCCGGAGAAACACTAATAGGTGATACCTATGAATTCTACCATGGTGCCGTAATAGGTGGTAACAATAGTTTGCGAGCTTACAGAAATGAACGATTTAACGGTAAATCTTCATTTTATCAAAGTACAGATCTTAGGATCGGTATTACACGATTTAAAACAAATTTTATACCGATTCAAATGGGTGTAAGTGCCGGTTTCGATTATGGTCGTGTATGGTCAGATAATGATAATTCTTCTAAATGGCATAATGATTTTGGTGGTTCTGTCTGGATATCGGGCTTTAGCGCCTTAACAGGAAATCTAGGTCTCTATCATGGTGATGACGGCAATAGGCTGGTTTTTAGTTTAGGTTTTAATTTTTAGATTTTTTTTACACTTGATGGTATGATTACGTAGTATTATTGATTTTTAAAGTGACGCTTAGTATGATGAAGCATAAGTGATATCTTTTAATACTTTTCTTAGAAAATAATTAGCAATAGTTTTGTAAGATAAATTCTAAGCGACCATTTAACGCGTAATAAGTATCACTTTTCATGAAAATGACATTAAACCTTACTAAGTTAATTTGTTGTATTACTATATGTTTTCTGGGTACTTCTGTAAAGGGTCAATTGGTAAATATTGAATCTAAACGTATGCATACCGATTCTTTGAGGTTTGTTTTAAATAGCGATTTACTTTTCAATTATACCGATAACAATGGCGAATATATACTTCAAGTAAGTTCTAATGTTACAACTCAGTTTAAATCTAAAAATCTAAATAGTATTTATTTCTTTATCGGTAATGTAAATCTAATACGGTCTAAAGATGAAGATTTTCAGAATTCATATTTTTTACATGCCAGGTTTAATCAAAAATTGACAGAAATAATTCGATTTGAATCTTTTATTCAAAATCAGAATAATCAAAAATTAACGATTTCTGAAAGAAATTTATTAGGTGCTGGTTTACGTTTAAAGTTGTTCTCTAAAAATGGCTCTCTCGCTTATTTTGGTAACTCTTATATTTATGAAATTGAATCTGTAGACGACTCTGACCAAAAGTTTTACAATCATAGAAATAGCAGCTATATCTCATTGAATCAGAATTTCAAAAAATATAATTTAGATATAACCGGTACATTTTACTTTCAGCCATTATATCGAAACATAAGTAATCATAGAATTCTTAGTCAGTTTAAAGCAGAAATGCCATTAACAAAAAGAATTAGCTTTTCTGCACTCTATAATTACGCTGTAATCAATTTTAATTCTGAATTAGAAGATAATAAGTCATCTAATGTAAGTTTTGGATTTACATTAAATTTATAATTTTCCTCTCAAAACTTGAAATGCCTATATTCAGGCGTTTTAGAGATGCTATATTAATAAATCGTGTTCAAAAACATGTATAGTTTTGTGTTCACTTATGATTATTAAATTTTGGTATAATTTACCAAAGTAATTTAATTATACTTAAATTCAAACTCAATTGAAATATCAAAAGTTAAGATTTTTTATTTTCCATGGATTTTTAAATACATAGCTTGAAATGATTTTGGCAGTATGATATGAATGCTTTTTCGGGTATAGCATATCTTTCAAATCTTCTAGATTCGATACCGATTGAGTAATATCAAGAAAACCGAAGCCTTGATAAACTCCGTGCAGAACTAAAACAAAACCTCGTTCTTCTTTGGTACGTCCTTTTTCAAAAATTACATAATTGTCATTTTCATTGTTGAGGAAGCCTAAAGCATTTTCAACTTTATGATTATATAGTCCGATTTCTTCTACTCCGGTGCAGACACCATCACATTCATTATATTCGCCATGGGTACATCTTCCTAACTTGCTTTTTAATCCTGTTTGTAACGGGCAGAGTTTAAACTTTTCTGTGAGTTCGATCAACCGCTTAATAGCATCCCCTCTTTTTAAGAATATTTCAGTGGGGGAGTGCTCAAAAGGTCGTCTTTCAATCTTCAGTTGCAGTATGCCCTTTCTATTTTTTTGAGGTACGATGTGGTAGGTAACATAACTTTTCTTTTGTATATAATTATATGGTGGGTCTAATTTATTTATTAGGTCGGCTTCTCTTAACAAAGCTAAGAGCTCACTTCCTGTTGTTTCGAAATCTATATGGTAAGTTGCATCACACAGTGTTATTTCTTTCTCGCTGGAGTTATAGAAATGGCTAAGTACTCTTTTTTTAATATCCTTAGCCTTGCCAACATATAATACCTCACCTTTTTCATCTTGAAACTTATAAATTCCTGGTGTACTTGGTAAAGCGTTTAGTTTTTGATATTCAATATTTTTGGGATCTATATTTTGCTTTTCAGTTTTAGGAGCTAAAAATTTGGAAACTATATCTTCATCATCAAGCTTAATCAATCTTTGCAGTAGTATGCCTATAGTGTTGCTATTGTCTTCCAAGTCATTAGTATGTGTAAAAGGAATATTCAGTACGCTACTTAAATATGGCAGTTCATAATTGGTCAAGTTCGGAATCAATTTTTTTGCCAATCGAATGGGACACAGCTGGGGAGTTTTAAATGAGTATCCTATATACTTAAATTCTGATTGTAGGGCATAATGCAGAAATGTGGCATTATGGCCTACTAATATATGACCGTCAAGCTCTTCTATTATAGTATTGGCAATTTCTGAAAAGGTAGGTGACTTTAATAGAATAGTGTCCGTCAATCCTGTTTTTTGCTGTATGTAATGTGGAATACGTTCTTCAGGATTTATGTCAATACAAAATACAGGTGCAAAATACCCTCCTTCAAGCTTACTAATCGTTAATTGAACTATTCTTAAAGGATTAGGCTTATAACCGAATGTGGTCATTGAAATAATGGCAAATTTTCTTTCTTGCATTTTTCAACAATTAGCTAAAGTCCATTCCAGAAGACAGGTCCATATTATTTGGCTCTGAGGCATCCTTTACAGGCTTAAAATCGTAACCAATAGTTATTTGATTTACCAATCCGTCAGGTATGGCAGTTAAAAAATATGTTTCAGCATCATCTGTTTGCTGTCCCGAATTTGTGGAAATAGATTTACCATGAATTGCCGATATGGAAGCAGTATTTCTGGTAATAATCAATCTGTTCTTTGCCCGTGTCAGTGCAACATACAATACTCTACGGTCTTCTTCGATAGCATCAACATCATCTAGTGACCAAGCAGAAGGAAATGCCTTTGGCGATACATTTAAAACAATACAAACATCGGCTTCCAAGCCTTTTGCTGAATGGATGGTTGAAATAACAACATGATCCTTTTCTTCGTCGGTCTCTAGTTTCGATTCACTTAGAACTGGTGCACCGTTCATCTTTTCGGCATTATCTAACAGCCCTTCACCAATAAATTCGCCTAAGCTTGAATAACTATTTGCCAAAAGTTTTAATACGGGGAAATCTCCTTTGCGTTTTTCGATCCAATCTTTTCTGTACCTAAATGCCAAACCTAATGACATGGCATCATAGGCAATGTCTACCATTTTGCCAACTTTGCCTTTTTCTTTTTGAACGGAATAATAGAGTTCTGAAATTTTGATTCCGTCCTTTCCTGGTATTGCACTTTGCAATAGAGTAGGGATGTCGGTTTTACCCTCATCTTCAATTATAACCGCCATTATTCTAGAAGCTCTCACTTCACCGATGCCTTCCCAAAAAGTCAGGAATCTTACCCACGCGATTTCATCATACGGGTTATTGACAATTCTAAGTAACGACACTAAATCTTTAATGTGCGCGGCTTGTAAAAATTTACGTCCGCCATAGGTAACGTAGGGTATTTTTCTTCTAATGAATACTGCCTGTAGTGTTTTAGTGTAATATTGAGAACGAGATAATATAAGGTGGTCGGCAAATCTACGGTCCTCGTCAGTATAATTTTTTAAAATCTCATCGGCTACCCAATTTGCTTCTTGCCATTCATCACTTACATTTAATAGTACAGGTATTTCTCCGCTTCCTCGTACAGACTGTAATTGTTTTTTATAATCTATGGGCGACTTGTCTAACAACCAATTTGAAATATCTAAAATCTCTTGTGTAGAGCGGTAATTTTTTTCAAGCTTATAAACTTCAGAATTCGGCACACGTTTTTTAAATTGATGCACATTTCTAAAATCTGCCCCCCTAAAAGAATAAATGGATTGCGCATCGTCACCAACGCAGAACAAGCTGCAGATATCAATAAATGGCGAAAGTAGCTCCCATTGCAATGGGTTGGTATCTTGCATTTCATCAACAAGTAAATAATCAAGATCTTGAGATAATAGCTTTCTAGCTTCAGGGTTAGTTTTTAATTGAGTCGATATCACTAAAAGCAGATCATCATAATCTAGATAACGCTGCTCCATCTTTTTCTTTTGATATGCCCTGAGTAGTATTTCGACATTAGGCTTCATGGCAGTTATCTCATATTCAGTATCCTTATCTTCTTTACCTTTATAAATTAGGGTGCGTATAGATTCGGTTAAATTCTTTTTAGTGTTTCTGGCATAAGAATAGACATCCAATAGCTGCTGTGGTTTTATACGAAGCTTTCCATAAACATCGCTATGGCTACCAGAAACCATTTTCATTAAACCCAATTGGTCATCTGGGTCAATAACCGTAAAGTTGGCAGCACCAAAAAGATTGGGGTATTTTATGATCAATTGATTGCACCAAGAGTGAAACGTAGCACCGTTCAAAGAACGCCCACTAGTTTGTGGTAGACTAGCTTTTACACGTTCTACTATTTCATTGGCGGCCTTCTTGGTAAACGTTAGTATTTGAATTTTTGACGGGTTTGCACCGTTCTCTATCAAATATGCTGCCCTAGCTATAATTGTTCTAGTTTTACCTGTACCGGCACCTGCAAGCACAAGCAGATGCTTACCGGCAAATTCAACCGCTTTTAATTGTTGTTTATTTAGCTCTTCTTTTAAGTGCATTTATATGTTGCAATAGATTTTAAGGTTAGACTAAAAATGCCTAACGTAAGTTTTATTCGACTTTGATAACATCGGTTGATGTCATTAAAATCGAATGGTTCAATAAAAGGTGATGGAGGTTGATTGTAGCAGTGAAATTAATGAAATATATTAAATTATTTGGCTGTAACGTACTGACTCATTGTTTCATTGGTAAGTAAACCGTAAATGACGCACCCTTGTTCAAATTGCCGTTCGCTATGATAAATCCATTATGATTTTCGGTGATTCTTCTGGCGATCGTTAACCCTATACCTGTAGATTTGTAATCTTTTTCTTTATCTAGACGATTAAACATACCAAATATTTTTTCATTGTATCTTGGGTCAAACCCTGTGCCATTATCGGTAAATGTCAATGCACAATAGGTAGTGCTAGCTTCAAGTTTTTCATTTGTTAGATCAATGCCTTTTTCAATTCTACTAGAAATCGATATTTCTAAATCACAATTATTAGATCTAAAAGTTATTGAATTTATAATTAGATTGTAGAAAAGTTGTTCAATCTGATCGGGCATTATTGGTACGGTAGGCAATTTCTCTACAACAATTTTACCATTACATTCAGAAAATTCTTTTAATAGTCTTTTACGAATATTCTCTATTATGCTATTTAAATTTGTGGCGACAAATTCTTGTGAAGATTTTTTGTATTCTGAAAAAACTAAAAGATCATTAAGAATATTTCTCATACGCTGAGATTCATTTTTAATACCATCTAAGTATTTTTTGATTTCAGTAGTAAGACCATCATTATTTTTTTCTTGAATTACACTAGAGAACATTTGTATTTTTCTTAATGGTTCTTGAATATCATGACTAGATACAAAATCAAAAGATTCCAGTTGAAAATTTTTCTTTTTGATTTCCAAATCCTTTAATCTTAATTTTTCTATAGCATCTAAATGGAAGGAAATTAATTCTGCATAAGAAGTGAACATACCTATAACCTTAGAGTTATTAAGCTTGTTCGGTGTAGGGTCTAATGCGCATAGAGTTCCGAAAAAAGTGCCGTCTTGTAAAATTATAGGAACAGAAATATAACTTTGAAACCCATATTGTATAGGAATAGGGTTATTAAAAAATTGTTTGTCTTGATCCACATGATCAATTACAACTAATGTATTCGTACTTCTAACATCGCGGCAAAATGTTGCTTTTATATCAAGTTCATCACCCGGTGCTAAACCAAATTGTAAATTGTCTCTACTAGCGCATGTAATCCATTTGTCCGATGTAACCCTAGCAACTACTGCAAACCCTAAACCTGTAGATTGTACTATTACATCTAATATGGTTGGTAATATTATAATTGACTGTACATCTTGAATAGTTTGATTGAAATTTTCGATCATTATATATATTGATGATGATTTTATATAAGATTAATAGTGTTGCTCTTAATTCAAGTGATATAAAGCTACGTTAAATTATTCATTCAAACCAGTTAAGGAATCACCCATGTCAAAGTTTTCTTTAAAATATTTTAAATAGATTACCTTCTTGATTTAATCTCTTTAAGAAATCTTTTAATATAAATTATTTGGGAGATAATTTACTGTTTAATTCATCCTAGTAAATTGAAGCAGAAAAAGGTGCTTTTTCAATTGACCTTACCGATTGTATAGAAGCAATGGTATGCTCTACAAGGTTCTTTAGATAGTCCAAATAAATTTTGCCATTTCTTTTATTAATTGTACGCTCAAAGGTGGTTAGGCTAAGCAGGCGTTCTTGTACTAACTGACATAATAATTTCATAAAATTCCTCAATTCTTCATAATTATATTAAGTTTTTGAATCTCTTCAAAAGATTTAAAGGGGTTACTTCTAGTTTTGGGCAACTACCTCATCTCGAGATGATTTTTTAAATATAAACGACATTGTTAATAATATTTTCAAAATTACATCAAATAATTTGGAATATATCCTGAAATTTGGAAAATGTCCAAAACTGTATTTAGAAATTACGATATTAAGTGTATAAAGGCTCTTCTTAAAGAAATAGGAAAAGAACGCTATGAGCATGCATTAAAAGATTTGGATCTTCATAAACAAAAGCCCATTTCAATGAACGGCTTCTTCGTGGAATATGAAACGGATACCCATGATGTTTATCTATACTATAAATATCCGTCTCGGGTAATATTCAAAATAATGCCGGTTTTAGGTTTTTGGAATGTACCACATGAACACTGGGTAAGAGAAAGAAAAAAATAATGATTTAATCGTTAATTTATGACTGAAATTGATAGCCGTTTAATAAAAAAATCTGATAATGACCATAGGGTCAAAAGTCCAACGCAAACTGGTTTTTCAAGTCCGGCAACGCATTATAGTGAACCTCGAATCGATTTAAACGATGTACTGGTGTACAATTCATCTTCAACTTTTTTTATAAGGGTAGTAGATGATGAATTCAATGAATTCGGTGCTTTTGCGAACGATGTTTTAATTGTCGACAAATCATTGACACCGAAATTAAATCAACTCGTATTAGCTGCAGTAGACGATAGTTTTAAAATTGTTCGAATAGATAAGACCAATAACGCTGAACTAAATATTTGGGGGGTACTAACCTTTATTATAAAATCTGTACTATGATAGCGTTGATAGATTGTAATAGTTTTTATGCTTCATGCGAACAGGTCTTTAGACCAGATTTGATCAACAAGCCTGTAGTTGTTTTAAGCAATAATGACGGATGTATTATTGCAGCAAATAAGGAGGCAAAAGCATTGACGGACATTCCTATGTTTCAGCCCATATTTAAGATCAAGAAGTTATTGGACGATAATGATGTCACCTATTTTTCATCCAATTATACTTTGTATAGTGATATGTCTAGAAGAGTCATGGATACTTTAATGACATTTTCACCGAGAGTAGAAGAATATAGTATAGACGAAAGTTGGGTTGATTTAGGGTGTATTAAGGTTGGTGATTATAATGCAATTGCACATACGATTAAAGATACGGTACATAAAAATACGGGTATACCCGTAGGAGTGGGTATCGCTAAGACAAAATCGTTATCTAAGTTGGCAAATAAATTTGCTAAGAAAATCTTGAAAAATAATAACGTTTATGTGGTAGATAGTGAACAAAAAAGACAATATTTATTACGCAATCTTCAAGTGAAGGATATCTGGGGAATAGGTAAGAAGCATGCCATACGACTACAAAACAATAATATACATACTGCTTTAGATTTTGCCAACATGCCAGTTGCATGGGTAAGAAAAGAAATGACCGTTATCGGTGAGCGTTTATGGCGAGAATTGAATAATGTACCTTGTTTAGAACTGGAGACCGAAGCAAATGCAAAAAAAGGAATAGGAACAGCGAAATCATTCGGATTTAAGCTCTCTGACTACTCCCTTATAGAGGAAGCCTGTAGTTATTATGTAGCCGAAGTTGCAGATTTGTTAAGACAGCAAAAAAGTTTAGCTGCGCAACTAGAAATCTCATTGCAGACCAATCAACACAGTGCTATCGATAAGCAGTATAGAAACAGTATCAGTATAAATCTAGACACACCGACCGATAGCACCATCAAATTAACGAAAGAAGCTTTGAAAGGTTTGCAACAGATATTTAAACCTGGGTATCGTTATAAAAAAGTAGGTGTAAACCTAACTCAAT
Organism: Maribacter caenipelagi; assembly: GCF_004364175.1. Classification (GTDB taxonomy): domain Bacteria; phylum Bacteroidota; class Bacteroidia; order Flavobacteriales; family Flavobacteriaceae; genus Maribacter; species Maribacter caenipelagi. The sequence goes on along the minus strand of NZ_SNZW01000002.1, from coordinate 1,568 downwards.
TAGTTCACCGAAACGAGGTACAAACAAACCTGTTCGATGATTCTCATAAGAGTGAGAGTGATGTTATTACCAATCTAATCGATGATTTAAATGGTAAGTACGGCAAGAACAAGATTAAGGTCGCTACGGTCGGCAATCGCAGCAAAGAATGGGCACTGATAAAAGAACATCGAAGTCCTCGGTTTACTACTCAATGGGGCGAATTGATGACTATTGGGGATATTAAAATAAAATGATCTAACTGTTTTTTGGCACAGGACCTATGATCCGTTATGGGAAATCTGTTAGGATTTTTCACTATTCAAATCAAGCTTGTTAAAAGTAGGTAATTCTCTTTTTGCTAGGAGGGTAGCACTGAATTAAAGGTATCCCAAGTTAGTATTCTGTTATCTTTTATAGTTTATAATAGTACAAAAAAGTAGAGTATGGTTCTTATAGGTTTAGGAACTTCAGATTCCGTTAACAAAGAAAATCCCAGCACTTTTACTATTCAAATACGATCAGTTCATTAGGTCATAGGAACCTGTTTCTAGAATGATGTATAGCCTTAGTGTTTGTTCTTTAAAAATTTAAGACTATAAATAAAAGTACGATTTTAGTTGGGATAGATATCTCTAAAGATTTTTTCGATGTTTATAATTCTGAAAGTGGTCATTTCCAATACGGTAATGACGAAAAAGGTTTCAAGTTGTTCCAAAAGAACATAACTGCCTATCATTGATGTGTAATGGAAGCTACGGGATGTTACCATCAACAACTTGCCATTAATTTGTACGATAATGGTTTACGTGTTTCTGTGATAAATCCCTTGATTATCTAGCGTTTTATACAGATGAAACTAAATCAGGTAAAAACTGATAAGAGCGATGTCAAGATGATATGTCGCTATGGTGAAGAACAAGCTTTGAATCTATAGTCACAGCAACCTGGTTACATTGTAGAGAGCAAGACCCTTCAAGGAGTTGTCCGCCTTTATTTTAAGCAACATACGGCTTAAAAGAACACACTTCACGCAATGTCTACAAGTAAACGGGGCAAGGGTAAGCTAATGCTTTCCATTGTACATCGATTGAAGAGTTTGGATAATGAAAGAAAGTTACTGGAAACGGAGATTGAAAAGTTGATACGTACGAATGAACAAGAGCTTTATACAAGACTGAACACTATACCGGATGTTGGTAGAAAAACGGCTCTGCTTTTGATTGTTTCCACGAACGGTTTATGGGATTTTGAAAGTTCACGGCAGTTGTCTTCCTATTTCGGTCTCGCACCGAACGAGCGAAGTTCGGGCAGTAGTATACGCGGAAAGTCTCGAAGAAGTAAATGGGAGATCACTTAGTGAGGAACCAACTTTTTCTTTGCAGTTTTATGGCTTGTGTCCATAACCCTAAATGCAAAGCATTATAGGACAGAATAGTTTTAAAAGTGAAGAGTAAAAAATCGGCTTTGATCGCAGTCTGTAATAAGTTAAATATGTTCGTTAATATACATGGTTTACAAAAGTTATAGATTATGGTTTACACTAAATTAGTTTCTAACCTCACTGATTGTTCTTTTTTTCTAAATAC
>NZ_SNZW01000001.1:138028-154183 GCF_004364175.1 Maribacter caenipelagi | reverse complement strand
CAAGGCATAGCATCTGAATTTTGGTTTCAAATGCAACTTAAAAAGTGTAAACGATGTTTCTATAACTCTGTAAAGGATGTTTGTATATCGTACCATAAACAAGCTTACGGAATAGCTAAATTAGGTTTGGATTATGATAGAAACTATGTGGTTAGATTGAGCTATATTTTCTTTGTTTTTCAGCTCATTTCTTCCTAAATGAAAAATAGACGTACCATCTTTTAGAAAGATCACCTTTGGCGGTATAGATTTTTGGTACTGAAAAATTTGGTTTTGTAGACAAATCGTGTTCTAAATCGTGTTCATTTTCGTGTTCAATTGTAATTGCTTGCAGAAATATAGACATAAAAAAACGGTTTAGAGTGAACTAAACCGTTGTTTTACTTGAATTTACTAATGTAGCGAGAGGGGGGCACGATCCCCCGACCTCCGGGTTATGAATTTCCCTCTCAAAATTTAAAATGCCTATATAAAGGCGTTCTAGAGATACTATATTAATGAATCGTGTGCAAAAACGTGTTCAGTTTTGTGTTCACTTATGATTAAAATTTTATCGAATTTACGTAAAATAATCAGTATAAAGTCATTTTAATTGCTGCAGTAATACGTTAACACTTAAATGGTTCTTCAATGTCTTGTAATCTTTCTTCTTTTCGAATCCGAGGTGTATTACATCTCCAAAATTTCCTTTCAATTCAAGTTCATGTAACACTTTTAAAATATCAGTAAAATCTCCTTCTAAATTAAAGTTATAAGTATATTCCGTTGAAGTTGAGTTTTGAAAAAGATGAGGCTGATTAAAATCCATCACTTTTACATTATTCTTTTTTGCTTCTAGATTTATAGTTCTGATTAAATTGTTCTGAATAGAGGTGTCATTAAGATCCATTTTAGTAAGAATAGAATCAAAATAGATGTTCTTTTGACTTAGTATACTAAGTTTTTGAGGGATGTTATTATAAAGTTCAGCTTGACTTTCTAGCGTTTTTAGTTCGGTTCTAATTTGAAACGTTTTCTTAAAAGCTAAATGATAACTTGAAATTAGCAGCATAACTATACCGAGCAATAAAAGCTTGTTTTTATTATTTATCATCTGTCTTTATTTCAATTGAAAATTCAGAGCTATTATCATTAACAAAATCAAAATCAAGGGTTTCTATTGAAACAATCCAGTCGTTTTTTTCTAGAATTTCTATCCATTTTGAAAATTGATTATTATCATTGCTTAAACCAGTAAGTAAAATGATTTTTTTATCAATAAATATGGGCTTGTTATCTTGAATATTTTTTGTTAATGGTTGATAATCAATCTTGTTAAGAAGTATAGATTGCGGAATTGATTGTGCTATTTTATCTAAATAATATGTGCTTTTTGAATTTGACGAATTTGAAATTATATTTATTTTCTCTTGCTTTATTTTTATTGTATTCTCTAATTTTATCAGGTTTTCTTTTTGAGAATCACTCGCTAAAAGGTTTGTTTGTAATTCATTTGCTTTAGAGAAATAGTGATTATAGAAGATGAAATTTACTAATAACAGCATGCCAAAGAAAGCCAAAGCGAACTTTCCAACACCATCAAAAATTCTTTCATTCTTTACATGACCGTTTAATTTTTGATTTTTATCACTAAAATTAGTAAATCGTTGATTCTCATTCAGATGACTTAATATTTGTCCAAATATTAATAAATTGAAGTTAGACATTTTTAACTCATTGATTTCGTAAAACACTTCTTGGTTAATTGTGTCTGATTTTATTTCAATGATATCACCATTATTTAATTTTAGATTTTGGCTATTTAAATAGAGGAATTCTTCATCCGTATATTGTAAGATTTCTTCAATACCAGATACGCCTAAACTAATCTGAAAGGGTGTTATTTTAATCTGAGATAATTTTTGAAGTACAGAATCAACAAATTCCTTTCTAGAAATCGATACTATGGAATTTTGTGATTTTTGAATGATTTCCCAATAAAAGGTTTTAATCTCTATGTTAGGGAAGGCTTCATTAACTAACGCAGCCTCTGCTGATATACTTGGGTTGCTTAACTGCTTTGTTAAAATAGAATCATTGTTAAAACATAAGAATAGGGGGGTGGTTCTATTTATATGAAGTTTAATATCTTCAAGATTATTTAAGATTAAACTTTTTGAAATGACCAATTCATCTTTCAGTTTTTTTATTTCTAGAAAATAATAGATATCTCCATTGGCAGATGTGTTAATTTCTAACCCGGCGAAAATAGAACCTTCGGTAATATGTCTAAGAATTCTTTTTATCATTAATAAATTACTGTAGGCTTAATTAGTATGGTCAGTTTCTGTTTTACATCCTCTCTTTTTCTCTGACTAAATAACCATTTTATAACGGGTATTCTAGACAATAAAGGGACACCATTGCCTGAATCATTTTTTACCTTTTCTTCAAGCCCTCCTAATATTGCCAAATCTTGATTTTGCATTCTTATAATAGAACTAAATTCTCTGGATGTTAGACCAGGAGGTGCATCATCTTCGATTCTTTCCCCATTAAAATCAGATTGAACTACATTAATATCTAAAGTTACCTGTCCATCTCCAGAAACTAGTGGTTTAATACCTATTGCTAATTCAGCATCTATAGGTAAATAATTTCTAACCTCAGATGTTGTAGGTATTTGTGATCCGAAAAAGTTTTGATTTGTGACTACGTAGTATGTAGTTTCACCAATGGATAGATTTGCCCTATGACCGTTTAAAGTTGAAAGTTTTGGAGACGAGCGTATTTTTAAGTTTCCATTTGCCTCCATAGCTTTAATATTGGCAAAGAATTCAGGTATAACCTTACCCATATTAAAAGAGCCAAAACCATCGAAACCTCCAATTATTTTATTTACAGTATTAGCACCTAAAGTGACATCTGTTGACGGAAAAAGGTTTCCTTGGGTGTTAACAGGTTCACTTCCAATACCCCAACTGATTCCAGTTTCAACTGTTGCAGATTTTTTAACTTCAATAATCATTACTTCAATGAGAACCACTGGTACTGGTTTATCTATCTCCTTGATGAAATTTTTAAAACGATTAATATTAGATGCTGGTCCACTAACAAAAAAGCTATTTAATTCATAATCTACCTTTATTTCTAAATCTACTTTAATTTCATCGGGTAGAATACTTACAATAGCTTCAGCACCATCTTGATAATCTCCAAAACTACTACTAGTTTGAGTATTTAAACTTCTTTGATTACTATAAGAGTTTTGTTGACTTCCTGCTGTATTAGAATTGTTTCCAAAGTAATTTACGCTGCCTTCATTTGTTCTTCCTGAGGAACGTGAGCCTCTAACTTGAGAAGGATTTCCAAGTAGTTCTACTGAACGGTGCATTAATTGAACAACTTCAACCTTTCTAAGACTTAATTGGTCGGCTGTACCAAAAAAGTAAATATCATCTTGTTTTTTAAACGTGAAATTTCTTGAATTGTTGGTGGGTTCTGCAACTTCAGGCTGTCTAGAAGTTCTATTTTGAACGCCATTAGATGGCACCTGCTCTTTAGGTGACTTCGTTATTTGCCCAGTAAAAATATGGTTCAATAATTCATCAAAAGTAATATCCTTTGCATTAAAAGTTACGTTACCAGCTTCTATAAGCGGAGTGGCTGTGTAAATGTTAAGCTTAAGATCTTGTTTTAGACCATTAATTAATGAGGATATTGGCGTGTTTTTGAAATCAACATCTATTCTTCTTCTTAAGGTGTCTACAACTTGGTATCCTAAATTATTGAATACTAAACGCTGATTTGAATCGATTGCGCCTACTGCATTGCTTTCATAAGAATCAAATAAATAAAATCCATCTTTAGATTTTGAAAAGGTTAAACCATTGGTATTGGCTAGTTTTTCCATTGCAATATCAAAAGGAACATTAGATAAATAAATGTTCAAAAGTTTTGAATCTAATGCATTAGAGAATAACAAGTTGTTACCAGATAGAGCCATTATTTTTCTGAATACTTTATCTAATGGGTCATTTTTTAAATCAAGACTAATGAGTTTGTTTTCGTTTATGTATGACACCTGAATAACTTTATCTTCAGGAATTTCTACAGGCGGTAAATATCTTTTTATAGATAGTATGTTCCCTGTAAACTCTATGTCTAAACTATACTCTTTACATAAATAAACTAACAAATCACTAACGGTAACATTGTTGAAGTTATTTACAATTGAAATATTCTGAATATCTGGAGAAATGGAAATATTTAAATCGTGAACCCTCGATACGGCTAACAAAAAATTGGGTAAAGTCACATTATTAACATTGAATTCAAGCTTTAAATTCTCATTTAACTCTGTATTTTCAAGGGATAATAATTCTAACTGATTTTTTATACTTTGAATTCTATCGGCAGACTGCCCACTTATGTGAAGCGATGCCATTAGAATAAGTAATATTAGTAGGTTTTTCATGTGTTAAATTTATTCATGGAACTTAAAGTTCTAACTTGATAATAAAGGATAAGCCTCTTCTATAGAAGTAGTTCCTTTATTTATAAGTTCAATTGCATTTTGCTTTAATGTGAGAATATTAAACTCTTCAAGAATTGTATCTATTTCTAATACATTTTCTCTAATGGGTACTCTTAACTCTTTATGTATAGGCAATATTTCATAAATGGCCTCTCTGCCTTTATAGCCTGTATGGTGGCAAGAATTACACCCTACAGCTGTATAATGATATTTAAGTTCTTTTGGTATTTTAAAATTTGAAGGAAATAAACTTTGATCTATTTCAGATTTCACCTTACAATTATTACAAAGTTTTCTCACCAATCTTTGCGCTAAACTCATGTTCAAGGTACTGGCAATTAAAAAAGAGGGTACCCCCATATCTATAAGTCTAGAAATAGTGCCCCATGCAGAATTGGTATGTATGGTAGACAAGACCAAATGACCTGTCTGTGCAGCTCGTATAGCTATATTTGCCGTTTCTGCATCTCTAATCTCACCAATCATAATTATGTTTGGATCCTGTCGTAAAAATGTTTTTAAAGTTTTTACAAAATCTAATCCTATATTTTCCTTTAGTTGAACTTGGTTAATTCCATCTAGAGTATACTCTATAGGATCTTCTAGAGTTAAAATATTATCCTCCTCTTTATTTAATTCCTTTAGGGTCGCATATAAGGTGGTAGTTTTTCCCGAACCCGTTGGTCCAGATATCAAAATTATTCCACTAGGTTTTTTAAGACTTTCTCTGTAAATTTTTAATTCATTTTTAGAAAAACCAAGTTTGTTTAAATCGATAATTGTGCTGTCCTTACTAAGAATTCTTAATACTAGTTTTTCACCATTTAATATTGGTAACGTAGATACTCTTATATCAAATTCATTGCCATTTGTATTTATAGAAATACGACCATCTTGGGGCAATCTTTTTTCTGCAATATCAAGATCAGCTTTAATCTTGACTTTGTTTACCATTGTTGGATATTTGTCTACTGGTATGACAAATTGTTCTATTAGTTTTCCATCTATTCTAAAACGAACTCTACAGCGTTTTTCGTAAGGTTCAAAATGTATATCACTGCTTCCCATATTTTGGGCATCAATTAGTAACTTTTCAAGGAAATCATCAGAATAATTAAGACTATTCACCTTTTTACTGGTACTTGTCCTATAATTAAATGTCAATAATTTTTGTAGTTCTCCTGTAGTGCAAATTTCAAGTACAACGTTGGTGTTTAATATAATTTTTAATTCGGTTGATAACTGTTTTGTTTCAGAGTTATCTGTTTTAAAAACAATTTCATTTTTATGAATTCCAACAGGTACTATCCTATAATGGAACGCTTGTTCAGAAGATATTTTCTGAAGTACATTTGCAGGTATATTATAGGTAGTGTTTTTTGTCATTAGAAGTTATATAATGAAGGTAGTTTTGGTAGAAATTCAATGGATAAAACAAATGCTAGAAATAAACTCATTAAGCCCGCTAATGGAATACCGTTAGCTTTATTTTTCTTCTTTTGAATTAATGACACCATTAACGAAAATACGATTGATGAAACAAATAATATTAAAAAGGTAACTGTTGGGAAACCTAAGGCAAAGGCATAAAAAAAAAGTACATCTCCAAGTCCAAAACTTACATTTAAAAATTTCATTCCTCTTATAATTCTTGTATACAGAAATAAAATTGTTAGTATACTTGTTGTTAAAATGATATTCATTACTAAGAAAATATAGCTGTACTGAATAATGGTTTTGTTCTCATATAAAACGAACAACAACAATCCCGTAATAGGAAAAAGAACCCAATTAACTTTTCTCTCTCTTATATCTTGATAGGTTATAAGCGCTAGTACAATGAATAACGATATTTTAATGGTAATGATCAATCCTTTATTATTTGTTTAGGATTACCATTTTCGTCTATTTCCCATACATTGAATATACCGTCACCGTCAAAATCTGTAATAGCTTCAGCTTTCGCTTTAAAAGTTGCATTGTCAGCACTGATAATTTCATACACATAATTGGCAGTACCGTTCTCTTTTACGGTTTTAGGGGCCACAAAATCTAATTCGTTTAAATCATTAGAATATTTACTATACATATATCTATGTGTAGTTTGTGTATTATAGATAGCTTTTAACTGAGTTTGAGCTTCAATACTTTTAGCCTTTGTTATTAACGGCATTAAATTGGGTAATGCCAATAATAGTAGAATACCAATAATTGCTAAAACAATTAATGTCTCTTGTAGATTTAATGCTGGTATTTTTCTTTTAAAAATGGATGAAATCATAACTTTTGTTTTGGGAAATTTCACTTTACTATAACAAGAAAATAAGATGTATAGTATTTTAATATAGTATTAATCCTATTTATTGGTGAAATAAATGAGATTCTAAATAAAGCCTTTAGTTCTAGCCATTTTTAGTAATTCCAGGTTACCACCTTCAGGTACGCCTAGTAATTTCTTTAATTCTTTTTTTCTTCTCTCAATAGTGGGTAGCGATAAGGGGATGTGATTGGGTAAATCTTTCATTTTAGAACCTAATGACAAATGATATAATATTTTACGATTGTAACTATCTATATAGATGTCTTCAAAATTTGTAGGACTTAAAAGATTGTTTACTCTCTCACTGTAATATGTTTTGTTATTCAAAACCCTGCAAACAGCTGTAATTAAAACGTCCTCATCTATGTCAGATTTAATTAAGAACCCTTCTGGTTTTATACTATTAAAAATATTGGTGATATACTGCATATCATTTAAACCGGTTTGGATTATAATTTTGGTTCTCGGAAATTTTCTTCTTAAATGCATGCCTAAATCTTCACCATCATTAATTGAATTAGATTCAGTACCAGGTAAATTTATGTCTAGTAATACAAGTTCAAAAAAATCATCTTTAAGTTCATTCATTTTTAAAAGAACATCATCGCAATTATTACAAGAGTGAAGGTTTAAATGATAATCTTCTTGAATTTGTTCAAGAGTTATTTGATATCCTCTTACCACCATAGGGTGATCATCAACAATTAATAGTTTGGTTGGTTTTTTCATTTTATGCAAAATATGATACCAAAACGATGAATAAATTAAAATGTTTTGTGTCTTTATTGTTTTTATGATAAATGTTTAAGAAACCTTTAAGAAGTTAAAAACCAAAAATCAGATTTTGTAGGAAATAGAATACATTATGATGGGTTATCCCTCAAATTATTTTGTTTTAAATGCAATAGAACTCTTCATCCATTTTACCACTCATCTAGAAAAACCGTAGATAATCGAGGTTTTGTTAATTTATTTAAGAATAATTTACGGTTCATCGAATTTACCTTGTACGAAATCCAGAAAAAAAATTGATTTGTTGAACTGATGAATATCAAATTCGTAATCGCTTCTATATAAATTAATATGAATATCACTTTTGAGAATAGGATAACGATTGAAAGAATTTTAGGTAATTAAATAATTGATTATGAGGTGCGTGGTGTTTTTAGTGGTTTTACTTTTTTATACAATTGTGGATGCACAAAACCTTGCGTTAGATAAACCAACATCTCAATCGAGTACTTGGTATAGTGCTGTTTCATCGAAAGTTGTAGATGGTAACACCAATGGAAATTATGCGAATGTTGGTCATACTCAGAATGAACCCATCATGTGGTGGAGAGTTGATTTAGGAAGTCAATTTGACATCAGTCAAATCAGAGTATTCAATAGAACTGATGATGTAACGTATAGAATTATTGGGGCTCAAGTATATATTGGTAATGTAGATTCTACTAATCCAGAAGATTATACCGCTGTAGGCAATCCATTAGTAGATCAACCACTTACAGAAATAAATGATGTTTCTGTACTTGGTCAATTTGTTATGGTTCGACTTATTTCTTCAAATATTGATGCAGTATTAGCTCTCGCAGAGGTTGAAGTTTATGGGCATGAAGCTTCTAGTGAAAATGCGAATAGTAGTGCTGAAGGTTTATGGAATTTAAACAACAACAATGTTTTTTACAATCAAGGAGGAAATGTTGGAATAGGAACAAATACCCCCGATTCAAAATTAGCGGTTAATGGAAATATTAGAGCCAAAGAGATTAAAGTTGAAACAGCAAATTGGCCAGACTATGTTTTTTCTGAGAACTACAATTTACCAACACTTCAAGAAGTTGAAAATCATATAACAAAGAATGGTCATTTAATTAACATTCCTTCAGCAGGAGAGATTCATAAAAACGGCATAGAATTAGGTGAAATAAATCGGTTGCTTTTGGAAAAGATAGAGGAGCTAACCCTTTATATAATTCAATTGAAGGACGACCAAAATGAACAGAACATTAGGCTTAAGAATCTAGAAAAAACTCAAAAAAATAAATTCAATCTCTTGAAAATATAGTAAAGAATATAAAGAGAATTAAATAACTAAAATATGTCATTAAAAAATTCACTATTTACCTTAATAGGGGTGTGCCTTTTTTTGGGTGAACTTAATGCCCAAAACAATTTAATTGATCCTTCTTCCTGGACTGTAGGAAGTGGCGCTATAAATGGATTTACCAATTATGGACTAGAAAGTGAAAATGAAAGAATTCAATATACAGATCCATATGGAAACTCTAGTGTTATATGGATGGCTAAACCCGAAGGTGGTTCTTCAAATTCAGCAGATGGAGGGTGTTATTCCCCATATATAACTATTGACCCCAGCAAAACTTATCGCTATTCCATTTGGATGAAAAAAACGGGAAACACAATCGGTTCTTCATATTTTGGTCTTTCCGTTCTAAATAGTTCTTGGAGTGGGTCTATTCTTTTAATGGATGGAACTCCTGGAAGCAACCCATATTTTTGGTGGGGAGATCTTCCCGAGCTGGATAAATGGTACTTAATTGTAGGATATGTACACCCTATATCCTACAATGGTGCTGATTTGGGCGGAGTATATGATTCAGTAACTGGAAGCAAGGTTTCAAGTGAAACCGTGGTAGATTTCAAATTCGGGGATGGGAGTGTACGAACTCTAAATAGAGGCATCTTGTTTGCAAATAACAATAATAATACCAATAGGCAATATTATTGGAACCCGACTATTTATGAAGTAAACGGTCAAGAACCTTCAATTCCAGAAATGTTAAATCCAAATTCAACTACAGAATCAAACAATAGTTCTAGTACTTCTGTTTGGTCAGAGACGAATTCTATAGCTAGTTATACCGGTAAAGTTGGTATCGGTACCACAACCCCCGGTAATTATGAACTGGCGGTAAATGGAGAAATTAGAGCTAAGGAAGTTAAAGTTGAAACTGCAAATTGGCCGGATTATGTTTTTGCATTGGATTATAATCTACCTAGTATTAAAGAAGTCCAACAACATATTCTGGCAAATGGGCACTTAATGAATATCCCTCCAGCCGTAGAAATGGAAACTAGAGGTTTAGAGCTAGGTGAAATGAATCGGTTGCTTTTAGAGAAAATAGAAGAATTGACTCTTTATATAATTGAATTAAAGATTCAGAATGATCAGCAGCAGGAAGATATAGATTATTTGAAAAAATAAACTAGATAAAATATTAATATGGTAAAATATAAACTTATAATTTCTACGATAATTTGTCTATGGACAAGTTTGTTAAGTGCACAAAACAGTGATAATTCAAATTTTTTGAATGGTCTTATATCTGCTTATTCTTTAGAAAACAATTCTAATATTATTGATGAGCAGGGTACCAATGATGGAACGGCAATAGGGGTTTCTTCAGTAGTTGGGTCTATAGGCAATGCATTAAATTTTACAGGACTACCGACCAGCATGATTACTATTCCAGAATCTACCAGTTTAAACTTAAATGGTACAGAGTTTACAATTATGGTAGATATCTATCCAACTTCTAACGGGCAATCTGGTGTTAGTGTAATTCTACAAAAGGGATATGAAACATCAGGTAATAATATATATTCTGTTGCCTATAACTCTAGTAATAAAGTAAGGTTCAGAACCTTTACCAATGGAATTCAAAGAGATTTTGTCAGTACGGCAACAGCCCCATTAAATACTTGGTCCCGTGTTATTTGTACTTGGAAATCAGGAGAGCCAAAAACCATTAAAATAAATACTATTACAAATACAGATGTTGCGGCGTACAGTGGAACACAAACTGTTAACACAGGTAGAGATTTAACCATAGGCTCATATGATGTTTCTCCTGCCTCCAATACTAGAAGTTTTGTTGGGAGAATGGATAACGTTATGATCTGGAATAAGGCGCTAACATCAGCAGAACAAAATACGTTGGTAAATGACAATCTAGGCTACAATGATTTTAGTACAACAACAGAACCAAGCACCGGAAATGAATCGAGTTTATGGACTAGCAACGGTAATAATATTTTTTATACTACTGGTAATGTAGGCATTGGTACCATAACCCCCGGTAATTATGAACTGGCCGTAAATGGAGAAATAAGAGCTAAGGAAGTTAAAGTTGAAACTGCAAATTGGCCGGATTATGTATTTGAAAAAGTTTATGCCTTGCCAAGCCTTGAAGAGGTTCAAGAGCATATAGCACAAAAGGGACATTTACCTAACATACCTTCTGCCAAAGAAATTGAATCAAATGGTCTAGAACTTGGTGAAATGAACAGGCTTTTGTTGGAAAAGATTGAGGAAATAATGCTGTATACAATTCAACAACAGAAAGAAATTGACGAATTAAGATTACAAATACAAAATAACCAACCAAATGAAGAATAAACTATTTTTTATTGTAATAACTGTACTCGGTTATAGTTCCATTTATGCCCAAAATCTAATCCAAATAGATGATTGGGTAGCAGGAACATCAGGTAGAACTGATTCCTTTCAAAATCAAGGTACAGACTCTCAAAATTCGAGAATTAATATGGTTGGGCCTTATGGCGATAATACTGTAGTCTGGCAAGCTTTAGCAGATGGGTCTTCAAGTTTTAATGGAGGTTTTTCGGCAAACGGAGTTATAATGGATACAGACAAAGCTTATAGAATAAGTTTTTGGATACAGTCCCAGGGGGACATGAATTGTACCAATTACACAGGATTTACACCCTATGACACCTCTGGTAATTTGATTCAACCTTTTGAAACTGAAAATGGCAACCAGGTTAGTTGGCCTTATCATTCGTCGTTAAATATGCCTAATAATAAATGGTTTTTAGTAATTGGTCATATAAGACCTAATGCTAATCCTGATTTAGGTATATCGGGTATTTATGATCCCTTAGAAGGTACCACTACGTCATTACCCTCTCCAACATTTGAAACCACCGATTTTATTTTCCCGTCCAATTATGCTCAAATTTCAACCCGTATACGTGCTTTCATGTGGGCATGTGGAGCTGGAGAAACAATGTTAATTGCCATGCCAAGAGTAGAAGAAATAAATGGACAAGAATTGTCATTGGCCGGGTTGTTATATGGACAAGAAGATGGCGGTGGAACAGATCCTGTAAATCCAGGTAGTACAGTTTGGACTACTGACGGTCAAAACATAAACTACTCTTTAGGTAACGTCGGTATTGGTACAAATGCTCTAGTTGATTTTAAATTGGCAATTGATGGTAACGTGCGTGCCAGAGAAATTAAAGTAGATACTGAAATTTGGCCAGATTATGTTTTCAATAAAAACTATGAATTATTGACTCTTGAAGAAGTTAGAAAATTTATTGAAATAAATGGGCATTTACCCAATATACCATCAGCATCTGAAATTAAGTCCAACGGTTTAGAACTCGGTGAAATGAATACACTACTCATGGAAAAAATCGAAGAGTTGACGCTTTATATTTTGGAGCAGGATAAACGTATTAAAACTCTAGAATTGAATAGAAATTAATAATCAAAGTATATCATTAAGGATAGGATCAATCATCAACTTAAACGTCAAATTATGTTAAGTTTTAAAAAGTATAAAATTATATCTCAATTATCCATGTGCCTTTTTATTACAATGGCTTATGGTCAAGAATTACCAGAAGTAATACCACCTTCGCCAGAAACTGCTGCACTTTTTAAATATCAGGAATATCCAATGGACTATTCAACTGGTTTACCTCAAATTAGTATTCCTTTATTTGAGGTAAAAAGTGGAGAGCTTAGTATACCTATTAGTATTAGTTATCATGCTTCTGGTTGTAAAATTTCTGATGTAGACGGTCCAATAGCAACAGGCTGGAGTTTACATGCTGGGGGGTCAATATCTAGAACCATACATGGTTCGTCTGATTTTGGTAATGGAAGTAATGAAAACTTCCCATTTCCTTCTCCATTTGTTACAACTGATTTTAATGCTAATTTTGATGATTTGGCATATGCAGAGAGTATAATGCAGTATTCCGGGAATCCTGATTTGACTAATATTTCTGATTTTCTCGATAGTGAATATGATATATTTTCTTATACCATTAATGGTCAGGGTGGTAAATTTATTTTTAAGGATAGTCTAAATTATAAAAAGCCAGTACTAATACCTTCAAAACCGATTAGAATTAACCCTATAGTTGTTAGTGATAGATTAGCTGGTTTAAAAGTATTAGATGAAAAGGGTAAAGAATTTAACTATGGAGCCTCTGAAACTAATTCAACTCAAAAAGGAGTAACTACAGCTTATAACATAAGAACAATTATTTCTGCAGATAAAACTGATACTATAAATTTTGATTATTATGGAGATATTCAACAGAAAAAAAGTTTTGATGAGAATATAATATTAACCGATGCTATTTTTCCAACACCAAATCTCAGTCCTAATTATTATAAAAATACTGTTGCTGTTAACAATACTAGTTTTTATCAAATTTCTAGATTGAGTAGAATTTCATTTAAAAACGGTTTTGCAATTTTTAATTTAATTGAAAATGCAACTGGAAATGAAACAAATGTTGAGAACATTGAAATTTTTTCTAATGAAGATATAACGAAGCCTTTAAAAACTATTCGCTTTTATAGATCTCCATTACATAATAAATTTAATCAAACAGTAGTAACACATAAACTTGATAGTATAATTATTGAGGATAAACTTAACAAAGCTGTTGAAAAATACGCATTTGAACACTATCCTACACCAGGGTCGAATAATGAGTCTAATTTTTATATTAATCCTAGATATAAGGATTGGTGGGGTTATTATAATGCTTCTGATGTTTATGACTTAATACCAGAACAAGAAGTTAGTACTATCATTCCATACAACGTTGGTTATACTGTAGGTAGCTCTAACACCAATAGAGAACCAAATTTAAATGCAATGATGAGTGGGGTAATTAAAAAAATTATATATCCAACTGGTGGCAGCTCTGAGTTTGTTTATGAACATAATATTTATAAAAGCAGAGAAGATAATCTATTAAAAAAAGGGCCAGGTCTTAGGCTCGCTAAGTTAATAACAAATGATTTAATTGGTAATAAAGAAGTAAACGAATTTGAATATGGGTTGAATAATCAAAAGTATGGCTATTTAGATTTAGAACCTTTACCGCAATATTTTAGATCAGAAAAATTAATAATAGATTTCCTAGACGGTGGTCCTAACTATTATAATGTGACACATAAACGCGAAACCATTTTTCATAGTTCATTTGTGCCTCAACTTAATGAGTTGTCTTCGAGACCGGTTCAATATTTAAATGTCACTAAATATCACGGTACCAAAAACGAAAATATTGGAAAAACAGAATTTATTTATAAACGTAATTTATGGGGCGTTAGACCTGTAGGTCCAGGTTTATGGGATATTCCATCTTTCGATTATTTAAATGCACCAGAAATTGATAGCGAACTAGTTTATAAACGTGAAGGCCTATCTAATTATATTGTTACAAAGAGCAAACACTATAATTACAGTACAATAGAAATTGAAAAGGTAAAAGGTCTTCATATGCAAAGAAGAGTTTCTGCCTTAGGGGGTAGGGTTATTAGTTCTGGCTTATATCCAGAATCTCATTTAGCGGAAAATAAACAGATTAATTCTAATGCCCCTAGTCTTAATTTTCGTCAAATTTATTTGTACAGAGAATATGAAATTCCAATTGGTTCACATAATCTTTCTAATGTACAAGAAACTCTTTATGATGAGAGTGGTATGCCAACAATAGTTAGCAATACCAGTTATAAATATAATTCTCATCAATTGATTGAACAAATAACTACAAGTTCATCTGAAGATGATAACATTGATTATATAGAAGAAATTACATATCCATTCGACTATCCTGCTACTGGAGTTTTTAGTCAAATGATAAATTCAAATCTTTTAGATTTTCCAATTGAGAAAATTAACTTTAAAGGAGATCGAAATTTAGGTACTATAAAAACGGATTATTCTATTTGGGGCTTAGCCAATCCAATGATTAAGCCTTTATCAATAGCTTCTAAAAAAGGTACAGGGTCATTTATACCCGGTATAGAATTTAAAGCATACACTTTAGATGGTAATATTAAAGAAGTTACAAAAGCTAATGGACCTTCCATATTCTATGTATGGGGTTATAATGAAGAATATCCTATAGCAAAATTAGAGAATTTAGATGCCTCAAAAATAACGCCCACCATACAGAATTTAATCGATGAGGCTACATCGAAATCTAATCTTGACGATGACCGTACCAAAGGTTTTATTGGTAAAGAGGGCGAATTGAGACAGGCGCTTGTAAATCTTAGAAATGCTCTACCTGATAATGTATTTATGTCTAGCTATACCTACGATACCTTAATTGGTATTACCAGTAATACAGATGCACGAGGTACAGTATCGTATTTCGAATATGATGATTTTGGTCGATTGATTAATGTTAAAGACTTAAATGAAGATAAAATAAAAGACATTAAGTATAATTACGCTAACGGGGGTAACTAAAAAAAGTAAATTATGAAAATCTATTTTAAAAATATTAAAGTAAAGTATTATTTCACTTTATTATTATTTATCTGTTTTAGTTCTTCATTATTTGCGCAAAATGTTCAAATAGTGGGTCCTACTACCGTAAACAAAGGTGAAACTCATAGGTACTATCTTTCTAGTACAGGTTTCAACACTTTTAATTGGTCTGCTAGCGGTGGTTCAATACCATCATCTGGTAATCAATATAGCGACGTATATATAACATGGAATAGTACGACTGGGGGAGGACAAGTAGTAGTTTCTTATATGGATGGTACGCAGCAACGTTATGCAAGTAAACCCGTTACTATAAAAACACCGGTAGGTCAAGTATCGAAACCAACAGGAACTACAAATATTTGTCAAGGAACTACTTTTACCGATTATAGTGCAAGTGCTACTGCAGCTTCAAGTTATACTTGGTCGATTGCAAATGCAGGAACCTCTACAATTAATGGTAACGGACGCGTAACATGGGCTTCAAATTTTTATGGTACGGCTACAATTACGGTGAGAGCTAATGGAAATGATGGGTCTTTTACTACTAATAGCACAACCGTAAAAGTTACGGAAACCTTAAAAACATATACAATAAGCACCAGTGATCCACAAAATAATAACGTATGTCCCGGCGGCACTTTGAGTGTCAAATTGAGCGATAGTCAGGTTGGGGTAATCTATCAGCTTTATAAAAACGGTTCTAATAGTCCTGCGATACAGACTGGTAGTGGTGG
>NZ_SNZW01000001.1:0-137937 GCF_004364175.1 Maribacter caenipelagi | reverse complement strand
GGCGGCACTTTGAGTGTCAAATTGAGCGATAGTCAGGTTGGGGTAATCTATCAGCTTTATAAAAACGGTTCTAATAGTCCTGCGATACAGACTGGTAGTGGTGGTCCCCTTACATGGAATTATATGGAAGCCGCTACTTATAGAATAGGATTTAAGTATAGTAACGGTCCCTGTAGTACAACTGAAAAATTTACCGGTTATGTCAATGTTACCGAAGAAGTTAATCAACAAATTTCAATCAATGGTGCTCCTTCAGGAACTGTATGCCCAGGTACTGGTTATACGTTGACTGCAAGTGGAGGTACAGGAACCTATACTTGGTACAATAATAACACTGGACAAAGTCTGGGTACTGGGTTATCAAAAACTGTATACCCTACCAATCCATCCATAGAGTATAAGGTAGTAGGACCAACAAATTGTGGATCTGATGACGGGTATGTAACCATAAATGTTAAACCCGTTGCAACCGCGCCCACAGTTACTACTAATATTACTCAAAGGTGTCAAGATGATACTGCAAAAACTGATTTTATTGCTAATAAATCAGTAACATGGACCATGCCTAGTTCAGAGGGTACAATTTCTGTAATTAGTTCTACTACTTGTCGTGTGACATGGAACCCAAATTTTGTAGGGACCGCAAATATTACGGCAACTTATGATGATGGTTGTGGAAACCCTAAATCAACAAATAAGCCAATAAATATTGTTGAAACCTTAAAAACATATTCAATAAGCACCAGTGATCCACAAAATAATAACGTATGTCCCGGTGGCACTTTGAGTGTCAAATTGAGCGATAGTCAGGTTGGGGTAATCTATCAGCTTTATAAAAACGGTTCTAATAGTCCTGCGATACAGACTGGTAGTGGTGGTCCCCTTACATGGAATAATATGGAAGCTGCTACATATAGAATAGGATTTAAGTATAGTAATGGGCCCTGTAGTACAACTGAAAAATTTACCGGTTATGTCAATGTTACCGAAGAAGTTAATCAACAAATTTCAATCAATGGTGCTCCTTTAGGAACTGTATGCCCAGGTACTGGTTATACGTTGACTGCAAGTGGAGGTGCAGGAACCTATACCTGGTACAATAATAACACTGGACAAATTCTGGGTACTGGGTTATCAAAAACTGTATACCCTACCAATCCATCCGTAGAGTACAAGGTAGTAGGACCAACAAATTGTGGATCTGATGACGGGTATGTAACCATAAATGTTAAGCCAGTTGCAACGGCGCCAAATGTTACGGCAAATATTACCCAAAGATGTCAAGATAATACTTCGAGTACAGTTTTTACAGCAGATAAGAATGTTTCTTGGGGTATTACGGAGGGAGCAGGCGAAATATATGTAATTGACAGTTCTAAATGTCGAATAGACTGGAATACAGATTTCTTTGGTACTGCAACAATTACAGCAACTTATGATGATTTATGCGAAAACCCTAAAGTTGGAAGTAAAGCCATTAGTGTAGTAGAAACACTTAGAGTATTTGAAATAAGTACAGATGATCCCTCAAATAACGTTTGTGAGGGAGAAACATTATCTGTGTTATTAGCAAATACCCAGGATAATGTTAGTTATGAGCTCCGTAAAGGTTATTATTCAAATAATGAACCTGTTCAATATGGTACTATACCTCAAAAAAATGGTAGTCAACTTTCTTGGCCAAGTACTGGGCCAGGTCAGTACTTTATAAAAGCCAGTTATATAAACGGGCCTTGTGCAAATACTACGGTCAATACTGGTTACATAGTTGTAACACAAGAAAACAATGGTGCTATAGATATAACAGGAGAACCTTTAAGTGTTGTTTGTCCTGGAACAAGTTTTACTTTAAATGCATCACCAGGTGAAAATTTTATTTGGACCGATGAGACTAACAATATTACAATACCAGGTTATAACTCAATTACAGTTTCGCCTACCGAAACTACTACGTATAGAGTCACCGGAAACGTTAATTGTGGAGAAGTTTTTAATGAGGTGACGATTGAAGTTAACGCTACTCCAGAGCCAATTTTGAATCCTCCAACAATTTGTCAAGGAGAAAAAGCGCTAGTTAGCGCTGGTGGAGTAGAGAATGCAGTTTATAACTGGTATGATAGCTCTAATAATTTATTAGAAACCAATAATACATTTGAAACTCCTATCTTAAATAATAATACATTTTACAAAGTTCAAGCGGTTTCTAATGATGGTTGTTCTTCAAATCTAGTTACTTTTCAAGTAACAGTGACGAGTCAACCAACTTGGTACAGTGATTTGGAAGACGGAGATGGTTTAGGTGACCCCAATGATACCTTAACCCAATGTGATAAACCAGCCGGTTATGTTTCTGATAATTCAGATTTATGCCCTACAATTAGTTCTTCAACTAATGATTGTACTTTCAACATACCAAGTAGTGATCCTTCTGAACATAATTATGTGTACACCCGAACTTATCAAAAAAGTGCAACTGAAATGCAGACTGACAGTGGTGTTAATCAAGATAATTTTGATTTTTTCACGGCTGACGACGGAGTAATTCAGAATATAACTTTTTTCGATGGCTTAGGTAGAACTTTTCAGCAAACGGCAATTGACCATTCTGCAAATAGTAAGAAAGACATCGTAACTTTTATGGAATATGATGATTTTGGTAGAATGGATAAAGATTGGTTGCCCTATGTGGTGGTCGATGAAAATTTAGCTACATTTAGGGTTGAGGCTGAAACAGAAACAAACACTTATTATCAAAATGAATATTTAGCTGATTTTCAAAATACAATCAACCCATTTTCAGAAAAACAATTCGAACCTTCCCCTTTAAACCGTATACTTAAACAAGCCGCTCCCGGCAACGATTGGGCATTGAATGAAAATGGCGACGACCACGCTATAGAATTCGCTTATGAAGCAAACAAAGCAAACGAAGTGCGCTTGTTCAATGTTAGTTTTATCAATGATAATACAGAACAACCAGAATTAGCGGAAGAAAATTTCTATGAGGCAGGTCAATTGTATAAAAACATAACAAGAGATGAAAACCACAGTGGCACCACAAAAAACCATACCACAGAAGAGTTTACAGATAAGCAGGGTAGGGTAGTATTGAAAAGAACCTATGCAGATGTACCTGGAGAGACCCAAGCACGGCATGACACCTACTACGTCTACGACGACTACGGTAACCTAACCTTTGTACTACCACCAAAAATGGAAGCTACAGATGCCGGTTTATCTACATTGATCAGTAATATGGATGCTTTAGGGTATCAGTATACATACGACCATCGTAACCGTTTGGTAGAAAAACAGATACCGGGAAAAGATGAGGAGTTTATAGTTTATAATAAGCTTGATCAGCCTATATTGACCCAAGATGCCAACCTTAGAGAAAACGGAGAGTGGTTATTTACGAAATACGATGCATTTGGTAGGGTTGCTTACACAGGTATCGCTACCTTAGGTTCTTTGGCAACTGTAAAAACGGATGTTGAAAATTCTAATGCTCCATTATGGGTTTCCCAGACGGGAACGTCTACTGTTTTTGGTGGAGTAACTGATGGAGTATTCTACACCTCTAATACCTACCCGGAAAGTAACACAGAAATTCTGACTATTAATTATTACGATAATTACGATGCTAGACCAACGAGTTTTCCAACTTCAATAAACATATTAGATAGTAATCCAACAAAAACAAATACAACAAATGTTAAAGACTTACCAACGGTGAGTAAGGTGAAAGTACTGGAAAACGATGATTGGATTACTTCTTTAAGCTATTATGACGAAAAAGGTAGAGCTGTTTATTCTTACAGTGAAAATTCTTACCTTGGTACTGTTGACATTATGGAAACAGCATTAGATTTTGTAGGTAAACCATTGAAAACAAGAACCGAACATAGAAGAGATTTGGACCCTGCAGTAAGTGGTGACGAAGTTGTTGTAGTAACCATAGATAATTTCACTTATGATCATGTTGGGCGTTTATTGAGCCAGACCCAATGTATAGGTGATGCAACCATGGGAACCACCTGTGAAAGTACGGGTGTTAGTACTGTGCAAAATAATTTATCTTTAACTGGCGCGATCAGTACTTTACAGATTGCCGGACAAAGTATAACAGTTACCGAAGCAACATTAACTGACGGTGCACATCTTAAAATTGACCCCAATGGTGGTGGCTCCGGTGGTGAAGAAGAACTTATCGTCTTCAACTCTTATGATGAACTTGGGCAGTTACAGGCTAAGAAAGTGGGTGGAGCCCCAGGTACTACCTATGAGAATACCGATGGTTTACAAACGGTTAATTATGCCTATAATGTAAGAGGATGGTTAAAGAACATTAATAATGATATTTTTGACGATAACGATCTTTTCAATTTTACATTAAGGTATAATGACCCAACGGTTGGGGATGCTCTGTATAATGGAAACATTAGTCAAACCAGTTGGAATACCTTAAATATTGATAATAACGTTAAGACCTATACGTATAGGTACGACGAACTAAATAGATTGTTACTGGCTAGTTTGAATATTGACGGAACTAATTTGATAGGTAACTATTATGTTGAAAATGCAAGCTATGATAAAAACGGCAATATTCTTAGTTTGCAAAGAAATTCAGATAGTTATTATAGACTCATTGATGTTTTGCAATATCAATATGCAGAGAATAGTAACCAATTATTGAGTGTAACGGATAATGCGTCTGATTCGGGTTACAATGATATTCAGTCTACAGAAGGTTTCTTTGACGGTAACAAATCTGGTGTTGATTACAATTACGACGCCAACGGCAACATGGTTTCTGATAAGAACAAAGGTATGTTTGTAAATGACCAAGATGCCATAACATATAACCACTTAAATTTACCAGTTCAAATTAGGGTGGTTGGGTCACCCATATATGGTAATATAAATTATGTGTATGATGCAACTGGGGTGAAACTAAATAAAGAAGTCTCAGGTACAAGTAGCGGAGAAACGGAGTATGCAGGCAACTATATCTATAAGAAATTGACTAATGCTAGTTCTGAACTTCAATTCTTTAGTCACCCAGAAGGCTATGTTTCTGTTGAAAATGGAGTTTACAAATATGTTTATGAGTACAAAGACTACCTTGGTAATACAAGGTTAAGTTATACAGATGAAAACAATGATAATAGTATTACCGTAAGTACTGACCCTATGGTTACAGAAATTGTAAAAGAATCTAACTACTATCCCTTTGGACTTGAACATAAAGGTTACAATAATGTGGTAAATGGTACGGAAAACAACTATCAAACGTTCCAAGGTCAGGAACTTGAAGAAGAGCTTGGAAAAAATACATTAGCCTACCAATGGAGAGATTATGACCCAGCGATTGGAAGATTTAATAAGATAGATAGATTTGCTGAAAAATATTACAGCCATTCACCATATCATTTTGCTGCTAATAATCCGATTATGTTTGTTGATATAAAAGGAGATAGTATAAATGTTGGTAAAAAATATCAGGCAGAATTCAATAAGGTTTTAGAATCTACTTTTGGAGATAAGGCATCAAACTTTAGTTATACCAAAAGTGGGAATTTAGTTTACAATGGCTCTAAAAAGGACTTTAAAGGAAGTGAAAACAAAATATTTAAAAAATTGTCTGGTGTTATAGGTGAAAAAACAACTACGAATATAATTTTTGAAAGTTCTTATACAGGAACTGATAAAAATGGCAACAGTTTTACTTTAGACCCTTCAAAATCAGGTGGAGAAGTGACTGCATTAACAGTAGAGAATACAAATCTATCAGAAAATTATGTCGTCATAGACCCTAACCATAGTGCCAATGTTGGTCCAATATATGAGGTCAATCAAGGATATTATACCCATAAGGCAAATGGAACTATACCTGGACCAAATGACCCACCAAACTTTACGATTAATAATAATGTAACATCAAATACAGCTATTTCCACAATGCACGGTATTGGTCACGTAATTTACGGAGGCAAAGCTCAAAACAATGTTATTAGTTTTGATAATATGATTAGGTCTGTTCATAAAGTGCCTAATGGCAGTGGAGGATTTAAGTCAAGTCCATTTAACCCAAGAAAGGTTGATGAGACACATAACAGAACTGTTATTAAGGGTACAGGAAGCTTAATAAAATAATAATGAAAAATATAAAGATAACACCAATAATATTTGCTTTTCTATGTTGTTTGTTAACGATGCAAGCACAGGAAAGAAATGCTTATTGTTCAAATCAAATAGCAGATACGCCAGTCACTAATGCTAAACATACAAATAAGGTTTATGCAACAAGTGTTAAGAATGGAAACGGAATTGAAATAATTATTAATAATACGACTAAAGATACTATATATTTATTCTCAAGTTATCTAAAAGACGATTATTTAAAATCTAAATACCTACATAGAGTAGATAAAAAAAATAAGATAAATAAGTTATCACTATTGCCATTAACACCATTCGTTTCTACGAAATACTCTGATAATATTATTATGGGAGAAGAAGCAATAATTAATAAAAATCAAATAGTGTATGACTTTATAGTGATACCGCCAAACCAATCCTACAAAAGGCTTCTATCTGAAGATATAATGACGGTTAAGGAAGTCACAAAGGATTTTGATTTAGCAGATTTAAATTTAAATAGCAGAGTAAAGTTTAAATCAAAAAACCTTGATAGGTGTAAAAAATTGAAGTCTGTAATGAAGACTATTGAGTTTGCTATTTATCGAGATGTTAATATGTTATGTGAGGAAAAAGCTTATTATACCAATGTTAGGGATTTTGATGTAGCATCTAAAAATTATGATATAATTAGAATCTCTTTGTGAAAAGGTAATTACAAACAATTATAAATCATAAAATCCCGCTGTGCGAAGTTTACAACTTCGTACCGAAATGAGTAGGCAATAACAGTAAGCAGAAATAGTAAGAATATAATTCTATTGCATATTTAAAATTTTAATAGATATTAAATTATAGTTAGTACGGCTACGAAGTTGCAAACTTCGCAGAGCTAGTAATAGTTGTTACTGCTATGAAATTGCGAACTTCGTAGAGCAAATAAGACACCACACAGCATTTTTAGAGTATCGGGCAATTTCCTAACTTACATTCATGTTCAATAATGAAGGTTATAAAATAAGAGACCAAACGAAACCACACTTTCTCACTTTTACCGTAGTAGATTGGGTGGATGTCTTTACAAGAAAGCGTTACAAAGACCTGTTGATAGAAAATCTAGGATATTGTATTAAGAACAAAGGTATGGTCATATTTGGTTATGTTATTATGAGCAATCATATACATCTCATTATACAAAGTAACGATGGTAAATTATCGGACCTTGTTCGTGATTTTAAGAAACATACAGCAAAGGTCATTCTGGCATCTATTCACGAAGAACCGGAAAGCAGAAGGGAGTGGATGCTAGAACGTTTTGAAACAGCAGCAAAAAAACATAGTAGAAACAAGAAGTATCAATTTTGGAAATATGGCAACCATCCAGAGGAGGTGTATTCAGATAAATTTCTTTGGTCTAAATTGAATTATATACATATGAATCCGGTTAGAGCAGGGTTGGTGGTCAAGGCTTCAAATTATTCCTTTTCTAGTGCCACTAACTATGTGCATGGGCAAGGTGTGCTCCAAATTACAAAAGTTGACAATCCAGTTATAGATGTTTTAAAAAGTTCAGCTTTTCTTAAAAGTATGTCTTGGTGAATGGTAACTTTTTAAGTTTTGAAGAACTAAACCCGTGATTATAAATAGATATTAAAAATAATGCTGCGAAGTTGAAAATTTCGCAAAGTGTTTTTTGAGTTAGCAAATCGTAGCTTTTCGGTTGCTAAAACTAGTTATAAACTGGTTGTTATAAAGATAAATTTCAACCGATTAAGTATGTTACATTTAAAAGGATTGATTGATACTAGAAATCAACGTTCAATTGAACCCTAAAAACACTAAAAATGAGGGGAAAACCATACAATTTACCGTTTTTACCTACGTTTTATAGTAATGCTTTTGTACAGCCATAAAATAGGGGTATTTTGTACTAATAAACCAAAACCTAACCACGCTTGAATCTTCGTAATTTTCTAGTAATATTTCTTCTATTAATAAGTTGTTTTGTAAATGCCCAAAGGGAGGCAGCCATTTGGTATTTTGGTGAAAATGCAGGGCTTGATTTTAACAGTGGATCACCACTAACTTTATTAGATGGTGCCTTAAATACTAGGGAAGGCTGTGCAACCATTTCAGATTTTAACGGCAATCTTTTATTCTATACAGATGGTATTACGGTTTGGAACCGAAACCACGTGCCCATGCCAAACGGCAATGGTTTATTAGGTGACCCGTCTGCAACACAATCTGCTATCATAATTCCTAATCCCGGAGATCCCAATATATATTACATTTTTACGGCAGACAAATTAAAGTTAGAAAATGGTATCAATTATAATGTTGTAGATATATCCCTTAACGGTGGACTAGGTGATGTCATTCAAAAAAACATACAATTGGTTACACCGGCTTCGGAGAAACTTACTGCAGTTACCCATGCCAATGGTACCGATGTTTGGGTGCTGACCCACGATGCTTTTGGCGATGCATATATGGCATACTTAGTTACAACGGCAGGAGTAAATCCTACTCCGGTTATCTCTAATTTAGGAATACACTTAACCACCTATTTTTATGAAGATGATTATCATGCCATAGGATACATTAAAGCTTCACCTAATGGTGAAAAAGTTGCAGCTGCACATGCCGGGTTAAATGTGGACGTAATGGATTTTGATACCGCTACCGGTGTCTTAACAAATGCAGTTGCCATATTGGATGCTACCGAGGAATATAAGGGTTTTTTTGGAATAGAATTTTCTCCTAGTAGCAGATTTTTATATACAAATAGCTCTAATTTTACTGAGTTATATCAGTATGATTTGGAGGCGGTTGATATAAAAAATTCAGTAGTCAGTTTAAATACAACAGAAATTACTTTTGGCGCACTTCAATTGGGTATAGATGGTAAAATTTATTTAACGGAGTATCTAAGACCAACTTTAAGTGTAATAGAAAACCCTAATGAAAAAGGTGCTGCAAGTAACTTAAATTACAGTTCAATTGATTTAGGGGGTAGGTTAGGGGTTTTAGGTCTACCACCATTTATAACCAGTTATTTTTTAGTGAACATTGATGTTGATGGTTTTTGTGCAGGAAACCCAACCACTTTTGAAAGTTCTATTAGTGCCACCCCAGTTTCTACCTTATGGGATTTTGGAGATGGTAACACATCTACCTTACAAAACCCAAGTCATACATATACGGCTGCTGGAGACTACACGGTATCTGTAACCGTGACTACGGCATCAGAGACCAAAACGGAGACTAAGGATATTACCATTTTTGAAACTCCTATTGCTGTTACACAAACAGATATAGAGGTATGTGTTGCGGAAGATAGCTATACTTTAGATTTAACCACGCTAAATAATGCAATTTTAGGTACTCTAAACCCATCAGATTTCACGGTTACCTATTTTTCATCACAAAATGATGCAGATACAAATAGTAATGCGTTGGCATTGAGTTATGATTTTCCGCTAGGGAGTACGGCGGTTTATGCACTAGTGTCTAATAGTAGCAATACAATTTGTTTTGATACAACCCAGTTCAATGTCATTGCCCAGCAAGAACCAACATTAGAAACTATAAACAATTGGACCATTTGCGACGATGACCTTGACGGATTTTACACATTTGATTTAACCGAAAAGAATACTGAAATTTTTAATGGTCAAGATGAAACTGTTTTTGATGTTGCCTATTTTGCTTCTCAAGCGGATGCCGATACTGGTTCTAATCCGTTACCTGTAAACTATACCAACACTTTGCCTAGTGAAGAAATTTTTGTGAGACTGGAAAATAGCTCACACATAGATTGTTATAAAACGGAAAGCTTTACTATCGAAGTGAGCTCCGGAGTGGTTGCAAATACTCCGTCTAACTTAGAAATGTGCGATGATAACAATGACGGTTTGGCAACATTTTCGTTGAGCGATACAGAAGCAGAAATCATTGGAACACAAAGTTCAACTAGTTTGGCAATATCATACCATACGACTATGGCAGATGCAGAAAGTGGTGTAAATGCAATAGCCAATATTTTTACAAATACAACTGCTTATAATCAAAGCATATTTGTAAGAGTAGAAAATGCATCGGACACTAGTTGTTATGCAACAACTAGTTTTGAATTGCAGGTTTTTGATTCACCACAAATTCAGACAGTCACAGATTGGAATGTGTGTGACAATGATAACAATGGTGTTGCTGTTTTCGACCTTACCCAAAAGAATGCGGAAATATTAGGAAATCAAAATGTAGCTGATTTTACGGTTCGTTATTATGAGAATATGGTAGATGCTGATATGGCTCAAAATGAAATAATAGGAACATTTCAAAACACTGCTAATCCTCAGACTATTTATTACAGCATTGTAAATACTAGTAATGCAAATTGTATTGTTACCGGTAGTTTTAGTATTTCGGTTTATAATACTCCGTTTGCGCAAGCTCCATCACCAATAATTCTGTGTGATGTCAAGGAAACAGGTGTTCAAACTATAGATTTGACCCAAAAAGATGTAGAGATTTTGGGAAGTCAAGACGTTAGCGAATATAATGTAACGTATTTCGCTTCTCAAACTGATGCTGAAAACAATACGAATTCTTTTGATTCATCGACATATAGCAATGTAATGAATCAAGAAACTATTTACGCTCGTGTACAACCTAATAATCTAGATAGTTGCTATGCCACGACATCTTTTGAAATTATTATCAATTCTTTACCACAGCCTAATTTGGAAGAACGTTATGTTATTTGTCCGGATAGTCCTGCCTTAGTTATTGATGGTGGAGATTTTGAATCGTGGTCTTGGCAGAATTCTGCAGGTGTAGAACTGAGTACTGTTAGAAATTTCAACGTATCAGAATTAGGAGAATATCTATTAAGGGTAAGCCAAACTACAAACGGAGTGAGTTGTGTAAACTCCCAATCTTTTGAGGTATTATCATCTGGTGCGCCAGAAACAATGGAAGTTGAGGTTAACGGATTTTCAGACCAAATAGATATTACAATTAACGCGACAGGAACGGGACCTTTTGAATATTCCGTGGATGGAGAAAATTATCAGGCAAGTAATGAGTTCAAAGTTTTCCCAGGAAAACATACCGTTTTTGTTAGGGATTTGGAAGAGTGTAGAGTTTTATCCGAGGAAATATTGGGTATTGGTTACCAACGATTTTTCACCCCGAATGGGGACGGCAACAATGAATATTGGAATATCATCGGTGGTGAACTGTATCCTGAATCCCAATTGTTTATTTACGATAGGTACGGTAAACTTTTGAAACAGATTAATTCAACTTCTAGGGGGTGGGATGGTTTGTATAATGGTGTATCTCTTCCTGAATCGGATTACTGGTTCAAATATACTTATGGAAATAATGAAGTAATAACTGGGCATTTTACATTAAAGCGCTGACAATAATTTTAATTGATTTATACAACACATCTAGTATAATTTCGTTCTAAAAGGAAGCCAGTTTTATAATCAAAAAATAATACATCTTCTAGATTTCTTCAGCAAAGAAATTGAAGTGTACATAAAACCGAATTTAATGAAGCAAACCATTGTATTCATTTGCATACTATTTATACTTAGTTCTTGTAGCAGCATTAAATCTATAGCCGTTAATGATGGTGCCTTGCCTTTTCTAGGTACAGTCGGCAAACAAGAAACCAACTTATTAAAATCTAAGTTTGTTCCCGTAGGGAGTCCTACAATTATAGAGCCAATTCAGGTTATGGCACAAACCATTCCTTTTGATAAAAGCTCTTTCAAGGCATATGAAACTACAAAAGAGTTGACTGGTAGCAAGTCTACTGTAACCTATATAGATTCATTACCGAATAAGCCTAAATATACAGTGTTTAGTTTGCACAATAAAGTTGGGTTAAAGGAGGTGATCAATCAAGAACAGAACCAAGAGCTTAAAAATTATTTGGTAGCAGATTCAGATTATAAAATAGTGTCCACGATTTCTGTTTTACTTACATCTGATTTAGCTGCGGAAATTTCAAGTGCAGATGGACTTTTTTTATCGACAGATAGTAATGGTTTACTTCAATTAGAAATTTTGAATGACAATCAAAAGCGCAAAATCACCATAACACAAGATGAACTTTTTGATTATACCGTTATGGGTGTATGTTGGAGTGCAAATAAATATGGAAAACCGATGATAGAAACCTTTTTAGAAGATGGTAAATGTCCGAAAGGAACAGAAAAAAATGCTAGTAGATTAAATGAATTACAATCATCTCTAAAACTATAAATATGCGCTGTATATATTCATTTTTATTGGTCGGATCTATAGTTTTTTTAGCTAGTTGTGAAGAAATATTGGAAGTGCCTGATATTTCTGAAGAAGAGGTTGTTCTTTTGGCACCATCGGATAGTTCGGTAGTCACACAAACAGAAATTAATTTCACTTGGCAAGAGGTATTTGAAGCTACGAGTTATCACGTGCAGATTGCCCAGCCTAGTTTTACCAATGCGTCACAAATTGTAGCAGATACCTTAGTAGTGGTAGATAGTACGTATATCGGCTCAAAAATAACTAGGACTTTATTGAATAATTCTTATGAATGGAGGGTAAAAGCACAGAATAGTGATTTTGAGACTCCGTATACCACCAACTCGTTCACTGTAAACTAAATGGGTATTTAATTATAGATGAAAAAACAGCATAAAACATACTTGCTTTTGGCAGTTGTACTCTTAGTTTGGGGAATTATAGGGTATAAGTTTGTAAGTGCTTTAAATCCTACAATTGAAAGTAATGCTACAGCTGTAATTGCTGATAAATTTGTTCCAAAAGAGATAAAAGAAAGAGAGCAGTTCACCATAGTTGCCGAATATAGAGATCCATTTTTGGGAACAATCAAGAATCCCGCCTCTAACCGTAAAAAGAAAGTTTCTATAATAGTAAAGAAAGATTTACCTAAAAAGAACATTGTTTACACAGGATTCATTACCGATAAAGGTAGTAAACAGAAAATCTTTTTTGTAACCATAGACGGTCAACAACAAATGATGGGCTTGAAAGATACTTTTAAGGAAGTAAAATTGATTCAAGGCACTAATAGCTACATTAAAGTTTCTTATAACGGAATATCAGAAAAAATTATTCTAGCACAATGATTATAGCTAGAAAAGTGAAAGCAGGAGCATTACAATTTGTACTTTTTGTAGGTGCAATTGTAGCGGTTTTGTTGATGTCTTTTTTATTATTGACCTATACCCATCAGCATTTTGAAAAAAAAACGGATGTTTTGGTAGAGGTTCTTAGAAGAACCAATTATGGTATAGATGCCTCACTAAAATTCGATTTTCAAATAGGAGAAAAATATACAGTTGTAAAAGAAGAAGATATACCCATAACAACTACGGTTGAAAGAGAGTTTTGGGGCGTGTTTGAAAAAAGAAAATCACTTGCGGTACATGGAAATACTTCATATACCAAAACAGTGCTTATTGGCGGGCAAGAACAAGAAGAATTACCAGCATTATATTTAAATAACCATCAAAGACCTATGATAATTGCAGGAAATGCAAAAATAACAGGAAACGCCTTTTTACCGGAGCAAGGGTTGAAGATGGGTAATATTAATGGTAACTCATATAATAGAAATGAGTTACTTTATGGCAGAAGATTTAGAAGTGATTCTGTCTTACCTAAGTTATCATTAGATTTAAAGGGTCAAATAGACGTATTGACCAATACTAATTTTATTCCTCAAGGCGAGATTATACATCGTCTTTCATCTGAAGGAATTAAAAATTCTTTTAATAACGAAACTATAATTTACAAGGATAGAGCAGTACGATTACAGAATATACAATTAACCGGCAATGTAATTATTGTAGCTTCTTCTAAAATTATTGTAGAAGCAAGTGCCCAACTTACTGATGTAGTCTTAATGGCACCAGAGATTGAAATACAAAAAGGCGTGGTAGGTACTTTTCAGGCAATTGCTACCGAATCTATTTATGTAGGTAAAAAGTGCAATTTGTTTTACCCTTCGGCACTGGTGGTTAAAAAGAAAAAGAGTTTTCAAGGTTCAGGATTAGCAAATAATAAAGCTACTGTAAATCAAACCCCAACTATTCATTTAAATGAAAGTGTCAACGTTAAGGGTTATGTCATGGTAATAGATGATAATACCACAAAGCAATATACACCAAGCGTAAAAATAGAAACTGGTGCTAAAGTCATTGGAGAAGTGTATTGTACCAAAAATGTGGAGTTGAAAGGGAGTGTAGATGGTACTATTTATACAGACGGATTCATTGCTTTAGAAAACGGTAGTGTATATCAAAATCATATCTATAATGGGATAATTAATAGTACACAGTTATCCGAGAAATATGTAGGTCTGTTATTGGCGTCAAGAGTAGAAAATAAAGAAGTAATGAAATGGCTTTACTAAAAAAAATAAAGGCATCTTCATTAATGGAAACATTAGTAGCTACAGTACTTATTGTAGTCATATTTATGATTTCAAGTATGGTTTTGAATAATATTATCGCAACAAATATTAGACAAAATACAGACAAAGTTGAAGAGCGAATGAATGTTTTGGAATACCAATATCTTCATAAGGTTTTGGAATTGCCCCACTATGAAGAATATGAGTCATGGGAGATTTCTATTGTTGCAGATGAAAAACGAACGGGACAATATGCAGTTATGAAGGCGGAGCAAACCAAAACCGAAATGAGTATAAGAAAATCTCTAATAGGTGAAGATTAAACTAAACAAAATAAAGGCGTTCTCTTTACAAGAGATGATGGTGGTGTTAGTAATTACCACTGTTGTTGTAGGTATGGCTTTTGCGGTATTAAATTTAGTGCAACGACAAATGGGGAGTATCGAGACCATTTATGCCATTAAAACAGATATAAATCAGCTAAGGCAGTCTTTATGGATAGATTTTAGCAGATATGATTTCATAGTTGTTGACCAAAAGAATAATAAAATATTACTTTCCAATGAATTGGAAGGAAGGCAGTATGAGATTTTAAACGGAAATAGTATTCGAACAGAAAATTTAGAAATGGAATTTGAATCTATTGCGTATTATTTTGATAATCAGAAAGTGGTTCAAGGTGAGATAGATGCTATTTCTATAGTAACCAGTAAGGATACAGGACATCAAGAAATATTTGTATTTAAGCAGAATACACCAGTTACGTATATAAATCAGCAATAATGAGTGGTTTTAAGCTAGAACAAACGGCTAGAAATAAACAAGCAACCTCTGAAAAGGATTGGTTGAACAATCTGTTGCAAAAAGAAATTACGTTTGGTAAATCTTTCGGGAATAAGAAGAAGGAAAATTTCTATTCAGAACTGGCTGTGTTGCTTAAAGCGGGGATTCAACTAAAAGATGCAATTGCCTTAATACAAGGCAATCAAAAAAAAGAGAAGCAAATTACCCTTTTTAGCGAAATAGGGTCGGAATTGATAGCGGGTCAAAGTTTTTTTGAAGTACTAAGAGATAAACCGGAGTTTTCTGAATATGAATATTTTTCTATAAAAATTGGTGAGGAAACAGGAACATTACCCAGAATTGTAGAAGAATTAGGTAAGTTTTACGAAAGAAAAAATGAACAGCGAAGAAGCTTAATGAATGCTTTGACTTATCCAATTATTATACTTTGTACGGCAATATTAGTAGTTGTATTTATGCTTCGTATGGTAGTGCCCATGTTTGAGGATATATTTAAGCAAAATGGGGTAGAATTACCAGGGATAACCAAAATGATTATCAGTGCCTCTAATTTTATTAAAGATTATGGTTGGTTAGTGCTCTTGTTTATTGGATTGTTAATTGTACTAAGAAAAGTGTTTTCTACTAAGCAATGGTTTAAATCGGTTAATGATCAATTTATTCAACGAATACCTTATATAGGTAGTTTTGTTACCTCTGTGTATTTAGCACAATTCACGCAAGCTGTAGCCTTATTAACCGCTTCTAAAGTGCCCATGCTGAACAGTATTCAGTTAGTAAAGAAAATGATTAATTTTCATCCCTTAAACGAGGCATTGAAGAATGTAGAAAATGATGTAATGTCTGGGCAAAGTTTAAATGCTAGTATGGCAAATAATAAGATCTTTGATAATAAAATGATTTCATTGGTCAAGGTGGCTGAAGAAACCAACCAGACTGAATACATCTTTGAGAGATTAAGTCAGCAATATGCGATAGAAGTCCAGCAAAAATCGAAACTACTTTCCACCTTAATGGAACCTATAATTATTATTGTGATTGGCATTTTTGTAGGCGTAATTTTAGTGTCTATGTATTTACCAATGTTTAAGTTGAGCAGTGTAGTGGGGTAGTACGAAGTTTCAGTTTTAAATCTCTAAAATTTAGGATTTTTAAAGGGAAGCGTATTTTTGAAATAAACTATTTGCTTGGTTACCATATCAAAATAAGGGAGTTCACCATTTTCACCTAATGGAATATTCAATACTCTTTGGTATCGTTCAATTTTCTGACTTAATGCTAGTATGTCACCTTTAGTTGCTGGTTTATTATTGTTATTGGTAAAAGCATTTTTTAAGACATCTGCAGCAAGTGCTCCGGCAGTAGCATTTCCAATTCCTGCAGCACTCATTTTTTCAATTTTATTGGTAAATTTCGGAGCTTGTTTAACGGGTAATAAATTCGATGTTTTTGTTTTCTGATGATGAGCTTTAGACCTGCATGTGGCACTACAAAATTTTTGCACATGCCGTCTTTTAGGTATGAATTCTTCATGACAATAGGTGCAGATGTAGTATTTTGTGTCCATTTAGCGTTAAATGTACGTATGTTTGACGCATAATTAATGAATTTTCCGAGATATTTTGATAGGGTAGCTAATTAACTAACCTTAGCTAAAATAGGGGAGTTGTTTCTAATTTGAATTAAAAACAGTTTTTAAAAGAAATTCCATTGATTCTTCATCGGTAATTAAAACCGGCTTTCGAGACCCTATTTTTTTTAGACTTTTGGGTGTAGGACTTGCTTCAATTGTATCTAACTTTTCTTGGTGTTTAAAGACATTTTTTAATAGCAGAACATTGTCATTCTTAATATAGGTTAGAACTTCAGCTGAATTAAGATTTGGAATTATTTGAATACTGAATTTGTTTTCAATTTGGACTTTGTGATATTGAAAACAATCTGCCTGAAGTTGAAAGTATCCCTTGATTTTTTTATTGGCATCGCACTGAAATGTCACATTTTCATTCATCCATTTAGTAATGAACGTATAAAACCGTAAATGCATTATATAACTTTCTAAAAGCGTTGAAAATTGTAATGAACTCGCATCTTCCTTTTTGTCTATTAACGTTATTGTATTATAATTGAGAATTGACGCCTTTTCTAATAATGGTGTGCAATCTTTTATAGCTAGCACTTTTTCTGCTGCATTATTTTCAGAAAGTAGAACAATGGTATTAAAAAATTCTTCTGTTTTAATATTTCTAAATTCACTTAGTTCACTTAAAGGGATGATACTTTTGGGAATAAAAAATAGAAGAGGGTTATAGAGCTGATTTATTAAACGTTTTAATGTATTGCTTGTATCCATTCTATTCTTTTAAAAGATTGGAATAATCTTCGGCAAGCTCAGCATCTATATCACGTAAATATTTTTCTAAAGCGGACATTGAACTATGACCCGTTATCAACATTAATTTACTTTTGGCTTCAAATGGTGTAGCATCTTTTAATATTACCCGATATAGTTTTGTGATATACGTATGTCTGAAGCTGTATAATCCGAAATCTTCGTTTAGATTAAAATGTTCTTTCACTTTTTGTTTAAATCGTTTAGAGAAATAATTTCTTCTGTTAGTTTCTTTAGTATCCCAAGCTCCGCCAATTTCGGTAGGGGTAAAAAGTAAATGATCTGGATTCAAATTTGATAAGTCTGGTATTTCATCAAATAGCATTTGGGGTATTATTTTCTTTTTTAACTTACTGTTTTTAGCTTGGAAGGTAAGTGTTCTGTTTATTAAATCCACGTCTTTAATACGAAGCCTAGATACTTCTATAGGTCTAAGAAAGTTATAGGCAACAAATTTGATGTATAGTAATAATATCGGGTCTTCTTTCGTTAAATGTTTGAATATACTTTTTTCTACCTCAAGAAAATGTTTTATTCCGATTTGGTACAGATTTTAAAACCTTAATCGTTTTTATAAAGTTGAGTTTTATAATTTCATTTTCTTCTAAAGTCTGTAAAAAAGTTCCAAGGGTCAATCTGAAATTATTTCTATTTCTTGGACTTGTATTGATGACTATTTCGTTTAAAAAATCAAGCAACATTTTTTTAGTTAATTGATGGGTGTATTTAATATTTGGATAATTTTCTGATAGCCATTTTAAAAAGGCTTGACCTTTAAGTCGATAATCTTGAACTGTTCTAGCTTTAACTTGATTTTTCTTCAACTTTAAAACGTAATCGAAGGCATCTTTTAGGGGCATTCCTAAATCCTTTGTTTCCGATTGAGTCGGCAGTTCTATATTCGCTATGTTGTTATTAGACTTTTTATGTTCAGTTTTAATTTTTTCTATTTTATTGTCTACTCTTACATGCTTTAAATCCGGTTCATGAATTTTATCGACCGATTGATTTTCCAATGGACTATAGCCAGCTCTCAATAATTTTAATAAATTTTTACGGTAGGAGGTGAGAATTGTTAATCTATCTGCCTTGGTTTTGTAGTTATTGGCCTTACCATAAATATTTTTCATTCGTTCCAATTTATTAGTTTTTGGGTTCCTAAATGAAAAATAGACGTACCATCTTTTTGAAAGATCACCTTTGGCGGTATAGATTTTTGGTACTGAAAAGTTTGGTTTTGTAGACAAATCGTGTTCTAAATCGTGTTCACTTTCGTGTTCAATTGTAATTGCATGCAGAAATATAGACATAAAAAAACGGTTTAGAGTGAACTAAACCGTTGTTTTACTTGAATTTACTAAT
This sequence comes from Maribacter caenipelagi, assembly GCF_004364175.1. Taxonomy (GTDB): domain Bacteria; phylum Bacteroidota; class Bacteroidia; order Flavobacteriales; family Flavobacteriaceae; genus Maribacter; species Maribacter caenipelagi. Next base: position 118,795 of record NZ_SNZW01000001.1, on the reverse strand, counting down.
GTAGCGAGAGGGGGGCACGATCCCCCGACCTCCGGGTTATGAATCCGACGCTCTAACCAACTGAGCTACCTCGCCATATTATTTTTAAACGGCTGCAAATATAGTGGTAATTTATTTGTTCTTCAACAAAACTTGATGAAAAAAATAATACCTCACATTTATTTTTTTATCATTTAGAAATATATATATTGCCCGCAATAAAGTAGCATGAACATGAGCGATAAAATAAAATTTGAAATTGAGTTTGTAATACAGTCTTCACCACAGATGTTATATCAATACCTGGCAACACCATCTGGACTGTCAGAATGGTTTGCTGATAATGTGAATTCTAGAGGAGAAAAGTTTACATTTATTTGGGACGGAGCTGAAGAAGAAGCTAAACTCTTAAAACGAAAATCTGATGAGTTTGTACGTTTTGCTTGGGATGAAGCAGAAGATGATAGCTTTTTTGAGATGAAAATAATTGTTGATGAAATAACTAAAGATGTTTCATTATTTATAACCGACTTTGCAGAAGATGATGAAATTGAGGAGTCTAAAATGCTTTGGACGAACCAAGTTTCAGATTTAAAACAGGTATTAGGATCATCCTAAAAATACCCTTATTTACAGTATCTTTGAGCCTTAATTTTTTAAGGCTTTTTTTATGTTCAATTTTAATGGTGAACTTCTTGATAACAATACTTCTTTTTTGAACGAAAAGAATAGGGGAGTACAGCTAGGTGATGCCGTTTTTGAAGAGTTACGTGTTTTAAATGGTGATATTATTTTTTTAGAGGATCACTATTTACGGTTAATGTCTTCTATGAGAATTCTAAGAATGGAGATACCAATGAACTTTACGATGGAGTTTATGGAAGAAGAAATTCTAAAAATACTATCTGAGAGCGATTTAAAAGAAGCCAAGCAAATAAAATTCACCGTTTTTAGAAATAGCAGTAATGATTCTGCTGCATCTGATAATAGTATTTCTTATTTCATTACTAGTAACACGTTAATAAATCCGTTTTTTATTTTAAATGAAGAATCATACGAAGTAGAGCTTTTTAAAGATTTCTATAAAAATTCTAGTATGCTCTCTAATTTAGATACCAATAATAAAGTTTTGAATGTCGTAGGAGCTATTTACGCCCAAGAAAATGATTATCAAGATTGTTTGTTGCTTAACGAGAGAAAGCAGGTAATAGAGGCTCTAAATGGCAATTTATTTGTGGTAAAAGGTAGTCAGATCAAAACAGCACCTGTAACCGATGGTTGTATTAATAGTATTCTAAGAAAAAAGCTCATTGAAATTATCTCGAAACTAAATGATTTTGATTTTCTAGAAGAAAGCATTTCGCCTTTTGAGCTTCAAAAAGCAGATGAGTTATTTATTGTAAATAATATTGACGGTATTATCTCTATTACAAAATATAGAAAGAAATATTTTGTCAATACAACAGCCAAAAGTCTAATCGGTAAATTGAATGCTGCAGCTAGAATGTCTCTTACTTCTAGTACTTAATTGAGACTTGGATTTTCGGGAGCATTAGACCAAAGTAGATAGTCACCACCCAATTGAATCATGTTTTCTTTCCAAATTGCTTTTGCGGCTTTTTGAATGATTCTACTTTCATGTTCGTTTTCAACAACGATCCACGATTTTGAAGTTAGTTCTTCATCTAATTGTAGAGAAGACCAGCCAGAATAGCCAAGAAAGAAACGAATATCATTTTCAGAAATAATCTCTTTATTGATTAGTTCTACGGTAGTTTCAAAATCACCGCCCCAGTAAATACCATCAGAGATTTCTACACTGTTATCTATTAAGTGTGGTACTTTATGAATGAAGTAAAGATTGTCTTGTTCTACAGGACCGCCGTTATATACTTGAAAAGGAATTTCAATTTCGGTTACCAACTCGTTTATTTGATATTCTAATGGCTTGTTTAAAATAAATCCAACAGAGCCTTCATTGCTATGTTCTGCTAACAGCACAACGGATCTATTGAAAGAAACGTCTCCTGTCAAGGAAGGTTCTGCAATTAGTAATTTTCCTTTGGTTGGCTTTAATGCGATCATTAATTTACTATGATTATATACCTAAAGTAAGACAAATCCTTCTAAATGCAAAAACATGGAAATAAAAAAAGCGCCAATTAAGGCGCTTTTAATAAATTTATCAGTGTAAAACTAGTTTACAGCTTTGCCTAAATCAGCACCTGCTTTAAACTTAACTACATTTTTAGCAGCGATTTGGATAGTTTTTCCAGTTGATGGATTTCTACCTTCTCTTGCATTTCTTTTAGATACGGACCAAGAACCGAAACCTACTAAAGAAACTCTATCTCCTTTTTTAAGAGAATTTTCAACATTTCCCAAGAAAGATTCCAATGACTTTTTAGCCGCAGCTTTTGTGATGCCAGCGTCAGCTGCCATTGCATCGATCAATTCTGTTTTGTTCATAATGTGATAATTAATTGTGATTAAATAATTTATACCTACTAACAAATTTATATGGATTTCTGAGCAACACAAGTAAAACAAGGGGAAATCCCTGATTTTGTTGATAACTCAGCGTGTTTGTTGATAAAGTAGGTTTTTTTTTACGTTTCTCGCAGCCCAATAACGACGGGGGTTCACCCCATTTTAGCGTTTTTTTCCAAATTAAGGCCGTTCAACAGATCTCTTACGAGCATTCTTTTCTTGCCTTGAAGTTGTATTTCATCGAGATTTAAGTAACCACCTTGTACTGCAACTTTCATCTCTTTTTTAGTAAAAATTAGAGTTCCAATTGTAAGTTCATGTTCTTCGTGTTCTATATTGGCTTTGTAAATCTTTGTAATCATCTTCTGATCTCCGTTTGTCAAAGTTGTCCATGCCGCTGGGTACGGACTCAAACCTCTTATAAAGTTGTATATATCTTCTTTAGACTTACTCCAATCTATTTCACATGTTTCTTTAAAAAGTTTATGAGCAACTTTTAAATCGTCGGAATGTGGCTGTTTCGTAGTTTCAAAATTTCCCTCTTGAATTCGTGCTACCGTTTTTATTACTGTTTCAGCCCCTAAGTGCATTAGTCTGTCATGTAGGTCTTCGGCATTATCAGTTTTTTTAATGCTAGTTTCATCTTGCATTATTATGGCACCTGTATCTATTTTTTCATCAATAAAGAAAGTTGTGACTCCGGTTTTTGTCTCTCCATTTATAATAGCCCAATTAATAGGCGCGGCACCTCGGTATTGTGGCAATAGAGAGGCGTGCAGGTTAAAGGTTCCGTATTTTGGCATATCCCAGACAAGTTTAGGCAACATTCTAAAGGCCACTACGATTTGTAAATTAGCATTTAGAGATTTTAGGGTGTTTAAAAAATTAGCATCTTTTAAATTGGTTGGTTGCAATACTTTAAGATTATTTTCAACAGCATATTTTTTTACTGCAGATTCGTTTAGCTTCCTGCCTCTGCCAGCTGGTCTGTCTGGGGCCGTAATAACACCCACTATGTTATATTTCTTTTTTACCAACATGTCTAAAATGCCCACGGCAAAATCTGGAGTTCCCATAAATACAATTCTCAATGCTTCCATATTATAATAGTTGGTATTCGTTTATAGCGTTTAATGATACGTAATTGTCTTCTAATAATTCTTGTAAGGCTGCAATAACAATGTCTTGATTAATGTTTAGACGTTTTTCTAATTCTTGCGAACTTGTAGTATTCTGCTTTAAGAGTTGAATGATTTTTATTTTGGCGTGTACAACATCCGTATTACCAAGTTTCTGGCTGATGCATACATCACATATGCCGCATTCTTTTTCTTGAACTTCCCCGAAATAACTTAATAACTGAATACTTCTGCAAACAGTGTCATTTTCAATATAGTTCAACATTTTCGTCACCTTATCAATTTTGAGTTCATTTTGCTCTTCAATATTTCTTGCAAACATATTAATGGTGCGATCATCATCTCGTGGTACTAAAAAAAGCATTTCTAAATCACTAGAAACACTGGTATATTCAATAATTTCATCTTTTGCCAGTTGTTCAAAATTTTGATGTAACAATGATTCTGATATAGCTGTTTTTTTAGATAATAAGTACATATTTATTTGTGTGTCGAATTCAAAGAGTCCGCCGTAAGTTCGTAATACTACTTTTATGAAATCGGCAAGTTTTGAATTTTTGTCAATATACCTATGTAGGGTATCCTTATCTGTTATGAATTTGATCGTAATTTTTTTCGAAAAATTTTCGGACAGTGATATCACCGAGTTTCTATCTAGTAGCTGCAATGCATTATAGGTTAAAAAAGTATTCAGCTTATATATGTTACAAAATTCATTGAAATTTAGATAGAACTTTGCTTCTGTAAATTCTCCGTAGCCAATTTGAAAAAATGTATTTAATTTTTTGTAAATCATTTTTACATAGGCTACATCTGGTAAAATTTCAATGAATTGCTTTTTTACCAACACTTTGTCGGTTGTATTGGTAAGTAGAATTGCTTTAGCAAAGTCTCCGTTTCTACCGGCTCTGCCTGCTTCTTGAAAGTAATTTTCTACACTATCGGGTATTTGAAAATGAACTACCAATTCAACATCTGGTTTATCTATACCCATACCAAAAGCATTGGTGGCGACCATAACTTGAACTTTATCTTCTAACCAAAGATTAAGCCGTTCTGTTTTCATTTTTTGATCAACGCCCCCATGATAGAACGCTGCCTTTACATTATTCTTTACTAAAAACTTAGAGAGTTCTTCTGCTTTTCTTCTACTTCTAACATAAACTATTGCACTGTGTTTTATTTGCTGGCAGTATTGTTTTAAACGACCATTTTTATCTTCGGTCTGTATGACTCCAAATCCTATATTTTTTCTAAAAAAAGAATCTTTTACTACAAATGGATAGTTAAGGTCTAATGAAGATATGATATCATCGCTAACTCTTTTCGTTGCAGTTGCGGTTAATGCAACCATTGGTGGGGTAGGGTGTAATTCGCGTAATATAGAACAGCTTAAATATGCTGGCCTAAAATCGTGACCCCATTGAGAAATACAATGTGCCTCGTCAATAACGAACATAGATACGTTCATGGCCTTTATACGTTCTTGAACCAATTCTTGCTGTAAACGCTCAGGCGATAAATACAAAAACTTATAACTGCCGTAAATACAATTATCCAATAATTTATCTACTTCGGTGAATTTGAGTCCGCCTTTTAGACCTATCGCTTTAATGCCTAGTTTTTGAAGATTGTCTACTTGATTTTCTATTAAAGCAACTAACGGAGATATTACGATACAAATACCTTCTTTCATTAATGCCGGTACCTGAAAACATAGCGATTTGCCGCCTCCTGTAGGTAACAAACCTAAAACATCCTGACCATTAGAAATGGCATTGATGATTTCTTCTTGAGAGCCTCTAAAGCTGTCAAAACCCCAATATTTTGATAAAATTTCTTTTGGTGTATTATTCACCCGTTTTATTTATAAAATCAACTACAAATTGCATACGATTTTCAATAGTGCCAAATGGAACTTCTATCGGAGTATACCCTAAGTCAATATACGCTTTTTCAAGCTTTTCGTGAATGCCACAAGCTTGTTCGAAATTTTCCATTCGTTCATTGTCCTGCACATAAATTTCTTTCCAAGGTGGTAGTATCAATACTTCGTCATACCTATGTTCTAAACATAAATTAGCATAACGTTCTTCTGCAGCTTGACCAAAATAATCCATATAGGCTATAACATCTGGTAACCCGCGATCATAAAATAAATGGTCTTTATGAATATTTTGTCCATTAATGAAATGTTGTAAACGGGCATTGATCAGTTCGTCATTAAAACTTTTAGAATCTTTGACAAAATCAATTGGATTCACTAATTGGTCATCTAATGATACATCGCCTAATGCATCTAATGTCATCGTTCGTATTACTTCATGAAAACAATGGTATCCATTTTCTTCAAGTGATGATATCAATACCGTTTTGCCCGTTCCCGGTCCTCCTGTTACAACAATTCTCTTGCTTTTCAAACTCATGATTTAATTAAGCAAAAGTACATAAACCAACAGTATTAAAAAACTGGTTCATTACACTTATCTTTGCATAAAACACTAGTGATGGACGAAAATAACCCAGTTGAATTCTATAAGAAATTAAAGGAGCAATTAACAGAAACCTCAAAATGGCCTTCTGACTATCTATATAAATTTATTGTAGAGACGAATACAGATAAAGTTGATAAAATAAATACCATTTTTGATAATATGGGAGCGGTTGTTAATTTAAAAGAATCTAAAAATGGTAAATATACCAGTGTTTCTATAACGGTAAACTTAAAGAGCCCAGACGAGGTTATAGAAAAATATAAAAAAGTAGGTGAAATTGAGGGTGTAATATCATTGTAAAATAGCATTTCATCTATAATTTTCTTAATTTGGCATCGTTATAAGAATACTTCTCAAACACATTAAGCTAAAATTTTCAATTTGCAATTAGTAGAAAACCTAGAATATAATACCGAGCGTGAACATTTGATTATACCAGAGTATGGTCGTCATTTTCAAAAAATGGTGAACCATGCGATATCAATTGAAGACCGCGAAGAAAGAAATAAAGTTGCGCAAGCAATCATTAGCGTAATGGGAAATATACAACCCCATTTGCGCGATGTGCCCGATTTTCAACATAAACTTTGGGATCAGCTGTTTATTATGTCTGATTTTAAGTTGGATGTAGATTCTCCTTTTCCTATTACCTCTAAAGAGGTTTTAAGAAAAAGACCAGATCCTTTAGAGTATCCTCAAAATTTTCCTAAATATCGTTTTTACGGGAACAACATTAAACGTATGATCGATGTTGCCGTAGAGTGGGAGAAAGGTGATAAGCGTTCTGGCTTGGAATATGCGATTGCCAATCACATGAAAAAATGCTACTTGAATTGGAATAAAGATGTAGTTGATGATAAAGCTATTTTTAAACATTTATTTGAATTAAGTGATGGTCGCATAGATTTAGCTGCTGAAGGTGAAAGTTTGACAGATAGCGGACAGTTTCTTAAAAATCGAGTTGCTAAAACTCCTCGATCGAGTAATTCAGGAAAGAAAAATCAAAGAAATAATAATAACCGCGGTAAAAAACGCTATTAAATTTCCACTTCTCTAGATGGGGACATTCAAAATTGAAGGAGGGCATCAGTTATCTGGTGAAATAACACCTCAAGGAGCAAAGAACGAAGCACTTCAAATACTTTGCGCAGTATTACTTACAGATGAAAAAGTAACCATTACCAATATTCCAGATATTGTTGATGTAAACAAACTTTTAGCTCTTTTAGAAGATTTAGGCGTAAAAATTCAAAAGAAAGGCAAAGGCGCTTACACTTTTAATGCCGATGATATAAACCTTGAATATTTACAATCTGATCAATTTAAACAAGATGGTAGAGGCTTAAGAGGCTCTATTATGTTGGTTGGACCATTATTGGCACGTTTTGGTAAAGGATATATTCCGAAACCTGGTGGTGACAAAATTGGTCGTAGACGTTTAGATACACACTTTGAAGGATTTATAAAATTAGGTGCCAAATTTCGCTACAACCGAGAAGAATATTTCTACGGGGTTGAAGCAGATAAGTTGAAAGGTACGTACATGTTGTTAGATGAGGCTTCCGTTACCGGAACTGCAAACATTGTTATGGCAGCAGTTTTAGCTGAAGGGCAAACTACCATTTACAATGCGGCATGTGAACCTTATTTACAGCAACTTTGTAAAATGTTGAATAGAATGGGCGCCAAAATATCGGGTGTGGGTTCTAATCTATTGGTTATTGATGGTGTAGATAAATTAGGCGGTACGGATCACCGTATGTTACCTGATATGATTGAAATAGGTAGCTGGATCGGTTTGGCTGCTATGACCAAAAGTGAATTAACTATTAAAGATGTTAGTTGGGACGATTTAGGTCAGATACCAACAGTATTCGGTAAATTGGGCATCACTCTAGAAAGAAAAGGTGATGATATTTATATTCCCGCTCATAAAAATGGATATGAAATACAAAATTATATAGATGGTTCTATTTTAACCATTGCCGATGCACCATGGCCAGGTTTGACTCCTGATTTATTAAGTATTATTCTAGTTGTTGCAACACAATCTAGAGGAGAAGTGCTTATACACCAAAAGATGTTTGAAAGCCGCTTATTTTTCGTAGACAAGTTGTTAGATATGGGAGCAAAAGTTATTCTTTGCGATCCACATAGAGCTACGGTAATAGGGCACGATTTTCAATCTACTCTGAAAGCCACTACAATGACCTCACCAGATATTAGAGCAGGTGTTTCATTGTTGATTGCTGCGTTATCTGCAAAAGGGACTTCTACTATTCATAATATTGAACAGATCGATCGTGGTTACGAGAATATAGATGAAAGACTACGTGCCATAGGTGCTAAAATTATAAGGATGTAAATTTTAAGTAACAGGTAAGCATAAAAATTAAACTCCATAATACGGTTCTTAACCAATTATGGAGTTTTAACTTTTTAATAGATTTTTCTACATCTCTTTCTTTAGATATATTTTCATGTAATGGCACGAACATTACGAAGGTTGAAAGCCATGCGCCTATAACTAATAGACAATATAGAATACTGTTAAAATCAGGAGTTGTAAAAACTTGAACCATACTTATGATCAATTGTGCGATCATTAATGGTATTACTACAACTGCAATTCTTTTGGTGTAGCTACTGTGCCATTGAAAAAGATCTTCATTTTTGTAATAAGAGAAACTCGGATATATAATTAATTGTACCATCCAAATGAGAACCAATAAACCACTATCGCAAATTAAACGTATTGTCTCTAGCATTTATTTTTCAATTAAAGTGCCGTCGGGATATTTTGCAAAACGCCCTTTGTTTTTTTCATGAACTTGATCAGGATATCTCCAAGGCCAACCACCAAATTGCGTAGTTCTAAACTCGCTCATTGCATTTTCCAATTCTTCATCGGTATTCATAACAAACGGACCATACTTAGCCACAGGCTCGTCAATGGGTTTGCCCTGTAATACAAGAATACTAGCCTCTTTTTCAAATGCTTTCAATGTAATTTCAGCATTTGCGTCTACATCAATACCATGGTTCGGAGTTATTGTTTCATCGAAGATTTCTAAAGATTGCCCTTCATAGAAATATATAGTTCTCGTTGAATTTTTATTAGCTTTAGGTAAAGTTACAGTGCCATTAGCTTCAATTTTTATATTCCAAATAGCAACATCGTTTTCTATGGCTGAAGCCCATGAATTAGGTGCAGCTTCTAATGCTTGTTGAGAACCAAAACTGCCGGCAATTATTTTTACTGTCGACTGCTCTAATTCTAATACCGGAATATCTTCATGCCAAAGCATTTTAAAGTGTGGATCTACAAATTTGCTTTTAGCTGGTAGATTTAGCCATATTTGAAAAAGCTCTAAGGTATTTTCTTTATCGGTATGAATTAGGGGAAACATTTCTGAATGTTGTACGCCGCTACCAGCGGTCATCCATTGTACATCTCCTTCTCCAAATCTTCCTGCAGCACCTAATGAATCAGAGTGATCACAAAATCCTTTATTTACTATGGTTATTGTTTCAAAGCCGCGATGTGGATGTGCGGGAAATCCTGGTATAGTTGTACCATGATACATTCTATAGCCATCTTTAATTTGAAAATCGTTTCCTAAATTTCTTTCAGATAAAGAATCAGCCGGACCTAACTCACCATTTCCTTTAGGGTAGTGGTCCAAGTGATACACACAGAACAAAAAAGGATCTTGTGTTTGCCATGGAAAATCTAATTGAAAAATTTTATTTATTGTCTTATGCATAAGTATGTATCAATTATTCTTAATTAAATGTACCGCGTCGTTGATTTCTACCCAATTATTTTCTGGGTCTTTTAGATATATCTGTCTTACTCCGTCCGCTCTAAGGGTAACTGTATTCTCTTTTCCTGGCCAGTCGTAATACGTTATATTTTTTTCTTCAAGAGAAGCTATTAATTCATCTAATTTCTGAGTAGCTAGACAAAGGTGTACACTTTTACTATGTTCCATAGCAACACTATCCTTACCAATTAAATGTAATTGCGAGTTTCCCTTAATTACAAACCACTTAAAACCTGATGGGGCAGAAGGGTGTGGAATCTCTTTTAAGTTCAACACATCTTTATAAAATGCACCTACTTTATCTAAATCTTTTACGATTACCGAGTAATGGTCATATTGAAAATCGAATGATTGTGCCGAGGCAAAAGTGCCAGTGATCAAGATGAATAATGCAATAATATTTTTCATTGTTGTTGTTTATGTTTGATGGTTCAAGTTACTTAAAAATGAAAGAAGCTAACTGTTAAGATAGCTTCTTTATTAATAATGTTTTATTCTCCATCTAATGGTGGTGGACCATCTATCATTGGTTCATAGACTTCGTCACCTTTTCGGGTTTTGAACTCTTCTTTGACCTTAGTTACTAATTTCGGATTTTGAAATAAGTCTAGCATCGTCATAGCCATTGCTTTAGATGCATGGATCATTCCCTTATGTCCAATAGACATTCCGCCACAGGCAACAACTGCCCAAGAATGCCAAGGTGTACCTGTTGGTGCAACGGAAACACTAAGGTTAATATTCGGTACATTCCAACTAACATCGCCAACATCGGTAGAACCACCGCCTGGGTTTTCTAATGTTTCTCTTAAAGGGTGAACTGTACCATCAAAACCAACTTCAGGTTTACCTGTAGCTTTTTGAATTGCTTTACCAAAAATAGTTTCTTCTTCGGTATAGGTTATTGGTCCTAATAATTCAAGGTTATTCTGCATGATCTCTCCGCCAGAACGGTTTACCAAAGTTTCGTAAATACCAGAAACCAATGAGATTTTATAATCTACATTCGCCATAATCGCAGCGCCTTCAGCCATGGCTTTTACACGCTCGTAGGTAGGTAACATTTTTGATCTTTTAGGATCCCTAACACGAACCCAAAGTTTAGCGTAATCTGGTACCACGTTTACAACCTGACCACCATCTTGTATGTGATAATGAATTCTAGAAGATGGTAAAATATGTTCTCTGTAATAGTTGATTCCTGTTGTGTATAATTCTAAAGCATCAGATGCGCTACGACCGTTCCAAGGATCCATAGATGCGTGTGCGGCCTGGCCATAAAATTCCACAACGAAATCAATTAGTGATAATCCACTTTGTACATCTGCTTCTATACCTGCCCCTGGGTGCCAGCTTACATTAACATCTACATCATCCCATAATCCTGCTTTTACCATCCATACTTTTGCAAAATATTTTTCTTCAGCAGGTGTACCTAAGAATTTTACGGTACCTTTTATTTTACCGGCATCCATTAATTCTTTTATAGCAATAGCAGATCCTAAACTTGCCGTACCAAACATATTATGACCGCAACCGTGACCGGCAGCTCCTTCTTTAAAAGGCTCCTTTACCGGAGATGTTTTTTGAGAAATTCCCGGTAAGGCATCGAATTCCCCAAGAATACTAATTACTGGGCTACCAGATCCATACGTTGCCGTAAATGCTGTTGGTATATCTGCTACACCCCTTGTAACGGTCATTCCATTTTTCTCGGCATAATCTGCTAGTATTCTTGAAGATTCTGTTTCGTCAAAAGCGGTTTCGGCAAGTGCCCAAATGGAATCACTGATTTTTATAAGTTCTTCTTTGTGTTTTTCTACAGAAGAAATAATTAGATTTTTGTCCTTACTCATTTTCTGGGCAAAAACAGGTGCACTCATACATAGACAGAGTGCAATTAATAATGTTTTTTTCATTTTAGTCGTTTTGGTTGTTAGAACTCGAATTTTAAAAAGAGGAAGAATTCTTAGATTGAAATCCTAGTAAATATACCAAAATATAACAGAATATGTAACTCGGTAGATGATTGCTCTAATTGAGTATGCCGAAGTTCAACTCATTTTAAATTAATTTTTTGGAATCATAAATTATGAGTACAATCGCTTGTAAATAATATAATTTAATGCCTCATTTTTCGTTATTACTCAAATTCCAAAGTTTTAAAAATTACGAATTATGAAAAATCTAGCCTATAAAGTACTCTTGACCACAGCATTTTTTTCATTAATGGCGTGCAGTTCTACCAATAGAATGACAATGGGTATAACCCAACCTGCTATAGTACCGATACCAAAAGATGTAATTAACATAGGTATTGTAAATAGAAGCAGTGCTTCGGAAAAGAACAAGGTTGTAGATAATATTGATAAAATTTTATCTTTAGAGGGACTTAATTTGGATAGGGAAGGCGCTCAATATGCCGTTACGGGACTCAAATATGAATTAGAGCGTAGTAATCGATTTGATGCTGTTAAAGTTATTGATAATCAAAAGGATATAGAAAAGGGATTAAGTGTTTTTCCTTCAGAAATCTCTTGGGATATAGTCGATAGAATATGTAAAGAAAATGATGTGGACGTTCTATTTTCATTAGAATTTTATGACACTGATACTGCTGTTGATTATGAATTGACCACGGTTAAAATCCTTAATAATCTGGGTATTGATGCAAATGTACCAGGACATAGAATAAAACTTAATACAGTTATTAAAAACGGATGGAGAATCTATGATCCTTCTACTAGAACAATTATTGATGAGTATGTTTCTAACGACAGGCTATTTTCTTCGGGTGAAGGAATTAATCCTGTAAAGGGGTTGGAGGCTGTTGTTGGTAGAAAAGAAGCTGTTCTTAGTGTTAGCTCTAAATTAGGCACGAACTATGCGCTTTTCACCAGACCTGAAAAAGTACGTATAGCAAGAGATTATTTTATTAGAGGAAGCAATAATTTAGAAATTGCCGATAGACGCGCAAAAGCCGGTGATTGGGATGGTGCCGCAGATTTATGGTATGCCGATTTAAATAATGTAAAAAATAAAGTTGCCGGTAGAGCATATTACAATATGGCAATTAGTAATGAAATTAACGGTAACCTGAACAAAGCAGTAGAATATGCTTCTAAAGCCTATACAGACTACGAAAATAAAGATGCTTTGCGTTATTTAAATATGCTAAAAAGAAGGGTTGTTAATCAACAAGAACTAAATCGTCAATTGGCGAAATAGTTTTAGCTAACAGCTTCTTTGTACGTTGTTAAACAGCGTTCTCTAGCCATTTTATGGTCAACCATTTTTTCTGGGTATTTGTCGGTGCCAAATTCTTTAATCCAGGTTTTTATATATGCTTTGTTCTTGTCGAACTTATCGACTTGTGTCATCGGGTTAAAAATTCTAAAATAGGGTGCAGCATCAACACCGCTGCCTGCTGCCCATTGCCAATTACCAACATTTGAACTCATTTCATAATCTAGTAGCTTTTCAGCAAAATAGGTTTCTCCCCAACGCCAATCTATTAAAAGGTGCTTACATAAAAAACTAGCTACTAGCATTCTAACACGATTATGCATGTAACCTGTTTCATTTAGTTCTCGCATGCCGGCATCAACCAAAAGATATCCTGTAGTACCAGTTTTCCATTTTTCGAATTCCTCTTCATTATTTCGCCATTCTATACGGTCGTATTTAGCTCTAAAAGCATTATCTACGGTATGTGGAAAGTGGTATAGAATAGTCATAAAAAATTCTCTCCATATCAATTCGCTCCAAAAAACTTTATTATTTTCGGCGATTGCTTTTTTCATCATCTTACGAACCGATACCGTACCAAATCGTAAATGCGGACCTAAGTGTGATGTTCCATTCTCTTTTGCTGGAAAATTACGTATGTCTTCATAATTATCAATTAGAGTAGGGGTAACGTCATATTCAGGAACCATTATTTTAGATTTCTCAAAACCAATATCGCTCAATGATAAATTTGGTAATCGTGAATTTTTAATCAGGTTAGATAAATGTTGACTTGTGTAGTGAATCTTTAAATCTTTATCGGCATCAAATTGCTCTTGCCATTTATTCTTGTAAGGTGTATAAACTACATATGGATCTCCGTCACCCTTGACAATCTCTGATTTTTCAAAAATAACTTGATCTTTGAATGTTCTAAATTCAATAGAATTCTTCTTTAAGAAACTTGCAATCTTTTCATCTCTTTCTTTTGCATAAGGCTCATAATCTCTATTGGTGAATACAGACATTACTTCATATTCTTGTGTCAAACTTTTTAAAATATCTATAGGTTTGCCAAAATACATAGCTAACGAGCTATCGTGTTCTTTTTGTAATTGATTTCGCATGTTCTGCAGGGTCTCATGTATGAATGTAAGCCTTGCATCATCTTTCGGTAATTTTGAAAGAATTTCTTTATCAAATATAAAAATAGGTAGTACTTGGTAGTCGCCTTTTAAAGCTTCAAGAAATCCGATATTGTCGTCTAATCTTAAATCTCTTCTAAACCAAAATATAGATACTTTTTTAGACATTTAATTAATGTTTAAAGTTGAGAGTCCGCCATCTACCCCTATAATCTGTCCGGTCATCCAAGTACTTTTATCACTTAAAAGAAACACTGCTGCATTAGCAATATCTTCAGGATTACCGACTCTTTTTAACGGATGACGTTCACTCATCATTTCACGTTTTTTATCATTGTTTAAAAGTCGTTTTGCTAATGGTGTATCTACCAAAGAAGGGGCTATAACATTAACTCGAATTTTAGGTGCGTACTCTGCTGCCATAGATTTTGCAAAACCCTCAATAGCTCCTTTAGCAGCAGCTACACTAGTATGAAACGGCATACCTGTACCTACTGCAATAGTACTAAAAAAGACCATGCTTGCCCCTTCGTTCATTAATGAAATTATTCCTTTAACGATTTTTAGCATAGCAAAGAAATTTAGTTCCATGTCATCTTTAATGGTTTCTAATGACATCATTTTAAATGGCTTTAGATTTATACTGCCTGGGCAATATACAAATCCGTCAAGTTTTTCGGGTAGTTGAGAAACATCAAGTTCGTCTTTAGTAACATCGAATTCGATATGAGTTATATTTTCATGTTGTAAGGCTTCATCTGTTCGCGATGCAACAAATAATTTATGCGTTTCTTGTAATTCTTTTACCATAGATAACCCAATACCATGAGACCCACCTATTAATAATATATTTTTCATTTAAAAAGATTTTAGTTGAAGTTCATTAGGGATGGAATCTACTGTACCGAAAAGCTCTTTCAATTTGTCTTCTCTGAACTTAAATATTTCCATCAACTGTTTTTTTACGATAATAGGATGTGCTAACTGACCTAAAATTCCTAAGGGAATTTTATAATCTATAATATCTTCCATAATAACACCCTCGTCAATTTCTTTTATAAAGTGCTTGTGGTGCCAAAGTGCGTATGGTCCGAACCTTTGCTCATCGACGAAATAATTGCCTTTATCTACGTGGGTTATTTCAGTTACCCACTTTGTAGTATAACCGGGGAATGGAGATACTTTATACTGAATAATCTGCCCAGGAAACATTTCTCTATCTGCTCCAGATAAAATATTGAAGCCCATATGTTCAGGGGTAATAACTTTTAGGTTGGCTGGATCTGATAAAAACTCCCACGCTTGTTTTTTGCTAATAGGTAGGGCTTGTTTTGAATGTAATTGATATAATTTCATACATGCACTTTTAATAAAAGATAAACTATTTAAATGTCTAACAATAATCAAAAATAGTTAAACAATATTAAAAATGCTTTGTTATACCTTTAAAAATTGACTTTATCGATTAAATTGATTTTAGGTCGCTTAAATACAGGTAATTAACATTTTTCTAGCTTATTTTGCAATAATGAAATTATTTGTTCGACAGTTCAGTCTAATTATTTTATGCATTTGTACTGCTACTTTAACTGCACAAGAAAATGTGCAAGTTGTTGGTGAGTTGCCTAATGATGTTTTTGAGACATCTGGGCTAATATTTTTCAACGGTAATTTAATTACCCATAATGATTCTGGTAATGAAGCTGTGCTTTATGAGTTAGATACATTGACCCTTTCGATACAGCGAAGAGTGACTGTTACCAATATTTCTAATGTTGATTGGGAAGCGATTTCTCAAGATGATGAATATATCTATGTTGGCGATTTTGGAAATAACGTGGGTACAAGAACCGATTTGGCTGTTCATAGAATTTTAAAAGAAGAGTATCTGAATTCTGATAATGTAACTGCAACCACTATAAACTTTTCTTACGAAAATCAGCAAATGTTAGAGAATAATGGAAATAGTGATTGGGATGCAGAAGCTTTTTTTGTTGTCGATGATCGTATAGTGGTATTGACCAAGCAATGGCAATCTCTTGGTTCTGTTGCTTATGAATTTTCTAAATTGCCAGGAACCTATGTTGCAAATAGCATTGGAACTATTGAGAATGTAGGTTTGATCACCGATGCAACTTATGATACTGAATTAAACAAATTAGTCGTAATTGGGTATTCTTCCATATTGAGTCCGTTTTTAGGTGTAGTGGAAAATTTAAATTTTAATGCTGTTTTTGAAGGATACGCACAACAATCTTTAGGCCTTAATTTTATTCAATCGGAAGGATTAACGCAAACTAGTTCTAGTAGTTATTTCTTTTCATCGGAATATTATTCTAGACAAACTCCTACCATTGAATCTCCTTCACGGATATTTTCTTTTCAGATTCCGGATGTTGAGATAGAAGAACCAGAAAACCCAGAGGAACCTGAAAACCCGACAATACCCGAAGTTCCTGAGAATTCTGGTGATGAGGATAAATTGATTATCTATAGAGATAATTCTTCAAGTCTCTATTACTATTCTATCGCCACCGACAAAACTGTTTTCGGACAGGCTATTTATGATTTGTCTGGCAAGGAAGTATGGCAAAAATCAGGTGAAATAAGTAAAAAGGGCTTCATCTCTCACCATTTAGAATCCTCTATATATTATTTAGCTTTGTATTTAGAAGATGGTGTAATTGCTACTTCTTTTGCCGTTTATTAATAGCATGTTTCGTATTTAAGAATTTGTTAACATTTCAACCTGCCCTTTATAAGTAGTTTTGCTATAAATAACTAATTAGCAAAATTATTATGAACAAAGTAGTACTATTTTTATTGGCAATTGTTGCTTCCTTAACTGTTGAGGCACAAATAAATACACCAGCACCAAGTCCGGCAGCTAAACTAATGCAGACTGTTGGTTTAACAGAAGTGAGCATTGACTATTCTAGACCTTCTATGAGAGGTAGAAAAGTATTTGGTAACCTAGTACCTTTTGATAAATTATGGAGAACAGGAGCGAACGGATACACGTTAGTAACTTTTGGCTCTGACGTAACTATTAGTGGTAAAGAAGTTAAAGCAGGCACATATTCTATTTTTACTAAGCCGGGTGCTTCTAATTGGGAAGTTTTTATCTACACTGATACTGTTGGTGGTGGTACTCCAAGTAATTGGGAAGAAAGTAAAGTTGCTGCTCAATTGACTGTGCCTGTTTATCCGATTGAAATGCCAATTGAAACTTTTACAATTTCAATTGATGATGTTACTAGTAGCGGAGCTAATATTGGTATAATGTGGGAGAACACTTATGTAGCCATCCCTTTTACTGTAGGTACTGATGCTGTTGTAATGAGTAGTATTGACAAAGCTTTAAACGGACCAACTGCTGGTGATTACTATGCTGCAGCAGTATACTATTCTAGTGAAGGAAAAGATATTAATAAAGCAAAAGAGTGGATGGACAAAGCAATGTCTATGACAGAAAAACCAGCATTTTGGCAACTAAGACAACAATCTTTGATCTTAGCAAAAGCAGGTGACAAGAAAGGAGCTATAGAAGCTGCTAAAAAATCATTGGCAGGTGCTACTGCAGCTGGTAATAATGATTACATTAAAATGAACAACGAGTCTATTAAAGAATGGAGTTCTAAATAATTAGAATCTATATAAAACTTAAAAAGTCCGTGTAGTAAAACACGGACTTTTTTATAGAAAATATTTAAAATCTTATTCAAATACTTTTACACCATCATCGATAGCCAAATGATAGTATTCAGCATCGATACCAGTTTGTTCTTTGTACTGTTCTAGCAAAGATTTTATACTTGTATCTAATTTTTCTGTCTTCATTAAATTAATCGTGCAACCACCAAAGCCACCACCCATCATTCTAGAACCAAGCACACCGTCTAAGCTTTCGCCAATTTTAACCAAAGTATCTAATTCGCTTGTGGTTATTTCATATTGTGATGACATGGCCCAATGGCCTTCTTTGAGTACATTGCCAACGGCATTGGCATCGCCAGCAGATAAAACCTTTATCATTTTACGAACACGATTATTTTCTTCGATAATATAATTTGCACGCTTAATATCGATAGCATTGGCAACATCTGTAACCTGTTCTAAATCTTCTAATGTAACATCGCGTAACGAAGTAATTTCTGGTCTTTTTTTCTTAACTTCTTTCACAATATTTTCGCAGGATACCCGACGTTTATTGTATTCAGAATCAACTGCTAAATTGTGTTTTATATTTGAATTTACCAATACCCAACTATAACCTTCTAGATTAATGGGAATGTAGTTATGACTTAAATCTTTACAGTCTAAAAAAAATGCATTTCCCTTTTTTCCAAAGAGTACTGCATATTGATCCATTAATCCGCAGTTAAGTCCGATTTTGTGTTCTGCTTCTTGTGCGATTAAAGCAATTTCTTCTCTTGAAATCTCTTTTCCAGATACTTTAGTTAGGGCGTAAATAAAACCGCAGCACAATGCGGCAGAAGATGATAGTCCTGACCCGATAGGTATATCACCTCCAAAAACACAATTCATTCCTTTTAAGGGATAGTTTTTTTTGATTAGGACTTCAATAATAGCCTTAAAATAGTTGCCCCAAAAAGATTCAAATTTTTGATGTTCGCCGTTTAGTTGAAATACAATTTTTTCTGGTTGGGTTAAAAAAGTTTCAATTTGAATATTATTTTGGTCATTGCCCAAAACAGCAAAATAAATCCCTTTTTCTATAGAGGCAGGTAATACCAAACCTTCATTATAATCAGTATGTTCACCAATTATATTAATTCGTCCCGGAGCTTTTATTAATGTAGGCTGTTTATTATATTTTTCAATAAAATATGACGCAACTTGTTTGTGTACCATTAATATTTTTATAAAATCTATTGTTCTTAGCTTCTAGGTAAGGGCTTTTTCAGCATTCGGTCAAAAGCTTCAAATATAAATGATATTATAATAACTAATGCCGCACCGAAAAAGTTAAGCCATAGATAACCTAATTTTTCTTGACCAGAAGGGTAAATATGAATCAGATAATAATAGATAATACAAATAATAATCTGTGTAACTACTGCTGCAAAGAAAACGGCATTTCCTTTTATGAACTTAAAGAAAAATGCAATCAAAAATATACCCAGTACATTACCATAGAAAATACTGCCAATGATATTTACCAGTTGTATTAAGTTATCAAATAGGTTCGCAACGCAGGCAATTAGTATGGCTATAATACCCCAAATTAAAGTGAAGAATTTAGAAGCTTTTACATAATGCTTTTCTGAAAGATTTTCAGTTTTTCTATTACGCTTATATAAATCTAAAGCGGTAATTGTACCTAGCGCATTTAACTCTGAAGCTGTTGATGACATTGCCGCAGATAAAATTACAGCTAGTAATAGCCCTACTAAACCTGTGGGTAGATTATTTAGTATGAAATGGATAAAGACATAATCTTTATCATTGGTTTCTACAACATCATTTGCTTGACTAATTAATGCCTTTGCAGCTATTCGGTTGGTGCTATCTTTCTGATTAATGCGTATAATTTGTTTTTTTGCCTCTTCAACAGCTGTATATTCTTTTATCTCTAAAGCCGCTGAAAACTTATTTTGAGCAATTCTTTTTTCTGCTTCTAATGCTATTTGTCCTTCTTGAAGTAGCTTGTAATCTTCGGCATAAGTTGACTCCATCACAGCCTGAGTTGCAGACGGATTAAAGTTTAATGGTGATGGATTGTATTGATAAAAAACAAATACCATAACACCAACTAAAAGAATAAAGAACTGCATGGGTATTTTAAGAACTGCATTAAAAATAAGACCCAGTTGACTTTCTCTTACAGATTTACCAGAAAGATATCGTTGTACCTGACTTTGATCTGTACCGAAATAGGCTAGAAACAAGAAAAGCCCGCCTGTTATACCACTCCAAAATGTATATCTGCTAGAAGTATCTAAGTCAAAATTTAATATTTCTAATTTATTACTGGCACCAGCTATTTTCATTGCTTTGCTAAAGGTAATATCGGAAGGTAAGTAGCCTAATATAAAAAAGAAGGTGATGAACATGCCTGTCATGATAATAAACATCTGTTGTTTTTGGGTAACACTGACAGCTTTTGTTCCACCGGATACGGTATATATAATTACGAGGGTACCAAGAATAATATTTAATGTTCGCAGATCCCAACCAAGTACTGCCGATAAAATAATAGAAGGGGCGAAAATGGTTATACCTGCCGCTAGACCTCTTTGTATTAAAAATAGCACTGCAGCTAAAGAACGTGTTTTAAGATCAAAACGACCTTCTAAAAATTCATAGGCGGTGTATACCTTCATCTTATGGTATAGCGGAACAAATACCATACAAATGATAATCATTGCCAAGGGTAGTCCAAAATAGAACTGAACAAAGCCCATACCGTCATGAAAGGCTTGACCCGGAGTAGATAAAAAGGTAATAGCACTAGCTTGAGTGGCCATTACAGATAGACCTATTGTCCACCATTTAGATTCATTGCCGCCACGAACGTAGTCATCGACGTTCTTACTTCCTTTGGTTTTCCAAACTCCGTATATTACTATAAAAAGAAGTGTGCCGGCAAGAATAATCCAATCTAATCCTTCCATATTAATTAAATGAAGTCATTACGTAATAGAAAATAAGAACATATATAAGATTGAGTACCAACACTATGGTGTACTCTTTTTTCCAAGTTTTATTTTCATCCCGTTCTTTGCTCATCCTTTAATTTTGGCTTTTGTTTCAACTTTATCTTTTCCAACAGAAAGCATATTAGAAAATAGCTTGTAAGCTCCAGGAACACCAACCGGTAATTCTCTGAAAAAGCTCAGTCCGGTATAAATATAGTTTCCCTTTCCGTACGGGGCAATTAAAAGACTACCTTTTGTTGGTTCTTCCCCATCATCATGCATTTCTAAAACAGGTGTAAATTCTGCACTCCATTTATTAGGAAAATATAAACCTCGTTCTTGAACCCAACCGTCAAAATCACTCTCGCTTATTTCATTCGGAAAATGTACGAGTGAATTATCTTTTGCAATGATTTCTACATTAGAATTCTCATTCGTTACACGATCTCTTGAAATTTCCAGGTCATAAGGCGCTATATTTTCAAATTGAGAAGCCCATCTACTTGCAGTGTTATATTGCACAATTACTGTACCACCATTTTTAGCATAATCTAAAATAAATCGTTGTTTAAATTTTAGCTCATCAACTACGTTATATGCTCTAATACCTAAAACAATGGCATCATAATTTTTCAATGATTCTTTTGTAATAGTTGCAGGGTCAATCAGTTGAACATTGTATCCTATTTGTTTTAAACTCGTAGGTACTTCATCACCAGCACCCATAATATAACCTATATTTTCTCCTGCTTTCTGAATATTTAATCGAACAACTTTAGTTTCTGCAGGAAGTAAAATAGTTTGCGTTGGAACATGGTCATATGCTATGGTCACTAACTCTTTACTAATTTCGTTACCGTTCAATTTTATAATAGGAGAGATGCTACTTTCGTTTTCGGTAGCTGGCGGACTCAATGTAAAATATACCGTTTGCTCATCGCCTTTTTTGGTGATAGAGAACGGTTGCGATTTTTTATCTACTTGCCACCCTTTGCCATATTTTAATTCTAAAGTACCTGAGATACTATCTTTGTGTGCCTTTATAGTAACAGGAATTCTTTTTTGTGATGCATCGGCAAATATTAAGACCTTGTCTGTAAAGCTCGCTGTTGCCTCTGGTACTACTTCAAATGGTTGATATATTTCTCCTTTATCAGGTTTTGCATATTTATAAACGACAGGTTTTGTAATAGGAATCAAAACGCCGTTTATATTCAAATTAAAAGTAGCCTTAAACGCTCGTGGTGTTTCTGGTTTTCCTATTAAGTTGGTATTCTTAACAGTGTATGTTCCTAAAGTTCCTTTTTCCATAAGCCAATACGGACTGGTAAAATCTGTGGAAGCCGGAATGTTTAAATCAACTTTCTTTTCAAACAATTCATTATTGTTTAAAACAATATTGTCAATGTTACTATTCTGATTATTTAGAAATAATGATTTTAGTTCAATGTTAATACCACTTCTATTAAGTGCTTGAATTTGAACCTCTACATTTTGCCCAGGGTTGGTATATGATGTTTTCGAAGAAGCTTCTAAATGTAAGCCAATTATTGCTGAAATGATTGTAGTTAATTCTGTAGTTTTCAAATTTTTCCAATGTTCGTCAGAGACCTTCTGTATTAACTGATATGCCTCAAGCAATTTTGGCAAGTGTGATGTAGGGTCTTTAAAATTAAAATTATCCTGTACATCGTAAAGAATTTCACCGATTACTTTTCCTCCCTCAATTCTAGACCAACTAGTATCGATACCATCAAAAAGGTTTGACTTGTCTTTTGGTAAATCTCCTTTTAATAATTCAACATATTCGTCTTCTGTGCCTCTAGAACTTAGTCTTCCAAAACCTTGGCATAAGTGTTGACTGCTTGCTAATGAAGCTATTTCGTTGTTAGACATGCCTAGCATAGGGTAGTAGGTGCCTACATCCACATGCAACATGTTAGATTTATCTGCTTTTTTAAATTTTTCTTCGCTACCGTAAAACCACCACGATGTATTAAAAAATAATCGTTTAGGTTGCCAGGTATTTGTCGATGATAATTGCTCAGGGTAGGCATTTGAATCATTTGCAAGGTCGAATGCCTCAAAACTCAACATTGCCGAAGAGGTATGATGCCCATGTGTAGTTCCGGGAGATCTGTGGTCAAATCTATTTATGATTACATCTGGCTTAAACTTGCGTATAGTTCTAACAACATCGCCAAGAATAGCTTCTTTATTCCAGATTTTTAAGGTTTCGCTTGGTTGTTTTGAGTAGCCAAAATCATTAGCGCGACTAAAGAACTGTTCGCCACCATCAACTCTACGTGCGGCAAGCAATTCTTGAGTTCTTAGCACACCTAGAAGTTCACGTAATTCAGGACCAATTAAATTCTGACCTCCATCACCTCTGGTGAGTGATAAATAACCTGTTCTTGCTTTGACATCGTTAGATAAAAATGAGATCAAACGGGTGTTTTCGTCATCTGGGTGTGCCGCTATATATAGCGCGGTGCCTAAAAAATTGAGTTTTTCAATGGAGTGGTAAATGTCTGTTGCTGAACTATTCTTGGGAGTTTGGGCTTGTAGGGTACCTAGCACAAAGATACTGCAGGTTATTAACCCTAATAAATATCGCATTTCAAGTTGGTTTTGGTAGTAATTTCAAATATAACAAGATTAGTACCTAAGCTTGCTTTTTTACGACTTCTTTAACAAAATCAAATGATTTGCTCTTCCTCTTCTTCAGTATTAATAAATTCACCTTGTTGATAGGTAGAGATTAGTATAACACCTTTTTGTAGTACAAGGTTATTCGGGTACGTTAAAATTTCGCCGTTACTTCTTCTCAAATGTAAATGGAAAGCTCTAATGTCTTCTATTACAAATTTGTCCAAATCGGAATTGTTCGGATCCAATAATTCTTTATCTAAAATTCGAATGGTGTTTCCTATTTTAAAAGGAAATGAAAAGAAGATGATAACACCTGCAGTAATGTTGCTCAAAATTGACCATTGAGCAAATAATGCTACACCAATTACAGCAAATACCGATGATAGCATTACACCTAAATCTTGGTAGTTTACACTCCAGATCAGGGTTAATATTACCACTGCAATAATAGTAAGTGCAATGTTTGTAAACTTGAGTATAAGGTTAGTACGAACAGGATTATAATCACTGATTTTACTCACCTTTCTAATTGCCGTGGTAAATAAAAATTTTAAAATCAGAATCACAATTAAAACAATGAGACTATATATTAATTCATTGTAATGCTCATTAATAAATTCTTTCATACGCTATAACCCTAAACTATCGCGCAAAGATAAATCCTTATTCGAATTCTGCTGCCAATAGGGTGTTGTAATCCTGTTAATTCTTGTTGCTTTAGAAGTTAAAACTTTTTTGTTGCTGCCAAATCCTTCAAGAAAGGTGTCTGACCAACTTTCAATCATATAAGGAAACTTGTTTTCAAAGTTTATTTTTAAGGTGCGCTCTAACACAGGATAATTTACTTCATAGGTGTTTACACCATTCACTTCAGTCAAAGAGGTTGTTGCTTCATAAGCTTTTAATTCTTTATGGCTCAATCTAATAAATTCTAAAGAGGGAATCATACTGATTTCTCCTATTGGCAAATCTGACGGATTAATTCTTATTTTATTCCATATTTCGTTTTCTAATGCCACTTTATTTAAATGTAAACTTTGATCGCCTTCAGATTCAAAATAAGAATGACTTATAATTTCAAAATCATCTTTGTTATTTAGTTGTGCATACACATGACCACACCATTCCTGTGAGGAAAAGGATAATTTAAGCGCATGCTGATTATCATGTACAGGGTAAAAGCTACTTGTCATAATAGAGTAGGGGTAAATACCCGTAAGATAATTTTTAGTGGAGTTCAACTTTAAAACAGGAATGTTGCTTTTATTACTATTATCTGCCTTTACTTGAGCTTCTGGTAAAAATGGTTCGGTTACATAAATCAATACAGCACTACCTTCTCTAATTTCACCGTATCTAGCTTGTTCTAAATTGTAAGAAGTGATTTCTGCAGTACCATTATACCAATAGTTTTTAAATTCTTGAGAAAGCTCTTTTTTAGGAGCCTCTGTTTTTGTTTTAGTGTTTGACAAAGCTAAAGTGTCACTATTATTTTCAGGTTTTTCTTTGCAGCTAGAAATGAATATTACTAATCCGAAAATGCTGTAAACTGCCTTGTTTAGTTTTAATAGTTTCATACCTGTCATAATTTTAAATTATTCTATGTTACCAATAGAGATAAAGTTTCGTAAACCAATTGTGTTGGTAAACCAACTACATTAGTGTACGATCCTTTTATTTTTTCAATACCTATGAGTCCTATCCATTCTTGAATACCATATGCACCTGCTTTATCGAAAGGTTGATATTCTTTTATATAGTGTCGAATTTCTTCTTCCGATAAATTCTTGAACTTGACTTCTGTTATGGAATGCTGTACTATCTGTCGTTCAGTTGTTGTAAAACAAACAGATGAAATTACTTGATGCCAATCGCCTGAAAGTTTTTTAAGCATATGTTCAGCTTCATCGCTATCTTCAGCTTTGGCTAAAGATTCATTTTTATGCCAAACAACGGTATCAGAGGTTATTAAAATATCTTTTGGCTGTAAATCTATTTTAAAAACTTCTGCCTTTAATTTTGCTAGGTAATCTGATATTTCAGCTCCTTTTAATTCTGACGGATATACTTCATCTATAGATTTTATACGTACTTCAAAATCGAGCTCCATATCTTTAAAGAACTGATGTCTTCTTGGTGAGCCCGATGCTAGAATTAAATGATAATCTTTTAATTTTTGCTTCAACATAAACTAATCGTTTGCGGCACTAAAATGGTTCGACCAATCTCCACGTACTTTTAATACTTGTTCGATGACATCACGTACACAGCCATGACCACCATTAATATGCGAAATGTATTGACTTACACTTTTAACTTCTGCAACTGCATTTTGCGGACAAGTAGCTAAAGCAACCGCTTGCATTGGTGGAATGTCTGGTATGTCATCACCCATATACAAAACGTTTTCTGCATCAATATGATAGATGTCCATATATTCTTCTAACGCATCCATCTTATAATGTGCTCCCATATAAATATCTGTTACACCAAGAGCACGTAATCTAGTGCGAACACCTTCATTTGTTCCTCCGGTAATAATACATACATTATATCCTTTCTTTAAGGCTACTTTTAAAGCATAACCATCTTTAACACTCATTTTACGTAACAACTCTCCTTCGCTGGTAACTAAAAGACTACCGTCTGTAAATACGCCATCAACATCAAAAATAAATGTGGTAATGTTTTTTAAATACTCCTTATAACTCTTTTCCATGCTTTTCTTTAATTGCGTTGCTTAATAGGGTGTAAAGTTCCCTTTGGTGTTTGTCTTTTATGATTTGTAAATGATTGTGTAATGTTTGTTGGTCACCACGTTTTGCAGGTCCCGTTTGTGCCTGTAGGGGTGTAAGAGCGTCTAATTTTGCTGCTGTTTCTTTTATTAACGGCTGTAGTAATGAGAAGTCAAGGTTGTGTTCCACACAAATATCTGACCCCATGGTATACATGTAATTCGTAAAATTATTTACAAATACCGCTGCTATGTGAAGGGCTTTTCGTTGTTCAGAATTTATTTCAACTACCGTATTGCTTAATGCATTGCCAAGTTGTTTTAATAAATTGAGGTCGTTCTCATTTGTTGCCTCTACACACATAGGAATATCATCAAATGAAATAATCTTACCTTTTGTAAATGTCTGTAAAGGATAAAAAATACCTGGTCGTAGTACAGATTTTAAGGCTTTTACTGAAGTCGCTCCAGAAGTATGCACTAAAAGTCCGTCAACATCTTTAAAGTATTCTGCAACAGTGCTAATAGCATCATCAGATATAGCTAGTATATATACATCTGCAGTAATATCACTTGTAAATTCAGTGCTGATAAGCGCATCATCCTTCACAAATGCCAAATGTTCTTTATTTCTGCCAATTACCTGTTTTACGTTTACATCTGCAGACTTTTGGAATGCATGAAACAGATTCTGTGCTACATTACCGGTACCAACTATAACTACTGATATCATGCTGCAAAAGTACAAAGTTTATAGAAGTCTTGTTGTATTAAAATTAACAGTTTCAATGAAGTTTTAAAGCTGTAAAAGTCATTCGTAAATGGTGAAAAGGCCTTATTTTTGCATCTTGAAAATCAACTCCTATCTTCCATGACGGAAATGTTCAAAAAAATATTCTTTTCTACACGCTTAATGTCCATCTTATTTATCGTTTTTGCTACCGCAATGGCATTCGGTACTTTTATTGAAAGTTGGTACAGTACCGAGACAGCACGAATCTGGATCTATAATGCCTGGTGGTTCGAAGTTATTATGGTATTCTTTGTTATTAACTTTTTTGGTAACATCTCTAGATACCGTCTTCTACGATTAGAGAAATGGCCTGTATTGGTTCTGCATTTGTCTTGGGTGTTAATTATTATAGGTGCTTTTGTAACACGTTATATAAGTTTTGAAGGTATGATGCCTATACGTGAAGGAAAAACGGAAAAGGTATTCTATTCTGATAAAACATATCTAACAGTTTATGTTGATGGTGAAATTGAAGGTGAAGCTCGAAGAAAAGTACTGGAAGATGATTTAATCGTTACTCCAGAAGCTATAAAATCTAATTTACCATGGAAAGCTGATTTCAATGGTGAAGATTTCGAAGTTTCTTATGTTGAATTTATTAAAGGTGCTAAACAGGGTCTATTGCCAGATTCTAATGGGACTAAGTTTTTAAAGATTGTAGAGGCGGGCGATGGTGAACGCCATGATCACTATTTAGAAGATGGGAAGGTAGCCAGTATACATAATGTTCTTTTTGCTCTAAATAACAAAACCGACGGAGCGATTAATATAATGACCACAGATTCGGTTTATCAAATTCACGCGCCTTTTGATGGTAATTTTATGCGTATGGCAGACCAATTTCAAGGGTTATTAGTAAAAGATAGTTTGCAACCCTTACAACTTCGGTCGTTATACAATACCGCTGGTATGCAGTTTGTTATTCCAGATTCTGTTACACAAGGTTCATATGGTATTGTTGAAATACCTGATGCTGAGAAATCTAAAATCGATCAAGATGCTATAGTTTTTGATGTTACTGCTAACGGAGAAACAAAACAAATTAAGTTATTAGGTAATAAGGGACCTTCTGATTTTAGTGAAAAAGTAACTATTGGCGGACTCAATTTTTCTATTAGATACGGATCAAAAGTATATGACTTGCCCTTTGGTATTAAGTTGAATGATTTTATCGCCGAGAAATACCCTGGTACCGAGAAAGGGTATTCTTCATATATGAGTAGAGTAACTATTGAAGATGAAAGACCTTTTGACTATGATATTTTTATGAACCATGTTTTAGACCATCAGGGTTATCGCTTTTTTCAATCGAGCTTTGATCCCGATGAAAAAGGTACTGTTTTATCTGTTAACCATGATTTTTGGGGAACTTGGATTACCTACATAGGTTATTTTCTATTATACATAGGATTAATGGGAATAATGTTTTTTGGTAAAACTCGCTTCAAGGACTTGGCTAATTCTTTAGATGAATTGAAAATCAAGAAGAAGAAAATGTTTGGCGTTATCGCTGTTTTAATGGCATTTTCATTCTCATCTTTTGCACAAGAACAACATACGCCAGAAGAAGGTCATCAACAAGCACCAAGTAAAACACAAATAGATTCTTTGCTTGAGTCTAGTATGGTCAGTAAAGAGCATGCCGATAAATTTGGTAAGCTGGTCATACAAGATGAAGGTGGTCGAATGAAGCCTATTAATACCTTTTCATCAGAACTACTTCGTAAGCTAAGCCTGAAAGATACCTATTTAGAATATAATTCTGACCAGATTTTACTTTCTATGATGATGAATCCGGCGGTTTGGTATAATACTGAGTTCATAGCTTTAGATAAGAAATCACAGAACGATAGTATTAGAAATGTAATAGGAATTCCGTCAGGTCAGGAATATGTAAAGGCCACAGATTTCTTTGATTCTAAAGGTCAATATAAATTAGAGCCTTTTTTAAGGGAGGCAACAGCCACAACCAATCCGAATAAGTTTCAACAAGATTTTAAAGATGCGAATATTCGGTTGAGTTTATTGAATCAGGCTCTAGGGCAAGACATCGTTAAGATATTTCCGCTGTTAGATGATGAAAATAATAAATGGATATCAGCGGTAGAATATAGAGGAGGTCAGTATGAAATAAGAGATTCGCTGTATTCTAACTTTGTAAAAAATGCAATGCCGTATTATTTAATGACCTTAGGTAAAGCACAACAAAGCGGAGATTATGCTTCTGCAGATAAACTATTGGCTGCATTTCACCAAAATCAACTTAATCATGGTAGTGAAGTTTTGCCTTCTCAACAGAAAGTAGATCTTGAGGTGATCTATAATAAACTTAACATTTTCAATAGGTTGTATCGGTTTTATGCGCTTGTTGGTTTGTTGATGTTTTTCACCTTAATATTCCAAATATTTAAAGATCGTTCTATTTGGCGGGTGGCAATATATTTCTTTAAAGGAACTATTATGCTTTTATTCTTGTGGCATACTGCTGGTTTGGTCATGCGTTGGTATATTTCTGGGCATGCACCTTGGAGTAATGCTTATGAGAGTATTTTGTACGTGGCGTGGGCAACCATGGGTATTGGTTGGGCATTAGGGCGTAAAAGTGATATGACTTTTGCCGCATCTGCCTTTGTAACTTCTATGCTCTTATGGATTGCACACCAAAGCTGGATAGATCCTTCTATAGCCAACCTACAGCCTGTGTTAGATAGTTACTGGTTAATGATTCACGTTGCAGTTATCGTGGGCAGTTACGGACCTCTAACAGTTGGTATGATCTTAGGTTTGGTTTCATTGATTTTGATGATTTTGACGACTAAGAAGAACAAGAAACGTATGGCAATCAACATAAAAGAATTGACCATAATCAATGAATTAGCTTTGACCACAGGACTTGTGATGCTTACCATTGGTAACTTCTTAGGAGGACAATGGGCCAATGAAAGTTGGGGTCGCTATTGGGGCTGGGATCCAAAAGAAACTTGGGCACTTGTGTCTATTATGATTTATGCTTTTGTAATTCACACAAGATTAGTACCGGGATTAAGAGGTAAATGGACATTCAACTTTATGAGCGTCGTTGCTTTCGGTAGTATAATGATGACCTATTTCGGAGTAAACTTTTACTTAGTTGGTCTACATAGTTATGCCAGTGGCGCACAAGTAATAACACCCACATTTATATACTATTTGGTTGCCGGTGTACTAGTGTTAGGGGGAATTAGCTATTGGAGATACAAGGCTAACTATAGTAAATAAGATAGAAAACATAGTAATGAAAAGCCTCATGGAACTTTCATGATGCTTTTCTATTTAATGGCTTGTATGTCTTCACCTTTGACCATCAAGTAAATCCATAAGTTCTTCAGCTGCTACTTGACCTTTTAGCTTTAAGAAATCTCTCGGTGTATTATCACCCAATTCAAAAACAATGGCTGGCATATCGTGATTTACATAAAAATAATTGCGTGATACCATCGTTGGTTTAATATCTATAGAAGGCTTTACATTAGTGTGTTTTTGAGGTAATCTACTAGTAATGTTATTAATCCAGTCAAAAACAATTTTTCCTTTCTCTCCCGTAATCGTAGTGTCAATAGGGTAGTAGATATCGTCCCAAGTAGAGTGAAAATCTGCACCGAAGACAAATTCATAACCTTCAGATTCTTTTTTTACTAAAAAGTCTCTAACACTTCTCGTTTCTGGTTGATTAAAATCTTGCCAATCTCTGTTCAAATCTATTCCACCCATATTATGACGCCAATTGCCGTTATCTACACCATCAGGATTCATTAACGGTACTACAAACAAATCATAGTTTTCTCTAAATTTTTGAGCTTTTGGTGAGTCTCCGCTTAAGGTCTCAATAAAAGATTTCATGGCAAGAAACCCCGTTACTTCTGGTGGGTGTTGTCTAGAAATGACCATTACAGCCTTTTTGTGATTACCAGTACTAACGGCAATTAAGTTCATTGCTCTTTTTTCCCTACTTTTTCCAATTTCATATGTAGATATAAAGGCTTTGGACGATAAAGAATCTATCCAGCTTTTTACTCTTGTGGATCCGTAAAGTTCTTGGGCGGTAATGAATGTATGCTTTTCGCTAATATTTACTTTTATTTCGACAAACTCTGGTACTGCCTTTATGCCGAAATCGCCTGTACCTTTATTTATTCCTGTAAAATTGGCACTATCCAAAGGAGTAAAATTTTTACCATCAGTACTTATTTTAGGGAAATACCTACTTCTGGAATCTTGGTAAGTCATTTTAATAGTGATAGTTTTTGGCGTTTTTGACCAAACTTTAAACGCATACCACGGACTCACGTTTACCGGAGTATTTTCAGCGGTTATTAAGGTTGTGTAGTGATTGTTTCCATCAGCTGTTATTCCGTTTAATCTTCCGCTTTCAAAATCATTGCTAAAGAAGGTAGTTTCATCATCAAACGTCCAAATGCCTTTCCATTGTTTTTGTACTGGTTTGGATAAGGTAGAAACAACTGCACTTTTTCCCTGACCTTGATACCCTTGAGCAGCGGGTTTTTGGTTTTTACATGCAATTATGAATATTATTAGAAGTGCTGTATAAAAGGCTTTTTTCATGTTTGGAATATAAGTTAGTTTGAAAGCTTGGTAGTTTGTATTATAAATCTATCAACTATAAATGAAAAGTTTCTACGTTTAATGGTAAAATTTATGAAGTATTCCATATTTCTTAATACATGTATTCTTTTATTGAGGTATTTGTGAGATTGATGTTTTTGAAAGGTTCATACTAATTTTAAGACATAAATAGAGATTATAAAATTAGAGTATCAGTGAAGTTGAGTAAGATTCATTTACATTCTAATTCCTTACCTTTATTTTTTATAAATTTTGTACATGAATTCGAAGAAAAAAGGCTTGAACACCATTTGTACCCACGTTGGTGAATTGGAAGATAAACAACATAAGGGGGCTGTGTCTCCATTATATATGAGTACATCTTATGCTTACGAAGATGTTGACGTAAAAAGGTATCCTAGATATTTTAATACACCTAATCAAGAAGCACTTTGTAAGAAGGTAGCAGCATTAGAGCATGCGGAATCTGCACTTATATTTGGTAGTGGTATGGCTGCTGTAAGTACTTCATTATTGGCTTTTTTAAGAGCTGGGGACCATGTGGTTTTACAACAGACCTTATATGGAGGAACATATAATTTAGTAAACGAAGAGTTTTCTAAATACGGAATCGAGTATTCTTTTACCAATGGGTGGCAGGCAGATGCTTTTGAGGCACAAATTAAAGAGAATACAAAGGTTATTTATATAGAAACACCTTCTAATCCGCTATTGACCATTACCGACTTACAAGCAGTTGCCACCATTGCAAAAAAACACGGAATCATTACTTTGATTGATAATACGTTCGCAAGTCCTGTGAATCAGAATCCTATAGATTTTGGTATTGATGTGGTTATACATAGTGCTACGAAATATATGGGTGGTCATTCTGACATATGTGCAGGTGCTGTTGCTTCGACTACTGAAAATATGGAGCGTATATTTCATCTAGCTAAAAATTTTGGTGGTAGCCTTAGTGATTATACCGTTTGGCTATTGGAAAGAAGTATGAAGACCATGGGTATTCGCGTACGAGCACAGAATGAGAATGCCTTGGCTATGGCACATTTTCTTAATGATTTGGCTGATATTGAGAAAGTATATTACCCAGGGTTGCCAACGCATTCAGATCATGAGATAGCTAAAAAACAAATGAAAGGCTTCGGCGGTATGTTATCTTTTGAATTAAATTCAAATTTGAATTCGTCTCAATTTCAGAAAGCATTACAATTAATAAAACCTTCAATGAGTTTGGCAGGGGTAGAGAGTACTGTTTTATCACCTACACAAACATCTCACGCATTAATGAGTGCAGAAGTTAGAGCAGAACAAGGTATAGCAGACGGTTTAATTCGTTTTTCTGTAGGTATCGAAGAAGTAGAAGATTTAAAGCAAGATATATTACAAGCTATAGCGAAAATAAAATAATAGCATCAATTACAATTAGGATAAAATGAAGTTGGATATATTAGTATTTGGAGCGCATCCTGATGATGCAGAACTAGGAGCAGGTGGTACCATAGCCAAGGAAATAGCTTTAGGTAAAAAAGTAGGTATCATAGATTTAACTCGTGGTGAATTAGGAACGAGAGGCTCAGCGGAAATTCGTGATAAAGAATCTGCTAACGCAGGAAAAATTTTAGGCGTAGCGGTACGAGAAAATTTAAGATTTAGAGACGGATTTTTTATCAATGATGAGAAACACCAGCTAGAAATTATAAAAATGATTCGCAAATACAAGCCAAATACGGTTTTGTGTAATGCTATTGACGATAGACACATTGATCACGGTAAAGGTAGTAAGCTTGTCAGCGACGCTTGTTTTTTAAGCGGATTAAGACGTATTGAAACAAATATAGGAGAGGATAGTCAGCAAGAATGGAGACCTAAATTGGTATATCATTACATACAATGGAAAAATATTACACCTGATTTTGTAGTAGATATCAGTGATTATATTGAAGCTAAGACCGATGCGATTTTAGCATATACATCTCAGTTTCATGATCCAAAAAGTAACGAACCAGAAACGCCAATTAGTAGTAAAACTTTTATTGAAAGTGTACACTATAGAGCCAAAGATTTAGGTAGATTGGTAGGCGTTGATTATGCAGAAGGCTTTACTGTCGAAAGAATGGTAGCGGTCGATTCTCTTGACCATTTAATTTAAGCAGATTCTTTATATCTCTTTTGCATTCTTGGTATGGTAAAGTAAAAGCTTGACCCTTTACCTAAGGCACTATGTACCCATATTTTACCATTATTTTTCTCGACCATTTCTTTACATAGCGAGAGTCCGAGTCCAGTACCTTTTTCGTTATTAGTACCGTAAGTGGTGTGATTAGAATCTTTCTCGAATAACTTGCTAATGATATCTTCGCTCATGCCCATTCCGTTATCTTTCACGTATATCTCGCAAGTTTTGATTTTTTGAATGGCACCAATGATAATTTGTCCGTTATTAGGAGTAAATTTCAAAGCATTGCTTAAAAGATTTCGAATTATAATATCTATTTGATTTGGGTCTGACCAAATTTGACAATTAGGTTCAATTCTATTAACCAATGTAATATTCTTGGCTTCGGCAATTTCAGACAAAAGTGCTATATTTTCCTCTACAATACAATCTAAATTAGTTACAGAATGTCTGGTGATTGATCCATTCATTTGTGTTTGTCCCCAAGATAGTAAGTTGTTAAGGGTAAATGATATAGTGTCAATATCTACTTTTAATTTCGGAACAAAATTTAAGAATTCATCTTTGGTCATTTCTCCTTCTTTGAATAATTTTAAAAGTCCCTGAAATGCACCTATTGGTCCTCTTAAATCATGACCGATAATAGAGAATAATTTATTCTTTGTTTGGTTTAAATCATTTAAATAAGCTTGTTTTTCCTCTAAGTCAGTTTTGTTATTACGAAGCTCTAGATTTAACCTTTTCTGTTCTTGTTCATTTCTATGAATAAGAAAGGTGATAATCGCGAAAATGAATAGTATAACTATAAATATGTAAATGTATATCTTTTGTTCTGCGAGGGCTTTTTCGTTATCAAGAATTAATTGCTGCTTTTGCTGGTCATAGGCCACTCTCGTTTTAAGCATGTTCAATGCTTTTTCATTACTTGTTGCAGATAATGACTCATATGTTGTCTGATAAATCTCATGATACCACAGCGATTTTTCAAAATCCTTTTTTTGTTTGAAAATTTTAGCCAGTTTTTGTGTGCTGTTCTTTATTCCGGCTCTTAAACCTATTTTTTTCGATAAGTCAAATGCGTTTAAAGCATATACTTCAGCTATACTGTCTTTTTTAAGATTTAAATAAGCCTCGGTCATGCCATTTAATAAATCTATTTTGCCACGATCATCTTCTATTTCTTTATGAAGTAATTCACTTTGTTTATACCAGTATAAAGCCCAAGTATTTTTATTTTTTTTGAGATATATCTTCCCTTTTATTTCATAACAGTATGCTAGCCATTCTAATATTTTTTCTTTTTCAAAAGTAGCTATGCTTATGTTTATATTATACATTGCATAATCTAATTCGTTCATGTCTGCATATGTAGAGGCGATATTACTAAGAGTCTCTGCCAAAAAAACAGGATTGCCAATTTGTTCGTGAATAGCCTTTGATCTTTTTAAAAATACCATAGCTTGTTCATAATCTTTTTGTTCAAGATATAAATGTGCAATATTGTCGTTTACAATCGATATGATATTTTTATAATCATATTTTTCTGCAATCTCTATGGCAGACAAATACCATTTCAAAGCTTTGGAGTATTCACCTTTATAACCGTACTCTTTTGCTAAATCATTTAAGGTGCTAGCCTTTAAAAAATTTTGCTCATGTTCGGCTGCAAGGTTATATGCCTTCGTAAAATATGCAATGGCTTGATCTATCTTTCCTTTATCTGAATAATAGCCGCCAAAAGTATGGTAAGAGCTAATTTCACCATTAATATAACCTGCTTTTTTACTGAGATCTAGACTTTTTTTACTCAAAATCATTAAGCTATCTAGATTAAGAAAACGATACTCGTTGGCTAAGGCTAGAAGATTGTCTATGTAAAGGGTGTCCTTAGTGCTAAAATTGGTCGAATTCTTAATTTGCTCAATTTCGCTTAAAATAGTGTCTCGATTGGAATTTTGAGCTGTTACGGTATCTATTGTGATATTTAAAATTAAGAACATAAGCATGCAACCTTTAACAAGGTTGTACCATTTATTATGCTTTAATTTTCTAATATTCATAAATATCACTAAAATGTGATTCTAAAATTAGTTTAGAAGTTTAGTGATTGGGAATAAATGTTGTGAAATGCGTTTTATTGTGTGTTTTAACGTTCTAAAGATGTAGTTCGTCGATAATTTGGAATATATAGAATGAATTATTAACGGAATTTGAGCAATCTAGCTTAAAGAGATAACCAAATGATTTTTTTACCTTACTTATGCTCTTTTTAAAAGAACAATATTAATTTTACACTGTATCAAAAGGCAGTTGTATTATAAATTGACTGCCCTTGTTTGGTTGGCTATTTACCATAATTTCTCCGTTATTTTTTATAACCATTGCTTTAACTAAGCGTAGTCCCAGACCGGTTCCTTTTTCAAAATTTGTACCGTATTTAGAGAAATTTTCGGTATTGCTAAAAAGTTTTAGTACATCGGCTTCGGTCATACCAACACCAGTGTCTGTAACTTGTATCACCAGATTTTTATCTTTTATTTCTGTAGATATTGTAATCATTCCCTCGTTGGGAGTAAATTTAATAGCGTTGTTTATTAAATTTCTAAAAATAATATTGAATTGCTGTTGATCAGCAAATACTTTATGGTTAGTAGCAACTTGGTTATTAATTACTATAGATTTTTTGTTTATCTCATTTCGATACAATTGTAATATGGTATCTAACTCATACTTTACAGAAATGCTTCTTATGTTAATAGTACTACCTTGCATTTGTGTTTTCCCCCAATGTAATAGATTGTCCATTGTAAATTGAACTTGTTCAAGGTCTTCCTTTAGTTGTGGAGCAAATTTTTCAAAATATACTTTTCCTTCAGGATCTTCTATATAAAGTTTTAGAATTTCATTTAGTGAATTAATAGGTCCTCTTAAGTCATGACCGACAACGGAAAATAGATGATCTTGATTGGTATTTATTTGGGTAAGTGCTTTTTGGTTATCATTTAATACTTCTGCTTGTTTAGCTAGTTTTTTATTAAGTATTTTTTCTCGTTGATTGACTTTCAAGATTAGAAATACTATTACCATTAAAGTAAATAGTGCAACTAAAGACAATTTTACATATTTGCGTTGTTGATTTAACGCCAATGTACTCTTAGCTTTTAAATTTTTAGTTTCTTTTTCAAAATTCAATTTAGCATTAAGCATCACTAAATTTCGTCTATTCTTTTTCTTAAAATTATCGTTAGAAAGTTTTTCGGTTAATTCAAGATATTTTAAGGATTCTGCTACATTATCTAAACGCTTGTTTATTTCGTATAGTGTTCTGTATGCTTTTTCAAGACCTTTATCATAATTAGAAGATGCATATAGCGCTACGCTTTCATTTATAATTTCCTCAGCTTTTACTAAATTATTTAGGCCTAAATAAGATCTTGATAGGCCATATTTAATATCAGCCTTGGCTTTTACATCATTAAAGTCATTATGCATGTCATAAGCCTTTTGATAGTTCATTAAAGCATTTTCATGATTATTTAGTTTTAAATAGTATAGGCCTAAGGTAGAATAGGTCCATGCTAACCAAGTGGTATGCTTGTATTTTTCAAAGAGTGCGAATGTCTGGTCTAATTCAATTTTCGCTTGCTCTAAATTGCCTAACTCAATGTTTAAGAATGCCATATTACTTAGCATCATAACCTCTTTAGTAGGGTCATTTAATTTTTTAACATGTTTAAAGGCAACAGCATAATATTTTAGAGCCTCGTCATTATCATCTAGTCGACTAAATATAGTGCCTAAATTCATGTTCATTCGAAACAAGTGAAATTGATCACTATGCTTTTCTGCTATAGCAAGAGTATGCAAAAAATGAGTATATGTGGAAGGGTAGTCATTTTTGAAATAATATCCTTGTCCAAGAATATTATAAATTTTCATTTCTGTTTTAGGAAAACTGCTTAATTCAGAATTTTTAATAGTCTCTAATGAGAAATTAATTGACTTATCTGTTTGACCTGTATACAGATATAAAGTTGCAAGATTTGCTAATGCTTCGAGTTCACCTTGTTTATAATTGTTTTTCTTGCTAAGCTCAAGTGCTCTCTCTGAGTTTATTAACATGGAATCTTGCTCAATTAATCTTTGATAATAAGAGAGCTGATTTAAATTGTCAATATATTCTGGTGAGTTTTCAGAAAAATTAGGAGAATTATTTAATTGCGAAATTTTTTGATGATAAAACTTAACACTGTCCTTTTGTGCTAAAGCGGTAAAATAGCTAAAACATACCAATGCGAAGAGTAAAAAATTACGTTTATAATTTGATATATAATGCATTATGAATGTTAGGGGTGCTTAGTAGGTTGTTTTAAATAAAACAACAAGTTAAAAATAAATACAGTAAACTTCGCTCAAAATTAAATTTTTCTTCAAATTTTAATTTATTATTTGTTAGAACTGTTTAAAAAAATTATCTTTGCACTCGCTTACAAATGGTGGTTGTAGCTCAGCTGGTTAGAGCATCGGTTTGTGGTACCGAGGGTCGCCGGTTCGAACCCGGTCTTCCACCCAAAAGCAGATAAAAAGTCTTAGATTCATTTCTAAGACTTTTTTGTTTTAGACCATTTACATACTTTAGGTATAAAGCATAAAAAAGCCTTGTAAAACATTGAGATTACAAGGCTTTTAAAAATTTTAAGAAATTGATTACTAGTCTACTTTTAACTTATTCTCTCTATTAGTAATTTCCCAAGCAGTATGAAAAATTAATCTAGATCTATTTTCTAATAGGTCGTAGTTTATTTTATCTGGTGTATCACTTGGTCTGTGATAATCGGCGTGAGTACCGTTAAAATAAAATATGATAGGAATGTTGTTTTTAGCGAAGTTATAATGGTCACTTCTATAGTAGAAACGATTTGGGTCATTCTCATCATTATAGGTATAATCCAATTCAATATTCGCGAATTTTTTATTTACTTCTTCAGAAAGATTATGAAGTTCTAAACTCAATTTATCTGAACCTATAAGATAGATATAGTTTCTGTTTCCTTCACGTTTTGGATCTATTCTACCAATCATATCAATATTTAAATTTGCCACAGTATTCGTAAGTGGAACAATTGGGTCTACATCGGTGTAATATTGAGAACCTAACAATCCTTTTTCTTCACCGGTAACATGTAAGAATACAATGGATCTTTTAGGACCGTTACCTTCATCTGCCGCCTTCTTAAATGCTTCTGCAATTTCTAATAGTGCGACAGTACCAGAACCATCATCATCTGCACCGTTGTTTATTTCACCATTGCCAGTGATACCTATATGATCTAAATGCGAAGAAATTACTAAATACTCATTCGGCTTCTCTGATCC
Source organism: Maribacter caenipelagi (assembly GCF_004364175.1). Taxonomy (GTDB): domain Bacteria; phylum Bacteroidota; class Bacteroidia; order Flavobacteriales; family Flavobacteriaceae; genus Maribacter; species Maribacter caenipelagi. The sequence continues at coordinate 79,473 of NZ_SNZW01000001.1, read as the reverse complement.
TTTTAAAATAGCAGCAACATTTTCTGATGAAATTTTATCATTAGAACTTTCAAAACTCAATTGTAATTTTTTACTCAGAATTTGTGGCTTATCATCTGTATCAATAGTTGATAAAAAGCTTTTAGCAAGAGTTTGATCGATAAATAAATTGTAGAATTCAGGGGTACTATTATCTACTACTTCCATTCTGCCACTATTATTTTTTTTCATTGATTCAAATCTGCGTTTAAATCTGCTGAAATTATCGGCATCGTAATATAGTACACCAATAGCGCCTTTATCCATAGCAATTTGAACTCTCTTTGTCAATGACTCTGACATATTACTCCAGTTAGAAGTTTCGGCAGTACCAGAGATTACAAAGGTGCCATCAGCGTTTTTTGGTTCGCCAGATTTCATTAGAACAATCTTACCTTTAACATCAAGTTCATTGTAGTTTGAGTAATTATCGTCATCAATACCATATGCAACATATACGATGTCATCTGTAAAAGTGTTGGCTGCGGAAAAGGTTAATACATGTTCTCCAACGGCAAAGTCTGTACCATTAACAGTTAATTTACCAATGGGAAGTTTACTTACCTCTAACGGGACTTCTTGAAAATAGTTACCATCTTTTTTAGCTGCTGGTATGCCTAATTTTTCATATTCGGCTTTCAAATAAGCTACTGCCTTTTTTTGACCTGGTTGACCGGTTTCTCTTCCTTCGAATTCATCTGAGGCATAGATATACAAATGATCTTTTAATTCTGCTTCTGTAATAGTTTCGGCAAATGAAATTTCAGATGTAACAGTTGATGCTTCTTCTGTTACGACATCGGTAACTGTTTTTTGAGAAGAATTGCATGACATGGCCCCAGCGACCAAAAGAAATAGTGTTTTTTTCATTTTATAGTAATCAGATTTTTTCAAAAATAATCAAATCTTATCTAGATTTAATAGGTAGGTTTTAGAATCAATTTTTTAATAGAATTTTATTTGTTTAAAGCTTTAGTAATTGCAGCTTCTACTAATGGCTCCATTACCATATAACCTTCAACTGTAGGGTGCACTTCATCTCTTGCGTATTTCTTTGGTAATCCATTTCGTTCGTCTACCATAGCAGAGAAATAGTCCAAGTAAATATGGCCTTTCGCGTCTGCATATTCTTTTATCCTTTTGTTTAACGCAATTATTTTATTTGATGGTTCTAAACCTGGTTTCCACGGGTAATCGTAAGCGGGTAATGTAGAAGATAAAATTACTTTGATGTCGTTCGCTTCGGCTAGTTCTGCCATACCCTTTATGTTGTCCATAATCATTTCTAAAGTTGATGGACCAGTATTGCCGGCAATATCATTTGTACCTGCAAGTATGGTCACTACTTTCGGATTCAGGTTAATTACATCTTGCCTAAAACGAATTAGCATCTGTGGTGTAGTTTGCCCACTAATACCCCTGTTAATATAAGGTTTCCCTTCAAAAAACTCAGGTCGACTATTTAACCAACCAATTGTAATTGAGTTACCCATAAATATAATGCGATCTTCATTGTCTTGCACTGCTGGTACTGCCGCATTAGCTTTTTCGAAATGTTTTAAATCTGCCCAGTCTTGCGCATTAATTGTAGTTAAACCTAATAATGATAACATACAAGCTAAAATTAATGTGTTTGCTTTTTTCATTTTATTCGTGGATTATGCTTTTTGAATTTGAATTTGTTCTTCTGGTATTAAGGGTACATTTTTAATGATATTTTCTTTATTCGGTCTTTGTACCGCTAAATAGGCTAATAGGCAAATTGATATGACTAGTGGTAAAGCGTTACCTGTATTGTAATAGGCAAAAAGCCCAATAAAAGCAGGTATTTCTATAAGTGCATATTTTAAATGCAATGCTGATTGATATTTTTTTAATTTCTCTTCTAATCTAATATTCAATTGAATTTTAGAAGTCATTTTTTTGAACACCCATTGACTGCCAAAATAACCTAACATAGCAAATACGGGTACTGCGTATAGAAATATACTCTCTCCGTTACTGCTTGTGTTGAAGGTATTGATTTGAAAAATCACCCAAATTGTAAAAATACTTAGCCCTGCGAGCAAGAATAAATGCATAATTGATAGGCTTTTGATAAAATTCTTTAGTTCCATATAATTTTTAAAATTGTAAGATAATATAAAATATAGCTACAGAGAATTTAACCAACTAATAGTAACGATTTTTATGCCTAATGCATCAGATAGAATTTTATCTTTGCGCGGTATGAAAAATATACTCATAATTATCCTTTTTACTTTATCTCTGCAAAGTGCACATAGCCAAATAGAACAAGATAAAGTACTTCACTTCTTGGGCGGTAATCTTTATGGATTGGTAGGGGCTGGGGTTGCCAATGAAATTTCAGACGGTGATAGAACGTGGACGTTTATTGGGGCTGTAGGTGGAAGTTTGTTAATTGGGTTGGCAAAAGAAAGTATTGACCAAAAGCAATACGGCGGTTGGAGCAATGAAGATTTATTGGCTACAGTATTGGGTGGTGCAACTGTTGGGGTTACAATTGATATCTTTAAAAAGAAAAAACAACGTAAAAGAGAACAACTTTATAAGGACGCTATTAAATCGGCAGATCTTAGATTTCAAAAGAAATTCCCAATAGAAACAAAAGAAATAAATTCGTTGCTTGTATTGGGAATGTCTAGTTCGGTTTTAGAAAAATAACTTTTAATACTTGGCACTTCTATCGGTTGCGATGGTACGTTTGATAAAATCGCGAATATCGTCATTAGCCGTTTTTAAATCTTCTCTCCTCAAATACATCATGTGCCCAGATCGGTACCCTTTAAAGCTGAATCTATCTTTCATGCGTCCGCTTGGGTCTACTTGCCACATCGTATATTTTGCATTAAAATAAGTTGTTGCACCATCGTAGTAACCAGATTGAATCATCACATTCAAATATGGATTTTGCGCCATTGCCTGTCTTAAATCATCTCTAGTATTATCATTTTCATTGTTCCAGGGGTGTACAGGACCAAAAAGGTTGTATTTCACATCTGTTTTAAAGTTCAATTCTTCTTGTAGGTAGTAGTTGATTGCTGGTGTAAAACTATGTAGCCATGATGTTAATTCTGAATTGTAATCTGGCTTCATACCTGCTAATTGCTTATCTATACCCAAGTATCTTGAGTCTAAACGCCCAACGGTATACCCATTTTTATCTTTTAAAAGATTCTTCCAAAAGAACGATGTTGGTATTACAAGGTTTTGGTCTAGAATGTCTGTTTTGTTTAATCCGGAATAATACGCCATTTTATCTGCAATGGCCTCTTTTTCAGTGGTGTCTAAGAATCCTCCTTTTGCTAATGCAGGTATTAATTTATCTATGGTATAAGCTTCTGATTCCGGTAAAATTTCCAGTAAATCTTTACTTTGTAATACTGGAGGTAAAGCCTTATGATGCCAAGCTGCAGCGGTAAAATAGGGTAGATTGATCGCTTCAGCTACAGGGCCCGAATTACGAATCACTTTATAATCTGCCGGAGAAACCATAATGACCCCATTAAGATACATCCACTGCTGATTTTGTAATGCTAAAGAAAGTCCCATTACACGTGTTCCACCATAGCTTTCTCCAATAATATATTTGGGAGAACGCCATTTATTGTTTCTGGTAACAAAAGTGTTGAGCCATTCTGCCAAATACTTTATATCGGCATTTATTCCGAAGAACTTATCCCTGTCTACTTCTTTACCACTTGCTGGTATTGTTCTGCTGTATCCGGTGTTAACAGGATTTACATAAACAATATCTGCAATATCTAAAACCGAATGCGGATTTGCGCTTACCCCATAAGGTTGAACAGGATAACCTTCATCGTCGATTTTTAAAATTTTCGGTCCGGTATAAGCTAAGTGCATCCATACAGAACCTGATCCTGGTCCGCCATTAAACGATATTAATAAAGGTCTTGCGGCGGAATCTTTAATATTGTTTCTGGTATAATAGGTGTAATGTAAAGATGCTATAGGCTTTGCATTCTCATCCCATACTGGTTGGGTACCGGTTTGTGCAGTGTATGAGAAAGTAGATCCATTAATAGTGGCAGTATGCTGTGTTATAATTACGGTGTCTATAGGTAGTTCCCTAGACTGTGCAATGGCAAACGTAGCTGTCAAACAAATTGATAGTTGTATAATTTTTTTCATGGTTTGATAAGGTTCTGTTGTAGAACGAAAATAAGAATAAAAGCTTAATATTTACTTTAACTATAATTGATTGAACTACTAATATCAATTAATCATTTTAGTCAACTATTCTAAAGAATTAGCTATCTTATAGTCCTGTATATTCTTAATATAAAAATCACAAAAGGTTTGATGAAGTTCAATGATTTTTATTTAAATTTCTAAAGCATTAAAAAAGAATTATGAAGAAATTATCAAGACGCTCATTTAGTACTATAGCTACTAAAGGAATTTTAGGAACAACACTGTTGGGTAATATGCCATTGGCAAACGCATTTAGTATAGAACAAAAGAATAAAAAATTAGGTGTTGCCTTAGTAGGTTTAGGAAGTTATAGTACATATCAATTGGCACCGTCGTTATTAGAAACGGAGTATTGTTATTTGGCAGGAATTGTAACAGGTACTAAGGATAAAGAGGCTTTATGGCAAGAGAAATATAACATACCAAAGAAGAACGTTTATAATTACGATAATTTTGACACCATACTTAACAATGAAGATATTGATGTTGTTTATGTAGTATTACCCAATAGTATGCATGCGGATTTCTGTATTCGTGCAGCAAAAGCTGGTAAACACGTTATTTGCGAAAAACCAATGGCAGTAAGCGTTGAAGAATGTGATGATATTATAAATGCTTGTAAAGAGAATAACGTAAAATTAAGTGTTGGGTATAGAATGCAAAGTGATCTTTATACTCATGAGGTGAAGAAATACGTAAAAGAGAAAACTTTTGGCGATGTACTTTTTGTTTCGTCTGATGCCGGATATATATCTAAAGGTAATCCTGATCAATGGCGATTAGATAAATCTCTTTCTGGCGGTGGTGCATTAATGAATATGGGTGTATATGCAATACAAACCAGCATATATGGTACAGGACAAAATCCTATTTCTGTTTCTGCACAAGAGTTTAGTACAAGACCAGAGTATTTTAAAGATACCGACGAAACAATTACTGCGCAATTTAAATTTGATAATGGAGCGGTTGCACATATGATGACTTCGCACAATGCCAATGGAAACAGATTAAAATGTCATTGTAGCAAGGGTTGGTTTGAGCTAGATCCTGCTCATAGCTACGGACCAATAAGCGGTAGAACATCAAACGGAAATACGTTAGAATTTCCTTTTAAAAAACAACAAGCGCTACAGATGGACGACTTTTCAAAGCATATATTGTTGGGCACCAAAAACGTAGCTCCAGGAGAAATGGGAAAAAGAGATATGATAATTGTGGAGGCTATTTATAAATCTATCTACGAAGGTGGTAAAGAGCAATTATTATCTTTAGGTGATATAGGTATAGTGTATTAACCTATTGTTAATTAAATAGTTAGTATTTAATTTAAACTTAAATTCAAGATTTGATCACCTCAATTTCAAGTTAAGTTTACATGTTAACTTTAACATAAAGTTTAGTTCATTCATTGCTAATTTTTAGAATACCTTTTTTAAAGGTTGTCTGTATAGTTTTGGAATTCATAACCTAAAAACTATATTGATAATGAAAAAATCGAAAAATTTACTATTTAAAGCCCTTTTCCTTTCTTGCTTAGGAATAGCTGTAATAAGCTGTGAAGGAGAAGATGGTGCTGATGGTACAAATGGAACTAACGGTATCGATGGTGTAGATGGTGCCGATGGTGTTGACGGTGAAGATGGTGCTGACGGTCAAGATTTAACTTTGGCAGAATCAATACCTTTAACAAGTTCTGTAACTCCGAATGAATTATTCGAACTTAAAGGTGCATTTGCAGGATCTGCCGAATTGAACATGATTATGTCATCTGCAGATATTTTAGAATCTGATTCTACATTTGTATATGGTTCTTATATGGATGGTGCTGCACTTTACCCTGCTGAAGATGGTAATTATGCTTTGATCAACAACTTAGAAGCAGATTACTCTATCGCAAGAATTATGTTGAATTCTGAACTTCAACCTTTGCAAGGAGATTATATTGTAAATTCTACGGCAACTGCTTTTACAGCTATGTGTTCTGGTTCTTCAATTACTGTTGAAGAGCATGGTTTTGGCCCACTTTACCTTTCTGGTGGAGAATGGGGCGGTAACGCTAAAGGCGTATTCAAAGTAAATCCTTTTAGAGCTACAGAAGATAGAGTAGAGGTAGAAAGACTTCCTGCACTTGGAGAATGGTCTACTGAGAATGCCGTTGTTATCGGTAAAGATGCATATGCTTCACAGACAGTTGTATTCATGGGTGATGATCATAGTGACAATACGTACCCTCAAGCTCATTTTGGAATGTATGTAGGTCAAAGAGGTGATCTTGACGGAGGTAAATTGTATGTGTTAAAAGGTGCAAACCCTGTAGAGTCTGCTCCTGGTGATGGTGGTCAGTTATTTGAAATGGGTATGTCTCAAGATATTGAATATGATGTTGAATGGGTAGAAGTTACCGAAAGAACAATTGACGAATTAAACCAAGAAGCGATTGATTTAGGTGCTATTGGTTTTCAGAGAATTGAAGATATCGATTGGAGAAGAGGTACGGCCGAAGCTCAAAGAGAAGTTTACTTTAATGCAACCGGTAGAATTCGTGGAGATAACCCAGATCTAAACTTAAGAGGTACAGGTTTTGGACGTGTTTACAAGTTAGTTCTTGATTCTGAAGATCCAACGGCTCCTGCTAAATTAACTGTTGTTGTAGATGGTGATTTAGAAGGTGGTAAAGGTGACGGTATGCATTCTCCTGATAATATTTTGGTTACAGAAAACTATGCTTACGTTCAAGAAGATCCAAATGGTTATGCTGATTTGAATCCTGATATTACAGGTTTTGCTAAACTATGGCAATTAAACTTGAACACGGGTGATTTTGTAGAAGTGATGGAATGTGACCAAACTTATGCGTCAAGTGTTGGTATTGGTAATACTGATAGTATGTGGGAAATTACAGGTTTAATAGATGTTACTGATATTATCGGTGCTTCTGAGCCGACATTTATTGGTGGCGCTCAGGTGCATGGATGGAATTTTAGTACAACCCCTGATACTGCAGTAAGAGCAGACGGACTTAAGTTTGTTGATCCAACTGCAATTAGTGAAGGTAGTGCTAGGTTAGAAGGTTCTGTTTTGTTCAAATTGACAGGATTGCCTAGATAAGTGATATAATTATACCAAATTTAAAGGTTCCCTTAACTGGGAACCTTTTTCTATTCAAAATAATTTTTAAAAAATAACATGAGAATATTGCATTATAAATGGATTTTTGTTGGGTTGGTTAGCTTTTTTCTTTCTTGTAAAAATCAAGAAACCAAACCGTTGTTGGCTATAAATACAGATGATCAATCAATGTTCAACGATGCTATTCGGGAATATTATTTTATTGCATTGGATAGTACTTCTTATTTTATCCAGCAAATAGATACTTCTAATACCCTGTCAAAGAATAAAAGTCTTTTTCTTAAAAGTAGAGAATGGTATAAAAGAGTAGAACCAATGCTGATAGCTTATGACTATGAGAATTATATTTCAATGAATGCACCCAATTTACTAAAAGTTGAAATTGATGACCATCAAGATATTAAAATCCTTAAACCGAAGAGTTTTCAAGTTTTAGAAGAGTTGTTATATGGTGAAGAAGGGTTCACAAACAAAGAATTACATACTGTTTTAGAATATTTAAAAATAAGAATTCCATTTGTACGTAAAAATCATATTCTCATCACACAAAGAGATAGGCATCATTTAAAAATGATTCGCGATGCTATTGTAAATATCGCTACAAAAGGTATTACTGGGTTTGACTCCCCTATGTTGGCTAATTCCCTAAATGAAGCCATTTATAATTATGAAACCTTACAGATTGTTTTAGCTATCTACAAAGATGCTTTTGCAAATAAAAAATTGTACACGCAATGGGAAGATGAAATTACTGCTACCATTGATGTACTTAAAAATGGAAATTTTGATGATTTTGATCGTTATGCTTTCATAAAACTACACACAAATAATCAATTGGACTTAGTGGCTAAAACCGCGAAAGATTGGAATATTGAATTGAGTGAGTCTAGGGCATTAGATCCCAAAGTTACTAGTTTATTCGATAAGAATTTCTTTAACATGAAAATGTTCTCTACCCAAAGAGCACCAGATATTACAGAAGAAAGAATTGAGCTAGGAAGACAGTTGTTCAATGATAAAGATTTATCTGGCTCAGGTACTATAAGTTGTGCCACTTGCCATATTAAAGAGAAAGCATTTACTGATGGTTATAAAATTGCCAAGGGAATAAACGGACAAGATTTACTACGCAATTCACCTACGTTAACCTATGCCGTTTACCAGCGTTCTTTATTTTATGATGGTAGGGCAGATGGACTTGAGGATCAAATTGTTGGTGTTACCAATAATCAAAATGAGTTTCATATTGATTTAGATCAACTAGAAGAGAAAATTCAAGGGAAAACAGCATATAAAGTTCAATTTGATTCTCTTTACGATGGAAAAATTACCGATATGAACGTACGCAATGCTATTGCTACATATATAAGAAGTTTAGCTCCGTTCGATTCTAAATTTGACCGAAATATGAACAATCTTGAAGAAAGCATGACTAGCGAAGAGATAACCGGTTTTAATCTTTTTATGGGTAAAGCAGCATGTGCTACGTGTCATTTTCCACCGGCTTTTAATGGTACCGTTCCACCAAAATATATGGAGAGCGAATTTGAAAATCTAGGAGTGCCAAAAAATGCAAGTTTTGAGAATCCTGTTTTAGATGATGATTGGGGACAGTACTATCCTTACGAAGTAGAGGAGAAGAAACATTTCTTTAAAACATCAACGGTACGTAATGTTGATTTAACGGGACCATATATGCACAACGGGGTGTATAAAACATTAGAAGAAGTTGTTGAATTCTACAATGTTGGCGGTGGTCAAGGAATGGGCTTAGATGTGCCTTACCAAACATTGCCTCCAGATTCTTTACATCTAACCACTACAGAATCAAAGGCGATTATTGCTTTTATGAAGACATTGACCGATAAAAGATTTGAAAAAGAAGCCGTAAACTAGAATTTCTCGAACACACCTAAACCAAAGAGGGCAAAATCATATTTAACTGGATCCAACGGGTCCAGTTTTCTAAGATTTTTATCTAGCTCGGCTAGTGCTTTTGCATCGTTTTGTTTCCTTTTTAGTAATCCTAGTTTTCTAGCCACATTTCCAGAATGAACGTCTAATGGGCAAGATAATTTTGAGGGAGGTATGTCTTTCCATATGCCAAAATCTACATTGGTGGTGGCATCTCTAACCATCCAGCGTAAAAACATATTTATTCTTTTTGCTGCAGAACCTTTCAAAGGATCTGAAACATGCTTCGTTGTACGTTGCTCATATGGTAGTTCAAAAAATATTTTCTTGAATTCTGAAATTGTGGGCTGTAAACTATCTTTTGTTTGATGTGTCGTAAAAACACCTTCCAATCCATTGTGATTATTGTAAATGTTTTTTAAACTCAGAATAAAATAGTTAAGGTCGATGTCATTGAAAGTTCTATGAACAAATCCAGCTAAATTTTCCAAATTTTCATCGGTATGATTGAGTATAAAATCATACGGACTTTGCCCCATTCTTTCCATAAGTTTATGCGAATTATTGATGATGCTCTTTCTGTTGCCCCAAGCTATGGTTGCAGTTAAAAATGCACTAATTTCAATATCCTCCTTTTCAGTAAAAAGATGCGGAATCTGTATAGGGTCAGTTTCTAAAAATTCAGGATTATTATACTGAATAACCTTTTCGTCTAAAAATACTTTTAACTCACTTCTTGTCATTGAATGGGTATATCTAAAAATTGCATAATCAATACGGGTATTATAAGCACCATGTTGTAGCAAGCATGTAAAGCCATTGACCAAACCAACCCGAATTTAACGCGTATAAATCCTAGTATAAAACCAACACCAATTTGCGGAGCGACCAATAATGGTGAAAACAATAATACTTGGGTGCTCATTTCAAAATTACTAATGTGCATGAACCCGAAAGCAGTGGTAAATGCATAAAAGACTATTTTGAAAGAGTTGGAATTTTTAAAAAATAAAAGTGGTCCCCTAAATAGCAGTTCTTCAAAAAAAGGAGCCACTACTACCGCTAAGAAGAAAATAAGTAAAGGGGAGTAGTTATCGAACAAATCGTCCATTGCATGTTTGCCCATCTCTAGTTGAAGTAAATTTTCAACTACACTAGCAATCAGTAATAGCACAATGCTTGTGCATAATGCTATAATCAATAGTTTAATAAATGTTTTTAATTTGTTGGTGAATGGATTAGTGATATCCTGTTCATAAACCGGATTCTTTGCAAATAATAAAAGTTCTTCTAGCATCTGTTTTACTTATGCTAAAATGATTTCTTTATCTACAATTTTACCATCTACCATAGTTAATTTTCGATCCGCCATTTCTGCCAGTTCGCTATTATGGGTTACGATAACAAATGTTTGTCCGAATTTTTCTCGTAATTCAAAAAATAACTTGTGAAGATTATCGGCACTTTCAGAATCTAAATTACCACTAGGTTCATCGGCAAAAATAATTGACGGATTATTGATCAAAGCTCTTGCAACAGCAACGCGTTGTTGTTCACCACCTGATAATTCTGATGGTTTATGATTATAACGATGCGATAATCCTAAAAAATCTAATAGCTCTTTTGCTCTTACCTCGGCATCAGCTTTAGGTGTTTTTTTTATGAATGCAGGTAAGCATACGTTTTCAATGGCTGTAAACTCAGGTAATAATTGATGAAATTGAAAAATGAAACCTATATGCTCATTTCTGAATTTTGCTAAATCTTTATCATTAAGATTAGTTGTTTCAATATTATTGATTAATAGTGTGCTGTCATTTCGATTAGACTGTACATCTAAGGTTCCTAAAATTTGTAATAACGTAGTTTTGCCCGCGCCAGATGCACCTACTATAGAAACAATTTCTCCCTTCTTTATATGGAGGTCGACACCTTTTAAAACTTCTAATTCTCCGTAATACTTATGAATGTTAGAAGCTTTTATCATGAGAGAATCTTAGTTTAAACATTGTTAAATTGAAATTCAAAATTAATGAAAAAGGAGCATGGTAAAAATAGTATTTATCTTTTAGTTCTATTTCATGCTTATATAAAGCGTAATTTGTTTGAGGATAAATTTATTTATGAAATATTTATGTTGGATGATAAAAGAAAATATTAAATTTGTTCAACTTAAATTTAATTAGGTTAAACACAAAATATAATTTATGTCCCCGTATAAAAATTTAGAAGAATATAATCTTGAAATTACCGATGAAGTTAAAAGCAGATATTCATCTATTATCGATGAAATTGGTGAAGATGTAGAAAGGGAAGGTTTAGTCAAAACACCTGAACGTGCAGCAAAAGCGATGTTGTTTTTAACACAAGGGTATCAGCAAGATGCTGTAGAGATTTTAAAAGGGGCAATGTTCAAAGAAGATTACGATGATATGGTAATCATAAAAGATATAGAATTATACTCATTATGTGAACACCATATGTTGCCATTTTTTGGTAAAGCACATATAGCCTATATACCTAATGGTCATATTGTTGGTCTAAGTAAAATACCAAGAGTAGTGGATGTTTTCGCTAGAAGATTGCAGGTGCAAGAAAGGCTAACACATGACATTTTAGAGTGTATTAACAATACACTGAAACCTAAAGGGGTGGCTGTTGTTATTGAGGCTTCGCACATGTGCATGATGATGCGCGGTGTTCAAAAACAAAACTCGGTAACTACAACCTCTGGATTTAGAGGACAGTTTGAAAAAATTGAGACTAGAAACGAGTTCTTGAAATTAATCAGTGCAAAACTTTCTTAATAGCTTCTAAATCCTCTTTTGTTTTTTCAAAAATTTGGCATCTTTGTTGCATTCTTAAGTTAGAATAACTAATTTTTCAATATGTCAATTTTAAAAGATAAAAAATATAAGCAACTATTTATGGGGTTGCTTTTTGACGGCATAGGCATGCTGTCATTCGTTATACCATTTGTAGGTGAATTTTCAGATATAGTATGGGCACCCTTGTCCGCTTGGCTAATGACCCGAATGTATAAAGGTAAGGTAGGACAAGCTGCAGGAGCATTTACTTTCTTAGAAGAGATTATACCAGGGTTTGATATTATACCATCTTTTACATTAATGTGGTTGTATACCTACGTTTTTAAAGGTGCTAAAAAAGGGCAAACAATAGAAGTGTAAATCTTACTTTTAGTTTTATTAAATATCTTAACTTTAGCTCAAATCACGTGAGTTTTGAAGAGAAGAAGTTTTGTCGCAAAATCTAGTTTAGGTGGCTTAGCAACCTTGCTAGGTGTAGATATAGTTTATAAAAATGTAATGCCAGAGGGCTATACTCCATTAGCCTTACAAGATTTAGATCCTTTTAAATTATTCAATAAAGACAAGGGGATGGTCGTTTTGAACGACAAACCTTGGAATATTGAGGCTCAAGCTCATCTCCTAGATGATAAAGTAACACCGAACAAATCTATATTTATTAGAAATAACGGACTCATTCCTGAGGATATCGATGTAGAAAAATGGACACTTACCATTGATGGCGAATCGGTAAAACAGGAAAAAACCTATTCACTTGTCGAGCTCAAATCCAAATTTGAACATCACACCTATAAATTAACTCTTGAATGCGGTGGTAATGGTAGAAGTGAATTTGATCCCCCTGCGAAGGGTAATCAATGGACAATTGGAGCGGTATATTGTGCAAGTTGGACGGGTATTAGGTTACGCGATGTTTTAGAAGATGTAGGTATAAAAGACGATGCTGTATATTTTGGTTATCATGCTGCAGATGTACATTTAAGTAGAGACCCTAGTAAAGAGCCTATTTCTAGAGGTGCGCCAATGTCTAAAGCAATGCAAGACGAAACCATTTTAGCATTTAAAATGAATGGAGAAGATATTCCTTTAGCGCATGGTTATCCTTTAAGGGTGATTGCTGGTGGATGGCCTGCTTCCGTTTCTGGAAAATGGTTGCAACGAATCAGTATAAGAAATATTGTTCATGATGGCACCAAAATGACAGGTACAGCCTATAGAGTACCTTGTAAACCGGTTGCGCCTGGTGAGAAAGTGGCAGATAAAGATATGTGTATTATAGAATCTATGCCAGTCAAGTCTTTAATTACTTACCCTAAATCTGGGGCAACGTTGTCCAAAAGTAAGAAGTTGAATATTAGAGGTCATGCGTGGGCAGGTGAACTTGAAGTTGCGAAAATGGAATATTCTATAGATTTTGGTGCTACCTGGTCATCTTGTAATTTAGAAAAACCTGCTAACCGTTTAGCTTGGCAGCATTTTTCTGCAGAAATCTCATTTCCTCAAGAAGGGTATTATGAAGTTTGGGCAAGAGCTACCGATTCAAACGGTGTAAGCCAACCTATGTTGCTGCCTGGTTGGAATCCAAAAGGTTATTTGAACAATGCTTGTCATAGAATAGCTGTAAAAATCGCATAGATGAAAAAGCAAAATCATGACAAATTAAAAAACGATTTTAAAGAATTATATAAAAAATTCATACTTGCTAGCATAGTTATAGCAATTGTGGGTATTGGGTTACTTTATTTTATTTTCGATTTTAGTCTATCTATTTTTAATTCAAACGAACCAGAAACAGAAATTGTTGAAATACCTGTTGAAATACCTGTTGAAGATGACTTTGATAAGATAGAAAATGGAATTCATATTAAAACAGGTTTTATTGAAGCACCTGGTATGATGGAGACTATTCAAAATTGTACCAACTGTCACTCATCTAAACTTGTTATTCAGAATAGAATGAATGCAGAACGATGGAAATCGACTATTAAATGGATGCAAGAAACCCAAAACTTGTGGGATTTGGGAGCGAATGAAACCGTTATTATTAAATATTTAGTAACAAATTATCCGCCAAAAAAAGTGGGTAGGAGAGCGGTACTCAAAGATATTGAGTGGTATCGATTAGAAGAGTAATATAAAAAAAGAGCTTGATAAACTAAATACAGTATCAAGCTCTTAATTTATTTGTAATATGATTATAGAGGTATGCTTATACCTAAATTAATGTTTCTTCCAATATTTGATATACCGTCTGTTTTAAGTCTAGATAGGTGCGAAATATATTTTTTATCTAAGATGTTATTTGCACTAAGCTTAAACTCAATAGGCTGATTTGAAATAGTTATGGTAGCTCCAAATCCTAAATTTAAAAGGGAATAACCATCTGAGGAAGTTTCAAAATCACTTACTTTATTCTGTTCGAAATAAGATTTTAAGGTTATAAATCCGTATCCGTTGTTAAAGCTATGACTGATTTTATTAAATTCTAATCGTAAGGTATTTGCCCAATTGTTAGCAGGTATTAGTGGAAGATTACCATTGCTCTTTAGTTTTCCGGTAACGGTCGAGAAGTTACTTTCCATATGTAACCAATCTAATGGGTGTGGGTGATAATGTATACCTGCTTCACCACCAAACAGATTAGCGTCTTGTTGTTGATATAGAAAAACAGCATCACCTTCTAAAGTAGTTCCATTTGGTTCTAAATAAATATAGTCTGAAATGGAATTATAAAATCCGTTGACATAAAATTCAAAATGCTCATTTGAGAATTCAAAAGACAAATCGGTCTGAATATTTCTCTCATTATTTAAATTGGCATTACCTATTTCAAATCTATTTGTTCCTTCGTGTGCACCGTTAGAAGTTAATTCGGCTAGGTTAGGGGCTCTAAATCCAGAGGCAATATTTATACGGGTAATAAAGTTTTTTGACACATTTAACTTGTATCCCGCAGCAATATTAAAGCTATTGAAATTTCTGTCTACTGTTTCTATATACCCTTCTTCACCCACAGTGCCAGACGCTTCTGCTTGAATACTTCTTCTGTCGTAACGTACACCGAGCTGGAAATCACTTTTGTTTAGATGAATATGAGAAGTAGCTAAAAGACCAATATCATTTGTAGTAGCATCTGGTATTAATAGTTCTTCACCGAAGTTACTATTTTTCTGGTTCATACCTTGAAGACCTACTATAGTCTCTACTGCACCTACTTTTGGTAAATTGTATTGTAGATTATAACTTAAGGTTTCAAGTTTCATATCTAAAGCAGCACCTTCTTCTTCATTTTCCTCATCCTCATGTTCATCTTCACCCTCTTCATGTTCTTCTTCGTGATGATGATCTTCAAATTCTTTTCTGTCATTTCGTGTATACCCAATTATAGCTTGAAGACTAGAGTTGTTAAAGTAGAAATTGGATTTAGAACTTATAATATGGCTGGTAATGTCTTGAAACGGTTCAACAGCAGTTCGACTGGTGCTTTGTTCGCCAATTTCTTCTGGTATACCTAATTCAGAATTATTGTAATTGTATCGTAACTCGGTTTTAAAATGCGCTAATTGATATGCCAAACCTGTTTTTAAATCTTTTTCATTGAATCTGGAATTGGTAACTCTCTGATTGTTGCCAGTTTTGTAATCAACATGAGAACTGCCACCTGTACGAAGTAGAAATTTTAGCTTTTCTGAAGAAGCCTTAAATCCGGCATTACCATTATAGCCTTGAGTATTGGTAAAGTAATTTAAATTAACATCACCTTCCACTTCATTAGAATTTGCAAACTTTTCAGGATTTAAATATAAAACTCCACCGAGTGCATCTGAACCGTATAATAAAGAGGCTGGACCTTTTATAACCTCTACACTTTCGATACCGGCATCACTAATTCCTAAACCATGTTCATCACCAAATTGCTGATTTTCTAAACGAATACCTTGCGTATACGTTAGTACTCTATTAGAACTTAAACCTCTAATAACGGGTTTTCCGATTCCAACCCCTGTAGATACACTTTCTACACCAGGTATAATCGTAATACCTTCAGAGAGATTTATGGCACCAGAAGATTTTAAATCTTTAATGCTGGTTCTTTCAACTTTCATAACATTTTCACGTTGAAGTTTGTGAAATGGTGTAGAAACAATTACCTCTTCCATTTCTATAGCACTTGGAGCCAAATTGAGAGATAGTTGGGTGTTATTTTCATTAATTTCAACCGTTTGAGAATAAGTTTGAAAGCCTATATATGAAATAACAATCTTAAACTTACCCAAAGGTAAATTGTTGATTTCATAATAACCATCAGCATTTGTAACTGTCCCTTTTTCTAATTGAGGAAAATAAATGGCGACCTGTTCTAATGGTTTTTGGTCATCTTGACTATTAATAGTGCCCTGTAATGTGTTCTGTGCGTATGTAAATTGCACCAACAATGCGAATAGCATTGTTATAGAAATATTTTTCATATAAAATTGTATTAAGATTTTTAGACTTTACCGTGTTTGAAATGAAATCTTAACAAGTAGGTGGTCCTCTTAATACGAAATGAAGTTGCTGATATTTGCTTAGAAAATGGTAATTGTTAATGATAGCCTCTGTAATAGGAGTCAATGCTATAAATTCCGGATAATCAAAATCTGGGTAAAAAAACGAAGCTAAATGATAATGTTCGAAATCGCAATCGAACTCAACAGAATGAATATGTAGTTCTTTAGAAATACAATGAAACTCTTCATGCTCATTCAATGCATGCGAAATCTTCATAAAATAAGGTCCCAACAAGCCTGCCAGTAACAATACGGCAATCATTGGGTAAATTATGTGGTCTTTCACAAAACTCATGATTGCAAATCTAATTAATGCAGGTAGGTAAGGTGTTAAAGAATTATTAAATTAATTAAATAAGAATCCGAGCCCTAATCTTTTAAGCATCTTTTTTTCAAATGCCCAAAAGAATTTGAATTGCCCAAATAACCAGCCATATATTACCAATAGAATTTGATAAAAGGGAAAAATTAATAGAATTCGTAAAATCCAATAGATTGTAGTTCCCCACCATGTTTCTGGAAAATTAGCTTGTTCTAAGCCAATTAAATTTAAAAAAGGTTTAGCCACATATACTGAAGACGATCCGGTAATGGAAAAAACAATAAAAATAATAATTAATTGAAAATTGCTGGTAACTCCCCAGCGCTCTTTTAATTTTTGCATGACAATTTTTGAATGCCGCAAATATACTTTTTAAATACGGGGTACAAAAGGACCTAAACGTTGATTGTATTTTCTTTGAAAATATATGAAGTAATTATAAAGTTTGTAATTAACCTCATACCCGTAATCTATTTGTTGAGAGTAATCTATACGCAGTTCATATAAATTTGGATCGAATCGAGAAGGTTGCATTACTCTGTTGTTCCACTCTACAACCATGATGTAATTTCTATTTTCAAGAAAATTTTGAGAATAATAACCTTCAGGTTTGGCAATTGAACTAAGCCAAGTATTGAAGCCGGGCTCAATAATTATAATTTCGTATGCTGTTTTATCGCTAGAAATTGTAATGGTGTCGCCCGCTACTTGATTAAAAACTTGTTCTTCATTATTTGAAATAGCCAATGATTCTTTTGAGGAGCTACAATTCATCATAAGAAATGAAAAAGCACTTATAATCAGTATGTTTAAAAAAATGGTGTAATCCGCTTTCATAGAATATAAGATACAAAAAAACCCGCTTGCAACTGCAAGCGGGTTATATAAATAGAAATTTAAAAATCTTATTTACCGAAAAGACCTCCTAAAAGACCTCCTAGTCCGCCTTTACTTTTATTGCCACCCATTACCATGCCTGCAACGTCATCAAGAATACTACCATCACCATCTGCATCTAATAAAGAAGTAATTAAACTTTGGTTTTCTTGTGGTTGACCACCAAGCATGCTACCTAAAAGAGCATTCATACCGTTACCGTCACTCACGTTACTTTGTGCAGTTTGCTTTCCTATCATTCCCATAACGATTGGAGCGGCTATTTTTAATATTTGAGCAACAGAACCTGCATCTAAACCAGATTTTTGACTTAAAGCATTCTCTACTTGTGGCTGTTTGTTGCCAAAAACATGACCTAATATACCCGCGCCATCAGCCATTACACTATCGTCTACCCCGCCGCCAAAAAGACCACCTAAGTTGTCTAAAATACTACCATTGTGATTACTAGATAATGCACTCATTAAACCTTGAGCACCTTCTGGAGTAGAAACGTTTTTTTTCATTGCACCAAGTATAAGTGGCATAGCCATACTTAGTACGTTTGCTGTTTTATCTGTGGGTTGATTTGTCTGACCTGCAACACCGCTAATCAATTGTTGCCCCATTGGGCTATTTAATAAATCTAATAATCCTGCCATTGTAATAGTTAATTTAATGTTTATGCCGTAAAATACAAAAAAGAGTCAAGAATATTGCCTTTTAAGCACCTATTTTAATAAGGAAATGATTTGTTCAGCCAATTCAAGTCCGATTCTTTCTTGAGCCTCAAGAGTGGCAGCTCCAATATGTGGTGTTAATGATATGCTAGAATGCATTAATATCTTTATTTCTGGCTTTGGTTCTGACTCGTACACATCTAACCCGGCAAAGGCAACAGATCCATTTTCTAATGCATCAATTAGGGCAACTTCATCTAATACACCTCCTCGTGCCGCATTTACGATGCCTACACCTTTTTTCATCTGAGCAAATTCAGATTTCCCAAGAACATAATTATCTTGACCTGGAATATGCATGGAGATGTAATCTGCTTTTTTAAGTAAATCTTCTTTCTTAGTGTTTTTTAAATTGAAAGTAACTTTCTGACCATCAAAAAAAGAAAGTTCAATATCGGTTGACTCAACTTCTGGATCGCAATACACTACATTCATACCTGCGCCAATAGCAAGTTTAGCAGTTGCTTGACCAATGTTGCCAAAACCGAAAATACCTAAAGTTTTACCTCGTAGTTCGGTACCCTTTGAATACGACTTTTTAAGACCTTTAAAGTTGCTGTCACCTTCTAAAGGCATATTTCTATTTGCATCATATAAAAAACGTGCTCCACCAAAAAGATGTGCAAATACTAACTCTGCAACCGATTCTGAAGATGCCGCAGGTGTGTTTATGATATGAATGTCTTTAGATTTTGCGTAATCAACATCAATATTATCCATACCAACACCGCCTCTGCCTATTAATTTTAGGGTAGGGCAGGCGTCAATTAAATCTTTTCTGACCTTAGTTGCACTGCGTACAAGTAAGGCATCAATTTTATGCTCGTTTATATAATTGGCTAGCTGTTCTTGCGCAACAGTTGTCGTTAAAACTTCAAATCCTGATTTCTCTAAAGCGTCAATACCGTTTTGAGAAATACCGTCATTTGCTAATATCTTCATGTTTTTATTAAAATTTGAATGAGGAAAAAGAATATAAACTGTAAATTTTAATTCTACTAGCTTATCCTTTGCGCTCCATTTCACTCATTACATCTACCAATACACCAACGCTTTCTAGTGAAAGTGCGTTGTACATACTGGCTCTGTAACCACCAACTGAACGGTGCCCGTTTAAGCCATTAATACCAGCTTCTTTTAACATGTTATCAAATGTTGTTTTCAAAACTTCATCTGTAATGTTAAAAGTTGCATTCATTAACGATCTATCTTCAATATTTGCATAACCTTCAAATACTGGATTTAAATCTATTTCAGAATATAACAATCTTGCTTTTTTCTCATTTACTTCTTCAATGGCAGCAATACCCCCAAGGTTTTTAAGCCATTCTAACGTTAGCATAGAAGTATAAACAGCAAATACGGACGGAGTATTGAACATACTATCTTTGGCAATATGCGTTTGATAATTAAGCATAGAAGGAATTTTTCTAGATACTTTTCCTAAAATATCATCTTTGACAATTACCAAAGTTGTACCTGCAGGACCCATATTTTTCTGTGCTCCAGCATATATTAGATCAAACTGAGAAAAATCCATAGTTCTAGAGAAAATATCAGAACTCATGTCGCAAATTAATGGACAATCGGTTTTTGGAAATTTCTTAAACTGCGTTCCGTATATGGTATTGTTTGAAGTAATATGTAAGTAATCTAACCCAGATGGTACTGAATAACCTTTTGGAATATATTTAAAGTTTTCATCTTTAGAAGAACCAACTTCAACAACTTCTCCGAAAAGTTGAGCTTCTTTAATTGCTTTGTCGCTCCAAGTACCTGTATTTAAGTAACCAGCTTTGGTTTCCAACAAATTATATGCAACCATCAAAAACTCTAAGCTTGCACCACCTTGAAGAAAAAGTGCAGTATAGCCTTTATCTTTTAAGTCAAGAAGCTCTAGTGCCAATGATCTTGCGTTTTCCATTACGGCAACAAAATCTTTACTTCTGTGCGAAATTTCAATAAGAGAAAGTCCCGAACCGTTGAAGTCCATAACTGCTTCAGAAGCTTTTAACAATACTTCTTTTGGTAATATACAAGGACCAGCGCTAAAATTATGTTTTTTCATTTTGTGTGTAATTTAAGGATGCAAATGTCAGGATTTTTTAAGAATTTATGGGTAGTATGCCTATTTAATTCAAGGATGTTCTCAACAAGAAATCAACCGTATCTATACCATCTGCATAATCGTTTAACGAAGGCTTTTGTGTTTGTCCAAATGATATCTCATCTTCTATGAAGCCAGATGAGACTATACATTGAATTTTATCTTCCTCGTTATGTAAATATTTTTTTAAAGCAGGAATATCTTCATAATACTCATAAAACAAAGACGCAATAGGGGATCCAAAGCTTTTTTCTTCTTTTAAAATCAAGAATCCATTATCTAAAATTTTGAATTCGCTCATCAAATAAACTGCCTTATTGTAATCATAATTGTTTGCGTATTTATTATGATTTATGATATCTTTATATGGAAACATGGCTTTGAAAAATGTATCAATGTTGTAATCTTTCGGAATATAGATTTTAGATACACTTCTGCAGCCTAGTCCAAAATACCTAAAAATATCTTCGCCAAGAGCAGTTAATTCTTCAGTAGTTTCATTGCCAGTTAATACGGCAACCGAATTTCTGTTTTTACGAATAATGTTCGGTTTTTTACCAAAATAATATTCAAAGTATCTGGCGGTATTGTTGCTGCCAGTTGCAATTACTGCATCGTAGTTTTCAAGCTTTTCTTTTGTAAACGTAACCCTATCTTTAAAAAAGGGTTCAATTTCTACAAGATAATCAATAAGCAAGGGAATCAGCTTTTGATCATTACTAGATAACTTTACTAAAGCTTTGTTGCCTGTAACCAAAACGCAAAGAAGATCGTGAAACCCAACTAAAGGAATATTACCAGCCATTATCAGTGCTACTGTCTTTTCTTCATTAGAATTAATATCATATTCATTTAACCAATTTTCTAACTTATTTTGGGTTAATACATTTGACCATTCTTGAAAAGCATGAACACAATTTTCTTCTGAAAACCAACCATTAAAATGTTGAGCCCTTTCGGCTTCAGTTTTAAAACGTTCGATCCATTTGTCATTTAAATGTTTAGAAATGGTGTTTGATGCGACTAATTCACAAAATGTACTTAGAAAATTTCCAAGTTTAACAAAAGCTTCTATACTAAGGTTGCTATGGGTCATTATATTTGTATACTAATTCAGTAGGAATTACCTTTGTGCAAAAATAAGCATGCCCGTTCTTTTTTGGGCATTTTAATGTAGAAGAAATTATGGCAATAATAATAACAGACGAATGTATAAATTGTGGGGCTTGTGAACCAGAATGTCCGAACACTGCAATTTATGAAGGTGCAGATGAATGGCGTTATAGTGATGGTACCTCTTTAAAAGGTGATATCGTATTGCCTGATGGTAAAGAAGTTAATGCCGATGAAGTTCAAGAGCCTATAAGTGATGAAGTTTATTACATCTCTCCAGATAAATGTACCGAATGTATGGGGTTTCATGAAGAGCCGCAATGTGCTGCTGTTTGTCCTGTAGATTGTTGTGTGCCCGATGATGACCATGTAGAAACTGAAGAAGTGCTTTTGGCGAAGCAACGTTTTATGCACCCTGAATAGAGACTTTTTTCGCTATTTTTCTGCAGACATATACTTTAGTGTTGAAAGCATATGTTTTTCTGTCTATGGTATGTAGTAGTTCGAAATTGGATAATAATAAATTTGTATGAATTTCTTTATCTGTGAAGGTTCTAAATATAGCTGAATCTTCACCTATTAGATTTCTGTCGGTTTTGTTCGTATCGTAATATTTTGATTTCCAAAAAACTAAATGACTTTTAGTCGATTCTTGTTTTTGCCATGTAGAATCTCTTTCAAAGGTTTTATTATTGACGTTAGAATAATGAGTGATGTTTTTATTTTTTAATATGTATGGCATAAAATGCTCTGCATCTATACAGTCAAAAATAAATATTCCATTCCCTTGCAAAGCTTTGTACACAGAATTGAAGGTATTTCGTATATCTGTATCTTCAATTAAGTAGCTTGTCGATCGCCCTGTAATAAGAATTGTACTAAACTGAGAGGTGAAATTCAAATTTCTCATATCACCTTGCAAAAAATTTCCTTTTTTAAATTTTGTTTTGGCAATTTCTAACATTGCCTCGCTATAATCTAAACCTGTGTAATTTAAAAAATCGTTCGTGAATGATTCAGATAAGTTACCTGAACCACAGGCAATCTCTAAAATTGAGGTGGTATTATGCGTTTGACATAATTTTTTGTAGAAATCATACTCAGCTTTATAATCTATAAAACCTTGATAAATTTCATCGTATACCCAGGCGAGATTCTTTTCGTATAAGCTGTTCATAATCCAAAAAAAAAGCTACCTAAAAATAGGTAGCTTTTTACAAATAAAACTAAATCAAACTAAAATTTATAATTCAATGATAAATTGAACATTGTACCCAATTGGCTAAAGTGATATCCATCATACGTCATTTGAGAATAACGTTGATTGAAAGTAATCAAGTTAGATTGGTTTTGTGTTTGAGCAGCATCAGCTAAAATAGCGTCACCAGCAGCATTTTTAGACTTGAAACTCCATTCAGGTAAAACATTCAATAAATTATTTATGTTTAATGCTAAAGTTAATTTGTCGGTAGCGCTGAAGTTAATACCTAAGTCAGTAACAATTTTTGGTGTAAACTCAGTAAATAAGTTATTATCCAATCCTTGTTGTTGAAAGGTAGTCTTACCGAAGTACGTGTTATTTAAAGAGAAACCAAATTTGTTAATATCATAGTTTGCTCCTAAAATCCATTTAGTTTCTGGTCTCGAAGTAAAGAATAAAGCTTCTTGAGTTTCGTTCACTACAGACTGACCTGAGTTAGCTACTAATGGCACATCTTTTACAGCTCCATCTCTTTCGTTTTGGATAGTATAATTACCAGATAAATTTAAATCAAGTTTACCTTCACCAATTTCGATTCCTTTATATGCAAGTACGACATCAATACCAGAGGTTTTAGTGTCAATTGCATTCGAAAAGAAACTTACGTCACTTAAATTATTGTTCGTTAATAAAATATCAAGTGGGTTTGCAGCATCACCGCTTGGTCCTATTTCAGATCCTAAAACAATTCTGTCTTTTACAGAAATATTGTAGTAATCAAAAGTATAACTGAATTTGTTGTCAATTTTACCACCAAAACCAATAGTAAAGTTTGTTGATGTTTCAGCATCTAATTGAGGTATACCTAATAATTTAGCTTGCGTAGACACATTGTTTATTAAACCACCAACTTGTATACCTTGACCCGGTACAAAACTATACTGAGCTTTTTGAGTGTAAATTTGGTGCAGGGTAGGAGCTCTGAAACCTGAAGAGATAGAACCTCTTAATGTGAAAGCGTCACTAAATTTATAACGTGAACTGAACTTGTAAACAAAAGCATTACCAAAATCAGAATAATTTTCAGTTCTAATAGTACCGCTTAATAAGAACGCATCAGAAACATCATAATCCAAACTTAGGTATCCACCAATGTTATAACGGTTGAATTTACCAGCATTTTGTGGAGAAGCACCTGCAAATGAATCTGCACCACCACCATCATAAGAAGCTAGTTCTCCTTCGATAACCTCAAAAGTTTCTGTTCTAAACTCAGCACCTAAACCAATACTTACTTTATCAGAAAGTAATCTTGATATATCAATGTTACCTACGTTGTGTGAAAATCTCGTTCCTCCTGGATCGAAAGATTGCTGACTATTTTCTCTATATAATTCAGAACCTTCAGTGATTTCACCATCATCAACAACACCATTTCCATTTGCATCAACCCAAGTTGATGGAGAATAAACAACATTTCTGTTGTGGGTGTTGTTCACTTTATATGTTTGAGTGTTTCCACCAGTTGTAAAACTTCCATCAAGATTCCAATCGTTAATAACTGATTTAAAACCAATTGTTGCGTTGTAATCACTAAGTTCTCCTTCAAATGTTGGGACATAACCATCATAACCTCCAGCTGTGTTTGGATTGTCACCAGGGAAGAAATCAGCTAAATAAGGAAAATCATCTACTGTTCTCCAGTAAGGAGTTCTGTAATTTGCAAAACTATTTACAGCCTTGTAAACATATGCTGCATTTCCATACATAGATGTATTTTCACTTAAGTCATATCCAAGGTTTACCGAGAATTTAGCAGCCGCCGTTTCTGGGGAACCATTGATATTTCCTGCATCTGGTCTTCTAGAAAGAAATTCTTGAACATCTGCAATATCAGCACCGAAATCTGCAGCTTCACCAGCAGCGTTTACAGTACCTGGTCTATTTGCTTGATTAACTTTTGATAAATCAATTGTGTAGTTTATAAAACCTTTGTCCTCACCAATTGATGAACCATTGTTCAAAGCAACACCAAACATTTCGCCATCCCCTTCAGAAGTTATTCCTGTTCTAATAGTTGCAGAACCTTCGTTAGGAGAATCTTTTAAAATGATGTTCATTACACCAGCAATTGCATCTGATCCGTATTGTGCAGAAGCACCATCTCTAAGTATTTCAACTCTTTTGATTGCATCTGTAGGTATTGCAGAAATATCTGCACCTGTCTCACCACGACCTGGAGATGTTTGTGTATATAATAATGCACTTAAGTTCTTACGCTTACCATTAATCAAAATCAACGTTCTAGATGGGCCCATGTTTCTAATTTCATAAGGATCTAGTAAAGAAGTTGCATCGTTTACCGGTGTTTGTACCGTATTAAATGATGGAATTCTATACTGTAAGGCTTTGTCAAAAGTTGCTTGTCCTGTTGAGCTCAAATCTTTGGCACCAATAACATCTACTGGTAAAGGAGTGTCTGCGTTACTTCTAGGAGCGGTACGAGAACCAACAACAATAAATTCATCTAGTTGCATTCCTTCAGTTAACTGAACATTAATCGTATTTTTACCTATTGTTGAAACTTCTTGCGTAGCAAAACCGATATAGCTAAATACTAATTTAGTATCATCAGTAATGTTAATTGAATAGTTACCATCAAAATCAGAAGTAGTACCGTTAGTAGTACCTTTCTCGATAATGTTAACTCCTGCCAATGGCATTCCAGAATCATCAGTTACTGTACCGGTAATAGTGTTTTGAATCTTTTCATTCAAAGTCAAAGCAGTAATACCGTTATTTGAAGAATTTATCTTAAGAACTTTAGCTCTTTCTGGTTTCTTATGATAAACCACATAATATTTGTTACCAAGATATTCAAAATCAAAACTTGTTTTACGTTCTAATTTATTAATAATCTTGTCTAATACTGGGAATTTATATTCCTCAGGATTTAAACTGGTGCTTGAAACCAGTGTAGGGTTGTACGTAAAAAACACTTCGTGTTTTGCACTGATCTCATTTAGAAACTCGCTTAGGGTTACGTTTTCTTTGAGTTCATTAGCTGCCGTTGCACTGGTGATGCTTGAAAAAAGCATTACTGCAAGCAGCAATCTCATTAGTTTGTTCGTTCTCATAAATAAATAGTTTAGTTAATAAATAGGGTTTTCTTGTATGCGTAATATTTTTCCTTTCTTAATAATTCTAGTGCCAGTGGCCTTTTCTATAGCGGCTATACATATTTGCAAATTCTGATTTGGAATTCCACCAGAAATAGGTAAATTCTTTAAATCTTCTGTTTTATACTCCACTTCAAGGCCGTAAGTCGTTTCTAAGTTGAACATTACTTCTTTTAGGGGAATTCCGTTGAAAGCATAGGTGCCACCACGCCATAGGGCATATGGGGTTTCAATATCAACTTTTTTATGGGTCAGTTCTTTGCTTTCGTTTGAAAAGGAAACCATTTCACCGGGTATCATTTTAGTGACTTCTCCGTTCTTAAGTTCTAAGTGTATAGAACCCTCGTCTAGCACAACATTTGTTTTCTGCTTTCTAGTATTTACATGAAATTGTGTACCAAGTACTTCGACTTTTAAGTCTTCTGTAATTACCCAGAATTTTGCATTAGTGCTTGGTATTGATTTAACTTTGAAATATGCTTCTCCTTTTAAATTGATTAGACGCGGATTGTCTTTTTCATACCATATTTCAGAATTTCCATTAAGCACAACAGAGGTGCCATCTGGTAATTGTAAGTCGATTATTTCGCCATAATTCGTTTTGTGTATGGTTGTGGTTTCATTATTTAGAAACGAATAACTTGTCCAGCTTATTAAAATTAGTAATACTGCAGCTGCAGCAGTTAGCAACGAACTATTTACTGTTTGCGTTTTTTTAAGGATTTTCTTTGGTGTGGGTTCTAACTTTATTTTTGGTAAAACTTTAGCTAAGGCTTCATTTACCATTTCATTGCTAGGCTTTTGTTGATTGAAATTGATGCCTATAATAACAGACTTGGCATTTTCTACCGTTTCTATATGTGTAGGATTGTTTTGAATCCAATTATTCCAATAAGCGATATCATTTTTATTTAAGCCTTTCGCCCAATTTTTAAATGATGCATCCGATACGAAGTAATCTAAGTCGAATTTATTATTGTTGTTCATATAGTAGGGTGTTCCATTAATAAGAGGATTAGTTCTTAAAAATATACCCTATTTTTTTAATTTTTTTTCAAAATAGATTTAATCTGTTGATTTTCAGATAGTTTACGAAGTTTGCTCAAGGCTTTTTGTAATGTATTTAAAACACTTTGGTAGTTCATATCCATTACTTCGGCGATATCTGAACTATTCATTCCACTGTAATATTTTAAATAGATAACCTCTTTTTGTCTTGGAGATAGTTGATTGATAAGACTTGCTAGGGTAGAGGTGCAAAGAAATTGAATTTCTTGGTTGATGGATATTTCTTCAGACGAAAACGTAAAATTGGTTTTAATTAGCTGTGCTTCTGAAATAGGAATATTATTTTGATTCTTTTGTAACTGTTTTATTAGTCTTCTTTTAAAAGAAACAAACAGATATGCTTTTAAGCTATTTATGTGGCCTAATTTTTCTCTACTTTCAAATAATTGAATAAAAAAGTTTTGAAGGCAATCTTCTGTAATTTCTGGACTGTTGCTCAACTTTAATCCATACACATGTAATTGCGGATAATACTTTTTAAAAAGCAAGCTGAACCCGTGGGATTCGCCCTTTTTAAAAAAATACCATATAGTCTCATCTGAATGAAGTTCCATAAATTCTTACATGTTCTACAGCCAAAGTAAGAATTATTTCTTAAAATATGTTAAAAAACTATATTTTAACTGTCATCAAGCTAAAAAGTTTGATTTTAATTTAAATTAATTGTATGAAATTTTCATTATAGTTATTGATGGAAAATTGAATGTAAAATCTGTAACTAAAAACTATATTTGCACCCTTGAAATATTCTAAATTATGAAAGCAGGTATTGTAGGATTGCCAAACGTAGGTAAATCAACACTTTTTAATTGTTTATCTAATGCTAAGGCGCAAAGTGCAAATTTTCCTTTTTGTACAATTGAACCTAATATAGGTGTTGTGAATGTGCCAGATGCACGATTAGAAAAATTAGAAGAGTTGGTTGATCCAGAAAGGGTGTTGCCTGCTACTGTTGAGATTGTTGATATTGCCGGTCTTGTGAAAGGTGCTAGTAAAGGAGAAGGATTAGGAAATCAGTTTTTAGGAAATATTCGTGAAACTGATGCTATATTACATGTATTGCGTTGTTTTGATAATGATAACATAGTGCATGTCGACGGTAGTGTAGATCCTATTAGAGATAAAGAAACGATAGACATGGAGCTTCAATTGAAAGATTTGGAGACGGTAGATAAAAAATTAGAAAAAGTAAAGAGAGCTTCTAGAACGGGCAATAAAGATGCTCAAAAAGAAGAAGCTGTTTTACTGGCAGTAAAAACCGGATTAGAATCAGGTACCTCTGTTAGAGCTATCAAAATTGACGATGAATCGAGACTTGAGTTTGTTAAGCCACTTCAATTTATTACAGATAAGCCGGTTATGTATGTTTGTAATGTTGACGAAGATGCAGCTGTCTCTGGTAATGCCTATGTTGAAAAAGTAAAAGAAATGGTAGCTTCTGAAAATGCAGAAGTTATTTTCTTGGCCGTAGGCACCGAAGCTGATATTACGGAGTTGGAAACGTACGAGGAGCGCCAAATGTTTTTAGAAGATTTAGGCTTAGAGGAGCCTGGTTCTGCTAAACTTATTCGTGGAGCTTACAAATTATTAGACCTAGAGACTTACTTTACAGCAGGTGTGAAAGAGGTTCGTGCTTGGACAATTCCTATTGGTGCAACTGCACCACAAGCAGCGGGTGTTATACATACCGATTTTGAAAAGGGTTTCATTAGGGCAGAAGTTATTGCGTATGATGATTATGTTGCTTTTGGTAGCGAATCAAAAGTAAAAGAAGCCGGTAAAATGAGGGTAGAAGGTAAGGAGTACATCGTTAAAGATGGTGATGTAATGCATTTTCGTTTCAACGTTTAATGTTCATATATAGTCAACCGGTCGCGCAGAAGTTTTAACTCTTGCTCTAATCGGTTGACTTTTTTTATCATATGGTTTAAGGTGTCTATGCCTTCCATATTTATACCAAGGTCTTCTCGTAACCTATATATACGTTCTATCTCAACAATGTATTCTGGTTCAACATATATTTTATTTTCAATTTGCCGTACCTCGATCATATCGAACTCTAAAAGATCGTCTATAAATTCTCTAGGAGTTTGTGTTCGTTCGCAGTATACTTCTATTTGTATGTAATTTTCTGAATTCATATTATCGTAATTCTGAAAGTTGTTTGAATAATTCTTTCTCTTTTTCTGAAAGTTGTACAGGCATGGTTACTTTATAGGTGATGTATAAATCTCCATAAGTACCTTTTTTCTTATAAACCGGCATACCTTTTCCTTTTAGTTTTACCTTGGTGTCATTTTGGGTTTCGGGTTTTACCTTTAGCTTCACTTTTCCTGTTAGCGTTTCTACCTCAATTGTACTACCTAAAATGGCATCATATAAAGAGATAGATTCATTTTTATATAAATCATTGCCAACACGCTTAAAATTCGTGTTGTTTAAAATTTCAAAGTTTAGATATAGATCACCTTTAGGTCCGCCATTAACACCATCTCCGCCGTAGCCAGATATTTTTATGGTTTGCCCATCTTCTACACCTGCCGGTATGGTAATTCTAATTTTTTTAGCACCTAGGTCCAATGTTTGTTTTTGGTCTTCTAGAATGTCTAAAAGGTTTAGTTTTAATGTAGCATTTAGGTCTTGCCCTTTAAATTGGGTAGACCTACGACTTCCACCACCGCTAAATCCTTCGCCACCGAACATAGACTCGAAAAAATCTGAAAAATCCTTTTGTGATCCTCCAGTGCTTGAATATGTTCTTCTACCGCCGCGGGTTGAGCTGCGCTGATTTCTTTTGGCTTCTTCAAAAGCATCGGCATGTTCCCAATCCTTACCATACTGGTCGTATTTCTTTCTTTTTTCAGGATCACTTAAAACCTCATTGGCCTCGTTTACACGTTGAAATTTCTCTTGCGCAGTTTTATCATTCGGATTTAGATCTGGATGAAGTTTGCGCGCTAATTTTCGATATGCCTTTTTAATATCGGCTTGTGAAGCTTTCTTGTCAATTTCAAGAATTTTGTAGTAATCAATAAAATCCATAGCTTTTCAAAATCTAACTTAAAGATATAAAAAGGATAAAATTATTTCTATGATACATGTCATCATATAAACAGTCTTTTTTATTAATTTTCTGTACATGAATTTTATTATATTTAAAGAATACCCTTTCGGCTATCAACAAACTGGCGTAGTTTATTGTTAATTACTTTAACAGATAGGTGTTTTATCTTTTGCCGAGTGGTGCTATCTTTAACGCAACTTTCTTAAATTTTTTTAAATGTCCCAAGACACAACTCAATATACTGAAGATAATATACGCTCGCTCGATTGGAAAGAACATATTCGATTACGACCTGGTATGTATATTGGTAAATTGGGTGATGGCTCATCTGCAGATGATGGTATCTATATTCTCTTAAAAGAGGTTATTGATAACTGTATAGATGAATTTGTAATGGGTGCCGGAAAAACCATAGAAATTTCTATTAAAGATAAAGTGGTCAAGGTTAGAGACTACGGTCGTGGTATACCTTTGGGTAAAGTGGTCGATGTAGTTTCTAAAATGAACACAGGTGGTAAGTACGATAGTCGTGCTTTTAAAAAATCTGTAGGGTTGAACGGTGTGGGTACCAAAGCGGTAAATGCATTGTCGAGTTTTTTTGAAGTGCAATCTTCTAGAGAAAATCAATTAAAAACGGCACAGTTTAGTTCTGGTAATTTAGAGAACGAAATTGGTCCTGAGGAAACAGGAAAGAGAAAAGGAACCAAGGTTACCTTTATACCGGATGAGGCCATTTTTAAAAATTATAAATATAGAAATGAGTATGTAGAACGCATGCTTAAGAACTATGTATATCTGAATCCGGGATTGACCATCGTATTTAACGGAGAAAAATTTCATTCTGAAAACGGACTTAAAGATCTTTTAGAGGATAATAATAATGTGGATGATATGCTTTATCCTGTTATTCATTTAAAAGGTGATGATATAGAGGTTGCTATCACGCATAGTAGAACCCAATATAGCGAAGAGTATCACTCTTTCGTAAATGGTCAACATACAACACACGGTGGTACGCATCAAGCTGCTTTTAGAGAGGCTATCGTAAAAACTATTCGTGATTTTTATGGAAAAACATATGATGCATCAGATATTAGAAAGTCTATAATCTCTGCTATCTCTATTAAAGTAATGGAGCCTGTCTTTGAAAGTCAGACGAAAACAAAATTAGGGTCTACCGATATGGGAGGAAATTTTCCAACGGTACGAACTTATATTAATGATTTCGTCGGTAAATATCTAGATAATTACCTTCATAAGAATACTGATACCGCAGAAAAGCTTCAGCGTAAGATTATGATGGCAGAGAAGGAGCGTAAAGAACTTTCTGGTATTCGAAAGTTGGCACGCGACCGAGCTAAGAAAGCTAGTCTTCATAACAAGAAATTACGTGACTGCAGGGTGCATTTAGGCGATATAAAACATGATCGCAGATTAGAGACTTCCTTGTTCATAACTGAGGGGGATTCTGCTTCTGGTTCTATTACCAAATCTAGAGATGTTAATACGCAGGCAGTATTTAGTCTGAAAGGTAAACCGTTGAATTCTTATGGCATGTCTAAAAAGATTGTTTACGAGAACGAAGAATTCAATCTTTTACAGGCAGCATTGAATATAGAGGAGTCTATTGAAGATTTGCGTTACAATAATATCATAATTGCAACTGATGCCGATGTCGATGGAATGCACATTCGTTTACTATTGATTACATTTTTCTTGCAGTTTTTTCCAGAACTAATAAAAGAGAATCATTTGTATATTTTGCAAACTCCATTGTTTAGGGTTAGAAACAAAAAAGAAACAATTTATTGCTACAGTGATGAAGAACGTCAGCATGCAATTAACAAGCTAAGCGGTAAACCTGAGATTACCCGATTTAAAGGATTGGGTGAAATTTCGCCAGATGAGTTTAGACATTTCATCGGCGATGATATTAGGATAGAACCTATTATGCTTGACAAGGCAATGTCCATTGAAGAACTGTTAAGTTTTTACATGGGTAAAAATACACCCGATAGACAAAAATTTATTATCAACAACCTTAAAGTTGAAGTTGATTTAATTGAAGATAAAGTAGTATAAACGAGATTAATACGATTGCTTCTGAATGGAAGAAAATGACGATTTGAACGAAGAAATAAACGAAAACCTTTCCGAAGAGAATAACGACAATACAGATTCTTCTGAAGCATTGACTAGAGTATCTGGTATGTATAAAGATTGGTTCTTAGATTACGCGTCTTATGTAATTTTAGAGCGAGCGGTACCTGCTATTGAAGACGGATTCAAACCTGTGCAGCGACGTATTATGCATTCCTTAAAGGAGCTTGATGATGGTCGTTACAACAAAGTGGCTAACGTCGTAGGTCATACCATGCAGTATCATCCTCATGGTGATGCTAGTATTGCAGATGCTATGGTGCAAATTGGTCAAAAAGACCTTTTGATTGACACTCAGGGTAACTGGGGTAACATTCTAACAGGCGATAGGGCTGCAGCATCAAGATATATTGAAGCCAGACTTTCTAAATTTGCCTTAGAGGTTATTTTTAGTCCAAAAATTACAGAATGGCAAGCTTCTTATGATGGCAGAAAAAAAGAGCCTGTAAACTTACCTGTAAAGTTTCCTTTGCTTTTAGCTCAAGGAGCAGAAGGTATAGCTGTGGGTTTATCTACAAAAGTATTGGCTCATAACTTTATTGAACTTATAGATGCTTCTATTAAACATTTAAAGGGACAACGATTTAAGATCTATCCAGATTTTCCGACAGCTGGTATAATAGATGTTACAAATTATAATGACGGACTCAGAGGAGGTAAAATTAGAGTTCGAGCAAAGATATCTCAATTAGATAAAAATACATTGATAATCAATGAGATACCTTATGGAACTAATACAGGAAGTTTAATTGATTCTATCTTGAAAGCCAATGATAAAGGCAAGATAAAAATCAAAAAAATTGAGGATAATACGGCTGCAGATGTTGAGATTTTAATTCATCTTCCTTCAGGTATTTCTCCAGATAGAACCATCGATGCATTATATGCTTTTACCGCATGTGAATCTTCTATTTCTCCTCTAGGTTGTATTATTGAAGATAATAAGCCTTTGTTTATCGGGGTGACCGAAATGCTAAAAAGATCAACCGATTCCACGGTAGATTTGTTGAAACAAGAGTTAGAAATTCAACTTAAAGAACTTGAAGAGCAATGGCACTTTGCTTCTTTAGAGCGCATATTTATTGAAAATCGAATCTATCGAGATATTGAAGAAGAGGAAACTTGGGAAGGTGTAATTTCTGCTATAGATGCAGGTTTAGCGCCATTTACAAAGCATCTAAAGCGTGCCGTAACTGTAGAAGATATTACTAGGCTTACCGAAATTCGAATTAAAAGAATATCAAAATTCGATTTAGATAAAGCTCAGCAGCATTTAGAGAGTTTGCAAGAGCGTATAGAAGAGGTAAAGCATCATTTGGCTAATCTTATTGAATTTGCCATCAACTACTTCAAGAACCTTAAAGAAACATATGGAAAAGATAGGGGTCGTTTAACTGAAATTCGAGTTTTTGATGATATAGAAGCTACCAAGGTTGCTATCAGGAACACTAAGCTTTATGTAAATAGAGAAGAGGGTTTTGTCGGTACATCTTTAAAGAAAGATGAATATGTTACCGATTGTAGTGATATCGATGATATTATTATGATTACCAACGAAGGTAAGATGATGGTCTCAAAAGTTGATTCTAAAATATTTGTGGGTAAAGGTATTATTCATGTTGCCGTATTTAAGAAAAAAGATAAACGAACTACCTATAACCTTGTATATAAAGACGGCAAAGGTGGTGCTACATATATAAAACGCTTTAATGTTACCAGTATTACCAGAGATAGAGAGTACGATTTAACTACGGGCAAAGCTGGTTCTCAGGTGTTATATTTTTCTGCTAATCCGAATGGAGAAGCCGAAGTAATAACGGTTTTACTCCGCCAGGTGGGCAGTGTTAAGAAATTAAAATGGGATATTGATTTTTCTGATGTCTTGATTAAAGGAAGAGCTTCGAAAGGTAATATTGTAACGAAGTATTCTGTTAAGCGAATTGAGTTAAAAGAAAAAGGAGTATCTACATTAAAACCAAGAAAAATCTGGTTTGATGATGTCGTGCGTAGATTAAATGTTGATGGCAGGGGAGAATTGCTAGGGGAATTCAAAGGCGAAGACTTAATATTGGTTATTAATCAGAAAGGTATAGCAAAAACCTTTTTACCTGTGCTGACTTCTCATTTCGATGATGATATGATTGTATTGGAGAAGTGGATACCAAAAAAACCGATTTCTGCTATTTATTGGGAGGGTGAAAAAGAACGTTTTTATATTAAAAGATTTTTAATTGAAAGTGAAAATAAAGAAGAATTATTTATTTCAGAGCATCCAAAATCATATCTAGAGCTTGTTTCTACGGACTGGAAACCAATGGTTGAAATTGAATTTCCGAAGCCAAGGGGTAAAGCAGCTAAGGATAATGAATCTGTTGATGTTGAAGATTTTATATCGATTAAGGGTATTAAAGCTTTAGGTAATCAATTTATTACCGAAAAGGTTAAAAACATCAATCTTCTTGATCCATTGCCTTATGAACCAGAGGTTCCTGAAGAAGTTGAAAATATTGAAGTTGTAGATGAAGAATCTGTAACATCTGGTGGCGATGTAGTAAAGCCTAAGGGTGAAAAAGGTGCATCTGGAGATGAACCATCATTGTTTGATTAGTCAGAATTATGAGAAAATTTTACGAAGAGTTCAAGAACTTTGCCATTAAAGGTAATATGATAGACTTAGCTGTCGGTATTATCATAGGTACTGCATTTAATAAGGTAGTGAGCACTATTGTTTCTGCTGTTATTATGCCCCCACTTTCCTTATTGACCGACGATGTTAATCTTTCAAATAAAAAGTGGGTACTTAGAGAGGCGGCAGATTCGGTAGAAGAAGTTGCAATAGGATATGGCGAACTTATTGAATCGCTTTTAGATTTTGGAATAATAGCCTTTACCATATTTGTTATGGTGAAATTTATAAACAGGTTTAAAGAGAAATCTGAAGATCCGGCAAATAAAGAAGTTGAAACTCCAAAAAATATAGCCTTACTATCTAGTATGGAGCAGCTATTGAAGGAGCAAAACGCCATACTTAAAAATAAAAAGTGATTAATCTGTTTAATTATTGAGAAGTCTTATCACGAGATAGAATGTTAAGATTAGACAAATGAAAAGAATAATTGCTTTTATAACTACCTTTACAAAAATTTTGAATTAATGGATTTCACTAACCCTCTGGTGTATGGCGCACCAGCTTTTATTGCCTTTATTTTATTAGAATTGACCTACAGCAAAACTCACGGAGATGATGATCTTTATGATTGGAAAGACTTTGCAGCTAGTAGTGTTATGGGAATTGGATCTGCCATTATAGGTCCTTTGCTTAAAGTAATTTTATTGGTAGTTCTCTTTGAGTACGCCTACGAGCTTTTTAACCCATTGGTTGATGGTGTAAGAACTAATATTATGGGGTATAAGTCGTTCGGCTATGCTTGGTATGTTTGGTTATTGTGTCAATTAGCAGATGATTTTACTTACTACTGGTTTCATAGAGCAAACCATGAAATTCGTATTCTATGGGCGGCACATATAGTGCATCACTCTTCAGATAATTTTAATCTTGGGACTGCTATTCGTAATGGTTGGTTCACTTTATTGTACAAGCCTTTTTTTTATGTTTGGATGCCTATTATTGGTTTTCCGGTAGAAATGGTTGTGGTTTGTTTGGCTATTGAGTCTTTTTGGCAGTTTCAACTGCACTCACAATATGTTCCAAAAATGGGATTCATTGAGAAAATATTCAACACGCATACGATGCACCAGGTACATCACGCTCAAAATGTGGAGTATTTAGATAAGAATCACGGTGGATTTCTAAATTTCTTTGACAAGATTTTTGGTACATGGAAAGAGTATGATGAAAATATCGATGTAAAATTTGGTGTAATTCATGCTCCTAATTCTAATAACCCAATAGTTATTCTTACTCATGAGTTTAAAGATATTTGGGCAGATACAAAGAAATCAAAAAAACTAAGTCATAAGTTAATGTACATATTTGGCCCTCCGGGATGGAGTCATGATGGTAGTACTATGACCGTAAAACAGCAACAGCGATTGTTTGAGAAACAAAAACAAGCTAACCCTGGTATTTCCTTTGATAGACCTAATTAAAGTTCTAAAAGGGCTTAAAGAGATTTAAATATCACTTTAGGTCAACTATTAGCGAAAAAAAAGCTTCAATTAGGTATTTGCCTAATTGAAGCTTTTTTTTTGAAGTTGTAGTAATTATTAATCTTCTATTTCAGTTACAGGTTTTTTGTTTTTTTTCATTCGTAGATCAAAGAACTCTACCATTAAAGAAAATGCAATAGAAAAGTATAGGTAGCCTTTCGGTATGGTGCCGACTTCGTTGCCAAATACGATTAAATGACATAAATGTGCTGATTCTGCAATTAGCATAAAGCCTATAAGTATTAAGAAAGACAGACCTAGAATTTGTATTGAAGGGTGTCGATTAACAAACTCGCCTACAGGATTTGCGAAAAGCATCATGATAATAACAGAGATAACTACTGCGACTATCATCAAAACCAAAGCATCGTTTGGGTTAGGTGAAATTCCATTGGTCATTCCTATAGCGGTCAGTATTGAGTCAAATGAGAAGACAATGTTGATTACCGTTATTTGAAGTATAGCATTGGTTAGGGAAGTTGATCTTGCTTTTTTTACTTCGCGTTCATCATGACCTTTGTCTTCAACTTTTTCATGAATTTCTTTGGTGCTTTTGTAAAGTAAGAACAAGCCACCAAGAAAAAGAATAATACCTTGTCCGCTTATGCCGCCAGTGATCCAGTCGCTGTCAAATACCCAAAACGGTTTCTTCATTGAAGTTAACAGTGAAATACCGAATAACAGCACTATGCGCATAACCATTGCAAGTACTAAGCCCAAACTAGTGGCTTTCTTTCTTTGACCTGATTCAAGTTTGCCGGCAGCAATAGAAATGAAGATAATGTTGTCAATACCTAAAACTATTTCTAAAAAAGTTAGGGTTAATAAGGCAATCCAGGCATCTGGATTTGTGAAAATTTCGAACATGGTTATTTAGTTAGTTTTTATTGCTGTTCCAGTTTTTATGATCAGTTTTTTATTCGGATCTTTTACGGCGCTTTTGTATTGAAAAGTGTATGATGAGTCTGTAGTGCTAATAATTTTATAATGAATTGCTGTTTTGCTATGAATGTCTTGTAATACAAATTCGCAATCATTAAACCAGCGTACAGTAGCACTATCTATTTTATTCTCGTAATAGTCAATACTGTAGTCTTTGTTTCTTGTAAATTTTCCTTCTTTTATGGTGTCACCAACTTCATAGATGAACTTAAATGACCCCGTTTTGTATTTTTCGCAATCACGTTCAGGTTCGTAACATGAGCAAAGTATAAAGCCCAGAGCAGCTGTCATAATCATATTTTTCTTCATACTGCAAAATAAAGAAAATAGGAGTCAAGTGGTTATAAAAATGCGAGAATAGTTTGTGGTTAAAAATAGAATTTAATGCTCAGTGTACGTTTTAAAAGTACCATCGGTATAAAACATAACTATTCGTTCTAATTTTTTTTCATCCTTCTTTTTTGCAACTTTATCTATAGCATCTTCTCTGTCTTTAGGTTCGGGAGTAGGGTTGGTTTTGGTTCTAGGAAAAGTTCCTTTTCCATATAATAACCATTGTAAATCTACTTCAGCAAAGGCTTCATCTATTTTAATAATAAACTCTAAGCTTGGTTTGTTTCTTCCGTTTAGAAGGTGAGAAATGCTAGATCGTTGCACTTGTATTAAATCTGCAAATGCAGCAGATGATAGTTCATTGTGCGCTAAAAGAGTATTTAACCTTGATAGAAAAGAAGAGGTGTCTAGCATGTTTACAAAGTTAATGTATTCTTTAATATAGAATCTAAAACGGTTTATGTTATAATGGTTAAAATGGAAAAAACATAAAGTCTATCTTTATATTATATATTATAACTTACTGAATAATAATGTATTAAATTGAATTTATGATAAAAAGTTAAAATTGTAAATTGTACCGAGGGCATTTAGGAAATATAGGGTTGTAATATGTTTACAATTGTAAACATAGGCTGTAGTATTTTTGCATAGTATTAATGCATCAGTAGAATGAAAGATTTGGATTATAATAAAATAATGGTACCTACTATTTCTGGAAGGTATATTAACTATGATCATGTAAATGACTTTTTGAAAACGCTACCGGTTTCTTTTAAAATTGAAGTAGTTGGCGAATCTGTTAGAAAAGAACCCATAAAAAGTATTACGTTAGGTAGCGGTCCAAATAAGATTTTAATGTGGTCTCAAATGCACGGCAACGAATCGACAACTACAAAAGCGGTCGTTGATTTATTGAATTACTTAAAACAAGATATTGTCGAAGTATTAGAAATTTCGAAATCATGTACTTTAAAAATTATTCCAATACTAAGTCCTGATGGAGCTCGCGATTATACTAGAATCAATGCTAATGAAATTGACCTTAATAGAGATGCACAAGACCTGTCTCAACCAGAGAGCCGAGTTCTAAAAGAAGTTTATGAAGAATTTAAACCTAACTATTGTTTTAATCTACATGACCAACGAACAATATTTAATGTAGGCGATACTAATAAGGCTGCTACGGTTTCTTTTTTGGCGCCTGCTTTTGATGAAGATCGGAACATTTCGCCATCTCGAAAATTAAGTATGCAACTTATTGCGGCAATGAACGATAAATTGCAAAAAGAAATACCAGGGCAAGTAGGCAGATATGATGATGGTTTTAATGCGAATTGTGTTGGCGATGCTTTTCAAATGAGAAAAACACCGACAATACTATTTGAAGCAGGTCACTATGCAGGTGATTACCATAGGGATAAAACAAGGGAGTTTATTTACAAGGCTATTTTAAAAGGTATTATGGTGATATCAAAGAATCTTGTCTCAAATTATACAATTGAGCAATATTTGTCTATTCCTGAGAATGGGAAACAATTTGTAGATATCTTAATTGTAAATGATGATTATATCAAAAATAAGATTACTAAAAGCCAACTTGTAGCAATACAGTATAAAGAGCTATTAGATGAGGACAAGGTAACATTTAAACCAGAATTATATCATTTTGAAAAGCAACCCGCAGAGATTTTCGGACATAAGACATTGAACTGCAATGATGAAAATGATATGTTATGGCTTAAAGAAAATGATTTATTGCATCTGCTTTAGTGATATTTATTGTCTTATTTCTTTGAAAATGTAAAATTGTTTACGTTTTTATTAAAAAAAATCAAGTTTCAATGAGTTTAATGTGATTATTTTTTATTTTTGGCAAAAATTTTACAACTATGGGCAAAGTCAAATTAGACGAAATAGACCACCAAATTCTAGATATGTTGATTGACAACACTAGAACTCCTTTTACTGATATTGCAAAAAAACTTCTTATATCTGCCGGTACGGTACACGTAAGAGTTAAGAAAATGGAAGAAGCGGGAATCATAAAAGGTTCTTCACTTACTTTAGATTATGTGAAACTTGGCTATGCATTTATAGCATATGTTGGTATTTTTCTTGAAAAAACACACCAAACTAAATTTGTACTTGAACGCTTAAATCAAATACCAAACGTTACCATCGCACATATAACTACAGGTAAATTCAATATTTTCTGTAAAATTAGAGCAAAAGATACTACGCATGCCAAAAACATTATCTTTAAAATAGATGATATTGATGGTATTAGTAGAACTGAAACGATGATTTCATTAGAAGAAAGTTTTAATGATAAAAAACGTTTGATGCATACTATTTTTAATGAGTTATAAAAAGTAGGTTATTCAACTAACTTAAGTTAAGCCCGGTTATTTTATATGATTGGGCTTTTTTTGTTTTTATTTTCTAAATTTTCAGAATGACAGTTAAAGATTTAAAAGGAGAAGAATTACAATTTTTTTATGGTACTTATTTGAAAACTCTTGATGAACAAGAAGATTTAAAGGTTGCGCTTTTAAAAGGTAGAAAAAGTTTTGAAGATTTAGTTCAGGGCTTAACCGATGAACAATTTCTCTATAGTTACGGAGAAGGTAAATGGACCGTAGCTGAAGTTTTGGTTCACTTAATCGATACTGAACGTGTATTTCAATATCGTGCTTTTAGAATATCTAGAAATGATAAAACAGCATTACCGGGTTTTGATCATAATACCTTCGTTACAGAAAGTAATGCCAACCAGCGTACAAAGGAAGATATATTGAAAGAATATCTTCATGTTCGTGATTCTTCAATTAGTTTGTTCGATACGATGTTAAATGAACATCTAAAAAGAATGGGTACCGCTAGTGATATACCCTGGTCTGTAGCTGCATTAGGTTTGGTGATAAGTGGTCATCAAAAACATCATGAAAATATTTTACAAGAACGCTACTTTAATTAATCTAGCTCTTCTTCAGATTCCATTTCGAAGTTTAGGTAAAGTGCTTTCGTCATTTCTTCAGATTGCATAACCTCTTCTGCTGTTTTGTTTTCTAGCTCCTTTTCTATGTTCTCTTCAAAATTTGCGATGAAATTAGAAAGGCTTTTACTTATCTTAACTAGGTATAAGGTGTCTGTTGTTTTTAGTTCAACTGCTTCAACATAATCTCCTTTAATATTTTTAAAACTGATGATGTCTTCATCACCATATCCATAAGGATAGGTTTCTATTAAAAGTGCTGCTAATTGGTGGTCTAGTTTCCGGTAATCAATAAGGCGTTTGGTCATAACTTATTTATTTATAGAAGGTTGTATTTATCTATAACTAAACTAGTAATAATACTAAGTTTTCAATTTTTAGAGTTGTGAAAGTATCATTTTAAGTATGTGAACTTTTTAAACTTTGTAGTAAGCGAACGCTTCAGGGAATAATTCTATGGGGATTTCAATATCATATTTCGGGTTGCCAATAGATTTTAACAACACAAAATTCACTTTACCATGAGAGTTTTTCTTATCGTACTTCATTAATTTAAGAATATTTTCGATATCCTCATCTGAAAATTCTACCTTATTATACCTGTTTAAAAAGGTAGATTTAATATCCGCTAAAAATTCATCTGATAATTCTAACAGCTTATTAGATAGGTAAGCTTCTAGAATCATGCCGATGGCAATAGCCTCTCCGTGTAATAGCATTTCTTTTGAATCGCTCTCTAAAAAATAAGATTCGATTGCATGACCAAGTGTGTGTCCGTAATTTAGAATCTTACGAATGTTCTGCTCTGTTGGGTCTTGAAGAACCACCTTGTTCTTAATTTGGATAGATGTAAGAATGTGCTTTTTCATATCCTCTAAACCCTTAGCTTTTTTCAATGCTTCCCAATAGGTGGTGTCTTGAATAAGACCATGTTTTAGCATTTCTGCAAAGCCGCTTATAACCTGTCTATTTTCTAGTGTATCAAGAAAATCAGGAACTACAAGTACCATTACTGGCTGATTAATTACACCAATTTGATTTTTTAATGAACCTAGGTCTATGCCGGTTTTACCGCCAACAGAGGCGTCTACCATAGATAATAGGGTAGTTGGTACATTTATAAAGTCTATGCCCCGTTTAAAGGTTGAAGCAATGAATCCTCCCATATCCGTAAGCACTCCACCACCTAAATTTATCATGACGCTTTTTCTGTCGGCACCTAATTCAGATAATGCTTCCCAAACACCAACACAGGTTTCGATGTTTTTATTTATTTCTCCAGATTCAATTTCAATAATTTCAAATTGATAGTCACCGTTAATTTCTGCCATAAAATTTGGCAAGCAAAGCTCATGGGTATTTTCATCCACTAAAATAAAAATAGTAGAATATTTTTTTTCTGAAAGGTGATTGTTCAATGCTTGAAAAGCATTTTCGTTAAAATGTACTGCGTAAGAATCTGAAATTATAGAATCCATCGAAAATATGGCTTAGTATTAATGACTATTTAACCGCAAAATAAAGGTTATTTTTAGTCTTAGGATTATAAATTCTGTGATTATATTTGATCGTTATAGAAATTATAAAAAATGAACCAAATATTTGAAAATACTGCAACGGCATTTGCCTTAAAATCAGATTCAGAATTAGAAAGAGCTTATTTTCTTTTTAAGATGATTTCAAATGAACCTTTGGTAAAAATGGGTTCATTTATCACCAATTTTGCGTTTAAGGCCCATTTACCTGTAGAGGGTTTGATTAGGGCAACTGTTTTTGATCATTTCTGTGGTGGCGTAAATGAACGTGATTGTATACCCGTGGTTG
Source organism: Maribacter caenipelagi (assembly GCF_004364175.1). GTDB lineage: Bacteria > Bacteroidota > Bacteroidia > Flavobacteriales > Flavobacteriaceae > Maribacter > Maribacter caenipelagi. The sequence goes on along the minus strand of NZ_SNZW01000001.1, from coordinate 36,701 downwards.
ACCGAATGTGGGAAAAGGGAGTCTGTTCGGTTTTAGATTATTCTGTAGAAGGTAAAGATGAAGAGGATCCTTTTGATTCTGCTACCGAAATGATTTTAACCATTTTAGATTTTGTCAAGGAGAAAGAGGCTATACCTTTTGCTGTTTTTAAACCAACAGGTTTTGGTCGTTTTGCTTTGTATCAAAAGATCAGTGAGAAAATAGAACTCACCAAAGATGAAGAAGCAGAATGGCAACGTGTTGTCAAAAGGTTTGATAAAGTTTGTAAAAAAGCCCATGACCTTGAAGTCTCATTACTGATTGATGGTGAAGAAAGCTGGATGCAAGATGCAGCAGATAACCTTGTTGAAGAGATGATGCGTAAATACAATAAAAAGAAAAGGATTGTATTTAATACATTACAAACGTATAGATGGGATCGGTTACCATATCTAAAATCGTTACATGAACGTGCAACGAGAGATGGATTTTTAGTTGGTATGAAAGTAGTTCGCGGTGCTTATATGGAAAAGGAAAATGAACGCGCAAAAGAAAATGGGTATACTTCGCCAATTTGTAAAACAAAAGCGGAGACCGATGATAACTTTAATGCAACTATTGAATATATGATAGATAATCTAGATTCGTTATCTATTTTCTCTGGCACACATAATGAAGATAGTTGTTACCGTTTAATGGAATTGATGGAGCAAAAAGGTATTGCAAAAAATAACACCCATATCTGGTTCGGTCAGCTATATGGTATGAGTGATCATATCTCTTATAACTTGGCTGCCAATGGATATAATGTAGCCAAATATTTACCATTCGGACCCGTGCGTGATGTTATGCCTTACTTAATTAGAAGAGCCGATGAGAATACTTCGGTTGCAGGGCAAACTAGTAGAGAATTGTCTTTATTAAAGAAAGAAAGAAAACGTAGAAAAATATAAACAAGCTTATTGTCGTTCTACTTTTTCAATTGAAGCTTTTTCTCTACAATTTCGTACGGTAAATATATAATCTTGTTCCTTGTATTCAGATTCTACTATGTAGGTTTTACAGGGAACGGATTTTGTGTCACTTTTACTAAAATCAACATCTCCTTCGGTTAAAATGTAAGTGATGCCTATAGAATCTAATTCAAACTCTTTAAGTTTTTGCTTTGCTTCATCGCTATAGTACATAGATTTTGAGCGAATATCTTTCAATGTTCTACAGTCTGGTAGGTAGCAAAAATATACTCCGGTTTCTTGAGATTTCTTTTTCATAAAAAAAGTAAGAAACACAATGCCAATCGATAAGCCAACCAAGAAAAAACCTAACCTTTTAATAAAATCCATGTTCATACTTCCATACTTTTAAGAGCGCAAAATTATGTCTTTTAAAATGGATAGGAAAAGGAAAGTCTTTAGTATTCTAAAAAATAAGGAAATTTATATCACTGTATTGTAAATCGAACCATTCTCCAACAGACTTATTGGTCAAAATGCCATGGTACATATAAAGTCCGTTACGTAAACCTTTGTCAAACCGAAGTGAGTTTTCTAAGCCGCCATCTTCTCCAATTTTCAGTAAATAAGGAGTGAAAATGTTACTTATACTAACCGATGCTGTTTTTGGATATCTAGACGGAATATTTGGTACGCCATAGTGAATAACATCAAATTTCTTTCTAGTGGGCTTATTGTGGTCGGTTATTTCACTAGTTTCAAAACATCCGCCAGTATCAATACTGACATCAATAATAACTGCACCTTTTTTCATGTGCTCGACCATTGAGCTAGTTACCACAACGGGAGATCGATCTTTACCTCTAGTTGCTCCGATAGCTACATCGCAACGTTTTAATGCTTTTAATAGGTTTTTAGGTTGAATGGTAGATGTATAGACCGTTTGTTTTAAGTTGGTCTGTATATTTCTAAGTTTGGTAATAGAATTGTCAAAAACCTTGACATTTGCTCCGATACCTATAGCAGATCGTGCTGCAAACTCACCGACAGTTCCTGCGCCGATAATTACCACTTCTACAGGTGGTACACCACTGATGTTTCCAAACATTAGTCCATTACCATTGTTGTTGGCAGCCATTAATTCTGCGGCAATTAATACCGATGAAATTCCTGCAATTTCACTTAATGAACGTACTGCAGGGTATTTACCCTCTTCATCTCTAATGTATTCAAATGCAATAGCGGTAATTCGCTTTCGTGCTAGTTCTTCAAAATATTCTTTGTATTGCGTTTTGATTTGAAGGGCAGATATGATTGTTGTCTGCGGATTAATGTATTCTATTTCTGTTAGGGTAGGAGGCTCTACTTTAAGAATTAACGGACAAGCGAAAACTTTCTTAGTATCCCGAGTAATTTCTCCGCCAGCAGTAACATAATCAGCATCGGAATAATGCGCGCCTTCACCAGCGCCAGATTCTATTAAAACACGATGACCATTTGCTGTAATAGCATTTACAGCATCTGGAGTAAGGCATATTCTTTTTTCTTGATATTGGTTCTCTTTAGGAATACCAATGTGCAATTCTCCTTTTTGACGCAAAACCTCTAGGGTTTCCTCTTGTGGAATTAATTGGTGCTTACTAAAAGGGGAAGTGGGTTGGTCCATATCTTAATAATGAGTTGTTCAAATCAATGATTTGAAACTCAAATGTACAATTTTTAAAGAAATGAATATTTTGATATATACTTTAAAATATAGATACTTAGGTTTTAATATGTAACAAGCTTTGAATACGTTCTTGAACATTCTTAAATATATTTTCTAAGTTTCCTGTAGATAGTTTAGAATTGATATCTTCTGAAATGGTTGGAATTTCAATGTGTTCAACGTGTTGTTCGACTTCGCTTTTATCATCTGTATCAAGATTAACTTTATTATCAAACCCTTTGTTTTTAAGTTCTTCTAATTCAGCCTCAATTGCCTCCAAATCAATTCCATTAACGTGTTTGTCATATAATTTAATCCGGATAAAATATACTGATGGAATTGTTATCATGCATATAGGAATTAGCCACCAAATATTGTCAGTATCAATCATGTTGTCTGAGTCATAGAAAACTTCAAACATTTGAAAGGCATACATTGCAATTGGGATAATGATAATATGATACCACCAATCACGAGAGGTAAGAAACCAAAAAATCATTAAATAAAGAGGAACAATTTTAGAAGTTAAATACCATAAGTAGGTAGAAGTGTCTGGAAAACCATTGTTTCCTAAGGTTAGTCCAAAAAATACTCCATCTCCATCTAGGTCATATGGTATATAGTCATATATTTTATATAAAAAAGGAGATATAGCTATGAAAAAGACCAAAAGGGATTCTAAAAAAATCTTCTTTTTAGCTTTTTTTCTTTTTACTCTATTAATCATTTGCATATAAGTATTACTATATGCTAACGAAGTAAATTGCTAAATATTATAAACAATAAGAGAGCATTAAAATGCTCTCTTATTTTTAACATTTACATAAAATTATATTTTTTTAGTCAATTTTCTTTTATCAACATTAAGGTCTTGATTATCAATATCGATAATCGGAGCAGTCATTGCTAAAAGAAATACACCTAAGGCGATTGAAGCTAGTAGAGTTTTTTTGTTTTTCATTTTCAAGGGATTTTTGGTTATACTAAATATTTAGTTCTCTTACAAACGTAAGAAAAAATATACAACTAAAACTCCTTTAATCGTTAAAATTATGTGTTTTAACTGATTTATTGTTCGTTTTGTCGAATTATTGGTTTTTCATCGAAAAAATGCAATAAATATTCAGTTAGAACGATGCTTATTTCACAAATTCGAAATCAGTTTATATTATTACCTAATCTTTGCTCCTTATTCTGAGATGATTAGCCTTCTTGTAACTTCATCCAAAATTTCAATTGTTATGTTCTGAATATCATTAGGTATTAAACTTGGAATTTTCTCTGGCCATTCCATAAAAATCCAATTACCTGAGGACAAGTAATCATCAAGTCCCATATCCATTGCTTCTTCTTCATCATCCAAACGATAAAAATCAAAATGATAGCCCAAGAGCTCGCCCGATTCCAAAGCGTATTCATTCACTAAACCAAATGTAGGGCTACTTACATTATCGCTACTTCCCAATTCTTTTACAATGGCTTTTATTAAAGTAGTTTTACCAGCACCCATAGGGGCATAAAATGCAAGCGACTTACTATGTGAGTGTTCAATTATCTGCTTGGCAATATTTTTTAATTCACTTTGTTTATAAATGAATTCCATATTTCTAAATCTATTTAGGTTCCAAAACTACAAAAGGTATAATCATTTCTTCCAGCGAAACGCCACCATGTTGGTAGGTGTTTCTATAGTAACTAACATAGTGATTGTAGTTATTAGGGTAGGCAAAAAACAAATCGTTCTTTGCAAAGATATAGGAGCTGCTCATGTTTATACTTGGTAAGTAAATAGATTTTGGGTCTTTTGCGGCAAGGACATCATTCTTTTCGTAGGTAAGGCTTCTCCCTGTTTTATAACGTAGGTTTAGACTGGTGTCTCTGTCGCCTACCACTTTAGAAGGGGATTTTACATTTATAGTTCCATGGTCCGTTGTAATAATCAGTTTCATTCCTAAAGTTTGGGCTTGCTGTATGATTTCTAACATCGGCGAATTCTTAAACCAACTGGTAGTCAATGACCTGTAAGATTTATCATTTGACGCCAACTCTTTAATTACTTCCATTTCTGTTTTTGAATGAGAAAGCATATCAACAAAATTGTATACAATTACGGTTAGGTCGTTGTCTTTTTGACCTTTAAAATTCTGACTTAAATGTTTTCCTTGTTTTAGACTACTAATCTTGTGGTATTCCCATTTTAAATCTAAGCCCAGTCTTTTTAACTGCGCACCTAAAAACTTGTCTTCAAATAAATTTTTACCACCTTCATCGGTATCATTCTTCCACCATTCTGGATATTTCTTTTCCATGTCAAGCGGAGTCAGCCCTGAGAATATAGCATTACGCGCATATTGGGTAGCTGTTGGTAATATGCTATAATATGAGTCTTCCTTTTTCTTTTTATAAAATGAGTTGACCGTATCTTCAAAAGCGTACCACTGATCGTAACGCAAGTTATCTACTACTATCAACAAGGTCTTCTGGTCCTTAATTTCAGGTACAATCCATTCTTTAAATAGGGTATGAGACATTACAGGCGCATCGGTATCTGTAAACCAATCTTCATAATTTCTATCTACAAACTTTCCGAATTGTTGATTTGCTTCCGTCTTTTGAGATTCTAGAATTTCGAACATCCCGCTATCTTCAATTTCTTCTAATTGCAATTCCCAATAAATCAATTTTTTATATAAATCTGCCCATTCTTGGTAGGTGCTTACCATGGATAGATCCATCGCTATCTTTCTAAATTCTTGTTGATAGTTACTGGTAGTCTTCTCAGAAACCAATCTTGAGTGGTCTAAATTCTTTTTTAGCGAAAGAAGAATCTGATTTGGATTCACTGGTTTTATAAGATAATCGGCAATTTTAGAACCGATAGCATCTTCCATTATAGATTCTTCCTCACTTTTTGTAATCATTACAACGGGTAAAGAATTGTCTATTATTTTAATTTCTGAAAGTGTTTCTAAGCCAGATATACCTGGCATATTCTCATCTAAAAAGACAATATCTACTCTGGTCTCGGCTAATTCTTCTAATGCTTCTTGTCCGCTTCGGCAAGTGATAACACTGTAGTTTTTTGATTCTAAAAAGATGATATGGGGCTTGAGCAAATCGATTTCATCATCTACCCACAATATTTTTATTTTGTTCATTGAATTATTATTTGACGATAATCAAATTCTATACTAATGCTTTTGTATAACTTTGAAATGTTAATTTCAGAAAAGACGACGTTATCTTGAAGACATCAAATAAATTGAAAATCTTTAATGATCCAATTTACGGATTTATTAGAATTCCCAATGCGCTCATTTTTGACCTCATTGCCGATCCTTACTTTCAAAGGCTTCGTAGAATCTCTCAAATGGGATTGTCCTATTTAGTTTATCCTGGGGCACACCATACTCGATTTCATCATGCATTAGGCTGTATGTATTTAATGCAAAAATCTATTCAAGTGCTTCGTTTTAAGGGTGTTGAAATAACTGAAATCGAGGAAGAAGGACTTTTGTGCGCTATTCTTTTGCATGATATTGGACACGGACCTTTTTCTCACGCTATGGAACATAGTATTGTAGAAGGGGTAAGTCATGAATTTATTTCGCTTCAATTTATGCGAGATTTGAATGAGCGATTTAACGGAAGTTTAACGGAAGCCATATCTATATTCACTGGCAATCATTCTAAAAAATTCTTAAATCAGCTGGTATCTAGTCAATTAGACATGGATCGCCTAGATTATTTAAAAAGAGATAGTTTCTATACCGGGGTTGCCGAAGGTAATACGAATGCCGAGCGACTTATAACCATGCTTAATGTAGTTGATGGTAATTTGGTTGTTGAAGAAAAGGGAATCTATTCTGTTGAGAAATTTTTAATGGCACGACGTTTTATGTATTGGCAAGTTTACCTACATAAAACAGCTGTAGTTGCCGAACGTTTGCTCATTAGTATTTTAAAGAGGGCTCGTTTCTTAATTGAAAAAGGTGATACTTTAAATACTAGTAAGGCATTAGATTATTTTCTCACGCATCATATCGATATAAATAATTTTGATAATGAAACGTTGGCAAAGTTTGCAAAACTTGATGATGTAGATATTCTTGCCGCGTTAAAAGAATGGCAATATTCAGATGATTTTGTATTAGCCTCTTTATGTGAAATGATCATCAACCGAAAACTACTTCATATTAAGGTAAAGAAAGAGCCAATTACTGAAAGCAAGTTTTTAATGCACTTAAATAAGGTGAAAACTCAGTATAATCTTACAGATGAAGATGCATCCTATTTTGTATTTAAAGGTGAACTTAAAAATAAAGCATACGATAGGCAACATCAGACTATCAACATTTTAAGGAAAAACGGAAAGATTACCGATGTTGCTAAATTATCTGACCACCTTAATTTAAATGCGCTTTCAAAAACGGTAACCAAATATTATATGTGCTATCCTAAAGAACGGGTTTAACAATTTTTCTTACTTTTACGCTCATGAAATTTACAGCAGGTCAGATTGCAGGTATCTTAGAAGGAGAAGTGCATGGAAATCCAGAAATAGCCGTACATAAACTTGCTAAAATCGAGGAAGGCGAAGAAGGTTCCCTTACTTTTTTAGCTAATCCGAAATATACTTCATTCATTTACAAGACAAAGGCATCGGTAACGATAGTCAATAAGAGTTTTGTTCCAGAACAAGATTTACAGACCACTTTAATAAAGGTCGAAGATGCTTATAAGTCATTTTCTAAATTACTAGAATATTATAACCAGGTCAAAAACAATAAGGTAGGCATTGAAGAGCCTATTTTTAAGTCGGATACCGCAACCTTTGGTACTGATGTTTACATTGGTGCTTTTGCTTATTTAGGTAATAACGTTACCCTAGGAGATAATGTGAAAGTTTACCCTAATGTCTACATTGGCGATAATGTAAAAATTGGTAACAACGTAATACTTTTTGCAGGAGCCAAGGTATATTCAGAAACCGTTATAGGTAATAATTGTGTAGTTAATAGCGGTGCAGTTCTAGGTGCTGACGGATTTGGGTTCGCTCCAAATGAAAATGGTGAGTTTGTGAAAGTACCACAAACCGGTAATGTTATTTTAGAAGATAATGTTGATATAGGTGCTGGTACCACGATAGACAGAGCTACTCTAGGTTCTACGATTTTAAGAAAAGGAGTGAAGCTAGACAATCAAATACAGATTGCGCATAATGTTGAAATTGGCGAGCATACTGTTATTGCTGCACAAACCGGTATTGCAGGTTCTACAAAAATAGGCAAGCATTGTATGATCGGTGGGCAAGTTGGTATTGTTGGTCATATCGTTATTGGTGACCGTGTAAAAATTCAGGCACAATCGGGTATAGGAAGAAATGTGAAGGATAATGAAGTGCTACAAGGTTCACCTGCATTAAATTATGGGGATTACAATAAATCATATGTTCATTTTAAGAATTTACCGAGAATAATAAGTAGAATCGACACCTTAGAAAAGAAAGATTGACGATGAGTACAACAAACAGCAAACAAAGAACAATTAGTAAAGAGGTAAGCCTAACGGGAGTTGGTTTACATACTGGAAGCAATGTTACTATTAAATTTTTACCTGCAGATGAAAATCACGGTTACGCATTTAAAAGGGTAGATTTAGAAGGGGAGCCGATAATTCCAGCTGATGCTAACCTAGTTATAAACACACAAAGAGGTACCAATTTAGAAAAGAATGGTGTAAAAATTCAGACTTCAGAGCACGTTTTGGCAGCTTTGGTTGGACTTGAAATAGATAATGTATTAATAGAGCTAGATGCGGCCGAGCCGCCAATTATGGATGGTTCTTCTAAATTCTTTGTAGAAGTTTTAGAGAATGCAGGTATTGTTGAGCAAGAAGCTGAGCGTGAAGAATACATTGTTAAAGATGTCATTTCTTATAAAGATGAAGAAACTGGTAGTGAAATAACCATTATACCATCAGACGAATATCAATTGATGACGATGGTTGATTTTGGTACTAAAGTCTTAGGAACCCAAAACGCTACCTTAGAAAAGCTTTCTGATTTCAAATCTGAAATTTCAAATGCCCGTACTTTTAGTTTTCTTCATGAGTTAGAAATGCTTTTAGAAAACGGACTAATAAAAGGTGGTGATTTAAACAATGCTATCGTTTATGTGGATAAGGAGATTTCTCAAGCCACCATGACGAAATTAGAGAAGGCTTTTAATAAAAAGAAACTTTCTGTAAAAGCAAATGGTATTCTAGATAACTTAACATTACACCAACCTAACGAGGCCGCAAGACATAAATTGTTAGATGTAATTGGTGATTTAGCATTAATTGGCACACGTATACGAGGTAAGGTAATAGCCAATAAACCTGGTCATTATGTAAACAACCAATTTGCAAAGAAACTTTCGCAAATCATCAAATTAGAAAAACGAAATAAAGTTCCGAAGTACGATTTAAGCTTACCTCCTCTAATGGATATCCATAAAATAATGGATATGCTACCTCATAGACCACCTTTCTTATTAATAGACCGTATAATTGAGCTATCAAATAAGCATGTTGTTGGTATGAAAAATGTGACGATGAACGAACCTTTCTTCGTAGGTCACTTTCCAGGCGCTCCAGTAATGCCAGGTGTGCTTCAAGTTGAAGCTATGGCGCAAACAGGTGGTATTTTAGTTTTAAGTACTGTACCGGATCCAGAAAATTATTTGACTTTATTCATGAAAATTGATAAAGTAAAATTTAAAAGGCAAGTATTGCCAGGCGATACATTAATATTTCACTGTAGTTTAATTACACCGATCAGAAGAGGTATTTGCCACATGCAAGCATATGCATACGCAAATGATAAATTGGTAAGTGAAGCTGAATTAATGGCGCAAATAGTAAAAAGAACATAGAATGAATCAACCTTTAGCCTATATACATCCGGGAGCTAAAATTGCTAAGAATGTAGTAGTTGAACCGTTTACAACTATACACAATAATGTTATCATTGGCGATGGTACTTGGATCGGGTCTAACGTGACCATAATGGAAGGTGCTCGCATTGGTAAAAATTGTAATATTTTTCCTGGCGCTGTAATATCAGCATCTCCACAAGATTTAAAATACGACGGTGAAGAGACTACTGTGGTAATTGGCGATAATACGACTATCAGAGAATGTGCCACCATACATAAAGGTACCTCTGATCGTATGAAAACCGTTATCGGTAAAAATTGTCTAATCATGGCATATTGCCATGTTGCACATGATTGCCTAGTAGGTGACAACTGTATTTTTTCAAACAACTCTACATTAGCAGGTCATGTTACTATTGGTGACAATGTAATATTGGCTGGCTTGGTTGCTGTACATCAATTTGTATCGGTTGGTCAACATGCTTTTGTAACCGGAGGTTCTTTAGTGAGAAAAGATGTTCCACCTTATGTTAAAGCAGCAAGAGAGCCTTTATCTTATGTTGGAATCAATTCTGTAGGATTAAGAAGAAGAGGATTTGTATCTGATAAAATTAGAGAAATTCAGAACATATATAGAATTCTTTATCAGAAGAACTATAACAACTCGCAAGCGGTTCAAATTATTGAGGCAGAAATGGAAGCAACTCCTGAACGTGACGAAATATTACAATTTATTCGCGATTCTCAACGTGGAATTATGAAAGGATATTTCAGCAATAACTAAATAACACACTAAACTTAAGTTAACAACATTAATACATATTACGAATGGCATCTACATCAGATATACGAAAAGGACTATGCATCAGATATAACAATGATATCTATAAGATAATTGAATTTTTACACGTAAAACCGGGTAAAGGTCCTGCTTTTGTTCGTACCAAATTAAAAAGTGTTACGTCTGGTAAAGTATTGGACAATACGTTTTCAGCAGGTCATAAAATAGAAGATGTACGTGTAGAAACACGTTCTTACCAATATCTATACCCTGAAGGTGAAACATATCACTTTATGAACACCGATGATTATAATCAAATTACGCTTCAAGAGAGTTCTCTTGACGCACCGGGACTTTTAAAAGAAGGTGAAGTGGTTAAAATTATGTTCAATACGGAAGATAGTATGCCATTATCTGTAGAGATGCCTGCAAGTGTAATTTTAGAGATTACATATACTGAACCTGGTGTAAAAGGTAATACTGCTACAAACGCTACTAAACCTGCAACAGTTGAAACTGGCGCAGAGGTAAATGTACCGTTGTTTATCAATGAAGGTGATAAAGTTAAGATAGATACTTCTACAGGTTCTTATATGGAACGTGTAAAAGAATAGTATATATTCATTAATTAGAATTAAGCGAATTAATTGAAATTTCCAACTACTTTTTCATTAAAACAGATTGCAGATATTATATCTAGCGAATATGTTGGGGTTGATGATTTTCCTGTTTTGGGCATGAACGAAATACATGTCGTGCAAAACGGTGATATTGTTTTTGTGGATCATCCAAAGTACTATGATAAAGCTTTACAGTCTAAAGCTACCGTAATCTTAATCAATAAAAATGTTGAATGTCCAGAAGGGAAGGCGTTATTGATATCAGATGATCCGTTTCGAGATTTTAATAAATTAACTACATTTTTTCAGCCGTTTGTACCGAGTAGTCAGAACATTGCTGTTACTGCAAAAATCGGTAAAGATACTGTTGTTCAGCCTAATACGTTCATAGGTAACAATGTAGAAATAGGTGATAATTGCCTTATTCACTCGAACGTTACTATTTACGATAATTGCATTATCGGTAATAATGTTACCATACATGCAGGTAGTGTTTTAGGTGCAGATGCTTTTTATTATAAAAAACGCCCTGAAGGTTTCGATAAACTAATTTCTGGTGGAAGAGTCGTTTTGAAAGATAATGTTGATATTGGAGCTCTTTGTACGATTGATAGAGGTGTGACAGGTGATACTACAATCGGATTTGGAACCAAATTAGACAATCAAGTTCATGTTGGTCATGATACCGTTATTGGCGAGAAGTGTTTAATTGCTTCGCAAACCGGTATCGCTGGCTGTGTTATTATTGAAGATGAAGTAACGATATGGGGACAAGTAGGAACTAATAGCGGAATTACAATTGGTGCCAAAGCGATAATTATGGGTCAAACCGGAGTTACAAAATCAGTGAAAGGTGGCAAGAGTTATTTCGGTACCCCTATCGAAGAATCACGTGAAAAATTGAAACAATTAGCTTATTTAAAGAAGATTCCAGAAATAATTAAAAAAATGGATAAGAAATAAGGGTGTATATGCTATAAAAGTCATTAACAACTTATATTTTTGTTCTAATCAAAAAATAAAACTACAGTAGTATGAGCGTATTAGTAAATAAGGATTCCAAAATAATCGTACAAGGTTTCACGGGTAGTGAAGGTACTTTCCATGCCGGACAGATGATTGAGTACGGTACTAATATCGTTGGTGGTGTTACTCCCGGTAAAGGAGGGCAAGAGCATTTAGGAAAACCTGTTTTCAACACGGTTTCTGAAGCTGTTGAGAAAGTAGGTGCAGATACTACGATTATATTTGTTCCACCAGCTTTTGCTGCAGATGCTATTATGGAAGCTGCAGAGGCAGGTATTAAAGTTATTATTACAATTACAGAAGGTATTCCTGTTGCCGATATGGTGAAGGTTGCCAACTATATTAAAAATAGAGATTGTCGTTTAATCGGTCCTAACTGCCCTGGTGTTATTACTCCAGGTGAGGCAAAAGTTGGTATTATGCCAGGTTTCGTTTTTAAAGAAGGTAATGTTGGTATCGTATCTAAATCAGGTACATTGACTTATGAGGCTGCTGATCAAGTAGTACGTCAAGGTTTAGGTATTACAACTGCAATCGGTATTGGTGGTGATCCAATTATTGGTACAACTACTAAAGAAGCTGTAGAGCTTTTGATCAATGACCCAGAAACAAAGTGTGTGGTTATGATCGGTGAAATTGGAGGTCAATTAGAAGCAGATGCTGCACAGTGGTACAAAGCTAGTGGTAGTAAAAAACCAGTTGTTGGTTTTATTGCTGGTGAAACAGCACCTGCTGGTAGAACAATGGGTCATGCTGGCGCAATTGTTGGTGGTAGCGATGATACTGCTCAGGCTAAAAAACGCATCATGAGAGAATGTGGAATTCACGTTGTAGATTCTCCTGCTGAAATAGGCTTGAAAGTAAAAGAAGTAATGGGTTAAGAACTCATATTTTTCATATAAAATCCCGTTTATAGCGGGATTTTTTTTAGCCTATAAATTAAACAAAAGGTATATTTGGTAAACTTCGGTTTTAAATAACGGACTTATGAAATTATTAGAAGATAAAAACGTCATCATTACAGGAGCAAGTAGAGGAATTGGTATGGGTATTGCCAAAGTTTTTGCCGATCACGGTGCAAACGTTGCATTTACATATAGCTCTAGTGAAGCTCCAGCTTTAGAATTGGAGAAAGAATTAAAGTCAAAGGGAGTTAATGCCAAGGCTTATAAAAGTAATGCGGCTAGTTTTCAAGAAGCAGAAGAATTGGTAGCTAAGGTTTTAGAAGATTTTGGTGGTAGAATTGATGTATTGATTAATAACGCGGGTATTACAAAAGATAATCTGTTAATGCGTATGTCAGAAGCGGATTTCGATGCCGTTATCGATATCAATTTAAAATCTGTTTTCAATATGACGAAAGCAGTACAACGAACTTTATTAAAGCAACGTAATGGCTCTATTATCAACATGAGTAGTGTTGTAGGGGTAAAAGGTAACGCTGGTCAAACAAATTATGCCGCTTCTAAAGCGGGTATGATCGGTTTCACGAAATCTGTAGCCCTTGAATTAGGTTCTAGAAATATTAGATGTAATGCTATCGCACCTGGTTTCATTGAAACTGAAATGACCGATAAGTTAGACGAGAAAACTGTTCAAGGTTGGAGAGACGGTATTCCTCTAAAACGTGGTGGTTCTACTGAAGATATAGCAAACGCTTGTCTTTTCTTTGCATCAGATTTGTCTGGTTATGTTACTGGGCAGGTATTGAATGTTGATGGTGGTATGTTGACCTAAATCAAAATAATTCGGGAGGAAGGCTATTATTTGATTCCTTTTTAAGAACATCTTTAGTTTATACATGGAAAGCATAACGGTATTGTATATTATTCTTGCTGCGATAGTAGCATTGGGTATCGTTGTTTTTCAATACATATATAAGCAGAAGGCTAAAAGCAAGATTCATTGGCTTTTAGCCTTTTTGCGTTTTACAGGTATTTTCGGGTTATTACTTTTGCTTATCAATCCGCAGTTCTCACAAAAATCATACACCCTAGAGAAACCTAATTTGGTCATATTGGCTGATAATTCTACATCTATTGCCGAGAATGGAACGCAACTAAGTGAAATAATATCTGAAATTAAGTCATCAGATAATATTTCAGATAGATTTAAAATTGCCGATTATAGTTTTGGGGCTGAATTACAGATTTTTGACAGTCTTTCTTTTTTAGAAAAAAATACAAACATCTATAAATCGCTGTCTTCATTGAAAGATGTGTATGCGCGCGAACAGACGGTTACCATTCTGTTATCTGATGGAAATCAGACAATTGGGCAAGATTATAGCTATTTTAAATCCAATCAAAATAATAGTGTCTACACGGTAGTTTTAGGTGACACTACTAAGTATAAGGATATTTCGGTTGGGTCTATTCAAACCAATAAATACGCTTTTCTAAAGAATAAATTTCCGTTAGAAACCTATGTTTCATACCAAGGTAACACTGCCGTATCGGCTACTGTATCTATTAAAATGAATTCTAAAGTTGTTCATAAGGAGAACGTGAAACTAAATTCTCAGAACAATTATAAACCCATTTCTATTGAGGTGGAGGCAAATGCGGTAGGAATAAAAAATTTGGTTGTTGAAGTTTCACAATTGCCAGAAGAAAGAAATATTAAAAACAATAAAAGAACTACAAGTATTGAAGTAATCGATGAGAAAACTAAGATTGCTTTAATAGCAGATATTTTACATCCAGATTTGGGTGCTCTTAAAAAGGCTATTGAAAGTAATGAGCAACGAGAAGTATCTATTTTAAAATCTAATGCAGCAAATAGTATTTTAGAGGAAAATGATTTGTTTATTTTTTATCAGCCTACGGCTAGATTCAAGAATTCTTTTGAATATGCCAAAAGTAAAAACGTAAATACAATTATAATAACTGGCACACAAACAGATTATTCATTTTTGAATAACGCCAATTTGGCTTTTGAAATAGAGAATGGATATCCTGAGCAAGAGGTATTTGGGTTGCTGAACAACGGATTTACAAAATATGATATTACAGATTTTGACCTTACCGATTTTCCTCCATTAGTAAGTGATGCCGGTCCTATATTAATAACAGCTCAATATGAAACTTTACTCGGTACTCAGATAAAAGGTTTAGATGTGCAGCAACCACTAATGGCGGTTATAGAACGTAATGCCAGTAAGCATGCACTCTTACTAGGGGAGAACCTTTGGAAATGGAGAGTGCAGACGTTTAGAAATACAAATGAATTTATCAATTTCGATGAGTTCATTGGCAATCTAATTCGCTATCTAACTAGCTCAAAGAACAAATCTAGACTAAACGTTGATTATGAAAAGGTGTACGAGGGTAGTAGTAATACCGTTATAACGGTTACGTATTTTGATGAAGCATTTTTATTTGACCCAAACGCAAAGGTGAAAATTAAAGTAACGAATAAGGAAACTAAAAAGGTCCAAACGTACCCAATGATCTTGAAAAATGGGTACTTCGAAGCTGATTTATCTAACTTAATAGCTGGGTCTTATGAATTTGTGGCTTCTGTTGATAATGAGTCAAAAGTTGAAACTGGAAAATTTGTAATTTCTGAATTTGATATGGAGAATCAGTTTGTATCAAGCGATAATGTAAAGTTAGAAAAGTTGGCCGTCAACTCTAGAGGAAAAATGTTTTACCCCTCTCAAATTGAAGAACTACTAACAGATTTAAAAGAAAATGATGCTTACGTGCCTACCGAGAAAAGCACTGAAAATATCGTATCTTTGATTGATTTCAGAATGCTTTTGGCAATTATAGTTTTTGCCTTTGGAGCAGAATGGTTTATCAGAAAATATAACGGATTAATTTAAATAGACATAATGGATAAGTTACCTAAGATTGCGTTACCCGCAATATTTATTTTTATTGTAGTAATTATTGCAATTTCAAAATCAACAGTTACAATAGACTCTGGTCAAGCAGGTGTTTTGTATAAAACTTTTGGAGGAGGTGTTGTAACCGATGAGCCACCTATGGGTGAAGGATTTCATTTAGTAGCACCTTGGAATAGAGTAACGGTTTACGAAGTAAGACAACAAGAAGTACTTGAAAAAATGAATGTACTTTCTAGTAATGGCCTTGATATAAAATTAGAAGCATCTGCTTGGTTCGAGCCAATTAGAAATGATTTAGGAAAATTACATCAAGAAAAAGGTGAAGACTATATTTCTAGAGTGCTTTTACCAACCATTCGTTCTGCGGCACGTTCAGTAGTTGGTCGTTATACGCCAGAGCAATTATATTCAAGTAAAAGAGATGCCATTCAGCAAGAAATATTTGATGAGACTCAAAAAATAGTTTCAGGTCAGTATATTCAATTGAATGAAATTTTGGTAAGAGATGTTACCTTGCCACCTACTATTAAAGATGCTATCGAGAGAAAGTTAAAGCAAGAACAGGAGTCTTTAGAATATGAATTTAGACTGGTTACTGCTAAGAAAGAAGCTGAAAAAGTAACTATCGAAGCACAAGGTAAGGCAGATGCGAACAGAATTTTAAGTGCTTCTTTAACAGATAAAATTCTTCAAGATAAGGGTATCGATGCGACATTGAAATTGTCTGAATCACCAAACTCTAAAGTAATTGTTGTTGGGGGTGGAGACTCAGGTTTACCTTTAATTTTAGGAAATAACTAAAACACGGACTTATTTATTTTTGTTTCATTTTAAACTTTTGTTTTGTGAAATGAAAAATACCTTTTACTTTTACGAAATAATGAAAAACAGAACTACACATCATCATTTCCATATTCACGCTCAGGCGAGGTAGGAATGTATTGTAGTAGAACAACATATTTTAAAAACCCGTTTGAGCAATCAAACGGGTTTTGTATTTAAATCTCTTTTGGTTGCCAAGCATTAAATTAAGAAAATGACTAAAATTAGAATTGCTATTCAGAAATCGGGAAGACTAAATGAGGAATCCCTTCAAATTTTAAAAGACTGCGGAATTTCCATTGATAATGGCAAAGATCAGTTGAAGGCTTCATCAAGAAATTTCCCTATGGAAGTTTTCTATTTAAGGAATGGAGATATCCCTCAATACTTAAGAGATGGTGTGGTAGATATTGCTATTATTGGTGAAAATGTATTAATTGAAAAAGGTGAAGATATTTCAATTGCCGAGAAGTTAGGCTTTTCAAAATGTAAAGTATCCTTGGCGGTGCCAAAGTCAGTTAAGTACAATTCAGTAAAAGATTTTGAAGGTAAGCGTATTGCAACATCTTACCCAAATACAGTATTGAATTATTTGAAAGACAAAGGGGTTAAGGCAGATTTACATATTATTAATGGTTCTGTTGAAATTGCGCCGAATATTGGACTTGCAGATGCTATTTGTGATATTGTTTCCAGTGGTAGTACTTTATTCAAAAACAACTTAAAAGAAGTAGAAGTAATGCTTACTAGTGAAGCCGTATTGGCTGTCTCTCCAAAAATAACAGCTGAGCGAAAAGAATTGCTGGAAAAGCTACAGTTTAGAATTCAGTCTGTTTTAAGGGCTAGAGGATCTAAGTATGTGTTGCTTAATGCACCAAATGAGAAATTAGACGGCATTCTAAAACTATTACCAGGCATGAGAAGTCCGACTGTATTGCCATTGGCAGATGAAGGTTGGAGCTCAGTACACACGGTAATCAACAAAGATAAATTTTGGGAAGTAATTGATGAGTTAAAGAAAGCAGGAGCAGAAGGTATTCTTGTTTGCGCAATTGAAAAGATGGTATTGTAAAAAAAGCTTCTAGCCTTTTGCCATTAGCTAAATTAAATGTTTGTGTTTTGCCAAAAGCCAAAAGCTTAGGGCTAATAGCTAAATTAAGAAATGAATAAAATATATAACCCCAAGAGAGCAGATTGGAAAGACGTTTTAAAACGCCCAACCCAAACGGTTGCCGATATTGAACGATTGGTCAACGGTATTTTTGAAGAGGTAAGATCAAACGGTGACGGAACGTTAAAAAAGTATACCGAGCAATTTGATAAGGTGGTTTTGGAAAATATGCTTGTTTCAGAGGCTGAAATTGAAGCTGCAAAGTCTTTAGTTTCCAATGATTTAAAAGAGGCTATAAAACTTGCTAAATCTAATATAGAAGTATTTCACAATGCTCAAAAAACCGACCGGGTAGAAGTTGAAACTGCAGCGGGTGTGACTTGTTGGCAAGAAAAAAGACCCATTCAGAAGGTTGGTCTGTATATTCCGGGAGGAACTGCTCCTTTATTTTCTACCATTTTAATGTTGGCAGTACCAGCTACCATTGCCGGCTGTAAAGAGATAGTATTGTGTTCTCCTCCAGACAAGGAAGGGAAATTGAACCCTGCTATTTTATACGCTGCTAATTTATGCGGAGTAACCAAAATTGTAAAAGTAGGTGGTATTCAGGCTATTGCAGGAATGACATTCGGTACGGAGACAATTCCTCAGGTATATAAAATATTCGGACCAGGAAATCAGTATGTAACTGTTGCAAAACAAATAGCTACAAAGTATGGTGTTGCTATTGATATGCCTGCAGGTCCTTCAGAATTACTGGTCGTTGCCGATGACTCTGCTAACGCCGCTTTTGTTGCTTCCGACTTGTTGAGTCAGGCTGAACACGGGGTAGATAGTCAGGTGATATTGGTTTCCACTTCCAAGAGCATGATAGATGCTGTAGAGAAAGAAGTAGCCCAACAATTAGAAGAGTTACCACGTAAGGAAATAGCAAAACAAGCAATTGCCAATAGTAAACTGATTTATGTTGAAAATGACCAAGAGGCTTTAGATCTCATCAATGAATACGGACCGGAACATTACATTGTTTGTGTAGAAAATGAAGATTTTTATATCGAAAACACCTATAATGCAGGTTCTGTGTTTATAGGGAATTATACGCCTGAAAGTGCTGGAGATTATGCATCAGGAACCAATCATACCTTACCAACAAATGGCTATGCTAAACAGTATAGTGGAGTGAATTTAGATAGTTTTCTGAAAAGCATGACTTTTCAGAAAATCAATGAACAAGGAATACAAAACATTGGCAAGGCTATAGAGTTAATGGCAGAAGCCGAAGGATTACAGGCACACAAGAATGCAGTGACCTTAAGATTAAATAGTTTAAAATAATGTCATTTCGGCTACGCTCAATGACACCAATACAGAATTGAAGTAATGAGTTTCAATCTAGATAGTTTAACAAGAGAGAATGTAAAGGGCTTGAGTCCGTATTCCTCTGCACGAGACGAGTATGTTTCCGATGGTTCTACCATGGTTTTTTTAGATGCCAATGAGAATCCGTTTGAGAATGGAGTCAATAGATACCCTGATCCTCAACAGCGAGGTCTAAAGGCTATTTTAGCGGAACAGAAAGGTATTAAAGAAAAAAATATTCTTTTAGGAAATGGTAGCGATGAAGTCCTAGATTTATTGTTCAGGGCGTTCTGTGAGCCTAAGCAAGATAACATTGTTACATTGCCACCTACATACGGAATGTACAAAGTGCTTTCCGGAATTAATCTGGTTGAAAACCGAGAAGTATTATTAACCAATGATTTTCAACCTAACGTTGAGGGAATTTTAAGTACAATTGATAGCAGTACGAAATTATTATTTATCTGCTCGCCCAACAATCCTACAGGCAATAGCTTTTCGACTTCAATTATAGAAAAGCTATTGACCTCGTTTAACGGACTAGTGGTAATTGATGAAGCCTATATCGACTTTTCATCCGAAGAAAGCTGGACATCTAAATTGGTAGATTACCCTAATTTAATTGTGACCCAAACCTTGTCCAAAGCATATGGTATGGCAGGTATTCGACTTGGATTGTGTATAGCATCAGATGAAATTATTGCTGTTTTAAATAAGATTAAACCTCCGTACAATGTAAATCAATTAACTCAGGATAAAGCCATAGAACGAGTGTTGGATATAAAAGGGGTTAAAGAAGAAGTTGCTGCAATTTTAACGGAAAGAAGCAACCTCACGGAGGCTTTTAAAGCAGTTTCATTTGTTGAAACAATCTATCCGACAGATGCCAATTTTATACTGGCTAAAGTTGATAATGCAACCCTTAGATATAATCAATTATTGGAAAAAGGAATTGTAGTACGTAATCGTACAACACAACCTTTATGTGAAAATACCCTGAGATTTACCGTTGGTACATCTAAAGAAAACAATAGTGTAATTACTGCTTTAAAAGAATTATCCAAGTAATATGGAAAGTAAAAAACGAGTACTATTTATAGACCGTGACGGAACTATAATTAAAGAAACAATAGATGAGCAAATAGATGCTTTCGAGAAAATGATTTTTTATCCAAAAGCATTTACTTTTCTAGGTAAAATTGCAAAAGAATTGGATTATGAATTGGTAATGATTACTAACCAAGACGGGTTGGGAACAGATG
Organism: Maribacter caenipelagi; assembly: GCF_004364175.1. Lineage (GTDB taxonomy): Bacteria > Bacteroidota > Bacteroidia > Flavobacteriales > Flavobacteriaceae > Maribacter > Maribacter caenipelagi. Next base: position 16,307 of record NZ_SNZW01000001.1, on the reverse strand, counting down.
TTTTTCCTGAGGACACCTTTTGGCCGGTTCATAATTTTATTCTTAAATCTTTCGAAAATGAAGGCGTGGTTTTCGATAAGGTATTTCTTGATAGAACTTTTCCGCATGAAAATGCCAACACTAGAAAACCTGGAACAGGGCTGTTGACCGAATATTTTTCCGATGATTATGATTTGGAAAATTCTTTTGTTATTGGTGATCGATTAACCGATATGGAATTGGCTAAAAACTTAGGTTCAAAAGGTATATTCATTAATGATGAAACCAATTTGGGTACTGGCGAAATCACTGTTAAACGTGATGAATTGGATAGCCATATTGCTATTGAAAGTAATGATTGGGAGAAGATTTATGAATTCTTAAAGTTGAATGATAGAACGGCTGAAATTCATAGAAAAACCAATGAAACTGATATTGCCATAAAACTGAACCTAGATGGTACTGGTAAAAGTGATATTAAAACCGGACTGGCATTCTTTGACCACATGCTAGATCAATTGGCTCGTCATGGGCAAATGGATTTAATGATCAAAGTCGATGGTGACCTAGAAGTAGATGAGCACCATACAATAGAAGATACCGGTATTGCATTAGGCGAGGTATTTCATTCAGCTTTAGGAAATAAACTAGGTATAGAACGCTACGGATTCTGCCTGCCAATGGATGATTGTTTAGCACAATCCGCTATAGATTTTGGTGGTAGAAATTGGCTGGTATGGAATGCAGACTTTAAGCGTGAAATGGTAGGAGACATGCCTACGGAAATGTTTCACCATTTCTTTAAATCGTTTACTGACGGCGCCAAGGCTAATTTAAATATAAAAGCAGAGGGCACGAACGAACATCATAAGATTGAAGCCATTTTTAAAGCCTTTGCCAAGAGTATTAAAATGGCAGTGAAAAGGGATGTGGAAAAAATGGTTTTACCAAGTACGAAAGGAGTATTGTAAAAGCCCCCTAACCCCCAAAGGGGGAATTCTTAAGTTTTATATTATGAATACAGAAAAAAATAAAGCATCTATCAGCACCCCTTTTGGGGACGGGGGGGGCATTGTAATTATAAATTACGGAGCGGGAAATATACAGAGCATTAAGTTTGCTATAAAACGATTAGGTTACGAAGCTGTTTTAAGCAATGATGTTTCTGAAATACAGCGTGCCGATAAAGTTATTTTTCCAGGGGTTGGTGAGGCAAGTAGTGCTATGAAAATGCTTTTGAACAGTGGTTTGGATAAAGTTATTCCGACTTTAAAACAGCCTGTATTGGGTATTTGTTTGGGGATGCAATTAATGTGTAATTCATCTGAAGAAGGCAATACAACAGGACTAGGAATTTTTGATGTAGATGTTGTTAAGTTCGATAATACAGTAAAAGTTCCGCAGATAGGGTGGAATCAAATCACAAATCTGAAATCTAGACTATTTGAAGGTATAGCAGAAAATGAGCATATTTATTTAGTGCATAGTTTTTATGCGCCATTATGTACTGAAACAATTGCCGAATGTAATTATGGTATAGAATATAGTGCTGCTTTGAAAAAAGATAATTTTTATGGTACTCAGTTTCATCCAGAGAAATCCAGTGATGTTGGGGAAAAGATATTAGAAAACTTTTTGAAAATGTAATGGAGCAGGATTACTTTATTTCTAAAAATAAGGATTTGTTGAATGTAGAAGAAATTCAACAGTTTATTGCATCATCCTATTGGGGTAAGGGTAGAACTATAGATGATGTGAAAACCACCATAGAGAATTCATATTGTTTTGGTATTTACACATTGGATAACACGCAAATTGGATTTGCACGGGTTGTTACGGATTATATTTATTTCGGCTACTTCATGGATGTGATAATTTTTGATAAGTTTCAAGGTAAAGGTTATGGTAAAATATTGGTAGAAGCTATTTTGGCAGATACTACCATAAAAAACCTTAAAACACTTGCTTTAAAAACCAAAGATGCGCATCAATTATATGAGCGATACGGATTCAATAAAATTGGAGATTCATCATTATGGATGTCTGTAGATAAACAAATATTAGAGTAAAAACATGAGAATTATTCCTGCAATTGATATTATAGATGGAAAATGTGTACGTCTTTCAAAAGGCGACTATGATACTAAAAAAATATACAATGAAAATCCGTTAGAGGTTGCAAAAGAGTTTGAAGCGCACGGAATTAAACATTTACATTTGGTAGATTTAGATGGTGCAAAATCAAAACATATTGTAAATCATAAGGTTTTGGAACAAATTGCTACCAAGACCGGTCTGCAGATAGATTTTGGAGGCGGATTAAAAACTGATGATGATTTGCGTATCGCTTTTGAAAGTGGTGCCAAGCAAATTACTGGTGGTAGTATTGCAGTTAAGGATGCTGAAACATTTCTCGGTTGGATAGAAAAGCATGGTGCTGATAAAATAATATTAGGTGCAGATGCCATGGATGAAAAAGTTGCTGTATCAGGTTGGTTAGAAGAGTCAAAAGAAGAATTGATTCCTTTTATTCAGAGTTATCAATCAAAAGGGATTCAATATGTAATTTGTACAGATATCAGTAAAGACGGTATGTTAGAAGGTCCGTCGTTTGAGCTTTATTCAAGAATACTATCACAAACTACAGATCTTAAATTAATTGCTTCTGGCGGAATTTCAACTTTTGACGAGTTGCCAAAGCTTGCTGAAATGGGTTGCGAAGGAACTATTATTGGTAAAGCTATTTATGAAAATAGAATTAGCCTAAAGCAATTGGAATCTTATATTTTAAACAATGGATAAGGAATTTCAAATTATAGAAGAGTTAAAGCAGAATGCTCTCTATCGTATAGATGAAAGCACGCGTATGATCAAGAAAAGTCTTGCTGATATATCTGAAGAAGAAGTATGGCAAAAACCGAACGATGCTTTAAATAGCATTGCAAATTTAATGCTTCATCTATGTGGTAATATTTCACAATATGCTATTTCATCGTTAGGAGAAACTGAAGATACAAGAAATCGCGATGTAGAATTTGCTACCTCCGGCGGTTTTACAAAAGAGGAACTGATGAAGAAGTTAGATATTGTTGTAGACTCGGCAAAAAGAATCATTTTTGATGCTACACCAGAGCAATTAGTCCGTAAACGTTCTGTACAAGGCTTTTCCTTTTCGGGAATAGGTATTATTCTCCATGTGGTCGAGCATTATTCGTATCATACCGGGCAAATAGCCTTTTGGGTGAAACAGTTGAAGAATAAAGACCTGGGATTTTACGACGGGGTAGATTTGAACGTGAAAAGCCCCCTAACCCCCAAAGGGGAACACCTTGATTACAAAGAAACGAATTATGAGAAACTATAAAATATTTAATTTTAATTCTCCCCTTTTGGGGGAGCTAGAGGGGGAAACATGTTAGCAAAAAGAATAATTCCTTGTTTGGACATCAAAGACGGTAGAACCGTAAAAGGTATCAATTTCGTTGATTTGCGTGATGCTGGTGACCCAGTTGAACTTGCTGAAATATATAGTAAAGAAGGTGCAGATGAATTGGTCTTTTTAGACATTTCTGCTACCGAGCAAAAACGTAAAACTTTGGCGGACTTAGTATATCGTGTTGCCGAAAAAGTAAATATACCGTTTACCGTTGGTGGCGGAATTTCTTCTGTTGAAGACGTTGATATTCTCCTTCAAAACGGGGCGGATAAAGTGTCTATAAATTCATCTGCAGTAAAGAATCCGCAATTGATTAACGATTTGGTTGCAAAATTTGGCTCGCAATGTATTGTAGTTGCCATAGATGCCAAACAGATCGATGGAGAATGGATTGTTCATTTAGTAGGAGGTAAGGTGCCAACGGAACGAAAGTTGTTTGAATGGGCTAAGGAGGTAGAAGAGCGTGGAGCGGGAGAAATCTTATTCACCTCTATGGATAATGATGGTACAAAAGACGGGTTTGCGAATGAAGCCTTGGCACTTTTATCGACAGAATTGAATATTCCTATCATTGCATCGGGTGGTGCTGGCAATAAGCAGCATTTTACAGATACTTTTATAGAAGGTAAGGCAGATGCCGCCTTAGCAGCAAGTGTTTTCCATTTTAAGGAAATAGAAATTCAGGAATTGAAACTTGAGTTACAGGGGAACGGGATTCCGGTGAGGGTTTAGTTTGCAGTATCAGTTTTCAGTAGTCAGAATGACTCTTGAGTTTACCTGCCGAGGCGGGCGCTTTCAAAGGCTTTGGGACATGATTTTCACTTCGGCTACGCTTATGAACTGATTAAAATAAGAGACAACAAGAAAAAATTATACAATGAAAAAAATAGGTCTTATCGGTGGTATTACTTGGCAGTCTACTCAATTATATTACCAATTATTGAATACTAAAGTTGCGGAGGTACTTGGTGGTCAAAGTTCTTGTTCATGTATAATTGAGTCTGTAAATTTCGCCGATATATCTGCAAAACAAGCAGCAGGAGATTGGGACACTTTACACCAACAAATGACTGAAATTGCGGTTCGGTTAGAAAAAGCGGGTGCAGATATTATTCTTGTTTGTGCCAATACTATGCATTTAAGTGTGCCTGCGATTAAAGAAGCTATTAATGTGCCTCTGCTACATATCGCTGAAGTAGCCGGTGCTGTTGTTAAAGAAAAAGGGAGCCAAAAGGTTTTATTGCTAGGTACAAAGTATACTATGGAACTTGATTTCTATAAAGATGTCTTACAGAAGCAATTTGCTATAGACGTAATTATACCAAATGAACAAGATCGTGAGATTGTGCATTCCATTATTTATACAGAATTGGCAAAAGGAATAATTACAGAAAAATCTAAGCAGCAATATTTAGAGATTATTAAAAAGGCTGAAAAAGATGGAGTAGATGCTGTTATTTTAGGTTGTACAGAGATACCTTTGTTAATACAACAAGATGATTGCGATGTATTGATTATCGATACCACTAAAGAACATGCTTTTGCTGCAGTGAAGTTTGCTCTTGATTAGTTTAGAGTAGATAGTGTTCAGTTTGCAGTACCAGTTTTCAGTATCAGGTGACAGTGACAGACATTAGATAGAATGTCGCCCTGAGCGCAGTCGAAGGCTTTGGGACACGATTTTCACTTCGACTACGCTCTGTGATCAGGACATTACTAAAGACTTAGAAAAGAATAAAAAAATAATTAGAATACAATACATATGGAGTTTAAAACACCGGATTGGGATAAAACGAACGACGGATTAATACCTGCAATCATTCAAGATGCACGTACAAAAAACGTATTAATGTTAGGCTATATGAATGCTGAGGCATTAACTAAAACTGCCGAAACGGGTAAGGTAACTTTCTTTAGTAGATCTAAGAATAGATTATGGACCAAAGGAGAAGAAAGCGGTAATTTTCTAAATTTGGTTTCTATAAAAAATGACTGTGATCAAGATTCATTACTTATCACGGTAAACCCTGTGGGTCCAACCTGCCATACAGGCTCTGATACGTGTTGGAACGAGGCTAACGATTCTAACTTCGGATTTTTATCTGAGCTTGAGTCAACTATTGAGCAAAGACGTACTGCTGCCGATGGTAAAAAATCATATGTAGCTTCTTTATTTGGAAAAGGGATCAATAAAATTGCCCAAAAAGTAGGGGAGGAAGCGGTTGAAACGGTTATTGAGGCTATGGATAGTAATGATGAACTGTTCTTATACGAAAGTGCAGATTTATTGTTTCACTACTTAATGTTATTGCAGGCAAAAGGCTTTACGCTTAAAGATATTGAGGCGGAGTTAATGAAGAGAAAAAAGTAATTTGACACTTTTTACTTCAAAACAGTATACGCAGTTAAATACGTATTTGCTTTTAGCGTGATATTTTCAGATTCCAATTTGTTTTGTAATTGCTGTATAAGTCGTTCGAATAAATTTTCTGGTCCAAAAGTGTTAGATAACTTAGCATAATCTTCTTTTGAGGAAAGTAATAGATGTGCCAGATCAGGTATTGTTATTTCAAGGTCAATAGCTTGTTTATATTGCTCATTAAGAGTTATTGCTGCTGTTTGTAAGCCAGTAAAGTTTTCCTTATGATTATAATTGCTTGCTATGTGCGTTTCTTCACTGACTCCAAGAAGCTTGAATATCGGTGATAAAAGTATTTCAAAATCATAGGCTATGACTTTGGCATTTGTTTTACTCACTCTAATGCTCTCATCTAATATTTCTTGTGATTTGGCATAGAATAAAGAACCTGCAAACGTTATGAAATCAAAACTATCATCATTAAAATCTAGCAGGTTGTTTTTCATCGTTTGGTAAGTTACAGAAGGGTGCTCAATAGACTTCTGTATCATTTCTTGGCTTGGGTCAACACCTATTACCTTTTTACAAAATGCAGATAAACTAATGGCAGATTGCCCTGTTCCACAACCAATATCTAAACCTAAATCAACCTTTTCATGATTTGGCAAATAGCTTTCTAAAATCTTTGTGTGTAATAGAGGTCTGTACGATGCGTAGTGATAGGCAGTAATTTGGTCGTAATCTTTAATCATACTACTCTTATTGAAAAATCCGTTCCATGATTACAAAATCAATTCCGCCTTTAACATAGGTTGTATTTGTTTTGGTCATATTAAATTTAGTGTAATATTCGCTTTTGTTTTGTCTGGCATTACACCAAATTCTTTTAAGTTTTTTGGTATGGGCAATGTGCATGATTTCATTTAATAGCATACTACCAAAGCCTTGACCTTGATAAGTTTCTAAAGTTGCAAATTTTCTGAATTGGGCTTCTTTACCATTTATGAATAACGAAATTATTGAGGTAAGTTGGTCGTCTACATAAAGTCCGTAATGCAGACCTTTATCGTCTTCCGTTAGTTTTACAAACTCCAATGGCTGGTTTGGCCACATGACCTTATGTCTTATGGGGATAGTTTGCTCTGCGGTTATCTCAATTATTTTTGTGGTCATTGGTTGCGCTTGTACCTGACTTCAAATATAACGAGCTTCTTCATTATTTAAGCACCAAAGTCTCTTGTACTTTTGCAATCGATACCCATTTAAATGGAATAGGAGACCATACTGTTCTTGTACTCTTTTTGTATGAAGATTCGTTCTTTATAAAAACTTGATTGTTTTCGGTAAATACGTGTTGTGTCTCTATGACTTTTTTAGATTTCTTTTTTCTGATCATTGCACGTTTTTCTTATATCGGTTACGTCCCATATTAAAAATGCCCACTTTAATGCCTATACCGGCAGAAAATCCGTTTATTCTAGAAATTCTGGTGGGTGGAAGTTCTGTTCTGCTTGAAAAGCGATATTTTATTCCTGCTTCTAATTGTAAGTATCTTGAAATATTGAAAAGAGCATTTATTCCTGGTTCGGCTACAAACACTTCATCAAAGTCATCCTCATCAAGTTCTTCTTCAAAATTATCATCATGTTTTACCTTGTCGTCTATATACCCCACAGCACCAGCACCCAATAATAGCGGAAAGGATAGATTAACACGACTTTTGCTGAAAAAAATGGGTTCTAAATGTAGACCTCCATAAACAGCAATAAGGTCTTCATATCTAGAAAGGCTATTGTTGTATATATCTTGTTCGGAATAAAGAAAGTTACCTACAAAACCAACCTCAAATTGTTGATTCGCGACATAGGCTATTTTTAAACCTCCTATATAAGCGTTCTCTCCGTCAATTTCACCTAATCCCATATTTATGCCCACATACACACCATGTACAACATTATTACGGTCATTAAATTCAAGGTATTCATCGGTTTCATCTTGCCCATAGCTCACAAAAGCGGACAGGAACAATGTAAATAAAAGAGTTATTTGAAGTGGTTTCATTACTGTTTGATTTTTTGATTGATTATCTAATAGACAACCTAAGGAACAAATAGTTGCATCAAAAACCATTATTTTTTTATAAAACCTAAAATTCTATATTTTGTTGTGTAAAAATAGGGCTAATTGCTTTTAAACGTGCTGGTTAACCGTGTCATTGGCTCCCCAAGAATCTAAACTGAGTAAAATAGGCTTTAGTGATTTTCCACGTTTCGTTAATCCGTATTCTACTTTTGGTGGCACAACGGGAAAGACCTCTCTTTTTACCAATCCGTCTTTTTCCAATTCACGTACGGTTTGGGTAAACATTTTATTGGAGATTCCCGGTACCTTTTTTTGTAGCACTCCAGAGCGTAATGCACCGTCTAAAAGATGAAAAAGTACAATGGGTTTCCATTTGGTACCAATTAAGTTCATGGTATGATCTAAAGGGCAATATTTATTAGAATTCATTTTAAATGTAAATAACTGAAAATTAGTATAATACTCCTTTTGGTAACTATAATACTTTTAGGTAAGTTATTGTTAATAAGGCAAATATATATTTATTTTGTGCCATAAAATAATTGTTATGAAAACAAATACAGCATACCCAAAATCATTTTCACATATTGGTATTACCGTGCCAGATTTAGAGAAAGCGGTAGCATTTTACTCAGAGGTAATGGGATGGTACGTCATCATGAAACCTTCAAAAATCAAAAAAGAGAAAGAAACAGCAATAGGAATTATGTGCATTGATGTTTTTGGCGATGATTGGGAAGAGTTTGAAATTGCACATATGTCTACATCAGATGGCATTGGTGTAGAATTGTTCTCTTTTCCTCACGGAGTAAAAGAAGCACCGGACTTCAACCCTTTCAATACAGGGCTATTTCACTTTTGTATACAAGACCCGAATATTGAGGACTTAGTTGCTAAACTTGTAGAATATGGTGGTAAACAACGTATGCCAATACGTTCTTATTATCCTAACGATAAGCCATACAAAATGTGTTATGTAGAAGATCCATTCGGAATCGTTTTTGAGATATACACACACAGTTATGAATTAACGTATTCTTCTGGAGCGTATACCGAATAACTAGAAGGTTTAAAATTAAAAAAGGGATTGATTACGCAGCTGTAATCAATCCCTTTTTTAATATAGCGTTTTATCAATTTTATTTCTCATCCATGTCATGATAATACTCTTGTAAAGTGAAAAAAGCTTTCTTTTTCATGCCTTGTTCAGAAATCAATCCTTTTCTGTTGAAATCATCTTGTATTCTACGTAAAGGACGTCTTGATGAACGGAAATCCATCAAAATCCATGGAGATAATCCTACCATAAAATCGATATTTTTCATCATCTCAATATTAGACTTAAATAGTTCATCTTGGTATTCTTCTGTCCATCTTTCATTTTTATCACCATGTAAACCGTACAAAGCTCCACCACCAATTTCACTCATGATCATTGGTTTATTGTAAGCACTTGCCCATTTAATGCTACTGCACGAATTTACATCGCCATAGTACCATCCGCAGTAATTGTTAATTCCGATAACATCTACAACTTCACCTAATGGGTCTTCGATTAAATTTCCATCATCACCCTTGCCTTGGGTGTCTAAAGCAGCGGTAATTAATCTTGTATCATCTAATTGTCGTGCTTTCTTGGCTAAACTTCCTATAAAAGATAGACGTGGCTTACTTTCAGGCGTTTCATTGGCCATAGACCATAAAACTACCGAAGCTCTGTTTTTATCTCGGGAAATCATCTCGGTCAGCTGATTTTCAGCATTGGCATAGGTATCTTCATTTTCGAACTGAATAGTCCAATACACGGGAATTTCTGACCATATTAAAAAGCCCATTTTCTCTGCTTCTTTCACCATTGCCTCAGAATGTGGATAATGCGCCAATCGTAGAAAATTACAACCCAATTCTTTTGCCCAATTCAATAGTACTTTACATTCTTCTGCAGACACAATACGACCTGTTTTGAAGGCTGCCTCTTCATGAATACTAATACCTTTAAGAAAAGTTTCTTCTCCATTAATCAATATTTTAGAACCGTCTGTGGTTATCGTTCTAAATCCTATTTGATCGACTACTTTATCAGTACTGGTTTCAATTATTACCTCATATAATTTAGGCAATTCTGGTGACCATAATTTTGGTTTGGCTTTGATTGAAAAAGAAGCTTTTCCTTCGGTAACAGTTGCTTTTGCAGATTCTTTAAGTTCAGGAATTTGAATGTTAACCGTTTCGCCATCAGCAGAATTGGCTACAGCTACCCAGCCTTTAATGGTATTGTATTTTCCCTTCTCAAATTTTATCGAATAATCGGAAATATGCTTTTTAGGAACAGAAATTAAATGAACAGACCTAGTTATGCCACCATAGTTCCACCAATCTTGGTTTACGGTAGGTACATTTTCTTTTTTACGTTTGTTATCGACTTTTACGACAACAAAGTTATTTCCTTCTACAAGTTTATCTGTGACATTAAATTGAAACGGAGTGTAACCACCAATGTGTTTACCTATTTTTTCACCATTTAAATAAACAATTGCTTCATAATTTACGGCTTCAAAGTATAAAAAGCTTTCTTGATTAGAAGTAGGAGTATAGTTGAAATCTTTCTTGTACCACAATGTACCTTCATAGTAGTAAAGTTTGTCCATTTGCGTATTCCAATCACCGGGTACATTTAACTGAAGGCTGGTATCGAAATTATATTCTATAAGGTCAGAAGGCGATTGCATTTTTGCATTCTTAAAATACCCTTTATCATACTCTTGTAGTCTGTGATTGTAAAATCCGTTTTCTAATGGATCTACGATAATATCCCATTTTCCATTTAATGATGTCTTTTGTCTAGCATCTATATTTTGAAGTAGATTAGCGTATTCAGTTTTTTGAGCAGTAATGGATATGCTGAAAAATATAAAGAAAACTATCGCAATGTTGTTTAGGTTTTTCATTTGGTAAGCTGAGTTTTAAGTTAGACCTGAAATTTACCGTTTTAATTAAAAAACAGTGTAAATTTTTAAAACAATATGGATTTTAATTCTTGTTTGTCAATGTTAGTATTTTCTTAAATATTCACTTTTGGTGTAACATTTTTAAAAGGATATAGTCATATTGCGGTATTCATCAATCAATTATACAAACACATGATTAAAAAAGGAAAGCGTAAAGTGCGCTTAAGGTGGCTTAGCGTCACAAGTATTATTATTTTATTACTTAGTTACACTCCAGTTTTAGCTCAAGAAAGCTATACCATAAGTGGTAAAATATCTGACATAGAAAACGGAGAAACCCTTTTTGGGGCATCTGTTTTTTTAGAGGGAACCACAATTGGTGTAGTAACCAACGAATATGGGTTTTATTCTATTACCGCTCCAAAAGGCGAATATCGCTTACTTATTACTTATATGGGGTATGCCGATATTAAACAAGATGTAAATCTTGATCGAAACCAAAACTTCAATTTTGAACTATCGGAAATATCTACACAGCTAGATGAAGTAGAAGTTACGGCAGAAGAGTCTGAAATTGCCGTGCTGCGTAAACCCGAAATGAGTGTTCTTAAAATGAACATTGAAACCGTAAAGCAAATGCCGGTGGTTTTGGGCGAAGTAGATATTCTAAAGTCCTTACAAATGCTTCCGGGTGTTACCAATAATGGTGAAGGTACCGGCGGTTTTCATGTACGTGGCGGTGCTGGTGATCAAAACCTGGTGCTGTTAGATGAGGCTATTATTTACAACACATCGCACATGTTCGGTTTCTTCTCGGTCTTCAATGCAGATGCCATAAAAGATGTAAAACTGTATAAAGGTGGTATTCCCGCACGTTACGGTGGTCGTGTTTCTTCGGTTTTAGATGTGAGACAAAAGGATGGAAACAGCAAGAGGTTTGCCGCCACGGGTGGTATTGGCATTATATCTAGCCGTTTGGCGCTTGAAGCTCCATTATTCAAAGAAAAGGGCTCTTTTTTAATTGCGGGTAGACGTTCGTATGCCGATTTATTATTGAAAGCTGCCGGACAAGATAATAGTGTGAGCTTTTACGATTTAAACCTTAAAACGAATTATAAGATCAATACGAACAACCGACTTTTTCTTTCCGGATATTTTGGTAGGGATGCTTTTGAGCTGGGAGAAAACTTTAGCAGTTCGTATGGAAACTCCACCGCAAACCTTCGTTGGAATCATATTTTTAACGAAAAACTGTTTTCTAATCTTTCCCTTATCTATAGCAAGTATGATTATGAATTGGGCATTACTTCGGCGGAGTTTAATTGGGTGTCGTCCATTACCAATTACAATATTAAATACGACCTAAAATACTACTTTAGTGATAAGTTCAAGCTAGATTTTGGTGCAAGCGGAATCCACTATGAGTTTGATCCCGGTGAAATTATACCAACGACCGAAACATCATCGGTCAACCCTTTGTTATTGGATAAAAAGAAAGCTTTGGAAACGGGAGTGTATGTAAATGCAGAGCATAAATTAACGGAAAAATTGACCGCACAATACGGCTTGCGCTACAGTGCATTTTCTAGACTTGGTGGTCAACCTATGACCGAATATGAGAATGATCAACCCGTGGTCTACAATGAAGATTTGGGCATTTATGAGCGGGGAACGGCAATAGGGGAGACGGTTTATGAAAAAGGCGATGCCATTAAAACCTTTGGCAATTTAGAGCCAAGGGCGTCTTTGGCATATACCTTAAATGATAATTCTTCTTTAAAAGCGGGCTTTTCTAGGGTGGCGCAGTACATTCATTTATTGACCAACACCTCTTCTGCCACGCCGTTAGATGTTTGGGCACCTAGCGGGCAGTATATTAATCCGCAATTGTCTAATCAATATGCTTTGGGCTACTTCCGTAATTTTAAGAACAAAGCCTATTCCATGGAGGCGGAAATCTATTTTAAGAATACCGATAATAGAATCGATTATATAGATGGTTCTGACCTTATTGGTCAAAATACCATTGAGACCGAAATACTAAAAGGGGAATCTAGAGCATACGGACTGGAGCTATTGTTCCGTAAGAACGAAGGTAAATTCACGGGATGGATTTCTTACACCCTTTCCAAATCTGAACAGCGTACCCCTGGTGGAAATGCTGGCGGACTCGGTATTAACGATGGTAATTGGTACAACACGCCATATGATAGAACACATGATGTTTCTATTTCGGGGTCATATAAATTAAACGAAAAATGGAGTTTTGGTACCAATTTGGTATTTCAAACAGGTAGACCCGTTACGTATCCTAATGGGCAATATGAATATGAGGGTGTTTCCATCGCCAGTTATTCCGACAGAAATTCCGATAGATTGCCGGCGTATCATCGTTTAGACCTATCGGTGAACTATAAACCGAACAGAAAACCAAATGCAAAATTAAAAGGCGAGTGGGTATTGGGTATTTACAATGCCTATAACCGTAAAAATGCGGCATCGGTCTCCTTTGGTCAGAATGTAGAAACGGGAGCCAATGAAGCTACTAGAACCGCCATTTTCGGTATAGTACCATCCATCACCTATAATTTTAAATTTTAATTCCATGAAAAACTATATAAAACTATTGCTAGCCCTGTTCACGGTTGCTTTAACTGGCTGTGAAGATGTTATTGATGTTGATGTACAGACCGATACTTTACGTTTGGTGGTTGAGGCATCCTTAGATTGGGAAAAGGGTACTACCGGTAATGAGCAGTTGATTACCCTACGTACGTCAACACCTTTTTTTGATACCGAAAGCACCAATGTTACAGGGGCGGAAGTTTCTGTGACCAATAACGCTACGGGAGAAGTCTTTCTTTTTACCGATCAGAATAACGGCACATATACCACAAGTACCTTTGAACCACAATTAGAAGCGACCTATACTTTAGAGATTTTGTATGATGGCGAACGATATATTGCCGAAGACACCATGAACCCCGTGCCTGATATTACCGATATTTACCAGGATACCGAAGACGGATTTGATGATGAAACCATTGAGTTGCATATCGTATTTACCGATTTTGAGGAAGAGGGCGATAATTACCTTTTTAAGTTTGAAAGACCACAAGACCTGTTGCCGACATTGGAAACAGGCGATGATGAATTCATTAACGGTAACGAGGTTGATTGGTGGTATGAAATTGATGATGATGAGGATGAAGAAATACAACCATTATTACCTGGCGATGTAGTAAATATCAGCATGCACGGTATTTCTAGATCATATTTTAACTATATAGATATTGTTATAGACCAAATGGGCGGGGTAGGTATTTTTGAAGCTACACCGGTTGATGTAAAAGGGAACTGCATTAACACCACCAACCCAGATAATTATGCCCACGGCTACTTTAGGGTTACCCAAACCAATAAAGCGACGTATACGGTACAGTAGTTGGGAATTTTGAAATCAAAAGAAAACCAAGCGCTAAAGAATAATTTAGGGCTTGGTTTTTTAGTTTTTATTACTAACGTATTTGGGTTATAGTTATGTTTTGACTACAATTTAATATCAAAAATGAGGTAAATATTATTGTCGTGAGTTTCTTTTTTTAATTTGGTAGCTACTGTTAGTATATGAAGCGTAGTGACCGAACGGGAGCTATGATTTCATATACATTGTTGCATGGTCGTTCTTATTCTTGTTTTCTCCAATCTTCGATAACTTCTTGGTTATTTTCAAAATAAGTGAAAGTCGCCAGATTGTCTGTAATTCGAAACTCATATGATTTTTGAGTATTATCGAATTCAAAATGAATTAAGTTATTTAGCGTGTTTAATTCAAATGCTCCATTTGTTTCATATTCTTCACCAGTAGCCATGAACTCTCCTTTTAGGTCATTCAGTTCACTATCTGTTTTGAAATCAATATAATCGCAACATTGATTTGATGAATCTGTAATCCCATTTATTGTTTTTGTCTCAAGTTTCCATTTTCCAAGGATTCCAAATGGGTCTAAATTATCTGTTTGTTCAATTTCATCTTTTTCACAACCTGCAAACATTATGAAGATAGCTAAAAGCAACACTAGCAAATTTTTACAATGTCCCATTAGTGTTTTATTTTATAAAGTTCTCAGTAAAGTTAATTTTGAAAATTTGTGGATTATTACTTTATATATTATTTTTTTGTGAACTTTTACTAACGTTGTTTTTACGGTCACGACTATGGCAAGTAAGGCGGTAGGAAGATGTACACAGACCTTTCGTTTTTGCCCTGAAGTCCACATTACGTTTAGGTTTTGTGGCTGTTGCACAACCATAAAATAAGCTTAAAAATCTATTTTTTAAGTTTATAAAAATCATAAACAGTTGGTTGTAAGATATTTAATTTTGTCAAACCATCTGAAAATCATCTATTTATTTTATAAAAGGAGTTGTGCAACGGTTACTTTTGTTGTGTTTAGTATTCTTTCTCACATTGCAAACGATTTAAGGGTAAAAGCTATTAGAAATATAGATACAAAAACTACATATAAAATATAAGAAAGAAATAATCTGAAAATGATTATAAATCCTTTTGTATTAGAATAAAATTGAGAAAAAGTCCAATAATTAAATATTGCACAAATTATAACCGCTGCTAAAACAGTAATATCTTCTTTATCAATCAACACTCCAATAATCATGAAAAATGAGTAAATAATCGCTTGTTGTCCTGTTATATAGGAGTTAATTACAATATGCTCAAGATAATTTTGTCCTAGTCCATTGAAGGAGAGGTATGTCGCAAAAGAAAAAAGTGGAAGTAAAAGTAAAGTGGTATAAGCATAGTTATCGGATAACCAATTTAAAATAGGGGATGAATTGGTTTCCAACCCGTGTTCTTCGCCTCCATTTGAATATCCAGCTAGGAAGTTGTCAATTAATGTGGCATTGTCAGATAATTGAGAAATAAAGAAATAAATTGTTGACAAGGTCAATACGTACGCAATTGGTTTAAAATATTCTTTTCTTCTACCTTGTATAAAACCTCTAATCGTATGACCTGGTCTAGCGAATAACTCTTTAATTGTGTAAAAGAGTCCACGATTTAGCTGAAAAACATTATCCGAAATTTCAGTTAAGAAATTTGGGAGATTTAATTTGTCAACTCTAGTGTTTTGTCCACAATTAGCACAAAATTTTCCACTAGTTAAATTATCGCAGTTTTTACAATTCATTTTATTTTTTGAGTCCGTTAAAAATTGCCATAATAACAACCGCCAAAATTGCCGTAACTATTGCTCTTATCCAATCGACTTGTCCGTCAGCAAAGTAATCATAAATAGCAAAACCTGTTGCAAACCCAAGTACCATTTTGAGATTTTTAATGTTCAAAAAGTTTTTCATTAGCTCGATTATTTAATTTGAGTAATATGTTCGTTAATATACATGGTTTACAAAAGTTATAGATTATGGTTTACACTAAATTAGTTTCTAACCTCACTGATTGTTCTTTTTTTCTAAATAC
>NZ_SNZW01000020.1:156552-157606 GCF_004364175.1 Maribacter caenipelagi | reverse complement strand
CAGGTCCTCACCTATTCTCGATTCTTATCTCCACAATATTTCAATGAACTTCTATCCACTCGACCTGAAATCCCTCGATTCCCCGGCCTCGTTTCACTTAGGTGTTTCCCTAAGCGGCTGCAAATATACAACTGTTTTTTAACCTGGCAACTTTTATCGAAAAAAATTATTTTTCTTTTTTTCGCCAATACAAAACAACATCTATATGAACCTTTCCCAAACCCCGATTCCGATAATCATCTTCCTCGTTTGCGGGGTGCAAATGTACACACTATTCTTAATATCACAACACTTTTTAAATAAAAAAAACGAAAGTTTTTAACCACACCACTAACTGCATGATTTACCGTAGGTTAGAAACCAAAGGAAAACGAATAAAAATTAAACAGCAATGATTACCATGATATACATTATAATCCTCCACTAATAAACTGGTCTGATTTTCTCTTATTCAAACAACATTAGATGCTCAAAAAAGAAATTTTAACTAGTCATTATTTCATACATTAAGACATAAAAAAAGTGAATCATATATATATAACAACATCACAGTTTTAAGATTTACACCCTCACAACGGTAAAAACATACCTAGAGAAAGATTGATTTTAATTGTTACTCATATATACTACATCGAATTCATACTATTTGAACTTGGTATATAATTAATCAGCAAGGATAATCATCAGTTTTAAACTCTACTTAAAAACAATTACACCTATACTATTTGTAAATACTATCATCATATTCAATAGCCCAAACATAAAATGATATGAAATTTAAATTGTCCCCTACCTATTCATCTAAGCCTACCCATATAAATAAGTAATGCAATTCGCCTTATTACAACAATGACTAAAACGCAAAAAAAAGCCACACCTTTTAAGATGTGGCTTTAAAACTTAGTGACCTCGAAGGGATTCAAACCCCCAACCCTCAGAGCAGAAACCTGCCTGCCGGCAGGCAGGTCTGATGCATCTGATTAAACATTTATGATATTCTGCAAATATTCACGACCTACACCTGACTTAAAATACTTTTCTCTTTCCCTTGCTT
>NZ_SNZW01000020.1:0-156461 GCF_004364175.1 Maribacter caenipelagi | reverse complement strand
CCTGCCGGCAGGCAGGTCTGATGCATCTGATTAAACATTTATGATATTCTGCAAATATTCACGACCTACACCTGACTTAAAATACTTTTCTCTTTCCCTTGCTTCTACTCGAGTTTCAAATTCTTCTTTATAAACCAAAACCCACGGTAAAAAACCTTTAGTAGATTTATTGTTACCTAAATTATGTTGTTCTATTCTTTTCTGAAGATCAGTAGTCATTCCTTTATACAAACGATCATCAACTTCACTTTTTAAAATATATACGTAAAACATAATTTGAAATAAAAAAGGTCCTGCAAAAGCAAGACCTTAAATTTAAGTGACCTCGAAGGGATTCAAACCCCCAACCCTCAGAGCCGAAACCTGCCTGCCAGCAGGCAGGTCTGATGCATCTGATTAAACATTTATGATATTCTGCAAATATTCACGACCTACACCTGACTTAAAATACTTTTCTCTTTCCCTTGCTTCTACTCGAGTTTCAAATTCTTCTTTATAAACCAAAACCCACGGTAAAAAACCTTTAGTAGATTTATTGTTACCTAAATTATGCTGTTCTATTCTTTTCTGAAGATCAGTAGTCATTCCTTTATACAAACGACCATCAACTTCACTTTTTAAAATATATACGTAAAACATAATTTGAAATAAAAAAGGTCCTGCAAAAGCAAGACCTTAAATTTAAGTGACCTCGAAGGGATTCAAACCCCCAACCCTCAGAGCCGAAATCTGATGCGCTATTCAGTTGCGCCACGAGGCCATAATTCAATTAGCAATTAGCAATTAGCAATTAGCAATTAGCAATTAGCAATTAGCAAAATTAATAATTCAACTACCACCAACTATCTACTTATGCTAATTTCTTTTTTACGATTGTAGAAATCAATTTACCATCTGCCTGACCAGCTAATTCTTTAGAAACAATTCCCATTACCTTACCCATATCCTTCATTCCTGAAGCACCAACAGCATCTATAGTTTGTACAACTACTTTCTCTACTTCTTCTTCTGTAAGCTGTTCAGGTAAAAATTGTTCGATTACTGCAATCTGAGCCAATTCTGGATCAGCAAGATCTTGTCTTCCTTGCTCTATAAAAATTGCTGCGCTATCTTTTCTTTGTTTTACTAACTTCTGAACGATTTGTATCTCATCATCTTCTGTTATTTCTGCACTTCCACTAGTGCTCGCTACCAATAAAGCAGATTTAATAGCTCGAAGTGATTCTAGTGCTACCGAATCCTTTGCTTTCATAGCTAATTTCAACTGCTCCATTACTTTTTGCTGTAAACCCATTTCATCTTTATTTTGGTCAGCAAAGATAAAAAATAAAACCCGAAGACTAAGTTAGTTTTCGGGTTTATAAAAAATTGTAAGACTATTATTAGTCTACATTATCGTGTAAAAACGAGTTGTTAGATCGCAACTGTATATCATCATTACTATCTCCACTCAATGATGTTCTAGAAATCTTTTTTTCTCGTGAATTTTCGTTCAAATCAACACCTTGTCTTTGGTATGCCGGCTTCTTTTCATCATAACTAGTAGGCGCATTGTTTTTGAACTTATAGTTAAAATCTTTTAATTTTCTTCTACGTTCATCCGCTCTTTCTCTCAATAACTCTTCGATAGGAGTTTCCATTGGATCTAATTGCTCCTCAGGTTGCACTTCTCTTTTTGGAGCTACTGTTTTTCTCTCGAAAACTAACTCGTCTTCAATAATTTTTGGCTCGAACTCTTCTGCTTTAGATTTTGCACCCGTAAGCTTGCTTTCTAATTGCATATAGTCATCTAAACTATAGCGTTTTTCACCATTCTTATTATATTCTAATACCGGAACAATCTCGATACTTTCGTTAACATCTATATCTTTTACTTCATCATGTAAATCAAACATGATTACGTTTTCTTTTTCTTCCTCATCTCTAGAAGAACTATCAAAAGCTACCGTAAATTGATCATCTTCTTCTTCAACGTGTATCTCTTCTGGCTCAATTACTTCAATATCTCTAAAAGATGAAGGTGCATCTACGATGACAAAATCTTCTTCTGAAACATTTTCCGCTAGTACTTCCTCGTAAAAAACATTGAAATTTTTAATATAGTTCGTTGTAGGTATCAAGTCAAAATCTTCTTCCTCAACGAACTCATACTTTTTTACGGGTTTGACTTGTTTTACCTCCTCTTCCTCATCATCCATTTCTAAAGTATGGACTGTTTTTTGGTTAGATAACAACATTGCCTCTGCACGTTGACCTTCTTCTAACGTATGAATTATTTTCTTTGACTCGGTATTTACAATATCATCTTGTTGCTCTATATTAAACCCCGTAGCGATTACCGTAACAGCAATAGCTTCGCCTAAGCTCTCATCTTCACCAACACCCATAATGATGTTTGCTCCGTATCCTGCTTCTATTTGAATATGATCATTGATTTCACCAATCTCATCGATAGTAATTTCTTGTGCACCAGAAACAATCAACAACAATACATTTTTAGCACCTTGAATTTTGTTATCGTTCAATAATGGTGAATCTAATGCTTTCATGATTGCTTCATTAGCTCTTGCAGAACCAGATGAAATAGCAGAACCCATAATAGCAGTACCACTATTAGATAGTACTGTTTTAGCGTCACGTAAATCTATGTTTTGTGTATAGTGGTGTGTAATAACTTCTGCAATACCTCTAGCTGCAGTTGCCAATACTTCATCAGCTTTAGAGAAACCTGCTTTGAAACCAAGGTTACCGTATACTTCTCTTAATTTATTATTATTAATGACGATCAGCGAATCGACATTATTGCGTAATTTTTCAATACCGCGTTGTGCTTGTTCAACTCGCATTTTACCTTCGAATTGAAACGGCATTGTAACGATACCAACAGTAAGAACATCCATTTCTTTTGCAAACTTGGCAATGACGGGAGCAGCACCAGTTCCTGTTCCCCCACCCATACCAGCAGTAATGAAGATCATTTTAGTAGTTGTATCCAACATACTTTTTATCTCTTCCATACTTTCCATGGCAGCTTGTTCACCTACTTCAGGATTGGCACCAGCACCCAAACCTTCTGTTAATGATACACCTAATTGTATTTTGTTAGGCACCGGACTATTGTCTAAAGCCTGAGAATCTGTATTACAGATTACAAAATCCACTCCATTAATTCCTGCCTGGAACATGTGATTAATGGCATTACTACCACCGCCACCTACACCAATGACTTTTATAACGTTGCTTTGATTCTTTGGTAGATCAAAGGAGATATTTTCAAATTCGCTGTTCTTACTCATATTCTAATTATTACTGGTTATGTATTCTCTTGTGCTATGCTTATTACTCTGCGTTATCTAAAAATTCTTTCAATTTTTCAGACCACTTATCAAAAACAGATTTTCTTTCTTTGTGCAGGTTCGGGCGTGCTACAGCTTCCGTATCACGTTCAGCATATACCAACTCTTCTTCCTGCTCTTGTTCTTGTAAAATTTCTTCTTGCGTCAATTTCAACTTCTCCTGGTTTTTAATGGCATTCATTAAAAGCCCAACAGCTGTTGCGTATAACGGACTAGCAACTTCTTCATCAGAATCGCCTGCTAGGTGCTCGTTAGGGTACCCGATTCGAGTATCCATACCTGTTATATATTCCACCAATTGCTTTAAATGTTTTAGTTGGCTTCCACCACCTGTCAACACTATACCTGCAATTAATTTCTTCTTTTGTTCTTCGTGACCGTAGTTTTTAATTTCTACATATACCTGCTCGATAATCTCAACTACACGTGCATGAATTATTTTAGAAAGATTTTTCAAAGAGATTTCTTTTGGCTCTCTACCACGTAAACCTGGTATAGATACAATTTCGTTATCTCTGTTCTCTCCCGGCCATGCCGAACCAAATCTGGTTTTCAACAATTCTGCCTGTTTTTCTATAATCGAACATCCTTCTTTAATATCTTCCGTAATAACTCCACCACCGAAAGGTATCACTGCAGTATGTCTAATGATACCGTCTTTGAAAATGGCCAGATCAGTAGTACCACCACCTATATCGATCAATGCTACACCTGCTTCTTTTTCTTCTTGACTCAATACAGCGTCAGATGATGCCAATGGCTCTAGAGTTATATTTCCCAAATCTAATCCTGCACTTTTAATGCAACGACCAACATTCTTTATTGAAACTACTTGACCAACTACTACATGAAAGTTTGCTTCTAACCTACCGCCATACATACCAACAGGTTCGCGTATTTCAGCTTGTCCATCAACTTTGTATTCTTGTGGTAAAACATGAATGATCTCTTCACCAGGTAGCATAATCAATTTGTGCACTTGATTACATAGTAAGTCTACATCTTCGTCGCCAATCACTTCCTCAGAATCTTTTCTAGTGATGTAATCGCTGTGCTGTAAACTTCTTATATGTTGACCAGCTATACCCACAACAACAGACCCTATTTTAAGTCCAGAATTAGCCTCTGCTTCTTCAACCGCCTGCTGAATAGATTTTATGGTCTGGGTAATATTATTTACCACACCCCTGTGTACACCTAAACTTTTGGACTTACCGATACCCAAAATCTCAATTTTACCATACTCGTTTTGCTTTCCGATTATGGCAACGATTTTCGTTGTTCCAATGTCTAAACCGACTGAATATTTAGTTTGTTCCATTTTAATTATATTTTAGTGCACACCACCTGGTTATTGAATTCTAAACTTACTTCTGCATAATCTTCCAAGGTTTCATCCTTGTTCGCTTTGGCATAAAATGCCTTAAAATTGCTAAACTTGGCCTCTAAATCTTCAATACCGCCTATGTTCACAACAAAATTGTTAAGCCTTAATCGTAACTGATATTCTTCTTCTCCTTTAATGTGAATACCAATAACCGATTCACGAAAAAAATCGTCCCTATTTATTTGTTCCAAAATGACATAGACATCTTCAAGGCTTTTACCACTGATATTGCCCGTTATGATGGGAACTCTTGCTGAATGATTACTTGAAAGCGGCATTCTCTTTCCTTCATCGTCCAAATAGAATTTTGAATCCCCCTCAATACGTCCTATTGGCTTACGTTGAACTATTCTCGACGTTAGCTCACCATCTATTGTTATATAGACTTGTGCACTTTTCACCATTTCATTGGCCTCAAGGGCCTTTTCTACAGTATTCAAAACTATATTTTCTTTAGGCACATTATCAAGGCTACCGTAATTTTGTATTAACAATTTATTAACCGCTCCTTCAGTGAGGTATAAATTTTGATCTCCAATGAATTCTACCTTCATTCCCGTAACATTCTTAGCACTATTACGCTCATTCGAAAAAGCATATAACCCCATGATTACCAGAACTAAAGCCATTAACTTTATAAAATTCCAATTAACCTGCATACGACATTTCTTTTTTTATTTTCACAACTTCTAAACCTATATCTCCAGCCCCCATTGTTAGTAAAACCTCAGGATCTTGTTTTTTTATCTCAAAAAGGATTTGTTCTTTTGAAATTAATTTTTTACTACTACTTGTCACCTTATCCAACAACCATTCTGCCGTAATACCTTCAAGTGGTTCTTCTCTAGCCGGATAGATATCTAAAAGCAAAATATTTTCGAATTGCGATAAGCTTTTTGCGAACTCATCTGCAAAATCGCGTGTTCTTGAAAACAAGTGTGGCTGAAAAATTGCCAATACTTTTTTAGTTGGATGCATTTCTGAAACCGCTTCAAAAACCGCATTGATTTCTGTAGGATGATGTGCATAATCATCTATAAAAATGAAGTCATCATTTTTGATTTGATACGAAAAACGTCTTTGAACACCTTTGAAAGTCGCTAATGCATCTGCAAGACGATGCGGTGGGGAACCTGCTTGCATCGCCATTGCAAAAGCTACCAGACCGTTCAACAAATTATGTCTTCCGGGTTTGTTAAATTCAACTCCTTCTAGTTTGAGGTCAGGAGTCTCCAAATCGAATATGTAGGTGCCATGTTCTATTTTTATGTTTCGGATACAATAATCCGAATCGTCTTCTATACCATAGGTCAGCCCCTTTAAAGGCAAACCATTACGAACAAATAATTTACCGCCCGGTTTTAAGCGTTTAGTAAAATCTACAAATGTTCTTTCTAACTCTTGCGCATCGCCATAAATATCAAGGTGATCAGCATCCATTGACGTAACACAAGCTACATTGGGTGTCAATTGCATAAATGAACGATCAAATTCATCTGCCTCGACTACCGAATATTCTGTTCCTTCTAAAAGGAAATTACTATTAAAGTCTTCTGAAATTCCACCTAAGAACGCAGTCATTTTAACTCCCGTTTCTTTTAACAAATGTGCCAAAATACTTGAGGTCGTTGTCTTACCATGTGTACCTGCAACAGCTAAACAAAAAGAATCTTTAGTTATTAAGCCTAGTACTTCTGAACGTTTCTTAATCGTGAACCCGTTATTTAAAAAATACTGATATTCAGAATGACTAGAAGGCACCGCTGGGGTATATACTACCAAGGTATGCGCTGCATCATTCTTATATTCTTGCAGCACTGTATCGATATCATCTGTGTAATGAATATCAATACCTGAACTTGCTAATTCTTTTGTTAGCGGAGTCTCGGTTTTATCATATCCTGCAACCGCTTTATCAATGAACGCAAAATAACGCGCCAAAGCAGACATACCTATGCCTCCAATGCCAATAAAATACACCCTATGTATTTGCGTTACGTTCATTTTATTTAATCAATTTTTCTATTTCATCGCAGATATCAGACGTAGCATTCGGTAATGCCAACGACTTAATATTCTTTGATAATTCTTGTTGCTTTTCTGCTGATTTAAATACCGATTCAAATTCAGATTTAAATGTTGCGTCCAGCTCTTTTTCTCTAATCATAATTGCAGCATCGTGACCTACAAGCGATAATGCATTCATAGTCTGGTGATCTTCTGCTACTACTGGAGACGGAATAAAAAATGTTGGTTTGCCTACCAAGCACAATTCTGATACCGCACCTGCACCTGCTCTTGAAATAATGAAATCTGCCGCTACATAGGCTTTATCCATAGAATTCAAAAAGGCATGTACTTTTATAGTTGACGACTGATGCGATTTGTAGGTTTCATAATATCCTTTACCACATTGCCATATCACCTGCAATCCTAGTGCCTCAAAATATGCTAAATGATCTGCTACTAGCTGATTAATGCGTCTGGCTCCTAAACTGCCACCCAACACCAACAACACTTTTTTATCGGCATTCAATTCAAAATAACTTAAAGCTTCTTCTTTGGTAGCTTTTAATTCCACCAAATCTGAACGTACAGGATTACCCGTTTTTACAATTTTATCTTTTGGAAAAAATTTCTCCATGCCATCATAGGCCACGCAGATTTTCTTCACTTTATCTTTCAATAGTTTATTGGTAATACCTGCAAAAGAATTCTGTTCTTGCAACACACATGGTATTCCTTTTGTGGTTGCCATCTTTAACAACGGACCACTAGCAAAACCACCCGTGCCAATTACGGCATGTGGTTTAAACTTCGATACGATGCTATTTGCTCTCATTAAACTACTTATCAATTTTATTGGAAAAAGTAGATTTTTAAGGGTCAGTTTTCGCTGAATTCCCGTAATCCACAATCCTTCTATTTTGTACCCTGCTTGCGGTACTTTCTCCATCTCCATTCTATCCTTTGCCCCAACGAACAAAAACTCGGCATCAGGATATCTCCTTTTCAATTCGTTCGCTATGGCTATCGCAGGATAAATATGCCCGCCTGTACCTCCTCCTGATAGAATAAACTTATAACTGCCCACTTAAAATCTCTAAAGGGTTTGTTTCATCCATATCAATATCATTGCCAGAAGCACTCTCCTGGGCTATACTTTTATTACTTGCACTTAAAATTATCCCTATTGCCAAACAGGTCATCCAACTTGATGTACCTCCACTACTGATCAATGGTAAATTTTGCCCCGTTACCGGAAACAACTCTACCGCTACTGCCATATTTATCAATGCTTGAAAAACAATAGGCAAGCCTACCCCAAGCACTAACAACTTACTAAATACAGAGGCGCAGCCATTGGCAACGACCACTATTCTAAAAAGTAGAAACAAGTAAAATAACATGAGTATAAATCCTCCTATTAATCCATATTCTTCAACGATTATAGCATAGATAAAATCTGATGAACTCTGTGGCAAAAAGTTCTTTTGCACACTTTTACCCGCTCCTTTACCCATTACTCCACCAGTAGCAATCGCTATTTTTGCTCTTTCAATTTGATAAGTCCCCTCCGTATCATCCGGATTGGAGAAACTATCGATTCTACTCATCCAAGTATCTACCCTATTCGGAAATAAATCTGGAAACGCTTTTGCCGTTAATATGAATATGGACAAAAACAAAACTCCCGTTCCAACAATGCCTAATAAATATTTCATAGGATATCCGCCTAAAAAACACAATACCATTACCATTGAAAAAACAATTGCCGCCGTTGAAAAGTTCGCTGGTAAAATAAGTGCTACCACCAAGAATACCGGAAGCCACAATGGCAATATACTTTCTTTGAAGGTTATTTTTATATCCCTAACCTTAGAGAAATAACGCGCTACATATATCATTAACACTACTGCCGCTAAATTCGAGGGCTGAAAACCAAAGCCTACCAATGGCAGACGAATCCAACGACTATCATTTGTACCACCACTTGAGCTACCTTGCGCCAATACGAATATGAGCAGCACCAAAACAATAGGTAAGGCGATCATAGAAAGCCCCTTAAAAAAATGTGTTGGTATTTTATGAACTCCGTAAATAATTCCAAATCCTAAAAACAACAGTATGGCATGTTTGACCAAGTGACCAACCGGTGTACCGCTACCTACTACATACACCAAGTTACTACTGGCGCTATAGACTGGTAGAAATGAAAATAAGGCCAAGAGTGCCGCAATGGCCCAAATAGCTTTATCTCCTTTTATATTTTGAAATATATTCAACACCTTATAGGTTTTTTACACAGTTCTTAAATTGATCTCCGCGATCTTCATAGTTTTTAAACAAATCGAAACTTGCACATGCAGGTGATAACAAAACCGTATCGCCACGTTCTGCAATTTTATAGGCTACTTTCACCGCTTCTTCCATAGCGTATGTTTCTACCAATAGATCTACAGCATTACCAAATACGTGCTTTATCTTATCATTATTCTCGCCCAAGCAAATAATTGCCTTAACCTTCTCACGTACCAATGGCATTAACTCCATGTACTCATTGCCCTTATCTACACCACCTACGATCCATACAGTAGGTGTTTTCATGCTATCTAATGCGTAATAAGCAGCGTTTACATTCGTTGCCTTTGAGTCATTGATATATTCTACATGATGTATTTTCAACACCTTCTCCAAACGGTGGGGAGCCCCTTGAAAATTAGAAACACAGGCTCTTATCGTTTCCTTACGGATACCGACTAATTTTGCAATTGTTGCCGCTGCCATTGTGTTCTTTACATTGTGCTGACCTTCTAAGGCCAAAGTGTCTTTAATCATGCTAATAGTGTCTGTTGTTGTTTTTATTATTATCTCGTTTTGTTCTATAAATGCGCCTTGTTCAAATATTTTATTCAATGAAAAGGGCATTAATTTTGATTTAACCGGGTGCTTGTTCAGCCATTCTACCAAAACCGCATCATCTGCATCATAAATCAAATAATCGTTTTCGTCTTGGTTTTCCGCTATTCTGAATTTTGATGCGATGTAGTTTTCAAACTCATACTCATACCGATCTAAATGATCTGGTGTAATATTCGTTATCACGGCAATGTGTGGTTTAAAATCTATTATGCCGTCTAATTGAAAACTACTTATCTCAAGTACGTAGTACTCAAAATCATTCTCCGCTACCATTTTCGCAAAACTATCACCAATGTTTCCTGCCATACCCACTTTTAATCCGGCATTTGCCAGAATATGGTTGGTTAGCATGGTAGTGGTCGTTTTACCGTTACTTCCGGTAATACCAATGATTTTTGCATCTGTGTATTTTGATGCAAACTCTATCTCTGATATTACGGGAACACCGTTCGCCACCAACTGCTTTACCAAGGGTACTTTATCCGGTATACCCGGACTCTTCATTACCAAATCGGCTTTTAGTATGCGGTCTTCAGAATGCTGTTCTTCTTCCCAATCAATTCCAAAATGTTCAAGAACGTTTTTATACTTCTCTTTTATTTTTCCTTTATCCGATACAAATACATCATATCCTTTCTTCAATCCTAAAATGGCTGTTCCTACGCCACTTTCTCCACCTCCAAGTACTACTAAAAGTGCCATTATCTTATTTTTAAGGTCACTATAGTTACAATGGCCAATAGTATACCTACAATCCAAAAACGGGTTACGATCTTACTTTCGTGATATCCTATTTTTTGGTAGTGATGATGTAATGGCGACATTAAAAATATACGTCTACCTTCACCAAATTTATTTTTCGTGTACTTGAAATATCCTACTTGCATCATTACTGAAAGTGACTCTGCAAAGAAGATTCCGCATAACACGGGTATCAATAATTCTTTACGAACTATAATTGCGATTACTGCGATTACGCCACCAATGGTCAAACTGCCCGTATCGCCCATAAATACTTGCGCTGGGAAAGCGTTGTACCATAAAAATCCGATCAAGGCTCCTACAAAAGCGGTTATAAATACTAGTAGCTCACCTACTCGTGGTATGTACATGATATCTAAATAATCAGAAAATATGATGTTACCAGATACCAAGGCAAAAATGCCTAGCGTAAATACTATTATTGCCGATGTACCTGCCGCGAGACCATCAATACCATCGGTTAAATTTGCTCCGTTAGATACTGCCGTAACTATTAAAATAATAATGGGTATGAACAACAACCAAGCATATTCCTTTGCTCCGTCGCCTGCCCATGATATCAAATTACCATAATCAAACTCGTTGTTTTTAAAGAAAGGAACCGTTGTCATGGTCGACTTAATTTCTTCTCCCTTTACCTGTTCTACAGTGTATTCTTGTGTAATTATGGTCTTATCGTGATCACGCATAGTCACTTCTGGGTGGAAATATAGAACCGCACCAACTATGAGCCCAAGCGTTACCTGACCTAAAACCTTAAACCGTCCTTTTAATCCTTCTTTGTTCTTTTTAAATACTTTGATGTAATCATCTAAAAATCCGATCGCCCCCATCCAAAGCATGGTGAAAATCAATAGTATTATGTAAATATTCTCCAATCTTGCAAATAACAATACAGGAATCAGGGTAGACATAATAATGATAACCCCACCCATGGTTGGTGTACCTGCCTTTTGCTTTTGACCATCTAAACCTAAATCGCGAATAGTTTCACCTACTTGCTGCTTTTGAAGAAATAGAATTATACGCTTACCGTATACCGTCGCAATCATCAATGAAAACAGTATAGCCATTGCCGCACGAAATGTGCTGAACTGAAACAGCGAAGCTCCAGGCAACTGGTATTGTTTTTCTAAATATTCGAACAGGTAGGTTAACATATAATCTATATTCTTTGCTACTAAGCCTTGGTTATTTTTCTAAGCTCTCTAAAAGCTCTTTTACTATTTTAAAATCGTCGAAATCTATGCGTACGCCATTGGTCTCTTGGTAGGTCTCATGACCTTTACCGGCAACTAATATGATATCGTTATCATCTGCCAATTGACATGCCGTTTTAATGGCCTGCTCCCTATTTTCAATGGATAAAATCTTTTTCACGTTTTGCGGCTCTACACCTGCCTCCATTTCTGAAATAATCTCAGATGGGGACTCCGTTCTAGGATTATCAGAGGTGAATATAATTTTGTTGCTCATCTCTGATGCGATATGACCCATTACCGGACGCTTAGATCTGTCTCTATCGCCACCACACCCCACAACGGTGATGACGTTTTCATTTCCAGTTCTCAACGTGTTGATTGTCTCAAGCACATTTTTTAGGGCGTCCGGCGTATGGGCATAATCAACTATTGCCGTAATTTTTTTCTTTGATATGTAATATTGAAACCTACCATCTACATTTTCCAACTCGCTTAATAAGCGCAGGGTTTCTAATTGCTCCAATCCTAATAAATCTGCCGTTGCATAAATCGCCAGCATGTTATATGCATTGAAATGACCTATTAACTTCGTCCAAAGCTCATGGTCGTTGATTTTCAACAACTGACCGTCGAACTGATTTTCTAATATCTGTGCTCTGTAATCTGCATAGTTCTTTAGGGCGTAGCTTGCTTTTCTAGCCTTTGTATTCTGTAACATGACCAACCCGTTCTTATCATCTACATTGGTTAATGCAAATGCCGTTTTTGGTAATTGATCAAATAATATTTTCTTGGTATCGCGGTACTCTGCAAATGTTTTATGATAGTCTAAGTGGTCGTGAGACAGGTTCGTAAAAATCGCCCCCTCGAAAACCAAGCCTTCGGTTCTTTTCTGGTGGATACCATGAGAACTTACCTCCATAAAG
Organism: Maribacter caenipelagi; assembly: GCF_004364175.1. GTDB lineage: Bacteria > Bacteroidota > Bacteroidia > Flavobacteriales > Flavobacteriaceae > Maribacter > Maribacter caenipelagi. Next base: position 143,905 of record NZ_SNZW01000020.1, on the reverse strand, counting down.
CAATACTCTACACCGGCATCGTTCATCAATTTTAAATGTTTATTGATCACCAATGCATCGGGAGTGGTATGTTTTGTTGGAAAAACGGTATCATCGACCATAATTTTTATAGTGGACAACAAGCCTACTTTATATCCTGCTTTTTTGAATAACTGATATAATAAACTAGATACCGTGGTTTTACCATTTGTACCCGTAACACCTACTAATTTTAAATTCTTAGATGGAGTACCGTAATAGTTAGAAGCCATCAACGCCAATGCCTGATTCCCGTTTTCTACTTGTACATACGTAACATCATCTACCATTTTATCTGGTAACTGCTCACAAACAATTGCCCTTGCACCAGCCTTCACCACTGCATCAATATATTTATGGCCATCTGTAACCGTACCTTTTATTGCAACAAAAGCATCACCTTTTTGCACCTCGCGAGAATCAAAACAAACTGAGGCTATATCACAAGAGGTAGTACCGCTAACAGCAGTAATACGCACTCCATATAATATGTCCTTTAAATGCATCATATTAATTCTAACACTATTTTTTTCACTGATTTTAAATCGGTGCCCTTGGTAATAGATTGGTTTTTGACCTTTCCATTTCCTTTTACCTCTACTTCTATTCCTAAATTCTCAAGAATGGCAATAGCATCCATACCACACATACCTTTTACATTTGGCATGGAGGAATATTTTTGCTGTGCTACCTTATAGTACCCTTGGTGTGAGTCTTCATTTTTAGCTATCAATACATTTTTTACATCAACTTCACTTGTTAAGGGCGATGTTGCATATACTTTTTGTGCTACGGACTTAAATACCGGACCCGATACATCGGCACCGTAATACCCAACACTTTTATCTGGCTTATGAATTACTACGATACAAGAATACTTCGGATTGTCTGCCGGAAAATATCCTGCGAACGAAGAAATATATTCGTATTTCGATTTATCTTTAGATACATAGTTGGTCTGCGTAGTTCCTGTTTTTCCTGCCATAGAAAAATTTTCAGAGTACATACGGTGACCAGTACCATGATCTTTTTCTACTACATTCTTTAATATCTGTTGCACCTTTTTAACCGTAGATTGCGAACAAATTGCGGAGTTCAATACTTTTTTGTCGAACTTCTCAATAGTCTTGTTCCACTCCTTAACTTCTTTCAACAATCGTGGCTTCACCATTTCACCGTCGTTCGCAATAGCATTATAAAATGCCAATGTTTGCAACGGAGTCATAGACACCTCATAGCCATAAGCCATTTGCGCCAATGAAAGACCTGACCATCCTTTATCACCTGGGTAACGCAATACAGGTTTTCCTTCGCCAACGACTGGCAACCCTAATTCTTTGTGAATACCCATGCTCATTAATCGGTTCACATATTTCTCTGGGTCGTTCTTATACCCTTCATGTATCATTTTAGCAAAAGCAACATTCGACGATACTTCAAAAGCTTCAGACATGGTAATTTTTCCGTGTCCGCCACGCTTGGTATCTCTAATGGTATGTCTATATAATTTCCAAGCTCCTTTTTCGGTATCGATTACAGAACTGGTATCTATCACTTTATCTTCTAAGGCAGCGACCAAATTCACCAACTTGAATGTTGAACCTGGTTCATGAGATTCACCAATAGCATAGTTCAACCGCTCGTAATATTTACCACCAGCAGTCTGACCCAAATTTGATATTGCTTTTACCTCACCGGTTTTCACCTCCATTACGATTACCGTACCGTGGTCTGCTTGATATTTCTCTAACTGACCTAAAAGTGCATGGTGCGCTATATCTTGTATATTAATGTCAATGGTCGAATACACATCGTAACCATCTTTTGGCTCAATGATATTATCGTTACCGATAGGCTTCCACTGCCCTTTTGCTATTTTTTGCTTTAAACGCTTTCCAGAAATTCCTCTTAGGTATTCGCCAAAAGCACCTTCCATACCTACACGGGTATAATATCCGTTTTCATCTACACGCTCATACCCAACACTACGCTCGGCAATTTTACCTAACGGATGCTCTCTTTTCGTATGCTGCTCAATAATGAGTCCGCCTTTATATGCACCTTTATTCAATAGCGGAAATTTCTTTACCGCCATATATTCAGAATAATCTAGGTTACGCACAAGCAATGCATATCTATTTTTATTCTCTCTTGCTTTTCTTAAAACCTGCTGGTAATGAGAAGATGTTTTCCCGAAATTCTTTGCCAAGGCATCTGCCAACGGTTTTACGTTTTCTTTAAAATCTTCGTTGCTAACGGTTACGGCATCAAAACGGATGGTGTATTTAGATACTGAAGTTGCCAAAAGGCTACCATCGTCAGAATATAGGTTACCTCTGTTCGGCTCAATGGTAAACATTCGCTCGGTACGCGTATCGGCCAATGCCTGATATTTTTCACCGTCTACTACCTGTATAGAAACCAGCTTGAATAACACTGCGCCCGCAAAGAGCACCATAAAACCCGCCACTATGTAGAGCCTTTTTAATATGCTTTTTTCTGTTGCCGCCATTATTCCTCCTCTTTTAAAGATTTCACCTTAATTTTCTGCGGGGGATTCTCTGAAGGAAACAGTCCTTTTTCCGATATTTTACCGGTAATGCTCGATTCTAATTTTAGCTGCTGCACGTCTGATCGCATATCTACGAACTCGTTACGAAGTTCTTTTACTTCTTCGTTCAATAACGCAATGCGGTGTACTTTTTGATCGGCGCTGTGAGAGCTACTGATCATTACCGTTGCCAAAAAAGAAATGAAAATAATGAACAGCCAATTTTTAGGGGCGTCTCCGCTCACCAAAAATTTACCCTTCAATAGGTCCAATACACCCGTTTTCACTTTATTTTTCGCCATTACGCTCTGCTATTCTCAATTTTGCACTACGTGCTCTGTTATTCAATTTTATTTCTTCTCTAGTCGGTACTATCAAACCACCAACCTTTTTTAACGGTACATCTATATTCCCGTAAAAATCCTTTTCCGGCTCTCCTTCAAACTGACCTGCCCTTATAAATCTTTTTACAAGTCTGTCTTCTAAAGAGTGGTAGCTAATTACACTTAGCCTTCCTTTTTCATTTAACAAGTCTGGAGCTTGCTCCAAAAACTCTTTGATCACTTCTATCTCTTGATTCACTTCTATACGAATCGCTTGATATATCTGCGCCAATATTTTATGCTGTCTATGTTCTGGTAAAAACTGCTTCAACACTGTTTTTAGCGCATCGGTAGTTTGTATCTGCTCTTCTTCCCTACTGGCAACAATTACTTTTGCCATTGCGTTCGCATTTCTGATATCGCCGTACTCGAACAACACTTTTCGTAGGTCATCATATGAGTACTTGTTTACCACTTCAAAAGCCGATAGCGTATTACGTTTGCTCATTCGCATATCCAGATCCGCATCGAAACGGGTAGAAAATCCTCTTTCCGCTTGATCGAACTGATGCGATGAAACTCCGAAATCCGCCAGAATACCATCTACCTTCTTTATGCCATAGAACTTTAAAAACTGGGTGATGTATCTAAAATTCTCCGCGATAAGCGTAAATCTTGGATCACCTAATGCATTTGCTTGCGCATCTTCATCTTGATCAAAAGCATACAACTTGCCTTCTTTTCCCAACCTTTTCAATATCTCTTTAGAGTGACCGCCACCGCCAAATGTCACATCTACATATATACCATCTTCTTTGATGTTCAACCCATCGACCGATTCTTTCAGCAATACTGGGTTATGATACATCTCCACTTGGTTTTTTACCTAACATTACACGCTTTGCCAACTCCACCTTCTCTTCTTTCGATGCGTTAATAGATTCATCGTACGCTTTTTTGTCCCAAATCTCTAAGCGCTTGCCTATTGGTGCAATGACTACTTCTTTGGTAATGCCGCCTAATGAAATAATGTCTTTCGGTATCAATAATCGTCCGGTAGAATCTACTTCTACTTGACGAAGCCCTGCAGTATACATTCTTATAAACTGTAGGTTTTCTTCATCGAACCTGCTCTTCTCGTTCAATTCTGCCATTACTCTGTGCCACTCATAAGCAGGGTATAACTCTAAACACTCGCTCAAATATGATTTTTTGATAAAGAAGCCATCTTTTAGGATCGGAGCCACTTGATTGCGCAGCGCAACAGGGAGCATAATACGCCCCTTAGCATCAGCCTTGCAGTTAAATGTCCCAAAGAAAAAGATGTCCAAATTGGATGTGTTTAGTTTATATAACTCAAATATATAAATATTATTACCACATTTTACCACTAAAAGCCACTTTGTTAATAAATTACCCCACTTTTGAACACCTTTTTGCACTTCATCGATTTTTATGGGTTCATTTTACCACTCGGGCTGTAAATCTTGAAAAAGTGAATTCTCAGAGTTTCTTGTTGTCACCTTATCGAAAAGAGTTGTTTGCTATTCTCGGTAATTACCTATATTTGGACAATTACTGATGAGTAGTGCGCATGGAAAACGATTTGATCAACGACGGAGGATTTAAGTATATAGAAAAAGGCGAAGGAAAACCCATTATTATTCTACACGGATTGATGGGCGGACTCAGTAATTTTGAAGGAGTGAATACTTATTTCCCCCCTAAAGGTTACAAAGTTCTTATACCTGAACTGCCCCTATATTCTATGCCGATGTTAAAGACAACGGTAAAGAATTTTGCCAAATACCTTAAAAAATTCATTGACTATAAAGAGCTAGACGATGTTATTCTTTTAGGCAACTCTTTAGGTGGCCACATTGGTCTTTTACACACCAAATTATACCCTGCCAAAGTAAAGGCATTGGTGATCACCGGTAGTTCTGGTCTTTATGAAAGCGCAATGGGCGATGGCTACCCTAAACGTGGTGATTATGAGTTTATTAAAAAGAAGGCACAAGATGTTTTCTATGACCCAGAAGTTGCTACCAAAGAGATCGTAGATGAAGTTTTCGCTACGGTTAACGATCGTGTAAAATTGGTAAAGACCTTGGCAATTGCCAAAAGTGCCATTCGTCATAATATGGCGCAAGATTTACCTAGCATGCAAACCCCTACGTGTATTATTTGGGGAAAAAATGATACGGTTACTCCGCCAGATGTTGCAGAACTGTTCGATGAGCTTTTACCGAATTCAGATTTATATTGGATGGATAAATGCGGACATGCACCGATGATGGAGCACCCAGACGAATTCAATACCATTCTTGATGAGTGGTTGACGAAAAACAATTTCTAAATACCCTACGGATGAAAATAAAGTCGGCCGACTTTGTAATGAGCAACTCTGATGTTGCCAAATGCCCTAAAGAGCCTTTACCTGAGTACGCCTTTATTGGCCGTTCTAACGTGGGTAAGTCTTCTTTGATCAATATGTTGACCGAGCGTAAAAGCTTGGCAAAAACATCTGGCAGACCTGGTAAGACACAATTGATCAACCATTTTAAGATCAATGAAAATTGGTTTCTGGTAGATTTACCCGGTTACGGTTATGCCCGTGTTTCTAAAAGAGACAAAAAGACCTTTCAAAAATACATCACCAATTACTTTTTACAACGAGAGCAGCTAGTGTGTTCATTTGTACTTGTAGATATTCGCCATGACCCACAACCTATAGATATGGAGTTCATGCAGTGGATGGGTGAAAACGGAGTACCATTTGCCATCATCTTCACCAAGGCAGATAAATTAAAACCGAAAGCTGTTGAGCGTCAAGTAAAAAAATACTTGGACCAATTGTTAGAAGACATGTGGGAAGAAGCACCGCCACATTTTATCACCAGCTCTAGCCACCGTAGCGGCCGCGATGAAGTACTGGCGTACATAGATGATATCAACGAGAAGTTTTTCGAGGCAACGAAGAATGGTTGATGGTTGTTCGTTGTTCGTTGTTCGTTTTTTGTATTAAGTACTTGTTCTAGTATTCAGTTGGCAGTACCAGTTGACAGTTTTTTTAACGCTGCGCGTTTTTTGCATTAAGTATTAAGTACATAGTACATAGCTGTTTATGTTAGTTCTTCGTACTTCGTACTCAGAGCTGTTTGCTTTATGCTATTCTCTTTACACTGCACATCCACTACTTAATACTTTGTACTTATTACTTTGTACTCTTTAATTACTTACGACTTAATACGCTGTACTTTTTACTCTTCTAAAACCGAAATGTCACTTCGAGCGCAGTCGAGAACTTTGGAACACGAATCACTTCGGCTACGCTCAGCGACCGAGTAAGACCAACAACCAAATCCAGAACACACCTTCAACAGATTGCTACGTCGCGAAAAGCTCCTCGCAAAGACGTTTTAAATAATCGTCATAGCGAGCGAAGCGCGGCTATCTGCTCGTTTGGAACACGCATCACTTCGGCTACGCTCAGTGACCGAGTAAGCTCAGCAACCGAGTAAAACCAACAACCAAATCCAGAACACACCTTCAACAGATTGCCACGTCGCGAAAAGCTCCTCGCAAAGACGTTTTAAATAATCGTCATAGCGAGCAAAGCGCGGCTATCTGCTTGTTTGGAACACGCATCACTCCGACTACGCTCAGCGATCGAGAAAAACCAACAACGAACAACTATCAACCAAATACAAAACACACATTCAACAGATTGCCACGTCGCGAAAAGCTCCTCGCAAAGACGTTTTAAATAATCGTCATAGCGAGCAAAGCGCGGCTATCTGCTTGTTTGGAACACGACACCCATCTCGTAAATGCATTGTCAGTTCGAGTGATTTTAGCATGAGTGCAACGAAAGCCTAAAATTGTATCGAGAACCATCACGTGTTCCAAACCTGTTCTCGATACCCTCCTTATCGGCGGGCAAGCTAATTTTCTCGTACCTCGAAATTCACTCGAACTGACAGTAGGGATAACACTTCACTAAAGATAACTGAAAACTGTAACTGCCTACTGAAACTATAAGATAACCCTGAGCCTGCCTGCCAGAAGAAGGCAAAGTCGAAGAGACCGGAACACGTATCACATTGGCTACGCTCAGTGACCAATAAACCGAAATGTCAGTTCGAGTGGATTTTTTACTGAAGCATAGCGGAAGTAAAAAATCCACTCGAACTGACAGTGGTACTCGCTAACGAAAACAACTGAAAACTGTAACTGCTTACTGATCACTGAAACTGCCTACTTCATCAATAAGATTCTCCACCGTCTCCATAGCGTTCAACTTCTCGGTCGTCACCAACACCTCTAAATCATGATCTGTTTCAACCAGTATAATAGGATAGGTATACTTATGCCCAAATTTGCTTTTATAGCTTTCTTGGAATTCGTCTTTATGAAAGAATTCTAGCTCGTAGCCTTTGGCTAATAAACTTTCTCTAAACGCTGTCCATTGTTTGTTTTCGGTGAAGTTGCCGAAGGTTAATGAGCAGAGTGCGCAGTCGTATGTATCTGGACTCACAATCTTATGGGCGAAATCTAGCATTTTGCTACCAGCATCGCTATTGGCATTATAGATAAATAGAATTTTCTTTGACATGACCTTTTGGTCGTAAAAATACCCAAACCATACATAATTTTTAACCAATTATGGTTTCCCGTAATGGAGTGTGAAATGTAAATTGTAGGTTTATTCTTTAGTGGTATATTTAGGACTCCGATTACACATACTCTTGGATATAGCGGGATATATGCAATTATACACATTAGTTAACAGCAATTTTGAAATTCTTAATCCATTTAAAATATCTATTAAATTGTAAACTGAGCATGGACGAAATCATTCAACTTTTTGAAGAATGTGAAGATTTTAGACATAAATCTGCAATAAAATCAAATCTTGAATTTTTTGATCCTCCAAGAGGAAAAAATAATTTCCGATTTCATCATGAACTATTTCTTAAAAAGTTAGAGAATCATCAATTTGGAGAAACTACTCCTACAGGTGAAAACTTAGATGCGATGATTACAAATAATTTAAGTACAGACGAGGCTTCTTCAATTTACATGTATACGCATCATAATATTTATAAAAACATAAATTACTTGCTAAGAAGTAACATAAAACTACATAAAGACGAGAATGCTTATATAAAGCTATTAAATAAAGGGTTGGATAAATTGAATTCTACTAATAATGCTATACTTTATAGAGATATTAGTCAACCAGAAAATGGAGTCGAATTTGCGCTAGATTTTTATGAATCTAAATTAAATTCTGTAGTACAATTTAATGATTACCTTTCCTGTCATAAAGATAATCGTAGAATTTCTGATGAAGAAACCGATTTTCAATTCGTAATTAGTACTTCTTCAAATAGTAACGCAAAGGATATTCAAAATATTACTTTTATACAAATCGAGCTTGAAGTGTTATTTAAAAATGGAACGAAATTTAAAATTGACGTCGTAGATAGAACTCAAAATCAAATTCATATAACTGAGATATAAAAAAACTGTACATTTTGAGAATATTAATAGATACTAACATTCTAATTGAACTCGAAGACAATCGAGTAATTACGGAAACTTTCTCTAAATTTTACAGAATTGCAAACACCAACGATTGTGAAATTCTTTATCATCCGAAAGCCATACCACTTGATGTCAGTAGAGATAAAAATAGTGATAGAAAAAAAATAATTTTATCTAAACTCAACAAATATCAATTTTTACAAGATTATGCGAAACCAACAATAGAATTCACTTCCAATCTTAAGAACAGTAAAATAAATGATGAGATTGATAATAAACAGCTTTTCCAATTAGAAAAGGGGTTTGTTGACTACTTTGTAACACAAGATAAAGGAATCCATAAAAACGCATTAAAAATAGGCTTAAACGACAGAGTTCTGACTATTGACCAAGCACTAATAATGCTCGAAGAACAATTCACTTTTAAAATACCATCTCATCCAATTCTTCGAGAACATAGTATAAGAGAAATAGAATCAAAATTTAACAGTACGTTTTTCGATAGTTTAAGAGAAGATTATGGAGAAATTGAATTCAATAAATGGTTGCAAAAATGTGCTATAAAAAACCGAAAATGCTATACACTTATCGTTGAAGATAATCTTCAAGCTATTTTAATTTATAATTTAGAAAATATAGAAGACCATCAATTGCCAAATATTTTTGATGAAGCGTTAAAAATATGCACCTTAAAAGTTGACGACACCGCTTTTGGTATAAAACTGGGAGAACTATTTTTAAACAAAATGTTTGAATTATGTATAAACAGGAAAATCAAATATTTATATCTAACTGTCTACGAGAAACAAATTCATTTAATTAAGTTACTTGAAACATTTGGGTTTTATCGAAATGAATTTCAAAACAGTCAAGGATTAATAGAAATCCGAATGGTAAAGTGTTTAGATAAAGCTAAAATTAAAATATCTAAAAATGATATTTCTGCACATCCATTTTATTTAAACAACTCAAACGTAAAAAAATATGTAATACCAATTCGTCCTGATTTTTATGGCAGTTTGTTTAAAGATGGCAAATTAAGACCGCCAACTTTATTTGATAAAGCACCTGATAGCATTAATGAAATTCAAGGTAATACAATTGTAAAGGCATATATTTCAAACTCAAAAAATAAAAAACCTAAAAAAGGAGATTTACTATTTTTCTATTCATCTAAAGTTAATCAAGTAATTGAACCGTTTGGAGTTTTAGAAAATATCGAAATTGTCAATGATTTTGATAAGTTATGGAATATTGTTAGAAAAAAAACTGTCTTTACAGAAATAGAATTACGAAAATGGTTAGAAGAAAAAGGAGAATTACACGTTATAACATTTAGGTTAATAGCATATTTGAAAAAAAATATTAGCTTACAAAAAATCAAAGAAATTGATAGTTTTAAAAATAAACTACAAACAATAACAGAATTAAAGGAAACGGATTATACCAAATTAAACAATGAAGGATACTTTGACCAGCGTTATATTATCAATTAAACCTGTTTATGCACAGGCAATTATGTCGGGAACTAAAAAGGTGGAGTTTCGAAAGAAAATCTTTAAAAGACCTGTTGACAAAATTTTTGTTTACTCTTCGTCACCTGAAAAGAAAATAATTGGTTTTTTTACGATTAAAGAGATAGTTCAGAATAATCCGAAGAATCTTTGGAAAGAATTTAATAAAGTTGGAGGAATTGATAAAAATGACTTTTTCAATTATTACCAAAACTCTGAAACAGGATTTTCTATTAAGATTAACGGAGTTCAGAAATTTGAAAACGGAATTGACCCTTCAGATATTTTTGATAATTTTTGTGCGCCACAATCATATATCTATTTAGAAGAAAAAACAGCGTTGAATATGGAACAAAAACAGCTGCCAACAAAGAACTGAGGTAAAAAACAAACAAATTCTTCTTTAATCTGAGACAATATTATTCTAGGCTCATAGATTATAATATATAACATACCAAATTAACTGAACCGCAGCCTTAACGAAACATCAAAAAAAATATTACATTTAATCATCTAAATTATAATTAGTTATGAAAAAATTAATATTCGCTTTTGGTTCGCTTTTATTTTCTTTAACCATTTATTCACAAGAATTTATAAAGACAGATAAGAGAGATACATTTAATTTTCAAATTAACGTAACAAGATCAATACACGGCACAAGAGGTATTGCCGAAAAAAGAACCATTTTTTCAACTACCGTACCCGCAAAATGTTCTTATTTCATAAATGGGGCAGAGAGTGAAAATACGCGATTGAATAAAGGGCAAAAACTACAAGCTTTAGGCGCTATTCAAAGAGAAATGCAATATCAGTTCTTTGAATACCTAAATAATAATTATCCCACAGAAATAGAAAATTATAAGCATATGGGATATAATATAATATGTAATGTTGTTGACGAGCAAACAACAAAACCTGTTTTTAGGGAGTATTCACCAACTTCAATGAGTGTGGTAAAACAACTTGGTTTAGATACAACGCCTTCAACACCTTTACCTGATTATGACGCCACAAAACTTATTCTTGTTACCGATTTCACCTACAAAGCTGACAACTGCATTAAAACAGAAAATATTAAAATGGGCAATCTATTAGAATCTAAGTATTTGCACACGAAAGACCATAAAGAACAAGATGTACAAATACAAGATTTTTCGGCGCTACATGAAAAATACGCTAGTCAAGAATATTGGAAGAGTAATCAAAGTTCCTCTAGACGTGGAAATTAGAGTAATCGTTTCATAGTTTTGAAACTTGGAGTTAATCATATTACTAACAAAAGTATAACATTTCTATTCTCACTTCTCCTTATCATAGCCTTTGTTCTCCAAAACACAACTTATTTTAAAATTATTAAAATTACTTTAGCAATCAATTGAACAATTACTAATAAATATATTTTCCACAAACACAATACATGGAACAACAAGGCTCAGATATCATTGCAAACAGATATAAGAAATTTATAAAAACGGTTTGCGAAACAGACATTGTTTATGCGCTGCAAAATCGTGAAGGTTTTGCAACCTCAGCATCTGTGCAGTATGATGATGAAAATGACAGACCTGTTGGTGTACTTTGTTTTTGGGCAGAAAGTGGCAGGGCGAAATCTTGCACCATAAACCATTGGAGCAACTACCAGATTACCGAAATAGCATTAGTAGATTTTATAGAAAATTGTGGTGTAGGCATGGAAAATGACGGAATTATAGCTGGTATTGCCTTTGACCAAAAAATGTTTGGCTATGAAGCAAAACCCTTAGATTTAATTCTTGATCTAGTAGCTGAAATTAAAGCGACCAATAAAGAACTACCGCTACAAAAATTTGAAAATATTGCTGATTTAGAAGAACAGGCGAAAGAGGCTAATGGGTAGTATTACAAATCATACCTTATAAATTGAAGAGATATAATTATCGTATAATAAAACTAAAATCTGATTTGAAAAACAAACTGAATATCCTCTTATTTATCAGTTTTCTTATAGCTGTAGCCGTTTACTTTTGGGTTAACTCACTATATAGTAGTCAAGTTGGGGATATCGCTTTTGATGCGTCCATTGACAATTCTGATTTTGTGGTTTGCGATGAGGATCAAATTCAACAATACTATTCGGCCGACACTTATTATGAAGGCGGAGAAAGGGCTATAAAAAAAGAACTAAGAGAACTTATAACTCAACTCAATTTTGAAAAATCGGGTATCATTACTTTTAGATTCGTTGTTAATTGTTCTAATCAAACAGGTAGATTTCGAGTAAAAATGGTAAACACAGATTTAAAGGAAACCAGTTTTAATTTTGGTAATATCAAACAGATTCAAGAATCAATTAAAAACTTGAAGGATTGGCATGCCGGTAAATGGAACAATCAAACCCTAGATACCTATTACAATTTGAGTTTTAAAATTCAGGATGGTAAAATCACAGATATATTTTAAAGACTATGAAGACTTTTATAAAAATAATTAAAGTGATTTTTACACTACTATTTTTCTCTTTTTCAATAATCATGCTTTATTACACGGCATTGGCTCCGAAAGTTGACCGATTTAAAATGGCTGAACATTTTCAAGGTTCTTATTTATCCCAAGCAATGTTCGACATTTTAAAAATGCAATACCCAGAGTATTCTGATGCCTATTTTGAACAATCTGTAGCTTTCAACAAAAGAGGTGATTACGCAAAAGGTTTTGAGCTTTTAGACAAAGCTGTTCAACTTGATCCAAAAATACATTTGGGATATAGCGGTTGGATGAAATTGAGAAAATTACGAAATTATGACGGTGCTTTAAGTGACTTCGACAGATTAGATAGTTTAACACCTAACACGATTGATGCGCCCTGGGGAGAAGACATTGACTTTTTACGTGGAGAGTGTTATTTCGGAAAAAAGAATTATCAAAAAGCTATCGATCTCTTCAACCAAAGTATCATAAACCAAAAAGAAGACTGGGCAGATGTTCATGCATTTGTTTACCTCGGTCTTTGTGAATACGAACTTGGTAATTACGAGAAATCAATTTCTGAATTTCAACGTGCTTTAAACCAATCGGACCACGTACCAGAAGCTCATTTCGGTATTGCTAAAGCGTACCAAAAAACTGGGGAATTAGAGAATGCTATAGCGCATATTCTAAAAGCTGAAGAAAATATAGCCTCTAAACGCGAGGATTATTACAACGAGTTTTTAAATGAAATCTATTTAAATGAAATTTTAGATTTTAAACAACAGCTGACAACACTTAACTAGTTACAACTCTATAATTGCAACTACAAAAACTATATCTAATATAAAGATCATATGCTACACCTTATCGTCGGTAATACAGGATCAGGTAAAACTACTTACTCAAACGAGCTCAAAAAGAAAACCAAAGGCGTGCTCTTTTCTATTGATACATGGAACAATACGTTGTTTCTACCTGACAAAACTGAAACCGACGGATTAGAATGGTTTTTAGAGCGTATAGAACGAGCAGAACGTATGATCTTAAATGTAGTAACACAATTAGAAGATTCTAATACCGATGCTATTTTAGACTTGGGTCTATCGAAATTTGAACACCGAGAAAAGTTTAGAGCATTTGCGGCATCTAATGGGTTCGAAATTCAACTTCACTTTTTAGATATTTCTAAAGAAACCAGATGGCAACGCGTACAGCAACGCAACAACGAAAAAGGAGCAACTTTTGAGTTTGAAGTAACCCAAGAGAATTTTGATTTTATGGAAAATTGGTTTGAAAAACCAACCGAAAATGAACTACTGGGTAGTGTTGTTATCACCGAATAATACTAATTTTACACCAGCGTTTTTCGCCAATCTATTTTTGTAAAACCATACTGTCAACCAAACCAACTACTTGAACGTAAAACATATCTTCGTCAACTTTTTTCTTAAGTCTAGTAGCAAGTACGAATGCCATGAAGTGCTCAGTAAATGGAATTCCTATTACGCAGCATTATCAGATAATCACCAACATTCTTTTGTGGTGAGAACGTTGCTGTTTTTAAAAACCACCAATTTTGGTTCTACCGAAGGTTTTGAACTTACCACAGAGATGAAATTAGTTATTTCTAGTGCTTTCGTTGAGATAACTTTTGGTTTAAAACAAGATGTCTTGAGCATCTTTAAAACCATATTTGTTACTCCGTCTTCATACTCATATACTGGTAGAGATGTTCTTTATGATGGTGATGTAAATACAGTGACCAAGCGCGTAAATTTATCTTGGCCTGCTGTAGAAAAAGGCTTTATTATTACCAATGACGGATTAAATATTGCTATTCACGAGTTCAGTCATTGTCTCATTATTGAGAATGCCAAAGGTTCGTATTTTTCAAAAGTATTCAACGATACGGATCTAAATGCCTGGAAAGAATTAGCTACCAAAAAAATTCCGCTTATCCGAGAAGGAAAATATACCATTTTCAGAGATTATGGCGGCACCAATTTAATGGAGCTTTTTGCCATTACCCTAGAAACCTTTTTTGAGCAACCTCATGAGTTTTACTCCTACGCACCTACCTTTTACCGTACCACCGCAAAAGTGCTAAAACAAGACCCCAGAAACGGTAAAAACCCCAAGTAAACTAACGCTAAACAAGACACGAGCTATTGGAAGGAGAACAATCTTAATTCTCGAGGCATTCGTCGGAGTATAAAAATCTAAATTATAGCTTAAAACAATAGAAGAACTATTACGTTGTGTTTCTTAACACCTTAATTCACCTCAACTTTAATAAACACTTTTGTTATGAAGAAATCGCTACTTTTTATTGCATCAATCTTATTTATGCTATCCTCATGCAAAGAAGGTTCAGCCGATAAAACAGAACGCTCTGGCGAACCCGATGTATACAATGTGGAAGATGATAATGCCAAAATGAACCAGGCTATGGTGGATGCCAAAAATTCTATCGATGAATTTAAAAATGCTCTTGTCAGCGACAACCCTAGTTTTGAGTATTTTACGATCAAGCAGAAATTCAATGCCGATGGTGGTGACGAACATATTTGGGTGGGTGATATTCAGTTAATTGATAACGATTTTATGGGCATTATTGCCAACGAACCAGTATACACCAACAAAGTTCAATTAGGTGATACTATTACCGTAAACCGTGCTAATATTAGTGATTGGATGTATTATGACGACGGCAAAGTGGTCGGCGGCTATACCATTCGTGTTATTCGTGACGGACTCTCGCCCGAAGAAAAAGCTCAGTTTGATGCTGAAAACGGACTGATATTTAAATAATTACTTTTTCTTTTTTACTATTCTGTATAGTATAACTAGCTGTATTTTATTTAAATAAAACGTACATTGTAGTTGACAATCAAATCAACCTGTACTTTATGGAAACTGTAAAAAAAACCTCAAAAGGTGTCTTGTGGACTTCTTATATTCTACAAGGCATTGTAATTATTATGCTTTTAATGGGTGCCGTTAACAATGTTTTAGAAACCGAAACGGCAGTTAAAGGAGCTGTTGAGATGGGATACCCATCAGAATATGTCATGTACTTGGGTATAATTTTATTAGTGTCTACGGTACTATACGCAATGCCTAAAACCATGTTTATCGGTGGTTTGCTTGTTACAGCGTGGTTAGGTGGAGCAGTGGCAACCCATATAATTCATAAAGACCATATGAACCTAACGATTTTTCCGGTTATTTTCGGAATTCTTGTTTGGGCAAGTGTTTTATTGAGAAGTAAAAAGTTACGTGCGTTGTTATAAAATTAATGGTATTTCTTAATTCAACTTCATATTGACGAGTGTCGTATGAGAAGTGTCATAGTTCTGCAAAGCACTGGTCATTACTTTTGTAAAAAAGTAGCATGCAAAAAATATCTTTTACCGAAAATTTAGATTTCAACGATAACAAAATTGTTACCAAAGTACTATTAGAAACTTCATTCTCAAAAGAGATCCGAATTCTTTTGAAGAACGGACAATTCATGAAAGAGCACAAAGCTCCTTTCCCGATTATAGTGCATATCGTACAAGGAGAAATTGATTTCGGAGTAGAAGACACTCATCACATCCTAAAGCAAGGAGATATCATTACCTTAGCCGCAAATGTAGCGCATGACCTTTTAGCAAAATCTGACAGTATTGTGCGTCTTACCCTTTCTAAACAAGATGCCGCTGAACGAGTAGAAAAAGTTGTTGCCGATTCTTAAAAGCAGACCATGAGCGATATTATCAATAGAGAAGATGTTAGGGTATTGGTCCATACTTTCTACGACAGAATACGGCAAAACGAATTATTAGGCCCTATCTTCAACGGACATATTACCGACGAGCAATGGCCTACGCATTTAAGTAAACTAACTGATTTCTGGGAATCGAATCTTTTTGGTGTCCGCACGTTTAGGGGGAGTCCTTCTAAGGCACATGTCAACGTCGATAAAAACCTGAAGCATACCATTTCTCAAAATCATTTCGCACAGTGGCTACAGCTATGGTTTGAAACTATCGATGAATTGTACGAGGGTGAATTGGCTACAAAAGCTAAAGATATGGCCCGTAGAATGTCGACAGGACAGTATATTCATATTTGGCAGAATAGACCGGAGAATCAGTGATTTTAGTTTGTTAGTGAACTAGTTAATGTTCAGTATCAGTTGGCAGTATCAGTGTTCAGTGTTCAGTGTGTTAGTGAATTAGTTTGATAGTGGGTTAGTGTTTAGTTGGTTTGGCTTTTGGCTATTGGCTATTGGCTTTTGGCTTTTGGCTTTTGGCTTTTGGCTTTTGGCTTTTGGCTTTTGGCTTTTGGCTTTTGCAATAACAAAAATTAAGCTTTGCTAAATAGGGTTCAATCATTATAAGTTTATTCTATTTTCTCTATTCCAACAACATAATAGCTACTTAATACTTTGTACTCTTTACTTTATACTGAGTTTTAACAGTTTTTCAGTAGGTAGATACAGTGATCATTATCAGTATTCAGTTTCGCTCCCTTAGCTTTATATTTTATCATCTAAAATTTCCTTACTTTAGTATGAAGCGATGAACATGATTGATTACAACTAATTTGCATATACCCTAAAGCATGGATTACCTATCCCCTACTTATTTTTTTAATTATGAAAGTGACGAGATTCAAGACCTAGTGTCCGAATTCAAAGACACTACACTTTCTGAAAAAGAAATCTCCATTGCCTTATACACAAAAGTGCGCGATACATGGCGATATGATGCCTATAGCTTAAGTTTCAATAAAGAGAAATACCGTGCCAGTGAAATTGTAAAGCGCCCAAAAGGGCATTGTATCGATAAATCGATTGTGTTAATTGCCGGTCTTCGAGCCCTAGGGATTCCTGCGAGAATTCATTTGGCTAAAGTTAAAAACCATATTGGCGTAGAAAGATTAATAGAAAAATTTGGATCTAACGAACTTACTCCCCATGGAATGGTCGATGCTTTCATAAATGATAAATGGCTGAAGCTCTCCCCTACGTTCAATGCATCGTTATGTGAAATGCTCAATGTCGCCCCTTTAGATTTTGATGGAGAAAATGATGCCGTATTACAAGAATTCAGTGCAGACGGAACTCAGTTTATGGAGTACCTAGAAGACTACGGTCATTTTGAAGATTTGCCCCTTGCTTTTATGGAAAAAAATGCACGCGAGCATTATCCAAATATTTTTGATACCGGCACTAACCAAACCGAGTTTCAGCTGTAGGTTTTAACAAACTTTAATACTCAAAACGCTAGTAAGCCACTTTACAGATTATTTTTTATAGTACATTCGATAGAAAATATAATTCCCTTGAAAAAATTCATATTTACTTTATTCATAGCATTTTCATCTTCATTGGTAATAGCACAAGAACCGATGGTATGGACACCCGATTACGAGTTACAACTGAGTGATTACCAATCTCCGGAATCGGAAATTAATGCTGCCCTTACCTCCTATTCTATTTATTCGGGCGCAAAAATCGATTTCAGTTTTAATATGAACTCGGTATCCTTCATGTTTACCAAAAACTTTAACGACAAAGTAAAAGCCATTTTTCAAAAGAACCTGGCTGTTTTGGTTGCTCCAGATTCATTGACCGCAAACCAGCTGCTACAATTCGGACGGTATGATTTTGATTTGGTAGAACTATACTCCAGAAAAATACGCAAGAAAATTTATGAGGAAAAAGGAGCGTTTAGCGATTCCAGTTTATTTCAGCCCATTTTCAACGAACTACAAGAAGAAATGAATACCGTTAGTGCTCAAGTCTTTAAAGCCACCGATTTTGGCAAAGATGCCGAATTACTTCAAAAAGAGCACGACAAAGTCATTGCAAAAATAAATACGCTATCTGACTTCTGTATGACCTGTAAACCTAAGAAGAACAGGAAATAGTTGATGGTTGTACGTTGCTGGTTGCTGGTTTCTGGTGAATTAAACGTTTCGCGTTTTTTGTACTAAGTATTTATTTGTTCGCACTAACTCTTGATTTTTATTACTTGACATTAAAAAACCTACTATCATCCTGAGCGTAGTCGAAGGGAATGGAACACACAAGGGTCTTCGACTGTGCTCAGACTGACACAAGTACTAATTACTTACTTGGTTTCCTTTGTTCAACAGATTGCCAAGTCGCGAAATGCTCCTCGCAATGACATATACTTTTTACTTAAGACTTTGTACTCTTTAATATGGTAAAACGAAATGTCATCCTGAGCGCAGTCGAAGGGAATGAAACACGCAAGGGTCTTATTAGTGTACTTCATAACCCAAACTTCGTACTTCCGACTTTGTACTTTGTACTTAGTACTTCCCTCCCAACACAACTCAGCACCCAAAACTTACAATTGAGTGACTTAATTTATCTTGTTCTTGATGATTGCTCCATCTTTGAGTAACATATAACCGACCAACCATGGAAAACATCATTGAAATCTTTATTTACATACACGCCTTTTTTGGCGGTGTAGGACTTATTACCGGAATTGCAAGCATCATTGTTAAAAAAGGAAGGCTAAACCATAAGCGACTTGGCAAATGGTTTTCGTGGTCTATGATTATTAGTTCTGTTATTTCTTTGGTAATTGCGAGAATGCCCAACCATATCAATACCTTTTTATTCTTGATAGGTATTTTTACTATTTATATGGTATTAGCGGGCAATAGAGCGCTCACGTTTAAATCTGTCAAAAAAACAAAAGCAAATTTGACAGATAAATTGGTTTCAGGTATTATGGCTTTATCAGCTTTGTTGATGATAGGTTTTGGTATCAACGGACTCATTAAGGGCTATTCGCACAGCATTCTTTTTCTGTTCTTCGGAATAATAGGTCTGTTTTTACCCTACGGAGATTATAAACTATTTAAGACCACATTAGAAAACAGGAAGCTATGGCTCATAAATCACCTTAGCAGAATGTTAGGTGCTCTTATAGCCTCGGTTACCGCATTTATAGTTGCAGGTATGCACCAAGATACCCTGTGGGCATGGATAACTCCGTCGGTTTTAGGAACGGTATATATTGTCTACTGGATTAAAAAAACGAAAGGAAAAAAGAAGTTGAAAACAGCTTAACCTTTATCTTTTAGATTTAGGTTTTCTGCGAAATAATCACAAAAATCTTTCATGGTAGCCGTCATTTTATCGTCTTGTGTCGCCTTTAAAAAAGTATCGGTCAAAGAAACCAATGTCTGATGAAAGAATGTCTTCATTTCATCAACAGGCATATCTTTTGTCCATAAGTCAATTTTTAAAGACTCTTGGTTTTTACTATCCCACACAGATAAAAGCATTGCCTTTGCTTCCTCATTTTCAATACCACCGTCTTGTGCAGACCAGTTTAATGTTTCCGGAATTCTATTCTCATCTAATCCTACGCGCAGTGTAATTTCTGAAGTATGTAAATCTGCCATCTAATTTCTCGGTTTGTAATTTGATTTTTTAAATATTTCTTCCGCAGGCATTGGCATTAATTGCATCATGCTTACGTCATTGTTTTCCATAAAAGCACGCACTATTTGCCAGCCAATATAACGACCTAGTCTCCCTGGCGATTCATTATCCAACTCTAATCCGAACTTTGAAAATGGTGCAGGTTCTAAAAATCGCTGATTCAATTTATTGTCGGTACTATATAAATATTCGTTCTCTATAAAATTTCTCCACATGGGTTCTTCATTCGCAATAGCCCAATCTATTTCCGCCTCAGTGTATCCAATCTTTTTACCGTCGGTAGCCTCTGGCATCAATTTATCTTTTAGGTATAATTCTTTACCAAAATAAATCATACGGGCAAGGTATGTACGATCCCTAGGTCTTGGCACTACTTGCTTGGCAAATGCACTTGCTACATCACTCACTAAATAATTGCGATCTAAAGATTGTGCAATGTAACGTTGAAAACCGCCATAATATTTATGTTCAGAACCTAAGTAATTATCTAGGCTAATAAACAACAAACTATCAGTTAAAATAATTCTGTTGTTATAATCAACATCATTGGTCACCGTAAGTATTTTTGGAACTTTGTACTGCGGAAAATAATATTTTATGTGTTTGAACAATTGTACCAAACCTTCTTCCTCATCTTCAAAACTACGAAACGCATTGCCTACCTCTTGAAACAATTCTATTTGAAGGGTATCTTTCATCTTGGCGACCCAAACACTATCTGGCGCAGGAAATAAGTACGGATACAATTTACGCAATTCAGGTAAACCCTTTTCACCAGAAGCGGCAAACTCACGATCAAATCGCGAAATATTCAGGTCCATCGGTATCGCGGCAATCTCTTCGGCTACCTTATCACTATCATTACAGCTAGAAAGAATGAAAAAAACTGATAATAGCATAAAAATAGGTTTGACCTTGGTAAGTATTTTACAATACATTTTATTATTTACAGTGTTCAACTTATTTTTATGGCAAAGTTAATTGATTTTACTAAATAATTGGAGCGGTATGCAAACGGAAAAGGTAATTGAGCACATTGTTAATTGGTTAAAGGATTATGCTACGAACGCAAAACAAAAAGGTTTTGTCATTGGTATATCTGGCGGAATAGATTCTGCAGTTACTTCAACCCTATGCGCTAAAACAGGATTAGATCTTCTTTGTTTAGAGATGCCGATTCATCAAGCAGAGAACCAAAGTGATCGCGCATCTAGACATATTGATTGGTTAATGGAAAATTTTCCGAACGTAAAAAGACAACCGGTAAACCTTACACCGGTGTTCGATAGTTTAGTAGCTACGTTACCTTCTGTTGATAATGAAGAGGACAGATTTATGTCTTTAGCCAATACAAGAGCTCGTTTACGTATGACCAGTCTGTATTACTTTGCTGCGCTAGAACGCTACCTTGTTGCAGGAACAGGTAATAAGGTCGAGGATTTCGGAGTAGGTTTTTATACCAAATATGGAGATGGCGGTGTAGATCTGAGCCCCATAGCAGATTTAATGAAGACCGAAGTATATGCCATTGCAAAGGTTTTAGGTATAAACGAAGAGATTATCGATGCTGCACCGACTGATGGTTTATGGGGCGATGACAGAACAGATGAAGATCAGTTAGGTGCCTCTTACCCTGAACTAGAATGGGCGATGAACATGAAAGACGAGGGTAAAACAGTTGATGATTTCGAAGGTAGAAAGAAGGAAGTTTACACTATCTTTATGCGTTTGAATACCATGAACCAACATAAAATGTTACCTATACCTGTTTGTGAGATACCAAAAGAGTTAAAATAACAACTCAACTAAGAATCAAGGTATTAAATCGAAAATAAACTCGAAAATTATACGTTGATAATAAAAAAATGCAACTTTGACTTCGAATTTAGAATTTTAAGCCTTACATTGCATGTTGTCTTTTCATACAAAATAGGTTCTGAAATCTATATAAAAAAATAATTAATGATTAAAGTTTTAATAGCGGATAACCACCCTATCATTAGAATGGGAGTTAGGAAGGTTCTAGAATCCGCTGAGGGATTTGAACTGATCGATGAGGTAGCTACTACCGAAGAACTTTTCGAAAAACTTAAAGACACAACCCCCGATGTTGTCATGCTAGAAATGGATATTCCTAATGTTAATGGAATAGCGGCATTACGCAGAATTAAAAAAGATTACGCGGACGTAAAAGTCCTTATGTACAGCGGTCAATCTGAAGATGTTTATGCCTTAAGTGCCATTAGAGCTGGTGCTTTCGGATATTTATCTAAATCATCTGGTGTAGAATATATTACTGCAGCAGTAACTAAAGTCAGTGAAGGTAGCATGTTCATTACGAACGAACTTGCACAACGTCTTGCTTTCGATGAAGGTACTAAAAAACCAAGAAGGTTCTTTAGAAAACTATCTACTAGAGAAATAGAAGTATTAAAACTTTTAGCTAGTGGTAAACGTAACAAAGAAGTTGCGTTAGGGTTGAACCTAAATGAAAAAACAGTTAGTACCTATAAAGCTCGTTTAATGAAAAAATTAAATGTAGACAATATGGTAGATTTATTGCAACAGGCAAAAGCCCTAGAATTGTACTAAATTCCTACAACTGAATAAAATAAAAAAAGACCCGCTTTTAGCGGGTCTTTTTTTATTTTAAATATTCTCAATATTAAGACAATACTCGATTTAATTTCTTGTTCAGCAACTTGTTCAACTGAATGTAGTTCATAATTTCTTCTAGTACCTCTCTATTATCTGCAGTTGAATCTTCTGTAGTATTTTGCAAAGTGCTCATTCTCTTTTTAATCAAAAAACAACGTAGGGTAAGTATGGTCTCACTTACCAACTGCGCCACCCCTATTTCTTTACTCTTCGGAAAAATCTCTTTACGCTCCCAATCATGTAACATATAACGCTCTTCTTCCATTAAAATAGAAGAAATCTGGTTTGCCATTTCTTGTTCTAGACCATTAACGAAAGTGGTAATTGAAAATTCTTCTTTTTCATTTAAGGCTTCAATCAATCTAGCATACATTTTACGAAAATCTTCATTGGCCAATTCTATTTCATCCTCTTGCAAGTCCAAATAGATTTTCTCGTATACCTTAATCTCAGACAACTCTGGCTCCAAGACTAAATCGCCTGCTTCATTTTCTTTCAATACCAGATCTTCAAATTGCTCTTTAAGATTGCCATACAGCATAAGCGATTCTATAATTTTTCGCTCTAAAACATATTGTACATCAACTTTCTCCTGCTTTTGATCATCTACTTCTTTACCACGAACTATATCAAAAGCTTTCTGCTCCTCTTTAGGTTGGTTTTTTACATCCTTCTCTTCTTTCTTCTCTATCTGCGCCAAGGTATTAAATAATACCGCTTCAGATATAGTCATGATTTGGGCGCATTCTTGAATGTAGATTTCTTTCTTTATACGATCGGGAATCTTAGCAATACTGTTCACGATATCTCGAACGGTATCTGCTCTCTTTATTGGATCGTTATTTGCCTCTTTTACAAGAAGCGATGCCTTGAACTGAATAAAATCTTTAGAATTGCCATTTAGATAGGTCATGACATCTTCTAACTCATTATTCTTGGCAAAACTGTCTGGGTCTTCACCTTCTGGAAATGTACATACACGTACATTCATACCTTGCTCCAAAATCAAATCTATACCACGCAGCGATGCTCGCAAACCTGCTGCATCACCATCAAATAATACCGTTATATTTTTGGTCAATCTGTTGATGAGCCTAATTTGCTCTGGTGTCAAAGCCGTACCACTCGAAGAGACTACGTTGTCTATACCACGTTGGGCAAATTGAATAACATCGGTATACCCTTCTACCAAATAACAATTGTCTTCTTTGGCTATTGATTGTTTTGCATGGTATATACCGTACAACACCTTACTCTTGTGGTAGATGTCACTTTCTGGGGAGTTTAGATATTTGGCCGCCTTTTTATCGTTCGTTAAAATACGCCCACCAAAACCAAGTACGCGACCACTTAAAGAATGTATAGGAAACATGACCCTACCTTTAAATCGGTCAAATTTTCGTGAGCCATTAGGATTATGGGGATCTTCCTTAACTATGGTCAATCCTGTTTTTGCAAGATATTCTAGTTTATAGCCTTTATCCAAAGCTGCCGTGGTAAATCCGTCCCATTGATCCAAACAATACCCTAACTCAAATTTCTTGATGGTTTCATCTGTAAAACCACGCTCTTTAAAATAACTTAAGCCAATTGCCTTCCCTAATTCTGACTCCCACAACATTTCTTTAAAATGCGTTTGGGCAAATTCAGACACCAAGTACATGCTCTCACGTTCGCTAGCTTGTTCTTTTTGTTCGTTAGATTGTTCGGTCTCCTCTACTTCAATATTATATTTCTTCGCTAAATACTTTATAGCCTCAGGATAGGTAAAATGCTCATGCTCCATTAAAAATGCAACAACATTACCTCCTTTTCCACTACTGAAATCTTTCCAAATCTGCTTTACGGGAGATACCATAAAACTAGGAGATCGTTCGTCTGTAAACGGACTCAAGCCTTTAAAATTCGAACCTGACTTCTTTAACTGTACAAAATCACCAATAACCTCTTCTAAACGAGCGGTTTCATATACTTTATCGATGGTAATTTTTGAAATCATAATCCTCCCTTAATCCCTCCAAAGGAGGGAAATAAATTTGTTAAATTAGAACCTCAAAAGTACACATTATGATTCTATTCTTTGGTACTAGACCTGGAAAGCCCGAAACTAAAAAACTTTTTAACAGTACATGTCCGTATTGCCAACAACAAGGGACTTTAATAGCTATTTCCCAAAAGAACTATTTTCATATCTTTTGGATCAAGCTATTTAAAATTTCCAGTAATACTACAATAGAATGTAACCACTGCAAACGTGGTTATTATGAAGATGAGTTCACCGAAGAAATGAAAAGAGAACTATTTAAAACAACTAATTAGCTGCAGTAACCGGTTTTTACACACGGCACCACAGCTAATTTGATGGATAAATAAGTTATTAAAGGTCGAAACGAAGACCTAGGGAAATATTATGTTGATCTACAGCGGCATCTTTAAATATAGGGTTTAAATCATATTTTACATACAGTAGAACACCATCTACACCGGCATAGGCACTTAAACCATAAATTAGATCATTGGTGTTATAGCTACGTTTAAACTTATCTTTTACTTTATCACCATCTAGACTATATTTTAATTTCTGACGGGTGCCTAAGTTGAATCCGCCATAGCCACCCAATCCAATTCTAAACTGATTTCTTAATGAGTAACGGATTGTTTTTTCTGTAGTTTTTAATTTAGAAGGTCCAAATTCAAAATGTATAGGAAAAACAAGATTATCCATTCTAAACTTAGACTTATTTAACTCATAATCGAACTCTTGAAGTTCGGACTGTCCATTATCCAAAGAAACTAAATACTGATTATTCTTAGGTTTTAAACCATTAAACTGAAATGAGAATCCGTAATTGAACCTTAAGAAATTAGTTTTCTTAAATACTCGGGTACGCCATTGCCATCCCATTTCAAAAAATCTGCTACCTCCTATTTTATATGGAGAATCGGTAAGAGACTGTCCTTCTAAAATCGCATTATTTAGACCTACCGCCATCACAAAATCTGAATACGTTCTTCTATCATATCGTATTTCACTTTTCCAATTTTTAGATTTAAAAAACACAGCAGGTTTCCCATTGATATCTACGCCCAAACGGAGACCTTTATCTGAAATCGTATCAAACTCAATTAAAACCAATGTCTTCCCCTCATTCCGTTCCAAAAGATTAATTTGATTCTCTATGATGGTAATCCTATTGTCAATATTCAAAGCTCTTTTTTCTGCCGCTGCCTGCTTTTGTAAATTTGCTTCGTCTGCGGTTATACTTCCGTTCTGAAGTCTTTCATTAATGTTTTCAACTTCATATTTTAAAGCCTCTTTTTCTTGTCGGGTTATTTTAGCTTTTTGCTCTTTTAAGTTTTCAATTCTCTTCTGATAATCTTCTTGCGCTACCGAATTTTGCACTATAAATAGTGTCAGTAACAAGATTAAATACATTGTAATTGTTTTCATTTCGATTTTGATTTTTTTGATGAATAAAACTCCGCTCCCTGTCCCCATAGCAATGTATAGAGATATAGGATAAAACGATTTGTCTTTGATTAATTATTGCGATCTGCCACTGCAGTACGCACTTTTATAAAACCGGCTTTTAGGGAATCAAAAATTTGGTCTCGGAAGGATTGATCAAGTTCATCTTCAACCTCTGTCAACAAAGCCATAGCATCAACAGATTTATCTTTATTAAATATTTTCTCTCTTAAAATTTCGTCTTGCGCCCGTTTTAACAAGGAATCTATCTCGGCATCGGTCACTGTACTGTTTTGTTCTAGAACACTTACCTGCGTTATTATAGCTGCCACCTTAGAGTCAATAATTTCATCAGGCACCAATTTCTGAATAGTTTCGTTAGTTGGCACTTGATTTACAGTTACTTCAATTTTATCATCCAGCACTTTAGACTCTTGTATTTTTGGTTCTATAGGTTCTTCAACTTTTACCTCTTTTACATTGGTTTTAGTTTCTGATGTTGCCTCTACCACTTCTTCTTCACTTTTAAACGGTATGGACTCTTTTATAATAACATCTTCTAATTTATTTTCCTTTTCCGTGCCTACAATTTCAGTTGGCAACTCATTGCTTACGGCGTTACCATTAAAGTAAAACAGTGCAATACCAACCAATACCACTATACCTGCCGCAACGCCCATCCATAAATACACCGGTTTCTTTTTAGATTTATCATCATTTAATTCTGATGCTATTTTTGCCCATGCATTCTCTGACGGAAGAATTTTCCGCTCTTGGAACTTAGCTTTTATATGTTTTTCAAACTTATCGGTTTCCATACCCTATAATATTTTGTTGCCTTAATTGGTCTTGAAGCAATTTTCGGGCTTTTAATAACTGTGTTTTTGAAGTGCTTTCGGTTATGGAAAGCATTTCTGCAATTTCTTTATGTTTATACCCTTCTACGGTACACAATACAAAAACCATTTTATAACCTTGTGGCAAAGCATCGATCAACTGCTGAATGTGTTCGGTATCTAAATCGGTGCTCTGAGAAACTTCTTCAGACTGATTCTTCTCGTACACCTCATCATCATACACCACAAACTGCTGCTTTCGTAAATAAGAGATACTTTCTCGAATCATTATACGCCTTAACCATCCTTCAAAACTACCTTCGAACTTAAACGTATCTAACTTATTGAACATTTTTAGAAAACCTTGTACCATTACATCTTCCGCGAAATGAATATCCTTAATATACTGACGGCAGACACTCAACATTTTTGGAGCATGTTTTTTATACAAACGCTCTTGTGCATCGCGATTACCCGATGTTGCTTTTTTAATGAGCTGCTTCTCGTTTTTATAAAAAGGTATAATTTTCAAAATATTGGTTTGGTCTTCTATTAGCATAGACGCAGAAGAAGTAGGTATAGTTGCCTGAAGATAAACAAAAAATAAAATTAATTTTTAAAACACTGAAAAACAGATATTTAAAAATATTAAAAAGAAGGATTTTTTTTTACAGATTTACTTTTTACGATCCACTACGTAATTTACCATCAACTCTAAAGCACTTTTGTAGTCAGAATCAGGATACGCACTTAGAAGCTCTAACGCTTCATCTTTATATTGTAGCATTTTAGTTACAGCATAATCTAATCCGCCTTTATCTTTTACAAAGGCAATGACTTCTTTTACACGTTTTTTATCCTTGTTATGGTTTTTTACGGAATTGATTACCCAGCTTTTCTCTTTTTTGGTACAGTGGTTTAGCGCATATATTAACGGCAAAGTCATCTTTTGCTCTTTGATATCAATACCAGTTGGTTTACCAATTTTCTGTCCGCCATAATCAAAAAGGTCATCTTTTATCTGAAATGCCATTCCGCAGAGCTCTCCGAATTTCCTGAAGATTTCTACATCTGCACTTTCTGGCTTTACCGAACACGCTCCTAATGAACAACATGCAGCTATTAGCGTTGCCGTCTTTTGTCTGATAATATCATAGTATACATCTTCGGTAATATCAAGGCGTCTTGCTTTTTCTATCTGTAATAATTCGCCCTCGCTCATTTCACGAACGGCAACAGAGATAATTTTAAGTAAATCGAAATCTTCATTATCTATAGAAAGTAGCAGACCTTTAGACAATAGATAATCACCTACCAAAACGGCAATCTTATTTTTCCAAAGGGCATTTATGGAGAAGAATCCCCGGCGTTTATTGCTTTCATCGACGACATCGTCATGAACCAATGTTGCGGTATGTATTAATTCTATAACCGAAGCGCCACGATACGTACGCTCGTTCACCTCGCCGTTATTCAGCATTTTTGCCGTTAGAAAAACGAACATAGGGCGCATTTGCTTCCCCTTTCGATTTACGATATAATGAGTGATTCTATTGAGTAACGCAACCTTAGAGGTCATTGAATCTCTAAACTTAGACTCGAACAGCTCCATTTCCTGATAGACAGGTTCCTTTATTTGTGCTACTATTTTCAGTTGCTCTGTATTAGAATTCCAAAATTAGTTAAAAGCTAGCAGTTAACAGTAAGCGGAGAGGATATAATGGTATTTAAGGATTGATTGTTGGAAAAAAATAAGTTCAAGTTCAAAACTCAAGCTCAAGTTCAAAAATGCTTTTGACTTTTGGCTTTTGGCTTTTGGCTTTTGGCTTTTGGCTTTTGGCTTTTGGCTTTTGGCTTTTGGCTTTTGGCTTTTGGCTTTTGGCTTTTGGCTTTTGGCTTTAACGCTTCGCGTTTTTTAGTAATAAGTATAAAATACTAAGATATTATGTTAGCAATTGCTCTAGTAATTCGTATTACTTAATACTTTGTATTTCTTAAGCTTAGCTTTGCTAAATACAACACTTCATAACAAGTCTAATTTCTAAACTCTATTTTCTCTCTTCTAACTTTAGACTTCGTACCTCGTACTTATTACTTTGTACTCTTTACTTAATACAAAAATCACGATTTATTCGCCAACTGTCCGCATGCGGCATCAATATCCTTTCCTCTAGAACGACGAACGGTTACTACTATATTATTCTTCTCTAATGTATTAACGTAGCGATCTATCGCTGCGTTAGAGGCTTGTTTGAACTCGCCATCATCAATAGGGTTATATTCTATTAAATTTACTTTAGATGGTGCAAAACGACAGAATTCTACTAAGGCATCTACATCTTTCTGGGTATCATTGATTCCGTCCCAAACAACATATTCATAGGTAATTCTACTTCTTGTTTTCTCGTACCAATACACTAAAGACTCACGCAAATCGCTCAAAGTAAACTTGGCATTAAAAGGCATAATTGAAGTTCTGATTTCATCAACTGCGGAATGCAGAGAAACTGCCAATTTAAATTTCACCTCATCGTCTGCCATTTTTCGAATTAATTTTGGCACTCCGGAAGTTGACACGGTAATTCGCTTTGGAGACATCCCCAATCCGTCAGGAGAAGTAATCTTATCAATTGCCTTTAAGACATTGTTGTAGTTCATTAAAGGCTCACCCATCCCCATAAAAACAATATTACTCAATGGTCTTTCGAAATACAATCGGCTTTCGTTGTCTATAGCAACTACTTGATCATAAATTTCATCAGGATTCAAGTTTCGCATACGCTTCAAACGAGACGTTGCACAGAACCTACAGTCTAAACTGCAACCAACTTGACTAGATACACAGGCAGTGGTTCTAGATTTTGTCGGAATCAATACCGACTCCACAATTAAATCGTCATGCAAGCGAACCGCATTTTTAATCGTACCATCGCTACTACGCTGCATTTGATCCACCTTAATATGGTTGATAACAAAGTTTGCCTCTAGCATTTCTCTAGTTTCTTTTGATAGATTCGTCATCACATCAAAAGAATAAGCCGCTTTCTGCCATAACCACTCATAGACTTGGTTACCACGAAAAGCTTTGTCACCGTTAGAAACAAAGAATTCTCTAAGCTGCTCTCGCGTTAGTGCCCGAATATCTTTTTTCTTTATTTCTTCCATCTTTTTAAAGGTAGGTATTACTGGTGATAAAAATCCCGCTTTCTCAATATGTGATAAAGCGGGATTTTATTATTTTGTCCTTTTTACAAAGGATATATTTTTGAACTTATATAATCAACATGGCATCTCCATAAGAATAGAACTTATAGTTTTCCAGTATTGCTTCTTTATATGCTTTGTTCATTAAATCATGACCCATAAATGCAGATACCATCATCAATAATGTAGATTTTGGTAAGTGGAAATTGGTAATCATTGCATTTGCGATACTGAAGTCATATGGAGGGAAAATGAACTTATTCGTCCAACCTTCATATGTATTCAACGTATGCTTAGATGAAACCGCACTTTCCAAACCTCTCATTGCAGTGGTACCTACAGCACAAATACGACGTTTTTGTAACTTGGCATTGTTCACAATATCTGTAGCTTTTTCATCAATAAATAGCTCTTCGCTATCCATTTTATGCTTAGAAAGATCCTCAACCTCTACTGGGTTGAATGTACCCAAACCAACATGTAAAGTTAATTCGGCAAAATCAACACCTTTAATTTCTAAACGCTTTAATAAGTGTTTAGAGAAGTGAAGACCAGCTGTTGGAGCAGCAACTGCACCTTCGTGCTTTGCATAAATAGTCTGGTAACGACCTTCATCTTCTGGCTCAACATCTCTTTTAATGTACTTAGGTAAAGGAGTTTCACCTAACTCTCTTAATTTTCTTCTAAAATCTAAGTAAGCACCATCATATAAGAAACGTAATGTTCTACCTCTAGAAGTAGTGTTATCGATAACCTCAGCTACCAACGTTTCATCATCACCAAAGTATAGCTTGTTACCAATACGTATTTTACGGGCTGGATCTACAAGAACATCCCATAGACGTTGCTCTTCGTTCAACTCACGTAAAAGAAAAACCTCGATACGAGCACCTGTTTTTTCCTTGTTACCATATAAACGGGCAGGAAAAACTTTAGTGTTATTAAGAACCATAACATCACCTTCATCAAAATAGTCGATCATGTCTTTGAACATCTTGTGCTCAATCTTTCCGGTCTCTCTGTGGATAACCATTAATTTAGACTCATCTCTATTTTCAGATGGATGCTCCGCCAATAATTCGTCTGGAAGCTCAAAACTAAAATTTGATAATTTCATGTAGCTATTATATTTATTGTAGCAAATTGCGGCTGCAAATATACAATCTGCAGATAGGCCTTGTCAAGTAAAACGTTAATTATAATTCTTTTATGCTGAAATCTAGTTGTTTTAGGTCGTTCCAAAAATCTGGATATGACTTCGAAACCACCTCTGCATCATTCACAAAAAGGGTAGTTTTCATTGCCAACGGTGCAAAAGCCATTGCCATTCTATGATCGTTATACGTATCTATAGCTATATCCGCGTTAATTTCAGATGTTGGTAGAATAGTAAGTGTCTTATCGGTAACAGAAATATTTGCCCCCAATTTAGAAAGCTCTGTATGTAAAGCTTCTAAACGATCTGTTTCTTTAATTTTTAAGGTGTGTAAACCTATTAAATGACAACCAACGCCTAATCCGAAACAAGTAACTGCAATAGTTTGTGCAATATCTGGCGCATTGGCTAAATCGAATTCATTGGCTGCCAATACTTTTTTATCGGTCTTTTTTAAGGTGATTTTATTTTCACCAAAGCTAGTTTCAACTCCGAAGGCGGTATAAATATCAGCAAGTACACTATCTCCCTGAAGGCTCTTCTTTTTATATGCAGATAAAGTAATTTCTGTACCCGGGGCTGCAAGTGCACAAATACCATAGAAATAAGAAGCTGAACTCCAGTCAGACTCCACAACCAATGTCGTAGGTGCTACTTTTGCTTTCGACGACACTTTAATCATATTACCTTCAAAAGAAGTTTCCACCCCGATTTCTTCAAGTAGCGCTAAGGTCATTTTTATATATGGCACCGAAGTAATCTTGCCCACTAACTCTAATTCCAGTCCGTTTTCTAGACTTGGTGCAATTAATAATAAAGAAGAAATATATTGGCTACTTACATTTGCAGGCAGACTAACTTTATCTTTTACGATACGTTGACCTTTGATTTTTATAGGCGGATAGCCTTCGTCTTGCACATACGAGATTTCTGCCCCTAAAGTTCTCAAAGCTTCGACAAGAATTTTAATTGGTCTCTCAGTCATTCTTTTAGAACCGGTAAGAATTACATCTTTACCTTCTTGAGAAGAGAAATAACCAGTCAAAAATCGCATTGCAGTACCGGCATGATGTATATCTACTGTTCCATCTGAAATTTTCAAACCTTCAGCCATAACCTGGGCATCATCAGAGTTTGAAATATTTTCTATTTTAATATCCGGGAATAATGCAGCTAATAATAAACTACGGTTAGATTCACTTTTAGAACCTGTTATAGTTATGGTATCTTTTAATTGATGATTTGACGGACCAGTTAGGTGAATTTTCAAAGCGTATGGTTTTAAAAATAGAACGCCAAATATACGCCTATTTCAACTTTTTATTGCTGTGATGACGGTCATGATCACGCTTTGTTTTTAAATCTAACTTTTTATCAAAAGCTTGTTGTAAATCGATACCTGTCTGATTCGCCAAACACAATACTACAAACATTACATCTGCCAATTCTTCGCCTAAATCTTTGTTCTTATCAGATTCTTTTTCGCTTTGCTCACCATAGCGTCTAGCAATAATTCTAGCGACCTCGCCTACTTCTTCTGTTAACTGCGCCATATTGGTCAGCTCGTTGAAATAACGAACGCCGTGTTCTTTGATCCAATTATCTACTGCTAACTGTGCGTTTTCGATGTTCATCAATCTTTATTTTTAGTATCAATTAATATTGTAACCGGACCATCATTCAATAATTCTACCTTCATATCTGCGCCAAATTCTCCTGTACCTACTTTTTTACCCATTTTAGATTCCAAAGTGGCAATAAAAGCTTCATATAAAGGAATGGCTACATCTGGTCTTGCAGCTTTAATATATGACGGGCGATTGCCTTTTTTTGTACTGGCATGTAATGTAAATTGACTGACCACAATTGCATCGCCTTTTGTAGCTAGAAGCGACATATTCATTACTCCGCCGTCATCATTAAAAATACGTAGATTGACTATTTTATTCGTAAGCCAATCTATATCGTCTTGCATATCTTCATTCTCAATGCCAATGAGTATTAAAATTCCTTGTTCAATGGCACTTATCTTTTTTCCTTCGACCGTTACACTAGCTTTGGAAACTCGCTGTAGTACTGCTCTCATTTTTTCTCGTCATGTATATCTACCCTATAATGCTCATCTTCGCCTTTTATCATCTGCAAATAGCTATTATACCTACTCCATGCAATATCGCCGGCTTCTAAGGCATCTTTTACGGCACATTTTGGCTCGTCTACATGAATACAATTATTAAACTTACAGTGCTGTTTCAGTTCAAAAAACTCTGGAAAATAATTACCAATCTCTTCCTTTTCCATATCTACGATACCGAATCCTTTTATACCGGGTGTATCTATTATTCGAGCATTAAAACTTAAATCGAACATTTCTGCAAACGTGGTGGTATGCTGACCTTGAGCATGCTGCTGGGAAATTTGTTTTGTCTTAATATCTAAATTAGGCTCTATGGCATTTACCAGTGTCGATTTACCTACGCCAGAATGACCAGAAAACATAGAGGTCTTACCTACCATCATTTCTTTGACCTTATCTACATTCTTACCTGTTACTGCAGAAATACCTAAACAGGTATAACCGATATTACGATACAATGCTGCCAAGAATTTAATTTCATCTAACTCTTCTGGAGCGTAAGTGTCTACTTTATTAAAAAGTAAAACTGCAGGTATTTCGTATGCTTCAGCAGTTATTAAAAAACGATCTATAAAAACTGGATAGGTCGGCGGATTATTTAAGGTAACCAATAAAAAAACCTGATCTAAATTTGCAGCGATGATATGTGTCTGTTTAGAAAGGTTTACAGACTTACGTATAATATAGTTTTTGCGGGTTTCAATTTCATTGATAATACCAATGGTATCATCTCCAATTGTCTCAACCTCAAAGCGAACGCTATCACCAACAGCAACTGGGTTAGTACTTTTTATTCCCTTTATTCTAAACTTTCCTTTAATTCTACATTCATAGAAATCACCATTTTCTGCCTTAACAGTGTACCAACTCCCCGTAGATTTATAAACAATTCCTACCATCTATATAAAATACCTTCCTTTTATACAAAGTAACTGCTTTAAATATAAAAATTAATATAAATTTGGAATTAGAACTATAATTGTAAATAATAACCAAACTCTAGAAAATGAAATTCATTAAAAAATCATTACTGATACTAACCTTATCAGTTTTTACTTTTGGGGCTGCCCAAGAAACAATTACGAACGAATCAGTTGTGCAAATGGTTGAACTTGGTTTTGACGATTATATGATTATTGATAAAATAAATACGTCTGATGTTAAGTTCGATGCTTCTATTTCAGCGCTTGGGCAAATGAAAAATGCAGGTGTTTCTTCTGAAGTGCTGTCTTTAATCATGGACAAGTCTAAGCAAAATACCATGTCTAAAACTGGAATTTATTATACTGATGCTAGTGGTGAAGATAAATTAGTTCAACCAAGTGTATTTTCTGGAGCAAACTCTAATCAAGTTGCACAGAAATTAGTTTCTGGATTGATAAACGCTAAGCAAAAAGCTCAATTACCAAAAACACAATCTAACAACGTTATTCGTCAAAGTCAACCTGAATTCACTTTCATTTTTGATCCTAGCGTAACACAAGTTGATAACATGCAAAACAACCAAGGCGGCGATACGGGCATCTTTAACTGGTGGTTTAGAATGGCAAGTAACCCTAACGAGTTTGTGTTAGTAAAACTTACAGTTAAAGAAAAAAAGAACCTTAGAGAGGTTATTACCGGAAAAAGTAGCTGGATCACTAGTAGTAGTGGTATTGACCCTAAATATGCACTTAACTTTGCTATTGAGGAAATTGAAGGTAACAAATTCAAAGTGACTCCTGATTCTTTAGAGCCTGGTGAGTATTGCTTTATCTACCAAGGTCAAGTACCTCAAGGTAGAGAGAACCAATCTGTTTTTGATTTCTCTATTCAATAGAAACAAAAGCATATTAAATAAAAAAACCGATGTGAAAAGCATCGGTTTTTTTATGCTTCATTCTATCATACTACTTTACTAAAAGTGATTTTTTTAAAGTTTAGTTACATTTTATACAATTTTACAACTACTATACTGTTAATAGTTCATTATCAATGAAATTAACCAAAATTTTAAAAATCAAAATTATGATGAAAAGTATCTTATTTACCCTATTATTTGTTTGTACGACTGTAAGTTTAAGCGCTCAGCAGTATAAAGTTATTACTAGTGTAGAATCAATTGTATCGAGCGGTTTAGGAAGATCAAGAATCATCGACGGTAATGAAGACAAAAATTATGAAGAGTTTACTTCGACACAAACCGAAGATGATAAAACTCGAAATAAATCAAAAAGAGATGAAATCAGGGTCAAAGACTTTGATGAAACTAAATTATTAAACTTTTTTAATATCGGTGGAATCCGTTTTCAAAATATAGCAGCCAATGATGCCGTAATAACTTCTAAAATAAATGCGATGGTAGCAGAAGGCTGGGAACTTGCATTTGTAACAAGCGCTGTAGAAAGTGATGGCGGAAAAGGAGACTCTTCAGGTATTTTTATAACACGATATATATTCAAAAAGTAACACAAGCTATAACAAAAAAAAGCCCGGTATTTACCGGGCTTTTTTTTATACACAACTTAAAACTATTGCGCTAAGTTAATCTCAACGCGTCTGTTTTTCTGTCTTCCGTCCTTATACATATTCGTAGCAATTGGCTTACTTTCTCCATAACCTATTGCGGTTATTCTTGCCGGCGAAATACCACCGTCTATTAAAAATTGTAAAACCGCTTGCGCTCTAGATTCAGATAATTTCTGATTAGTTGCTACAGAACCAATACTATCGGTATGACCTTCTATGGTAAAATTAGCATTAGGATACTCGTTCAAAATACCGATAATATCTACCAATACTGGGGTAGACTCATCTTTTAGTGTTGATTTACCTGTATTGAACAAAATAGTTTTAGCATATTCGTTCAAAGATTTTTGAACCTCAGCGGTAACTACAGGCTCTGGACAACCTTTGTTTGCCACAGTTCCCATTTCATTCGGACACTCATCATCTTTGTCCAAAACAGAATCGCCATCAGAATCTGCCCAAGGGCAGCCATTATTCTCTACTGGTCCTGCTTCATCGATACACTGATCTTCGTTATCCATTATAGTATCACCATCGGTATCTACCCATGGGCA
Source organism: Maribacter caenipelagi (assembly GCF_004364175.1). Classification (GTDB taxonomy): domain Bacteria; phylum Bacteroidota; class Bacteroidia; order Flavobacteriales; family Flavobacteriaceae; genus Maribacter; species Maribacter caenipelagi. Next base: position 107,493 of record NZ_SNZW01000020.1, on the reverse strand, counting down.
ACCGTTGTTTTCTACTGGTCCTGCTTCATCTTTGCATTGATCTTCATTATCTAAAACAGAATCTCCGTCTGTATCTCCCCAAGGGCAACCATTATTTTCTATTGGACCTGCTTTTTTTGGGCAACCATCCTCTTTGTTTGTTATACCATCGCCGTCAGAATCTTTAGGCTGACCGTAATATACCGGCACTTTTAAACCTGCATATATATCTGCACCTTGTATTTCATTTTTCGTGAATGTAGATAGCAATGATCCTGAACCAATATATAATGGTCCGGCACGTAAACCAGCACCTACTTGCAAGCCGCTATATTGATAGCTACTTACCGGTAAATAGAAGCTAAACCACTTGCTTTCAAAACGAGGGGTCAAAGAAAATACATTTGCAGTTCTAAGGTTATTCTCACCGGCAGAACGCATAGATACATCTGTATTGAAATTCAAATAAAAATTGTTCTTAATGTTCCAATCTGCATTAAAATGAAGTGCTGTCGGTAAACCAGCTTTCATATCTTCTGTAGCTTGTGTAAACGTATATAGATTCTGTAAATCATCAGAATCTTCAATGTTGTCATAATCATCTTGGGTAATGGTGTTGTTGATATTGTAATTATCAATTAAACTACCCCTATATTTAACGGACCCAATATCAGTAAGAGACAAGCCTAGTTTAAGCTTGTACTTGTTCTTGTCTTTCATTACAGTTTTTTCACCGTCTGCGCCCGTAACCACATAATCTTCGTAATTAGGTCTCCACTCATAAACAAAACCTAAATCGAATCCGAATCCGTTTGCATCTGGCACTTCGTAATCATAGTTGTCATCATCATAATCATCTGCACGACCATAAATTAAATCGCCCGTAGATTCTAATGTTCCAATTGTAGTACTATTTGGTAATGTTGCACCGTCGGCATCATAATTAATAGTAACATTTCTACCTGTAACATATGCATTACCAAAACCTTTTAAATATTTTAACGAAAGTCCCCCTTTTAAAAAATGCTCCTCTTTATTCATTAATTCTTGAGCGTATGTAATACCTACTTCTGCCCAGCCATGCCCAGCGGCAAAGAAATCTCCTTCATCTACCAAAAAGTCTTGACTTTCATCAATGCTGTCATCTAAATCATCAATACTTTCGCCGTTAAATTCATTACCGGTAACAAAACTTCTTGCCCTAGTGAATACCGCTATCGATGATTTTCTACCTACGTTAAACATAAATGACGGACCTAATATATCTACGTTACCAGAAAAATTATTGTTGCTTGTCAACATTAGGTTCGCATCTCTATCAAAATCAAAATCACTTGACACTAAATCTGAATAACCGACACCTACATAATCATTGGCAAGAAAACCACTTACACCAACTAAATTGATGTCTGTTTTAAAGCGCGAGTCTGCGATATTTGCCGGGTTAGAAATGACTCCGTTTACCCCACTATAATTATCGGTTAAATAGCCAATATAAGATTGTGCTTTTGCTGATAGTGATGCTACCAACATGATGGCAACTAATACTACTTTTTTCATACTTTGGGTTTGGTTAAAATGGTTCTTTAGTCCCCTAAACGATACATATTGGGGGATATTGTCAATACGTACTACTTTTCTTACTATTTAAAAATTAGGCCAAAAAAAAACATCCGCATAATACGGATGTTTTTTAGGTATAAAGTTAAGTTAACCTTAAGCGTTTACTATCTTTTCTTGATGACGAATAGACTCTTGGTGAATTGCTTTGAACATACGAAGAACAAACTCTTCACTTAAGCCCTTACTTTCTCCTTCTAGAATCATTGCTCCTAAGATTTCATTCCAACGTGTACTTTGCAATACTGCTACGTTTTTCTCTTTTTTAAGCTCACCGATAGCATCTGAGGTTTTCATACGCTTACCTAAAGTTTCAATTAATTGATTATCAATAATATCAATATTGGCTCTAAGGTTATTTAGCTTTGCATTATACTCAGCCTCGGTATTATCCTCTTTACGAATTTTGAGATCTCTCATGATCTGTACCAATTTGCTTGGTGTCACTTGCTGTGCAGCATCACTCCATGCGTTATCTGGATCATGATGTGTTTCTATCATCAATCCGTCAAAATTAAGATCAAGAGCAGTTTGTGATACATCAAAGATCATTTCTCTATTTCCTGTAATGTGCGATGGGTCATTGATAATAGGTAAATCTGGAAATTTAGTTTGCAGATCAATCGCCATTTGCCATTCTGGAATATTTCTATATTTAGTTTTCTCATATGTAGAGAAACCTCTATGTATTACTCCCAAATTTTTAATATCTGCAGTAGCCAAACGCTCAACAGCTCCTAACCATAAAGCTAAATCTGGATTTACAGGATTCTTTACCAATACAACTTTATCAGTTCCTTTTAATGCATCGGCTATTTCTTGAACGATAAACGGACTCACCGTTGATCTTGCGCCGATCCATAATAAATCGATATCGTGCTCTAATGCTAATTCAACGTGTGCACGGTTTGCTACTTCTGTAGCTGTTTTCATGCCCGTTTCTGCTTTAACTTTTTGAAGCCATTTAAGACCCAAAGCACCTACACCTTCAAAATTTCCTGGGCGAGTACGTGGTTTCCAAATACCGGCTCTGTAATAGTTTACATCGGTATCTTTTAAGGAGTGCGCTATACCTAACACTTGTTCCTCTGTTTCCGCACTACATGGCCCTGCTATTACTAGTGGATGGTCTAGGTTTAAGTCATCCAACCATGTTCTCATTTGTTTTGAATTTTCCATTTTAATTATTCTATTTCTTGTTTAACGGTATTCCTATTTAATATTCCTTTAATCTTATTCGTATTGTTCATTTCATTATAAATGCCCTCGTAATCATCGTTTAACAACATTTCTTTAAATGCCGTTAAATTTTGAATATACTCTTCTAATGTTTCGACTACATTTTCTTTATTCTGTTTAAAAATGGGTGTCCACATGGCTGGCGAACTTTTTGCCAAACGCACCGTACTTTCAAATCCACTGCCCGCCATATCAAAAATATCGCGCTCGTTCTTTTCTTTTTCAATCACCGTTTTACCCAACATAAATGCACTAATGTGCGATAAATGCGATACATAAGCAATGTGCTTATCATGAGCTACAGGGTTCATATATCGAATTCGCATACCCACTGCTTGAAAAACTTTCAAAGCCCTTTCTTGCAATTTAAAAGCCGTTAGTTCAACCTCGCAAATAATATTCGTTTTGTCTTTGAACAAATTGTTTATCGCTGCAGACGGACCAGAGAATTCTGTTCCTGCAATAGGGTGACACGCTAAAAAGTTTCTTCTCTTCGGATGATTCTCCAACACCTTACATATTTGAGATTTGGTCGATCCAACATCAAAAACTACACAATCTTCATTAACGGCATCTAATATGGCAGGAAGCTCTGTTACCATAACATCAACAGGTATACTTACAATGACCATATCTGCCAATTGCAAATCTTGATAGATCGCTTTCTTATCAATAATACCCAAAGTCAATGCCTCGGCTAAATTTGCTTCATTAGATTCTACGCCATAAACGGTAACATTGTCAAAAGCAGACTTTATATCTTTTGCCAAAGAACCTCCTATTAAACCGATACCTATTACAAATACATTCATAATCATCCGATAACCCCTCTAAAAATTGGGGATATTTTTTTGCTTCACTTTAGTTGATCGCCGTTGTTATCAACTAATCAAATCTTTTAATTGCTTCTTTTATTTTTTCTTTTGCTATACAAAGCGAAAAGCGAATATAGCCTTCGCCATTACTACCAAATATGGTACCCGGGGTAATGAACAAATCTTTTGTGTACAATACATTATCTATAAAAGCTTCTGATGATACACTGCCTTCTGGTAATTTTGCCCACACGAACAAGCCCACGGCATTTTTATCATATGCACAACCAAGCTTGTCTGCCAATTTAAATACCAACTCTCTACGTTCGCTATATACCGCATTTAAGTTTTCGAACCATCCATCGGCACTTTCTAATGCTGCAATGGCGCCTTTCTGAATACCATAGAACATACCAGAATCCATATTACTCTTCACCTTTAAAATAGCATTAATATGCTCTTCGCTTCCTAATACAAAACCTACACGCCAACCGGCCATATTAAACGTTTTGCTTAATGAATTTAATTCTAAACAAACCTCTTTTGCATTCGGTATACTTAAAATACTCGCAGGTTCGTCATTTAAAACAAAACTGTAAGGATTATCGTTTACCAATAGAATTTGATGATGTTTAGCAAAGTCGACTATTTTTACAAACTGCTCTTTGGTAGCCGAAGCACCTGTTGGCATATGTGGGTAACTTAACCACATAATCTTTACCTTAGATAAATCTTGCTTCGCCAATACTTCTAAATCTGGAAACCAACCATTGTCTTCGGTTAAATCATAGTATTTAGGCACTGCACCTACCAAATTAGTTACAGATGTGTACGTTGGATACCCCGGATTAGGGATGAGCACCTCATCACCTGCATTTAAAAAAGAAAGGCTAATATGCATTATACCTTCTTTTGAACCCATTAGGGGTAAAATCTCAGTATCAGGATTGGCGTCAACATTTAACCTCTTCTTATAAAAATCAGCAATTGCAACTCTTAACTGAGGTAACCCTTGGTAACTTTGATATTGATGCGCACCACTTTCTAAAACCGCACTCTGTATTGCATTCAATACTTCTTGAGACGGAGCCAGATCCGGACTACCGATTCCCATATTTATGATCGGTTTACCTTGCGCCATTAAGCCGCGTACCTCTCTCAATTTTTTTGAGAAGTAGTATTCCTGTATAGTATTTAACCTTTCGGCAGTACGTATCATTGTCTTACATTTTTATATTCACCCAAAACCTTAAAGTCTTCTGCCATGATGTTCAATAGACTTTTTGCTTTGGTAAAATCTGCATAATCAGTAAAAGTGACATCCACAAAAAATGAATACTTCCATGGTGTTTCTATTACCGGTAACGACTGTATTTTTGTCAAATTCAATCTACAATCGCTCATAACATTAAGCACAGCCGCTAAACTTCCCCTTTTATGGTCGGTTATAAACCTTAACGAAGCCTTTGTAATTTCAGCCTCTGGTAGCACATTGTTTTTTGTCTTTACAATGATAAAACGAGTAGCGTTATTTTGTATCGTCTGTATGTCGTTCGCTACGATGTCCAACCCATATAATTCAGCTGCAACTTTTGGCGCGATAGCCGCAACATGCTTTAACTTTTGCTCTTGTATGCGTTTTGCAGTCTCGGCAGTATCTACATCTTCTACCAATTTAATGTTCGGATATTGTCTAAAATAGTCCTTACACTGCAACAAAGCCATCGGGTGAGAACTGACCTCAGTTATATCTTCAATTTTCTGACCTTTTAATACCATTAAATTGTGATGGATATTTAAATAATATTCCCCAATTATGTGTAGATCATTATGGTTTACCAAAGCATAATTAGGAATAATCGAACCCGCAATAGAATTTTCTATCGCCATGACACCTTGATCTGCTTCTTTTGACAATAACTTATCTACCAAAGCATCGAAAGAAAGACATTCTACAAGTTCAATATCATTACCAAAATAATCTATAGCTACCTGATGATGGTTACTTCCTTTAATTCCCTGTATGGCTATTTTTAAACTCATAATTCACATTTCAACTTACTGCTTTACCCTTTAATTATGTTTGGAGTGATTTCAATTTTTAGACAAAAAAAAAGTTCCGATGTACATCGGAACTTAGATTCTATTTTATATTTAAAATATACTACAACAGTCCCGTACCTCTCTTAAAAAAGAAGTAAAAATAAAAACCGTTCCAGAAATATTGTTTTGTCATTGTGATTGTAAACTTTGGCTAATGTAGTAATTATATTTAAAAATGGTCATTTTCCGTTTTATTTTTTTTAAAAATTCAATTTCTATCTCAAAAAGCGAAGCTTTTGTGTTAAAAATTGAATTAATCATCAATTAACACCACGATACCATAAATCAATTAGAAACTGTATTGGGCTGATAATAAAAGGGAATAGTCCACGTAAACTCTTTTACATCACCCAGAGTTTTAGTTACCACCAAGGTATTCTTACCTTTCTGCAAGAACTCTCTATCTATAAAGGCTACAATACCAAATTGCTCTGAAACAGCATTATCTTTCTTAAGAAAATCAATAACTAATGGTGTGCCATTGAGCATAACCTTATGATATTTTTCATAGCAGTCAAGAAAATATTTACGACTATTCAGTCTGTTCTTCTCATTACTCAAACTCTCATCTTCAATAAATTCACCACATGTATCTTTTTGATAATTACGTTCATGGTGAAAAACAGGAATAAATAATTTAACAGTATTGCCTTCAATAATATCTGATTGTATTTGTGGAGTCAATAAAAATGATTCATCAGAATTTTGATCACTATAGTAACTTAAATACATAAGACTAACATCATGATCTTTTGGAAAAATCAAATGAAAAATATTTGTATCAGTTACTTTAACAAAGGTTAAAAACATACCAGAAACAAAAAACATCAGAACGAGATATACTAAGGATTTTTTCTTTTTAAAATTCGTTCCAAATACCATGGTTACTTGAAGTAAATTTCTGTATAGCGGACCATAAGTTACCATCGAAGCCAATCTTACAGTTTTGAACATCCATGTTTGGATACCAACATTGCTTTTGAACTTTTTTAAATTTCCTACTATCCCAAAAATCGTTTGAAGTACAATCAGACCCAAGATGAGAAAAAGCGGAATTAAGAGTATGTAACTAGGTACATAGTCCAATAACAAATTGTAAATCAGCATGTACACACTTAGAAACAAAGACATATAGGAATAAATCAAGAGAATGGTAAATGCAACGGAGAAAATAACACTACATAATTCATCTACTTTTTGAATAGTTTCCTCTTGTTTTGGAAGTATTGCTAAAAACAACTCTGTATAAACTTTAGAGTAAGCGCTGTCTTCAACACTATAATCAGGGAACACGGAGTTTAATCCGACCAGTCCTATCCAATAAGCCCGTAAAATAAAATGTATTACAAACATGGACACTAGAACACTAATCGCCAGCAACCCTATGATTGTTATAGTATAGCCATAGATATGCTGTTCAATAGGCAGTAGGTCTATTAATTTATTAGTAACCCACTCTATAAAGCCAAACAACTGGAACGTACCAAATATAGCAATGGCGGAAACCAATAATTCTGCTTCCCAACTTTCTTCTTTAAGTCGCTGAAGCCATTTTATGTTCTTTTTATTTTCTACAAATGGGGTAGTTTCTGGTGGTAAACTCATTCTGTGCGTAAAATCTTAATGGTTGGTAAGACTAATATACCGTTTCTTTAAAACTTAGGAAACATTAAATCATTAAGAATCAAACTCATCAAAAAAGCAATTGATTACAGCATCTAAATCCTCCTGTATTTTAGGGTCGGTACAATTAATAAGAATTGAAAAAACAAGTTGCTCTTTTGGGTAAACAAAGAAATTAGCATACCCTCCTACTCCGTTACCAACATGCCCAAAGAACTTTCTGCCTTTTGCATCTTCACTTACCTGCCAACCTAAACCGTAGTAGGTAGAATTACCATCTACTTCTTGCGCAGTTAAAAATTGATTCAAAATCTCTTCTTTGAACTCAATTTTCTTATCTAAAAAAGCTTGTCCGAATTTTGCAATATCTTCAGAGGTAGACAAATATCCGCCTCCTGCTAATTTGTAGAAATTGTCAACAGGTATCGCTTTTTTAAACCCCGATATACTCTTTGTATAAAATGTAGTTATCGTATTATTTTTTGGCAATGAAGAAATACAATTTACATCTTCACTTATCTGTTTTCGATTGTAGTTAGAATGACATTCTGGAATGTATGTATTTTTCATCCCTAACGGATTCAAAACCCTTTCTTGCACATATTCTTCAAACGGAATTCCGCTTGCTACTTGCATTGCCGCAGAGATCATTGCCCAGTCAAAACTATTATATAAATATTCGGTACCTGGTTTGTATACTAAAGGGTCATTCTTAAACAGCCCTAATCCTTCAGTGATGGACAAAGGTTTATTAAGCCCATATTCCTTTCCTTTATAAACTCGAATACCTGCGGTGTGACTTGCCAATTGTCTTATAGTAAAATCCCATTCTTTTTTTGGATAATCTGGCAAATAGGTATAGAAAGATTCATCTAAATCAATTAATCCTTCTTGTACCATGTTTACTAAAGAGGTTGCTGCTATGGGCTTTGATACACTAGCGATTCTAAAAATGGATTTTTTAGGATGTATCAATTGTTTACGCTCCAAATCAGCATAACCATATCCTTTTTGAAAAATTGAGTTTCCTCTTTTTAATACAGTTATTGCAATTCCGGGTACTTTATCTTCTTTTATAAGTTGTTGAAGTAGAAAATCTGCTTTTAACAATCCAGTCAAGTCGGTATCACCTGCCAAAATGCGTTTAGCAGCAAATACGTTCTTCAAATATTTTAGTATCGGGTTCATTCCACAAAGATCAAGCGACCATTATACAATTCTTCTACCTCAACTGTTACAGGTCGGTTATAACTTTGCAAATCGCCAGTTCCTCTCAAAACACCAGTTAAACTTTCTTGCGGATTCACCAAAATATCATTAGACCCCCTATGGTTCACATTTACCCGCTTGGCTATCAATTTATCTGCCTCTACCCTAGAGTCACCTGCTGCAATGCTTATATTGAAGCTTTCTGCGCTACCTTTTAATTTGAAATAAGAAATTCCATTACTGGTGATACTTAAACTGTTAACGTCTAATTCTAAATTGAATTCACCATCTGTCGTTTCTGCTTCGGAATCTGTAAAACTTTCTGATAACAGGCTTAAGCTCTCAAAAGCCAAAACTCCGTCACTTTGTATCGGGAATCCCGTACTGCTGCGAATACTTGTTAAATTTGGTGTAGTGACATAGACTACTGTAATACCATAATCGCGAATATAATTACAATCATTAGTATCTGTAAGTAACAGTCGACCATCTTCAACAACTGCGGCTACTTCATTTCGTAAATTCTCGCCTGTTTCAATTTCTACTTTTTGTGTATCTGCTTGTTTAACAACTAAGGTTATATTTTCAAAAGCTGTAATGGTCGTAAATTCTTCTACAGACACTTCTTGCCTAGTAATTTCACCAGTATCTTGAAAACAATCGGAAGCATTTTCAGAGTCACAAGAAATAAAAAGTAATACGAAAAATGTGGACAAACCAAAAAGGTCTCGACTGCTCTCGACCAGACAACTAAGTGAATTATGTATCATTTTTATCATCTTACAATCTTATTCCTATTCCGAATTCTACGGCTTCTGCTTTTGCACCATGTGACTTTAATGAAACCGAACCATATATTTTATCTCCGAAATAACGTTTTAAACCCATTCTATTATACATACGCCCCTCAAAATCAAAAGGGTAATAAACATAATAGCCCAATTGAGATATTATAGACATTTTGTTGATAAACAATTCATGTCCTACGAATACCCCAACTCTTTTGTAATCGTCATCAGCTTCAACGTCATTCTCCGGAAAAGCAATACTTTGATAGCGAATCAATTCCTTTAAAAAATTAGAAAAATAGACATCTGCACCCAATTGAATAGCGCTTTTTCTTCCCACTCTTTTATCTGCATAGGTAGAAAGAACTACAAACCCATACTGACCAGAATCAATAACATCACTTTCGTTTATGCCTGTTCTTAAAGCAAAATTATAACGCAAAGGTTCAGTTACTTTTTCCTTTTCACGATGTACATACGCTATATCTTTGCCCCCATCTAAATCATAAATAAAACCGGCATTGAAAGCCAAGGTGTTGGTTGATGTATTTGGTGCTCTAAAATTAGCATTGGAATAATGAATTACAGAAATACCTGCTTTAAAACCTAATCCCTTGAAAATATTTTCTTTGTGGTAATTCAACATTAAATACGTTGAACTTAATACATCTGATCCATAAGCGTTATTTCTAAAATTGATTGCCTTGTCATACGGATTCGTCGCATAAGCCACACCCTGACCAACACGCAACTGCATGTTACGTCTAAAGAAATAAAAATTATAATGAGCATACAGTCCGTAACTATCACCTAGCGTGCTACTATTTGTATTCTGATAAATAAAAGAATAACCCAAATCAGGATAATTATATAACTCCTCCCATTCTTCTTTACCGTACGTCTTACGGTTATAGCTCAAAATTACTCCATCGGGGTGCGATGTAATTAAATGAGATATATCTGGGTTATGAAGAATTATAGACCCATAAAACTGACTAGCATCTAGGGTATATCTTTTTTGCTCACTAGGTTCTTGTGCGAAGCAAAAGCTTACTGAAATCAGTATAATTGAAAGAAACTTAAAATTCATTGGGGGCAAAAATAGTTATAAGTACGAAGTACCATGTACAAAGTACAAAGTTCTTTCTTACAAATTATGTAATTTCAAAAGCAACAATGTCACTTCGAGTGAATTTATGAGGTACGAAGAAATTTTTATCGAGAAGCTGTCATGTTCCAAAGGTTCTTGTTACATTTTCACATCTCCGTTACTCTACTATATAAAAACACTATAACTAACAATTTAGTTATCCAAATCTAGAACAACGCTTCCGCTATAGCCTTAATATTATCTGATTTACCCATAGAGTAATAGTGCAATACAGGCACACCGGCATCTTTTAACTCTTTAGACTGCTGAATAGCCCACTCAATACCTACTTTGCGTATATCTTTATTTGTTGCACAACCATCAATAGCTTCAATTAGGTCTTGAGGAAGATCAATTCTAAATACTTGTGGCAACAATTGCATATGTCTTTTTACTGCAATTGGTTTAATACCTGGTATTATTGGCACAGTTATGCCAATATTCTTTGCTGCCTCTACAAACTCAAAGTACTTTTTATTGTCAAAGAACATTTGGGTTACCACGTAATCGGCACCAGCATCTACTTTTTCTTTTAATCGCTTTAAATCTGATTGTAATGACGGAGATTCTAAATGCTTCTCAGGATAACCGGCAACGCCAATACAAAATTCACTTGAATATTCAGATTCTATGGTTTCATGTAAATACTTACCACAGTTTAAATCTTGAATCTGCTTCACCAAGTTAATTGCGAATGGGTGTCCGCCATCCGTAGGTTCAAAATATTTCTGTTCACTACGCGCATCACCACGTAAAGCCATAACATTTTGTATTCCTAGATAATGGCAGTCTACCAACATATATTCCGTTTCTTCTTTTGTAAAACCTCCACAAAGAACATGTGGTACGGTATCTACATTATATTTATGTTGAATAGAAGCACAAATACCAACCGTACCAGGTCTCATACGCGTAGTCCTCCTGTCTAAGAGCCCCTCTTTTGCAATATAAATAGTTTCCTCACGTGATGTGGTCACATCAATAAAAGGCGGATTAAATTCCATTAACGGATCAATATTATTATATAATTCTTGAATATTGCGTCCTTTAACCGGTGGTACTATTTCAAATGAAAAAAGCGTCTTTCCTTTGGCATTGGTGATATGGTCTGTTACTTTCATAAGCCCCCTAGCCCCCCAAGGGGGAACTTTTACTCGGGTATTTTTAATTATCTAATAATTTATCTAACTATTTGAGTATAACTCAATTTACAATTTTGCCTCCAATTTTCATTATTAATCAACTGCATATGCTTTTTATAATAAGAAAACAATACCCCCTTTTGGGGCTAGGGGGCTTCAACTATGTTCGGTGCAAGCCATTTTTCGGCTTCTTCAAACGACATGTCTTTGCGTTCTGCAAAATCTTTTACTTGATCTTCCTTTATTTTACCAAGTCCGAAATAACGAGCTTCAGGATTTCCAAAATAATAGCCACTTACCGATGCCGCTGGCCACATGGCCAAACTATCCGTTAATTCTACTCCAATAGTCTCTTTAACCTTAAGAATTTCCCAAATGGTCAATTTCTCTAAATGGTCTGGACAAGCAGGATACCCCGGTGCCGGACGAATTCCTTTATACGATTCCTTTATTAAATCTTCATTACTTAAGTCCTCATTTGAGGCATAACCCCAATGTTCCGTTCTAACCTCTTTATGCAAATATTCTGCAAATGCTTCAGCTAAACGATCCGCCAATGCTTTTACCATTATGGAATTGTAATCATCAAGATCTTTCTCATACTGTGCCGCCAATTCTGCAGTACCAAAACCTGTTGACACACAAAAACAGCCAATATAATCTTGCTTACCGGTCTCTTTAGGAGCAATAAAGTCTGCCAAGGCATAATCTGCAACACCTTCTCTACGCTCCAATTGTTGACGCAGGGTTCTAAAAGTATACTGCTCGTTATCTCGCCCTTCGACTGCGCTCAGGGTGACATAAATATCGTCATCGTTAATGGAATTTGCAGGAAATAAGCCAAAAATACCTTTTGCCTTTAATTTCTTCTCAGAAATTATCTTGCTCAGCATCTCTTGAGCGTCTGCGAATAAATCGGTTGCTTGTTCTCCAACAACCTCATCGGTCAATATTGCCGGGTATTTACCGTGCAATTCCCAACTTCTAAAGAAAGGAGTCCAATCAATATATGGCACAAGAAGGTCCAAATCTAAATCCTCAATAACCTGAATACCCAATTTGTTCGGTTTTACGATTTCAGATGTTTTCCAATCTATTTTAAACTTATTTCTACGGGCAGCAGAAATCGGTTTATAGGTTTTACTTGATGAACGATTTAAAAACTTTTCCCTAAAGACGTCATAATCATCTTTAATACTTTTCTTATACCCTTTTGATGTTTCTTTCTGTAACAAATCGCCAACTACGGTCACTGCTCTAGATGCATCGTTGACATGAACTACTGCTTCTTTGTACTGTGGATCAATCTTAACCGCCGTATGTGCCTTACTGGTTGTAGCACCACCAATTAATAAAGGAATCTTGAAATCTTTACGATCCATTTCCTTTGCCAAATGCACCATTTCATCCAATGAGGGCGTTATCAATCCGCTAAGTCCTATAATATCGACATTGTGCTCAATTGCGGCAGCGATAATTTTCTCAGATGGCACCATGACCCCTAGATCAACAATCTCATAGTTATTACAAGCTAAAACTACACCCACAATATTTTTACCGATATCATGAACATCGCCTTTTACCGTTGCCATTAATATCTTTCCTGCATTGTCCGAATCTCCTACTTGCGGATTCAACAATTTCTCTTCTTCAATATATGGCAATAAATAAGCTACTGCTTTTTTCATTACTCGGGCAGATTTTACTACTTGTGGCAAGAACATTTTTCCACTTCCGAATAAATCGCCAACCACGTTCATACCGGTCATCAAATTACCTTCAATAACTTCAATAGGTTTATCTGCAGCAACTCTAGCTTCTTCTACATCTTCAACAATATATTGGTCAATACCTTTTACCAAGGCACGTGTAATTCTATCTTGTAACGGCTCTTCTCGCCATGAAAGATCTATCTTACTTTCTTTAGTTTTCTCAACTACAGATTCTGCAAAATCAAGCAAACGTTCGGTTGCATCGTCTCTTCTATTTAGAATAACATCTTCAACACGTTCTAATAAATCTTTGGGTATATCGTCATAAACCTCTAACATACTAGGGTTCACAATTCCCATATTCATACCTGCCTTTATTGCATGATATAAGAATACTGAATGCATTGCCTCACGTACCGGATTATTCCCCCTAAAGGAGAAAGAAACATTACTGACTCCGCCACTAACACTTGCATGTGGCAGGTTTTCACGCACCCATTTTGTTGCTCTTATAAAATCTAAGGCATTTAGCTTATGCTCGTCCATACCCGTAGCAACTGGGAAAATGTTTAAATCGAATATAATATCTTCCGGCGCAAAGTTGACTTTATTCACCAAAACGTCATACGAACGTTTTGCAATCTCTATTCTACGATCATAATTATCTGCCTGCCCAACTTCGTCAAAAGCCATTACAATTACCGCTGCTCCGTATCGTTTTATCAGCTTGGCATGATGTATAAATTGCTCTTCACCTTCTTTTAAGCTAATGGAATTTACCACACATTTACCCTGAACTACCTGTAGACCCGCTTCAATGATTTCCCATTTAGAGCTGTCTATCATAATAGGCACACGAGAAATATCTGGCTCTGCAATAACAAGGTTCAAAAATTTAACCATAGCCTGCTTTCCATCAATCAGACCATCATCCATATTTATGTCGATAATCTGAGCTCCGTTCTCCACTTGCTCCCTGGCAACTGCCAATGCTTCCTCAAACTTCTCTTCTTTTACAAGACGAAGAAACTTTTTAGAGCCTGCAACGTTTGTCCGTTCACCAACGTTTATAAAGTTGGTTTCGGGAGTGACAATTAGGGGTTCTAATCCGCTAAGCTTTAGAAAGCGTTGTTCGTTGTTCGTTATTCGTTGTTCGTTTTCTTTACTCATAATTTCTTGTGATAATTTATGAATCCGTTCAACAACTTTTTCACTCTTTCTATTTCTTTCAAAACGTTATCTATATCTGAAATATAATTTAAATCTCCTGCTAAAATTAACTGAGTCTCCAACTCAAATAAGGAGCCTCTTGCTATATGTAAAAAATGGATTGTTTCTTTATTTGATTGCCTTCCACAACCTTCAGCAATATTTGATGGCACAGAAATAACACATCGTCTAACCTGTGCGGTTAATGAAAATTGTTCATCCCGAGGAAAGGACTTAGTCAAAACATAAACCGTTTTCACTAGCATTCTAGCCTGCACCCAAATATCTAATTCTTTATAATCCATTTATTATTTAAAAACTACGATAAACCATTAACGAGAAACTAAAAACGATTTATCAACCATCAACCGACAACGGTCAACTTTCTAGGTTCATATTTAGCCACGACTTCTGCAATCGCCGTAATATGCTCAGGGGTTGTTCCACAACAACCACCTACTATATTTACTAATCCTTTTTCTGCGTATTCTTTAATTTGTTCTGCCATTTGATCGGGAGTCTCATCGTACTCTCCAAAGGCATTCGGTAATCCAGCATTAGGATGTGCCGAAACCGCATGCTCACTTTTGGTCGACAATACCTCTAAATGTGGCACCAATTGATTCGCACCTAATGCACAATTAAACCCTACAGATAAAATAGGAATATGAGAAATCGATATTAAAAATGCTTCAGCCGTTTGTCCTGATAATGTTCTACCTGATGCATCTGTTATTGTACCACTTACCATGATAGGCACATCGATATTTCGCTCTTCCTTTACTTCTTCAATAGCGAATAATGCCGCCTTTGCATTTAAAGTATCAAAAATGGTTTCTACCAATAAAATATCTGAACCACCATCTAACAAAGCTTCCACCTGTTGTTTATATGCTATACGTAACTCATCAAAAGAAACAGCTCTATACCCTGGATCATTTACATCTGGAGACATACTTGCCGTTTTATTCGTAGGACCTATGCTACCGGCTACAAATCGTGGCTTATTCGGTTCTTTAGCCGTGAATTCATCAGCTACCATTTTTGCAATACGCGCAGATTCATAATTCAACTCATACACCAAGTCTTCCATATAATAATCTGCCATTGCTATAGTAGTACCTGAGAATGTATTGGTCTCTACGATATCGGCACCTGCAGCGAAGTACTTACGGTGTATTTCGGCAATTGCCTCTGGCTGTGTTAACGATAATAAATCATTATTGCCTTGTAAAGGGTGTTCCCAGTCTTTAAAGCGCTCTCCCCTAAAATCTTCTTCAGTAAATTTGTAGCGTTGAAGCATGGTACCCATGGCACCGTCTAATATGAGAATTCGCTCTTTTAAAATTTCTTTTATATCCTTCATTTTACATTGTAAAAGATTCTATGTTCAATAAAAAACTAATTCGGAATCAAGTAAGGAAAGTTAGGCTAGATGCCTTTTCTTAAGTTATCTGTCTTTTATTTGTTTTTACAAATTCTGCTAAAGTCAGCAGGCTAAAGATAGAATGTAGCACCTTCTTATTCGTTTGGAAAAGGGTTGCCAAGGTTTCAATGGGTCTAGTCCCTCCACCTTTCTTGATAACGTTTCAATATATTTATGAACTATTTGCAAAGTAACGGTACAGTATGCTTTAATCCAAAACTTCAACAGGTTTTTTAACCCACGAATTTTTAGAAAATTGTCATAAAAAAACCTTCGCATGCATAAAGCACCCGAAGGTTGTGCTAATCAAATAATTACTTTATGCTATACTCTGTACTACTTCTTTTTTAGCTTCTTTTTTAGAACCATCAAATCCTTCGACTCCGCCAACGGTAGTATATTTCATTACATATCGCTTACCCGGATTTATTTGTTGGTATGCATACTGGCACATTACCGCAGCTTCATGAAAACCTGATAATATCAATTTCAATTTACCTTCGTATGTATTTACATCACCAATAGCATATACTCCTGGTATGTTTGTTTGGTAATCTTTTGCATTGTTTACCTTAATCGCATTTTTATGAATATCTAATCCCCAATCGCCTATCGGACCTAATTTTGGTGACAGACCGAACAACGGAATAAAATTATCTACCTCTAAATACGTATCTTCTTTCTCCTTATCCGTATGCTTAATCACAACAGCTTCAAGATTGTCTTTACCGTGCAATTCTTTTACCTCTGCTTTTGTAATCAATTTAATTTTACCAAGCTTAGCCAATTCAGCAGCTTTTTCAACAGAATCTAAAGCACCTCTAAATTCATCTCTTCTGTGTACCAATGTCACTTCAGACGCTACATCAGTTAAGAATATTGCCCAGTCTAAAGCTGAATCACCACCACCTGCAATCACCACTTTTTTATCGCGGTATACTTCTGGATCTTTGATCATGTAAGAAACACCCGTATCCTCAAAGTTTACAATATTCGAGATAGGCGGTTTTCTTGGTTCAAAAGACCCCAATCCACCAGCAATAACTACAACAGGAGCATTATGCTTAGTTCCTTTATTGGTTGTTACCACAAATGAACCATCTTCTAGCTTATCTAAAGTTTCAGCTCTTTCGCCCAAGGTAAATCCTGGTTCAAAAGGTTTGATCTGCTCCATTAAATTATCTACCAAAGTACCTGCTAAGATTTCTGGAAATGCCGGAATATCGTAAATAGGTTTCTTAGGATATATCTCTGAACACTGACCACCTGGTTGTGGTAATGCATCTATTAAATGCGTTTTTAATTTTAATAATCCTGCTTCAAACACCGTAAATAATCCGGTTGGTCCCGCTCCTATGATGAGCATATCTGTTTTAATCATAATTTTCTATTAGTAATGAGGTAGTTACAATGAGTATTTAGATTTCCCTTACACTCACCGAACCACTTCTATATTCTACTTTTATATGAACTTTGTACTTATTACTCTTTACTTATTCTACTTCGCTCAACTTAGAATTCTGTTGAGAATACTGATTCTTTGCTTCTACTAATGCTTCTCGATGTTTTACAACCTCACCGATAATGATAATTGCCGGGTTAGATAGTTTTTCTTTTTCTACCACATCAACAATGGTAGCAATGGTAGCAACACCTACTTTTTCGTTGTCACGTGTTCCATTTTGAATAATGGCGATAGGCATATCTGCTTTTCCTTCTCCTTTAAACAATTCTACTATTTGCGGGAGTTTTGACATACCCATTAAAATGACCACCGTAGCACTGCTTTTTGCTGCTAAAGCAACATCGACAGATAATTTATGTTCCTTGGTCGTCCCCGTAATTACCCAAAAACTTTCTGATGAACCTCTTTTGGTTACCGGTATATTTTGATATGCCGGCACACTTAAGCTTGATGAAATACCGGGTACCATCCCAACTTCTAATCCGTGAGATGCGGCATATTCCATTTCTTCCGAACCGCGACCGAAAACAAAAGGATCTCCGCCTTTTAACCGTACCACATGTCCCGCAGATTTTGCCCTGCTGACAATAAGCTCGTTGATCTGCTTTTGTTGATATGCGTAGCAACCTTTGCGCTTACCTACAAAAATCAATTCGGCATTCTTTGCATAGTCCAACAACTCCTCGTTTACCAATGCATCGTACAAAACCACATCTGCATTTTCTAAAGTCTTGATCGCTTTTAAAGTGATGAGCTCTATATCTCCAGGTCCTGCACCAACAACAGTCAACCTCCCTTGACTTTGCGAGGGAGTATCAACTATTGAATTGATTGTTTTTTGATTGGATAGATTATTGGTATGCATGTTATGCTTCTGCTAATTCTTGTTCTCTAAATTTTGCTACCGTCTCTAAGAATACTTTGGCATCCTTGATATAAGACTCGGCAAATTCTTTTGTTGGCTCATTCTGATTCAATTGAAGTACTAATTTCTCGAATCCGCCTGCAATGGCAATTCTACCATCGGCTACAAACTTCTCATCAAAATCTTTAATGATACTTACATGCGTATTCACTTTAGTATTCTCAGATGTTAACATTGCTTTCGCTGAATTTACCATAGAAGAATATGCGTGATATATACTAGCGGACCATTTTTCTGCATCGAACATATCTTGTGCATTCTGTATTTTTTCTTCACTCTCAAAAAGTAAAGTAGCGATCAAATCGATAACCACACCAGCACACTCACCTACACCAATTGCCTTTTCATAACGTTCTGTATTACCCCAGTCAATGAAGTCTTCTGGAGTTAAATCATCTACAGATGATAGTGGCGTTAGAAAATCATAGAAATACATTTGACCTTTTTCCGCATAATAATCTGGGAACGATAAATCGCCACCATTGGCATCATAATCATTTAAGATTAAACGTAATGCTTCAGGTCCTCTTTTACTTGGTACTTTTACTACTTTATCTGCAAAACGACCTTGACCGTTACCATCTGTACTACCACCTAACAATACTTGCAGTGCCGGGGCAACTAATTTATCTTTTGTACGAACGGACATCCCTTGAAAACCAATATTTGCCATATTGTGTTGACCACATGCGTTCATACAACCACTGATTTTTATTACAACATCTTCATTATTGATGTAATCAGGATATTCGGTTTTTATAACCCTTTCCAGTTCCTCAGCTATACCCGTACTACTTGCAATACCTAAGTTACAGGTATCTGTACCTGGGCAAGCTGTAATATCCAAAGCCTTATTATAACCCGCTTCAGCAAAACCTAATTTCTTTAATTCCGTATAGAAAAATTCAACATTTTCTTCTTTTACAAAGGGAATTAATATGTTTTGACGCAGCGATAAACGAAGCTCTCCTGCTGCATATTTCTGTACCAAGTTCGCTAACAAACGCGCCTTATCTGTATAGAAATCCCCTAATAATACTTTAATCCCCAAAGCAACATAACCTGGTTGTTTCTGCGAAACTACATTTGTAGATTTCCATTGTTCAAATTCTTTTGAATCTTCTATTTCAACAGTAGGAACTTTTAGATCCGATACTTTTGTTTTTGGATATTCTTCTGGATCAATAGGAAACGTATCAAAAGGAACCGCTGTTTTTTCTGCTGCCAGCAATTCTTTGAATCCTTCAAGACCCAAATCTTTCAATAAGAATTTCATTCTTGCCTTTGCCCTACTCTTACGTTCACCGTAGCGGTCAAAAACACGCACCACAGTTTCCATTAGCGGAATAATCTGGTCTGCCGGCAAAAAGCTATACAACTCATCTGCATGTCTTGGCTGAGAACCTAACCCACCACCCAACATTACTTTAAAACCGACTTCTCCATTTTCGATTTTGGCGATAAAACCTAAATCGTGCATGTATGATAAACCAGTATCGGCATCACTCGCAGAGAAAGAAACTTTGAACTTACGCCCCATTTCTTGACTCACAGGGTTTCTTAAAAAGTACTGAAACAATGCATTTGCATATGGCGAAACATCAAAAGGCTCATCTACATCAACACCAGCCGTTTCACTTGCCGTTACATTACGTACCGTGTTACCACAAGCTTCTCTTAACGTAATATCGTCTTTTTCAAGTTCTGACCATAACTGCGGAGTCCTGTTTAAATCCACATAGTGAATCTGAATATCTTGACGCGTAGTTATATGCAATCTACCTGTAGAATATTCATCTGATACATCACAAATACGTAGCAATTGCTGAGAAGTCACCTTACCATATGGCAATTTAATACGAATCATCTGAACCCCTTCTTGACGCTGACCGTAAACACCACGAGCCAAACGTAGACTTCTAAATTTCTCTTCATCTAATTTGCCGCCGTGGAACTCATGAATCTTGCGTTCCAGTTCTAAAATATCTTTAGCAACTACTTGATTCTCTATTTCTGTTCTAAAACTCTGCATGCTTCGGTATTAAGTATTCAGTACAAAGTACTGAGATGATTTATTACTATATTTTGCCTATAGATTTTATAGACTTAATGAAAACAGCCAATATTAATATTGACCTTTTTTATTTAACTAATGAAACCCGCACCTACGGTACTATTGGATTTTGTATCTATTAAGATAAATGACCCGTTAGTTCTATGGTCTTTAAATTGATCATAGAAAATTGGTTTGTTTAAACGGAAACTTACCTGGGCAATATCATTCATACCCAATGCATCTGTTTCTGTATCGATACCTGAATAATCAGGAGCAATTTTATGATGTACCTGCTCTACTTTCGCCAATACTTTATTGACACCGTGTTGTACTATATATTTATTTCCAGCAGCTAACGGCAATGAATCCATCCAAGAGATGGTTGCCGTAAATTGTTTATCTACCGTAGGTAAATCTCCAGCTTTCACTAACATATCTCCACGACTTAAATTGATTTCATCTTCTAAAGTAATCGTCACTGATGAACGCCTAGATGCGGTTCTATACTTTTTATCGTGGAAATAAATATCCTTTATTTTAGAACGTGTTTGCGATGGAAGCGCTACGACCTCATCTCCTACGCTAAGTTCACCACCATATACTTTTCCAGCGAATCCTCTAAAATCGTGATGCTCATCTGTCTTCGGGCGGATAACATATTGTACAGGGAAACGTGGTGTACCTGCATTGAAAATATCCTTTCTATCCAAGGCCTCAAAATGTTCTAACAAAGTAGGACCGGTATACCAAGGTGTCTTATCAGTTTTATTTACTACGTTATCACCTTTTAAAGCACTAACAGGAATAAAAGTTATTTTCTGATCCTGATAATCCCTCTTTGCCATCAATGCCTCAAAATCGGCTTTTATCGCATTGTACGTTTCTTCAGAATAGTCTACCAAATCCATCTTATTAATAGCTACTACTACATCTTTAATACGTAATAGGTTATTGATAAAAAAGTGTCTATTGGTCTGCTCAATCACCCCTTTACGTGCATCAATCAATATAATTGCTGCTTGAGATGTTGAAGCTCCCGTAACCATGTTACGTGTATATTCTACGTGCCCAGGAGTATCTGCAATAATGTAACTTTTCTTTGCCGTAGAAAAATAGATATGAGCCACATCAATGGTAATACCTTGCTCCCGCTCTGCTACCAGACCATCTGTTGCCAAAGAGAAATCTAAATAATCGTATCCCTTTTGCTTACTGGTTTTTTCTATTGCTTCTAACTTATCGCTGGTCAAAGATTTTGTATCATAAAGCATTCTCCCAATCAAGGTGCTTTTACCATCATCTACACTACCTGCCGTTGCTATTTTTAGTACTTCCATTCTAAAGCTGTTCGCCTTTCGCTATTCGCTATTGGCTTTTTAATATTATTGTTATTGCTAGCAGCTAATCATTTAACTGCCTACTGCGACTGAATACTGTTTTCTAGAAGTACCCTTGTTGTTTTCTTTTCTCCATCGCTGCTTCTGAACGCTTGTCGTCTATACGTGCTCCTCGCTCTGAAATAGATGAATCTCTAATTTCTTCTACTACCTTATCTATAGATTCCGCATCTGAAAGTACTGCAGCGGTACATGACATATCACCCACCGTGCGAAAACGTACTAATCTTTCTTCCACAACCTCATCTTCTTCTCTAAACACGATACCATCTTCTGCTGACCAGATCATACCATCTCTTAAGAACGTTTTACGTTTGTGTGCGAAGTAGATGGAAGGAATTTCGATTTGCTCTTCTTTGATATAAGACCAAACGTCTAGCTCTGTCCAGTTAGATATTGGAAAAACTCGTACGTTCTGACCTAATTCTATTTGTCCGTTCAACATATCGAACAATTCCGGACGCTGATTACGTTCATCCCATTGTCCGAAATCATCACGAACGGAGAAAATACGTTCTTTAGCACGAGCCTTTTCTTCATCTCTACGCGCGCCGCCGATACAAGCATCGAACTTAAATTCTTCGATTGCATCTAATAATGTCGTCGTCTGCAAGCTATTTCTACTTGAATATCTACCTGACTCTTCTTTAACCTTACCTTGATCGATTGAATCCTGAACATTACGTACAATTAACTCTAACCCTAACTCCTTAACCAATCTATCTCTAAATTCGATAGTTTCAGGAAAATTATGACCCGTATCTATATGCATTAATGGGAAAGGAATTTTCGATGGCCAAAATGCTTTTTGAGCCAAACGAACCAGTGTAATAGAATCTTTTCCTCCTGAGAATAAAAGAACCGGCTTCTCAAACTGAGCGGCAACCTCCCTAATGATATAAATTGCCTCATTCTCAAGTGCATTTATATGGGCTGTATCTTTTAAAAGATCTTGGGAAGGCGTTACTTCCAATTCCGTACTTGTATTAATCATTCTATATTTTCTTAGATAAATTATCTTATTCTTTTCTACGACCTTAGATTAACTATGCAATCCGCATTCTCTGTTCTCCAACACCTTAGTTGGGTCAAAATAGTTATGCTCGTTCGGAAGATTATATTTCTTTAAATAGGCATCTAACTGGGTATCGTTCCAGTGGTAAAACGGACTCACCTTTAAAACCCCGTCTTTGCTTAGACTTAAAATATCTAAACTATCGCGGTGCGCAGTCTGCCCTTTTCTTAGGTTCGTAAACCAAACATCTGGCTTAAATTCTGCCATTGCCCTTTTAAAAGGCTCCAACTTTACTTGTTCGGTAAACTCGGCATGCCTAGGGTCATTAATTTGTGGAATACCCATAACAGCATCTCTATGAGCAGTAGTTTGTTTTGGTACAAATAATTTTACATTCAAATTTAGCTTGCTAATTATCTCATCTGCATGTTTATACGTTTTCGGAGTGTTGTAACCCGTATCGCACCACACTACAGGAATATCTTTTTTTACACCAGACACCGCATGTAATATAGCCACTTCATATGGTCTAAAATTAGTTGTTACTACCGGAGTGGTTGCGTGCTTTACTGCCCAAGAAATAATTTCTTCCGGCGGTATTCCTTTAAACTGAATGTTCAATTTCTGAACTTGTGCTTCTGTCAATGCCATAATCCTTTTCTTTATTATTTACCCCACTTTACTAAATTCCAAAAACGCTCGTGAAAGAAATACAATATCATTTTTGTTACAAAATCTATAGAGGCTATTGATGCTGCGACAGAAAACTCACCTGTAAGCACATAAGATATAATCAATGTATCTACCGTACCTATTACTCTCCAACTAAAAGCTTTGGCTATACTACGAATTGGCTTTTCAGATGTTTTATCATCTTGATACGTAGTTTTGTTTTCCTTTTTATTTAATATAAGTTGATCTGCAATCATCTTTTACTTAATTTTTATTACCCTACTAATTTAATAGAGTTTTCAAAAATAGTATTATTTTCCAATGTAGTCGCTAAAAATCAAGGTAAATTTCTATTACCCTATAGATTTAGTAGATTATTAACAAATGAGCATGAAAAATAAATATTTCGCAATGAACTAAACCACCGCAACTTAAAGAATGAACTAATATTCTGAATTTACGAGATGATATCCTTTAATGTATTATTTCGGTATACATCTAAAGCACTATCCCTAACTTGTAGCATTAACTTATGAACTGAACAGGTGTTCTCATCGGGACAATCATCACAGGTTTCATAGAAATTAAGACTTACACAAGGTACCATAGCAATAGGTCCCTCAAGAACTCTCATAACATCGGTCATAGATATTTCTTCTGGAGACTTTAATAAATAATAGCCACCTCCTTTGCCTTTTTTAGAGCCTAAAAATCCTGTCTTTCTTAAACTTAGAAGAATACTCTCCAAGAATTTTTGGGATATATTCTCCTTCTCCGCAATTTCTGAAATTTGAACAGGTTTCTTATCGGGTTGTGTTGCCAAGTAGGCAAGCGCTTTTAAACCGTATTTTGTCTTTTTCGAGAGCATAACGCTAAGATAGCCAAATAATAAAATATGTATTAAATACTTGAACAAGCCTTTTTTACGTTATAGGCATCCAAATCAATTCTACCTATTTATGAAAAAAGTATTTTTTTTATCACTTATTACAGTATTTAGTTTAGTCTTCACTTCTTGTTCAAATGACGAAGATGCCGTTTCAAATGCTAGTGAATCAGAAATTACCGGAACGTGGAATCTTACCGCCCTTGAAACAAAGGACGGTAGATCGGACACCAATTTCGATGGCACTTCTATACTAACCACATTTACAGCCGTTGGTAAAGATTTTAATACCGTTGTCACCTTTTCCGAAAACCCTAACATAGTAACCAGTGAAGGTTCTTACACCACAGTGGTTACGACTACGGTTATGGGAGAAACTTCTACAGAAGAGGAAACCGGTGAAGATTTTTTTGAAAGTGATGAATGGAGACTAGATGGTAGTACATTATACTTTGGTTCTGGTGAAGAAGAAGTGGGATTCACCATTACGGAACTAACAGATTCCAAAATTTCCCTACGTTATGAAATTGATGAAACAGTTGATTTTTTTGGTGCTACTACTAGTGTTAGCGCAACCTACAATATGACATTGACAAAATAAATCAACCCACTTAAAACAAAAAATGCCCGGTATATACCGGGCATTTTTTGTTTCTTCTATTTTGACATTACCCCAAAGCCTGAGAAATATCTGCGACAATATCATCAATATGTTCCAGTCCTACAGAAATTCTTACCGTACCATCTGAGATACCCACGGCAGCACGTTCCTCTACGCTTAATTTACTATGTGTTGTTGATGCAGGATGCGTTACTATAGTTCTTGAATCTCCTAAATTAGCAGAAAGGGACAATAATTTAATGGAGTCGAAAAATTCCCTACCTGCTTCTAAACCGCCTTTAACCTCAAAGGCAACTACACAACCACCAGCTTTCATTTGCTTTTTAGCAATCTCGTATTTAGGATGTGATTTTAAGAATGGATATTTTACCCAATTCACTTTATCATTCCCCTCTAAGAATTCCGCTAATTTCAAGGCATTATCACAATGTCTGTCTACACGTATAGCCAGTGTCTCTAAACTTTTAGAAAGTACCCAGGCATTGAATGGTGATAACGCAGGACCCGTAATTCGAGAAAAACGGTATACTTTATCCATCAACGCTGCACTACCTACAGTAATGCCTGCCAAAACCCTGCCTTGACCATCCATCAATTTTGTACCTGAATGAATAACCAAATCCGCACCAAACTTAATAGGCTGCTGCAAATAAGGTGATGCAAAACAATTATCGATTACCAAGATCAAATTATTCTTCTTTGCAATCTTACCCAACTCTTCTAAATCTAATACATCTACACCAGGATTCGTCGGAGTCTCTGCATAGATGATTTTGGTTTTCGGTGTGATTAGACTTTCTATTTCCTCTAATGCATCTATCTTGAAATAGGTATGGTCAATATTCCATTTCGGGAAGAAATTGGTGAACAACGAATGCGTTGAACCAAATATACTTCTAGCCGATAGCACATGGTCCCCACTATCTAACAAAGCCGCCAATGTAGAAAACACTGCCGCCATACCCGATGCAAATGCGAATCCGCTTTCTGCACCTTCCATCTGGCAAACTTTTTCTATAAACTCAGATGAATTCGGATTAGAATATCTTGAGTATATATTACGTTCTTTCTCTTCTGCAAACGACGCACGCATATCTTCGGCATCTTCAAATACAAAACTAGACGTTAAGTATAACGGTACTGAATGCTCCAAATTTTCTGTACGCTTCAATTGCGTACGTATGGCGTTCGTTTCAAATTTATTGTTGCTCTTGTTCATTGTACTAATTCTTTTCTATTCGAGTTTCTTCTTTCATGTACTTCGCACTTAATACTTTGTACTTTGTACTTTTCACTACCCTTTCTCCGCAATCCTCAATATATCTCCAAATACCCCTCTTGCGGTAACGGCTGCTCCGGCACCGGCTCCTTGAATTACTAACGGATTTTCACCGTAAGATTCCGTATAAATTTCTATAATGGAATCTGATCCTTTTACCTGCCCCAAGGCACTTTCTTTTGGTACTGATATCAATTTCACATCTAATACCCCTTTTTCTTTTTGAAGGTTTCCATGTAAATCACCAACATAACGTAGTACATGATTCGGTTTCTGTTTCTTTTTGATTTCACTGAATTTAGCATCTAATACATCTAAATTCTCTAAAAAGTAGGCTACTTCTCCGTCTTGTAATTTTTCTGGAATAAGATTATCAATATTTATATCTGCAAACTCATTATGCAAATCTAACTCTCTTGCTAAAATCAATAACTTTCTACCTACATCATTGCCCGATAAATCTTCACGAGGATCTGGTTCTGTAAATCCTTGCTGCATCGCATCTTTTAAAATGGATGAAAACGGCACATCTACTTCCGAAAAGGTATTGAATATATAACTTAACGAACCTGAGAACACTCCTTTTATCCTGGTAATATTTTCTCCAGATAAATGTAATAACTTAATAGTATCTATCAAGGGTAAACCTGCGCCTACATTGGTTTCGTATAAATACTGCTTTTGATTTTTCTGCAACTCTTCACGCAATAACTGATAAAAATCGTATCGTAATGTATTCGCAATTTTATTTGAAGAAACAATATCAAATCCGCGTTCCACAAATTCAAAATAATTTGCTACAAAATCTTTACTCGCTGTATTATCAATAACTATTAGATTCTCTAAATGATGACGCTTTGCAAAATCAAATACATCATCCACTTTATAGGATTTTCCTTTTTGCTTTAAATTCGTTTTCCAGTTTTTGGTAATTCCCTTTTCATTCAACAAAATCTTTTTGGAGTTAGCTATACCAAATACTCTAAGGTCTAATTTCTTGCGATCCTTAATTGTTTTAGCCGATTTTAGAATTTGATCAATCAGTGTTCCTCCTACATTACCATGTCCGAAAATCAGAATATTGATTTTTTTGCTGATTCCAAATACTTGACCGTGCATGACGTTTACCGCCTTGTGTAAATCAGATTTCTTCACCACCAAACTCACATTCTTACCTGATACCGTGTTGTTGAACAACAATGGTACAATTTGGTTTTTGATTAAAGCATTAAACGGATTATGGAACGTACTTAAATCTTGACCTACAATTGAGATAATAGAAACATCATCAATTACCGTAATCATATTGACATCTTTAGATTCAAAATCATTACTGAATTCATTCTCTAATGCCAGTTTCGCTCTTTTAGCCTTGTCTTTCTTTACTACTAATCCGATACCTCTTTCCGATGAACCTTGAGAAATAATACTCACACTAATATTGCTTGACTGCAATGCCTTAAATATTCTGGCATCTACACCTACTTTACCTAACAAGCCGCGACCTTCAATATTGATCATCGCTACATCTTCAATTACAGAAAGTGATTTTATACCATCTTCACTAGACTTAGCGCTTATTAAAGTACCTTCATTATCATCATTAAACGTATTTAAAATTCGTAATGGAATATTCTTTTCTATAAGCGGAATAATCGTTTTTGCATGTAATATGGTTGCCCCAAAATTTGCTAATTCATTTGCCTCTTCGTAAGACAAATTTTCTAACTTTTTAGCTTCTGGAACATAATCAGGATTTGCAGTATATATTCCATCCACATGTGTATAGTTCTGCAATTCCTCAGCATCTAAAAAGTTCGCTAAAAGTGCTGCGGAATAATTACTGCCGTTTCTACCTAACGTTGTAGTTTCACCTTCCAGGGTCGATGCTATAAAACCGGTTACAACCGCAACCGTATCTTTTGGAATTTCGGCAAATTTCAGCAAAACCTGCTCCTTTGACTCTGCCTCCAATACCTTGGCATCACCAAATGTATTATCAGTTTTAATTACATCACGAGTATCTACTAATTGGGCATTGATGCCTTTACCTATCAATAATTTGGTAACCAATTTGGCAGAAATTAATTCACCATAGGCAAGTACCTCATCTTTAATTTTAGCACTGTAATCACCTAATAAAGAAACACCTTCATACAACTTTGCTAAACCTTTAAATTCTTCAGACAGATTGATATTCTTATAGGTATGCTTTTGATATTTCTCTAAAGCTTCAAAGTCCGACTTATAGTCCTTTCCCTTTGCAGCTTGTTCCAACATTTCTTCTAACTGATCCGTAGCTTTTTCCCGAGCCGATAAAACAATGGCTATATTCTCATCATTCTTTACCTTATTGGCAACAATATCCAAAACACGCTCCAAACCTTCACCATTACTCAAGGATTTACCACCAAACTTCAATATTTTGATTTTCTTGATATTGCCATTGGTATTAAAAATTCCGCCTAGCAATTTCTCCATCTGACCAAACTCTATTAAAAAAGCATCATGACCGTGTAACGACTGTACTTCACCATAGGTTACGTTGCTCTTCGCTTGCGCCAATTGCTTAAACGTATCCTTATTTTCTTGTGCGGTAAAGAACATATCAGAATCCACACCAACAATATGAATATTGGTATCGCTATTTTGAAGTTTGATAAAATTCTCATCTCCATCTCTAGTAACATCAATGGTCTTTAACAACTGATTCATCAGTTTGTAAGCAGATAATTGAAAACGTTCTTGTAGCTTATCGCCATGATGCATTAACCAGCTCTCTACGTTAAAAACTTTTAGCTCCTCATTGGTACTTCTTTTAAAGCGTTCTTTGAAGGAAGCCGGAGTTCTATAACATAACATTGCATGCATACGTGCATCATGTACAGGCTGCTTTGAGTTTACCAAGAACTGCTCTTGAATCTGGCAATTGGCAATTAACCAGTCGGTCGATTTCCAATCAGATGCTACAGGAATCAAATGCTCTGTCAATTCTGGTTGCAATGCCGCCATTTCCCAAGCAATACCTCCGCCTAAAGACCCACCGATCAAAGCAAATAAACGTTCTACTTTTAACTGCTGCAAACCTAACAAGAACATTCTTGCTACATCACCAGCTACAAAATCTTTATAGTTTTCAATCACGAACTTGTCATGACCGTTACCGGGAATATTGAATGCCAGAATAGTGTATTTCTGGGTATCTATACATTTTCCATCACCAATAAGTGCTGACCACCAGCCATCGTCACCTGTGACATTTGAGTTTCCTGTAAGGGCATGGTTCACCAAAATAATAGGTGCGGTATGTAGTTTTTTACCAAATACCTGATAAGAAAGCTGTATATCTTGGGTAATACCACTTAAGGTCTTATAATTTTTAATCTGTAGTTGATGTAGCATCTAATTTCAAATCAATTTATGGCTTGGTTTCGGCTACTTTCAACCGCCACCAATATTCTTTTTTTTTTTAAACCACCGATCACTTGGACTCCGCTCAGCGACCGGTGATTTCAACTTTTTACCGTATCTAAATTAAAGGCTGGCAAATGCCTGCTCTAAATCAGCTTTTAAATCTTCAATATCTTCTAGACCAACGGATAAACGAATTAAATCTTGACCTACACCAGCTCCTTCTTGCTGCTCTGCTGTCAATTGTTGATGCGTGGTACTTGCAGGGTGAATGATCAATGATTTTGTATCACCAATATTAGCCAGCAAAGAAAAAATCTGTGTAGCATCGGTTACTTTCTTAGCAGCTTCAAACCCGCCTTTTAATCCAAAAGTAACAATTCCGCTTTGCCCTTTTGGCAAGTATTCTTTTGCTAATTCGTTGTACTTATTACTTTTAAGTCCCGGGTAATTTACCCATGCCACTTCTTCCTTACCTTCTAACCACGTTGCCAATTCCAAAGCATTTGCACTATGTTGCTTGATACGTACAGGTAGTGTCTCTAATCCTTGTATAATCTGGAATGCGTTAAAAGGACTCAAAGCTCCACCAAAATCACGCAAGCCTTCCAAAATCAATTTAAACGTAAATGCTGCTGCGCCTAATGCTTCGCTATACACCAAACCGTGGTAACCTGCAGAAGGCTCCGTAAATTCAGGGAATTTCCCGTTGGTCCAATCAAAGGTACCGGCATCGATAATTGCCCCACCTAATGAGGTTCCTTGTCCGCCAATATACTTTGTCAATGAATGTATCACCAAGTTTGCCCCATGTTCAATTGGGTTTAACAATGATGGAGTAGCTACCGTATTATCTACTATAAATGGAACACCTGCCGCTTTAGATTCTTTTGAAATCGCTTTTAAGTCCAATACATCTAACTTTGGATTCCCTAAGGATTCTACGAAAAATGCCCTTGTATTATCTTGTACGGCTTTTCCAAAATTTTCAGGATCAGATGCATCTACAAATGTTGTTGTAATACCAAATCTTGGCAAGGTAACATTCAATAAATTAAAGGTACCACCGTACAAACTGCTTGATGCCACAATGTGATCACCAGCTTTTAACAAGGTCAACAAACCTGTAGAGATTGCCGCTGTACCTGATGCAAAAACTACTGCTCCGACCCCACCTTCTACCGCAGCTAATCTGTCTTGTAATATTTGATTTGTAGGGTTATTTAAACGTGTGTATATAAAACCTAGTTCTTTAAGAGAAAATAAGTTTGCCGCATGATCTGTATCATTAAATACGTAAGATGATGTTTGATAAATTGGCACTGCCCTTGTACCACCATTGGTAGTTGTGTCGTGACCTGCGTGTAAAGCGTTTGTTGCTAATTTGTGATTACTCATGATTTTGTTGTTTTTAAAATTTTTTAAATTATTAAAAAGCTCATCCTAACCACACTTAAAATGTAATTAGGTAAAACCAAAAAGTTATAAGAAAGTAATATCGAAAAAAATCGATTACTGTTATCCTTCCCCTAAGGGTAGAATGTAGCACCTTCTTTGTATGGAACAAAGGGTTGCTAAGGTTTCAAAGGGTCTAATCCCTCCACCTTTCTTGATAACTATTCAATACGTGTGTGAACTTTGAGCTACAAATATAAAGGCAGAAAAACTTAAAAACCTAGTATTTTATGAAAAATATATAATTCTAGGCGATGTTGTTAGTTTTTTGAAGATCTTTAAAAAAGAAACAAGCGTGGTTCAAAATATTCTACAATTTCACTATAGATGATTTTTTTAATTTAAAAAAACTAGAAGCACACGTGTTCCAAACCTGCTCTCGATACATTTTCGGACTCCGATACTCTGTGCCCAAAAACACTCGAACTGATAAAGAGTTCCATTAACCATCTCCTTTACAACTTAAAACGAATGTCATTTCGAGTGGTTTTTACGACCTCTTCGGGAGGAAAAATTGTATCGAGAAGCTTGCTTGCTATAAGTTATTTTTCTAACGTACAATATTTACAACCTGAATAATACAAGAGGTTCTCGATACACTTTCGACCTCATGAAAAATGAGGTCGAAAGCACTCGAACTGACATTCTTACTGAGCGCACCCAGAACCGACAACCAGCAACCAGCAACCAATCTTACTTAATCATCCCAGCACTCTTGTACTTCTCAATATATTGCTGATCTTGCTCTGGGGAGTCTTTGTATTTTTTGCGAAGTGCCACCAAATTTTTCTTTAGTTTTTTAACGGTATCTGCATATGCAGGGTCATTATAAACGTTGTTCATCTCCTTCGGGTCTTTTAATCTATCATACAACTCCCATTCATCTACATCATAGTAGAAATGCACCAATTTAAATTCTTTGTTCACGATACCGTAGTGACGTTTTACCATATGAACCGACGGATATTCGTAATACTGATAATACACCGCATCACGTGTCCACTTGTCTTTTTCTCCTTTCAATAACGGAATCAAACTTTCCCCTTGCATATCACTTGGCGGAGTGATGCCTACAGCTTCCAACATGGTTTGTGCAAAGTCTAAATTCTGCACCATTTCATTTTCTACAGAACCAGGTGCCACTACATTTGGCCAACGTACCAATAACGGAGTCTTGAATGATTCGTCATATATAAATCGTTTATCGAACCAACCGTGTTCCCCTAAGTAAAACCCTTGGTCAGAGGTGTAAATTACAATGGTATTTTCTGCCAATCCGCTTTCATCCAAGTAATCCAATAATCGACCTACATTATCATCTACCGAAGAAATACTACCTAGGTAGTCTTGCATATACCTTTGGTACTTCCATTTCATTTTTTCGGTATCGTTCATCTTTGGCCAATTGTTGTAGAAGAAGTCATTAATCGAATCTAACACCGGATCATACAATGCTTTTTGTTCTGCGGTGGCACGGTTATAGGGACCATAAAATCCGTTCGGATATTCTTCTACCACAGGAAAAACCTTACCCTCCATTTTGGCCAAGGTCTCTGGTCTAATTTTACTATCATGACTATACATCATGTGCGTTAACAAATTCATCTCTGCCGTTTTTGCTGCCGTACCCCTATTGCTGTAATCATCAAATAGCGTTTCCGGTTCAGGGAAAGTTTTTTGTGTAAACTCCTTGAACTTATCCGCACGTGGCCACCATGGTCTATGTGGTGCCTTATGTAAGTACATCATCATAAACGGTTCGTCATTTGACGCTTCTTCTTTTAGCCACGCTAAAGAAACATCTGTAATAATATCGGTTACATACCCTTGTTTGGTAATGGTATCGCCATTAGTGACTATAAAATCAGGATTAATATAATGCCCTTGCCCTGGCAGAATCATAAACTTATCTACCCCTTTTGGGTTGTTCCCAAAATGCAGCTTTCCAAACATGGCTGTCTTATATCCGTTCTTTTTAAATAGTTGCGGAAATGTCACCTGTGTAGTATCGAACGGAAAGTAATTATCCACTTTTCCATTAATATGTGTGTGCTTACCCGTTAGAATAGTAGCTCTTGATGGCGCACAGATAGAGTTGGTAACACTGGCATTGGTAAACAGCATCCCTTCTTTTGCCAAACGGTCAATATTTGGAGTCTGGAGCAATTTGTCATCATACGCACTAATGGCTTGGTACGCATGGTCATCTGACATGATGAAAATGATATTAGGTTTTTTCTTTTTGCTTTTTTGAGCTTTCACATTAGTAGGTAGCAGGAAAAGTATGCCTGCTAGGACTAGAATTAGATTTTTCATTTTGGTTGTTGTTGTTAGTTGTTGGTTGTTGGTTGTTGGTTGTTGGTTGTTGGTTGTTGGTTGTTGGTTGTTGGTTGTTGGTTGTTGGTTGTTGGTTGTTGGCTAGGAAGTTAAAAGTAATTTTTAATCTTATAATGATTTTAATACCATGTAATAAGCTACTTTAATTCTTCCCCAATAAATTGACTATTGACAAATGCATTTTTAAATATTTGAAAGTAAGGTATTTGTGAAACAGTATAACTTTCATTATAATCTAAATTTGTTGTTTCAATATCATCTTCGAAATCTGTGACCCTCATTACTTCGCCAAGTACACCTAACTTACCTGAATTATAATCTATTTTATAGGAGATAGAAATATCCAATGCTTCATTCTTATAAATATACTTTTGACTGGTAGGAAATAAGTTAGAATTTTTAAAATCCACTATCATCACCAAATTACCTAAACTTATATTTGAATAAGTTCTCCTATCAAAAAACTGAATAAGAGGCTTGTACTTAATTAATTTATCTAAAGCAAGCAATAAATTGTGCCCACCATTCATGATTTTCGATAAAATTTTGAAAATTAAAAATATATCGGTGTAATTGGAATTTATAATATGTGATCCAAATTTATCAACCTTAATCGAACTATCGGTTATATGTAATTCAGATTTTAAAAAATTAATTAAACTCCTCATACTTAAACAATGTCCTTCAATTAAGTGCATTAATATAAATTTCAATTCACTTACTAAATAACCATTGCTGTTTTCAAATGTAATTTGACTTTTATTCTCCCCACTTACTTTTACACTTTTGAAAAACTTATCTAAACTCTCAGATATGACTTTAGTATAACTGTATTCAAAAACTTCATGTGTATAAAATTTATCTATATAACCTGAAAAATCAATATCAGAGCCATATTTACTATGAAAAATACCTCTGACATTGTTTATATCGCAGACTAGAATGATCTTATCAAAGCCAAATTTATTTTCATCTAAGTTATCCTGAAAATCCATATGAGCAGAAAAAACATTTAGAATTCTAAAGATATGTTCCGGATCAATTCTGTCTAAATCGTCAATTATTAAAACCGTTTTTTTCTTGGGGCTTTTTTTCTTTAA
This sequence comes from Maribacter caenipelagi, assembly GCF_004364175.1. Taxonomy (GTDB): domain Bacteria; phylum Bacteroidota; class Bacteroidia; order Flavobacteriales; family Flavobacteriaceae; genus Maribacter; species Maribacter caenipelagi. The sequence goes on along the minus strand of NZ_SNZW01000020.1, from coordinate 72,858 downwards.
AGATTCAATTAATTTACTTAATAGTTCTGTAATTGTATTTTCTTCTCTATGAGTACCAGTATTTTCCGTGAAATTTTTTAAAAATGCGATAAGTTCTTTCTGCTCATTTTTCCCTATATCATCCTTATATTCCTCAATCTTTTTATTTAGTAATGTTACCGTACTTACAATTCCATCTATGCGACGGTCTATTTTTGAAAGATTAGAAATTAATAAGTGAATTATCTCCTTGTAATTGTGGAGTAAGTAATATTCACTGGCGACTTTGGCATCAATTTCAAATTTCTCGAAGCTCAAATCTTTTGAAAAAAGTTGATATCCAATATCAAACTTTACCAATTCAAAAATATCAGAATTTTGTGATACGGAATAATTAACAGGGTTAATTCTAATAGTTTCATATTCATCTTTTTTTTTAGCGAAAAATTTATTTAAAAAATACGTTTTTCCGATACCGAAAATTCCTGAAAAAATTAATCTTGAATTATCATCAATTTCTAAATGATTTAAAAATCTTTTCGATTCCTCTTCGATTGACAATTCTTTAAATTCCATTTTTTTATTTTTTTATAAACTATTTTCATTCCACTACTCCAACACAGAAAACTCAATACTAGAATCTGTGAATACGGTATGCGTTTGGGTTTTAAAGTCTTGCTCATCAGCTTCAAAGATATTGTCCACATAGGTCTGCGGATTTAAATCTATTAAAGGAAACCACGTACTCTGTACTTGCACCTGTAACTTATGCCCTTTTTTAACGGTGTGGAAAACGTCTTGTAATTTTATGGTGACATCGGTCTTTTCATTGGGTACAAACGGCTCTGGGTTGGCAAAGCTATTTCTAAAACGACCTCTCAACACCTCGCTACGTACCATTAAATGATAATTGCTCATTTTCAAATGATCTTGCATGCCATCGTAGTTTGGTTCATCAGCAGGGTGAACATCTATTATTTTTACGATCCAATCTGCGGCAGAACCTGTAGTCGCTACTTTCAGCTTAGCCAAAATATCACCCGCCAAGGTCATATCTTCTTCCATCACCTCGGTCTCAAATACCAAAACATCACTACGGCGAGCTGCAAAACGCTGATCGTCTGTCATATATTTTCTTGGCGTAAACACCGTTTTAATATCTTCAGAATAGGGTACCGGTTTTTTGATGTCACTAATAAATTTTACTTCCTCTACTCCTTTGGGTTCAGCGGTCAGTTCTTGACCGGGAGACAAATACATGTCTTTTTTCACTACTCCCGCCGGTGGCCATGTGTCATAGGTCTTCCAATCTTTTCTACCGGTATCAAACACATAGGCTTCCGGCAGCCCACTATTTTTATCCCCATCTCCTTTTAAGAAATGATCAAAAAATTTGGTTTCTATATGCTCTTGAAAAAACTCAGAAATACCGTCACCAAAGTAATAATTACCCACGGTATTCTGCCCTTTTCTTCGCGCCCAGCCACCGTGATCCCATGGTCCAAAAACTAAAGTGTTGTAATTTTCGGCATTGTATTTTTCAATGTTCTTATAGGTTTCTAAAGGTCCGTACAAATCTTCGGCATCGAACTCGCCAGCAACAACCATGGTTGCTACTGTTGGTTTTACATCCTTTAAATGTTGTATCAACCCTCGACTTTGCCACATTTCATCATAATTAGGGTGTTCTTTAAGCTCGTTCCAGAAATAATCATCGGTAACACCTTCTTTTGCCATACGCGGCGTATCGGCAGTTTCGTATTCAAAAAAACGGTCTAAATTCTTTAGCGGACCTTCATCTAAAAAGAATTGATACTGATCTTCCGTTGGTAAATCAGGCAGTGTATACCATGCCGTATCTATAGGTTTATCTCCGTCCGGTCTTGGCGTACCAAATAATGATGTTGCCCTAAAATAGCTCAACAAATACGCTCCGTTATGGTGAAAATCATCAAAAAAGAAATCGGCAATACTTGCCTGTGGTGAGGCAGCCTTTAACGCCGGGTGGGCATCGACTACAGCATATGTAGAGTAAAAACCAGGATAGGAAATTCCCCAAATACCCACATTACCATTATTGTTTTCTACATTGTTTACCAACCATTCTATAGTATCATAAGTATCTGAACTTTCGTCGATATCTTTTTCTGATTTTTTATCTGGATTAAAAGCACGCATGTTCTCATAATGACCTTCGCTTAACCAACGCCCACGAACGTCTTGGTAAACGACAATGTAGCCATCTTGCATCATGTGAATATTAGGTGCTATTTTGGTTTTAAAATTTCCTTCTCCGTACGGTTGTGAACTATACGGCGTTCTCTGCATGATAATAGGGTATTCTTTTGAAGTATCTTTTGGAGAATAAATTGTAGTGTGAAGATTGATGCCATCTCGCATGGTGATATCAACTTCTTTTTTAGTGTAGTTGTCTTCTACATAGGTTTCAGAGACCTCTGCATTTGCTACTTTCGGAGCTGTTTTTCTACAGGAAACAATTACTGTAACTAGTAAGAAAAAGGTGAAAAAGTGTTTGATGGTAATCTTTGGCATGTCTTAAGAATTTGAATTCTTAAAGCTAAGAAAGTTTAGCCGATAATTGCCAATGTAATACAGATGAGATGACCTAAAAATTACATATTTTGGGTACTACTAATACACAGATAGCTTCTACCGATACCTAATGGGGGAAGTAACCTGTTGGCTGTATATTCTAAAATAGAAGATTGCTTCTCCCGATAGTCATCAGAATAGCAATGAAGCTAAGAACTTATATCATGAACAACTTTCTCATTAACATAAGTATGCCAGAGAAAAAATCGCTTTTGTATTCTTGAACAGTAGTCTCTTGAAGTAGTTGTTTTTTCATTCGGTTAGTGTTTAGCGGGATGGAATTTAATCAGAAAAAGGAATTAATGCAACTGTTTTTTCAGATTTTTCAATTTCAAAATCCTGACTTACTTTTACCGAACGATATTCGGTTTTCGCGGTATCAAAAACTACAAACCCAGAAATAAGATCAGTGTCTTTTGCGCACGATTGTACTATAATACTCAGCACAATAGCTAAGAGAAATCGGGGTAATTTAATCATGGCATTCGTAGGTTAAGTTATATTTTTAATAGGTTTTTCAAAGACTCCGTAACTTTAAACAGTGTAAGAACAGGCTGAATTTTGGGGCTTCAACTTGTACTTGACGCTGTCCGTTTTTGTTTGTATTATTACTATGTATTTCATCTTTTGTAGGTGGCGAGATTTGGGATTCTCTATTTATTACATTTTAAATATACGTAATCTTTTTCCTACAAAATAGATTTTGTGGTCAAAGTGCACTTACCTGTTGTGAAGGGGTGTTAATTGGCTTGTGAGGTGATTTTAAGGCAAAAAAAAATGCCCCGTGAAACACGAAGCATTTATATACTATTCATTGTGCAGTGAGTTGGCAATGCCGTTATAAACTAAACACTGACTTGATTTCTGCTACTTTATCTAACTTTTCCCAAGTGAACAATTCCACCTCTTTTTCTATGCGACCGTTGTAAGGCGATTCAAATACTTTGGTAATAGTTCTTGGTTGTTTACCCATGTGTCCATATGCAGCAGTTTCCAAATAAATTGGGTTTCTAAGCTTCAGCCTATCTTCTATAGCAAAAGGTCTCATATCGAACAGCTCAGCAACTTTTCTTGCAATTTCACCATCACTCAACCCTACTTTAGATGTTCCGTAGGTATCCACATAAATAGAGGTTGGCTCTACAACACCAATCGCATAACTTACCTGTACCAAAATCTCCGTTGCTACACCTGCAGCCACTAAATTCTTTGCTGCATGACGTGCTGCGTAAGCTGCACTACGATCGACCTTACTTGGGTCTTTACCACTAAAAGCACCACCACCGTGGGCTCCTTTACCACCATAGGTATCAACAATAATTTTACGACCCGTTAAACCGGTATCTCCATGAGGTCCGCCAATTACAAATTTTCCTGTTGGGTTGATATGATACTTGATTTGATCATCGAACAACTTCTGAGTATCTGCAGGCAATTGTGACTTTACCCTTGGTATCAATATTGAAATAATGTCGGACTTAATCTTCGCCAACATTTTTTCATCATCAGCATCAAAAGCATCGTGCTGTGTAGATACTACAATTGTATCTATACGTTGTGGCTCATTAGCATCTGAATATTCTATAGTAACCTGTGCCTTCGCATCTGGTCTTAAATAAGAAATCTCTTTGTTCTCACGACGCATTTCTGCCAAAGTGTGTAGAATTTTGTGCGAGATATCTAATGCTAACGGCATGTAGTTCTCGGTCTCGCTAGTTGCGTAACCGAACATCATACCTTGATCACCTGCACCTTGCTCTTCTTTTGAACCACGGTCTACACCTTGGTTAATATCTTGAGACTGCTCGTGTATCAATGATATAACGCCGCAAGAATCGCCGCTGAACTGGTATTCTCCTTTGGTATATCCTATTTTATTGATGACTTCACGGGCAATGTTCTGTACATCTAAATAGGTATCACTTTTCACTTCCCCAGCTAATACTACTTGACCAGTGGTTACTAATGTCTCGCAAGCAACTTTACTTTCTGGATCAAAGGCAAGAAAATTATCTAATAACGCGTCACTGATTTGATCCGCAACTTTATCCGGATGTCCTTCACTAACAGATTCTGATGTAAATAAATATGGCATAACAATCTTTTTTTTTCAAAGGATTTGAATGAATGCCGAAAAGAAGTGTAATGCGAAGCGATATCAACATCAACTGCTTTAGCATTTTTTTCGCTTTATACCCTAAGGCTAAAACAGAGGTTGCAATCAGTCAAATCCCTCCTCACTTTTTTAATTCAGATGTAAAAATAGAAAAAATGTTCTGTTCAAATCTTAATATGATGTTATTTATTGACTCAATTAAATGAATTGATAATTCTTGCTCTAAAACTGCTAGAATTAAAGATCATACTTCACAGATAATAATAAATACCTAGGTTGTACAAAATAGGCTTGAGTACTAAAGAATAATTCGTTGGTACTATCTCTATTTAACGTCGTAGTGTTTAATAAGTTTGTTCCTTTTATACCGTATTCCCAACGGCTATCTTTCTTTTGGTATGTTAAGTCAGATTCCAGAAAACTATAAGTATTAGAGATAGTATCTGCATCATCGGTATAATTATAATAATCATAATCTACCGTAAAAACGAAGTTCTTTAAAAAACTGGCATCGAAACGTGCATAGGGTCTGCTAGTATAAAATGTTGTTTCTAAATCTCCATTTTCATAGTTATTCACCGTATATCTATACCCCAATTCTAAATTAGGTGCATCTTTAAAATTAGTAGAAAGCGCACCCGTATAATTCTGCGTCAATGAATTTGATGTGCGTTGCTCATCATCAACAAGGTTATTTGTCGTAGACCAACCTAAATTACCTTGTACAGATGCTTTTATTTTACCAAAAGTGCGCTCATATTTTCCACTTGCGGTTAAAGATTCGTCATCAAAATTAGAGTTGATAGTACTACTTACTCTATTAATACCAATAATATTTACACCGCTTTTTAAGGCATCTATTCTTTTGGTATACGCTATGTTAGCAAAAATATTGGTAAAATTGAACATATTGAAGCTGAAGAAATTTAGCGACACATTATGGTTCAACGCACTTTCTAAATCGCGATTACCGCTATACAACGAATTGTAATTATTGAGCACATAGCCTTGAGCAAAATTACTAACATCTGTAAACGAACGAGTTACACGATAATTAAAACGAAGATTCTCAGATTTCTTCAGTTGTGCGTTAATATATAGGTCAGGCAGCAAAGACGTTAAATTATCTTCTACAACAGTACCTAATTGCTCATTCTTTACATTAAACTGATGAAGCGTTACACCGGGATTAAAAGTGAATATCCCTGAAATAACTTTGTAATGTAAACCCGCATAAATATCAGATATATGAAAACCCACTTCATTACCAAACTCATCGCCGTTCATATTTAAAACACCTTCATTATCTAATATCTGAAAAATGTTCGAATTGAAATTTTGATTGCTTTGTGTAGTACCTAAAGTTAGATTAATGTTACTCTTTGTTCCAAGAACTCTGTAATAATCTACCTTGGCATCGACCTTATTGGTGACTACGGTTTTTGACTGATTGATATTATATAAATCTTGATTCTCATCTACCGGAAAAATATCTACAAAGGCAAACTCGTTACGTATCGCTTCATAAAAAGGGTCTTCATCAGCATATAAATATTGTGCTTCCACAGCAAATATATTTTTCTCATTTAAAGTATAGTAAATATTTAAATTCTGATTAACTGATAACGGTTTCTGCTTTTTTACTTCAGCAATTTGATCGGTAATCGATGAAATAGAAAGTACATCTACCTCTTCATTATCATCAGACTGTTTTAAAAGCACATCATAATCTAACTGAAAATCTTCATTTGGTTTGTATTTCGCACTTAATTTCGCCAAACCTAAATGTATGGTCTGATCTGTATTCGTGGTCGTACTTTCTACATCGTTACTGGCTATATATGAAGTAATTCCTTCAGATTTCATGAGTGTACCTGTGTATGAGTAAATTCCGAATCCGCTTAGGTCTAAACCTTCTATTGGCGCATAACTAAAATTAGCTGCTGCAAATTTGGTGTCAATATCATTCGCCCTATTATTCTGTGCCGAAGAAAGCCCTAATGCATCTGTACCTGTAGAAATGGAGCTTCCTCCCCTAGAATTTATATTCCTGAATCCGCCTGTAAAATTCCTATAATCATTACGGGTAAAGGGCACTTCTCCAATATTATTTAAATCGGTGATAATATTTATACTGTATTTAGGACTGTAGTAAAATAACTTTGGATGCGCCAAATACCTATCATCAGGTCCGTAACCTGCCGTTAACTCTCCGAACCAAAAATTCTTTTTTCCTTCTTTTAGCTTTATGTTCAAAGCCACATTATCATCGTCATTGGTAAGACCTTTCATTTGAGAAACCTCATTGAAATTACGCAACACTTCTACTTTACTTAAGGCATTCGCCGGAATATTCTCTACCGCCAACTTCGTATCTCCATCGAAAAAATCTTTACCTTCCACCATGATCTTACTCACGGTCTTACCCTCTACTTCTATTTGACCATCATCGTTTATTTCTATACCAGGAAGGTTTTCTAGCACATCTTTTAGTTTCTTTTCGGTACCCGATACAAACGAATCGGTATCATAAACTATAGTATCTCCTTTTACAGAAACAGGCATTTCATAGGTAACATCAACCTCATCTAATTGCGCCGCTTGTTCTTGCATTACAATATCTTTGACAGCGTCATTTTCACCAGCCGTCATTGTGAACGATTCTGGTTTAAAACCGAGATAACTTATTTTTACCGTGTATTGCTGACCAGACTTTAGTTTTAACTTAAAAAGTCCAGCATGGTTGGTTATCCCATAAGATTCCAATCCTTGTGTTGCCGTATTTATCGCAATTACGTTTGCCATATCGACACCAACACCTAGGCTGTCTTTAACAGTACCCGATAATGCTATTTCTTGAGCTGAGCCAACGAAAACCACCAATAAAAGCAGGGTAATAAGTACTTTATTTCTCATGTGATAGCTATAAAAAAGAATAAATTATGAAGTACTATATTTAATTCGGTCTACCGCCACCACGACCGCCTCTGTTTCTAAAATTTTCACGCATCTCTTTCATCTTCTCTTGAGAGATTTCATCATATTCAGCTTGCGTTACCTTTTTACCTTTACTTGGTGCTTTTATTTCTATTTTATCTGACGGATTCATGGTAATCTCTGAACATACAATGGTAGTGATATCATCGTTTATCGCTAATATTAAACCAGGTAATCCCCAGTAAAGCCCAGGACCTTGATTTATTGGAATTTCAGGTGTATACCATGCTACAATCTCTACTTCTTTTACCGTAAATTCTTCTTCTTTTTTCTCCTCGTCTTTATTTTCGTCTTCCCTACCCGGTCTTCTGAAAATCGCACTCATATTTGGTCGCTTAATAGTCTTTGTAGCTGTTGCCTTAAATGCAGTATAATTGCCTATTGTTTTAGACTCACTGCCCATTTTCCATTCTAATGTTTCTAGCTCATCAACAATTAAGAATATTTTACCTAGCAGCTCATTCTTTATCAAATACCGTTGATCTTTTATATTTTTATACAGATCGCCATCTGTACCTGCCATCCCCCCAAAACGCGGACCACGACCTCCACCTCTTTCGCCTGGTTGTTCTAACTTTTCTTCTTCTTTGTAAATTGATGCTGTTTGATTGAAGTTGAGTATAAAGGTCTTTTCATTTGCCTTTTTTATACGTTCCATCATGTCTTTCTTTCTATCCTCTGGTATATTTCTATTACCAAAATCGAAATTCACCTGTGTCTTGCTTTGGTATATCGCTTTACCTTGATAATCTTGCGCTTGTACTCCCAAGCCTATAAAAACAATTACAAATCCTATCAAGCACTTATATCTCATCATGTTTGTTGTATTAGAATGATTGTTTGACATTGCTTTTTGCCAAAGGTTTAATTGAACAATGCTAATAAATTGACTTCTATCTATTTTTTTTATGCCATACAACAAATATGTTTTTACTTCCTATAGTTATCTCGTATCTTGTACCATCGTATTTCTCTTGAAAACAAGAACACAACCATTAATCAATTTAATTCTATGCACATAGCAGTTGCCGGAAATATCGGTGCCGGAAAAACAACCCTAACTAGATTACTTTCAAAACATTATAAATGGGAAGCTCATTATGAAGATGTTGTTGAGAACCCATATTTAGATGATTTTTACAATCAAATGGAACGCTGGAGTTTTAATCTTCAGATATACTTTTTAAATAGTAGATACAGACAAATTCTACAAATAAAAGAAAGTGGCAAGGAAATTATACAGGATAGAACCATTTATGAGGATGCACATATTTTCGCGCCCAACTTACACGCCATGGGTCTTATGACCAATAGAGATTTTCAAAACTATTCTAGTTTGTTTGAACTGATGGAGACTTTAGTTGACCCACCAGATCTTTTAATTTACTTACGAAGCTCGATCCCCAATTTGGTGAAGCAAATTCACAAGAGAGGTAGGGAATATGAAAACACGATTTCAATTGATTATTTAAGCCGATTGAACGAACGATACGAAGCTTGGGTTCATGGGTACGAAAAAGGAAACTTATTGATCATCGATGTTGACGATTTAGATTTTGTTGACAACCCCGAAGATTTAGGTAGTATTCTCAATAAAATTGACGCTCAAATTAACGGTTTATTTTAGGTTCATTTTTGCAAAGCCCAAAACCAATGGAGAATTTTGAAAAAAAAGCGACTCGCTTTCTTCAAGATGGAATTCCGTTTTTGTTCATCATTGATTTTGAAAAATCGGTAAAACAGGTTTTTACTTTTGAAGAAGCTGCAAACGAGAATATCTTCTTCAATATTAACGGAAACTGTAATGATGAATATCTTGCTAAAACTAATCTTGAAGGTCTCGATTTTGATTTAAAACCAACCTTGGTTTCTAAAGAAATTTACAAAAAAGCCTTTAACACAGTTAAGCAAGAATTGAATAATGGCAATAGCTTTTTGCTTAATCTCACTTTCCCTACTGCACTTAACACAGCTGTAAATTTAAAAGAGATTTATCAAAAAGCCCATGCGCCGTACAAGCTTCTATATAAGGATAAATTTGTTGTTTTTTCACCAGAATGCTATCTTAAACTCAAAAACGGAAAAATTTTCTCGTACCCAATGAAGGGAACTATCAATAGCAATTTGCCGAATGCCGAAGAATTATTATTATCGAATAAAAAGGAATTGTATGAGCATAATACTATCGTAGATCTAATACGAAACGACCTTTCTATGATTGCCAAAAAAGTAAGGGTCAACAAATTTAGGTTCGTAGATAAAATAAAAAAAGGAGATCAAGAACTACTACAGACCAGTACCGAAATTCAAGGAGAATTAACAGAGAACTGGAAAAATGAATTCGCCTCTTTACTATTAAAAACATTACCCGCAGGATCCATAAGCGGAGCACCAAAAAAGAAGACTTTAGAAATTATTTCTTCCGCTGAAATTGGGCCACGTGGTTTTTATACAGGAATTTTTGGAGTTTTCGACGGACAACAAATCGACAGTGCAGTTAGCATTCGTTTTATAGAAAAAATAGATGGTAATCTTATTTACAAAAGTGGCGGTGGTATTACCCACCTTAGCGAGATGGAAGAAGAATATCAAGAACTTTTAGAAAAAATATATGTACCCATTATTTGAATCTGTTTGTATTGAAAATAGCCAAATTAAGAATGTAGAATTCCATGAAGCTAGATTCAATAGGTCTTATATTCAACAGTATAAAACCCACCCAACCTATACCTTGTTTGATGGCATTCATCTAACCAATTTGGACAACAACTTAAAATATAAGTTGCGCATTGGTTACAAGCAAAACGGCACACGCTACTCTATTTCTGAATATGAAAGTAGTATACCAAAATCTCTAAAATTAGTAACCGACAACACCGTCTCTTACGCCTTAAAAAAGAACAATCGTAAAAAGTTAAACGCACTGTTTCAACAAAGAGAAGAAGCCGATGATGTTTTGATTATCAAGAACGGACTAGTTACTGACGCATCTTACTCAAATATACTTTTATTTGATGGGAAGCAAATAGTAACACCTTCTACGCCACTACTAGCAGGTACATGTAGAGCTAGGCTTTTGGCTAAAAATAGTACTATCGAGCAATCAATTTCGGTAGATGAGTTGCAAAATTTTGAAAGCTTTCAATTGGTCAATGCACTCAATGATTTTGATGAAAACAGATGGATTGCTATTAAAAACATCAATTAACACCAAGGTTAAATGAATCCGTTTTTTTTGGCGTGATCAATAGCTTCGGCTGTTTTATTAACCATTAAGAAAGGGATATCTTTAAAATCTACAAATAGATTTTCTATACGAGCCATACGTTTTGAGTGGTTGACACTTCGTAAATAAATAGCTTTTATTCTACCCGGAAAAAGTGTAGAAATTTCTTGATAAATATCACCATCTTTTTCACCACTATCACCAATTAAAATAAAAGGTAAATCTGGATACGATTTTAATAAATTACTGATTTCCTTTTGCTTCTGTGGCTTTTCGTCGCTCTTCTTTCTCATTTTAAAACTCGCCATACTACGCAACAATATCGGACCTTTTGGAAAATTATTGGACTTTAAAAAGAGTTCAAGATATCTGTATAAATTCCACGGACTATGACTAACATAGAAAATAGGATTTGCTTCGTCACCTGTTTTTCCTTGATGAAGTTTTGAATAAAAATCTGATGCACCTTCTAATTGAGAACGCTTTGTTGCCCTTTTGAACATGGTGTTTATTATCACCTTCCATTTTAAGGAAGACACCACACCGGTATGTAAAATGGTATCATCTATATCACTAATAACTCCGAATTTGGCATGCTCACTAGGTATCAACATTTCTCCAGGAAACCTGTTCTGCAAAATTATCTCCCGTTTTAAATTAGCTTTTGTAAATGACAACTCAAACTTAACCCAACCCTCATCATTTGCCAATTTCTGAAGTCCGGCTATATTTTCGTCTATTAAATAATAACCGTCATTATCAGTAACACCTTCTACTGTTTCACCATTGGAAAAGGTGATTTTTATAGGGGCATTTTTAATTTCATCGGTTTCAAATCGCTTCCAAGTATTCTGCATTAAGTTGAAAATACCCTTTTGGTCTAAATCGATATTTTCATCTTCAATAGCTCTACCTCTTACATACAAGCGAGTAGCGCTTCCATATGACTGAAAGTTGATGATTTGAAGTTTATCTTTCTTAAAAATACCCATGGTGTTAAAATTACGATCTTTCAACAACCTTTAAAATTTTTATTTAAGAATTATTGATTTTACTACTTATAAGTAATAATTCTAAAGGTCTGTTTCAAATAAAAGTCTCTTTCACTCACCCGAAAGTAGGGTTAACTCATTGCTCGTTTCATAGCATTTAGGTTTACTATAGTTTTAGACAAGCAAAATATTTAATAACCCTACTTGTTTATGCAAGTCTAAAATTTAAAATTATGAGACCAAAAAAGAATCCACAGAAAGACCTGAACAAAAAGAGCGGATTGTTCTTTGTTGTAGGACTTCTATTAGTATTAGGCATGGTATACACCGCCTTAGAATGGAAATCATTTGACAGAATTAATTATGACGACATAGGTTTAAATAAAGTTGATGCTACCATTGAAGAAGATGCACCTATTTTTGAATTGGAAGTTACACCGCCACCAAAACCACCTGCATTGCCAGTAGAAATTGAAATAGTAGAAAATGATAATCCTATCGAAGAAACTGAAGTTATTGCCATTGAAGCAAATACTGAAACTGAGATAGTAGACGCGTCAGAATTTGAGGTTGTAGAAGAGCCCGAGGAGGTAAAAGTAAATTGGATTACCATTGAATAAGTTCCTGTTTTCCCGGGTTGTGAGAATGAAAAAGATAAAAGAGCTTGCTTCAATGACATGATGCAAAAGCATATTAGCAAAAACTTTCGTTACCCAGAATTAGCTCAAGAAATGGGAATTCAAGGAAGAGTGAATACCACATTCATCATCAAGAACGATGGTACTATTGGAACTATCCAAAAAAGAGGCCCACATGATGTACTAGAAAAGGAAGCAGTTAGAATTTTATCTAAATTACCAAAAATAACCCCTGGAAAACAAAGAGGTTCAGCCGTAAAAGTTTCGTTTGCCATACCGATTACATTCAAACTACAATAGTTCTAAAAACAAAAAACCATCAGACTTGCTGATGGTTTTTTATATGTTAAACACTTTGTGCTTATTTATTAATCTCTACTTTTTCTATAGTTATTTCGGATGCAGTCCCGTTCTTTTGAACTGTAGCTTTTTCAAACTCTTTTAGCTGCGCCTCAACCTCAGCTTTTGTTCCTTTATAAACCTTCTCTTCAGTAACAGATTCACCATTCACTGTAGTAGAATAGGTAACAATAGCTTCCGCTAAATCTGCACTCTCAACATTCATTTCTATAGTAACTTCTTTTGTGTCATTTACTATCGCAACACCATCTTCTGCATGACCACCTAATATTGGGGCTATTACCAAACCGATCAAACACGTCAGTTTAATTAATATGTTCATTGAAGGTCCAGATGTATCTTTAAAAGGATCACCAACAGTATCACCAGTTACAGCTGCCTTGTGAGCTTCAGAACCTTTATACGTCATTTCACCATTAATTTCAACTCCTGCTTCAAATGATTTCTTGGCATTATCCCAAGCGCCACCAGCATTGTTTTGAAATATTGCCCATAAAACACCAGACACAGTAACACCGGCCATATAACCACCTAACATTTCTGCGATTGCCAATTTGTTCATTCCGAATAACATAGGAACGAAGGCAATTACCAATGGAAAACCGATAGTCAATAAACCAGGCAACATCATTTCTTTCAAAGAAGCTTTTGTAGAAATTGCAACACATTTATCATATTCTGGCTTGCCTGTACCTTCCATAATACCAGGTATCTCTTTAAACTGACGTCTAACTTCCTGTACCATTTCCATAGCTGCTTTACCTACAGCATTCATTGCCAATGCAGAGAATACTACCGGCACCATACCTCCAACAAATAACATTGCCAGTACCGGAGCTTTAAATATATTTATACCGTCAATACCCGTAAAAGTTACATAGGCAGCAAACAATGCCAAAGACGTTAATGCTGCAGACGCAATTGCAAAACCTTTACCTGTAGCTGCTGTAGTATTACCTACTGAATCTAATATATCTGTTCTTTCTCTTACTATAGGTTCTTGCTCACTCATTTCGGCAATACCACCTGCATTATCAGAAATTGGTCCGAAGGCATCAATCGCCAATTGCATAGCGGTAGTTGCCATCATTGCCGAGGCAGCCAAAGCAACACCGTAGAAACCTGCAAATGCATAAGATGCCCAAATAGCACCTGCGAACAATAATACTGATGGGAATGTAGAAATCATACCCGTAGCCAAACCTGCAATAATATTTGTTCCTGCGCCAGTTGAAGATTGCTGTACAATTTTTAAGATCGGAGATTTCCCTAATCCTGTATAATATTCTGTAACTGAAGAAATAACCGCACCTACTACTAAACCAACCAATGTGGCATAGAATACACGCATAGAAGATATTTCCAAAATTCCTTCCCCGAAAAATTCCATTTTCATAGTTTCAGGCAACATCCAAGTAACTAGTCCAAAACATGAGATTGCAACCAAAACAATTGATGTCCAGTTTCCAATGTTCAAAGCACCCATTACCTCAGCTTCTTTAGCATCGTTACTTTTTATTTTCACCAGCATGGTACCGATAATAGATATAATAATACCTGCACCTGCAATTGCCATTGGCAATAGTATAGGACCGATACCACCGAAGGCATCAGTAATATTACCGCCCATATCTTTAATGACGTAGTTACCTAAAACCATAGCCGCCAACACTGTTGCTACGTAAGATCCAAATAAATCTGCACCCATACCTGCGACATCACCTACGTTGTCACCAACATTATCAGCAATTGTAGCTGGGTTACGAGGATCATCTTCAGGTATACCTGCTTCTACCTTACCTACTAAGTCAGCACCTACATCGGCAGCTTTAGTATAAATACCACCACCTACACGAGCAAATAATGCAATAGACTCAGCACCCAAAGAAAAACCTGCAAGGGTCTCTAAAACTATAGTCATATCCATAGTCGATGTCCAAACACCGCCCATAAAAAATTGAAAGAATAGTATAAAGAAAATAGTAAGCCCTAAAACCGCTAAACCAGCAACACCAAGTCCCATTACCGTACCACCACCAAAAGAGATTTTTAATGCATTAGGTAAACTGGTACGAGCTGCCTGAGTAGTTCTTACATTGGTTTTAGTAGCGATTTTCATACCTATATTACCTGCGTAGGCAGAAAAAACCGCACCAAAAACGAATGCTACTACAATTAGCCAATGTGTTGTTGGCACTACGAAAGAAACTATTGCAAGCAGAATACTTACAACGACTACGAATATAGACAGAAGCCTATATTCTGCACTTAAGAAGGCAAGGGCGCCTTCATAAATGTGATCCGATATTTCTTTCATTTTTCCATCTCCGGCATGTTGTTTCATTACCCAAGATCTTTTAATACCCATGTAAATTAGGCCTAATACTGCCATAAAAATTGGCATGTAAATCATCATTGACTCCATTTAATCTATTGTTAGTTGTTAGTTCGACTAATGTAGTAAATTAGAATAGAATAAAAAAAGCCACTTTTTCTAAGAAAAAGTGGCTTAAATGATATTAAATATTATTTATATCATAAAAGTGCGCTTTGCTTTGTGCTCACTTTCATCATACCTCTTAACACATTCGTGGTAAATTTCAACTGCTTTAGCAGCATCACTCCACCCGCCTGTATCTACTTTTTTCTCTTCTAAATCTTTATATACTTGAAAGAAATGCTCGATCTCTTTCAATCTATGCGGATTTAAGTCGCTGATATCGTTATTATTACTCCAAATTGGATCTGAAACTGGTACACAAATAATTTTCTCATCCGGTCCTTTCTCATCCGTCATATGGAATACGCCTATAGGCTTCACTTCCATCACCGTCATTGGGTATGTTGGTTCTGTTCCCATTACTAAAACATCTAATGGATCTTTATCCAATGCTAAAGTTTCAGGTATGAATCCGTAATCACCAGGGTACATCATTGAAGAAAACAACATACGATCAAAACGAATTTTATGTAAATCAAAATCGTATTCGTATTTGTTTCTGCTTCCTTTCGGAATTTCTATTAAAACATCAAAGGTTAAGCCTTTTGCTGCTGCCATATTAAAATTTGTTTAATTTATAGTTTGTTATGAAACGTAACTTATTTGTTATAATTGTAAAATTTAATCGAATTAAAAGACAAATCCAAACGTTCCGGTTACACCGAACTTTCTTGCATCGGGATTTTCTAAATAATTTCCTCTAAAATTGAAATCTAATCTGAACACCTTAAAGATATTACCTATTCCGAAAGAATACTCATAGTATATTTTTTCTGATGGCGCACGTAATGGTGTATTAAGTGTCGCTGGTGCACTTAGGGCTATATTTTCATCAGACAAATCTCCCCATACTCCACGAATAGCTACTATTTCTCTTAAATTATATTTTCTTAGAAACGGAATTCTAGAGAAAAACCGACCATTAAAATTATGTTGCAAATGTACTGCTGCATAGGTATCTGTTACAAACTCGTAAAAATCTAAATTTGGGAATGTACCATAATTAGAGAAAAAGGTTTGGTTACCAGGCACAACACTCAAAAGACCTAAAGGAACTTCACCAAATGTTTTACCAAGTTCTACCGTACTCAACAACCTACCAAAACCACCCAACTGCCATGGCTGGCTATATGAAAACTGAAGCTTACTATAATCAAAATCACTATTAAGTACTCCTTTTGTTCCTTTGGTGTAGTTTAACAATAAAGTACTGTAGGTATCGTTTACATCTCTACGCTCGACCCCGAAACCAATAGTTTTTTTACCAGGAGTATATAGTACAAGCGCGTTAAAATCAAATTGGCGTATTTCTGAAGAAACCCCTGTTGGAGATTCTGGATTTACATAATCTAAACTAAAATCACCAGGCAAAGCAGAACTTAAGGTTCTGAAAGTACCACCGACAGATAGTTTTAAATTCGTAAGCGGTTCAATTTCAAAATTAAGCGCACTAAGATTAATATTCGTCAATCTATTATTTGCACCTACCGTTAATAATGAAGAAGATGCAATACTACGACCCAAAACATCATTGGTTGCCGTTAGACTAACACCGAGCTGTTCAATATCTCTTCGATTACCACCAGAGACGATTAATCTGCTATTTTTATCTAACAGCATTTTACCTGCCAAGCCGTGCTTAAATTTATGATCTTTGAATCCGTACGCCGTGTATCCTTCTATTCGCCATAGGTCATTTTGACCATAGTAGGTTCTTGCCCCAATACGAACACGCGCCCCTTCTGCAGTATTATATCCGAAGAAATCATAAACAGAGCCTAAATCTAAATTCCATTTATCTACTTCTACATAACCCGACCCCAATATACTTACAAAGTTATAGTAGGTTTTAAATTTAGGTACTGTTTTAAGCGTATCGAGCAACTTATAAATGCCTTGCTCATCTTTATTTAAACTTTCTAGCCTATTCTGCTCCCAAAACGCATCGTCTTTAATAATTTGGGTAACATCTAAAGGATTTCTATCTTTTTTATAGACCTCTCTCGGTTTAACCTTATTAAACTCGTAATTATCATAAACACTTGTTCGCTTGCCATACAAACCTTTTGATTCTTCTTTTTTATTGAAACTGAAATCACTCAACATATAATCTCGTTTCAATAGAAATACAGAATCGTTCATTACTTCAAAATCTTGCTCAATATAGATTTCTTTTACCCAGTTAATATTGGCACTTTTGGTAACTTGAAGATTAATATTTTTTACCGCCCAAGTAGAATCATTTACCCAGAAATCGCCTTTAAAGGTCAATTCGTTTTTACGACGCGGATAGTATACAATATTATAACACCACTTATTATCGATAAAAGCACTGTCTCGAAGTGCATAATTATACACATCTACCCCAGTTTTTGATAACGGACTAGTGAAACTTTTGTCGAAAAATTTCAGGTAATTATTATAAACATCATATTCTTGATACAAGTCTTGTACAAATGCTATGATTGCTTGGTTATTTTCGAATCCGGAATTTTTATTTCCTAAAACTTCCTCTTTCTCTTCTTTGATTTTATTATCCCCATACACTTTAGAAAAAGTTTCGTTCAAGAAAATTGGCAAGTATGTTTTACCAGTAATACGAGAAGTATCTAGATCTTGAAAGACAAATTCGAGCCCTTTAAAAACCTTACTTTTTATAAGCGCACTATCAATAGTATTTAAATCGAATTCTACTTTTTCATACTTATCAAAAGCATATTGATCAAACTGCCTTACACCGTTCTGGCGTTTCTTAGACCAAATTTTTCGAAGAATATCTACAGCAGGATTATTCTTTTTAGATTGCTTGCCTGCTATCAAAACCACTTCGTTCAACTGCTCTGCAGCTTCAACCATAGTTATTGTTAAATCATAGACAACTTTAGAATCTAACTGAAGTTCATAATCTGTATAACCAATAAAAGATATGATTACGGTAGAATATTCATTTTCAGACTCTATGTAAAACCTCCCATCATCATTTGTAATGGTACCTTCTGTAGAATTTTTAAAGAATACGTTAGCAAAGGATACAGGCTCACCCTGTTCATCAATGACAATACCACCAATTTTGGTTTGACCTTGAGCTATGAAGAAACATAGACTAAAGAATGTGAAAATTATCCCTTTCATTAAAAATCGTCGTTCAATAAAATTTTTTGTCACAAATAACATACGAATAAAAAAAGCTTCTCCAGACTTGGTCGGAGAAGCTAAAGTACTTTACAAAAGTAAATCTTTTATTTGTATAAAACTCTTTTAACAGCTTCAACAACATCTTTATGATTAGGCAACCACTCTTCCAATAGTACTGGAGAATAAGGAGCTGGTGTATCTGCAGTGTTTATTTTTACAACCGGCGCATCTAAATAATCAAATGCATGCGCTTGTACATGATATGTAATTTCTGTTGCTACGTTACCAAACGGCCAAGCTTCTTCTAAAACCACCAAACGGTTTGTCTTTTTAACAGATTTTAAAATAGCTTCATAATCTAAAGGCTTTACTGTACGCAGATCTATAATCTCACAACTAATACCTTCTTTTTCTAATTCATCGGCAGCTTTATCAGCTTCTTTAATAATCTTACCAAAAGAAACAATAGTTACATCTTTACCTTCTCTACGAATATCTGCTACACCTAATGGAATAGTGTAGTCGCCTTCCGGCACTTCACCCTTATCACCATACATTTGTTCAGACTCCATAAAAATAACAGGGTCATTATCACGAATTGCAGCTTTCAACAATCCCTTTGCATCTGCCGGGTTAGATGGCACAACTACTTTCAACCCCGGACAGTTGGCGTACCAACTCTCAAAAGCCTGTGAGTGTGTCGCCGCTAGTTGACCCGCTGAAGCAGTAGGACCTCTAAATACTATTGGGCAAGGAAATTGCCCACCGGACATTTGTCTGATCTTCGCTGCGTTGTTTATTATCTGATCTATACCTACCAAGGCAAAGTTGAAAGTCATGAACTCTATAATAGGTCTATTACCGGTCATAGTAGAACCAACTCCTATACCTGCAAAACCAAGTTCTGATATCGGAGTATCAATAACCCTCTTTGGACCAAACTCATCCAACATACCCTTGGAAGCTTTATATGCGCCATTATATTCCGCTACCTCTTCACCCATCAAATAGATAGATTCATCCTTCCTCATTTCTTCGGACATGGCCTCGGCTATTGCTTGCCTAAATTGTAGTGTTTTCATGTATGGTAAATATTATTCTTTGTTATATGCTAGAAAGCAAGCAAAAATATGAAATATAATATCAAAAAATAGAATGCCAGATTTAAAAAAAGTTATAAAATTTACTATGCATGCATAGTAAATTAGGATTTAAATAGCTATCTTCGTCACCATTGATATAAAGTTTTTTAAACATGAAGATATTAGTTTGCATAAGTAATGTTCCAGACACTACGTCTAAGATAAATTTCACAGATGGCGATACCAAATTTGACACCAACGGTGTACAGTTTGTAATTAATCCGAATGATGAATTCGGTTTAACAAGAGCTATGTGGTTTAAAGAAAAACAAGGTGCCACAGTGCATATTGCTACTGTTGGTGGCCCAACTGTTGAACCTACAATGCGAAAGGCACTTGCCATTGGCGCAGATGAAGCTTTTAGAATCAACGCAGAACCTACAGACGGCTTTTCTGTTGCTCAACAACTTGCAGGAGTTGTTAAGAACGGAGGTTACGATTTAGTAATCGGCGGTAGAGAATCTATTGATTATAATGGTGGTATGGTACCAGGTATATTGGCTTCTTTAACCAATATGAACTTCATCAATTCTTGTATAAGTCTTGAAATTGACGGAAACAATGTTACCGCTGTTAGAGAAATCGATGGTGGAAAAGAAAAATTAAGCAGCTCGCTACCTTTAGTAGTAGGTGGTCAAAAAGGTCTTGTTGAAGAAAGCGACCTTCGCATACCTAATATGCGTGGTATTATGATGGCGAGAAAGAAAAGTCTTTCTGTTATCGAACCGGTTGATTCTCTTAAAGCTACCGAAGACAAAAAATTCGACAAACCGGCTCCAAAAGGTCAAGTTAAACTTGCCGATAGTGTAGATCAATTAGTTGATCTTTTACATAATGAGGCCAAAGTCATTTAATAACCTATATAATAGGTAATCATTAAAAACAAAAAAGATGTCAGTTTTAGTATATACAGAATCAGAACAAGGAAAATTTAAAAAGAATGCGTTCGAGGTTGCCTCTTATGCTTCTGCAGTTGCCAAAATGATGGGCACAACCGTTACTGCAATAGCTTTCAATACCACCGAGGGTGATTCTCTTGGCGAATATGGGGTTTCTAAAGTATTGAACGTTAAAGATAGTTCATTAGAAACATTTAACGCTGGTGGTTTTGCAGCATCTATCGCTGCTGCTGTTAAAAGTACAGATGCAAAAGTTGTTATTTTGAGCTCTAGTACAGATACAAAGTATTTAGCACCGTTATTATCTGCTAAATTATCTGCAGGTTACGCACCTAATGTAGTTCAAGCGCCAGATAGCACTTCGCCTTTTATGGTGAAAAGAACCGCTTTCAGTAATAAAGGTTTTGCACACACTCAAATAGATACAGATATTAAAATCGTAGGTGTATCAATTAACGCATTTGGTGCTCACGAAAACAAAACAGAAGTTTCTGTTGAAGAAATCAGTGGCGCTGCGGATGCTGCTACCAATGATACTAAATCGGTTGAAATCGATAAAGTTGTAGGTAAGGCGACCATAGCAGATGCTGATATTGTTGTTTCTGCCGGAAGAGGAATGAAAGGACCAGAAAACTGGGGAATGATCGAAGAACTTGCAGACATTTTAGGTGCTGCAACAGCTTGTTCTAAACCGGTATCTGATCTTGGCTGGAGACCTCACGGTGAACATGTTGGACAAACAGGAAAGCCTGTAGCAAGTAATCTATACATTGCCATCGGTATTTCTGGAGCAATACAGCATTTAGCAGGTGTAAGTGCTTCTAAAACAAAAGTTGTTATCAATAATGACCCTGAAGCGCCTTTCTTTAAAGCTGCAGATTATGGTATTGTTGGAGACGCCTTTGAAGTTGTTCCTCAATTGATTGAAAAATTAAAGGATTTTAAAGCACAAAACGGCTAAATTTTTGTTATTTTGTGCCCCCTAAAGGGCTGTTCGAATAGTTGGAGCCCCAAGTATTAGAACAGCCTTTTTTAGTTAAAAACCTATGAGCCTAGTACGATTAAAAATAAAAGGTATCTCTTACAGCCAAACTCAGAACGGGGCATATGCTCTTATTTTGAATGAAGTTGAAGGCGATAGAAAATTACCTATAGTCATTGGCGCTTTTGAAGCTCAATCCATAGCAATTGCCTTGGAGAAAGAAATAAAGCCACCGAGACCACTTACGCATGACCTTTTTAAAAATTTTTCCGACAGGTTTGATATTGTTATCAAACAAGTGATTATACATAAATTGGTTGATGGTGTATTTTACTCTAGCATTATATGCGAAAGAGATGGTATTGAAGAAATCATTGATGCAAGAACTAGTGATGCCATTGCCTTGGCATTGCGTTTCAATGCTCCCATATTCACCTATAAGACTATTTTGGACAAAGCTGGTATTTTCTTGAAATTCTCTTCGAAAGAGAAAGATCAAAAAGATAATGACGATAGCATTATGGTCGATGAAATTTTGCAAGAAGGAGAAACTATAGAAATAGAATCTGGTGCATCCGACGGGTATACCGAACTTACTATAGATGAATTGGAAGCAGAATTAAAAAAGGCAGTCACCAACGAAGACTACGAAAAGGCGGCAAAATTGAGAGATGAAATCTCTAAACGCAACTAAACACTAAATTATAGTTTATGAAAAAGGGCAAATGGTTGCTATTTTTTGCACTAATTCTTACCTCAATTACAATTGCTCAAGACGTAGACGTAACTCAACCCTTACAAAGCACAGCTGACACCATCTTGGTTGAAGATGTTGCCACCGCTAGTGTTATGGGTATGGAAACCAACGAAGGATTTTCTTTCAACAGTCTTGGAAGAGGAGTTTTAGGAATGGTGGTCTTAATATTTTTAGCCTATTTATTCAGTTCTAACAGAAGAGCTATTAATTGGAAAACTGTTGGTATAGGCCTGGCGCTTCAATTAATTATTGCCATTGGCGTTCTCAAAATACCTTTCGTACAATTAGTTTTTGAACAAATAGGAAAAATCTTTGTCAGTATTTTAGAGTTTACCCGTGCGGGTAGTAAATTCCTTTTTGAAGGTTTAGTGGTTGATACCGGCACTTTCGGATATATTTTTGCTTTTCAAGTACTACCTACTATCATATTTTTCTCTGCATTAACCTCCTTATTATTTTATTTAGGATTAATACAAAAAGTAGTAAAATGGCTTGCCTGGGCACTTTCTAAAACCCTAGGTATTTCAGGCCCGGAAAGTCTTTCTGTTGCTGGAAACATATTTCTTGGACAGACGGAAGCCCCCTTATTAATAAAAGCATATCTGGAAAAAATGACCAAATCAGAGATTCTATTGGTTATGATCGGTGGTATGGCTACCGTTGCAGGTGCAGTTTTAGCTGCCTACATTGGGTTTTTAGGTGGTGAAGATGAATTGCTACAATTGGTATTTGCCAAACATTTATTGGCTGCCTCTGTTATGGCTGCACCTGGGGCAATTGTAATTTCTAAAATTTTGTATCCACAGACCGAAGAAGTAAATAGTGATGTTCACGTCTCTTCTGAAAAAATTGGTGCCAATGTATTAGATGCCATAGCAAACGGAACCACTGAAGGATTAAAACTAGCTGTAAATGTCGGTGCAATGCTTTTAGTTTTCGTAGCCATTATCGCGATGGTCAATGGAATATTAGAGTGGACTGGCGATTTAACCCACTTAAACGGTTGGATAGCCGAAAATACCTCGTATTCTAAATTCTCCCTTGAAGCAATTTTAGGAACTATATTCGCTCCTTTAATGTGGTTAATTGGCGTAGCTAATGAAGATATTATGCTTATGGGGCAATTGCTTGGCATTAAATTAGTAGCTAGTGAATTTGTAGGTTATATACAATTAGCAGAACTTAAAGATCTGAGCACATTACCACATTTAAAATTTAACAAGTCCGTAATTATGGCTACCTATATGTTATGTGGTTTTGCAAATTTCGCCTCTATCGGTATTCAAATTGGCGGTATTGGATCACTTGCTCCAGGACAAAGAAAGACGTTATCTGAATTTGGAATGAAGGCAGTTCTTGGTGGTTCATTAGCTTCCTTACTTTCTGCAACTATCGCTGGAATGATTTTAGGGTAAGCCAGAAATTTAGCTTTAATTTAGTTAATAAGATCTTTATAACCCATACTTTAATTTCTACTCAAAAATTTATCTAAATAGTATTTTTGTATTCCGCCTTTACATCTTTGTGGCGTTATATATAATTCTATTGCTATGAAACAATACCACGACCTTTTAAAACATGTTCTTAAAGAGGGTAACCAAAAAGGCGACCGCACAGGAACGGGAACTAAAAGTGTTTTTGGGTATCAAATGAGATTTGACCTCAGCGAAGGTTTCCCTATGGTTACTACAAAAAAACTCCATTTAAAATCAATTGTTTATGAACTACTTTGGTTTTTAAAAGGTGATACCAATATTAAATATTTACAAGAAAACGGTGTTCGTATTTGGAATGAGTGGGCAGATGAAAACGGAGATCTTGGTCCCGTTTACGGTCATCAATGGCGTAATTGGAATGATGATGAAATTGATCAAATTATAGAAGTAATACACTCATTAAAAACCAACCCTAATAGCAGAAGAATGTTAGTATCGGCTTGGAACCCTAGTGTATTGCCAGATACTTCTAAATCATTTTCTGAGAATGTTGCAAATGGAAAAGCTGCTTTACCACCTTGTCATGCATTCTTTCAATTTTATGTTGCAGACGGTAAATTGTCTTGTCAGTTATACCAACGTAGTGCAGATATATTCTTAGGTGTACCGTTCAATATCGCATCTTACGCATTATTTACAATGATGATGGCGCAAGTTTGTGGCTACGAAGCTGGCGATTTTATTCATACTTTCGGTGATGCCCATATTTACAACAACCATATGGAGCAGGTTGAATTACAATTAAGTAGAGAACCTAGAGCATTGCCAAAAATGAAAATAAACCCTGATATAAAAGATATTTTCAACTTTAAATTCGAAGACTTTTCATTAGAGGATTATAATCCGCATCCTCACATCAAAGGGATAGTAGCTGTATAAATTATGACCAAAAAAGCATCCACCTTACTTATTATCTTTATTTTTATTTCAATGAATTGTTTTTCTCAAGACGATTCCACTTACTTACCTCAAGAAGAAATAGTTATTGACGACTGCGCGAATGCTCTTAACAAGAATGACTGCTTAAGTCTTAAAATTGAACATGAAGTTCTTGATATTATTGAGAGTTTATTCAAAAAAAGGAATCAAGAAATTGATACATTAAAAACAAGTATCACTTTTAATTTAAATGATTTAAATCAGATTAATGATGAAAGAATCTATACTTTCATCAATGATAAAAAGCTGAATAAAAAATTCACCAAAGAGCTCAATAAAAGAATTGCTGAATTGCATGTTTTGAGAGTCGATAACAAAAAGCCCATTACTTATAGACCAAAATACTTTTTGAATTACGATTATTCAACTAGTAATAATCAACTAAACAAAATTCCTTTAGATAGCAATTGCACCTTTAAAGGTGGCATTATTGAAGAAACGCCCTTATTTCCCAATCAACCAAGAGTAGACGATTTAACCGATAGGAGAACCTTTAATTCACTTATGCAACAGCATATTGGCTCTCACTTCATGTACCCAAAAGAAGCAGTTGCAAAAAATATAAGTGGTAGAGTAAGTATTATGTTCTATGTTGATAAAGAGGGCAATGTTGGTAATATAAAAACAAGGGGACCTGCTCCTATTTTAGAAGATGAAGCTAGAAGAATTATTTCTTTGCTACCAAAACTTCAACCCGGTCGCCAAAATGGTGCTCCAAAAAAAATTCCATACTCCATTCCTATTAACTTCAAGCTTTAATAGTATCAATTTCTTAATTTATCGGATTAAACCGAATTGAACATTTTTATTTAACTTACAATAAAAATTGTTTTCATGGTCAGTACTGATACGGTCATAGATTTCTTCCTAGAAACTAGAGCCCATACTGAGGTTATTTGTAAACCTCTAGAAATTGAAGATTATGTGGTACAACCTATCATTGATGTCTCTCCTCCAAAATGGCATTTAGGTCATACAACGTGGTTCTTTGAAGAATTTATCCTCAAAACTTATGACAAATCTTATCAAATTTTTAATGCGGATTTCTCTTTTGTTTTTAACAGCTATTACGAAACTGTAGGTAAACGCGTTGTTCGTGCCGACCGCGGTAATCTGTCTAGACCTTCAGTAAAAAAGGTTTTCGAATACAGACATTATGTAACTCAAGCAATGAAGTACTTACTAGAATCTAATGATGATAGCACATTATTAGAAGTTCTTGAAATAGGTATTCATCATGAAAAACAGCATCAAGAGTTACTACTAACAGACATAAAATATATTTTAGGTAATAATCCGCTATTACCAAAATACTCAGACTCTTTTAAAGAATACAGCATTGATAAAGATGCCCAAGTTTGGATACCTATGAGCGAGGGAATTTATGAAATAGGTCATAATTCTGCCGACTTCTGTTTTGACAATGAATTAGAAAGACATAAAGTATACCTGCATGACTATCAAATATCGAATAAACTAGTTACCAATGCCGAATATCTTGATTTTATAAAATCAGACGGTTACAAACGTTTTGACCTTTGGCATGCCGCTGGCTGGGATTGGGTAAAGCAAAGTCAAGCAAACTCGCCATTATATTGGCATGAGATTGACGGTGTGTGGCATTATTATAGCCTTAACGGATTAACAGAAATTGATTTAGACGCACCTGTTACACATATCTCTTACTTTGAAGCATTTGCCTTTGCTCAGTTTAAAGATTGCAGGTTACCTACTGAATTTGAGTGGGAAGCCGCACAAAACCAATTTAACTGGGGACAACGTTGGGAATGGACAGAAAGTGCCTACCTACCCTATCCCAATTATAAAAAGGTTGATGGTGCCTTAGGCGAATATAACGGCAAATTCATGGTGAACCAAAAGGTGCTTAGAGGCAGTTCTATTGCAACGCCTAACAAACATGCAAGACACACTTATCGCAATTTTTTTCAAACCGATTTAAAATGGCAGTTTACCGGTATAAGGTTAGCCAAGTAATTACGACACATTACGTATGCAATACACAAAAATAGCGCTCACCGATATCAGTGAATTTGAAAAAGAAGTTATTACAGGTTTAACCGATAGCCCTAAACACCTGTCGTCAATGTACTTTTACGATAAAAAAGGCGATAGGCTTTTTCAAGATATTATGGCAATGCCTACCTATTATCTTACAGATTCTGAATATGAAATTCTGGAAAGCAATAAAGAGGAAATCACCAATTTGTTTACCGGTTTTGGTGCTTTTGACCTCATCGAACTTGGCGCTGGCGATGGTAAAAAAACCAAAATACTATTAAAAGAGTTTAGCGATAAAAATATTGACTTCACGTATGTACCTATTGACATTAGCGAAAATGCATTAAATCAGCTACAAAATTCTATTGAAAAAGAGCTGCCAAAGGTTCAAGTTCAAACTTTTCAAGGAACTTATTTTGAAGCTCTTAAAGAAATAAACAACCGCAAAAACAGAAAAATAATCTTGTTTTTAGGTTCTAACATTGGCAACTTAGAGCATGAGCAGGCAGTTGGTTTCATGAGCAAAATTCAAGACTTAATGCAGCCTGAAGATCTATTGTTTATGGGATTTGACCAAAAGAAAAATCCACAGACTATTTTAGATGCCTATAATGATAAAGAAGGTGTTACCGCGGCATTTAATAAAAATGTTCTCGCAAGAATTAATACCGAACTAAATGCGAATTTTGATTTAGATCAATTTTTACATTGGGAGGTCTACAATCCAGAAAACGGTACTGCCAAAAGTTACTTAGTTTCAAAAATTGAACAGACTGTTCAAATCGAAAATTTAGAGTTAACTGTTCATTTTAAGCAATGGGAAACTATACATACCGAAATTTCACAAAAATATGATGATGAAATAATTACTTGGCTTGCTAAAAAATCGGGCTTAATAATGACTACTTCATATGAATCAACATCATATGTTTATAAAAACTGCGTCTTTAAAAAAACTTAGATTTCACTTCTAAATATATCAAAAAGCCTACTATTGAAAATAGCAGGCTTTCTGATATATCATTATCATACTTTTACAACTCTAAAACAGCATTCTCTGAACCAGCGAAATCATTCCATTGGTAACGATCAGCCTCACCATCGTTTACGTATTCTCCATCAACAATGTATTTGAATTCAAATGAATTCTCTTTCGGAAGGTCAAAAGTACCTTTGAAAGAACCATTCTTTTGCTTCTTCAATGCGCTCTTTTTTGCGTTCCAGTTATTGAAATCGCCAACAACAGCTACTTTTTTTGCGTCGTCTGTTGGCACTGTAAAAGTAACCTTACATACTGGTTTAGTTTTTAAATATTTTTTTGCAATTGCCATGATTATTAATTTAATATTTACAGCAAAACTAGTATAATAAAATACTCATTTACAACACTTAAGAGATTTTTATCAAATCCCTATTATTTATGGATTTTATAGATGTACAACGAAATAAAATCCTACAAAATTACTTTATTGTGAATGGTTACTTTACTGTTTTTAAGATTTTTACAATGGAATCAATTTCTGCTTCGGTATTATAGAAATGAAAACTTAAACGCACTCCATCACCTCTTTGCGCACAAAACACATCGTTGTCTTTTAATTTTTGAAAAGTAGCTTCGTTCGCTTTGATATTAAAAATGGTGCTATGCTTCTTTCTACCTATAACTTGATCAGATAACAATCCTAGTTTTTGAAATTCAGTTTTAGCCTTCTCAGATAACTTACGGTTGTGCTCTGTAATTTTATCTATACCAATTCTCTCAAAAAACTCAATTGAGAATTTCAAGCTTCCAAAAATCAATGATGATAAATGACCAGGCTCGAATTTTTTAGCAAACCTAATTGTATTCTTTTTATCAAAATCACCATCAGCAGCATTAAAGCCAATATTATTTAAGGTAAACTCATTTTTAACTTGATCCGAAAACAACATAAATCCATTACCATACCCAGCCAATAACCACTTATAGGCACTCGCGCCTAAAACATCAATTCCCGATTTTTCAAAATCAAAGCTAGTGCTACCACAAAATTGCGTACCATCTACCATTATAATTAAATTCGGATTTTGATTCTTTAAATCTTTCAAGAAATCTAAATCAATAGAAAAACCATCTAACCATTGCACAAGGCTTAATGCAAGCACATCGATATTCTTATTTAATACGATTTTTTGAATCTGCTCTTCTAGGTTTACAGACATCTTTAGATATTCAATTTTAAAATCTCTATTCTCAAAACTCCAGTTAAGTGAAGGGTAATCATTTTCAATAAGAAGTACTTTTTTATTTAAACCCAATCCCTCTAACAATACGTTGAGTCCAGAAGAAAAATTGCTAATTAAAGCAACATTTTCTCGCTTACAGTTAAAGAACCTACCTACTGTAGAGCGAGTATCAGCTATTACTTTTAATGCCTTTTCTCGCATTTCACTTCCATCTATCAAAAAATCTAAATCATGCTCTTGACGCCAGTCTAATAACGAATCGTAAAGCAACCCGTAAACTGCCGTGTTTGCATAAATACCTTTTCTTAAAACCGGGAACTCTTTTCTAATTTTATCCATTGATTATAGCGTATAACACATTTCCTGTATCTTTATACCAAAGATAGGAAGAGTATGTTTTCTAGAAATAAAAATACCTCCAAATTAGATTTAGAGCAGCATGAGCTTTTAGAGAATGCTCAAAAAAGAGTGAAACAAAAAAAACGCCTTTATACGCATTTTGTAGTGTTTTTAGTTGGCAGTGTTTTCTTGGTACTCATCAATAAAATATTAAAATACGGACAAGAATATAATTGGTTCGTATGGGCAATTACCTTTTGGGGGTTTCTTTTTGTTCTACACATTTTCAATGTCTTTATCACCAACAAATTCATGGGAAACGATTGGGAACGGGCTCAAAGAGAGAAACTAGTAGCGAAGCAAAAGAAACGAATTGCCGAAATGGAAAAAGAAATTGAACAGGAAGTAGAATTACCTGCCTCAATTGAACCCGAACCTAAAAAAAAACTACTTTGAGAACAATTATACTGATTGCTGCAGCGGCAGAAAATAACGCACTTGGTAAAGACAACGATTTGCTTTGGCATTTGCCAGATGATTTTAAAAGATTTAAAAAATTAACGTCTGGACATAAAATTATAATGGGAAGAAAAACATTTGAAAGTTTCCCAAAACCGTTACCAAACAGAACTCATATTATCATTACCAGAGATAAAAACTACTCGGTAGCATATGATGAATGTGTAGTTGTTCATTCGCTTGATGAAGCTATAGATTTAGTTGAAAATGAAATTGCTTTTATTATTGGTGGTGGAGAAATTTACAAGCAAGGAGAAAAGAAATCTGACAAAATTGAACTTACAAGAGTGCATGGCACTTTTAAAGAAGCCGACACCTACTTCCCTGAAATTGACGAGAACTATTGGATGCTTACAAAACAAGAGTTTCACCCAACTGACGAAAAACATAAATTATCGTTCACCTATTTAACTTACGTTAAAAAGGAAAGTACACTTAAAAGTCTTTAAAAAAAACTGTATGTTTTGCGTTAGCCGATTCTAAAATCGTAGCAAGTACTTCCACAGCTCCATTTGTATAAAATTGATGAACACCTGAATTGTTGGAACTGCTCAATAACTCATTTTTCTCTAAAACTGTTTTTGTCTGCCGAGCGACCGCTTGACCAGAGTCAATTATAGTTACATTTTCTGGTAGCATTTTTTTCAGTAGCGGAATTAGATATGGGTAATGGGTACAGCCTAAAACAAGATAATCCATTCCTTTTTCAAGCATAGGTTTTATATAACCCTCAAGTAATTGGTATAATTCTTCGCTTTCTAGATTACCACTTTCAATCATTTCAACCAAACTGGTACCTCGCTGTTCTAGTACTGTAATACCTGCAGCATGATTTTTTGTGGTACTATGAAATAGACTGCTCGACAAAGTACCCTTAGTCGCCAATACACCGACAATTTTAGATTTGGTATTTATAGCCGCAGGTTTTAATGCCGGCTCAATACCTACAAAAGGAACATTGTAATTTGCCCTTAAATAATCTATTGCATTGGTCGTTGCCGTATTACAGGCAACGACTATTATTTTACAACCTTGGTTTAATAAAAATTCGGTGTTTTTTATACTCAGCTCTAGAATTTGTTCTTTTGGTTTTTCACCATAAGGTGCATTCTTACTATCTGCCAAATAAATACAATCTTCAAAAGGCAAAAGCTCTTGAATTTCGCCCCAAATAGATGTACCGCCAATACCTGAATCAAAAATACCTATACGCCTATCATCCATATTATTTTAAAACCTCTGTTATAGGTTTACCAGTTGTTCCGTTTGGATAAGATATACCCAACAACGCAGAAATAGTTGGTGCAATATCAGGAATTTCTGTTCTGTTAACTGTTGATCCTGGCTTTATACCCATCCCATAAAACAATAATGGCGCATGTGTATCATAAATTTGTGGTGATCCATGTGTAGAACCTGTAGTGCCATAAGAAATGAATCCTGGTTTCAACACAACCAATACATCACCGGATCTCTTTTGATTATAGCCATTCTGCAAAATATAAGGAATACCCGATGTGTAATTATTACTCCACATTTGGTTTGCGGTGTATACTCTATCAATAGCATCAAAACCCAAAACTTCTTGAGCAATTTCAACTTGCACCTCTGCCAAACTAAGATCCAGATTTTTTACAATTTTATGATCAAGAAATATTTGATCATTAGAATAGTTTTTAATGATATCTTCTGTCCCATATTTATACTGCAAAAACTCGGTCAGTCTCTTTTCATTTGCAGCCCTATCTACATAACCTGATGGTATTTTTTTACTCTTTAAATAAGTAGGCACCTCAACCGCTCCATGATCCGCAGTTAAAAACAAAGTATATTGCCCTTCTCCAACATTCTTATCTAACGCTTTAAAAAATCTTTCTAAATCTGCATCCAACCTTAAGTAGGTGTCTTGAACTTCTTTAGAATTAACCCCGTACATATGGCCAACATAATCTGTACTAGAAAAACTAACTGCCAAAAAATCTGTTATATCATCCTTACCTAAATTTTCTTGTTTCAAAGCCTCAATAGCAAAATCTGCCGTCAGCGAGTTTCCAAATGGTGTCGCCTTAATAATATCAAACTCTTTTATCTTATCTAATAGTGCCGGAGTATTATGAGGGAAAGATGTTGTTGTTTCTCCTTCAAACTTTCCTTCAAACAGATTATTGTCGGTTCCACTCTCTTTGTACTCCTTAATATCTTTTAGCGTATTCCATTCTCTTTTATAAGATTGTGCAGTACCTGATGAATTAAAATCATTAACCCATTTTGGCAGTTGATTCATGTAATAAGAACTTGTTATCCACTTAGCTTCATCTGCACCATGAAACCAATAAGCCGCGTTAGCCGAATGCCCACCAGGTAAAACCGCGCCTCTATCTTTTAACGCAATGGCAATAGTCTTGCCTTGCATTTGGCTATTCAAGCGTAATTCGTCGGTTATCGTGGTAACGCCCATTCGATGCGGAGACATTTTACCGGCATCTGAAGAAGTACCCACAGAAGTATAACTATCATCACTAGCACAATACACGCTTGCATCAATTTCTTTATCGTACCAATTATTACCGATTATACCATGCACTGCAGGCGTTGTACCAGTATATACAGAGGTATGCCCAGGTCCTGTACTTGTGGGAGCGTAGTTGAAATGATTATTCTTACAATTGAAACCTTGCTCTACAAGCCTTTTAAATCCATCGTTTCCAAAATGATCATAAAAACGAGTTATATAATCATAACGCATTTGATCTACTACAATACCAACAACTAATTTTGGCTTCACCCGTAAAAGGTCGTCATTTGTATTTTCCTTATTTTTCTTTTGAGCGTTTAAACCGTTAACCAATAACAAGGCGCTTACAAATAAAGAAGTCACAAAATATTTTTTCATTTTCATACAGAATAAGATTGTAGCACAAATGTAAATAATTTACACCTTTAAAGATTAAACGGAGGTTAAATCAAGTGCTTTATTGTTATTTTTACGGTAAGAAATATATTTTCAATCAATGAACTATTTAGCATCTGTAGGAAGCTATGCAATTATGATCCGAGAGGTTTTTAAAAAACCAACGAAATGGAGAATAATGAAGTCACTTATATTCAAGGAAATAGATGAGTTAATTTTTAGCTCATTGGGTATTATTATATTCATTTCCTTTTTTATCGGTGCAGTTGTAGCAATTCAAACAGCACTTAATCTTACCAATCCATTAATACCGCGAAATCTAATTGGTTTTGCTACGCGCCAATCTGTAATATTAGAATTCGCCCCAACTTTCGTATCTATTATAATGGCGGGCAAAGTAGGATCTTATATTACATCTAGTATTGGTACTATGCGCGTAACCGAACAAATAGATGCTTTAGAGGTAATGGGGGTAAACTCATTAAATTACTTAGTTTTTCCTAAAATCATTGCAATGCTTTTTTACCCTTTTGCAATTGCAATTTCAATGTATGTTGGAATATTCGGTGGGTGGATGGCCGGAGTATTCGGTGGATTTTTAACTAGTGAGGATTTTATTACAGGATTACAAACAGATTTTGTTCCTTTTCATATTGCATATGCATTTGTAAAAACATTGATTTTTGCATTTGTAATTGCCACAATACCTTCTTTTCATGGATTTTATATGCGTGGCGGAGCTTTAGAAGTTGGTAAGGCTAGCACGACAGCGTTCGTTTGGACGAGTGTTGTGATTATCATACTCAACTATATATTAACCCAACTTTTATTAGGATAATGATAGACGTACGAGACATACATAAATCTTTTGGCGATGCTCATATCCTTAAAGGTATTTCCACCACATTTGAGAAAGGCAAAACCAATTTAATTATAGGACAAAGTGGCTCGGGTAAAACCGTTTTTCTAAAATGTTTATTAGGCCTTTTTGAACCTGAAGAAGGTGGTATTGCTTATGACGGAAAATTATATGCTGATCTTTCCGATGAAGAGAAACGCGACTTAAGACAAGAGATGGGCATGGTTTTTCAAGGTAGTGCCTTGTTTGATAGTATGACGGTCGAAGGTAATGTAATGTTCCCTTTAGAAATGTTTACCAAACAGTCAAAATCTGAAATGAAAGAACGTGTCGATGCGGTTCTAAAAAGAGTAAACTTAATTGATGCGCATCATAAATTTCCTTCTGAAATTTCTGGTGGTATGCAAAAGCGTGTAGCTATTGCCCGTGCAATAGTTATGAATCCGAAATATCTTTTTTGTGACGAACCGAATTCTGGTTTAGATCCTAAAACCGCTATTCTGATTGATGATCTTATTAAAGAAATTACCGAAGAGTATAATATTACTACCGTAATAAACACTCATGACATGAACTCGGTAATGCAAATTGGGGAAAAAATTATTTTTCTTAAAGACGGACTCCTAGAATGGGAAGGTACTAAAAACGAAATCTTTAAAACCGATAATGAAGCGGTAACCAATTTTGTCTACTCATCTGACCTTTTCAAGAAAGTACGCCAAATGTATATACAAGAACAAAATTAATCTTATTCTTTAGGTACTTCTTTAATCTGAATATCCTTATTACTCAATCTTAGACGCAACCAATCTTGTAGCTTAATCATATCTTTAACAGTTTCCGCCCTTTTTGCTTCCTTCTTCCAGGTCACCTCAAATAATGGAATACTATCGGTTTTAGCAAAATCTGTTGAAATCAAATAAGCATAACCTATTCTATCTAAATTTTCATAATTCGTTTTTGCCTCAAGACTAATTTCTTGAAAAGGTATCTGATTTGAAGAAATTTGATTTAAACGCATCAATTCACTTTCCAGAAGTTGAATTTTCTCATCTTTACTAGTTAAAATACTTTTCTGCGACTCATATAGCTCGTTTACATACTTAAGTTCATTTGCCTCGTCACTTTTAGAACCCTGCACAACGTCAAGCTCGGTTCCTTTGAGCTGTTTATACTCCGCCATTTGGGCTCGCCAAGTAGCAATCACATTATCAGGTATGCCGTCATTACCCATGAAAACCAATTCTATTTTAGACTTACCGTCATCATCATAATATACCTCACTAAAATCTTTCAAAAACTTCCCTTCACCCGCAAATTGGTAAGGCACTATTTTCTCTGTAATAAAAGTTTCGGCATCTCTATTGAATAACGATTTTTTAAAAACACTGTAAAAAGTAAATCCCGCAGGTATCATTACAAGAATAGCTAATAAAGATGCCAGTCTACCTATCAATTTTCTTCGCTGCGAATTCACATAGCGAACCATAGGAAATTTTAATAACTTAATAACCAAAAAGGTAGCGAGGGCAATGAATATAGTATTGATAATAAACAAGTACATCGCACCTGAGGCATAACTCCAATTACCTATTGCTAAGCCAAAACCTACCGTACACAAAGGTGGCATTAACGCAGTTGCAATTGCAACACCAAAAATAACACTGGCTATCGTCCCTTTTTTGGCACGAGCAATAACTAAAGCCAAACCACCAAAGAAAGCGATCAATACATCTCTAATATCTGGTTCAGTTCTAGCCAAAAGTTCTGATGATTCATCTCTAAGCGGAAAAAATCGATAGAACAAGTACGCAGTTATCACACTTAAAACTACCATGACGGCAAAGTTCTTCAACGATCTTTTTAAGGTATCAATATCATTTATTGCCACAGACATACCTATACCTAAAATAGGTCCCATAAGCGGCGATATTAACATGGCACCAATAACTACCGCTGTTGAATTGGCATTTAGACCAATAGACGCAATGAAAATGGAACAAATCAAAATCCAAGAAGTATGCCCTTTAAAAGGAATATCAGCAATTATAGCCTCTTTAGTTGCCTGCTGATCTGTATTGGTTCTAATATCCAATAGTTCAGACAAAAACTTTTTGACGCTACCTAAAAGACCTTGAAAATCTTTTTTTACTTCTTCACTACCACCACCCTCATTACTCGTAGGGGTAATATTATCTTGATTAAGATTATTCTCCATATTTAAGCGAATTCATCACCAAAGGTATCCTTTACCTTATTTAAAACTTGTTTAATATCTTGTTCTTTGGTCTTTGGATATATCAAAAGTACTTCATCTTTATCAACAATAATATAATCATTAAGACCGTCAACTACTACAATTTTACCAGCTTTAGACCTAATCATATTACCATTGGCATCTTCAGTCAATACCTTAGCATTTACTATGGCATTTTTATTTTCATCCTTATCTAGCTTGTCGTACAAAGACCCCCAAGTACCTAAATCATTCCAATCAAAAGTAGCTTCTTTTACATAAATTGCTTTAGAATTTTCTAAAATAGCGTAATCGATAGATATATTTTCAGCTTTAGGATAGTTTTCAGAAATAAATTTCTTTTCATCATCTGTATTATAACAAACTAGGCCATCTCTAAACAAAGCATATTGTTTTGGCTGAAAACTTTGAAATGCATTCACAATTGTTTTTGCGCTCCACATAAATATACCTGCATTCCACAAAAAATTACCTTGTGCAAGAAAGTCTTTAGCAGTTTCATAGTCTGGCTTCTCTCTAAACTGATTTACTTTTTTAATAGGTGCTTTATCTGCCTTATTATATTCTATATAACCAAAACCTGTATTAGGGAAAGAAGGTTTTATACCTAACGTACATAAAACATCTTCGCTTTCACACTTTTTAAAACATGCCGTAACATCTTTTGCAAAAGCATCTTCATCTTCTATCCAATGATCGCTTGGTGCAACAATCATAACCGCATTTTCATTCATCTTCTGAATTTTCATTGCAGCATATAAAATACATGGTGCTGTATTTCTCATTGCAGGTTCAAGAACTACCTGTTCTTGTTTCACCATTGGCAATTGCTCTAATACCAAATCATTATATCGTTCATTCGTAAGAATCAAAATATTCTCTGTAGGCACGAATTTGTTTAATCTTTGAAACGTTTTTTGAATAAGGGTATCACCTGTACCCAACATATCATGAAATTGCTTCGGATTTTCTCTTGTACTTATTGGCCAGAATCTAGATCCTACTCCACCGGCCATTAAAACGGCATAATAATTTTTGTTCATGTCAGCTTTTTATTAATTCTACTTCAGCATTTGGTTGAAATAAAAACATCCTTCCTGTTGATATTTCTGTGCATTCATAACGTTTGGTTCGTTTATTTCCTTTTTTAAATAGTTTTCCATTATAGATGCGAAAAACACACCCTATTGGTAATTCGTAAACGTAAGTTTTTTCTGATTGTTGTTCATCGAACTGTTTTAAGGCAATAGATAGCTGTGCATCAGTACTACTACTCGCCTTAGGATTTCTAAAATGTCTTGCCAATAACGGCAGAAGTTGAGAAGGAAAAATTTCTGGTCGTATAAATGGCAGCATTAAGTATTGAAACGTTTTTTTCCATTCTAAACCATGAGGTTTAATATTTCGTCCATATTTCTCAAATGCTATTAAATGAGCAATTTCATGAATTAAAGTAATTAAGAATCTATATTTATTTAAAGACGCATTAACCGTAATCTGATGATTACCATCTTTTCGCATT
The DNA here is from genome assembly GCF_004364175.1 of Maribacter caenipelagi. Classification (GTDB taxonomy): domain Bacteria; phylum Bacteroidota; class Bacteroidia; order Flavobacteriales; family Flavobacteriaceae; genus Maribacter; species Maribacter caenipelagi. The sequence goes on along the minus strand of NZ_SNZW01000020.1, from coordinate 35,435 downwards.
CTATAATCACCATGCCTAGTAACACGCTCATTCACAATTTTTAAATGCACCTGACTATCTTTAATTAGTGCATAGCATGGACTAACCGCTAATTCAGGAAGATATTTGGCTAATGTTTCTTGCATTCTTATGGTGTACTACTACTTACCTGTAAAATTTTACCATTATACATTTTTTGCCCCTTCAGAGCAAAGTCCATTATATATTCTGCCATCTCTTTGGCACTCACAGGTGCTTCATAACCCGGAAATGCCTCTTCTAACATTTCTGTTTGCACCGCACCTAAAGCAAGTGCATTAAATGCCGGACCTGTCTCCTTAAATTCCTCCGCCAATAATTCTGTAAGTGTAAGAACAGCACCTTTACTAGAACTATAAGCCGAAAGACCTGGGAATTTAGCACTACCCTGAATACCGCCCATTGAGCTAATTGTAAGTACATGACCATCTTTATCCATAAATGGAATAATAAGTCTAGTCATAGCAGCAACTCCAAAAACATTCACCTCATATACCGCCTTAAACTCTTCTTCAGTCAATTCTAAAAAAGGTTTATTAATTAACTTGCCCGCATTATTTATAAGCGCTATAACCTGACCCTTTTTATCTCTTAAATATTTAGACAAACTATCTCTATCTTCTACCGACGAAACATCAAAAGAAAATGTTTCAATATTTTTATGATTAAGATTTTTAATCGGTTGCTCATTTCTAGATAGCGCCAATACCTTATAACCGGCATCTGCCAATAATTTACTTAGCTCAAACCCTATTCCCCTACTAGTACCTGTTACAATTACGTATTCCATTAATTATACTTTACTTCTTTTACCGGTGTATTAATAATACCCTCTAACATCGGCACTGATTCATTTACAATTGTTGCCATAAAATTATAATCCATCAATGATGCTTCATCTCCTACTTTATGGTATTCCCCAAAATTGGTAAAATCAAAAGAACTGTACGTTTGCGAAGGCACATTAAATTCATCATGAAAAGGAGCATTATCTGATCGTCTAAATAAATTAAATTCTTTTGCCTTCGGCAGAAATCCTACTAAATTTTTATGTGCATAACCATTACTAACTTCTGCTAAATTAGAGAGTTCATACCCTGTTAGATAAAGACTATGGTCCTTATTGACCATTGGCACCCCAACCATTTCAAAATTCAACATAGCATACAAATCAATATTTTCTGCCTTTAATTTTTTGGCTAAATGCTTAGACCCCACTAATCCTTTTTCCTCTGCAGTGAACAAGGCAAATATTACACTTCGTTTGTTCCCTTTCATCTTACCAAAGTGTTTAGCAATCTCTAAAACAGTTGTGGTACCTGATGCATTGTCATTCGCTCCGTTGGCTATTGAATCATCTGTGTTTCCACTAATCAACCCAATATGATCATAATGCGCTCCAATTAAAACAAATTCATTTTTTAATTTTTCATCAGTACCCGGTAAAAAACCGACTACATTATATGCAACTCCGTCACTATAGTTTTGTAAAGTATCTCTATACGAAGTAAAATATGGTTGAATGTTGTTCTCTTCGAACATCTTTTGAATAAAATCTGCAGCTTTAGAAATTCCTTCACCACCAGTATCTCTACCTTGCAATTCGTCTGATGTCAAAAAAACCATGGTTGCTTCAATATCCTTGGATGTTGTTTTTGTAAAAATTGTTGATTCTACTCCTTCTAAATTATCATTTGTCGTAGTAGCTTTAGTTTCTAACAAAACAGAACCTTTAAGCCCTTTGGGATTCGTTGGATTCAATACCGTTGACTGATCAACTTTTGTACTACCGCAACTTAACATCAAAAAGCTAAAAAGCACTATGCATATATGTTTCATAAATTCATCACATTTAAAATATAAAGATAAAAAAAAGCATCCCGATGAAAGGATGCTTTAGCAATTCTATTTTAAAATCTATTTATTATGCTAACATAGTAACAGGATTCTCTACAAAATATCTTAATGTTTGAAGGAACTGAGCCCCTACAGCACCATCAACTGTTCTGTGATCACAAGCAAGTGTTAACTTCATTGTATTACCTACAACTATTTCTCCGTTTTTAACAACTGGCTTTTCAACAATAGCACCAACTGAAAGTATAGCAGAATTTGGCTGATTGATTATACTAGTAAACTCTAGTATACCGAACATTCCTAAATTAGATACCGTAAACGTACTGCCTTCCATCTCTGATGGGGCAATTTTCTTATTACGTGCCTTACCTGCTAAATCTTTAACAGCACTACCTATTTGTGTTAAACCTAATAAATCTGCATGTTTTACAACTGGCACCACTAAACCTTCATCTACAGCAACAGCAACACCCATATGAATATGCTTATGATATTTTGTAGCTTCTGCACTCCATGAAGTATTTACTTGGGGATGCTTTCTAAGTGCCATTGCACAAGCCTTTAAAACCATATCATTAAATGACACTTTAGTATCTGGCAAACTATTGATTTGAGCACGAGACGCTTTAGCATTATCCATATCAACTTCAATAGTCAAATAGAAATGTGGTGCGTTGAATTTAGAATTACCTAATGCTTTGGCAATTGCCTTACGCATATTAGAATTCTTAACTTCTTCAGTACCTTCTTCACCAGATGGCAATGCCATAGAAACCGGAGGAGATGCAATTGCGTTTTCTACATTTACACTTGAAGCAGCAACTGGCGTAGCAGTTGTACTTGGCGTATAATTCTCTATATCCTTTTTAATAATTCTACCATTATCACCAGAACCAGAAACATTAGCTAAATCTACACCCTTATCTGCAGCTATTTTCTTAGCTAGAGGAGATGCAAAAATTCTTGCTCCATCAGCAACTGGCTTAGAAACCTCTTTCTTATCAGATGAATCTGAAGACTTTGGCGCTTCTTTTTTCTCCTCTGTTGCCCCACTTTTTTTACTACTACCAGATCCGCTACTTAAAACAGCATCTACATCGGTGCCTTCTGGACCAATAACTGCTAAGACAGCATCTACAGGAGAAGATTCACCTTCTTGTATACCTATATATAATAACTTACCATTATAGAAAGACTCAAATTCCATAGTAGCTTTATCGGTTTCGATCTCTGCCAATATATCACCTTCCTCAACATCATCACCAACCTTCTTTAGCCATGTTGCCACAGTACCTTCTTCCATGGTATCACTTAAACGAGGCATTTTTACAATTTCAACTCCCTCCGGAATTTCACCACCACCTTGCGCTTCTTCATCTTTTGAAGCATCATCAGTAGTTTCCTCTTCAGAAGACTCTTCTGTTGAAGCTGTCGCACTGCCACCACTTATTAATGCAGAAACATCTTCACCATCATCACCGATAATAGCTAATAAACTATCTACGGGCGCAGTATCACCTTCCTGAATACCAATATGCAATAGAGTTCCCTCATTAAATGATTCGAATTCCATCGTTGCCTTATCTGTTTCGATTTCGGCTAATATATCTCCTTCTTCAATTTTATCTCCAACGCTTTTCAACCATTTAGCTACGGTACCCTCTTCCATGGTATCGCTTAAACGGGGCATATTTACTACTATAGCCATCTAATTAAAATTTATGTTCAACAAATGGAAAATCCTCTTGTTCGTAAACCATATCATACAATTGGTTTATAGGTGGATAATCTGATTCTTCTGCGAACTTTTCACATTCCTTAACCATAACCTTGACATTCTTGTCAATATCTTTGATTTCAGCGTCAGTTGCGTAATTATTTTCTTTGATAATATCCAACACCTGAGTAATTGGATCTATCTTTTTGTATTCTTCGACTTCATCTTTAGTTCTGTAATGCTGAGCATCTGACATTGAATGACCTCTATATCTGTAGGTCTTCATTTCAAGAAAAGTTGGTCCGCCACCACTACGTGCTCTTTCTATCGCCTTACTCATTTCTTGAGCAACAGTTACAGGATTCATACCATCAACTGGTCCACATGGCATTTCGTAACCTAAACCTAACTTCCATATTTCTGTAGAAAAAGATGTTCTTGCCACAGAAGTTCCCATAGCATAGCCATTATTTTCACAAATAAAGACAACAGGTAACTGCCATAACATAGCCAAGTTGAAGGTTTCATGCAAAGAACCTTGTCTTACGGCACCATCACCCATATAACATAAAGTAACGTTATCTCTACCTGCATACTTATCGCCAAAAGCCATACCTGCTCCTAATGGAATTTGACCTCCAACGATACCATGACCGCCATGAAAACGATGTTCTTTAGAAAAGATATGCATAGAACCACCCATACCTTTAGAAGTACCTGTTACTTTACCATAAAGCTCAGCCATAACCATTTTAGGATCTACACCCATACCAATTGGCTGAACGTGATTTCTGTAAGCGGTTATCATACGGTCTTTGGTTAGATCCATTGCATGAAGTGCACCAGCCAAAACAGCTTCTTGCCCATTATACAAGTGTAAAAACCCTCTTACCTTTTGCTGAATGTATACAGCAGCTAATTTATCCTCAAATTTTCTCCAAAATAGCATGTCCGCATACCACTTTAAATACGTTTCCTTGGTGATTTTTTTCATCAATTTTAACTAAAAGGTTTAAAATTCTTTATTGATAACAGAGGCAGAATGACCTAGGTATCTCAGAAGAGCAAAAATACACATATAAATGAATCGATAAAAATAATAGAAGCAAATCCATTCAGAAATTATATGCTTAACAAATAAAGTCTATAACGTGTTTATTTACAATACTTTTTACAAATTTTCTTAATTCAAAAAGCTACTATTAAAGCCAAGTGGTAATAAATCTGCCAAAGAATTACATTCTATAACACTACCTGTTTCACCCATTAATAGAATTCTTATTGGTTCTTTCTGTCTAAATTCATATTCAGAAATCGCCTGTCTACAATTACCGCAGGGAGCCGCTGGCTCATTTACTTCATGATTTAAAGATGCCGCCGTTATGGCAATTGCTTTTATTTTCACACCTGGATATTTTGCACCAGCATAAAAAACAGCCACCCGTTCTGCACATAACCCAGATGGATATGACGCATTTTCTTGATTATTACCTTCTATTATCTCGCCATTTTCCAATAAAACAGAAGCTCCAACATTAAAACTTGAATAAGGAGCGTAAGCCCTTTGCCTGGCTTTTACAGCTACCGACAATAGCTTTTGATCATCATTTTTAAGTTCGATGAACGAATCGTAAATCGTTACTTCAAAGCTTATCTTTTTTTGGTTGATCATTTTTAAATTTTAAATTTCAATCTACAAATATATACTTGACGCCAATAATAAAGAAGAATAAAAATTAACGCATAAAAAAAACCTGCAAAAAGCAGGTTTCCTATTTAAATCCCAATAAGGATTAATCATTATAAAACTCTTCACCTAAATTGAAGGTAAGAGAAAAACGAAGTGTGTTTTCTAATGGATTTCTGACTTGCGAGGTTGAGAATAAATAAGACAAATCAACTTGCGCCGCTTTAAATTTAAAACCTGCACCAAGCGTAAAAAACTTTCTAGACCCTTTTTCTTCACTTTCATTGAAATAACCCGTTCTAATCATAAAGGCATCTTGGTATGTATACTCTGCACCTAATGCCCATGTAAACTCTTTTAACTCTTCACTAAAACCATCTGGTGCATCAGAGAACGAATTAAATATACCGCTAAAACCACTTTCATTTTGGTAAATATCGTTATCTGCAGCATCAACATCACCATCGCCATCATAATCTTGAGGTGTTGGCACTAGTAATTTGGTAAATTCAGTCGTAATACCTATAACATTGTCTTGATCCAAAATAAAATCAAAGCCACCACCAAAACTCAATTTACTTGGTAAAAAGTTTTCTTGTCCACCTTCATCGTATTGAATTTTACCTCCAATATTAGAAAGATTGAAACCAGCTCTCCATCTACCATCAAAATTATTATAAGCTATTTCTCTAGACCTATAATAACCAGCAACGTCTACTGCAAATGAACCTGCAGCTTGAGAATCTTCAGTTCCGTTCTGTGGTAATTTTAAATTAGACCTTATATATCTTCCTCCTACTGCCATTGAGAAGGTTGGACTTAGCTTTAAAGAATACGAACCATCTAACGCCAATTCGTTTGGTTTCGCAATTGTACCTGGATCATTTGCAAATTGCCTTAGCTCTATCTCACCTAATGTAAAATATCTTAAACTAACCGCAAAAGCACTTTGGTCATCTAGTTTATTATAAAAACTAGCGTTCAATAACGAAATATCAGTAATAATACTTTCTAAATAAGGAGTATAACTAACCCCTATACCCATTTTACGTTCTGCAAAAGCGAACTTAGCAGGATTCCATTGTTGAGAAAAAGCATCTGTTGAAGTTGCAACACCCATATCACCCATACCAGCAGATCTTGCATCTGCGGCTATAGTCAAAAATGGTACTGCCGTAGTAATCACGCGTTGGTTGTCTTGAGCCAAAACCTTACCGACAATCAATACAAAGAAAATTATTGAAATTTTTCTCATCTTAGAATAGTTCTTTAAATTTTTAAAGGTGAAATATAGTGAATACCCTATTTCACACTCTAATATTTTACATGTAAACGCACATTTTCCCGTTATCTTGCATGAATATTAAGTTTTTTAGCAGATTTTATTTTTTGAATACATCACTAGTCATATTACATCATAGTTAAGTACAATTTTTATCTACCATATATTCTTTAAAAAAGAAATATTCAAAACCATACTAATTAGTTGTTTTAAGCGTTTACCTATTAAAGCGAGCCTAATTTTATTGACAGTTCGTCATGAGATTTTTAAAATTATTTTCAATTGTAAAATAATCTCATAAAAACACCGTTCTATTGAGCGAAAGTGACAAACAAATTAAAAGCAATTACAGAATCATATATCTATAGGAACCAAACTACTATAGTATGTGAAAATTGAACTCAAGTCCTAATTATGAAAAAACATTTAATAAAAGTTGTACTCTCATGCACGGTATTAGTAGGAGGTTTTACAGTAAGTAGCTGTTCTAAATCCTCATCTGGAAAAAATACGTCTAGAGCTACAGGTTGGAAGATAAATGCCAAGGAAGGCGGTTTTCAGTATAATACCGATTTCAAAGAGCAAGAAACCGCTCCTGGATTAGTATTTGTTGAAGGTGGTACATTTACGAAAGGTAAAGTACAAGATGATGTGATGCATGATTGGAATAACACTCCAACAGCACAACATGTACAATCTTTTTACATGGATGAAACTGAGGTAACCAATGTAATGTACCTAGAATACCTTGATTACCTAAAAAGTGTTTATCCGCCAGAAAATCCTAAATACACTAACATTTATGTAGGTGCATTACCAGATACTTTGGTATGGAGAAATAGATTAGGCTTCAATGAAACAATGACAAATAATTATCTGAGACACCCAGCATACGCAGAATACCCTGTGGTAGGTGTAAACTGGATTCAGGCTACACAATTTGCAGAATGGAGAACTGATCGTGTGAACGAAGTAATGTTAGAAAGAGAAGGTTACTTATCTGAAGATGCAAAATACCAAGCGGCAACGGGAGAAGTTCAAGGTACTTTTAGTACTGAAGCTTACCTAAACAGACCAGAATCTGTTTATAACGGACAAATTGATTCGCTACAAGGAAAAATGAAAAAAGATAGTACATCTACTTTCGCAAAGAGAAGTAGCGGTATTATTATGCCAGAATATAGATTACCTACTGAAACTGAATGGGAATATGCTGCTCAGGCTCAAGTTGGACAAAGAGAATACAATAATTACAGAGGTAGAAAAAAATACCCTTGGGAAGGTGATTATACTCGTAACGGACAACGTGTAGGTAGAGGTGATCAATTAGCCAACTTTAAGCAAGGTAAAGGTGATTATGGTGGAATCGCAGGTTGGTCTGATGATGGTGCCGATATTACTGCTCAAGTAATGTCTTACAAGCCGAATGATTTAGGTCTTTACGATATGGCCGGTAACGTTGCCGAGTGGACAGCTGATGTTTACAGACCAATAGTTGATGATGAAGTAAGTGATTTCAACTATTATAGAGGTAACATATACATGAAAAGCGCTATAGGTGAAGATGGAAAAGTTAACATCTTAAGAGATTCAATTGTTTATGACACCTTACCAAACGGAAAAGTTGTTGCTGTAAATTTACCAGGTGAAATTAAAATGGTACCTGTTGATGAAGAAGAAACATATTTAAGAACAAATTTCTCTTCTAGTGATAACAGGGGTTATAGAGATGGTGATTCTGGTTCTTCAAGATTTTACGATAGATTTAATGACGGCGAAGAAGAAGACCCAAACAAGAAAATGTATAATTCTCCTAAGCATTCTGTTGAAAGAGATTCATTAGGAAATCTTGTTAAAGGTTATGATGTTTCAAACAACAGAACTACATTAATCAATGATGAAGTAAGAGTATATAAAGGTGGTTCTTGGAGAGATAGAGCATATTGGTTAGATCCAGCTCAAAGAAGATACTTACCACAATATATGTCTACAGATTATATTGGCTTTAGATGTGCAATGTCTAGAGTTGGTTCTAAATCAAAAACAAAAAACAAAACAGTTAGAGGAAAAAAAGCTAAATAATTTTTCTCTTTACGAACTAAAAAAAGCTCCTTTCTTAAGGGGCTTTTTTTTTATCTTCGATTTTATGAATATTCAAGATCTACATTCTGCTTTCTTAGCAAACCCTTCCATCAGTACCGATACTAGAAAAATCAAAGAAAACGATATTTTCTTTGCATTAAAAGGAGATAACTTTAATGGTAACACCTATGCTCAAAAAGCTTTGGAAAAAGGAGCTAGTATGGTAGTTATTGATGAAGAAGAATTTTATGTTGATGACAGAACAATACTCGTAAATGATGTTTTAAAATCATTACAGCTATTAGCAAATTTTCATAGAAAACAATGTAAAGCACAAGTTATAAGCCTTACTGGCAGCAACGGCAAAACAACAACCAAGGAATTAATTAATGCCGTACTCAGTAAAGCCTATAAAACCATTGCCACCAAAGGTAATCTCAACAATCATATAGGTGTGCCCCTAACCTTATTAACCATTCAACCTGACACTGAAATTGCAATCGTTGAAATGGGTGCGAACCACTTAAAGGAAATTGAGTTTTTATGTAAAATTGCAGAGCCAGATTTTGGTTATATCACCAATTTTGGAAAAGCACACCTAGAAGGCTTTGGAGGAGTTGAAGGAGTTATAAAAGGAAAAAGTGAATTATATGATTACCTAACCTCGAACAACAAATCGATTTTCCTAAATGCCGATGATCCTATTCAAAAAAATAAGCTAAATACATATACCAAAAGATTTGGCTTTAGTTCTGAAGATCCCAAATACTATACTATTCAATTGTTAGATGCCCAACCATTTGTAAACCTACTTGTAGAAGACATCAATATAGAAACCAATTTAATTGGAGCCTATAATTTTTCGAATTGCTGCGCGGCAATTATCATGGCGAAATACTTTAATGTTGAGATGCATGAGATAAAAGAGGCACTTGAAGAATACACTCCAGACAACAATAGATCTCAAATAATAAATACAAACGGACACTATATTATACTCGATGCTTATAACGCCAACCCATCTAGTATGAAGGTTGCATTAGAAAATTTTAATTCGTTAGAAAAAGACAGAAAAATTTTGATTCTAGGCGACATGTTCGAATTAGGAGAGTCTGCAAAAGAAGAACATCAAAGTATTTCAGATTTAGCAAAGAGCTTAAATTTTGAACAAGTAATATTGGTTGGAGAGAATTTTTACCTAACTAATAACCATTTTATTAAGCTGAGGAGCTTTCATGATTTAAAAGCTTATTTAAAAGAAAATAGCTTACCATCAAAATCATCTATACTTATAAAGGGATCAAGAGGTATGGCTCTAGAACGTGTACTAGATTTAATTTAAAAATTTATTTGTGGGATATACTGGATTCGAACCGGTGACCTCTGCCCTGTCAAGGCAGCGCTCTAAACCAACTGAGCTAATATCCCTTTAAAACTTTAAACAAGGCGACAAAGATACTACTTATCCTATTTCAATTAAGAGGGATACTAGAAAATTGTTTTAATCTAGAAATAATCCAATAAGGCTACGACCCCATTATAAGAAATTACACAAGAAAAGAAAAGTGCCGCAAAGAGTCCTAAATTAAGCCAAATTCCTGCCTTGTACTTGGTCATTAAATTCTTGTTATTTATTAGAAGAATAATACCTAATATGACCAAAGGCAAAACGAATACATTAAATACTTGAGATAGTATTTGCATTTGAATAGGATTGGCTCCGTATACAGGAACAATCAGCGCGAATAAAGAAGCTATTGCCGTAATTATTCTAAATTGTTTTGAGTTAGTATCCAACTCCCCAGATTGAAAATCTGCTAACAGAATAGGCGCTATCAATAAACAAGGAAAAATTGATGATAAGCCCGCACTTAACGTACCAAAAAAGAAAAGTGTAAGGGCAAATTTACCTGCAACAGGCTCTAATGTATTCACCATATCCAAGACTTTGGTTACCGGTTGCCCTTGATGAAAAAGAGCTCCACATGCTACCGCCATTACAGATGCACTAATAAAAAACACCAATGTAGCTGCAATAATTGCATCTTTCTTTTGCTGTGAACGATTCTTTATTGTCCAACCTTTTCCCTTTACAAAAAGTGGACGCGATAGAAAAGTTGCTGCAGCCATTGTAGTACCTACAAAAGCAGCAACCATCATCTGACCGCCTTCAACTTTCGGTATTGTCGGTATCAAACCTTTTACAACTTCCACAGGCAACGGATACACTATAAATAAGGAAATTATAAAGGAAAGCCCCATTATGGTTACAAAAATGACTAATATTTTTTCAAAAAAAGCATATTTACCTACCATTAACAATCCATAGAACACAACAATAACAGTTATTGCTATTACTAAAACGGACTCATATTTGAAAGCCTCCAAATTTGGGAAGTAAATTAGAAATATCTCATAAATGATATTGGCTGAAATCCCTAAAATACCCATTAATGAATTCCACTGGCCAAAAGAAATACCAAGAATAATAAGAATAGCTATAAGCTTTCCCCATTTCAAATGTTTCTTAAAAGCATAAAGTGCAGTTTCGCCCGTTACTAAAGCGAAATTACCATATGCATACATTAACAAACCTGAAAAAACACAACTTAAAAGTAGCACCCATAAAAGCTGCATACCATATGTGCTACCTGCCACAATCATTGACGTTACACTACCAGTACCTATAGTATAGCCAATAGCAAAAATACCAGGACCAAATGCCAGTACTAAAGCCAATATTTTTTTCCAAATTGATAATTTAGTAGAATTCTCCATTTTATTGATTCTTCGGGTTTATTATTAAAATCATATAAAATGATTGGAAAGCAAAGTATTAGTACTTAATAGTTATGAAACATGATTTTTTTAATTGAATTAAAAAGCAATCTCTAAACTGAACTTAAATTAAATATTATAACAAAATTGGTATAGATTCTTAAAGTGTACTTTCATTTTTTCTTTTGCCAATTGCGGATTCTGCTCCTTAATAGCATCAAAAATATCTTGATGTTCTTCTATACCCTTAAACGCCATATTCTTATCGCATACATGGTACTTCTCAAAATTTGTTAGAATTTCTGGGGTAATAATCAACATAAAGGTATTCATTGTACTATTTCCGCATGCTTTAGCTATTGCCAAATGAAAGAGTAAATCTTCTTGTACAGCATCTTCTCCCTTTTCAACTTTAGCTCTATAAGCATCTAAGGCACTTTTCAATTGTTTTAAATCTTCATCAGATCTTCTTCTTGCAGCGAGCCTTACGGTTTTGAGCTCTAAAAGAATTCTAGTTTCTACCAAAGATTTAAAATCAGGTTCTTCTAGGCGAAGAATATCATTTACCATTCCGTTCATGGCAATCTGACCTATATCTGCTACAAAAGTTCCACTTTGAGGCTTTGAAACTAAAATTCCGTAAAATTCTAATTTTTGAATTGCTTCTCGAACATTGCTTCGACTAACTCCGAATTTATCTGACAGCATTCTTTCTGATGGTAATTTATCACCAGGTTCAAGATTTTTATTATTCATTAAATCTCTAAGCTGAACTATAATCTCATTTTGTATTTCCTGATTTTCTGTCCTTGTGAGGATTTCTAATTTCATATATATCTTGCTTTAAAGGAAAATCGTTTAAAAAATCGTTCGCATAAAACTATAATTCTAATCTACTAAAGTAAGAAGTTTTATTTTCAACAATATTTACGCTCTGCACTACAGCAACTGTTTATAAAATTTACCAGCCTTTAAAAAGGCCGGCAAATTCTTTTCAACAAATTTAACTCAAACAACTTTCTTATTTATACTAACTATATTATGGGCATATCTCTAATGCGTAACTTCTAATTCGTAATATTTAACTTTAGCAGATGCACCAGCATCTAATGTTTGCAAATAATTACCCGCTTTGAAATAGTTTTCAAAAACTCCCCATTTCTCTATATGGATATCTTCATATACAACAGATTCGGTTTCATTTAAAACAATCTCCATTCTTCCATCAGAAACAATAATTTCTAAAGTAAATATGCTTGTTTCAATATCTTCTGAAAAAGTATGGCTTTCATTATCTTCCCAAGCGTCGGTATGTAAAATTTCTTCGTCTGTAGCACTAAGATTTACAAGCTTTTTAGTCAGCACCCTTACTTTACCTTTCTGCCAATATATTTTTAACATTGGAGGGGCATTATTATCATCTTCCCCGATTAGGTCTCGTTGTTCATTTGTTAATCTGCCATGTATTTGCATAATTAAGGTTCTGTGAAATTCACCACCTGAATCAGTCGTAATTTCTGGAACAGATAATTTACCCTTCATTCGGCCACCTTCGGCAAATGTCCAGTTATTACTGTTACTACCAGGAACTATTTGTTCTCTTAATTCTGTTCTTGAGTAAGATGAATTAGCCGTTGAAGAACCTGGAGATGTATAGAACACCAAAGAGCCATCTGTAGAATCATTGTACATATAAGGTATCAACCTTTCATCTGAAGCATAATCTATAATTTCTGGCGGCTCAACCTCATCAGGACTACCGATGGGCAATGTTACTTTCCAATTACTCAAATCTATATTTGGTAAAAAGAAATCAACTCCCTCTACCATTTCCTCCTCAACAACAACTTCTGCTTCCTCTTCTGTCTCAGAAACTTCTTCATTTTCCTCTTCTAATACTTCTTCTTTTGCTATCTCTTCTTCGACCGCTTCAGCATTATTACTGCAGCTCGAAATGTTCATTGCCAAAACTATTGCAAAAAAATAATTTGCTTTGGTTAATTTATAAAACCGTAAAATATTACTTAAAATCATGTAATTAATATTAATGCTCCACTTCTAGTTCATAAAAACTGACTTTGGAAAATGAACCCTCATCTCTACTTTGAAAATAATTACCTGCCTTAAAGTAATTTTCAAAAACTCCCCAGCGTTTCATATTAAAATCATCATAAACGGCAAATTCAGCTTTATTCAAGGAAATCACCATTTTACCATCTGTCACTTTTACTTCAATTTGAAACTTACCAAAGCCTACCTCTTCTTTAAAATTATATCCTTCATCATCTGTCCAAGCTTCTTCATGTAAAATGCCTAAAGCATTTACATCGGCAAATTTTAGTTTTTTTGTTTTGACTCTAATTTTACCATCCTGCCAATATATTTTTAATACCGGCGGTGCATTATTGTCTCTTTGACCTATTAAATCTCGTTGATCATTGGTCAACCTTCCATGTATTTGTAAAATGATTACTTTATGATATTTCCCATTCTTATCTCGAGAAACCTCATCAACTGAAAGTTTTGCTTTTAAAATACCACCTTGCTTAAATGTCCAATTGACATTATCATCACCAGGCTCCATTTGTTCTCTAAGTTCTGACCTAGAATATTTGGTATTGGCCGTAGTAGCCGATGTAGGATAAGCGTAAAATGTTAGCGCCCCTTTTGCAGAATCATTATACATATAAGGTTTTAAAATCTTATTTGTAGCATAATTCGAAATTTCAGGTGGCTCTACACTAATCGCCCCTCCTTTTCCACTTCCCTCCGGTATAGTCACTTTCCAGTTACTTAAATCAATTTCTGGCAGCTTAACTCTCTTTTTCTTCTTGGATTTTTTAAGTTTTACATCCGATTCTGAAACGCCACTTTTCTGATGTTGAGAAGTAGCGTTTACAGACAGAAATAGTAATACTATAAATACCAATATTCCTTTTCGGCTGTTTTGCATGAATTATATATTATGGATTCAGTGAACGAACCTTCACATTATCTATATACGCATCTTTAGGAGTTACAGCATAGAACATTATAGCTACCTCACCACTATCATTTGCAGTAAAAGGAATTTGTACTAATGTACCAGCACCGTCTGTTGTATCTGAGAATTTACCTTCTGCTACATAGCCTTCATTAAACCCTAAATTATCTCCAATGTTGTCAACAGCATCTGCGCCATCTTCATATTGACCATCTAAAATAAGACCAACTATTTTTCTTCCCCCTATGGGATCTGTACCACTATCATCTTTAATTGCATATTGATACTCTAACACATAATCAGCACCAGGTACTAAATTAAGTTCTTGGTACGCATATCTAGAACTAGAAGTTCTTAAGTCTCCTCCAGATTGACTTGAAGACCATTTTGCTCCTCTTGTCTTACTACCGGTGTCTACACCATCATAATCTTGATTAGAACCATCAGAACTTGAACCAAATGGGTTTGTTTCTCCATCTGTAAATGTTGACCATTTCCAGAAATCTTGCCCATTTTCAAAATCACCATTCAAAATGGTTGATCCAGTCATTCTTGTCATATATATATTATCAACAGTAATTGTTGCATGATCATTTGCAGTACCGCTAGAACCTAGTTCAAAAAGTATTGTTTCGAATTGAGAAACAGGCGATGAAAAATCAGTAGCCAAATCAAAATCAAGGCTAGTCCATTCACCATCGATTAATTCTATATCATCCATAACATGACTTGTAGAGTTTGTACTATCTACCAAAGTTATTTTCAATTTATCAATACCAGTTGCAAACTCAGAATACACATCAAAATGAATATCATTAGAACCTACACCACTATAGAAAGCATCTGCCGCAACAACTTCACCGCTCAAGGCAAATTCTCCGATATTACTATGCAATCTAGAAAACTCAATTAAGTTGTTTCCTGATTCCAATACAACTGCTTTACCACCAGTACCTGCCGAACCCACAGAACCTGCATCGGTAAATATATTCAACAAATTATATCTTTTAAAATCTGGTGAAGACGGAGCGTTGTCAATAGATGGTACTGTATGCTCTACTGTAATATCTTCCGATTTTGTTAAATCTGTCTGACCAACTGCCTTTGTGGTAACAGTTATGGTATAGTCTGCAGATGCTTCAACGTTAGAATAATCATACGTAGCAGATTCTCCTTGCAGTGCAGTTAGAGGAGTAGACCCGTCACCGAAATCAATAACATATGAATCTACGCCTACTGTTAATGGTGTTACGGTAACAATAGTACCATCTCCACTTGATGATACTTCGAAACTTGAAAATAAACTTTCTATAGAACCACCAGAAGAAGCGACTGGTTCAATTGGAGTATAGTCATCATCATCACATGACATGATAAGACCCGTAATCAACAGGGCACTTATTCCTTTTTTTATTAAACTCATAATTTATGTTTTTATATTTTTTGTTAGTTTCTGCCTTAAAGAGCATGGTAATAACACCTTTAGCTTCAAAGCATATACATGATTATCTTGAAGAGTAATTTAAAAATGAAACTATCAAAAGTGTAATTACATTTTTAAATTACTATTTCAAGAGTTTTGATTAATTAAGCCTATCGATACTAATTTTAGAAAATCTACATTCAGTACCTGCATATTCAATATTAAACCTCATGCTCTCCGTCTCATCACCGGTTGTAAATGAGAATGATGTTTGCACGTAAGACGAAGCTTGATCAGTTAATGGAATTTCTTGATTAAGAAAATCATCTCCTGTATCGGCATCTTCAATTAGAAGCGTACCCGCAGAAGTACCGGTCGTTTTACTAACATACCAAAACGTTACTTCATATGTCGCTCCGGCAACCACAAGAATACTTTGATCAAGAAAATTAGAACTACTACTTAACTTAGCAGCACCATTACCTTCTGGTGGAGTTGGTGAAGAACTTGCTGAATAAGAACTTGTAGTTCCTCTGTCTACTCCAGCCCAAGGAGTTCTTGGACTACATAGGAAATCAGGACATTGAAATGCAGCAATCAATTCATCTACCACTACAACATCTATAGTAATCGTAGAAGTTTCACCATTGCCATCACTAGAAACTAATGTCACAGGAAATGTACCTTCACCAGAAAACTGAAATGTAGGATCACGATCTGTAGAAGTTTCTCCACCACCGAAATCCCATAAATATGAAGCAGCTTCAGTAGAAAGATCTGTAAAATTAATTATAGTAAAATCTTCTTGATCTGCCGTATAGTCAAAATTAGCTTCTGGAAATATAGTATCTACCTTAGAGTTAGAACCTGGTAAATCATCTCTAAAAGTATCAGAACCAACACAACCAACGAAAGAACTTGTAGCCACTACACTAAAGAGTAACAAGGTTGTTTTTCGGAAAATATTTTGTTTAATTTTCATAGTTTAAAAGTTTTTAAAATTTAGTATCCCGGGTTTTGTGTTAATAGTCCGCCACTTATATTTATTTCTCTTGCCGGTATAGGCAATAATAATTTTCTAGCATCAAACACATATCCCATCTCGGCAGAATGAGCAGTTAACACAGACTCAGCTACACCGAACCTAAGAAGATCAAACCAACGTTGATTCTCAAATGCCAATTCTACTCTTCTTTCCACTAAAAGATCTTCTTTAGTAATCGTAGAAACAGTTGCTGTTAACCCAGCTCTATCTCTAACCGCTTGAAAAGATGATAATGCAGCAGAACTTGTAGTAGACGCCCCACCTGCCATTATTGCTTCAACATGCATTAAAAGTACATCTGCATATCGTAAAGCTATGTAATCGTTACCGGCGTTACGGGCATTAGGTCCGTAAGCAGGTTCCGCCGATGAATCAAATCCGTCAGGAAAAAACTTGGCTACCTCATTTCTATCATCTAAAAGAGAACCATTCAAATCGGTAATGGAAGTCTCCGTTCTATTTCCTCCAAAGGCAACGAAGTCTAATCTTAAATTATCATTAACAATATTTTGACCGTCTTCTGACCCTGCACGTATCGAAGATGTAAATTCAGATGAAAAACTTTGACTTTCTGCACTATTACCTGGTATATATTGAATTGCAAAAATAATTTCGTTGTTCAATTCATCATAAAAAACATCATGGAAGTCACTTTCCAAACTAAATCCACCACTATTAACGATAGATTCACATAATTGCTGTGCTGCAGCATAATTCGGAGAAGCCAACGACAAGTATACTTTTGCCAAAATACCTTGTGCCGCAGCTTTAGATGCTCTTGATTTAGATGAATTATCTAAAACACTTACCGCCTCATGTAAATCTGCTATTATTTGATCATAAACCTGTGCTTCTGGTATTCTAGTAAATAGTGCTTCGTTATCTGTAGGTCCTACTACAGAAGTCACTAATGGCACTGCACCAAACATTCTTACTAACTTAAAGTAAGCATATGCTCTTAAAAATTTAGCTTCAGCTGCATATTTTGCCTGATTAGCTTCATCTGCTACATCAACAAAATCTAAGATATTATTAGCTCTGAATATTACTTCATACATAGAAGCATAATAATCTTCTGATTCTACATTATTAGCATTAACAACATACCTGTGAAAATCCGCTTTAGATCCCTCAAGCGTAGCATTTCTTGTATTATCTGTTCTATGCTCTGTTAAAAGATGCTCAAATTGTACACCTCTATTGAAATCTCCAATATTAGATTCTGTATTACTATTAACTCCTTGAAGGGCATCGTAAATTCCGTACACTCCAGACAATACGTCTGCATCCGATTGAAAGAACCCGTCTACCGCAACTGCCGTATCTGGCAATGGATTTAAAAATTCCTCAGTATCACAGGAAACAAAAACGGACACTGTTACGGCAAAAATTATATATTTTATATGTTTCATCGTTTGTTTTTTTTAAGATTAAAAGTCAACGTTAAGACCAAATGTTACCGTTCTAAAGATTGGCGTACCCGCTCTTTGTGATCCGTAAGCTCTTGGGTTGCTACCATCTATATGTTCTGGATTAAAACCATGGTAATCATCTGCAGTTATATAAAGTAAATTCTGTGCAGTAGCATAAACTCTTAATCCACTTACCCCAATACGATCTGTTAGATCATTTGAAAAATTATAACCAAGATTTATATTACGTAAAGAGAAATAATCTGCACTTGCAATTACATCACTTGTCAATACCTTTTCTTGAATGAACGAAACATCAGATACAAGACCATTAGCCACTGCTTCTAACTCTCCTCCACTTCTTGTTCTATTACCAAACCAATTGTAGAAATATTGATCACCGATATTATTTACCTGAGCACCTAAACTACCCTGTACCATAAATGAAAAATCAACGTTTCCAAATTTGAATTCATTGGTAAAACTGTATACTAAATCTGGATAAGGACTACCCAATATAGTTTTGTCTTCTTCAGTTATTAAACCATCACCATTTAAATCTTTAACGATGGTATCATCAGATTGCCCATTGATTCTGTTCCAAGGACTGTCAACATATGTTGTTCTAAAAGAAGTTTCATCAAAGGCCTCTTCATCAACCACATAACCCCAGAAAGAAGATATTGGCTCACCAATTCTATTGATCCATTGAGAATTTCTACCGTACGTATCCTCAATAAGTGCGTTGTTAGAATCCCCAAAGCTTAATAACTCATTTTTATTGGTAGAAGCTATAAAAGTTGAATTCCAAGAGAAATTTTCATTTGAAACATTTCTAGTTCTCAACTCAAGTTCAACACCTGTGTTTTGCACTTCACCTAAATTAACAATACCACTATTAAATCCAGATATATATGAAACAGGATTGTTCAATAGTAATTCATCACTCGTTCTTTGATAATAATCGACAGAGCCAGATATTCTATTATTGAAAAAGCCATAATCTAAACCAACAGTAAATTCTTTAGAAGCTTCCCATTGTAATAAAGTATTGGCAATATTAAGTGGCGAAACACCAGCTGCAATACTACCGTCATCAATTGCATTCGAATTCTGTAATAATGCTAAATAAGGCCATGCATTTACAATATCATCACCCACATTAAAATTCTCTGCCCCAGTAAGACCATAACTAGCTCTAAATTTTAAAGTATTTACAGCGTCACTATTCAATAAGAAATTTTCTTTGGCAACATTCCAACCTACAGATACAGCAGGGAAGTTACCCCATTTAGAATCTATACCGAATACAGAACTACCATCTCGTCTAATAGAGGCATTTACTAAGTATTTACCTTTATAAGCATAATTAACTCTTGCAAAGTAACCCAACTTCTTCAGCTCTGTATTGATTTCTGATGGAAGATCAACTACTGTAGCTCCTTGAAAATTCTTTAATAAGTCATTTGAAAATCCACTACCTTCTGTTATGCTTTCCTCAGATTTTCTTTTCTGAATTGTTGCACCTACTAACAAGTTTAAATCGTGATCATCACCAAATGTTTTATTATAATTTAAAGTATTATCAGAAATAATTCTAGTTCTGAATCTATTCGATAAATAGTATGCAGATCTCGCAGCACCACTTGCATGATGCAATACACCATCATACCTTGTTCTTTTTCGTTGCTCTAATGTAACACCTAAAGATGCTTTAGCAGTAAGCCCGTCTAAAAGCTCATAGCTCAAGTATGTAGAACCGAATAATTTCGTGTTGAATTCATAATGTTCTCTTTCAACATACTGTGCGTATGGATTTGAATCACCTGAAGTACGAGGTCTACTATCGTTTCCATCACCATTAACATCTAATTCTACTAAATGGTTTTCGTAGAAATAATCTCCTACACCCACATCTGCGTATTGACCATTACCCGTTTCTCTATCAATAAACTGAAGTGATTCTTCTGTATGATAAATTGGTAACCAAGGTGATTGACGTGTAGGATTATGTATAGATGTAGGCAATCTTCTTTGTTTTGTATAAGAAGGTGTAGCTCTAATACCAAATCTTGCTCTTTCACCAATTTTAGAATCTACCTTCATATTAGCAGAGAACAATTTATAGTCATCGGTAATAACAACACCTTCATCATGAAGGTATCTTAACGAGGTACTAAACTTAGTATCTTCAGAACCACCTCTTGCAGATAAAGAATGACTAGTAATGGCACCGCCATCAAAGAAAACATCTTGCCAATCTCTATCAACACCAGTAGCCTGCACTAACAATTGCGCATATTGTGTTTCATTTGAAAGAGTACCTGTAGCTGCTTGTTCTATTTTAGCCCATTCAGACACACTCTTTCTGTAATCATCACTTCCATGTGCGCCTTTTAGACCTGTATAGGTTTGATAACTGAATTTTGTTTTTCCTGCTTTACCACTTTTAGTAGTTATTAAAATTACACCGTTAGAACCTTCACTACCATAAATAGCAGCAGAAGCAGCATCTTTTAATACTTCAAAAGACTCTACATCGTTCATATCAAGATTACCAAGGAACTCTGAGCTTACAACGACTCCATCAATTACTAATGCAGGACCAGAATCAGCAGTTACAGAACCAATACCTCTAATAGTAATGGTTGGCGCCCCACCTGCTTCAGCGTTTGTTGCTTGAATGTTCACACCAGATACTTGACCTATTAAAGCGTCATCGACTCTTGATACGGCTATTTGATCTAAAGTTTCATTCGTTACTTTTGAAATAGAACCTGTAATGGTAGACTTCTTTTGCGTACCATAACCAACTACTACAACCTCATCAAGCTGACTAGCATCTTCTTTTAAAATGACGCTTACAGTTTTTTGCGATACAATTGCAACTGTTTCGGTAGTATACCCTATATATGAAAAGCGTAAAATATCACCACTTGTTACTTGAATGATGAAATTTCCATCAAAATCACTTTGAGTACCTCTTGTTGTATTTGCCACAACAATATTCGCACCAGGTATCGGCACATTGTTTGCATCTGCTACAGTACCTGACAGGTCGTAGGTATCTTGTGCAAATAATTGAATGTTGACAAGCAACATTGCAACCATAAAAATTTTCAATTTAAAATTCATCTGTGTTAAATTAAGTTAGTTCTATTGAATTGGCCTATGCCATCTTTTTGATCTACTTAAAATGCGATTACATTTTTCGCATCATGATCTTCAATTTACCAATACTCATATTTTCATCTTAAATCAATGAAAATTCCTATTTTTACAGGAAAATGTGTATTTAGCAATAATTACATGTTTGTTCTTTACTTCCCTTCAAAATGAAGTAATTTTTAATTTAAAGGATGGGCGAGCACCCGTCCTTTTTTTTATGCCATTCTCTTAAGGTTTCATTTTAGATTTTTTAGTTATTACTTGTTTGATAATTTTATTTTTTTAACTGGTTTACCAAATTGGTTGGTCAAACTGGTTTACCAAATATATGTTATTATATTGTTAAAAAAAATTACTTTGATGATTTGAAGGCTATTTTATTGTGATTTAACACAATTAATCTTGTGTATATTACGTAATCAGCAATAATTAGTGCCTGATATCATAATTCTACAAATCATGATCGAGCTCCCATTTTCATTGCGAACCCAACAACTAGAAGGCACTAAATAACAACCACCATTGGTAAATGATCAAGAAGTACGATAAAAGAATAGCTTATTTTGAGATTGTTATCACTTTTGTATATTAAAGCAACATTCGGCACCTTAAATACCCCTACACATCAATAAAGATATCTGAGCTTTTAAACGTAAAAGGCTCAATAATTACCCTTCTGTAAATACCAATAATAATATAATTAAGTCAGTTACTAATATCAATAAAAGACTAAGTAAGAAATCTAAAATTTTGAATATTATAAATAAATAGAGAATACAGGAAAATGAAATTTAGATTGTAGAAGTGTTCAATGAAGTGTAAAAAAAAACCGAAGAAATTCTATGTTACGAAAGGTATAAAAATAAAAAAAGGCTTCCATTTTCATGAAAGCCTTCTAACCTGTGGGCCCTACTGGATTCGAACCAGTGACCCCCTGCTTGTAAGGCAGGTGCTCTGAACCAACTGAGCTAAGAGCCCCAAAAGGAGTGCAAATATATAATACTTTTACATTCCACAAAAGAAAAATGAATAAAAAATTAAAGAACTTCTGCAACCACAAAATTACTGCCACCAACATAAATGAAATCATTCTTTTTAGCACGTTTTTTTGCAGCTTTAAAAGCCTTATTTACAGACTTATAAACATCTCCTTGAAAACCTGCTTCTGAAAATAGGCTTCCTAAATCTTTTTCATCAAGACCCCTGAAATTTTTTGGTTTACAATAGTAATATGTAGCATTTTTTGGAAAAAAAGACAAAATTTTACTAACCTCCTTATCTTTTACAAAGCCGATTACGATATGTAATTCTTCATAGCTCTGTTTTTTTACTTGCTCCATCACCAGCGAAATACCTTCTTTATTATGAGCAGTATCACAAATTATAGTAGGTTCTACACCAATTTGCTGCCACCGCCCCATTAGTTTTGTATTTTCAACGACATGTATCAATCCTTCAACTATATTGCTTTCGGTCACTACAAAATCAGATAAGGTATTTATAGTTGCTAATACCCCTTTTATATTTTTCTGCTGATAAGAACCTAACAAGCCTATTTCATAATCAGGATAATCCACATTTTCCGCAAATATTATTTTAGCATTATTATCTTTTGCGACGGAATTAAAAACTGGTGCTGTTTCCTTATTATACTCACTTATAACGACAGGAACTACTGATTTTATAATTCCCGCTTTTTCTCTTGCAATTTTAGCAAGAGTATCTCCTAGCATATCTACATGATCCAAACCAATGTTGGTTATCAAACTTACTTCTGGTTTAATAATATTTGTAGAATCGAGCCTACCGCCCAACCCAACTTCTATAATAGCTATATCTACTTCTTCTTGAGCAAAATATGAAAATGCCATACCGACAGTCATTTCAAAAAACGATAGCTTGTTTTCAGAAAAATACGATTGATTCTTATGAATAAAATCTACTACCCAACGCTTGGTTATCTTATTCCCATTAATGCGAATACGTTCTCTAAAATCTTTTAAATGAGGAGAAGTATACAAACCCACTTTATAGCCTGCTTCCTGAAGAATCGAAGCCAATAGATGACTACTTGACCCTTTACCATTAGTACCAGCTACATGAATACTCTTAAACTGTGTGTGAGGATTGTTTAAATGATGGGCAAATAACGTAATGCCATCAAGTTTTGAATTAAAGGCACTTTTACCTTTATTCTGATACATTGGAAGTTGCGCAAACATCCAATCTAATGTTTCTTTATAGGTCACTCGCCAAGCTTAAAGTTAACAACTACAAAACCAACTTGTTGATTTGGGGCATTGCTATCTAAATTCCATTTATGCATAAACGCGGTTTTTTTGGCCGGCTCTAACAAGCATGGATTATTGTTGGTCGTACCTCTTACACCTGGCTCTGCACTAATTACTTTACCATTGCGATCTACAATAATCTTGACCACTACCCTACCAGACTCGTTACATTCTTGCTGTACCTGCCCTTTGTTCACTAATGACCGACCATTTAATCCATAGCCACCAGTTCCACTTCCGCTACCTGGAGCTCCATAATAACTTGTAGCATAAGGATCACCGTTTGGCTGACCTTTATCTCCTGCTTTATTATCATCACCCTCACTACCAGATGCTGTGCCGTCAGATTTGTTTAGACCACCCATCAAAGCATCTAAAGCTTTCTTTTTTGCTTCTTGCTCTTGGCGTGCTTTGTCTTCGGCATCTTTCTTTTGCTTCGCAATTTTTGCTGCTTCGGCCTTTTTCTTATTCTCTGCAGCCTCTGCTTTTCTTTTTGCATCCGCAGCTGCTTCATCAACCTTTCTTTTAGCTTCTTTTGCCTGATTAATCTTTATAGCCTCTTCGTTATCTTGAGTCAATAACTTTTCAGCTGGCGATTCTTTCTCGGCTGCAGCTTCCTCGACATGTTCTACTGGGTTCTCAACAGTTTCAGCAACTTCTTGTATGGTCGGCTCAACAGGAGGAGTATCTAAAGGTTCTGATCGTATTTTTTCTTTTGGCTGTACTTTTCCGCTACCAAATTCCATCGTCCCAAAATTGACAGAGATTCCGTTCTCTTCTGGGGGATCCATATAGTTTAGACCGATATAAAATAAAACCAATAGCAGTGCACTTAACAACAATGTGGTAAGTGTCAATGATTTCTTTTTATGTTTCGTATCTAAAAATGCCATTTAGTTGGGGCGTACTGCCAAAATAACCTTGTAATTATTTCTATTCGCGATATCCATAACATTTACAGCTTCTTTAATCGCAACACTTTCTTCTGCTCTAAGTATGATAGTAGGACTATCTTGACCTGCTAAAGCTTTTTTCAACTCTATCTCTATATACTCGCCATTAATGCGTTCATCATTAACGAAGTATTGAAGATTCTTATCTATACTTACAGATACATTTTGAGTATTTGTAGATTTCCCTTTCGCTTTTGGAAGTAGTAAATCTAAAGCGTTCGGCGAATTTGCGGTTAGCATGAAAAACACCAATAACAAGAATACAATATCTGTCATTGAAGACATGCTAAAGTCTGGACTGACTTTATTTCTTCCTTTTAATTTCATAGTATAAAATTAAAGAGGTTCGTTTAATAAATCTAAGAATTCTACAGCGTTAGCCTCCATTTTATGAACCACCTTATCAGTTCTGTTCACTAAATGATTATACCCAACATAAGCAATAATACCTACGATTAGACCTGCAACCGTAGTTGTCATTGCTGTATAAATACCAGATGCCAATGAACCCATTTCTGCTTGACCACCACTACTGGCCATTTCATGAAAAGCAAGAATCATACCGATAACCGTACCCAAGAAACCAATCATAGGGGCAGCACCTGCTACTGTTGCAAGAATACTTACATTCTTTTCAAGTTTATAAACTTCAAGGGTACCAGCATTTTCTATTGCGGTATTTATATCGTCTAATGGCTTACCTATACGAGAAACACCTTTCTCGGTCAACCTAGCTACTGGTGAATCTGTCTGGGCACATAAAAGCTTTGCCGCATCTAATTTACCGGTAGTAACATAATCTCGTATTTGATTCATAAAGTTCTTATCTATTTTAGATGCCGCATTTACAGCAAGTAAACGTTCAAAATAGATGTATAGAGCTACGCCCAACATTATGAATAATACCGATATTATGATGACACTACCCGTACCACCATTAAATATTAAATCTATAACCGAAAGAGTTTTCTCTTCAGACAATAATTCTTCGCTCGCTTCTTGAGCCAAATCCTGGAATAATAACATAGTATTCTTTAAGTATTGAATTTGCTCTTATAACGATGAATTGCGAATTAAATTATCCATGAAGGACAAAATCTCTCAACAAGATAAAAACGATAGCTCCACTAATAAAACCTGCAAATGCCAACCATGCAATTTTTTTAAGATACCAGAAAAAATCAATTTTTTCCATACCCATTGCTACAACACCTGCAGCAGAACCAATTATTAACATACTACCCCCTGTACCTGCAGAATAAGCGATAAAATGCCATAAAGGACTATCTAGAGGTTCGCTAAACATACCCATACTTGCAGCAACCAATGGCACGTTATCAATAACCGCAGAACCTAAACCAAACAATAGAACCACAATATCAGTATTAGGTATTGCTTCATTAAGTGCACCTGCAGCATTAAAAAGTATTCCTAATGACTCCATAGCAGCAACTGCCAATAAAATTCCTAAGAAGAACAATATACTTGGCAATTCTATTTTAGATAAAGAATGGTGAACAGGACTGTGGTGACCTTCACTATCTTGACCTTCTTGATCTACAGAAGAAATACTAAATTTCTTATTACTATATATTTCAGCGAAAGTCGCTACAACAGCCAATGATAACATCATACCTACATATGGTGGTAAATGTGTAACTGTTTTAAAAATAGGAACGAACAAAATAGCACCAAGACCTAAATACAACATTACTCCACTATACTTAGACTTTGATTTTTCTTCATCTAATTCACCATCAATTAAACCTTTAAACACTTTAAACCTACTTGCAATGACAACTGGTACAATCATACAAACCAATGAAGGTAAAAGCACGTGAAGAACTAATTGGCCAGCACTTACTCTATTAGCAATCCATAACATTGTGGTAGTCACATCACCAATAGGAGACCAAGCACCACCGGCGTTTGCAGTAATAACTATCATACCAGCAAACCACAATTTTGTCTCTCTATCTTTAATAACCTTCTGTAGAATAGTAATTAAAACGATAGTAGCAGTTAGGTTATCAATTATAGCTGATAATATGAATGCTAATATTGAAAATAGCCAAAGTAATTTTCCCTTCTGTTTTGTTTTAATAAAGCCTTTTATAGTTGCAAAACCATCGAAATAATCAATTATTTCTACAATGGTCATTGCTCCTAATAAGAAAAATAAGATTTCCGCAGTTTTTCCTAAATGATGCAAAAGAGATTCCTCCATCATGTGCATTCTATCCAAATGCCCAAATTTATCAAATCCTTCCACAAGACTTTGATGAGCAGAATCAAACCAGTTTTCATAGCCATCTATTCCAAGAGCAATTAGCGCCCAAAGTATAGCCATCATAGCTAATGCTGGAATTAATTTATCTATTTTAAGATTGTGTTCTAAAGTAATGGCAAGGTATCCGGCCAAAAAAACAATAACAATGATGGTTTCCATTTTCGTTGGTTTTTTTAAGTAACTAGTTAATTAGTTGTAAATATAGGTTCTAATTCTAAAAAATATATCTTCCAAATATATTTAAAATTGTCTGTGAATTCCTAATGAATTGACAATAATACCGAAGTTATTTGACTTCCAAATACTTAAATCGATACTATTATAAATTTAACAAGTTTTTAGTGACTACATTTTAACGCATAACATAATGTTAAATATGAACTGTTCCTATATTACGACCTTACTATTGTTACAAAATCGGTCAAAAGGAGATGTAGAAGTGTAATATTTAACTGCGATATCTTTATCTTTGATACGTTAACCTTTATATACAATTAGATGGATTTTTCATTGAATGAAGAACAAAAACTTATACAAGAAGCTGCACGCGATTTTGCTCAAACTGAACTATTAGCCGAAGTAATTGAACGTGATGATGCCCAAAGATTTCCTACCGAGGAAATTAAAAAACTAGGGGAACTTGGTTTTTTAGGAATGATGGTAGACCCAAAGTATGGCGGTAGCGGTCTAGATACACTATCCTATGTAATAGCCATGGAAGAAATTTCTAAAATAGACGCTTCGACTTCTGTTGTAATGTCCGTAAACAATTCTTTAGTATGTTGGGGATTAGAGAAATTTGGCTCTGAAGCTCAAAAAGAAAAATACCTTACAAAGCTTACAACAGGAGAACATATAGGTGCATTTTGCCTTTCTGAACCAGAAGCCGGTAGTGATGCTACATCTCAAAAGACTACTGCTATCGACATGGGCGACCACTATATTGTTAATGGTACTAAAAACTGGATTACGAATGGCGGTACTGCAAGTACCTATATAGTAATCGCACAAACCGACAAAGACAAAAAACACAGAGGCATAAATGCGTTGATCATAGAGAAAGGTGCTCCAGGATTTGAGATAGGTCCTAAAGAAAATAAATTAGGTATTAGAGGTAGCGACACTCATTCTTTAATATTTAACGATGTAAAAGTACCTAAAGAAAATAGAATCGGCGAAGATGGTTTCGGCTTTAAATTCGCTATGAAAACCTTGGCAGGTGGCCGCATAGGTATTGCCGCGCAAGCATTAGGTATTGCTGCAGGTGCTTACGAACTAGCTTTGAAATATTCTAAAGAACGTAAGGCATTTGGCACCGAAATTAGCAACCACCAGGCTATTGCATTTAAACTTGCCGATATGCATACCGAAATTCAAGCTGCACGATTACTGGTATATCAATCTGCAATAGATAAAGATAATGGAAATGATTATGATCTTTCTGGTGCAATGGCTAAATTATATGCGTCTAAAGTTGCTATGGAAACTACCGTTGAAGCCGTGCAAATTCATGGTGGAAACGGATTTGTAAAAGACTACCACGTAGAAAGATTAATGCGAGATGCTAAAATAACACAGATATACGAGGGCACCTCTGAAATACAAAAAATCGTGATTTCTAGAAGTATTTTAAAGTAAAAATATATCTTTTCCAAAATACACCCCTGTAATTTATAGGGGTGTTTTCATTTATAGTCAACTTTAACATTGTTACCCTCTCAATAAAGTTAGACTCAATTGTTAGAAAGTTACAAAAACTACAATTTACCCCCTTAAGCATCCCTGTATTTACGTAATATTAACTTAAATTTATCAATCTGATAAATTCAAGGTTTTAAAAATCCATAATTATCGATTTTTTAAGCTTTTATTTATTTCGTTGAATTTTTTACTTGAATTAGTTCTAATCGTTGAATATAATTCAATTAAATTGATATTTTTGAAGAAATACCACAAAGGATGACACTGAAGAAGCAAGGATTATATCTACCGGAATTTGAACATGATAACTGTGGGGCTGGTTTTATATGCAGTCTTAAAGGAAAAAAATCTAACGATATTATACATAAAGCGTTAGAGATACTTGAACGTTTAGAACATAGGGGCGCCGTAAGTGCCGATGGTAAAACAGGAGATGGAGCCGGTATCTTAATAGATATACCTCATGATTTTTTTCAGGCTGCTTGTAGTTTTGAGTTACCAAAGGTTGGTGACTATGCAGTTGGTAATATCTTTTTTCCTCGTAAAGAAAATCAACGCGATTTCTGCATCTCGGTTTTTGAAGAAAACATTAAAAAACAAGGTTTAAAATTATTAGGATGGAGAGATGTACCGGTAAATAGATCAATACCTGGTAGAATCGCCGCTGAAACCGAACCTTTTGTAAAGCAAATATTCGTAGCAAAAGAGAATGAAGATCAAGATTTCTTCAATTTCAATCTGAAACTTTTTATTGCAAGAAAAGTAACTGAACATACAATCATACGTTCTAAATTATCTGAAAGCAAGTTCTTTTATGTACCTAGCTTATCTACCAAAATAATTATTTTCAAAGGTTTACTAATGCCTTTAGATATTAGCTTGTATTATTCAGACCTGATGGATTCTAGAGTGGTAACTAGGTTAGCATTGGTACACCAGCGTTTCTCAACAAACACTTTTCCTACATGGGATCTGGCACAACCTTTTAGATACATGTGTCATAATGGTGAAATAAATACCCTAAGAGGTAATGTTACTCGCATGTTCTCTAGAGAAGAATTATTGAAGAGCGATATGTTCGGTGATGAAATAAAAAATGTTCTCCCAATAATTTTACCAGGAAAATCTGATTCTGCTACCATGGATATGGTTGTTGAACTATTATTAATGACAGGTAGGTCTTTACCAGAGGTAATGATGATCTTAGTACCTGAAGCATGGGAAAAAAATGCAGAAATGTCTGAAGCTAAACGAGCATTTTACGAGTATCACTCTTGTATGATGGAGCCTTGGGACGGACCAGCATCTATCCCTTTCACAGATGGTAACTTTATTGGTGCTGTTTTAGATAGAAATGGACTAAGACCTTCACGATATACGGTAACAAAAGATGACTATGTGGTTATGTCTTCAGAAACTGGTGTTGTTGACATCACTCCAGAAAATGTAGATTTTCATGGAAGATTACAGCCAGGTAAGATGTTCTTGGTGAACATGGAAGAAGGTAGAATTATAAACGATGAAGAAATTAAAGAAAACATCGCTCAAAAATTCCCATACAAGAAATGGCTTAATGACAACCTAGTTCATTTAAAAGATATTCCATATAATGATTGTCCCTTATTTTTAGGTGAAGAATCTTTAGAGAAAAGAAAATCTGTTTTTGGCTATACCTTAGAAGACATTAACACCATAGTACTACCTATGGCAAAAGCAGGTAAAGAACCAATTGGCTCTATGGGCTCAGATACGCCAATCGCTGTTTTATCTCAACGCCCTCAGTTAATTTATAATTATTTTAAACAATTATTCGCCCAAGTAACGAACCCACCTTTAGATGGTATTCGTGAAGAGCTGATTACAGATATCAGCTTAACTTTAGGTAGTGACCACAATATATTTGAGTTTTCAGAATTACACTGTAGAAAACTTAAAATTCAAAATCCCGTGATTTCTAAAGAGGATTTGGATAAAATCAAAAATTACGATGTAAGTCCAGATTACAAAGTAGTTTCTATTCCAATGTTATACTCCATCAAACAAGGGCATAACGGATTGGAAGATGCTTTACAATCACTGTTAAATCAAGCATCTAAATCAGTAGATGAAGGAGCAAACATCATTATACTTTCAGACAGAAATGTTACTGAAGAGATGGCTCCTATCCCAGCGCTTTTAGCCTGTTCATTTGTAAATAGCGGCTTACAGAAGCTTGGCAAACGTTCTAAGCTTAGTGTTATAATAGAATCTGCAGAGCCCCGCGAAGTACATCATTTCGCTTTATTATTTGGCTTCGGTGCAAGTGCTATTAATCCATACTTAGTTAACGAAATTATTGCAGAACAAATAGAAGAACATGATATTACAGAAATATCATTTGACGATGCAATTAAAAATTACAATAAGGCTGTCGGAAAAGGCATCTTAAAAGTGATGAATAAAATCGGTATTTCAACATTGAACTCTTACCGTGGTTCACAACTATTTGAATGTATCGGCATCAATACTAAGGTCGTTGAAAAATACTTCCCGAACACCCCAACACGTATTCAAGGTATTGGTCTTTACCAAATAGAAAAAGAGATTGCTTTACGTCATCATAAGACATTCAGCAAAAAACATATTGATGCTAATTTAGAATTAGAAATTGGCGGAGAATATAGATGGAGAAGAGATGGCGAGAAACACATGTTCAATCCATTATCTATAGCAAAACTTCAAAAGTCTGTTCGTAATAATGAGCCAGATACCTATAAGGAATACTCGAGTATGGTTAATGAGCAATCTAAAAACCTAATGACCATTAGAGGTCTTTTTGAATTCTCTAATTATGACCCAATTCCTTTAGAAGATGTTGAACCATGGACAGAAATTGTAAAAAGGTTTAAAACCGGTGCAATGTCTTATGGGTCCATCAGTAAAGAAGCTCATGAAAATTTAGCAATTGCCATGAACCGTATTGGTGGTAAAAGTAACTCTGGCGAAGGTGGAGAAGATGTAAATAGATTCTATAAGAATTCTACCGGCGACTGGAGAAACAGTGCCATTAAACAAGTTGCCTCTGGTAGGTTTGGTGTTACTTCGAACTACTTGACCAACGCTAAAGAAATTCAAATAAAAATGGCACAAGGTGCCAAGCCTGGTGAAGGTGGTCAATTACCAGGACCGAAAGTAAATCCTGAAATTGCCAAAACAAGAAATTCTACGCCTTATGTAGGATTAATTTCGCCACCACCACATCACGATATCTATTCTATCGAAGATTTATCTCAACTTATTTATGATTTAAAATCTGCGAATAGAAAAGCTAGAATTAACGTAAAATTAGTTTCAGAAGTTGGTGTAGGTACTGTTGCAGCAGGTGTTGCCAAAGCAAAAGCTGATGTTGTATTGGTATCTGGTTTTGATGGTGGTACCGGGGCTTCTCCTTTAACTTCTTTAAAACATTGTGGTTTACCATGGGAGCTAGGTATTGCCGAAGCACAACAAACACTTGTTTTAAATGATTTAAGAAATAGAATTGTTCTTGAATGTGACGGACAGTTAAAAACTGGTAGGGATGTTGCCATAGCTTGCCTATTAGGTGCCGAAGAATTCGGTTTCGCTACTGCACCATTAGTAGCATCTGGTTGTATAATGATGCGAGTATGCCATTTGAATACCTGCCCGGTAGGTATCGCAACTCAAAATCCTGAATTAAGAAAGAAATTTAAAGGTAAGCCAGAACATGTTGTTAACTACATGTATTTTGTAGCGCAAGAGCTACGTGAAATTATGGCGCAATTAGGCTTTAAGAGTATAAATGACATGGTAGGTCAGGTGCAAAAACTAGATCGTAAAAAAGCAATTGACCATTATAAATCAGCTGGTATAGATTTAACCCCAATACTACACCAAGTAGATGTACCTAAAGGAACTAAATTCTATAATACAGAAAAAC
This sequence comes from Maribacter caenipelagi, assembly GCF_004364175.1. GTDB lineage: Bacteria > Bacteroidota > Bacteroidia > Flavobacteriales > Flavobacteriaceae > Maribacter > Maribacter caenipelagi. The sequence continues at coordinate 2,808 of NZ_SNZW01000020.1, read as the reverse complement.
AAAAACACGATATAGATAAGTCTATAGAGTTTGATATTATAGCAAAAGCTAACCCTTCTTTATTCAGAAAAGAGAAATTAACTTTAGATTATCCTATTTGTAATACTGATCGTGCAGTTGGTGCAATTATTAGTAATGAGATTTCAAAGACTTATGGTGCAGAAGGATTACCGATAAACACACTTCGTCTTAATTTCACGGGATCTGCAGGACAAAGTTTTGGTGCATTTGCAACAAGAGGACTTACTATGATTGTTAATGGAAACACTAATGATTATCTAGGAAAAGGACTTTCAGGTGCCAAACTAGTTATTAAAGTACCAGAAAAATCTACTATAATACCTGAAGACAATGTAATTACCGGAAATGTAACGCTATATGGAGCAACCGCTGGTAGAGCATATATTAACGGAAAAGCAGGTGAGCGTTTTTGTGTTCGTAACTCAGGAGCTAAGGCAGTTGTTGAAGGCATTGGGGATCATGGTTGTGAATATATGACTGGTGGTGTTGCCGTAATTCTAGGTGAAGTTGGAAGAAACTTTGGCGCAGGTATGAGTGGCGGTATTGCATTTGTTTTAGATAACAACAAAACATTTAAAAAGCGATGCAGCGCTGAAGGTCTTAATTTGTTAGAAGTTACAGAGACCAATGATATTAAGCAATTAAAAGATTTAATTGAAAGCCACTATAACTCTACATCAAGTCCATTAGCACAACGTATTTTAGAAAACTGGGAATCGTATTTACCTAAATTCGTTAAGGTCTTACCTGAAGAATACAGACAAGCTTTAATCAGATTAGAGGAAGAAAATTTACAAACTATTTAAGATCGGAATATGGGAAAGATTACAGGATTTTTGGAATTCGATAGAAAAATTGAAGCATACGAACCGGTTGAGGAACGTTTAAAAGATTATAAGGAATTTACAATACCATTGCCTGAAAAGGAAATGAAAGAGCAAGGCGCTCGTTGTATGGATTGCGGTATACCGTTTTGCCATAGTGGATGCCCATTAGGTAATTTGATACCTGATTTCAACGATGCGGTTTACCGTGCTAAATGGGAAAAAGCGAGTGAGATTTTACATTCAACAAACAATTTTCCTGAATTTACAGGTAGATTATGCCCAGCACCATGCGAAGAAGCTTGTGTACTTGGTATCAATGAAGACCCTGTGACAATTGAAAATATCGAGAAAAATATTGTTGAAACTGCTTTTAAGAAAGGATGGATTACCGCAAAGCCACCTTTAAATAAAACAGGTAAGAAAGTTGCAGTAGTAGGCTCAGGTCCTGCAGGTCTTGCGACTGCCCAGCAATTAAATAGAGCAGGACATGATGTTACTGTATTTGAACGTGACGAAAAACCTGGCGGATTATTGCGTTATGGTATTCCAGATTTTAAAATGGAGAAAAACGTAATCGACAGGCGTTTAGATGTTCTAAAAGAAGAAGGAATAATTTTCAAATGCGGAGTTCATATAGGTGTAGATATTAAAGCGGATACTCTTAAAGAAGAATATGATGCAATCGTATTAACAGGCGGAGCAACTATTAGAAGAAATTTACCAATTGAAGGCTCTGATTTAAAAGGTGTGGTTCAAGCAATGGACTTTCTAAGTCAAAATAACAGACGTGTAGACGGTATTACAGAATTAGGCGAAGAAATTAAAGCTACCGGTAAAGATGTAGTGGTAATTGGTGGTGGTGATACAGGTTCAGACTGTATAGGTACTTCTTTTCGCCATGGCGCAACATCAGTTTCAAATTTTGAGATTATGCCAATGTCAACTACTGAAAGACCAGAAGGTCAGCCTTGGCCTTTTTGGCCAATGAGACTAAGAACTAGTTCTTCTCATAAAGAGGGAGCAGAACGTTTCTTTAGTATATCTACTAAGAAATTCCTAGGTGATTCAGATGGGAATTTAAAAGGGTTAATTACTTCGGAAGTAGAATGGATTAAAACTCCTGGACAACGCCCCCAACTTAAAGAAGTTCCGGGCTCAGAAAAAGAATGGAAATGTGAATTAGCGCTATTAGCCTTAGGCTTCACAGGTTCTGAAAATACAGTAGCTAGCCAATTAGGCTTAGAAATGGATGCTAGAACAAATATTAAAGCATCTGAAAATGACTATAAAACTAATGTAGCAGGTGTATTTGCTGCAGGCGACCAAAGAAGAGGCCAATCTCTTATTGTTTGGGCTATATCTGAAGGTAGACAAGCCGCTCATCATGTAGATAAATACTTAATGGGCGAAACTGCATTACCTCTTAAAGGTGAAGGTGATTTGCCGAGAGTATAGAATACTCTTTAGTTATTATTATAAAGCCCAATTACTTATGTAGTTCGGGCTTTTTTTATTTAACAAGAACCAAGTAAAATTACAAATTATTAGTTCTAGTTTAGTTTTGTTGACCCATTTCAATAGATGAAATAATATACTTTTATTCAAGACTAATTATGTATTAATGTTTTGAGGATGAACAGATTTGCAATGTATTCAATCTTATCAATTTTCATTTACGTAGAAAGTCCTACCTCAATAATTAAGTTGTTCTAAAAATTGGCAGAATATCAACTATCCTAAAAACAGCCTTAGCTATTTAAATTAACTAGTAGTAGTAGTAGTAGTAGTAGTAGTAGTAGTAGTAGTAGTAATGTTGCCATACCCTTTTATAACGGGATCATTCGGTATAGTTTAGTTGGCTTTATGGTATAAAAAAAGCCCCTTACATTTCTGTAAAGGGCTTTCGAAAAAGGCGGCTACCTACTCTCCCACTTGGTATAGCAGTACCATCGGCGCAAAC
>NZ_SNZW01000019.1:164753-165541 GCF_004364175.1 Maribacter caenipelagi | reverse complement strand
TGTCAGTCGCCAAACTTGGATCGGCACTGAACTCCGTACCTACAAGGTTCAAGCCTGTACCCGCGGTATATTGTGTATCGGTATCCAATGAACTTATATTAATCGTCCGGTCCGTATTTCCACCTTCAGATATAGTCAGTACAGCTCCATCAAAAGCCAATCCTGTAATAGTTTCGTTGCCGATAACCTTGTCTAGATCCAATGCCTCACTTGCCGTGATAGCATCCGACAACTCCGTATCCGTCGCCAAACTTGGATCGGCACTGAACTCCGTACCTACAAGGTTCAAGCCTGTACCAGCGGTATACTGCGTATCGGTATCCAATGAACTTGCCGTTACAAATTCCCAGTCCGTACCATTCCATTGGATTAAATCTCCTGTATTTGAGCCTGAAGCTAATTTACCTAAGGTAACTGCATCATCTGACAAATCTGTAGTTTCTACTGCTCCCGGTGCTATCTCATTCGATGTAATTCCATCATCAGAAACTGCCAACCTTAATGGGTCACCTATAGAACCTGCTCCAGATAAAGTCAATGTTCCATTTGAAGAACCAACGACTTCGTTACCAATTATTCCGTCATTTTCTGTAACTGTTACCGAACCTAAATCTATTAGAATCCAATCAGTTCCGTCCCACTGCATTACTTGACCAGTAGCAGTACCATTTGCTAACTTTTCCAATGCAACTGCATCATTTGCTATATCGGCAGCTACTATCGTACCATCTGTAATGTTTTCTGTGTTTACAGCATTATCCGCTAATTTTGTATTGTCTACGGCATCG
>NZ_SNZW01000019.1:48509-164655 GCF_004364175.1 Maribacter caenipelagi | reverse complement strand
TGCATCATTTGCTATATCGGCAGCTACTATCGTACCATCTGTAATGTTTTCTGTGTTTACAGCATTATCCGCTAATTTTGTATTGTCTACGGCATCGGCAGCTAATTCCGTATTGCCTACCGCTCCCGCTGTTATCTCTAATGTAACATCTCCTAATAAGGCATTGGTGTCGCCCCCAACTGTTAAATCACCAGAGGTAATATCACCATCACCTGTGATTGCTGTTCCATCTACTTCTAATGCACCTGTTGTTGCATTCTGAACCAATCCCGTTCCTGCTACATCTCCATTTATTGTCGCTGCATTTACAGCATCATTTGCTATATCGGCAGCTACTATCGTACCATCTGTAATGTTTTCTGTGTTTACAGCATTATCCGCTAATTTTGTATTGTCTACGGCATCAGCAGCTAATTCTGTAGTTCCTACTGCTCCCGCTGTTATCTCTAATGTAACATCTCCTAATAAGGCATTGGTGTCGCCCCCAACTGTTAAATCTCCAGAGGTAATATCACCATCGCCTGTGATTGCTGTTCCATCTACTTCTAATGCACCTGTTGTTGCATTCTGAACTAATCCCGTTCCTGCTACATCTCCATTTATTGTCGCTGCATTTACAGCATCCGCTGCTATATCAGCACTAACTATCGTACCATCTAAAATTTCTGTTGTTGTGATAGCATTATCTGCCATCTTCACATTAGTAATTGCGTCATCCGCAATAGTAAGTGTTACATCATTTAATGTTGAATTCGCTCCTCCTGTAATATCTATTGTACTATCGGTTGATATAATACTTCCGTCACCAATTATATCAGTAGGATCTACGGCAATAGTATACTCCGTATTATTTCCTGTTACTAAAGGTGTAACATTGATTCCTGTCCCTTCTACAACTGTTGTAGTAAGCTCACTTGAAGTTATAATACCATCTAACTCTTCCAATGCAGCTTGTACATGATTTGCGGTGATGTTTCCTGCAGGTGTTACCTCAACTTCACCTGCAATTTGATTATCAGTAATCATTGTCCAGTTTGTACCATCATATACATATAACTCATTTGTTGCAGTATCTAAATAAGTTACTCCCGGATTATCATTTGCTGGCGCACCTACTGGAACTCCATTACCGCTTGTTGTAAGTTCATTGGTAGGATCAATGTCTAAATCCAAAGCATTATTTGCTGCTAAATCTGCTATTGCCTCTTCTACTGTTGTTTCATTTACCGTATCGCCATCTACATCTAATGGAGTAGTTAACAATACTTCCGTACCCTCTTGATTATCGGTATTTACCAACGCAGCTATATCTGCTAAAGGAACAGAAACAATAGCACTCTCAGAATCTATAATATCCAATGTACCATTTACACTATTTACTGTAAAAGTTACATTCGTAGTATTTGTATCTACTGCAGCAGCTATATCAGCTAAAGGAATAGAAACTGTATTTAAATCACTATCCGACAATATAAGGTTTACTCCATCTTCTGTTAAAGAAGCATTGGTGGTGTTATCATCAGTAGATGTCAATTCCCAAGAATCTCCATCCCAGAAATATATAGTTCCTGTATCTGTATTTACATATAGATCTCCTAAATCTGCACCTGCCGGAGTTGCGACCCCGGGTGCTGATACATCTGTACCTTGGAGTACCTCACAATTACATTGGTCTTCTAAGGTCACAGTTGTCTGCGCCATAGAGATACCTGATATTAGTAAAGTAAATAGTACCAATATAAATTTAATGGTATTACTTAGGGTTGTAATAGTTTGAGTTTTCATACTTTTAATATTCAATTTCACCTTCAAAAATTCGTTGGTCATATAGGTTTTTCAAAATGTTCTTTCCAGAATTATCCAATCCTTTTTTATGACAAGGCGGATCACTGGTATTCACATTACACAAATATTCATCATAAGTAGTGCTCACTAAAATAAATGTTGTGTAAGCCAATATTTACGCTATATATCTTTATAAAGGTGAGGTTTAGGTTTGTTAAATGTTTATGATTTTTAATTGTTTTTCATCGAAGATGCGCTGCTATCCGGATAGTTATAGCTACTGGAAAAAATCATTGAATTTTCGATTTTACTTTTCAAACGGCTAAAAAAATTGGATAAAGACAACGTGTTAAGAGATTGATTTCAATTCAAAATTTGATTCTTTTTCAACTATTTTCTTGATGTAGATACCCATCTTTTTTCATTACTATTACACGAAAAAAAATGAAAGTATTTTATTAGTTTTTATGCGGTCGGCAATTCGTTTGTTTGTAATTAGCGTTCTAACATTTACAAAAAGTCAGAATTCATAAATAAAATAATTGATTCTGTTGTCTTACCGCCAGCTAACAATAATCGATACGACTAACCTAGTTATAGTTTTATAATGCTAGAATTGATTTTTTGGAGTTAGAGTTACGCTGCATTTTGTCATACCGTTTATAACTTAAACCATCTTACACTGCTTGAAATCAAGATAGTGTTGTGCCAATTTCTGGAAATAAAAAAGTGTGCCTTATAAGGCACACTTTTTTATTTTTATTTGAAAGAGAATTAATTTCTCTTTATCCTGTATGTTATTCGTCTATTCGTAATGACAGTATAATTTTCAACTATACTAATAGGTGAAAATTCTGATGTTGAATTAGATAATGTAGCCGTGGATGTTATGTAATTACCCACATTTATAGGTATTGACATAGGTATTGAAAACTTAAACTTATTCGTATTATCAGTGTTGTTATCAAGATCAGTATATGGCGTTACCATTGAGAACAAATCTGCCGTACTACCCTCGGTAACGGTACCAATATAAACTTGCCCTTCACCGTAATCTGTAGATAAACCTAATTGATTATCCCCTTCGGTCGCTGTACCTTGATTTATATCGGTTAAAAATAGTTCAATTATAGCTCCGGGGCGCGACCATCCTTCTACCACTAAATTACCTCCTGACATAAATGCTCCTGATATTATAGGAAAGTTTAATAACCCGTTAGGACCTGAATCTGAATCACCTGAATCATTTAAAGTTACCCCATCTCCTATGGCGTCTGATGCATCTAAATCTATTCCTAGAGCAGGGTTTGCTGTACCATTTGCAAAAATTGAATTTTGAGATACTAAATTCCCTGAACTTGTACCTCCAGATAGTACTATACCCGATCCTCCGCTATTGGATATTATATTATTTGTAATCGAAGAATTATTGCCATGTAACCTAATTCCAGCATTTTCAACATTGCCTAAACAAATACCTCCATTCTGTCCAGAATTTGTTATCGTATTTTCGGATATTAAAATATTCCCGGCAATACCTTCACCGTCTATACCTAAAGCTGCAGAATTATTTATTAAATTTTGACTTATGACAATTCCTGTACCATCTGCCAATAAGATATTATCATCACATGCCGTTGCTCCATTTGCATCAAAATGATTATTTTGAATCAAAGTACTTATACCTCCATCTACGAATACTCCGGCATCAGTATTTGTTGATATATAATTAGAATCTACTATTGTTGTACCATCTGTAATCTCTACTCCAAAATTGATATTCCCTGCGCTACTTCCAGAGGCATTTACGCCTAATAATGTATTTAATATGCTTGCAGAACCTCCACTAACAATGATACCTGCATTATTATTAGCATAAATTGATGCGTTACGAATGGTTACACCGTCACCAAATAACCTTAAAACATCTCCGTTATTTTTATGAATCTGAATTTCGGGTCTGTTATAATCAGGCAGGGCAATACCCGATGTACCAACCACAGTACCTCCAGAACCAACCGTACCGGTATTAGAGTCTCCGGAATACGAAGTTTGTGTTCGACCATCAATTATTGTATTAGTTCCTGTTATTACACTAAGTGGATTTGCATTAGATATTAAAATATCAAATATTCCAGATGCATAATTAACATCCGCAGTTCTACCCAATACATCACCTGTTGGCGGAATCATGAATATTGATGTATCTTCTTCTGGGGCTGGATCAAAAATTGAATTAGCTTGAATATCGAGTACTGTTTCCTCCAAATTATTTGAATTGACAATAAATTGCTCTAAAGACCCTTGACCATTTTCATTGGTATTCACTATAGTATTAAAGTTAAAACCAAAATTAATATTAGTAACGCCATTACTATCTACAGTTGCTGAAGATACAGTTTGAGCGTTTGATAAAATACCTAAAGCAGCATCTTGTATTGCATTTGGAAACGCACCGCCAATTTCAGTATTTACCTCAGTAACAGCATCGGCATCACCATATGTTCTATGAGTCTGAACAGGAGTACAGGTGGTACAATTTAAACCACCCCCTCTATTAGATCGAACAGAAGAGTTAACCACTTTAACCAAATAATCTCCATCTTCCATACCCGCAAAAGTATATTGACCATCAACATTGGTAGTTTTACGATCGATAAAAGTTCCACTACTTTCGAATAATTCAACAATGACATCAGAAACTCCTATTCCAGATGAAGATGCTTGATTTCTACCTAAGCCACCAGGATAATTTATATCTTCAAATACGGTACCCGTTATTAGGTTAGAAGGTACTTTGATAACTACAGCCATATTAATTACATAATCTTGACCAACATTAACAGTTGCTGTCACTTCTGAATCCCCTGGGTCTATGTAAGTGGATAAATCATAAGTATCTAGGTCTAAACCATAGGTATTAGTTTGATTGTAGATTGTTGGAGTTGTTGTATTATCAAAAATTGTCCCATTATACGCATTATTCCCTGTTTGACCGCCGTCCCCAGTTAATGTGTAAGGTGTTCCTGTTTGATTGGTAATAGTCAACCTTTCAGGATTCGCCCCGCTTGACCCCAACGTATCGTCACCTTCCCAAGATAAAAAAGTTGACTTTGCACCTGAACCAGCTATAGCAAAAAAGGAATCTAAAGTAAATGGTGTGCCTGGTGAATTATTTTGAAGTCCATCAAAACCTTGATATAGGTTAATACTTACAGCAGGTAGCAATGGGTCTTCATAATAAATAAACAATGACCAACCACCCAATACTGTGGCAGAACCACAAAAATTATTTGAAGTATCGATTGTTAATCCAGAAAAATCAAAATCATTATTATTAATATCAGTAATACCACTTACTAAACTTGTAACGTCACTTATATAACCAAAAAAACTTAAATTATTATTATTTGCATTAAATGTTGTCTGATACACCGAACCTGCATTAACTGTTTGACCTTCAAATGTCACCTGTTCATCTCGAACATAACTAGAATGCGCCCAGTATAAATAAGCTGCCTTAATGGTACCAGTAGCTGGTATATCAGAAACTAATTGATTTGTAGAAGTTGCCTGTATTGCACATGGATTTGTTGCATTACCTGCAGTACGTAAACTACCACCAGTTGATACATAATCATAATCGCCTTCAAATTGCTTAAAAAGTGTTAATGGAACATTTGACAATATCTGAGAATTAATCGTTCCCTTACCAGTATCATCAAAATTAACCTGTGCATCTGGGGCATTAACCCCTGTAAACTCAATAAAAAAATCTTCATCAAATTCAGGTACCCCGTCATTTGTTATAGGTACTGATATTGTTCGTTGATTTCCTATTGCACCTGTAAAAGTAAGCGTACCTGATGTACTTGTATAATCACTTCCTGCTAGAGCTGAACCATTTGTTGTTATATAATCGACTGTGAAGGGTGTGTTTTGGAAACCTATTAAGAAGAAGTTACGACCATGGGCCGCCCTTGTTGATGATACCGTGAAAACTATATTACCACCATCTTCATCAATTGAGACATCATCGATAACTAGTCTTGGTCCTTCTGTATAACAAACTATATCTGCTTCAAAACCAGTACCGGTTCCATTATTATTAGATGTAAAACGAAATGTTAAACAACCAGTACCACCAGTAGATGCAATTGTTGATGGTATATTATCATTATCATACTGTCCAATCAATGGAGAACTTGTTGAATTACCATCATATACATATAAAAAATCGCCACCTGAATCTATATCAAAACTTGTAAAATCAACCACTACATAATCTTTACCTGGTTCAGGGCAAAGCGTGTGTGTCACATTTAAGTTATTACCATAATTACCAAGACCGCCTGGATCTAAAAATACCTTCCCGCATTCATTGGAGGTTGTACTATTTGTCATAGAAATAGAATCATCATCAATAATACTCGCTGTTCCTATATCTGAAATTACAACTGATGGATTTGATGTAGAGATTAACTGTAAAGTAAAAGTCTCTGTACTTTCAATAGTACCATCATCTAAAATAGGTATGGTTACCAAACTGCTTTGACCTGTATTTCCATTAAAACTAAGGCTACCAGAATTTGCCGTGTAATCAGAGCCTGCAGTTGCAAGACCATCTAAAGTTTGATAGTTGACGGTAAATGGACCAGATGCATTTAAACCTGTATGGGTTACCGTAAATGTCATATTACCCACATCTTCATTCACCGATACGTCATTTACCTGCATTACCGGACTTGGTGGTGGTTGGGTAGTCGCTATTTGAAAATTATCAATAAAAGCATATTGATTATTATTCCAGTTTGCATTTGTTTTTGCAAATCTAACAGTCGTATTCGCAGAAATATAAGGGGTTATATCTTGATTAAAAGTTCCAGTTGTGTTCCCAGTTACGGTACCAACAGAAGTATAACTGGCACCGCCATTACTAGAAACTTGTACATCTAAAGCAGTGGTCCCTGATAAATTTAGTGATTGCCAATTAAAACTTAAAGTTGCTGAAACTGAACCTGTTAAATTGGCTGATCTGCGAATTGTTTCTGACCATATATAATAAAATTCTAACCTACTACTACTTATTCTAAGGTATTGACTATTTGGTCCCAAATCTGTATCACCTGTCTCTACCCAATTAGTAGAGAAGCTAGAACTACCATTATTATTAGAATAAGACACACTACTAAAATTGTCTCGATAAGTCTCTTGCGCATAGAAACTTGTAGCACCTAATAAAAAAAGTAGATAATAAAACTGTTTAAAACTCATAACTTAAATAATGGGGATATTGATTTGCCAAATTATTCTGCAATCAATATCATCTGTAAAAATAACTAGGTAATTATTTTGTGACTAAAATTTGTTGTGAAGTATGGTTAATACCACATGAAAAGATAGATTGGTGCTGTTTAAATTCTAAATAATCGTTTAAAAATCGTGTAATTCGTCTATTAGAACACTAAAAAGCATAGCCACCTAGGGCGGTTTAAAATAAAATACTATGACGCGTATGTCATTAAAAACAAGTGAATTAAAAAAAGCAGCCTAGAAATAGGCTGCTTTTTTATTTTTAAATTAAGTATTATCTATTCCTGAATAATAAACTCTGATCTTCTATTAACATCATGCTTTAATGCAGAACATTTTACCCCATCTGAGCACTCATTCAGTAATTTAGCCTCACCAAAACCTTCACTGACCAATCTATCTTTTGATATCCCTTTTTTAATCATATAGTTAACAGTAGACTCAGCCCTTTTTTGCGATAACCAAAGATTATAAGCCGCTGGGCCTCTACTATCCGTATGAGAATTCACCTTTAATTTCAAACTTGGGTATTTCTCCATCGCTGCTATTACCTTTTCAATCTCTACTTCTGAAACTTTTTTAATGTCATACTTATCGAAATCGAAATAAATGGTACTTAACTGTAGTAGTTTTGCTAAATCATCACCGAAGCCTGCTGTAATATTATCTCTTTCTAAATAGAAATCAATAATTTTTGGTTTTCCATCAGATACTCCTATATATTCTTCAAAAGGTACATAACCTTCCATTAGAGCCCTAACAAAATTGCCTTTCGTACAATCTAACTCAAGACTGTAGTTCCCTTCAGAATCAGTTATTGTAGACAACAATTCTTCATTATTTTCATCTATAACCTTAATCGTGGCCCCTACCAATACCTCGTTAGAAATTTTATCTCTTACTGTACCAGTTACCTTTTGTAGACAATCAAAAACCAAAGGTCGTGTTTCTGTAAAGCTATATATATCATCATAACCTAAACCTTCCTCTCGATTTGATGCTACGTAGCCAGTTCTTAACTCCTCATCGAAAATAAAAGTAAAATCATCACTGTTACTATTTACAGGTTTACCTACATTTAAAACCTTACCTGAAAAATCTTGTCTTTTTATTTTAGTCGCAAAAACATCTAAACCACCTAAACCAGGATGCCCGTCTGAAGAAAAATACAATATTTCTTCACTTGTAATATAAGGGAAAGTCTCCCTAGCTTCTGTATTGATATTTGAACCTAAATTCTGAGGGGTACCAAATGAACGATCTTCATTAATAGCAACCATATACAAATCTGATTCACCTAATGTACCTGGCATGTCTGAGGCAAAGTATAATATCTTTTCGTCAGGACTCAAAGCAGGATTTGCAACAGAATAAGAGTCACTATTAAAAGGTAACTCTTCAATCTCACCCCAAATACCCTCATCAGTTAATACAGCTCTTAAAACTTTAAGTCTAACTATGCCTTTATCGTCTTTTACCGTTTTCCTCTTTTCAGAATTATTTCGAGTGAAATACATCGTTTGACCATCTTTAGTGACTACAGATGTAGATTCATGATAACGTGTGTTCACATTATCATCAAGTTTTTTTACATGATTGATTGAAGAACTATCTGCGTTTACTTCATATAAATCTAAAAAGTCTTTAGCATTCCACGTATGGCGATATCTCGCAAAATTGCCTGTATCTCTATCGGAAGAAAATATTAATCCTTCTTTATAGAATGAAGGCGCGAAATCTGAATACGGAGAATTATACTCAAACGGACCTAAATTGTATCTACCAGAATTATGCTCAATTTCTGACATGAAATCACGGTCTTCATTAAATGCGTTAGCTCGACCATCACTCTTGGTAATCTCTATAAATTTATTCATCACATCACCAGAAGCATCATAATCTCCCAAAGTTTTAAGAGATTGTGCATACTTAAAATAGTCTTCTGCTGTAACGTCTGCCAAATAATCTGAAACGAGTTGTTTGTACGTTTCCGCAGCATCTTTATAATCAGCATTATAATAGTATGAATTACCTAACTTTCTAAGTAAATCTGCCGATACATAACCCTTATCCAAGACTTTTTTATAAATATCTATTGCCGGACTAAAAGAATACGAATCGAACTTCTCGTTTCCTTTTTCTATTAGACGTTCTTGAGCTTTGGTTAATCCTTGAAAGAATAACAATACTACTAAAATAAATTTTACTTTATGTTTCATAAATAAGTTTGCCATTTAGAAAAAACGAGGTGAAACCAGTCTTTGGAACGATTTTACCAATTCATATCTTAAAAGAACTTCAAATGATCCATCGTTGAATTGAGTACCCCCTAAATCTGTTGTTTCTCTATCATAAGCTAAACCAATCATCAATTGATCTGATATTTGAAAACCTGCCATTGCACTTACTGCCGCATCCCATCTGTATGCCGCTCCAAAAGTAAATTTCTCGTTGAACATGAAGTTTGCCGAAAAATCGACCTGCAATGGTGCACCACCAACCACTTTAGTCAGTAAAGCAGGTTTGAACTTTAAATTTCCGTTTAAATCAAAAACATACCCTGTAATTAAATAGAAGTTAATTCTGTCTTTAGACAAAAACTGAGTATCATTTGCGTCTTGTTGTGAACTATCAAAATGCTCCGTTTCAAATAAATTTGGCGCAGAAAGACCTGCATAAAATTTAGTTGAATGGTAGTAAAGACCAACACCTACATTAGGGGAAAACCTGTTTTCTATATTATCAGTCCTTACAACTTCCTCATCAAAATTTCGAAGCTGACTAAAGTCTAAATTCATTAAATTACCACCTGCTTTTAAACCAAATGACAATTTACCTTCGGCAGACACGTCAATTGTGTAGGAAATAACTGCATCAAAATAAGTTTCTTGAACAGCACCTTCACCTATTTCATCATTAACAATCGAAACTCCATAACCAAGTTTACTATTTCTAATAGGAGACTGAATATTAAGTGTTTGTGTTGAAGGTGCTCCTTCCAAACCTACCCATTGTGATCTATGTAAACCTGTAAGACTCAACTGCCCCCTTGAGCCAGCGTAAGCAGGATTAATACTCATTGTATTAAACATATACTGTGTATACTGGGCATCTTGTTGGGCAACGGCGCTACCAAATATTAGCAACAATCCTCCAAACAGGATTAAAAACTTATTTTTAATATTCATATTTATAAACTATTATCTACTGATATACAGATATTCACTATCCACATTACTTTCTCCCTCAAAGGTAGTATAATCAAATATATAGAAATATATTCCGGCCGGAAGATATTCATCTACACCTAACGTAGACCTTCCTCTTGATCTACCATCGAATACATTATTTTGATTATTATAATTTTCACCTTCATAGACCGCAACTCCCCATCTATTAAAGATTTTTAAAGTGCTGTTACGAATTTTATCTACGCCTCTAATAAATAAAAATTCATTTCTACCATCACCATTTGGAGTAACCATTTGATTTACTTCAATAGCATTATCATCTACATCTGTAGGGTCATTGTTAACCACTGTAATTTCGACTGTTGCGGTATCACAGTTTCCATCAGTATCACATACCGTATACTCGATAGTCTCCGTTCCTTCAAAACCATCGTTTGGCGTATACGTAATAGTATCGTCAGAAATATCATCAGGTGTTCCGCCATCGTTAATCTCCACTGTTCCATTTGATGGATCGGTTACAGTTAATGTACCGTCGCCAGGAATACCAAAATCATTATCCAATATATCTATATCGATTGGAGTATCAACTGGAGTAGATACAGAATCGTCTACAACATCTAAAGCTACAGGTTCGCCTACAGTAATTGTTACAGTTGCGGTATCACAGTTTCCATCAGTATCACATACCGTATACTCGATAGTCGCCGTTCCTTCAAAACCATCGTTTGGTGTATACGTAATAGTATCGTCAGAAATATCATCAGGTGTTCCGCCATCATTAATCTCAACAGTTCCATTTGATGGATCGGTCACAGTCAATGTACCATCGGTAGGGATACCAAAATCATTATCCAAAATATCTATTTCGATCGGAGTATCAATTGGTGTAGATATGGAATCGTCTACAACATCCAACTCCTCCATTGGTGCATTATCAGGATCTAAATAATCAGGAGTACCATCATTATCGGTATCATCGTTGGTAGGATCACCATCGTTGTTGACATCCTCGTCCGGAGTATCTATTCCGTCGCCATCGTCATCAAGGTCTCTAAAGTTGACATCTTCCGTACCATCCGTATCAGGAAGATCGTTGGCAGGATCGTTTATCTCATCGTTAACGTCGAAGCCATCGTTGACATCAGAACCTTCATAACCATCATCAAGGCCGTCACCATCAGTATCGACACCTGTATAGGTCTGATCAGGGATACCGTCAAAGTTGAAGTCATTGCCCTCATTGTTATCGGGTACAGAATCATTGTCACTGTCCAAATCTATATAATCCTCATTGTCGGCACCATCAGTATTCACAGGTACAAGCCCATCAGGATATGCACTGTTGACTCCATCATTGGATGCATACGTTGTAGCATCGTCATCGTTTGGCGCTATATATCCGTCAGTGGTCTGTGCCTCTACATTATCTGGAATCCCGTCGTTATCGCTATCGATATCCAAATGGTTCGGTATTCCATCATTGTCCGAATCCAAAGGATCCGTCAAAGGGTCGTTGTCACCATCTAGATTAGGATCCTCGACACTATCCAATATACCATCGTTATCGTCATCTAGATCTGCGCTATCGGCAACACCATCGCCATCAGTATCTGGTCCCGGACCGTCAGGATCTAAATAATCAGGAATGCCATCATTATCGCTATCGTCGTTGGTAGGGTCGCCATCGTTGTTGACATCCTCGTCCGGAGTATCTATTCCGTCGCCGTCATCGTCCAGATCCCTATAGTTGACATCTTCGGTACCATCCGTATCGGGCAGATCGTTCGCCGGATCGTTTATCTCATCGTTTACATCGAAGCCATCGTTGACATCAGAACCTTCGTAACCATCATCAAGGCCGTCACCATCCGTATCCACACCTGTAAAGGTCTGATCGGGAATTCCATCAAAGTTGAAGTCGTTACCCTCATTGTTATCGGGTACAGAATCATTATCACTGTCCAAATCTCTATAATCCTCATTGTCGGCACCATCAGTATTCACAGGTACAAGCCCATCAGGATATGCACTGTTGACTCCATCATTGGATGCATACGTTGTAGCATCGTCCTCGTTAGGGGCTATATATCCGTCAGTGGTCTGTGCCTCTACATTATCTGGAATCCCGTCGTTATCGCTATCGATATCCAAATGGTTCGGTATTCCATCATTGTCCGAATCCAAAGGATCCGACAAAGGGTCGTTGTCACCATCTAGATTAGGATCCTCGACACTATCCAATATACCATCGTTATCATCATCAAGGTCAGCACTGTCAGGAACTCCGTCACCATCGGTATCTGGCCCAGGACTGTCAGGATCTAAATAATCAGGAATGCCATCATTATCGGTATCATCGTTGGTAGGATCACCATCGTTGTTGACATCCTCGTCCGGAGTATCTATTCCGTCGCCATCATCATCAAGATCACGGTAATTTACATCTTCGGTACCATCAGTATCGGGCAGATCGTTGGCAGGGTCGTTGATTTCATCGTTAACGTCGAAGCCATCGTTGACATCCGAACCTTCATAACCATCATCAAGGCCGTCACCATCCGTATCCACACCTGTAAAGGTCTGATCAGGGATACCGTCAAAGTTGAAGTCGTTACCCTCGTTGTTATCCGGTACAGAATCGTTATCACTATCCAAGTCGATATAATCATCATTGTCCGTACCGTCCGTATTAACAGGTGTAAGTCCATCAAGATATGCACTATTGACACCATCGTTTGAAGCATACGTTGGGGCATCGTCCTCGTTTGGCGCTATATAACCGTCCGTAGTCTGTGCCTCAACATTATCCGGAATGCCATCATCGTCGCTATCGATATCGAAATGGTTCGGTATTCCATCATTGTCAGTATCCAAAGGATCTGTCAACGGATCGTTGTCACCATCTAAATTAGGGTCTTCGACACTGTCCAAAATACCATCGTTATCATCATCAAGATCAGCACTGTCAGGAACCCCGTCCCCATCGGTATCTGGTCCTAGTGTATTATCAACATCAAGGTAATCAGGTGTTCCATCATTATCCGTATCGTCATTTGTAGGGTCACCATCATTATTGGCATCCTCGTCAGGTGTATCTATTCCATCACCGTCATCGTCCAGATCCCTATAGTTGACATCTTCCGTTCCATCGGTATCGGGCAGATCGTTCGCAGGATCGTTTATCTCATCGTTAACGTCGAAGCCATCGTTAACATTAGAACCTTCATAACCATCATCAAGTCCGTCACCATCCGTATCTATACCAGTATATATCTGGTCAGGGATACCGTCAAAGTTAAAATCGTTACCTTCGTTACTATCAAGAACAAGATCATCATCACTATCAAAATCCTGATAATCTGGTTTATTCGGAGGAGGTGTACCATCAGTATTTACTGGTGTCAAACCACCAATATATGCACTGTTAATACCATTATTAAAGGTATAAGTTGCGCTATTATCAAGGTTTGGAGCAACATAACCAGCGGTCGTTTGTGCCTCAACGTTATCAGGTATACCGTCATTATCAGTATCTATATCAAGATGATTCGGTTTACCATCACCATCTCTATCATCTACTTTTACACCTTCAGCGCTACCAGGAGATTTTTCATAAATATCATCTAAACCATTACCATCGAAATCAAATCCTGATGCTGGTTTATACGTATGGAAATTCTGCCCTTCTAAATTGTCTAGAATACCATCATTATCTGAGTCAATATCTAAATAATCTGCAACACCGTCACAATCAGTATCCGTAGGATTAGTCGTATGATTGTGATCACCATCTAAATTTTTATCTTCATTTCTATCTATTATACCATCACCATCATCATCAATATCTTCCGAATCTAATACGCCATCACCATCTGTATCAATAGTATATGCAGTCGATAAATGGGGTTCTAGATTATTAATAATAGAAAAAGATGACGTCAACAATAGAACTGTTAAAATAGCTAATGCCTTTAAAGAAAAGAAGTCACGTAATGTCAAATTAATTTTACCCATATGTGTTAGTGTTTTACTAATCACCACGGCATTTGGAAAAGTTTTTCAATGTTCGTTATAAGAAAGTGGGGCAGTCTTATTAAACGGCTCTAAGATAAATCATAATTGAATCAACTCAAATTCTTTTTCGATTAACCCAGAAATTAAATGGGTGATCGGCAGAAAAAGCAATTTATCATAATTAAGAATATTTAACATTCCAATTTTATTTCCGATAGATTCTTTATAAAAGATCACTGAATATTGAAAATACGCATCTTTAAAAACTTAAATTCCATTAAATCAATTACATATAAAAAATATAATTTAAGATTATCGTTCTAAAAACCTAAATGTTAAGAATAGAAATTATATTACTTTTGCACAAATTTTCTATATGACCTTTAAGCAAGAAATAGAACGCAGAAGAACCTTTGGTATTATTTCTCACCCAGATGCAGGTAAAACGACATTAACTGAAAAATTATTACTATTTGGTGGTGCGATTCAAGAAGCAGGAGCTGTAAAAAATAATAAGATTAAAAAAACAGCAACTAGTGATTTCATGGAAATCGAAAGACAAAGAGGTATTTCGGTAGCCACTTCAGTTCTAGCTTTTAATTACAAAGGCAAAAAAATAAACATACTTGACACCCCTGGTCACAAAGATTTTGCCGAAGATACTTTTAGAACTTTAACCGCAGTTGATAGCGTTATTGTTGTAATCGATGTTGCCAAAGGTGTTGAGGAGCAAACCGTTAAATTAGTTGAAGTTTGTCGAATGCGTAAAATACCCATATTGGTATTTATAAATAAAATGGACAGGGAAGGTCAAGATGCTTTTGACCTACTAGATGAATTAGAACAAAAGCTCGGACTTTCGGTTACTCCATTAAGTTTCCCTATAGGTATGGGTTACGACTTTAAAGGTATCTACAATATTTTTGAAAAGAATATTAATCTCTTTAGTGGTGACAATAAAAAGAATATTGAGGAGACTATAGCATTTGATGATGTAACCAATCCTGAATTAGAAAAAATTATAGGTAGCAAGGCAGCAACTGAATTACGAGAAAACCTAGAATTGGTTTGGGGTGTCTACCCGAGTTTTGATAAAGAACTTTACTTAAAAGGGGAACAGCAACCCGTATTTTTTGGTTCTGCATTAAATAACTTTGGAGTACGGGAACTTTTAGACTGTTTTATTCAAATTGCCCCTACTCCACGCTCAAAGAATGCAGAAGAACGCCTTGTAGAAGCTAACGAAAAAGAAATGACAGGGTTTGTCTTTAAAATTCATGCCAATATGGATCCCAAGCACAGAGACCGTCTTGCTTTTATAAAAATTGTCTCTGGAACATTTGAACGTAACAAACCATATCTACATGTTAGAAATGGCAAAAACTTAAAATTCTCTAGTCCGAATGCATTTTTTGCAGAAAAGAAAGAAATAGTAGATATCTCGTTTCCTGGAGACATTGTAGGATTGCACGATACAGGTAATTTTAAAATAGGAGATACTTTGACCGAGGGAGAAAGTTTACATTACAAAGGTATCCCTAGCTTTTCTCCTGAACACTTCAGGTATATTAACAATGCTGATCCTATGAAGTCTAAACAACTTAATAAAGGCATTGACCAATTAATGGACGAAGGTGTTGCTCAATTATTCACCTTGGAATTAAATGGTAGAAAAATAATCGGAACAGTAGGAGCTTTACAGTTTGAAGTTATACAGTATAGGCTGGAGCATGAATATGGAGCGAAATGTAGCTACGAAAACTTTAATGTGTATAAAGCCTGTTGGGTGGGTACTGAAAACAGAAAAACTGATGAATTCAAAGAATTTGAACGAGTAAAACAAAAATTCTTAGCTAAAGACAAAAAAGGACAACTAGTCTTTCTAGCGGACTCTTCATTTTCGTTACAAATGACTCAACAAAAATATCCGTCGGTAAAATTTCATTTTACTTCTGAATTTGAATAAAAAAAACCCAACTCTAAAAGTTGGGCTTTTTTTTATGCTTCACCGGTCGGACCAAAATTGATTGGTATCGAAGGTTGCTCATAATCTTTTATTGTTCCATTAGCTTTTTCAAAACGCTGAACATTATCATTCAATGCCTTTAAAAACTTTTTAGCATGCTGCGGAGTAAGAATAATTCTACTCTTGACCTTTGCCTTTGGGGCTCCTGGCATCATACTTATGAAATCAACTACAAATTCAGAAACTGAATGATTGATTATGGCTAGATTAGAATAAATTCCTTCTGCCATCTTCTCGTCCAATTCAATATTTATTTGCTTTTGATTCGGATTCTTATTGTCACTCATATTATAGTTTTATTAAAAAAATAACCCCCAAATAAAATTTGAGGGTTAATATAAAATTAGAATCTTAATGCCTCTTTTCTGGCCATTATTTCATCATATTCTTCTTTGGATCCAACGATAATGCTATCGTAGTCTCTCATACCCGTACCAGCCGGAATCTTATGACCAACGATTACATTTTCCTTAAGACCTTCTAAGGTATCAATCTTACCACTTACAGCAGCTTCATTCAATACTTTAGTTGTTTCTTGGAACGATGCAGCAGAAATAAATGATTTTGTTTGTAACGATGCTCTTGTAATACCCTGAAGAATTGGAGTAGCCGTTGCCGATACAGCATCTCTTGCTTCAACCAACGCCTTATCACCTCGTCTCAATAAAGAATTCTCATCTCTCAACTCTCTTGGAGTTACAATTTGACCTGGTTTAAGGTTATCAGAATCACCCGCTTCCATTACTACTTTCTTACCAAATATTTCATCATTTTCCTTAATGAAATCATCTTTATGAATCAATTGATTCTCTAAGAAGATAGTATCACCCGGATCTTGAATTCTTACTTTACGCATCATCTGTCTAACAACTACTTCGAAGTGCTTATCATTAATCTTCACACCTTGCAGTCTATAAACTTCTTGAACTTCATTTACTAAGTACTGTTGTACTGCAGAAGGACCTTTAATTGCTAAGATATCTTCTGGAGTAATTGAACCATCTGACAATGGCATACCTGCTCTTACATAATCATTTTCTTGTACTAAGATTTGATTAGAAAGTTTTACAAGATATTTCTTCACCTCACCTAATTTAGACTCAATGATGATTTCTCTATTACCTCTCTTAATCTTACCAAAAGAAACAACACCGTCAATTTCAGATACAACAGCTGGGTTCGATGGATTTCTAGCTTCGAATAATTCAGTTACTCTTGGAAGACCACCAGTAATATCACCTGCTTTTGCAGATTTACGTGGAATCTTAACCAAAATTTTACCTTCTTTAATCTTATCGCCATCATCTACCATAATGTGAGAACCTACAGGTAGGTTATACGAACGTAATGTTTCACCTTTAGCATCTTGAATCAATAATGTTGGAATCAACTTCTTGTTTCTAGATTCAGAAATTACTTTCTCTTGGAAACCGGTCTGCTCATCAATTTCAACTTGATAAGTTACACCTTGTTCGATATTCTCATAAGCTATCTTACCTGGGAATTCTGAAACGATAACACCGTTATATGGATCCCAAGAACAAATAACATCACCTTTAGTAACCTTTGCCCCGTTTTCAATAAATAATTGAGAACCGTAAGGAATATTACTTGTACTCAAAGTAATACCTGTTTTAGCGTCAACTACTTTTATTTCACTAGTTCTAGAGATCACAATTTCAGCAGGTTTACCGTCTGAACCTTCTCCAGTTACTGTTCTTAAATCTTCAATTTCAGCAACACCAGAGAACCTTACTTCTAGTTTATTATCTTCAGAAATGTTACCTGCAATACCACCTACGTGGAATGTTCTAAGTGTAAGCTGTGTACCTGGCTCCCCAATTGATTGAGCAGCAACAACACCAACGGCCTCACCTCTTTGAACCATTTTATTAGTAGAAAGATTTCTACCATAACATTTCGCACAAATTCCTTTTTCAGCCTCACATGTAAGTGCCGAGCGAACTTCGATTTTCTCAACCGGAGAACCTTCAACTCTCTTCACATCAACTTCCATAATTTGTTGACCAGCCTGAAGAATTAACTCTTCAGTCATTGGGTTATACACATCATGTAAAGAAACACGTCCTAAAATTCTTTCACCTAGAGATTCAACAATCTCTTCATTCTTTTTAAGTGCCTGAACTTCTACACCTCTAAGAGTTTCACAATCTTCAGTGTTAATGATAACATCTTGCGAAACATCAACCAATCTTCTAGTCAAGTAACCTGCATCAGCCGTTTTCAAAGCGGTATCTGCAAGACCCTTACGAGCTCCGTGAGTAGAAATAAAGTATTCAAGAATAGAAAGACCTTCTTTAAAGTTAGAAAGAATCGGGTTTTCAATAATTTCACCACCACCGGCAGTAGATTTTTTAGGCTTAGCCATCAAACCACGCATACCTGTCAACTGACGAATTTGCTCCTTAGAACCCCTTGCACCAGAATCAAGCATCATATACACCGAATTGAAACCTTGCTGATCCTCACGGATACGCTTCATAGCCAACTCTGTTAATTGAGCGTTAGTAGATGTCCAAACATCAATAACCTGATTATATCTTTCATTGTTGGTTATAAGACCCATGTTATAATTAGCCATAATACCGTCAACTTGAACATTGGCTTCACCAATCATGTCCATCTTTTCAGCAGGAATAATAATATCCCCCAAACTAAAGGACAATCCACCTTTAAAAGCGAATTCATAACCCATCGTTTTAATCTTATCCAAGAATGCGGCAGTAACTGGTACACTTGTTACCGCTAAAATATCTCCAATAATATTTCTTAAAGCTTTTTTGTTTAAAACTTGGTTAATATAACCAGCTGCTTCTGGCACGTGATTGTTAAATAATACACGACCAACAGTAGTAGGTATAATTTTATTAACCAACTCACCCTCCTCATTAAAATCTTTTGCTCTAACTTTTATTCCCGCATTCAGATTAACCATGCCTTCATTGAAAGCAATCTCAACCTCTTCTGCTGAATAAAAAGTTAAACCTTCGCCAATAATTGGAACTTCTGGTGTTGACTTACGCTCTTTGGTCATGTAATACAGACCCAAGACCATATCCTGTGATGGTACCGTAATAGGTGAACCGTTCGCAGGGTTTAATATATTCTGAGAAGCAAGCATCAATAATTGCGCTTCTAAGATTGCCTCTGGTCCTAATGGTAAGTGAACCGCCATTTGATCCCCATCAAAATCCGCATTAAATGCAGTACATGCCAATGGGTGAAGACGAATTGCTTTACCTTCAATTAATTTAGGTTGGAATGCTTGAATACCTAAACGGTGTAACGTAGGAGCCCTGTTTAATAATACTGGGTGACCTTTCAATACATTTTCTAAAATATCCCAAACTACAGGCTCTTTCTTGTCTATAATTTTCTTAGCGGACTTCACTGTTTTTACAATACCTCTTTCAATCAGTTTTCTGATAACAAAAGGTTTGTACAATTCAGCTGCCATATCTTTTGGAAGCCCACATTCATATAAGTTCAGTTCTGGTCCAACAACAATTACCGAACGTGCAGAATAATCAACACGCTTACCAAGTAAGTTTTGACGGAAACGACCTTGCTTACCTTTCAATGAATCTGAAAGTGATTTCAATGGTCTGTTAGACTCAGTTTTTACAGCAGATGCCTTTCTCGTGTTATCGAACAAAGAATCGACAGCTTCCTGAAGCATACGTTTTTCATTACGTAAAATTACCTCTGGTGCTTTTATCTCTACTAATCTTTTTAAACGATTGTTACGAATAATAACCCTTCTATAAAGATCATTTAAATCAGAAGTCGCAAAACGACCACCATCTAATGGAACTAATGGACGTAATTCTGGTGGTATAACCGGAATTACTTTCATAATCATCCATTCTGGCTCGTTTTCTCTATTTTCTTGAGATTCTCTTAACGCCTCTACAACCTGTAAACGTTTTAATGCTTCAGTTTTACGTTGCTTAGAAGTTTCAGTATTTGCCTTATGTCGTAACTCGAAAGAAAGTTCTTTAAGATTGATTCTACCTAACAAATCTATTAAACACTCTGCTCCCATCTTAGCTATAAACTTGTTTGGGTCAGAATCTTCTAAATATTGGTTCTCTTGAGGAATGGTATCAACAATATTTAAATACTCTTCTTCAGTTAAGAAATCCATTTTTTGAATTTCTTCACCTTCAGGACCTTTAGCAATACCTGGTTGAATTACTACATAACGCTCGTAGTAAATAATCATATCCAATTTCTTGGAAGGTAAACCTAATAGGTATCCTATTTTGTTCGGTAAAGAACGGAAATACCAAATATGGGCAACTGGTACTACCAAGTTAATATGACCTACACGGTCTCTACGTACTTTTTTCTCGGTAACCTCTACACCACAACGGTCACAAACGATACCACGGTAGCGAATACGCTTATATTTTCCACAAGCACATTCGTAATCCTTTACAGGACCAAAAATACGCTCACAGAACAAACCATCACGTTCTGGTTTGTGAGTTCTATAGTTAATTGTTTCAGGCTTTAAAACTTCACCTCTAGACTCTGCCAAAATAGATTCTGGCGAAGCTAATCCTATTGAAATTTTATCGAACCTTTTTACTGGGTTATTATCTTTTATTCTAGCCATAATAGCGTGCTGATAATGTTTTAATTTGTTTTACTTAATAGTTCTTGAATATAAAATATTGAACTATTCCTCAAGTCTAATATCCAAACCTAATCCCTTAAGTTCGTGCATTAAAACGTTGAAAGATTCTGGTAAACCAGGCTCAGGCATAG
Organism: Maribacter caenipelagi; assembly: GCF_004364175.1. Lineage (GTDB taxonomy): Bacteria > Bacteroidota > Bacteroidia > Flavobacteriales > Flavobacteriaceae > Maribacter > Maribacter caenipelagi. The sequence goes on along the minus strand of NZ_SNZW01000019.1, from coordinate 143,529 downwards.
TTTCACCTTTAACGATAGATTCATAGGTTTTAGCTCTTCCGATAACATCATCAGATTTAACCGTTAAAATCTCACGTAAAGTTGCAGATGCACCATATGCTTCAAGTGCCCATACTTCCATCTCTCCAAAACGCTGACCACCAAATTGAGCTTTACCACCCAATGGTTGTTGTGTTATTAAAGAATATGGTCCTATAGAACGTGCATGCATCTTATCATCTACCATGTGACCAAGTTTCAACATATAAATTACACCTACTGTTGCAGGTTGATCAAAACGTTGTCCAGTTCCACCATCATATAAGTATGTATGTCCAAATCTTGGAATACCTGCTTCGTCGGTGTAAGTATTAATTTGATCTAATGTAGCACCATCAAAAATTGGCGTTGCATACTTTCTACCAAGCTTTAGACCTGCCCAACCTAATACGGTTTCATAAATTTGACCAATGTTCATACGAGAAGGTACACCCAATGGATTAAGAACGATATCAACCGGAGTTCCATCTTCTAAGAATGGCATGTCTTCATGACGTACTATTCTAGATACAATACCTTTGTTACCGTGTCTACCTGCCATTTTATCACCAACTTTCAGCTTACGCTTCTTAGCAATATAAACTTTAGCCAACTTCATAATACCAGCTGGTAACTCATCACCAACAGATATGGTAAACTTATCTCTTCTCAAGTTACCTTGTAAATCGTTAAGTTTAATTTTATAGTTATGAAGTAAATCTGCTACTAATGAATTTGTATCGTTATCTGTAGTCCAGCTTCCACCAACTAAGTGAGCGAAATCATCAACAGAATTTAACATTTTCATCGTATACTTCTTACCCTTAGGTAATACTTCTTCACCTAAATCATTAAGAACACCTTGAGAAGTTTTACCATTTACTATAGTAAACAATTTCTCAACAAGAACATCTTTCAATTCTTGGAATTTCACTTCGTATTCTAATTCTAATTTAGAAAGTTCCTCTTTATCTTCAGAACGTTTTCTCTTATCTTTTACCGATCTAGAGAATAATTTCTTATCAATAACAACACCTCTTAAAGAAGGTGAAGCTTTTAAAGACGCATCTTTTACATCACCAGCTTTGTCACCAAAAATAGCACGTAATAATTTTTCTTCAGGAGTTGGATCAGATTCACCTTTTGGAGTAATCTTACCAATTAGAATATCACCAGGCTTAACCTCTGCACCAATTCTAATCATACCATTTTCATCAAGGTCTTTGGTAGCCTCTTCAGAAACATTCGGTATATCATGTGTAAGCTCTTCAGCTCCTAATTTAGTATCTCTAACATCTAAAGAATACTCATCAACATGTATAGATGTGAATATATCTTCACGAACAACTTTTTCAGATATTACAATTGCATCCTCAAAGTTATAACCTTTCCAAGGCATAAAAGCTACCACTAAGTTTCTACCTAGTGCTAATTCTCCTTTTTCAGTTGCATAACCTTCACAAAGAACTTGACCTTTCTTAACTCTATCACCTTTTTGAACAATTGGTTTTAGGTTAATGTTCGTTCCTTGGTTAGTTTTTCTAAACTTAACTAAGAAATAAGTTTTGCTATCATCTTCAAAGCTAATCAACCTTTCGTTATCAGTTCTATCATATTTGATAGTAACTTTCTGAGCATCTACATACTCTATAACACCATCACCTTCTGCATTAATCAAGACTCTAGAATCTGAAGCAACTTGACGCTCTAAACCTGTTCCAACAATCGGTGATTGTGGTTTCAATAAAGGAACTGCCTGGCGCATCATGTTAGATCCCATCAATGCCCTGTTCGCATCATCATGTTCCAAGAAAGGAATTAAAGATGCAGATATAGATGCAATTTGATTAGGAGCAACATCAGTATATTGAATTTCAGATGGATCAACAACAGGGAAATCGCCTTCTTCTCTAGCAATAACCTTTTCCGCATCAATAGTGCCATCTTCTTTCATAGGAATGTTTGCCTGCGCAATTTTCATTCCCTCTTCTTCTTCTGCACTTAAATAAGTAAAGTTCTTATAATCAACAACAGAATCAGTTACTTTTCTATAAGGAGTCTCTAAGAAGCCCATAGGGTTTACTTTCGCAAACACAGATAATGAAGATATCAAACCAATGTTCGGACCTTCTGGAGTTTCAATAGGACATAAACGACCGTAGTGCGTATAGTGAACATCACGTACTTCGAAACCAGCACGTTCTCTTGACAAACCACCTGGGCCTAATGCCGATAACCTTCTTTTGTGCGTAATCTCTGCTAATGGATTCGTTTGATCCATAAACTGAGATAACTGGTTCGTACCAAAGAAAGAATTAATAACAGAAGACAATGTCTTAGCATTAATCAAATCTATAGGTGTAAATACTTCGTTATCACGAACGTTCATACGCTCACGAATTGTTCTTGCCATACGCGCAAGACCAACACCAAATTGAGAAGATAATTGTTCTCCTACAGTTCTAACACGACGATTAGAAAGGTGGTCAATATCATCAATCTCAGCTTTTGAGTTAATTAACTCAATTAAATATTTAATAATAGTTATGATATCTTCTTTGGTCAAGACTTGCTTATCCATTCCAATATCCAACTGTAATTTCTTGTTCATTCTATAACGACCAACTTCACCTAAGTTGTAACGTTGATCAGAGAAGAATAATTTATCGATTATACCACGTGCTGTTTCCTCATCTGGCGGCTCAGCATTACGTAATTGACGGTAGATATGCTCAACAGCTTCCTTTTCTGAATTTGTTGGATCCTTCTGTAATGTGTTATGAATTATAGCGTAATCAGATTGCGCATTATTTTCTTTATGTAAAAGAATAGTTTTTACATCTGCATCTATAATCTCAGCAATATGCTCTTTCTCTAGAATCGTATCACGATCTAAAACGATTTCATTACGCTCAATAGATACTACCTCACCAGTATCCTCATCAACAAAATCCTCATGCCATGTATTCAAAACTCTAGCCGCTAATTTACGACCAAGTACTTTTTTAAGTCCGGCATTAGAAACCTTCACTTCTTCCGAAAGGTCAAAAATCTCTAATATATCTTTATCACGCTCAAAACCAATAGCTCTGAACAATGTAGTTACCGGTAATTTTTTCTTTCTATCGATATAAGCATACATAACGCCATTAATATCGGTAGCGAATTCTATCCAAGAACCTTTAAAAGGTATTACTCTTGCAGAATATAATTTTGTTCCATTTGCATGAAATGACTGTCCAAAGAATACACCAGGAGAACGGTGTAACTGAGAAACAACTACCCTTTCTGCACCATTGATAACGAAAGTACCACTCGGCGTCATATAAGGAATCGTACCTAAATACACATCTTGTACAATTGTCTCGAAATCCTCATGTTCAGGATCCGTACAATACAATTTCAAACGTGCTTTTAAAGGAACGCTGTATGTAAGACCACGTTCGATACATTCTTGAATAGAATATCTTGGTGGATCTATGAAATAATCTAAAAATTCCAATACAAACTGATTTCTAGTATCAGTGATTGGAAAGTTTTCCATGAAGGTATTATAAAGACCTTCATTACCTCTTTCATCTGATTTAGTCTCTAGTTGAAAAAAGTCTTGGAAAGATTTAATCTGAATATCTAAGAAATCCGGGTAATCCGGTGTGTTTCTTGCGGAAGCGAAGCTTATTCTTTCAGTATTATTTGTGAACATCTACGGACAGTGTTTTGATCGTGAGTACTAAATGAGTAGTATACATCTTAATATACCTAATTCTATAAAAAGGCTTAGGTCTAACCGCAAAAAGCGAGAAGACCTAAACCAAAAGTAATATGGTTGTTGCTATTATTTAAGCTCAACTTCTGCTCCAGCTTCTTCCAATGATTTTTTGATACCTTCTGCCTCATCTTTAGTAACACCTTCTTTAACAGCTTTTGGTGCGCTATCAACGATATCTTTCGCATCTTTCAAACCTAAACCAGTTAATTCTTTAACCAATTTAACAACTGCTAATTTAGAAGCACCTGCTGCTTTCAAAATTACATCAAATTCAGTTTTTTCTTCTGCTGCTTCACCAGCTTCACCACCACCACCGGCAGCTACCGCTACTGCTGCTGCTGCAGGCTCAATACCGTATTCATCTTTTAATATATCAGCTAACTCGTTTACTTCTTTAACTGTTAAGTTTACTAATTGTTCTGCGAAATCTTTTAAATCTGCCATTTTCTATCGTTTAATAAAATTTTTAAAATATACTTAGTTTATTGTGCGTACTTATCTTTCAGATAATGTTTTTAGGATTCCAGCGATTTTTCCACCACCAGATTTAAGACCAGAAATAACATTCTTGGCTGGAGATTGTAACAATCCAATTATTTCACCAATCATTTCTTCCTTAGACTTAATGCTAACTAAAGCATCCAAGTTTTCATCACCTATGTAAATTGCTTCTTCAACAAAAGCACCCTTTAATAAAGGTTTCTTAGATTTTTTTCTAAAATTCTTTATCAATTTTGCAGGAGCATTGGCTACATCAGAAAACATAAGAGATGTATTCCCTTTTAATGTTTCTGGTAATTCGCCAAATTCTTTCTCTGAAGCTTCCATTGCCTTTGCAAGCAATGTATTCTTAACTACAGCTAGTCTAATATTTGCTTTAAAACAAGCTCTTCTTAAATCAGAAGTTGTACCTGCGTCTAAACCTGAAATATCAGCCACATAAATTGTGGTGCTATCTGCCAACTGCGTAGTCAAATCTTTTATAACCGTTGCTTTTTCTTCTCTTGTCATACTTTTAATTTTTAACTACCAGTTGTTAAACTGACTTTGGATCTAATTGCAAACTAGGACTCATAGTGCTAGACATGAAAATTGTTTTCATATAAACACCTTTTGCCGCTGTTGGCTTCATCTTATTCAAAGTATCTAACAACTCCCTAGCATTATCTGCTATCTTATCAGCAGAAAAAGAAGCTTTACCTATCGCAGCGTGTACGATACCAGTTTTATCAACTTTAAAATCTATTTTACCTGCCTTTACTTCAGATACAGCTTTAGCTACATCCATAGTTACAGTTCCTGTTTTTGGATTAGGCATCAAACCTCTTGGACCTAATACTCGACCTAAAGGACCTAATTTACCCATTACACTTGGCATTGTGATGATAACATCAACATCTGTCCAACCGCTTTTAATTTTCTCCAAATACTCATCTAAACCAACATAGTCAGCACCTGCTTCTTGAGCCTCTGCTTCTTTGTCTGGTGTTACCAAAGCCAAAACCTTAACATCTTTACCGGTACCATGAGGTAGTGTAACTACACCACGTACCATTTGATTAGCTTTTCTTGGATCTACACCCAAACGAACCGCTAAATCTACAGATGCATCAAATTTTGTATTGGTTATCTCTTTAATTAAAGCTGAAGCTTCTGTAACAGAGTATAATTTATCTTTCTCTATTTTAGAATGCGCTTCTTTTTGCTTCTTAGTTAACTTTGCCATTTAATTACTTTTAAGATTTTAAAAAGGTTTCTTTCCTGCTACCTTCATACCCATAGAACGTGCAGTACCCGCTATCATACTCATAGCAGATTCTACTGTAAATGCGTTAAGGTCAACCATTTTATCTTCGGCGATTGCCTTGATTTGGTCCCAGGTAACACTACCTAATTTTACTCTGTTAGGTTCGCCAGATCCTTTTTTAATCTTAGCCGCTTCCAATAGCTGAATTGCCGCCGGTGGAGTTTTTACAACGAAGTCGAAAGACTTATCCTTGTAAACGGTGATAACAACTGGTAAAATTTTACCTGGTTTGTCCTGCGTACGAGCATTAAATTGCTTACAGAATTCCATTATGTTAACACCAGCAGCTCCTAAGGCAGGTCCAACCGGTGGCGATGGATTCGCTGCACCTCCCTTAACTTGTAGTTTAACTACTTTACCTATTTCTTTTGCCATTGTTTAAAATTAAATTGAAAGTGTGTTTACGGAAGCAACACTACTTTAATTATATGTATGTAACACTTACTCTAAATACTTATACTTTTTCTACTTGCATATAACTAAGCTCCAAAGGTGTTTTTCTTCCGAAAATTTTCACCATAACTTCAAGCTTACGTTTTTCTTCATTTATCTTCTCAACAGTACCATTGAAGCCATTAAAAGGACCATCAATTACTTTTACCGTTTCACCAAACACAAATGGAATAGAAACACTATCTGTATTAACAGCTAGTTCATCTACCTTACCAAGCATTCTATTTACTTCATTTTTTCTCAAAGGAACAGGATCCCCTCCTTTTGTTTCCCCTAAAAAACCTATAACATTTGTTATAGACCTAATAATATGAACCATCTCTCCACCTAAATTGGCTTTGATCATGATATACCCAGGAAAATAAACTCTTTCTTTATTTATCTTCTTGCCATTTCTAATCTGAATAACCTTTTCAGTTGGAACAAGAACATCTTCTAAATAGTCAGAGAAACCATGACGCTCTACCTCACTCTCAATATATCCTTTGATCTTATTCTCTTGACCACTGACAGCTCTTACAACGTACCATTTTTTATCCAATACTTCTGACATAGTCCTATCTAGTTTAATACGAAGTTGAAATAAGATTTAATCACTTTACTAAAGACCGTATCTACTCCCCAAGTTGCCAAGGCAAAAAGGATAGAAAACACAGCTACAATAACCATCAAGTTAGATGATTCTGCACGTGATGGAAGAGTAACATTATTCCTCAACTCTTCAACGGATTCTTTTATATATGTGAACATTTAAATTCTTTTTACAATTTCAACAAATAGGATACCTATATTCCAAATTCTATTGTGGCACGGGAGGAGAGACTCGAACTCCCGACACCTGGTTTTGGAGACCAGTGCTCTACCAACTGAGCTACACCCGTATAAATAGCGATTATTAAATCACCTATTCTATTATTTGCATGTAAAGGTGTCCCGCTTGAGCAAGACACCCTTATATACAATACCTATTTTAGATTAAAATTAATCTATAATCTTAGTTACTTGACCAGCACCTACTGTTCTACCACCTTCACGGATAGCGAAACGAAGACCTACGCTTAATGCGATTGGCTGAATCAATTCAACTGTAATTGTTAAGTTATCACCAGGCATAACCATTTCAACTCCTGAAGGAAGTGCAATATTACCTGTTACATCCGTTGTTCTTACGTAGAACTGAGGACGATAGTTATTATGAAATGGTGTATGACGACCACCTTCTTCTTTTTTCAATACATAAACCTCAGCTTCAAATTTAGCATGCGGTTTAACAGAACCTGGCTTACAGATTACCATTCCACGGCTAATTTGAGATTTTTCAACACCTCTTAACAAGATACCTACGTTATCACCAGCCTCACCTCTATCTAATATCTTACGGAACATTTCAACCCCAGTAATAGTAGAGTTCAATTTCTCAGCACCCATACCAATAATCTCAACAGGATCACCAGTGTTAGCTATACCAGTTTCTATACGACCAGTTGCAACAGTACCACGACCAGTAATAGTAAATACATCTTCAACAGGCATTAAGAAATCCTTATCAACATCTCTTTTAGGAAGCTCGATCCAATCATCAACAGCAGCCATCAATTCCATTACAGTATCAACCCACTTTTGCTCACCATTCAATGCACCTAATGCAGAACCAGCGATTACCGGTCCATTATCACCATCATACTCATAAAAAGAAAGCAATTCTCTTACTTCCATTTCAACAAGCTCGATCAACTCCTCATCATCAACCATATCCACTTTGTTCATGAATACAACGATTCTTGGAATACCAACCTGACGACCCAATAAGATGTGCTCACGTGTTTGTGGCATAGGACCATCTGTAGCAGCAACAACTAATATAGCACCATCCATTTGAGCAGCACCAGTAACCATGTTCTTCACATAATCCGCGTGACCAGGACAGTCAACGTGTGCATAGTGACGGTTAGCTGTAGAATACTCTACGTGTGATGTGTTAATTGTAATACCTCTTTCTTTTTCCTCAGGAGCGTTATCGATAGAATCGAAACTTCTCAATTCAGAAAGACCTGCATTTGCCAAAACAGTAGTAATAGCAGCAGTCAATGTAGTTTTACCGTGATCCACGTGTCCAATAGTACCTATATTTAAGTGCGGTTTGGAACGATCGAAAGTTTCCTTTGCCATGTTTAATGTATTTTATTCTTAGTTTATATTAGTGTACAAATTTATACCTTAATTGAGCCAATGACGAGAATTGAACTCGTGACCTCTTCCTTACCAAGGAAACGCTCTACCCCTGAGCTACACCGGCGTAAAGTGTCGAACCCACCCAAAAGATAGATTCCTGCCTTCGCAGGGATGACATTACTGTCAAATTTATAGAGCGGGAGACCGGGTTCGAACCGGCGACATTCAGCTTGGAAGGCTGACGCTCTACCAACTGAGCTACTCCCGCTTATAATATTACAATATTTCAATAAAACCCTCTAAAAAATAGTATTGTGGGGAGAGCAGGATTCGAACCTGCGAAGACGTAGTCAGCAGATTTACAGTCTGCCCTCGTTGGCCGCTTGAGTATCTCCCCTCAAACTATTATTTTAAAGAACTTAAGAGCCGATGGAGGGACTCGAACCCACGACCTGCTGATTACAAATCAGCTGCTCTAGCCAGCTGAGCTACATCGGCTTATTTCACGACTTTTTCTGTCATAAAAAAGCCCGCTATTTCTAACGGACTGCAAATGTATAGTATTTTTTGTTTATTCAAAACAAATTTTGAAAAATTTTTATCAAGCTTGTAATCTTAATTTCTCTTTTTGTTTTATTAGCCTGCGTTCCAACGAACTACAGGCTGAGTCTACAGCCTCTTCAAATGATTTACATTGTTTTTTTACTATAAATTTATCTTTTGGAACCGTAATTTTTATTTCAACTATTTTATTCTCTTTGGCACTTGTATTCTCAACTTTCATATAAACATCAGAGCTAATCACCTTAGAATAAAAGGTTTCCACTTTATCAAGCCTATTTTGAAGGAAATTAATCAACTCATCGTTTGCATTAAAATTTACCGATTGCGTATTTACTTTCATACTCAGAAAATTTATGGCTTTAAGAATTTAGCCTGATTCTACAATTATTATTTGTTTCCTCTTGGATGAGCCCTTGCATGAACCTTTTTCAATTCCACAATACTGTTATGTGTGTACACTTGGGTAGAAGCCAAACTAGAATGACCCAACAACTCTTTAACAGCATTCAAATCTGCACCTTTATTCAAAAGATGCGTAGCAAAGGTGTGCCTAAGAATGTGCGGACTCGTCTTCACCTTTGAGGACACCTCTCTAAAGTACTTTTTTATTAATCTATAAACAAGAGTTTCATACAATTTATTACCTGATTTCGTTAAGAACATAAATTTATTGTCAATCACCTCATTCAGTTTTTTACGCTCTAAGAGATATTCATTAAATTTTTCTTTGCTTTCTGCTAGCATCGGTATAATTCTCTCTTTATTACGCTTACCTAAGACTTTAATAGTCATTGTTTCAAAATCTACATCTGACACTTTCAATGCTATAACCTCTGCCCTACGCATACCGGTAACATACAGAACATGTATTAGCAATTCATCTCTTATACCCTCAAAATCATCTTTATACTCTATTTGCGATAGCACATTTTCCATTTCTATCTCAGAAAAAGGAATCTCGACTTTCTTTGCAGTCTTCAAAGCCTTATGCTTATTCAACGGATTAATTTCTGTTACCTCTATTTTTTGAAGAAACTTGAAATAAGCTTTTAATGACGATACTTTTCTATTTATAGATCTATTGTTGATTTTTCTTTCCGACAAATTAACAATCCAAAATCGAACTATGTCATATGCTACAATATCAATATCGTTGATATCATAATTTGAAAAGCAGAAACCACTAAATTCAAGAATATCATTCTCGTACGCCCTCGCAGTATGCTTAGAATAATTTTTCTCTAACGTTAAATAAGAAATAAACTCTGTCAAAAACATATTCTAAAGGTATCAAAGTTTTGTGTTTGTTGAAATTTGGACAAAAAAAATCCCGCAAATTGCGGGATTTTCTATTTTCTATTTTCTATTACAAAGTCTAAACTTCTTCTTGATCTCTTAGACCTTGAATATATTCTGCTTTTTGTATCTGTGCTCTACGAACAACTGATGGCTTATTGAACTGCTGACGCTTACGCAACTGTCTCATTGTACCTGTCTTATCGAACTTACGTTTGAAACGTTTTAAAGCTCTATCGATGTTTTCTCCTTCTTTTACTGGTATTATTAACATGGGCTACAACCTCCTTTCTTTATGATTAAGGCTGCAAATATAAGAACTATATTCAAATCGGCAACCTTTAAACTGATTTTTAAAATTTTAATTGAAATAGCTACACTGTAGCTGGTCTGTATTCTTTCTTATCTATGATGATTTTAGAAATGATTTCTCGTAAAATCTCTGATGTACCACCGCCAATCGGTCCTAACCTACTATCTCTAAAATTACGTGCCATTGGGTAATCTTCAATATAACCGTAACCACCTAAAAACTGTAAACATTCATAAGCTACCTCATCAGCAACTTTTGTAGATTTTAATTTAGATATAGTCGCCTCTTTAACTACATACTGACCTTTATCTAAACGATATGCAACAGAATAATTATATTCTTTACACATATCTATATCGGCATGTAGATCCACCACACGGTGTCTTAATGCCTGAAATTTATTGATAGACTTACCAAAAGCCTCCCTTTCTGACATATAATTTAAAGCATAATCTAAAACATGCTCTGACCTAGCGTGGGCGTTAACACCCATTACCAATCTTTCTAAGGAGAAATGCTCCATTATATACGAAAAGCCCATGTTTTCATCTCCCATAAGATTCTCCAATGGGATTTTTACATTATCAAATGCCAACTCGGCTGTATCTGATGCTCTCCAACCTAGTTTATTCAATTTATTTGCAGTTACACCTTCACTATTTCTATCTACTGCAAAAATGCTGATACCCTTATTACCTAACTCAGGACTTGTTTTTGCCGCTACAATCATGTAGTCTGCATATACACCATTGGTAATAAATGTTTTTGAACCATTTAATACATAATGACCACCCTGTTTTACAGCCGTGGTTCTCATCGCAGCGACATCACTACCACCAAAAGGTTCTGATATACAAAGACAACCGATTTTATCGCCATTAACACTTGGCCGCAAGTACTTTTCCTTTAAAAAAGAATCTGCTTCCTTATTTAAATGTGTCATTGCCAAGTATGCATGAGCCCACATTGCAGCTGCGAATCCGCCAGAATTTATCTTTTGTAATTCTTCTAAAAAAATAATGGTATAAAAAAGATCAAGTCCAAGACCACCATCTTCTTCAGGAGTTGCGAGACCAAAATAGCCCATATCACCAAATTTCTTCCAAATGAACCTTTCAATTGTTCCAGTTTCTTCCCATTTATCAATATGTGGGACCACTTCTTTCTGTAAAAAATCTTTTAGGCTGTTCCTAAATAATTGATGTTCTTCTGTGAAGTACATACTTTGCATAGCGTTTTTTTTATAATGACAAATATAAAGCAATTCTATTAATACGCTCTGCCGGAAATTCCTCAATTTTCACTAAATCGTTCAAAGAATTGATACTTCCGTTGAGATTACGATAATTTACTATGCTCTCAGCAACGTGTTTTTGCAGATATATCAATTTAGCCAATTCTTCTGCCGTTGCGGTATTTACATTTATTTTTATAATATTTGGTTTCGTTATCACCTTAAACTGCTTTAGAGCTCTTGCAACGACATCTACCTCGAGACCATAAACATCAAATAATTGGTCATCGATTAAAAAACCTCCCAAGCGGTCTCTAAATTTTATTATTCTAGCCGATAACTTCTCCCCTATTCCACTAATCTTTTTTAAATCTTCGGCTGTTGCCGTATTCAAATCTTTCCAAATAACGTTCTTAACCTTATAATTAGAGGTTGACGTATTGTAAGTTTTCCTTTTCTTATTTTGGGTCCATTCTGGAAATTTAAAAAATGGAGCGATAATTTTAAGCAATGAATCTGAAACTTTAGTAACGTTTTGAAATTCTAATGTAGTATTGACAAATTCATCTTTCGTTCTAAATTCATGTAATCTATCTATTTCCTCAACCGACATACCAAGTGTATAGCCTTTAAAATCAGTAATGAAATTCGGATTAAATGGATATACATGAACCGTATCCTTTTTAAGGCTAATAGTCCTTAAAGAATCGATTTCGGCCTGCACAACATTATCAGGTGCAAAAGGTGAAGACTGACCTGCTACATTAGTTTGATATAGATAATACCCTAATTGAACAATTATCAGAAAAAATAGCAAAAAGAAAATCCCACTTCGTTCTTGTTTATTCAACGTGAAGTGGGATTTAAATGAACTCATGTTAAATTTTAATCTTCTATAGCGTCATACTTCAATTTGATCGCATCTAGGTATCTGTTCAATTGCTTTTTCACTACTGGGAATAAAAAGAATAGACCTACCATATTGGGGAATACCATTGCAAATATCATGGCATCTGAGAAATCCCAAATAGATTTCATACTTGCTGCTGCACCAATAACAATAAACGTACAGAACAATAATTTATAAACCATATCTGCCGTTTTACCTCTTCCGAATAAAAATTTCCAAGATTGTAGTCCATAATAAGACCAAGATATCATTGTAGATACTGCAAATAATACCACGGCGATAGTTAAAAATACATTTGAATAAGGAATATATTCCGCAAAAGCTACAGCAGTAATACCAGCACCTTCGTAAGGAACACCATCAATTAATACAGAACCAGTACCATCACCACCATAGGTGAAGGCTCCTCCAAAATTAAAGATGATAATTACTATTGCTGTCATTGAACAGATAACAACGGTATCAATAAAAGGCTCTAATAATGCTACCAAACCTTCAGAAGCAGAATATTTTGTTCTTACAGCAGAATGGGCAATCGAAGCAGAACCTGCACCAGCTTCATTTGAAAATGCCGCTCTTTTAAAACCTACCAACAATACACCTATTAGACTACCCACTCCAATTGCAGTTGGTTTAAACGCCTCATCTACAATTAATGCAATAGCGTTATCTACTAATGAATAATTACTTATAATGATATACAAACAAGCAACAACATACATAACAGCCATGAATGGAACAACTTTTTCTGTTACTTGGGCTATACGCTTAATACCGCCTATAATAATAACACCTACAAGAATAGCTAATACAAGACCAACTATTGCCCCTGCAGCAGTACTTTGCCAGTTAAATAGTTCTTTTATAACGATTGTTGCCTGGTTAGATTGGGCAGCGTTACCACCGCCAAAAGAGCCTCCAATACAAAAAATCGCAAAAATTACAGCAGCAACTTTACCCAAATTTTTGAAACCTCTTTCTTTTAATCCTTTACTTATGTAATACATAGGACCGCCATAAACGGTACCATCTTCGCCTACATCTCTATATTGAACTCCTAGTGTACATTCAACAAACTTTGTTGACATACCAAGAAGACCGCAAACAATCATCCAAAAAGTAGCTCCTGGTCCACCAAGTGCAATTGCTAATGCAACACCTGCTATATTACCATTACCTACCGTACCTGAAACCGCAGTTGCCAAAGCTTGAAAATGACTTACCTCACCGTCTGAACTTTCATCTCTAATCGTATCAATGATATCACCATCAATAGCAAGATCATTCTCCATACTTACAAGATGATCCTCTATGTCAACATTCGATAAATCTTGACCTTGTGCTATACCATCTTCACCATAAAGATTCTGCGCACCATGTTTTTCAATATCTTCATACTTACCACGAACAGTATTAATGGCCTTTCCAAAAAATCTAATATTAGGAAAACCAAAATATAAAGTGAAGAACATAGCACTACCTACCAATAATACTAAAACAAATGGTATATCTGGGTCATGCCAAACATTGAAGAAAATAACTGCTGAGAAGAAATCTGAAATAGGCTTAAAGGCTTGATCTATTTGTTGATCTAATCCTACTTCTTGAGAAAAAATTAAAAAGGGAAATAAAAACGTAAACAGGGTTAGAAGTTTATACTTCATAAGTTTAAAATTTATTTTGAATTAGTTAGTTAGTCTAGCAATATCTTAAAAATAATGGATGCAATCAAATATAAACGACAGAAAGATAATTATTCGATATTGAACATTTCGTTCAATATCTTTATTTGTTCAGGTCTGCCCAATACTATGACCTTACTTTTCGGCTGTAATTTCATATCAGCTTCTGGGTTTATAATATACTCACCATCCGGAGAAATATAACCTATTATAGTACAACCGGTTTTTCTACGTAAATCTAAATCTCTCAACGAATTACAGTCTATTTGATTAGCAAAATCTTCAATAGCTACCTCTTCTAGATTAGTCGTATGCTCACCTTCCATTGAAAGCTTATCCATAAATGTGATAAGATCTGGCATAACCACCAAAGATGCCATGTGATCACCCCCGATTTTATCTGGCATAATAACTTTATTCGCTCCTGCCAAAAATAACTTCTTCTGAGAATTGACCAATGAGGCCCTACTTATAATGAAAAGATTTTTTTTCATTTGCCTGGCAGAAAGAACAACAAATAAATTTGCAGCATCATCGGGTAAGGTAGCAATTAAATATTGAGACCTTTCAATACCAGCTTCCATTAGTACATCATCATCATTTGCATCACCTTCGACAAATAAAACACCTTCTTCAAATCGTTCTATTACCTCTTTATCTTTCTCAATGACTACAAAGGGTCTTTTATAAGCTTTCAACCTTTCAGCAGCCTGCATACCATTTCGCCCAAAACCACAGACGATAACATGCTGATTTAAATTTTCGATGGCATTCTTCATTTTTTTCTTTTTTAGCAGTTCAACTGAGTTTCTAGAGAGTAAGTATTCGGTAACTATAGATATAGCGAAACCAACTATAAACACACTTGTAACAATAAGAATTATGGTAAATATCTTTCCTGCAGGTCCCATGGGTCTAACCTCTGAAAAACCTACGGTGGTTACCGTAATTATGGTCATATAAAAAGCATCGACCCAAGAATAGTCGGCAACAATTCTGTAGCCAAGTACACCGAATGTCAAAACCATTAGCATTAATGCCAATGCCAAATAAATTTTAGACCGAAATAATTGCATCATATATTACAAATCAAAAACAGAATTTCGTTTCGTATAAATCAAATCTTTTATTCTAAGCCAGAAAGCCAGAAATAAATAAAGTGCAAATCCGAAGCCTACGGTCACAAAAGTGAGATAAATGAACGATGTTCTTACAACTCTTGCCCGTATACCTAAACGTTCGGCAATTCTACCACAAACCTCATACCCTCTCTTTTGAAAATAATGCAATATTTTGTAAAATAGGTTCATGGGGTATAAAATTAGACTTTTACATTCATTAAAGAAGCCCCTACAGCACAATCTAAACATTTGTCTTTTGTACAATAGTTATTGTATAGCTGTAGATATGTTTGAGAATCTTTTGCGCTTTTAATTGATATTCCCAATTTACCAAAGTTAGCTATAATACTGTTTTCTTCTTTTTTAATTTCTGACATCATTTTTAGAAATAATTCATTTTCTAAACCTCCTTTATAACGGCTATAAGCAAACTTCAGCGGTATTATAGTGTTTATCACCAACAGGTTTAAGAATGAATTTGAAATTCCCTTTTTGCTCTTTTTTGAAATCTTACCGAAATTAAAATGAGTATCCCAATACTTGCTTGTTCCCGATTTTAAAATATCAGAAAAATTAGGCTCGTTATTTTCAATTAATGCATGAAATAAATTATTGTTATTAGCATATATAGCGCTTAACTGTGCTAATCTAATTGTAGGAAAATTTGATGGTCTCAACCTAAAAAATTCCGGAGACTTGAATACGGGACTCAAATTAAACTTATGATTTAAAAATTGATATTCCTTTTTCAACTCGCTATAATACTTATCGTCTTCTAAAGTGCTACCAAGTAAATTTGCTTGACCTAAAAACAAACTTTCCATTTGAAGGGGTTTATCATTTAATTTTCTAATTATTGAAAAGTCAATTGATTTGCCTATTTCTATAAATGCTTCTCTATTTATTTTAGACCCAAAAGTTTTTAAAAGCATTAAGAACAATACTTGCTCCCAGTCATTATTCGTATAATCTAATAGCTCTTTAATAAAAATCGATTTCTGTTCCAAACGCTCTACAAACAATCTATCTAACCAATTGTTTTTTATAAATTCATCAACTTCATTAAACTCATTTTCACAATTAATGAATTTGTAATTCTTACTATTAAAAAGATTTTGATAGGTATTTAGCACCATTAACGGTATATATTCTTTTAATGATAAAGTGGGAATTTCACTTCCATCTTTTCTGTATACCGAGATATCGTCTTCCCATACAACATGCAATATTACATTGTCATAATTAACATCATCTTGGTGATGATGCGCATACCAGTCTGAAGATTTTATATGAATTTCTACGTTACCAGCCCACAATTGCCCGTTCAATTCTATTTTAGAATTAAAAAAATCTGGTCCGCTTAAATGATTATGCATACCCGTTGAAACCACGTGTATCTCCTCACCAAAAGTAGATACGAGTTGGTTTATGGGATATTTTTTGTACTTCCATATAAAATGAAGCAAATCTTCCTTCATTTTATAAAAATAAAAAACCCGCAGTTAAGTGGGTCTATTTTCTGAAAGAAATAAAATTAAGCCGTTTCTCCTTCCCAATTCATAAAACCTCCCTGAAGGTTAAATGCTTTATCAAAACCTAAACTTTTCATTATCGCACATGCCTGACCACTTCTTGCACCAGATCTACAATACACGTAGTAGTTTTTTGTTTTGTCTAATTTCTCTAGGTCTGCTACAAACTCTTGACCTTTGTATATATCAATATTTATAGAATTCGGAATAATACCTTCTTCTATTTCTTCTTCTGTTCTTACATCGAGAATTACTGCATTAGTATCTTTCTCTAATTGTTCTTCCCAATCTTGTTGTGATAAATCTGCCATAGTATAAATTATATATTGTAAAAATAATCGATTTTTCTTTATCTGATTCTCTCCTATTTTTTTAACAAAAATTTAATCAATCTATTAAACAGAATATCAAAATTAGAATTACATTTGTATATACAATTATTGTATTGACATGAATGTAGAAGAAATTATTAAAACAAACCAAAGAATGCCGTTGCCAAAACGGACATTAATTCATATAGCATTGGTTGCAAATAAAATTGACGAAGAAATAGCAACGGTTCTCAAACCTTTTGACATTTCAATTCAACAGTTTAATGTTTTACGAATTCTAAGAGGGCAAAATGGCAAACCTGCTAATCTTTCTACTATAAATGAGCGCATGGTCACTAAAATGAGTAACACTACGCGCCTGGTCGATAAATTAATTTTAAAAGGCTTTGTCAATAGAACTGTTTGTATTAATAACAGAAGAAAGGTTGAAATAGTAATCACAGAAGGCGGCTTAAATATGCTGAATAAAATTGATAGAATACTTTTTGATGCAGAGAAGAGAATACTTAAAAACTTTGAAGAAACCGAATTACATGAACTCAATGATCTATTAAATAAATTTTAATTAAAAGCAATGAATAAAGTATTAGATAAATTAAACTGGCGTTATGCCACCAAAAAATTCGACAGCTCTAAAAAAGTGAGCACGGAGAATTTAGAAACCTTATTAAATGCAGGTAGACTAACAGCTTCTTCTTATGGTTTACAGCCCTATGAATTTTTTGTTATTGAAGATACCGATACCAGAACAAAACTTAGAGCGGCTTCTTATGATCAATCTCAAATAACAGATGCATCATATGTTATAGTTTTAGCTAATAAACCTACTTTTGACGTCACTATGATTGACGATTACATTGCCAACATCATGGCTATTAGAGGACTATCTAAAGATGACCTGGAAGGATTTTCGCAAACTATGAAATCTACTCTTTTAGGTCTATCTGATGCTCACAAGAATGCCTGGACATCTAACCAAGCCTATATTGTACTAGGTAATTTAATGACCATAGCCGCTGAAATGGAAATTGACACCTGCCCCATGGAAGGTTTTGATAAAGCTCAGTACAATGAAATTTTAGGTCTTACCGACAAAGGTTTAAATGCTGCGGTAGTTTTAGCTGTTGGCTATAGATCCGCTGAAGATGACACCCAAAATTACCTTAAGGTTAGATATTCTAAAGAACAAATTATTACACATATATAAATTAAACACAATCATTTAAAATTAGAAACATGAAAAAATCATTATTAAGTTTAGCATTCGTAGCTGTATTTGGATTTAATGCTACAGCCTCTACACCAATTGATGGCGAAAAAAAAGAAATTAAAGTTAGCGAGAGTACCGTTACTTGGAAAGGTTACAAAGTTACCGGAGCACACAATGGTAGCATCAACCTAAAATCTGGTCATTTAGAAATGAACGGAAAAAAATTAACCGGTGGCGAATTTGTTGTTGATATGACTTCAATTACCGTTACTGACTTAGAAGCAGGTCAAGGAAAAGAAAAACTAGAAGGTCATTTACAGTCTGCTGATTTCTTTGGTGTTGAAAGTAACCCAACTTCTAAGTTGGTTTTCACTACTGTTAAAGCGATGAATGATAACTCATATACTGTTACAGGAGATTTAACTATTAAAGGTATTACAAAGCCAGTAACCTTAGTGGTTTCTATGTTTGAAAATAAGGCTACTGCAACTGTTAAAGTTGATAGAACAAAATATGACATCAAGTATGGTTCTGGAAGCTTTTTTGATAACCTTGGAGATAAAGCTATCTATGATGATTTTGATTTAGTGGTTGACTTAGCACTATAATCGTTTTTAAAAATTCGAATTACAACAATTTAAAATCCCTTTGAGATATATTCAAAGGGATTTTTATTTTTGACTAGGTAAAGTTTGATAGTTTAAATTTCCTTTTTATATTTGATGCTCAATGAAAAATTTAATCGCAAATACTTGGTGGTGGAACAACTTACGAAAAACATCGTGAGAAAAGCATCATTGTAGTAAAACTATATAAAGGCTTGTCATCACGACAAGCCTTCTTTATTTTATAAAAGTACCTATGACCTATCAATTTAAGACATATCACAAAAAAATTCTTGCCGATACCATGACCCCGGTAAGCGTTTATTTGAAAATTAGAGACCGCTTTCCAAATAGTATTTTATTAGAGAGTAGTGACTATCATGCCAATAACAATAGCTTTTCTTATATCTGCTGTAACCCTATTGCATCTATTAAAGTGGATAAAGAAATAATTACAAAGCAGTTTCCTGATGGTGCAGTTGAAGAAATTCAAAATACGGCAGATACTAATGTTGTTGATATTATTGATACGTTCAGTAAAACATTCAAGGCCGATACAAATGACTTTAAATTCATTAATAATGGTTTGTTTGGCTATTTGGCTTATGATGCCGTACGCTATTTTGAAGATATAGATATATCGGTTAAAGATGACTCGGTTCATATTCCTGATGTTTACTATGCTGTTTATCAAAATATTATTGCAATAAATCATTATAAGAACGAAGCTTATCTTTTTGCCCATTGCTATAATACAGAGAATAACATTCCTGAATTGGAGCAACTGTTAAGTATTAGAAATTTTGCTACATATAATTTCAAAATAGAAGGCGATAGAGCATCTAATTTAGAAGATGAAGAATATAGAGAACAAGTTGAATTAGCTAAAAAACATTGTCAGCGTGGCGATGTGTTTCAATTGGTTTTAAGCCGTCGTTTTTCTCAAGGTTTTAAAGGTGACGAGTTTAATGTATATAGAGCGTTACGTTCCGTAAATCCGTCGCCTTATTTATTCTATTTCGATTATGGAGATTTTAAAATATTCGGTAGTTCGCCAGAAGCACAATTGATCGTTAGCGATGGTAAAGCTGAAATTCACCCTATAGCTGGCACTTTTAAAAGAACTGGAAACGATGAACAAGATGCACAACTTGCCAAAGAATTAAAGACCGACGATAAAGAAAATAGTGAGCATGTAATGTTAGTAGATCTTGCCCGTAACGACCTTAGTAGAAATGGTAGTGTGGTACAGGTAGAAAACTATAGAGAAGTACAGTTTTTCTCTCATGTAATTCACTTAGTTTCTAAGGTAACCGGAATGAAAAAAAGTGACACTTCTACCATGAAAGTGGTAGCGGACACTTTTCCTGCCGGTACCTTAAGTGGCGCTCCAAAACACATGGCCATGCAACTTATAGAAAAATATGAAAAAACAAGTCGCGGGTATTATGGTGGCGCTATAGGTTTTATGGATTTTTATGGAAATTTCAACCATGCGATTATGATCAGAACTTTTTTAAGTAAAAATCATAAACTACATTATCAGGCTGGTGCCGGATTGGTCGCTGCATCAAATCCAGAAAGCGAACTACAAGAAACATATAACAAACTAGGCGCTTTGACCAAGGCATTAGAAATAGCTGAAGACATATAAGATGAAGAAAATATTAGTTATAGACAATTACGATAGTTTCACTTATAACCTAGTGCATTATTTAGAAGAGTTAGGTTGCGAGGTTATTGTAAAACGTAACGACCAACTAACACTAGAAGAGGTTGATGCTTTTGATAAAATCGTACTTTCTCCTGGTCCTGGTATTCCCGATGAAGCCGGATTATTAAAACAAATCATCGAAAAATATGCACCTACCAAAAGTATATTCGGTGTTTGTTTAGGGCAACAAGCCATTGCCGAAGTATTTAGTGGCTCGCTAATAAACCTAGATGAAGTTTATCACGGTATTGCAACTAAAATAAAAATCACAAAAGATGATATTATTTTTGAAGGGCTACCAAATGAAATTGAAGTAGGCAGATACCACTCTTGGGTGGTGAATCCTGATTTACCAGAAGTTTTAGAAGCTACTTCTTTAGACGAAAACGGACAAATTATGTCGCTCCGCCATAAAACTTATGATGTAAGTGCGGTGCAATTTCACCCAGAATCTGTGCTTACTCCACAAGGAAAAAAAATGTTAGAAAATTGGTTGAACGCTTAAACTAGCCTTAACAACCAACTATATAGTATTACAAAATGAAAGAGACACTAAATAAACTTATAAACCACGAAATACTTTCTAAAGAAGATGCTAAACGCATTTTGGTAAATATTGCTAAAGGTGATTACAATACGAGTCAGATTGCGGCATTTTTAACCGTTTATATGATGCGTAGCATTACTATTGAAGAATTAGAAGGATTTAGAGATGCATTGTTAGATTTGTGCTTAGCAGTAGATCTGTCTGCCTACAACCCTATTGACCTTTGTGGTACTGGTGGTGACGGTAAAGACACTTTTAATATTTCTACTCTTGCCTCTTTTGTTACTGCAGGTGCGGGAGTAAAAGTTACCAAACATGGTAATTACGGTGTATCTTCTAAATGTGGCAGTAGTAATGTGATGGAATTTCTAGGAATAAAATTTAGCAACGATGCAGGCTTTCTCGAAAAATGTATCGATGAAGCGGGCATTTGTGTATTGCACGCCCCTCTATTTCATCCTGCCATGAAAAATGTAGCTCCTATTCGTAAAGATTTAGGCGTAAAAACATTTTTCAACATGCTCGGACCTATGGTGAATCCTGCTTTTCCTAAAAATCAAATGGTAGGTGTTTTCAACTTAGAGCTTGCCCGTATGTACGGATATTTATATCAAAAAACCGATAAGAATTTCACCGTTCTACATGCTTTAGATGGGTATGATGAAATTTCTTTAACAGGAAGCACTAAAACTATTTCCAACCATACAGAAAGCATGCTAAAACCATCTGATTTTGGTGTGAAACAAATTAAACAAAGTGATATCGTTGGCGGTGATGCTATTGATACTTCTGCGCAAATTTTCCTAAATGTTTTACAAGGAAAGGGTACCGAACCACAGAACAATGTGGTGTGTGCCAATGCCGGTATTGCTATTGCTACAGTAAATAAACTCACGCCTTTAGAAGGTTTTGAAAAAGCCAAGGAATCTTTATTGGGCGGACACGGATTAACTGCTTTGAAAAAAATACAAGGGTTGAGTAAAAATTAAAAAAAAGCTTGATTCGTCGAATTGACGAGGTTATAAAAAAGATATATTTTATGAACATTCTAGATAAAATAGTAGCCGATAAACGCAAAGAGGTCGAATTGAAGAAATCGATTATTCCGGTGTCTCAATATGAAGCTTCTGTGCTTTTTGAAAGGAATACTAATTCTATGGCTCAAGCACTTAAAAATAGTGATTCGGGTATTATTGCCGAATTTAAACGCAGGTCTCCGTCGAAAGAAAGTATTAATCAAAATGCAAATGTTGGACAGGTTGCCAAAGGATATGAGAATGCCGGAGTTTGTGGTATGAGCGTACTTACTGATATTAAATACTTTGGCGGGTCTATAGAAGATTTAGTTTTAGCACGTTCATCGGTTAATCTTCCGCTATTACGAAAAGAATTTATTATTAGCGAATATCAAATAATCGAAGCTAAAGCATATGGTGCCGATGTTATTTTGCTTATCGCTGCCATACTTACAAAGCAAGAAATCAAGACCTATTCTGAACTGGCTAAGAGCTTAGGATTAGATGTATTATTAGAGGTACATAATGAAGAGGAACTTCATAAATCTATTATGCCAAGTTTAGATATGCTTGGTGTAAACAATAGAAATTTAAAGACTTTTGAGGTTAGTTTAGAGACTAGTAAAACACTTTCTAAACTGATACCAGATGATTTTGTTAAAGTATCTGAAAGCGGAATTAGCTCTATTGACGCCATCAAAGAATTAAAACCATTTGGTTATGAAGGTTTCTTAATTGGTGAGAATTTTATGAAGACAGATAATCCAGGTAAAAGTGCGATTGAATTCATTAAAAACCTGCAGAACTAATGAAACTAAAGATTTGTGGAATGAAACTAAATACGGCTGAAGTTGCGCAATTGCGACCAGACTATTTGGGCTTTATTTTCTGGGAACATTCCTCTAGATTTTTTGAAGGCGAAATCCCCGAACTTCCGCTAACAATAAATAAAGTTGGAGTTTTTGTTAATGCAGAATTAGAATATATTATTGAAACAACGATTAAATATCAATTACAAGGGCTGCAATTACACGGTCATGAAACCCCAGATTACTGTGCTGAAATTGCATCCGAATTAAAAAAATTGAATCACAAAGTAGAACTCATAAAAGTATTCTCTATTAAAGAAGAATTCGACTTTGATGTATTGAAACTATATGAAAATGTGTGCGACTATTTCCTTTTTGACACTAAAGGAAAATTACCCGGTGGTAATGGATACACATTCGATTGGTCTGTTCTAAAAAATTACCCATCTACCAAACCTTATTTTTTAAGTGGCGGTATTGGTCCAAATAATCTTGATAAAATCAACGAATTTAGAAAAACAACTGAGTCTAAATACTGTTTTGCTATCGACATAAATAGCAAATTTGAAATAACACCAGGATTAAAAAATATTGATGAATTACAAAATTTTAAAGAATCGCTATGAACTATAATGCTGATGAAAAAGGATACTACGGTGAATTTGGTGGTGCCTTTATACCTGAAATGCTGTACCCAAATGTAGAAGAGCTTCGTGAAAATTATTTAAAACTGATGTATGAAGATTCTTTTCAAAAAGAATTTAATCAGCTCTTAAAAGACTATGTCGGTAGACCTTCTCCGCTATATTTTGCTAAACGCCTTTCTGAAAAGCACGGTTGTAAGATATATTTGAAAAGAGAAGATTTAAACCATACGGGTGCCCACAAAATCAATAATACTATCGGTCAAATTCTAATGGCACAAAAATTGGGCAAAACTAGAATTATTGCTGAAACCGGTGCTGGTCAGCATGGTGTTGCTACCGCTACAGTATGTGCTTTAATGGGCATGGAATGTATTGTGTATATGGGTGAAATTGATATTGCCCGCCAAGCCCCGAATGTTGCCCGTATGAAAATGCTCGGCGCTGAAGTTCGACCTGCAAAATCTGGAAGTAGAACATTAAAAGATGCTACCAATGAGGCTATCAGAGATTGGATCAATAACCCTGTAGACACCCATTATATTATTGGATCTGCTATTGGTCCGCATCCTTACCCAGATATGGTTACTCGTTTTCAATCTGTGATATCTGAAGAAATAAAATGGCAATTAAAAGAACATGAAGGGCGGGAAAATCCTGATTATGTGGTAGCTTGTATTGGTGGTGGTAGTAATGCAGCTGGTACGTATCACCATTTTTTACATGAACCTGAAGTTGGCATTATTGCCGTTGAAGCAGCTGGTAAAGGTGTTAATTCTGGCGAAAGTGCAGCTACATCTGCTCTTGGTAAAGTTGGTATTATTCATGGTTGTAAGACCATGTTAATGCAAACAACTGACGGCCAAATTACGGAGCCCTACTCCATTTCTGCAGGATTAGATTATCCTGGTGTTGGCCCAATGCACTCGCATCTTTATAAATCTGGTCGTGCAGAGTTTTATTCTGCTACAGATGATGAAGCTATGGCCGCAGGTTTAGAACTATCACAATTAGAAGGTATAATACCTGCTATTGAAACGGGACACGCTTTTGCAATTTTTGAACACAAAAAATTCAAAAAAGATGACGTTGTCGTTATCAGCCTTTCTGGTCGTGGAGATAAAGATTTGAACACATATATTGATTATTTTAAGCTAGCATAATATAATTGAACTACAAAGAAGAACTCATATCGTATTTGAAGAATATTGAAGGTAATCTTGACTCTGAATATGCAGAAGACATATCATCTTCAAGCGATGCATTTGGAGAAATCATGGTTATGTCTAATGATAAAGACTATCATAAAAAACTTCTCTCAATAATACTATTTCATCAAATGACTATAGAATTGATGAAAAGACTAATTATATATGCCAATTTTCTTGAAAAAATATGTTTATACCCAAATAAAAAAAAGCATGATAAAATAAAAGATGGAGCTAAATTTTCACAAGTAATGAGTCAATTCATCTCTTTAATTGAGTTTAAAAATAAAAACAAGCTCATTCAAGATATTTCCAAACTCAATAAATTGAGAAATAAATATGCACATGAAATAGCTTTTAAGCACAATATTTATGAATCAATGAATGAAATAGAAAAATTAAAACCGCATGAGTTCTTTCAATCTATATTTACTTCTTTCATCGAAAGTTTAAATGACTTAAGAATGCGAATACAGACTGCTAAAAACGAGGATAAAATTCAAAAAATTATCAAATTAGATGAATAGAATTACCACAAAATTAGAAGAAGGCAAAAAACTGCTTTCCATATATTTTACCGCTGGGTATCCGGCATTGAACGACACGGTTAAAATCATACAAGATATAGAAAAGAACGGTGTCGATATGATTGAAATAGGATTACCCTTTAGTGATCCTTTGGCAGACGGACCAACTATACAGGAAAGTTCTACAGCTGCTCTAAAAAATGGAATGACCACAGAAATTCTTTTTAAGCAGTTAAAGGACATTCGTAAATCGGTTTCAATTCCGTTAATCATCATGGGATATTTTAACCCAATGCTACAATACGGTGTTGAGGCTTTCTGCAAAAAATGTCAAGAAATAGGTATTGACGGACTAATTTTACCTGACCTTCCGCTTGATGTTTACCAAGATGAATACGAGGCTATTTTTAAGAAATACGGTCTCATAAATGTATTTTTGATTACACCACAAACGAGTAATACTCGTATTCGCCAAATTGACGATGCTTCAAACGGATTCATCTATATGGTAAGTTCAGCTAGTGTTACAGGTTCAAAATCGGGCTTTGGTCAAGAACAAGAAAGCTATTTTGAGCGTATTGCTGCAATGAATTTAAAAAACCCACAAATAGTAGGTTTCGGTATTAAAGACGAAGAAACATTTCAACAAGCTACGAAAACTGCTAAAGGCGCCATAATAGGTTCTGCTTTTATTAAGTATTTGACTGCTAATGGAACTGATAAAATTGCTGAGTTTACAAAACTAATACGTTAATTTGAAAGAGTTCATAAACAATTTTAAACTAATTATTATACTATGCTTAACCTTAGGGTTAGCACCGTTTTTTCCTGAACCTCATATTTGGGGGAAATTGAAATGGATTTTTGGTGGAGCAAAGGGAATGGTTTTTATGGATTGGTTTGATGTGGTATTACATGGCTTTCCGTTTATACTTTTAATTCGTTTTATTGTCATAAAAATTTTTAACTCAAAAGCAAGTAGTAAAATTTAGTATATCCATCATACAGAAATTGAACCAACTAAAAAGCTATTAGTTAATTCTATTTATTTAAAATTCTAAAAGAGATTGCCTATTCTGGACAACCTCTTTTTTTTTTTGACATAGATAGTTTTAATAAACGTAACCAGCTGACTTTGCCTTAACAAGATTAATGACATACTATTTCTAATTCTAACTTTAAGTCCGCTAGCTTTTCCATATAGAAAACCTTAACATTTACCACAATCTATTAAGCGTTCTTTTCCCCGCATTTTCCTTACATTTAAAGAATATATTCACGAGAACGAACATGAAAAAATTATTTACGCTTCTACTATTTTTATCTCTTTACTCTGGCTACTCGCAAGACTCTGTTCTTATAAAATCTAAAGTTGCCAATGCTATTGCCGAATTAAGAGAATTTGTTGCCATACCAAATGACGCCTTAAACGCAGACGATATAGATACTAACCTTTTCTGGCTTAGAAAAAAATTTACCGAACGTGGCTTCAATAGTACTATTCTAGAGACAGAAGGTTTACCACTTTTCTTTGCAGCTCTACCGATGGATGATAATAAACCTACCATCTTATTTTACATGCATTTAGATGGTCAATCTGTTGATGCAACAAAATGGGATCAGCCAGATCCTTACACAGTAGTACTAAAATCTAAAACCGATGATGGCTGGAAAAAAGAAGCTTTTTCAGATTTAGATGATGATATAAATTATGATTGGCGTCTTTTTGGTAGATCTACTTCTGATGATAAAGGACCTATTGTAATGTTCTTAAATGCAATTGACGCTCTTAAAAAAGACAATGTTGATATACCCTACAATGTAAAAGTAATTTTGGATAGTGAAGAAGAAAAAAGTAGCGCACCTTTACCGCAAGCTGTGCGCACTTATAAAGATTTACTTAAAGCTGACTTTTTAGTTATCAATGATGGTCCCGTTCATGTTTCAGGGAAACCAACCGTTGTTTATGGGTGTAGAGGCATCACTACATTATCGATTACCACTCACGGACCAATAAAACCTCAGCACAGTGGACATTACGGAAATTATGCCCCGAACCCCGGCTTTCAATTGGCGCAACTTTTGGCAACCATGAAAGATGCTGATGGTCGTGTCTTAATAAAAGGATATTATGACGGAATTACCTTAGATGAAGCTATATTAGAAATTCTAAAAAGTGTGCCTGATAACATCGAAGAAATCAATAAAAATTTAGCAATTTCCAATCCTGAAAAAGTAGGTAGTTTTTACCAAGAAGCATTGCAATACCCTTCTTTCAATATAAGAGGACTAGGTTCTGGATGGATCGGTGATCAAGCTAGAACCATTTTACCGGCTACTGCTACTGCAGAATTAGACATAAGGTTAGTACCAGAATCAGATGGCAACAGACTTAAAAAATTAGTAAAAGAGCATATTAAAAATCAAGGCTTTCATGTTATAAGTACAGAACCCACTATGGAAGACCGTCTCAAATATGATAAGATTGTTACCATTAAAGAAGGTACCGTTACAGATGCATTTCGTACCGATTTGAATAACCCGTTTGGTAATAGCATCGTTAAAACCATGGAAACTAAATTCGGAGAAAAACCCGTTCAAATAAGAATAATGGGGGGTACAGTTCCTATTTCTCCCTTTATCAATGAATTGAAGATTCCGGCATTTATTGTGCCTATGGTCAACCCAGACAACAATCAACACAGCCCCAACGAGAATTTAAAAATAGGTCAGATAGCCTATGGTATCGAAACATTTTATACGCTATTAAGTACCGCCAATTAAATCACTAAGAATCAATAAAAAATAGAGGGACCAAAATGGTTTCACTATTTAAACATCACGAAACTATCACAAGAGTTATCACAATAAGTTGATATTCTTGTGATTAGCTTGTTATATGATTTTTCTTCATTTGTCTGTAACCTAAAAAAACAGAACATATGAAAAATTTCAACTTTTTATCGATTTTAATTCTCTTGCTAATTATAGCAAGTTGTTCAGATGACGACAATGCCATTACAGATGTCATTGTTCCTGCATCTGGTGATATTGCTGGCGGACCCTTTACTTTTTGTGTAGATGGTGTACCAGATATGGTTGTTGACATCACCCTAAATAGCGAAAACTCTGAAGGTAACATGAGTACTTGGGTTATTACCGATGACCAAAACAACATTCTTGGTCTTCCACCAACTTTAGAAGCCGTACAAGGTGTAGATTTCGATGCAGCAGGCACTGGCACATGTCTTATATGGTACCTAAGATATGAAGAAGGTTTAGTAGGACTCGAAATGGGTTTGAACACCAACAACTTTGAAGGCTCATTTGATCTATCGAACTCTATTGAAGTTCAACGAAACGAAACAGCTTCAGGGCTTCTTTCTGGCGGACCTTATGAATTTACAGTAGATGGCAATGCCGATTTTGTAACCGAAATTTCAATAGATAGTGAAGAAGCACTAGGTAGCAATAGTACTTTTGTAATTACCGATGACGAATTAAATATTCTAGGACTGCCACCAACTTTAGATGCCGTTAAAGAAGTTGATTTTGATATGGCCGGTGCCGGTGTTTGTCTTATTTGGTATTTACGCTATGAAGATGGTTTGGTTGGTGCCGAAGCTGGTATGAACGCAGGTGAACTTGAAGGATGTTTTAGTTTATCCAACTCCATTCAAGTTACAAGATTAGATGCTGCAAACGCAGGAACTATTTCTGGCGGACCTTTTAACTTTTGTGTTGACGGTGAAGAAGATAATGTATATGGTATAACTTTAGACAGTTCAGAATCTACAGGTAGCAGTAGCAGCTGGGTTATTACTGATGAACAAGGTAAAATTTTAGGTCTTCCACCCACATTAGAAGCAGTAGAAGGGGTGAATTTTGATGCAGCAGGTGCGGGTACTTGCTTAATATGGTATTTACGCTATGAATGTGAATTGAACGGACTAGCTGTTGATATGAATGCAAATGACCTACAAGGTAATTTTAATTTATCTAATTCAATAGAAGTGGTTAGAAGTAAAACAGAAGCTGGTGTTTTAACTGGCGGTCCATATAAATTTTATGTAGATGGTGAAGCCGACTATGTAACTGACTTAATGTTAGACGCCTCTGAAGTTTCAGGAACAAATAGCACATGGGTAATAACAGATGAAGATTTGAACATTCTTGGTCTTCCTCCAACTTTGGATGCCGTAAAGGGTGTGAATTTTGATGCGGCTGGTGCTGGCACTTGCCTTATATGGTATTTGAGATATGAAGATGGTTTAGAAGGCGCCGAAATGGGTAAAAATGCAGCAGATTTAACTGGTTGCTTTGATCTATCTAACTCAATTGAAGTTCAAAGAGTACAAGGTGTAAATGCCGGTACGCTAGTTGGTGGACTATTTAGTTTCTGTGTGGACGGTGAAGTAGATAATGTATACGGTATTACGCTTGATAGTTCTAATGCCTCAGGTTCTCAAAATACATGGGTAATAACTGACGACCAAGGAAAAATATTAGGATTACCTCCTACTCTTGCAGCTGTAGAAGGGATTAATTTTGATGGCGCCGGTGCAGGAACATGCTTAATTTGGTACGCACGTTACCAAGGCGAAATTACAGGACTTGAAGTTGATATGAATGCAAACAATGTTACAGGTAACTTTGCTTTATCAAATCCGTTGACCGTAGTTAGAACTCAGCCAGAAGCTGGAACTATAACAGGAGGACCTTTTGAATTTATAGTCGATGAAACTGCTGATTTTGTAACTGGTATTGCCGTAGACAACGAAAATGCATCTGGTGTCAATAGCTCTTGGATAATTACTGATGAAACTGGTAAAATACTTGGTCTTCCACCAACTTTAGCCGATTTAAAATCGGTTGATTTTAATGCTGCAGGTGAAGGCACTTGTTTTATCTACTACATTAGATATGAAGATGGATTAACAGGTATGGAACCTGGTTGGACATTTGATGAATTCAATGGCTGCTTTGATATTTCAAACAATATAAAAGTGGTTCGCAAAGTTCATTAAACCAAAACGAATTCAATAAAAAAGGCTCTGTAAATAAATTTACAGAGCCTTTTTAAATTTTACTATAAGATATTATGCCGAGTTTCTACTTGCATTAATATTACCATAAAGAGATCGAGTTACAATTTTCTCATATAACTCTTTATACGCTGTACCCTCACCTATTCTTTGAAGTGCATATTGTTGTATCACTAATAGCGGTAAAACAATATTCTCTCTGATTTTAATGGACTCTCTAGAAATTGCTTCTTTTTGCATTAAAATTTCCATTCCTGATAATTTTAATAACATAGCTTTAGAAAGTTGATACTCTGCTAATAAAATCTCCCAAAAAGCTCCGTACTCTTTATTCTCTTTCATATAACTGGTCAATTCAAAATAACATTTTGAAAGACTCATCATACTATTCATCATTAAAGCTTGAAAGAATGGCACCTCATTGTAAAGCTTCTGAACTTCGGCAAATCTTCCGCTATCCTCTAAGTTTTTTAAAGCTGTTCCAATACCGTAATAACCAGGTACATTTTGTTTCAATTGGCTCCAAGAACCTACAAAAGAAATTGCACGTAAATCTGACAACTCTAATTTGGCTTTATTTCCTCTTTTACCTGGTCTACTACCAATATTAGCTTTTGTATAATACTTGAGCGTACTCATATTTTCTAAATATGGCATGAACTTATCATGATGCTTTAAGTCGTCATACTTTTTAAAACTCATTTCAGATAATTCTTCTATCAGTTCTCTATCTGAATCTGATATAACAATTTCCTTATCCAAAATTGTATTTGAAAGTCCGGCGGTCAATAACTGCTCACTGTTATAAATGAACTGCTCTTTTGTACCGTACGTACTGGTAATAGTCTGCCCTTGTATGGTAAGTTGAATTTCGTTATTCGCAACTTTATTTGTCTGTGCTGCATAAAAACGATGTGTTTTACCACCACCTCTTGCTGGTGGTCCACCTCTACCATCAAAGAAGATAGCCGCTATATCATGTTCTTCGCAAACTTCTGAAAGCTCTTCTTTAGTTTTCAAAATAGACCAGTTCGCTTTTAAGTAACCACCATCTTTTGTACCATCGGAAAAACCAAGCATTATAGTTTGCTTATCATTTCTATTCTTGATGTGTGCTTTATACTCTGGTAAATCAAATAAGAACTGCATTGTAGCTTTCGCATTATCCATACCGTTCATGGTTTCGAATAATGGTACAATATCAAAAGTAATATCCTTACCTGCCCAGCCACACCATCTAAATAATGCATAAACGAAAAGAATAGAGAATACATCTTCAGAATTACTGATGATATATCTATTACAACCCTCTTCACCATTCTTATCTTGTATGGTCTGTAATTGAAGTATGTTCTTAACCGTATCTTTTACAATATCTTCTTCATAATCATCTGCTACCAATTTTAAATCTTCATGTAAAAGAATATCAATCAATTTTTCTTCAGATAATTCACTCAGGTCTGCTTTAATCAATCCGTTCTTTTTCAAAACCTCGACGATTACCTTAGTATGCATACTATGGTCTTGACGAATATCAATCGTTGCAAAGTGTACTTTAAAAATTTTCACCTTATCAATAAGAAGCTCTAAATCTTTTAAATAAAGGCTCTGATATTTTTCTATAAGTATTAACCTGATTTCTTCTAATGGTACAATTAAATCTTCATAACCAATATCTTTAGAACTATCGAACATAGCGGTATAAAGATTAGATCTAAGCTTTTGTAACGGCTCTTGTACATCTTTAAAGGTCAGTTTATGCACTAGCCCTTTTAGGTCATTATAATAGCACTTCATTAAAGTTAAACGAAGCTCGTTCATTACATCTCTAGTAATATCTGCAGTTACAAATGGGTTACCATCACGATCACCACCTGGCCAGAAACCTAGTTTTACTATATCATGATTTTCAAATTGTTTTGACCCTACGCTACCTTTTATATATGCATACATTTCGCCAATAGCATCATAGTACACATGTCTTAATGTATAGATAATATTTTTTGCTTCATCTAAAGGTGTAGGCTTCTTAGCGTTTATTAAAGATGTAAGTCCTAATTGTTGTAAGCCAACATCAATCTCATCAATTTTATCTTCTAAGATTAATGTTCTAAGATTGGTGATTATATCTAAAACCGCAGGTGTGTAGAACTGTGTTGGGTGAGCCGTTAGCACAATTCTAGCACTAAAATTACTTAGTTTATCCCAAATAGTATCCCATGAATTATTTTTCTCAACTAATTGAAAATAATCTTTCAATGATAATGAACTAGAATGTTTTTGCAACTTCGGGAACGCAGCATCTTCTACACTATCATAAAGAACCACTTGGCGCTCTACATACTGTATAATACGGAACATAAAATCTATCTGCTCTTTTTCCGAATTAATTTCAACAAAATTTTCGAAAAAATTCTCTAATATTTCTTTCGGGTTAAGACCGTCGCTCAATCCTTTTTCAGATTGATTCAGTAATAACGGAATCAACATACCCACATTCTCTATATTCTCATAGGGTAGGTTTAAAAATAGACTGTTGTAGACGTTAAATTTATTTTGGACAGACTTCTTAAATTCTGCCAACCTTTCTTGTTGTTGCATATATCAAAAACTTTAAGCCGTATCATTACGGCAAACTTTCTAAAATTCGAACATAAATATCGCTATTCCAAAAGAAATTAGAGAATCATTTTTGTGAAATATCATATTCATAGAAGTATACCACAAAATAATGCGTATTGACAACAAATATTCTAAAATACGTGATATGCTATATATCTTTACGGTGTAAATAAATAATAAATTTTTTCATTTTCATATAGTGTTCTCGTAAAAGAGTCTTGTTTTAAAAGCAAGACTCTTTTTAGTTTTAAGAAGTTTTGAAAATTTATTTTATTTCAGAAGAAATCTTTATACTGAAGCACTCGAAAATCTACCGTATTAAAAGTTGCATCTTGCAGCTTCATCTTTTTATACTCCTTAAGACTACCCACTGCCCTATTTGCCGCCCCAGAAGGTGCAATTAAAGAGACCGTTTTAATCGTTTTACCAGTACTAGGATGAATGAATTCATGAATTCTAGGCACTTCATCAGAAATTCTAACTAATGATACCGAATACTCTTTTAAATGTTTTCTGAAAAAATACTCTGGCCCGTTTTTGCTGTTTCCTCCTG
Organism: Maribacter caenipelagi; assembly: GCF_004364175.1. GTDB lineage: Bacteria > Bacteroidota > Bacteroidia > Flavobacteriales > Flavobacteriaceae > Maribacter > Maribacter caenipelagi. The sequence continues at coordinate 109,826 of NZ_SNZW01000019.1, read as the reverse complement.
TAAACAAAAGCGTATGTACTTTGGTATACTTTTCTAAATAACTCAGAACATCTCTTAATTCAATATTTTGCATACCAATATCTGATGCATCTATTTTTTCACGTTCTGCAGAAGCTACTATATCACATACTCCAATTTTTCTATGCTTCAAAAATGCTTTGCGTTGTGCTATTGCCTCAACAGTTGTTTCAAACTTTAGGTTTAAATCGAAGATTTTATTTAGAATAGGCCATAGCTGTCCGTCTTTACTACCATAACAGAAATCGACATCACCGTCCTTCAACTCGCCCGTCGTAAAACGAGGTGGTGGCAAAGTACCTACAATTAGTTTTTCGGTACTATAGTCAATAAAAGGATTGTAAGGGTGAGTATGCTTAAATACGTATTGCATTATAGTTTTATTCTCTTGAGCATATAATACGCTCTAATGATTTCTAAATTACTAACTTTAAAAGAAACCTAAAAAAACTAGTTATGGGCAAGGGAGATAAAAAATCGAAAAAAGGAAAAATATCTAATAATTCTTACGGGGCAAGACGACCACGTAAAATTAAAAAGAGACCTACTGTAGAAGAAAAAATAAAAATCAATAAAAAGAAATAATTTTAATCATCTATTCTAAATGTCAACCCTACTTGATTTTCTTCATCTAAGCTAATTTCGTAGGTATAAAAACCTATAGGCAAAGAATCTGAAGATACCGCTGTAGGAATATAATTTAAACTAGTCGAATCGGTTAATATAGAAACAGCAGCATTTGCATATGCAGTTTCAAACTCTATATATTCTGAGAATTCACCAGCTGCAATATTCTCATAAACCGTATCTCTTTCTGCAATACGTACTTCGTTAAAAAAGAGTTTTGTACTATTTTGAATACGAATATTTACCAAGTTAACCTCATCATCTCTATCGGTACAAGAGAATAACAATACAACACAAATAACAGAAAGTAATAAAACCCTTTTCATAGACGTCTTTTATATAGCTAAGAACGAAAAAGACTAGATTATATTTTATCTGATAAACACTGGCTGATTTTCTTTTAAGGTATGCTCTTGACTAAATTCATAATCGTCTAGATTAAAGCCTTTAATATCTGTAAGTGTTTTTGCGTCTGAGTCTAAAATATACCTCACCATAGCACCTCTGGCTTTCTTCGCAAAAAAGCTAATAATCTTCAACTTATCATTTTTCCAATCTTTAAAAATCGGAGTAATAATTTCTGCTTTAATACGCTTTGGTTGTAATGCACTATAATATTCGTTACTCGCCAAATTAACGAGTAACTCACCATCAATCATTTCATCATTTAAATGATCAGTAAGTCTACTGCCCCAGTATTCATATAAGTTCTTCTTTCTGCCAATTTTTAATGAAGTACCCATTTCTAAACGGTAAGGCTGCATTAAATCTAGAGGTTTAAGCATACCATATTGTCCCGATAAAATTCTAAGACTTTCTTGTAGCTTATCCATTTTTTCTTCAGACAAGGTATACGCGTCTAAGCCTGTATATACATCACCACTAAAAGCATAAATTGCAGGTCGAGAATTCTCTGGTGTAAACGGTGTCGTAAAATCTTGATTACGCTGCCAGTTCAACTGCGCTAAATTGTCTGAAATAGACATCAATTCTGAAAGTGCCGTCGGCTTCTTTTTCTTCAGTATTTTATTAAGTTTTTCAGCATCTTCTATAAATTCTGGTAAAGTAAATTTAGCCATTGGAAGCTCACTTTCGTAATTCAATGACTTAGCCGGAGAAATAACAATTTTCATAGTGCAATTTTAGATGTCCAAAAATAAACAGGATAAATAGGAAGACCTACAAAAGATAAAAAAGAGTTTAAATAGCGGTATCGAAGAAACTTATTCTGTGCTATTTTTAGTATAACCTCGCCATTTTTCAATAGCACTGGTCATATCTTCTGGCACTTCAGAATCGAAACTCATATGCTCACCGGTTACTGGGTGTACAAAACCTAATGTCTTCGCATGTAAAGCCTGTCTAGGCAATAATTTAAAAGTGTTCTCTACAAATTGCTTGTATTTTGTAAATGTTGTTCCTTTTAAAATTTTCTCCCCACCGTAACGCTCATCATTAAATAACGTATGACCTATGTATTTCATATGCACACGAATTTGATGCGTTCTACCTGTCTCTAATTTACATGATACAAGTGTTACATAGCCTAACCTTTCTAATACCTTAAAATGGGTAACGGCTTCTTTGCCCTCTTCCCCTTCTGGAAAAACATGCATCTGTAAACGGTTTTTAGGGTTTCTACCTACATGACCAACTACAGTACCTTCATCTTCTTCTATATTACCCCAAACTAAAGCTACATACTCTCGTTCTGAAGTTTTATCAAAAAATTGTTTTGCCAAATGGGTCATAGCAGCTTCGGTCTTTGCTACTACCAACAAACCAGATGTGTCTTTATCTATACGATGTACCAAGCCCGGTCTCTCGTTACTATTCGCCGGTAAATTATCGGTATGAAAAATTAAGGCATTTATTAATGTACCCGAATAATTACCATGCCCCGGGTGCACCACCATACCCGCAGGTTTATTTACTACCATTAAAACATCGTCTTCATAAACAATATCTAAAGGAATATCTTCTGGCACTAACAGAAACTCATGTGGCGGATGCTCAAATAACACCTTAACCTCATCGCCCGCTTTGACCTTATAATTCGATTTTACGATTTGGTCATTAACCCAAACGTGACCGTCTTTTGCCGATTGTTGTATTTTATTTCTTGTAGCGTTTTCAATGAAATTCATTAAAAATTTATCTACACGTAATGGCTCTTGCCCTTTTGACGCTACTACCCTATGGTGCTCAAAAAGCTCTCCATCTTCATTCTCTGGCTGCACAATATTCTCCTCCATCTAATCTTCAGATTCCGATTTAATTACCGCTCTTTCTGTAATACTACCATTACCACATATCAACTCTATTTTAGAAGTTTTAGGTAGCTTATCGCCAGGCTTAATATACTTGCCTTTAAATTTTATTTGGTATACCATATCCTTACCCAATTCGTCTACATAGGTTACCCTTTGTACATCTAACCCTACTGCCTTCAACATAGAAGATGCGTTACGTTTGGTTACTTGAATAATTTTAGGAACGGTTACTTTTTTATATCCTGACGGATTAACAGTAAAATATATTTTTCTATTTTCCTTCACTTTTGATCCTGCCGTAGGGTTCTGTTCTATGATAGAAAACCTAGGATAATCTGGATTGTAATTTGCAGAATCAAGTACTTCATATCTCAAGCCTGCTTCTTCAATAGATTTTCTCATATCCATAACAGATTTTTTAGAAAAGTCTGGTACTTCTACGAACTCACCATGGTTGGTAGTACTGTTCAAGTATCTTAAAACAATAAAAATTGTAATGATCAACACCAAAACGGCAAGACCAAGCTGAATTAAAAAAGTCTTACTTTTTAAAAAATTAAAAAAATTTCTCATACATATTATTTGACCCGACAAATATAGTAAATGCCCTCATACCTTTTAGCAGCTTCGGTTTATAGTTACATCTTACATAATAAATTAATTCAATTTGCATGAATGCGGTTTGTTTTCTTTTTTATTTTATTTCAATGCTTCATCTTTGCTTTTACATTCTTAATAGACCATACAAATGAAAAAAAATATTGCAATAATAATGGGCGGTTATTCTAGTGAATATAAAATATCGCTTAAAAGTGGAAATGTGGTCTATGAGTATCTGAACAAAGAAAAATTTAATCTTTACAGAATACATATTTTCAAGAATAAATGGGTCTATTTAGATGATGCCGGTAACGAAACTCCAATTGACCGTAACGACTTTTCTATCCCTTTGAACAATACCTCTATAACATTTGATTGTGTTTTTAATGCCATACACGGTTCACCTGGTGAAGACGGACTCATGCAGGCCTATTTTGAATTATTAGGAATAAAACACACTTCTTGCGATTTTTATCAAGCAGCGCTAACTTTCAATAAAAGAGATTTATTAAGTGTATTAAAACCTTACGGAATTAAAGCTGCACCTTCTTATTACCTAAACTTAGGTGATGAAATAAATGAAACTAAAATTATAGATAAGGTAAAACTACCTTGTTTTGTAAAGGCCAATAAGTCTGGTAGTAGTTTCGGTATTACTAAAGTCTATAAAACAGAAGAATTAAAAGGTGCTATTGAAACTGCTTATAAAGAAGATGATGAAATCATTATTGAAGGTTTTCTTAATGGTACAGAAGTTTCTGTAGGCGTACTAAAACTAAATGGAAAAACTACTGTATTCCCGATTACAGAAATTGTTTCTGAAAATGACTTCTTTGACTACCAAGCAAAATATGAAGGTAAATCACAAGAGATCACTCCTGCAAGAATCAACCCTGAACAATTAGAAAAAGTTACGATCGCTGCTAAAAGAATATACGACGTTCTAAAAATGAAAGGCTTTTCTAGAAGTGAGTTTATATTTATTGATAATGAACCATTCTTATTAGAAATTAATACTACACCTGGTTTAACGACAGAGAGTATATTACCACAACAAGCCAAAGAAGCTGGTATTGAGCTAGGTATGTTATTTGAGTATGCAATTACAGAGGCATTGGCTTAAATTAACTATATTTAAAACGTAAAACCCATCTATGAGACGCGCAATTTTTCCTGGTTCTTTTGACCCTTTAACTTTAGGGCATCATGATATTATTATGCGTGGTATAACTTTGTTTGACGAAATTATTATCGCCATAGGAAAAAATGCTGATAAAAAATACATGTTCAGCTTAGAACAGCGTATTTCATTTATAGAAGAGGCATTTAAAGATGTACCCTCTATTTCAGTAAAGTCATACACAGGTCTAACTGTTGATTTTTGTAAGAAAGTAGATGCAAATTTTATTTTAAGGGGATTACGAAATCCTGGTGATTTTGAATTTGAGAAGGCAATTGCACATACAAATCGTAAATTATCTGAGATAGAAACTGTGTTTCTATTGACCTCATCGGGCAAATCATACATCAGCTCATCTATTGTAAGAGACGTAATACGTAATGGTGGTGACTACACTGGCTTAGTACCCGATTCTGTAAGAAAATAGATGAAGTTCATTGGTCTCACAACAAAATAGTCACATAAAACCACACTTTTAAGTAAAAACACAACAATTTGTAAGAAAGAATTGGAATATTCCTATAAATTAATAGGAAAATTCTTTCTAACCATGTTCAAAGCACAAAATAGTTCATCTTTTTCTTTAGATTGGATCAATCAAATTCCTTCATCTATTGTCATAATTGACACAGATTTTAAACTGATCAGTGCTTCACCTAGATGGCAGGCAAATTTTGAATTGGACCTAAATGATATTGAAGGCAAATATTTTCTCGATTTATTTCCTGATTTATCTCAAGATTTTATTTCTAGACTAAAATATAGCTTAGATGGATTAAGAGATATTAAGTTTAAATATAATGCTAAGGACAATCAGTACTCTTCTAAAGATTCTGTTTGGCATCTAAATCCTTGGAAAGATGGTTATGGCAACATAATAGGCGTTATCATTAAAGTAGAACCTATTTCAAAAACTCAAGAGATTGAAATTGAACTTAATAGAACCAAACTTATTCTAAATCAAAAAAGTTCTGTTGCCAAAATTGGTAGTTGGGAATTTGATGTACTTAAAGAAGAATTAAACTGGACTCCGGTTGTAAATAAAATTTATGGTTTATCTGCCAAATTTGAACCCAATTTAGAAGACGCAATAAGTTATTATACCGAAGAATCTAGAGAAGTTATCACGAAGGCTATTTTTGAAGCTATAAACTCTGGTATACCTTGGAATGAAAAAGCACAACTTAAAAGAGAAGATGGCATCATCATATGGGTCAACACCATTGGTAGACCAAAATTTAAAGATGGTAAGTGTACAAGAATAATTGGTACAATTCAACATATTCAAAATGAAACAAAGCCAAATATAGAAGTTAAGGACAACGCATTAATTGAATATCCATTATTTGAAAAGGTGCCTTTTGGATTAGCAATTATAGACTTTTCAAATGGAAATTTTTTAGACGTAAATAATGAATTCGCCAAACTTACATCTTTTGAAAAAGAACACTTCTTAGGTCATAATTTTAAGAATTTTATTAACGATACTGTTAAAAACAAAAGCACTGAACTTATAGACGAACTGAATGAACAGGGTTGTTTTAAACCTGTTAAGTTCACCTATACCAATCAAAAAAAACACAATATAAATATTAAAATGAGTGGTACTCTAGTTGAAGGTACCTCTGGTATTAAAAGAGTTTTATGCACTTTTGAGAATATAACCTCACAAACAAAATTAGAAAGAAACCTAAAGAACACCATTACATCGTCAAGAGAAAAAAATGAGCAACTATTAAATTTTGCCCATATGGTATCTCATAATCTAAAAACACATGCAACGAATTTTTCACTTTTACTAAATTTTTTAAATGATGAAGCTGGAAAAATTCAGCGTAACAAATATATGAACATGTTGTTTAGCGCTTCAGACAACTTATCTGAAACAATAAGAGGGCTTAGAGAGATTGTTGCCGTAAAGTCCAGCATTAATGAGGAGAAAAAATTACTTTCTTTAAATGACTGCTTATTTGTTGTTGAACAGAATGTGGCAGGTCTACTAAAAGAAACAAATGGTAAAATCATTAATGAAATACCAGAGACAACTCAAGTAAAGGCACTACCAGCCTATTTAAATAGTATTTTAACCAACTGTATTACAAACTCAATTAAATACAGGTGTGATGATAAAAAACCAATCATCATTTTAAGTATCGAAGAGAATAAAAACTACACAATTCTAAGTGTAGAAGATAACGGTCTGGGTATCGATTTAGAAAAATATGGCAACGAATTGTTTGGTCTTTATAAAACCTTTCATCAAAATAAAAAATCTAGAGGTATAGGTCTATATATTACTAAACACCAGGTAGATGCAATGAATGGTAAAATAACGGTTGAGAGTAAGCCAAATGAAGGAACCACTTTCAGGTTTCACTTCAACAAAAAATAAAATTGATAGAATAAATAGTTTATAGATTGTTTTACAACATAATTGACAACATTCACAACAAATATGTACCAAAACAAAGCAACCCCCACTACATTCGTAAGAAATTTCATCGGTATGATAAAAGTTCCCCTAATATCTAATACCTCGTTTATAATTAGACAATTGCCAACACCAACCGCTTTTGTAGACACAAATTATAACATTGTTCAGACATCTGACAAGTGGACGAGTATTTTTAATGAAAATGAAGAGTCTAACAAATCAAACAGTTTATTTGCGGTTTTTCCAAATTTAAGCCATAAATGGAAAATGGTATTAGAGAATTGTTTTAAAGGAAATCCTCAGCCTATGGGCATACATAAAACCATTGATACCAAAGGTCAAGACATTTGGTTCGAGTGGACGAATGCCCCATGGTATGACGCTAATGAGAATATTGTTGGAGCAATTATTCAATTAAATAATATTACCGATGCTGTTAATAATGAACTAGAACTTAATAAGAAAGAATTACTCTTACAACAACAAACGGAAATTACCAAAATTGGCAGGTGGGAATTTAATATGGAAGACAACCAGCTATTTTGGTGTACTACAACAAAATCCATTCACGAGGTATCACCTGATTTTAAACCCAATATTGAAACTGCACTTTTTTATTATAAAGAAGGGCATAGTAGAAATACTATATCAATGGCGCTTTTTGAAGCGCAAGATAAAGGTAAACCTTGGAGCAATTTAAAGCTGCAAATTATAACGGCAACAGGCAAAGAAAAGTGGGTAATGGCCGGCGGAAAACCTATTTATAATAAAGGTAAAATGGTAGGTCTAATAGGTACTTTTCAAGACATTCACGAGCAAGTTGAAGCTGATATTAAAATTATAAATAACGAAAAATTACTTAGAACCTTAATAGATAATTTACCTGTAAATGTTTATATAAAAGATACGGAATCAAGAAAGGTTCTTATAAATAAAGCAGAGTGCGAATATTTAGGGGTTAACGACCCAAAAGAAATTTTAGGCAAAAACGATTTTGAACTTTACCCTTCCGAATCAGCTGAAAAATCTAGAGCTGAAGATTTAAGAGTAATGAAAACTTTAAAACCGGTAATAGCAAAAGAAACGGTCAATACTAGATTAGATGGCAAGCAGACTTCATTTCTAAGCTCTAAAATACCATTGCTAAATGGTAAGGGTATTGCATATGGACTTGTGGGTATTAGTCTAGATATATCTAAACTTAAGGAAAAAGAGAAAGAGCTTAGAAATATTATTAATATTGCATCGGTTCAAAATAAAAAACTTTTAAACTTTGCACACATTGTTTCGCATAATTTGCGTTCTCACTCTGCAAATTTCTCCATGTTATTAAACTTTTTAGAAAGTGAAAAAGATGAAGATGAGAAGAAAAGCATAGTTGCTATGCTAACTAAAGCTTCTAATAATTTATTAGAAACTTTAGATAACTTAAACGAGGTAGTTTCAATAAATACGAATACAAATATTGAAATTAAAGAAATAAGTTTAAATGAAAAGGTAGAAGATGCATGCCAAAATCTTTCACCTTTCATCTTAGACAATAAAGCGACATTAGAAAACAAAATACCAGAAAATTTTATAGTAAAGTCGGTACCTGCATATTTAGATAGTATACTTACCAACTTTATCACAAATGCGGTAAAATACAAACATCCAAATAGAGATTCATATGTATCGTTGAGTGCAGAAAAAAAAGGCAATTATGCTATTTTAACTATAAAAGATAATGGTCTAGGTATTGATTTGGATAAATATGGCGAAAAACTTTTTGGCATGTACAAAACATTCCACGACCATACAGACGCTAGAGGTATCGGCTTGTACTTAACAAAAAATCAAATTGATGCTATGAACGGCAAGGTTGAGGTAACTAGTAAAGTAGGAAAAGGAACAGAATTTAAAATTTTCTTTAATGAAAAAAATTAGTGACATCACTATTATTGATGACGACGCCATTACGGTGTTCGGCTTACGTAAATTAATATCTACAAGTATTGAATGTAATTCAATAGAGTCTTATGCCAATGGAAAAATTGCATTGGACGCTCTGACCAATTTCTTTAATAACAATCAGCAAATTCCGCAGATTATCTTTTTAGACATCAACATGCCTATAATGGATGGATGGGAATTTCTAGAGGCTTTTATTGAGCTTCCGATTACCAATAAGATTAGAATAAATATAGTAACATCTTCCATTGACCCGCGAGATAAACAGCAATGGGAACATTATAAAGACAAAAGCCACCATTTAATAACTTTTAATCAAAAACCAATTGACAGAAATAAAATAACAGAAATTACCCAACTGGCTTAAAACAATGAAGTAATCGCTATTTTTACAATCAATTATCGGTTCTAATCACCTCTTAAATTGTTTGTACATGAAAAATATTTTTTTACTATTTTTAGCGCTGTTAATTTTCTCCTGTGAAAGTAAAGTTGAAGATACCAAGACCGATTTCCCCACTCCTTTTGAAAATTCGAACAAGGTAGAAACTGCTACATATGACCAGGTAATCGATTTTTATTTAAAACTATCGAAAGAGTTTTCTACAATAAACATACAGACCATTGGCACAACCGATAGTGGTAAACCATTACACGTAGTTACCTATAGTGCTGTAGGTGATTTTGATTTTAATAAATTAGGTGAGAATAATACCATGATGTTGATTAACAATGGTATTCACCCAGGTGAAAGTGATGGTATCGATGCTACAATGTTGCTTTTTCGCGATTTAGCAAGCAATAACATTGAAACTCCTAAAGAAACAATAATTGCTACCATACCTATTTATAACATTGGTGGTGCATTAAACAGAAACAGTACATCAAGGGCCAACCAAAACGGACCACTTGAATATGGTTTTAGAGGCAATGCCAAAAACTACGATTTAAATAGAGATTTTATTAAAGGCGACACCAAGAATGCTGCAACTTTTGCAGAGATATTTCATCTTATTAATCCTGATGTATTTATTGATAACCATGTTAGTAATGGTGCCGATTACCAATACACCTTAACGCATCTTTTTACACAGCATAATAAACTAGGAGGCGAATTAGGTGAATATATTCATGATTCTTTGATGCCTCAATTACAAGATTCGTTAGCAAAATCTAATTGGGATATTACACCATATGTAAACGTATTCAATTCCCCACCAGAAAAAGGGTTTCAACAATTTTTAGATTATCCAAGATATTCTACCGGTTACACAACACTGTTCAATACTGTAGGTATGATGGTCGAAACACATATGTTAAAACCATATGAAAAGCGTGTAACGGGCACTTATGAATTGATGCGAAAAATGATAGCCATAGTTGAAAAAGACGGCAATAAAATTAGAAATCTACGAGATTCCGCTTTATCATTTTATAACGAAAAGGAATATTACACCACTGCTTGGACTATTGATACCACCAAAGTTTCCAATTATATTTTCAAGGGTTTTAAGGCTGATACTATTATTAGTGAGGTTACCGGTTTAAAAAGACTAAAATACAACCGAGAAATACCTACTGAAACTGAAGTAGCTTATCAAGATTTTTATACGCCAGCAGACTCGGTTAAAATTCCGAATGCATATATATTAGGTGCACAATGGAGAAATGTAATTGAAAAAATAGATTTAAATAAGATTATATATACGACACTTCAGAAAGATTCGATAATTACCGTAGAATCTTATAAAATTAACGATTACCAAACCTATACATCACCCTATGAAGGACACTACCCGCATTATAATACAACCGTAAACGTCACAGATGACAATAAAGAATTTCATGCAGGTGATCTTATAATACCTACTAATCAACCAGGTTTTAGATATCTTTTAGAAACATTAGAACCCGCTGCATTTGATTCATTTTTTAATTGGAATTTCTTTGACACTATACTGCAGCAAAAAGAAGGATTTTCACCTTATGTGTTTGAAGATACCGCATTAAAAATGTTAGAAAATGATTCTATACTTAAAGCAAAGTTTGAGGATAAAAAAATGCTAGATTCAGATTTCAATGAAAATTGGTACAAACAATTAGATTGGCTTTTTAAGCAAAGTGATCTTTATGAAAAAGCACATTTACAATATCCGGTATATAGAATTAAAAAATAAAACCTAATCTTCCCCAAATAAAATTTTAATATTTACGTAAGAATTCTCAAGCGCCCTTTGAATTTTAGCGGATCCTTTCCATTTTACTTTATATATGCCCTCCTTTTTTTCAGGTTTTAATTTACCTTCAAAATCGGTGCTCATGGCGTACCAATATACTTGCTTCAATTTATTGACACCGTTACGTTTAAAAATGTGATAAGTGGTGCGTATATAATTATCAATAACAAGATCCCTAACACCTGTTTCTTCCTCAACCTCTCGAATGGCACATTCTTCTATTGACTCACCCTTATCTAACTTACCTTTTGGCAAATCCCATTTATCATTTCTATAGATAAAAAGTACTTTTCCTTCCTTATTTTTCACCACACCGCCACCAGCAATTACTAAAGGAATTTCTTTTGTGAACTTCTTTAAAATTTCGTCGTGATTAGGATGATAAATAAACGCTTCTTCCAACTTCCCCTTCCTCAATGAACTTATTGCCTCTTGTATAGATTCTTGATTTAACGAAAAATACTCCCCATTTGTAGTATCAGAGAGTTTATTTGTCAAAATCAAAGGCAATTCATTAACAAAAACTTTATACATTTGCGTCATGGTTTTAGACAAAAACACTGCAAAAAAAACAGCAGAGCTTCTCTTGCAAATTAATGCAATAAAATTGAAACCCGAAAATCCTTTTACATGGGCTTCGGGTTGGAAATCTCCAATATATTGCGACAATAGAATATTACTCTCTTATCCTATCATCAGAAACTATATTCGCGATGAAATGGCAAAGCAAGTAGAGCAACTTTATGGCAAGCCCGATTGTATCGTTGGGGTCGCTACAGGAGCAATAGGAATAGGAGCTTTAGTAGCCGATAAACTTAATTTACCCTTCGTATATGTAAGACCTGAACCAAAATCTCATGGTCGCCAAAATCAGATAGAAGGCCATTTAGAAGCACACCAAACGGTTGTTGTCATAGAAGACTTGATCAGTACCGGAAAAAGTAGTTTAAACGCTGTAGACGCCTTAAGAGCTATTGACGCGAATGTAAAAGGCATGTTAGCCGTTTTTACTTACGGTTTTGAAACCGCCGCAAATAACTTTAAAGAAAAAAATACCGAACTACATACTTTAAGTAGCTACGAATATCTTATCGAACAAGCATCTGATACAGGTTATGTAAAAGAAGAGCAGTTAATTACATTAATGGAATGGAGGAAAGATCCTTCAAAATGGACAAATAAATAACTATGTTAATAGAAACACCAAAGACACAAGTATCTAAAAGCACTGAAGATACTTTTAACTTTTTGAATGACCTGCCTAATTTTAGACAGTTAATGCCAGAGAATATTGACAAATTTGAAGTTTTAAACGAAAATAGATTTCTTTTTGCTTTAAAAGGAATGCCAGAAATTGTTTTAGAGAAAAAAGAACAGACACCATTTAATCAAATAATATTGGGTGCTGCCAGCGAAAAACTACCATTTACATTAACTGCAGATATTACAGAAATTGAAAGTGGTATAAGTGAGGTTGTTTTAAGTTTTAAAGGTGAATTCAATGCCATGATGGCGATGATGATCAAAAAGCCTATCACCAATTTCATCAATACTTTATCAACGAATTTGGGTACAGTCTAATACATCAACTGTATTTCTTTCAATCCATATTCTTGAAAATCACCATTTTCATCTTTCACTATAAGCTTGCCACTATTAGAGACTTTTTTTATTGTGCCAGTGAATAGTTTATTATGTTGGTTCTTAAAAGTACTCATCTCCCCTATTTTAAATAATAGAGAATGATATTGATTGTACAATTCATTCTCTAAAGATTGAATAGGCTTATTTAAATAGATATTTAATTGTTCTATTAAAGAATAAAACACCAAATCAAGATCAAAATCAGTACCCATAATATTTTTTAATGAAGACGCATGTGGTGCTTTTTTGAACACTTCTTGATTCACATTCAACCCAAAACCAATTATACTTCGTTTTATTTTAGAACCAGACAAAATATTTTCGATAAGAATACCTCCTATTTTATGATTACCTGACAGAATGTCGTTAGGCCACTTTATACTTAAATTTGGTATTCCTAAACGTTTTAAACTATCTATTATCGCAAGGGATACAGAGACACTGACTAAAAAAACTTCTTTAATAGGCACGTCAATATTGTGCTTCAACATACTGAATGCTAGATTTTTACCTGATTCAGATTCCCATTTCGCATTCATTTGACCCCTACCAGAAGTTTGATTTTTAGTTGTTATTATGGTAAAATCTTCCAATTCTTTTTCAAACAACAACTCTTTTAAATAGGTGTTTGTAGATTGCGTGGCATCAAGTTTGATTATTTGCATTTACCGTTCTTATTGTGAATGTTTAATGTATTGTTAAAAACTAGTCCTAAAAGAACAAAAAAATAATAACTTTGTAAAAACTAAAATTTTTGAATGCAGGAAAGTAAAACTAGCAAAGATGAGTTAATTGCATTAATAATTCAGGGAATTGACGAAGTAAAAGGTCATAACATCAACCTATTAGATTTAAGAGAAATTGAGAATACCGTTTGCGATTACTTCATAGTTTGTAACGGTACTTCAAATACGCATGTTAATGCTATTGTAGGTTCTATCCAAAAAACAGTAAGTAAAGCGATTCAAGATAAACCTTGGCACGTAGAAGGCGAAGACAATGCCGAATGGGTATTAATGGACTATGTAAATGTAGTAGTTCATGTATTCCAAAAGCAAGTACGAGAATTTTATGATATAGAAGGTTTGTGGGGAGATGCAAAATTCACAACCATAGAGAGTAGCGTAAACTAATAAAAAAATAAAATGGCAAAAGAAAACAAAACAAATCCGAAAAAACCAAAGTTTAGCTCTTGGTGGATTTATGGATTAGTAGCAGTATTATTAATTGGATTTCAATTATTCAATAGTGATGATCTAGCTAGCACCAATAAAACGACTACTTCAGAATTACAACAATATCTGAGAAATGGTGATGTTAAGAAGATTTTAATTATTACAAATACCAATCAAGCAAAGGTTTTTCTTAAAGACGAAGCTATAGCAAAAGAGGTACATAAAGATGTAAATGAGAAATCATTTCTTCCATCTTCCGGCAACTTACCACAGTATACGCTAGACTATGGTGATCTTCAAATATTTCAAAATGAAATAACTGACATCAAGAAAGAAAACAATTTAGATACCGTTGTTGAATTTGGTAAAGAGTCTACAGCCATTTTAGATTTCTTGCTATCCTTATTACCATTTGTACTAATCATTGGTATTTGGATTTATTTGATGCGTAGAATGTCCGGCGGCGGCGGCGGCGGCGCTGGTGGTCAAATCTTCAACATCGGCAAGTCTAAAGCTAAGTTATTCGATGAAAAGACAGATACTAGAACATCTTTCAAAGATGTAGCTGGTTTAGAAGGTGCTAAAGAAGAGGTTGAAGAGATTGTGGATTTCTTAAGAAACCCAGATAAATATACTTCATTAGGTGGTAAAATACCTAAAGGAGCATTACTAGTAGGACCTCCAGGAACAGGTAAAACTCTTTTAGCAAAAGCCGTTGCAGGTGAGGCTAAAGTGCCTTTCTTTTCATTATCTGGTTCAGATTTCGTGGAAATGTTCGTAGGTGTTGGTGCTTCTAGAGTACGTGACCTTTTTAAACAAGCGAAAGACAAATCGCCAGCAATTATATTTATTGATGAGATTGATGCTATTGGTAGAGCTAGAGGTAAAAACAATTTTACCGGTTCTAACGATGAGCGTGAAAATACATTGAACCAATTATTAACTGAGATGGATGGTTTCGGTACTAACACAAATGTTATTGTACTTGCAGCAACCAACCGTGCAGATGTATTGGACAAAGCCTTAATGCGTGCCGGTAGATTTGACAGACAAATTTATGTGGATCTTCCAGATATTCGAGAGCGTAAAGAAATATTTGAAGTTCACTTAAGGCCTATCAAAACTGCTGAAACTCTAGATTTAGATTTCTTGGCAAGACAAACGCCTGGTTTCTCTGGTGCAGATATTGCAAATGTTTGTAACGAAGCGGCATTAATTGCAGCACGTAACGAGAAAAAAGCAGTCACAAAACAAGATTTCTTAGATGCCGTAGATAGAATCGTTGGAGGTCTAGAAAAGAAAAATAAAATCATTACTCCTGGTGAGAAAGAAACTATAGCATATCATGAAGCTGGTCATGCAACCACAAGTTGGATGTTAGAGCACGCTGCCCCTTTAGTTAAGGTGACAATAGTACCTAGAGGACAATCATTAGGTGCTGCATGGTATTTACCAGAAGAGCGTTTAATTGTAAGACCAGAACAGATGTTGGACGAAATGTGTGCAACCATGGGTGGTAGAGCCGCTGAAAAAGTTATTTTCAATAAAATATCTACTGGTGCATTGAGTGATTTAGAGAAAGTAACCAAACAGGCGAGAGCAATGGTA
Source organism: Maribacter caenipelagi (assembly GCF_004364175.1). Taxonomy (GTDB): domain Bacteria; phylum Bacteroidota; class Bacteroidia; order Flavobacteriales; family Flavobacteriaceae; genus Maribacter; species Maribacter caenipelagi. Next base: position 94,080 of record NZ_SNZW01000019.1, on the reverse strand, counting down.
ACTATCTATGGTCTTAATGATGAAATAGGAAACATAACCTATTATGATTCTGCCGGGCAGGATTCTTATGGTTTTTCAAAACCGTATAGTGAAGATACCGCTCGAAAAATAGATGCTGAAATTTCTAAAATTATAGAAGAGCAGTACCAAAGAGCCATTAAAGTTCTTACAGATAATAAGGACAAGTTAACCACATTGGCCGAACGACTATTAGAGAAAGAGGTTATCTTTAAAGAAGATTTAGAAAAAATATTTGGAGTAAGAAATTTTGAAAAAGATATTCTAGCTCTAGAAAATAAAAAAAATCTTGAAAAATTAAAAGACTCAGATTCAAAAACAGAAGAGGAAGAAATTACAGAGAATAAATAAAATTGCAGTACTTTAGACTAGCAATTATTTCAGCAGCGTAAATGGGGTTTTTAGATATTTTATTTGGTGGTGGCAAGAAGAAGGTTTCGAAAGAAACTGTGGAGACGCGAGGTGACCACATGCCCGATTTAAATATTCCCGTTGATGAAAAATTTACTATTCATTTCAAGCAAAATGGCGGTAAGTTCATTTATTGCGATTCTGATGTAGAAGTATCAAGAGCGATTCAAAATATTGTTACAGAAAATAATTGGGAAAGTGAGCCTTTCTTTGTTCTCAATGAAAGGCTAGCCCAAAAATTTTCAAAAGAACCTATCACTTTTACCGATAAAGCTCGTGAAAGCGAAGTTTTTTTTACAACATGTGAACATTTAATCGCTCAAAATGGAAGTATTTTGGTTTGCTCTAATCAACTACACGAGAAAAAAGTAAACGAACTACCTAGTAATGTTGTGGTTTTTGCTACAACCAGCCAGCTGGTAGAGTCTATAGGTGAAGGTCTAAAGACCATTAAGAAAAAATACGGCCAAAAAATACCGGCCAACATAACTACATTAAAACATTTTAAAGCTACCGAAGAAAATTCAGATGATTTTTTAACGTATGGTAGTAGTACTAAAAATCTTTATCTTTTACTTCTGGAAGATTTATAGTATGAAAGAAATTTTAAGAAGGTCACTAACAGGGGCTGTCTACATTATATTATTATTGTCAGCAGTCTTTTTAAGTTCTGATGCCTTCGATTTTTTATTCATGACCTTTGGTTTAGCTTGTTTATATGAGTATAAAAAACTGGTACACTTAAAAGGCTATCACATATTTGCAGCATATTTAGCTTTATGGTGGGCTTTTATTTATTTGGTGAAAAACCAACAAGTCATCAATATACTAATGGTGATTACCATTGTTGTTGATATATACCTACTCATCAACCTTTTTACGAAAAAACCTGTAAAATTCAATACCTCGATGAAGTTTATAGTGGGTCTATTTTATATTGGCGGTGGTTGTATTTTTCTAACCATGATACCCTATAAAAATGACGCTTTTGCCAAATTATTGATCATGGGTATTTTTATACTAATATGGGTTAATGATTCATTTGCTTACTTGGTAGGTAAAAGCATAGGTAGAACTAAATTATTTCCTTCAGTTTCTCCAAAGAAAACCATTGAAGGTACCTTAGGAGGCTTTATATTTGCACTTATAGCGGCATATTTAATGGCTACCTTTGAAGCTTTGATTAGTCCAATTCAATGGATGATACTTGCAACTGTAATTGTTGTTGCCGGTAGCTTAGGCGATTTAATAGAATCGAAATTAAAAAGAGCAGCTGGTGTCAAAGATAGTGGCGCTATATTACCAGGCCATGGTGGCATGTTAGATCGTTTAGATAGTTTGGTTTTTGCTGCGCCATTTGCTTATTTAACTTTAAATATATTTAGTTATGTTTCATAAGGAGGGACAAAAAATAATATTGTTTTCTTTTTGTTTAGTAGGAATTAGCGTACTATTAGCTCATTTCTTCATTGATATATCTTGGTTAAAATTGACCATACAATTACTTGGTTTAATTGTATTGATAATCATACTTCAATTTTTTAGAAACCCTAAACGATTAGCAGCAAAAGACTTCAATGAAATTCTGTCTCCTGTTGATGGCAAGGTGGTTGTTATTGAAGAAGTTTTTGAAAAAGAATTCTTCAAAGAAAAGAGAAGACAAGTTTCTATTTTTATGTCCCCTGTCAATGTTCACGTAACAAGATACCCCGTAAGTGGTAGCATTACGTTTTCAAAATATCACCCAGGTAAATTTCTAGTAGCATGGCATCCAAAATCTAGTGAAGAAAACGAAAGAACTACGGTAGTAATAAAGACACCAAAATTTGGTGAAATATTATATAGACAAATAGCAGGCGCATTAGCAAGACGTATTGTTAATTATGCAGAAAAAGGGGAAAGTGTACAACAAGGAGATGACGCAGGGTTTATAAAATTTGGTTCTAGAGTTGATTTATTTTTACCTTTAGATTGTCAGATTAATGTAAAGCTAAACCAAAAGGTTAAAGGCGCACAGACTTGTATAGCTACTTATGTTGACCCAAACGAGAATGAAGAAATTACGTATTGAATTTGAGGAAACCGTTGCTTTGGTCAATAACTTTACCGAACCGATACCGGCTGACATACTTTTAAAGTTGTACGCTTATTACAAAATAGCCAATGCTAATTTTGACAACCCGGGTAGTAAAACCCCTTTAATCAATGCTTTTAAAGCAAATGCTTTATTTCAAGCCAAAAATATGACTAAGAAAAAGGCAATGAAAGCCTATATAGAATTAGTTGAAAAAGAATTGAAGTAAATAAGTATTTGATCCTAATTTTTACATTCTTAAAATAAAACCTTGACCGTGAATATTATCTATACTAATAGTCTTATCTTTTTCTAAATATTTGCGAAGACGGGTTATAAAAACATTCAAACTCTTTTTATTGAAGTAATCGTTAGCCCCCCATAGTGTAATTAAAATATCTTTATGGTTACATAACTCATTTTTTCTCATTACTAAATACTGTAGTAGCTTACTTTCTTTAGTTGTTAAATGAATAGCTTCTTCTCCATATAATAATTCTTGATTGATAGAATTAAAACTATACCGACCAATTTGAAAAATTTTATTTCCATTTTCTACTTTATCTGTACTATTTAATCTTGATAATAAATTTTCGATCCGAATAACTAGCTCCTCTTCATCAATTGGCTTTTTCAAATAATCTACAGCACCTAAGTAAAATCCCTTAAGTACATCAACTTTTAATGCACGCGCAGTTAGAAATAGAAAAGGTAAATTCGGAAATCTCTCTTTTATTTTCCCGGCAAGTGCAAACCCGTCCATATCTGGCATGGTAACGTCTAAAATTGCTAAATCATATATTGTTGTTTCTAAATCTTTTAAAGCGATTACCCCATTGGTAAACCAACTAATTTCAAAATTCTTCAAACCTAGGTATTCAGAAAGTAGATACCCTAAATCAGCACTATCTTCAACTAACAATATTTTGGGTTTTCGCTTATTCATTACTCAGAGGTATTGTAAGAGTTATTTTGGTTCCTTTACCTTTTTCACTTTCTATCACTACTTTTCCTTTATGCTTTTCAATAACTTTTTTAACATAGCTCAACCCAAGACCATAACCTTTAATAGGCTGCATGCCTTCTTCGGTAATTCTATAATATTTTAAGAATATTTTCTTTTTTTCTTCTTGCGAAATACCTTTTCCATTATCTGCGATTTCAATGACAAGTTGCTTATTCACCTTGTACGCATTTAGTTCAATCACTGGATTTTCAGAGTATTTCTTTGCATTATCCAATAGATTATTAATCGCATTTTCTAAATGAAAAACTTCAGTTTTTATTAAAAATTTTTCTTTTTCCACATGATATACAAACTGAACATTTTCAATAGTAATCAAAGTTGAAAACTCCTCACATAATTTCACTAAATATGGTCGAAAATCATTTTTCTCAAGCTCTAACACTTTATTGTTCGACTCTAGATTACCTAATTCTAATACTTTATCAATATGAACAGAAAGTCTTTTTACCTGCTGCCTTATTAACTCCAAAATCGGTCTCTGTTCTTGTGATGCCGATTCTTCAAGAATTTTAGTTGCCAACCCAATTGAAAACACCGGAGTTTTTAATTCATGTGTTAGATTGTTTATAAACTCATTGGTGGTAGTTATTACTTTACGTTGCCAATAATATGTTTTAAGAACCCAGATTACCGCAATACCTATACCTAAAATAAAGAGAATACTTGGTAAGGTAATTGCGTTTAATTTAAATAAAAAAAAATTGTTAAGGTTGTTGAACTGTAGTTCTAACAATACTTTTTCCTTAAGTAGTGTAGGTAAATAGCCAGTTAGTTCAATTGGGTAAAATTCAGCGTTAATATCATTTTTAAATTTTTTAGGTGATTGAAGGTAAAATGATGAATCTCTCGTGTATAGCGTATAACTAAAGTCGGTATCGATTCCATTTTCCACGAGTTTTTCTGTAATAAAATCTTTTAAATAATATCTTGAAGCATCTTGCACACTATCTACACTCATCGTAAAATACGCCGTATCTTTTCTTAATGCACTGCCTATTAAATAGGTTAACTGATTTTTTGACTGTAGCCCTAATGAAATATCGTTACTTACTTTTCCTAAATTAGAATTGAATTGAAATTTGGCTAAATTTAAACCAATCTTTAAATATTGGTATTGCACTACGGCCAACCCAATTAGACAAATAAAAAACAAGGCTATATAAATGTTTCTTTTCTTAAACATATTTCTCAAAGAAACTTAATTTAATCGGAATATTAATAAACTTAAACTTTTATTAAACCTATTAACTTTTCATTAATCATTGTTGTAAAACGGTTAATCTCAAAGTTGGTTTATTAAATTAATTTGGTCGCGAGTTAATTAAACAAACTTAAGTCTTTTAAGTTATTTCATAGAATTTCAAATAATGGTCTTCTTTATGCAAATAGAGATGGCCATTATTACCCTAACCAATTAATCATGACCAAAAAACTAGTATTCCTAACTCTTTTTATTTTTATTTCAGCTACAAAATTAAAAGCACAAGGGTGTGTAGCTATTCGTCATTTTTCATCTTGTGTAGGAAACAGCTTAGAGAACAACCTATTAAATAAAGGTGATATTCAACTAGGAATAAATTATCGTTTTTTTAAATCTTTTCGTCATTTTAGAGGTCTCGAAGAAGAGCCCGATCGCGTTACAAACAATACCGAAGTGGTCAATTTTTCACATAGCACCGATTTCTTTTTAACATATGGTATTAGTAAAAGGGTATATTCAAGTATTACATTACCAACCGTTTTCAATTCAAGATCTTCTCTATATGAGCATGGAAGAAATGAGAGAAATACAACTTTCTCTAGAGGTATCGGAGATATTCGATTCGGTATTGGAGCTTGGCTATTAAATTTTGAAGAAAATATAAACGGAAACATTTCAATAGGTCTTGGATTAAAATTACCTACGGGAAATTATAATGCATCAGACATATTTTATAACGTTGGACCTAATGCCGAACCACAAACCAGACCTGTAGACCAATCAATTCAACCTGGAGATGGTGGTATTGGCTTCACATTAGATTTTCAATCGTACAAAAAAATGGCTAATGGACTATTTGGATATGCCAGTGGCTTTTATCTTTTAAATCCGAGAGAGACTAATGGAATCAGGACTTTTAGAGAAACACTAAATCCAATACTTGAAAATGAATCTATAATGGCCGTACCTGACCAGTACTCTATAAGAGCTGGCTTTAGCTATACTATTTCCCCTTCCATATCAAGTTCTTTAGGCTCACGTTTTGATTGCGTGCCCGTAAAAGATTTAATTGGAGGGAATAACGGTTTTAGACGACCTGGCAATGTATTATCGATAGATCCGGGACTTTCATTAAACCAAAACAACTTTTCATTTAATTTGAATATTCCATTCGCTGTTAGAAGAGAACGCCCCCAAAGCATCACAGACATTCAAACTGAACAATTAACTGGATCGCCTAGGCATGGAGATGCCGCTTTCGCAGATTATGTAATCAATTTTGGAATTACCTACCGCATGAACAATTCTAAAGTAAAAATAGCCCCAGAGCTATTGGAAGAATTTAAATAATAATATCTTATATAATTGATGAAGCCATATTATGCAGTACAAAGAGAAATTACAAAGTAAAATCATCAGTATCGCACTTGGTACAGTTTATTTTATTTTTGGTGTTTTAAAATTTTTTCCAAATTATAGTCCTGCAGAAGATTTGGCTAAAAATACCATTCAAATACTAACATTACATGTTTTGCCACCTCATTTTGGTTTAATTTTCTTAGCAATTATTGAAACTTTTATCGGACTATCATTATTATTAAATGTGAAAAATAAATTTATAATATACACTGCTATAGTACATATATTGATGACATTTTCTCCTCTTTTACTAATGCAAGAAGAAGTATTCGGTGAAAATCAATTTAAAGTTACATTGTTAAGTCAATATATTTTTAAAAATATAATCATTTTAGGAGCCCTATACAATTTTAAAATAGAAGCCGACCTGATTCAAAATAAAGGAAATAACAAGAAAAGGGATTTTTTAAATTTACAAATCAGAAAAATGTAATTTTAAACAGCGTAAGCTCATTCAAATAATGAATCTAAGTCAGCATCGCAAAGTGAACAAAAAAGAGTATCTAATTTTGCACATACGTCATTAAAAAAACGCTCTCCTTTTTCTGATGTAGCAAACTCCGGATTACCAATACCTGTATCACTACTTACTTTAGACCACTGCCGTTCTGCCCACGCCCATCCTTCATTAAATGCATCGATCTTGAATGATTTTGCACTACCACTACCCCATTTGTCTTTTGTTAACACCAAATCTGGTCTTAAATAAAGCATTAAGCTTGTTTCCATCTCATCTGCATGATCGCCTTCTTCTTGAAAATATTTAGATTTATCTAACATTGGCGGAAAAAAGCAAAAGCTTATAAACATCTCAGGAAACATCAAGCCAAGCTCTCTTACAATAGGCTTAAAATTATTACCACCATGACCGTTAAATAGTAATAACTTCTTAATACCTTGTCTATTCAACACCGTCAACAGGTCTTTAAGAATAGCCAACTGTGTTGAAGGATTTAGATTCATATCTAAATAAATGTCGCTCTGACCTGTATTTACACCATAAGGTATTGTCGGCAGAACTATGACTTTTTTACCTTTCTTCCAACTAATGCCAGCTGCCGATTCAACCATACTTTGCGCTTGATAATTATCTGTACCATACGGTAAATGATAGTTGTGCGCCTCTGTAGCGCCCCAAGGCAAAACTGCCAATTCTATTTGTTCATCTTTTAAATGTTCCCAATTGGTTTCTGCAAGTACATATGGTCTAATCATAGTATTAAAGATACTATTTAAGCATAAAAAACCCTCGAATTAGATCAAGGGTTCATATTTTTTATTATAAAATGATATATGTAATCTTACTTACAAGACCTTCTTACCTGAAATGATATTGTAAAGAATAACAACAACTGCTATCACTAATAAAATGTGTACTAGACTACCTGTTGCAAGACCAGGAACAATACCTAACATTCCCAATAACCATATAATTATACAAATAACTGCTACTAACCATAATAGACTTCTCATAATGTGTTTTTTTAGATTGTTTATATGACAAAACTAAAGAGATTAGCACTGTCTGCTTGACTCAAATAAATTGATTTCTAGCTCAAAATCTGAAGTAAACTAAAAACACACGTTATTATAAGTGCTTAAAATCAGTCATTTAAACTAACTTTTCTTTAAAAAATTCAATAGTTCTGGACCATGCCAATTCTGCGGCAGGTTCGTCATACCTTGGTGTAGATGTATTATGAAAACCATGATTTACCTCTGGATAGAAATAGGCGACATTTTCTTTACCAAGTTCATTCAACGCCTTTTCATACGCTGGCCATCCGGCGTTTACCCGTTCATCTAAACCCGCATACTGCAACATCAAAGGTGCATTTATATTTTCTATGCCTTCCGTTGGTTGACCACCATAAAATGGAACAGCAGCTGCCAAATCTGGTATTTTTACTGCCATCATATTAGAAATCCATCCGCCGAAACAAAAACCTACAACTCCTATTTTGCCATTACAGCTTTCGTGATTTTTTAAATATTCAAATGCCGCTATAAAATCTTCTAACATTTCATCTCTATCTCGCGTTCTTTGCATCGCTCTACCTTCATCATCATTGCCGGGATAACCACCTAGCGGACTCAATGCATCTGGAGCGATGGTCATAAAACCAGACAAAGCTGCTCTTCTCGCCGTATCTTCTACATACGGGTTCAAGCCTCTATTTTCATGAACCACCACAATACCGGGTAATCTACCCTCTGCCGATTTTGGCTTGGATAATAACGCCTTTATTTCTCCACCACCTTTAGAGGAATTATATGTAATAAAACCCGAATCTAAATCTGGATTGTCTTTCGCCACCAAAAAAGTATTTTCATAATCTGGCATTAAAAAACTCATTAATGATGGCACTGTGAGTCCGCCAACGGCATATACCGATAGTTTCTGAACAAAGTCTCGGCGTTCTAATTTATTATGGGCATATGCGTCATACAGGTCGAATACCTCTTGTTTAATATCTTCTTTCTTTAATAATTTCATTTTTCTAGCTTTTTGTTCACTTAAAAATACGAAAACAACATGATTACCTAAATACTTTTAACAATAGAAAAAGCCTCATTCCCAATTAAATAGGAATGAGGCTTAATTAATTTATCAACTAAAATGCTAGCCTAAACTCGCTAAACTTTTTTCTAATGTTTCAATTTTAGCTTCAGCATCTGCCAATTTTTGACGCTCTATTGCGATTACTTTTTCGGGTGCATTATTAACAAATCGTTCATTAGAAAGTTTCTTTTGAACAGAAATCAAGAACCCTTTTGTGTACTTCAGCTCTTCGTTAATCTTTACGATTTCAGCTTCTACATCAATAGCTCCTTCCATTGGCACAAAATATTCGTTACTTTTTACACGGAACGTCAATGCGCCCTCTAGCTGCTCGCCTAAATAACTGATTTTAGAAACATTGGTGAGTTTAGAAATAACAACATCCCAACGGTTGCTTGCTTTTTCAGAATTAAGAACCGATAATTCCAAAGATTCTTTCATTGGAATATTCTTGTTTTTTCTGATGGTTCTTACTCCTGCAATTACCTCTGCAGCAAAATCGAATTGCGCTATAAGCTCTTCATCAATTTTACCAACTGTTGGCCATTTCGATATTACCAATGCCTCACTCTCATCTCTCTTTGCAATATGCTGCCAAACTTCTTCAGTCAAAAATGGCATAAAAGGGTGCAATAACTTCAAATTTTGTTCAAACAGCTGAATTACTTTATCGAACGTTGTTCTATCTATAGGTTGTTGGTATGCAGGCTTAATTATCTCTAATAACGAAGAACTATAATCGTCCCAAACCAATTTATAGATAGACATTAAAGCATCTGATATACGGAATTTACTAAAATGATCTTCGATTTCTAATAAGGTCTTATTTAGCTTTGACTCGTACCACTCTAAACCAAGCTTTGAAGCTTCTGGTTGTGGAATATCGGCTATTTCCCAACCTTGTACTAATCTGAATCCGTTCCAGATTTTATTGGCAAAGTTTTTTCCTTGCTGACATAAATCTTCATCGAACATTAAATCGTTACCTGCCGCCGAACTTAATAATAGCCCAACACGTACTCCGTCAGCTCCATAATCCTCTATCAGCTTTAATGCATCGGGTGAATTACCTAATGATTTAGACATTTTTCTACGTTGCTTATCTCTAACCAACCCTGTGAAATAAACATTTTCAAAAGGTTTCTCGCCTCTGAACTCATATCCGGCAACAATCATTCTAGCTACCCAGAAAAATAAAATATCCGGACCAGTTACTAAATCATTTGTTGGGTAATAGTAGTTTATCTCTTCATTATCTGGCTCCATAATACCGCCAAATACACTCATTGGCCATAACCATGATGAAAACCAAGTATCTAAAACATCGGCATCTTGTCGTAAGTCACTTTCTTGTAATTTAGCATTTCCAGATTTTTCTTTAGCTAGTTGTAATGCATCTTCCAAACTGGCCGCAACAACGAAATCTTCTTGACCGTCACCGAAATAAAATGCTGGTATTTGCTGACCCCACCATAATTGTCTAGAAATATTCCAATCACGAACATTCTCCATCCAATGACGGTAAGTATTTTCAAATTTCTTCGGATGCAGCTTTACATCGCCACTCTCCATAACCGCTTCTAAAGCTGGTTTTGCCAAATCTTCCATTTTCAAGAACCACTGATCAGACAATTTAGGTTCAATAACAGCCTTGGTTCTTTCTGAAGTACCTACTTTGTTAATATGAGTCTCTGTCTTAACCAGAACACCTAAATCTTCTAATTCTTTAGAAATTTCTTTTCTAACAACGAAACGATCTTTACCCTCATAATGCAATCCGAAACTATTTAAAGTCGCATTGTCATTAAAAATATCGATAGTTTCTAAATGGTGTTTTTCTCCAAGTGCTTTATCATTAATATCATGTGCAGGTGTTACCTTTAAACATCCTGTACCGAATTCAACATCTACGTACTCATCTTCGATAATAGGAATAACCCTATTACAAATTGGAACTATTACCTTTTTCCCTTTTAGATATGTAAATCGCTCATCGTTCGGGTTAATACATATTGCAGTATCACCTAATATTGTTTCTGGTCTGGTAGTTGCAATCGTTACTTTTTCATCAGACCCCTCGATAGCGTATGACAAATAATATAACAACCCTTGCTTTTCTTCATAGATAACTTCTTCATCTGACAAGGTGGTTTGAGCTTCTGGATCCCAATTAACCATTCTATACCCACGGTATATCAAGCCTTTATTGTAAAGGTCTATAAACACCTTTATAACACTGTCGTAGCGCTCTTGATCCATAGTGAATGCGGTACGGTCCCAATCACAAGAACAACCCAATTTTTTCAATTGCTCAAGAATGATTCCGCCATATTCATTTGTCCAATCCCAAGCATGTTTTAAAAACTCATCTCTTGTAAGATCGTTTTTATTGATGCCTTGTTCTTTTAATTTAGCTACAACTTTCGCTTCTGTAGCAATTGAGGCATGGTCGGTACCAGGTACCCAACATGCATTTTTACCTAAAAGACGTGCACGTCTGATCAATACATCTTGTATGGTATTGTTCAGCATGTGGCCCATATGTAATATACCCGTTACGTTTGGCGGTGGTATTACAATACTATAAGGTTCTCTATCATCTGGTACAGAATGAAAGTAACCGTTTTTCATCCAGTAATCATACCAATGAGATTCTGTGGACTGCGGATTATATTTTGAAGGAATTTCCATTTTTTGGAACAGTTTTTGAATAATAATAAAATGGGTTATTAAAAATAAAGCCGAATTGACATTCTAACGGTCATTTCAGCTGAATTTTACCCAAAGATAAATACGAAACAAAAATAAGTAACGTTAGAGTATAACAAAAGGATTTTGAGGTTGATCTGAAAAGATTTAATTTTGACATCCACCCAAAATTAGAAATGATGAAAAAAATAGTACTTGTATTATTTGTAGGCTTACTAGGATTTAGTTTAACCGCACAAGATGCTGCTGCCAAAATAGAGTTTAAATCTGAAACCGTGGATTACGGCGAAATCGCTAAAGGGTCAGACGGAGTAAGAGTTTTTGAATTTACAAACACAGGAACCGCACCACTTATAGTTAGTAAAGTTAGTTCTAGCTGTGGTTGTACAATCCCTAAAAAACCAGAAGACCCAATTTTACCAGGTAAAACAGGTGAGATTCAAGTGAAATATGATACCAATAGAGTTGGTCCGATCCGTAAAGCAATTACGGTTATTTCTAACGCTGACACTCCTACAAAAGTTTTAAAAATCAAAGGAGAAGTAAAAGCTACTACCGGTACCAAATAAAAGAATTTTTTAGAAAACTAAAAGCCCAACTTCTCAGTTGGGCTTTTTTTATGCTTTATTGTTCGTCAAACAAGGGTTTCAACTCAAAACTGAAAAGTAGGTCATTGTCATAGCGTTCCACTAAAACCTTTATCCTTTTATCTTTCTTTACGTTGAGCATATGCATAATCTCCTGTAATTTATATCGATGTATTCGCTTTCCATTTACTGCCAGAATAACATCCCCCTCTCGTAATCCTGCCGAATGTGCTGGACTACCTTGTCGTATTCCCGATACAACAATCTCTGGTACCAAACTCAACCTTGTAGCACCTTGAAGTATAATCTGAACATCACCATAGGTCTTAGCATCATTATTTACGACACCATTCGAATCGGTAATTCGTTCTGAAACATAACGCATACCTGCATGTTGTAAATCAATTCCGCTAATATTATATTGAAACATTTTGCTGAAATTGGCATTCTTGGCCATTATTAATTTTTCATTCTTATAATCGAACACAACATTAAAACGCCTTATCACCTCGCCACCTAAGCTTCCATTTCTTCCACCAAAATCTGAAATAGTTGTAAAAGTCTCCATATCTGGAAAAGCCGCTTTTGCATCACTCAATACAAAATCTGAAATTTTTAAATGACTAATTTTTGTTCGCTTCCCAAAAATATCACCAGCAAGACCTTTGCCTAAAAAATCTTGATAATGCTTTTCGGGCAATTGAATTCTTTCATCTTCAAAAAGCCAAACGGCATCGCTACTACCTGTGTCCAACAATAATTTTACAGGTACTTCTTCTGTTTTATTAATCATCACAAAAGCATCTAAATATGCCTTCTTTCTGATGACCGACAAATCTACAACCCTATTATTCTTAGACTTTTTATATTTATACAGCTCTGGGTCATGAAATTTAATGGTTTGTTTTATGTAATTTATATCGACAACAAAATCTCGAAATAAATCATAACCTATAATACCATGCACAGGTATACCCAAACTAGGCGAGAAATTGATACCGGCATCCATTACAACATAAATGTTTTGAGAAATATTCTTAACATTACCTAATTGAACAAAATTTCCGGTTGATTTTAATGCGTTGATTGGGTCGCCATCCCCTAACCCATTAATTGTAATTTCAGTAACATTATTTAACTGAATAGAATCTTGATCAGCCAAATTGAATAATATTGGCGTACCAACGCCAGAATCTAATACAAAAGACAACTCCGTTCCATTAACATCAATAGGTATTACCATGAGATTATTAATCAACTCAAACTTGACTTTGTGATATTTCTTTCCGGCAGGTAATTGATATGTCTGCGCTATTCCTGAAAATGAAAAACAACAGAATAGAAGAATTAAGATAACGATGTATTTTCGTAACATAATCTGTATGAATTAGTTAACTCTTTTTAAGATACATAATAATTTGTTATCACCTTCAATTTTAACATTATATGCAAAACCAAATTAAAGCCTAATTACTTTGTAAGAACCATAATCATTTACCACTTTTGTGTAAAATTCAATTTATATGCCATCTGTTTCAAACAAGGGGCTTACCATGCCTCAATCACCCATAAGAAAGTTAGTTCCGTTTGCTGAAAGCGCAAAAAAGAGAGGAGTTAATGTAATTCATTTGAACATTGGGCAACCAGATATAAAGACACCACAACAAGCTTTAGATGCTGTAAAGAACAATAACATTAATGTATTGGAATACAGCCGTACCGAAGGCTCAGAGGAGTTTAGAACAAAAATTGCGAAATATTATCTTAAAAATGATATACCCGTAAGTGCTACCGATATTATTGTTACTACCGGTGGATCTGAAGCTTTGTCTTTTGCGATGAACACTATTGCAGATACAGATGATGAAATTATAATACCTGAACCTTTTTACGCGAACTATAATGGGTTTGCCACTGCCTGTGGTGTAACGGTTGTTCCTGTAGTTTCAAAGATCGAAGATAATTTTGCTCTTCCTCCAATAGAAGATTTTGAAAAATTAATTACGCCTAGAACAAAAGCTATATTAATATGTAACCCTGGTAACCCAACAGGATATTTATATAGTAAGGAAGAAATTCAAAAATTAGCGGCATTAGTTAAAAAGCACAATATTTTTCTTGTTGCCGACGAAGTATATAGAGAATTCACATATGACGATAAGTCGCATACTTCAATATTAAAGGAAGCGGGACTAGAAGATCATGCCATAGTTATCGATTCGGTTTCTAAACGATATAGCATGTGCGGCGCACGAATTGGCTACTTGGTATCTAAGAATAAAGAATTTATTGCAACAGCAATGAAATTTGCACAAGCCAGACTATCGCCACCTACATATGCCCAAATAGCAAGTGAGGCAGCTTTAGATACTCCTGATAGTTATTTTGCCGAGGTAAAAACAGAATATGTTGCCAGAAGAAATATTCTTATCGCTGAGTTAGAGAAAATTGAAGGTATTAAAATAGCAAGACCCCAAGGTGCTTTCTATTGTATAGCCGAATTACCTATTGAAGATGCAGATCATTTTGCGCAATGGTTATTAGAAGATTTTAATATAGATAATGAAACTGTTATGGTAGCACCTGCAGCAGGATTTTATGCCACTGAAGGCTTAGGTAAAAATCAGATTAGAATTGCCTATGTTCTTGATAAGAATAGTTTAAAAAAAGCTGTACAAATATTAAAAGAAGCGCTTAAAAGTTACAAGGGCTAATGATTGTACACGAACACTTTTCTCTAAAAAACTACAATACTTTCGGTATTGATGCTTCTGCAAGATTCTTTGTTGAAGTGAGCTCTGTTGAAGAATTACAAGATGTATTAGGCAACCAAGATTATGATAGAAAAATTATTATTGGAGGCGGTAGTAATATGTTGCTTTCAGATCGTATTGAGGCATTGTTCATTCATGTAAATTTAAAGGGAAAGAAAATTATATCAGAATCTGTAGATACTGTCCAAGTAAAGGTAATGGCAGGTGAGAATTGGCATGAAATAGTAATGTGGACTCTTGATAATAATTTTGGCGGATTAGAGAATATGTCTTTAATACCTGGTAACACCGGTACTGCACCCATACAAAATATTGGCGCATATGGTGCCGAATTGAAAGATTGCTTCGTTAGTTGTGAAGCCATAAGAATTGAAGACCAGCAATTGGTCTCGTTAACTAAAGAAGAATGTAAATTCGGTTACAGAGATTCGTTTTTTAAAAATGAAGGAAAAGATCAATTCGTTATAACATCGGTCACTTTCTCATTTACCAAAAAAGATCACAAAATAAATTCTGGTTATGGTGCAATCGAGCAACAATTAGAAAAAGAGTCGATCGTAAACCCGACAATTAAAGATATTTCCAATGCGGTAATTGCTATACGACAAAGCAAATTGCCAGACCCAAAAGTATTAGGTAACAGTGGTAGCTTTTTTAAAAATCCAATAGTCGAAAAAAAAATATTTGAAGACTTTGCTTTAAAAAATCCTGATGCTCCTTTTTATAAGGTAACTGAAGATTTATATAAAATTCCTGCAGGTTGGCTGATCGAGCAATGCGGTTTTAAAGGAAAACGCTTTGGTGATGCCGGTGTTCATAAGAATCAAGCTTTAGTTCTTGTTAACTATGACAAAGCAACCGGAAAAGAGATTCTAGATTTAGCGGCAACAATTATTGATGCCGTGAAACTAAAATTCAATATTGAAATAAGTCCCGAGGTTAATTTAATAAAATAACCCCTGTAAAATTACAGGGGTTATTACCAAACCAAACCAACCAAAACAAAGTGGGCAGTTACCAGCCGACCACTTATTCGATATATATTTTTAGAAAACGCATCTTTAACAATCAATTTTATAATTTAGCGTTTAATCATATACGGTTCAATCTTTGTATTTGGATGTCCATTATAAAAAAATATGTACATCTTTTAAATTATGAGCACTTTATTAGAAAATCATATTGTTGAATTATTACAGGAAAGAAACGAAAAAGCGATTTCTCTCTTGTACGATAATTATGCCGACACCTTATTAGGTGTGGCGAACAAAGTCGTTCGTGATCCCGATTTGGCTCAAGATGTTGTTCAAGAATCTTTTGTGAAGATTTGGAAAAAAGCAGATTCATACGATCCTAAAAAAGCGAAACTTTTTACTTGGCTCTTTAGAATTACACGAAATACAGCTATTGACAAATTAAGAAGTGTCAACACAAAATCTGATAAAGAAATCCAAATAGACGTTTCTGACGTATATACTTTAGGCGTAGAAAGTACAAGACCTGAGTTAATGGATGTAAGAGAACATCTAGACAAAATTGAAGATAAATATCAAATTGTTTTAGAGGCTCTATTCTTTCAAGGTATGACCCAACAGGAAGCAAGTGACGAGTTGGATATTCCTTTAGGTACTATTAAATCTAGACTTAAAATTGGATTACGCGAATTAGGCAAAATCTATGGTCCAGCTGTAGTTGCCATGTTATTAAATTTCGTATTATGAAAGACAAGATAAAAATTTTCCTTGATTCTGATTTATTAGAAAAGTATCTACTGGGAACAACTACTGAGTTAGAAAGTCTTCAGGTAGAACGCTATATTGCTATGTACCCAGAGGTTAGAGAAACATATAGTGAATTACAGAATAATCTTGAAATTTTTGCCAAGCTTCATGCTATTGAAGCTCCACAAGGTCTAAAGGATAAAATTAACTCTAGAATAAAAGCAGAACGTAAGGGTAGAAAAAGATTCTATAGTTACGCAATCGCCGCGAGTATTACAGCTATAATGTTTATCGGTATCTCTACCTTTTTCTGGAATCAAAACCAGAGTCTGCAAGAAGAAAACAGTGTTGTTAGCAATAAGATAAAATTGCTTGAAGAGAACATGAAAGAGCAGTTAGAAGATGTACGTAACCAGTTTATCGTTTTAAACAATCCTCAAACCAAAAAATATAACGTTAAGGGAAATCAGAAAGCGAAAGACTTAAAAGCTGTTGCCTATATAAACCCGGTTAAGAAGTTATCTTATATCAACGTTAGCAAATTACCCCATATCCCAGAAAGTCAGTGTTTTCAAATGTGGGCAGAGGTTAATGGTAAAATGATTAATCTAGGTATTATAGAAGAAGCTGGTGACAAACAAAAGTTATTGGCATTACCATATGCAGAAAATGCAGTTGGTTATATTACAATTGAGCAAAAAGGTGGTAATCATGCGCCTAGTGTAGAAAATATAGTGGCGAATATAGCCTACTAGACCTTACACACATAAAGTATTCTTAAAGCCCCATTTTTGGGGCTTTATTTTTTATCTTTGTTTAAAATTTAGCACATGAAACTAGTATTACTAACCATTGGGTTGTTAGCATTGGCTTTTGCAGGTATTGCAATTAAAATATGGTCTAAAAAAGACGGAGAGTTTGCAGGAACTTGCGCGAGTCAAAGTCCTTTTTTGAATCAAGAAGGACAAGCTTGTGGTATGTGTGGCAAATTGCCAAGTGAACAAGATTGTAAAAAGGACATGATTACCGAATAATCTAAATTCCTTATCTTAACATTACGCATACCAAAATCATTTTTTGAATAACACAGACACTTTAGAAGAAACAATACGCAAAGCGAAAGAAGGCAAGCAAATTGCCTTTAGCCGCCTGTTAGATATGTTTTGGAACGATGTTTACGGCTTTCAACTAAAGCGAACCGAAAATGAGAATGATTCTGAAGACATTACTATTCAGACTTTTTCTAAAGCTTTCGATAAAATAAAGACCTATAACGAGTCGTACGTATTTAAAACTTGGTTAATTGCCATTTCTAAAAACATTCATATCGATTTAGTCAGAAAGCGAAAAAAGAGCTTATTAGATTCTAGAAGTAATTCTGAAGTAATAACAAGTGCCTTAGATGCCTCACCTTCTATGGAAGACCAATTAATTCAAGAACAAAACTTAGCCGATTTACTTAGAGATATTAAAAAACTGAAACCTCATTACCAAGCTGTTATTAATCTTAGGTATTTTAATGAGTTAAGTTATGCTGATATTGCCACTCATTTGAACGAACCTATAAATAGTGTCAAAGTAAAACTTCTAAGGGCTAAAAAATTACTTTCAGAAATTATTAAAGACAGAAAGTAAACTTCAATTCAACAAGAAATTTCTCATAATTTAGAACTCATTTGTGTAGCACGTAATTCTGCTTTATCCTCACTTTTTTAGTTCGTATATTTGTATAAAATTTAAAGCATGTCTACAGTTTTAAAAGAAAATGTTGCCCCACCAAAAGGTAAACCGAAATGGCTAAGAGTAAAATTACCTACCGGTAAGAAATATACGCAGCTTAGAGGTTTGGTTGATAAGTATGACCTACATACTATTTGCACAAGTGGTAGCTGCCCTAACATGGGTGAATGCTGGGGAGAAGGCACCGCAACTTTTATGATACTTGGTAATGTTTGTACCAGATCATGCGGATTCTGTGGTGTTAAAACCGGTAGACCTGAAAATGTAGATTGGGCAGAACCTGAGAAGGTTGCGAGATCTATAAAAATTATGGGTATTAAGCACGCCGTTGTTACATCTGTTGATAGAGATGACCTTAAAGACATGGGTTCAATCATATGGGCAGAAACGGTAAAGGCGATACGCAGAATGAACCCTACTACAACTTTAGAAACTTTAATTCCTGATTTTCAAGGTATAGAAAAGCATTTAGATAGAATTGTAGCCGTTTCTCCTGAAGTGGTTTCTCATAACATGGAAACCGTTAAAAGACTTACTAGAGAGGTACGTATACAAGCAAAGTATGAACGTAGTCTTGAAGCGCTTAATTACTTAAAAAAACAAGGTATCAATAGAACTAAATCTGGTATTATGCTAGGTCTTGGTGAACACGAAGATGAAGTTATTACCACATTAGCAGATTTGCGAAATGCAGATGTCGATGTTGTTACTATTGGTCAGTACTTACAACCATCTAAAAAACATCTACCTGTTAAGGAATTTATTACTCCAGAGCAGTTTAAGAAATATGAAGACATAGGTCTTGAAATGGGGTTTAGACATGTTGAAAGTGGCGCTTTAGTTAGATCTTCTTACAAAGCACACAAGCATATTCTATAATTCTACAAGAACGTACTTCTTATTTACTTAGAAATAATCTAAGAGAAATAGCCTGTTCTAATTACATGGAAATATGAGTATTAACCAAGCACATCCATCGGTAACCAATGCATAAACTGAACATCGGCATTAATGGTTTTGGAAGAATAGGCAGAACCCTATTTCGCCTTCTACAATCGCATGAAATTTTAAATGTGGTTGCTATTAATGATCTTGCAGATACCCGTACACTTTCGCATCTATTAAAATACGATAGTATTCACGGTACCTCGCCTCATGATATTTCACATGACGAAGAGCACATTATTGTGAACGGAAACGCTATTTCGTTGTACAACGAATCTCACCCATCTAAAATAAACTGGTCATTGACAGCGGTAGATGTTGTTGTAGAATGTACCGGCAAATTCAAGGATAGAGAGTCATTATCATTTCATATTAAAAATGGTGCTAAAAAAGTTATTCTATCTGTACCACCAACTGAAGATGATATAAAAATGATTGTCTTTGGTATCAATGAAAATACATTGACAAAATCTGACGATATTATATCTAATGCGTCTTGCACTACGAACAATGCTGCGCCAATGATAAAAATTATCAATGATTTATGTGGTATCGAACAAGCCTATATTACAACCATACATTCTTACACTACAGATCAAAGCCTACATGATCAACCTCATAGAGATTTAAGAAGGGCTCGTGCGGCATCGCAATCTATCGTACCAACTACTACAGGTGCAGCAAAAGCATTGACCAAAATATTCCCCGAATTGGCAGATACTATTGGGGGTTGTGGCATAAGAGTACCGGTACCTAATGGGTCGTTAACAGATATTACATTGAATGTAAAACGAGCTACAAGTATTGAAGAAATAAACTCTACATTTGAAAAAGCATCACAGAACCATTTTAAAAATATTGTACACTACACTAATGACCCAATAGTTTCTATTGATATAAACAATAGTTGCTATTCTTGTACGTTTGATTCTTTGATGACCTCTGTAATAGGAAAAATGGTTAAAATTATCGGCTGGTACGATAACGAAACCGGATATAGCAGTAGAATTATAGATTTAATTAATTTTATTAGTACTAAAAATTATATTTGAAGTTTTTATTTTTAAATAAAGCATTAAGAATTTTATTAGTCACCATTTTAATTTTGGCGACTACCACTACCCTATTTTCCCAAGATGCCATTGCACAAATAGACATACAACCTTATTTCGATCAAGCAAGAAAATTTAAGAACCAAGATAAAATCGATCTTGCGCTTGAAACACTAAATACTGCTGCAAATGAAGCTGAAAAAGGTGAAGATATTAAAGGTCTTATCGACAGTTTACACGAATTAGCACTACTCTACTTAAAGATTGACAAAGAAGGCGACACTGAATTTTATTGGGATCGTGCCAGTGTTCTTTTAAAAGATATCGCATACCCATATGGAGATGGTATGCACAAATATATTGAAGCAATTCTTTTACATAGAAGTAACCGAAATTTTCAAGCATTGTTTATGCTCAATGAAGCTAAACAACTAAATAACGATCGTAATTTTTACAATAATCTGTTATTGACCGAGGCAAAGGTATATCTCAGTTTAGAGAAATACGATAGCGCCACTAAAAATTTAAACTCACTTATTGTAAATACCGATCTTTACGAAAAAGAATACCTGACCACACAGGCTTACCTAACACTTGCCGAGTTAAATTTAAAAATCGATAATTTATCTGAAGCTGCAAAAAACGGAGAGAACGCTCTAAAGCTAGCAATTGATAACGGATTTTTAGAAGACATTAAAAATTCAAACACATTGTTATCTTCTGTTTATGAAAGGTTAGGTTTATACCAAAAGTCTCTTGTAAATACCCAAAATCTGGTGCAATTAAAAGATTCGATATTTAATATCGACAAAAATAAAATTGAAGCTAAAACAGCAGATAAAATCAGGGATGATTACAAAACAGAAGAGATTGCACGCCAAGAGAAAAAAATAGAAGAGCTTACCGAATCTCAAAACAGGTCTGAACTAACGGCAATTTTAACTTCTGCATTTTTAATCATTATTTCATTATTAGCAGTTACACTGTATAGAAACAATCAGATTAAGTTAAAAACGAACGACCTTTTACAGACTAAAAACAAAGAACTACAAATTGCTCGTGATGGCGCCGTACAAGCTATGGAAGCAAAAACGAACTTCCTTTCTACAGTGAGTCACGAACTTAGAACACCCTTGTACGCTGTTACAGGATTGACACACCTTCTATTGGAAGAAAATCCAGAAGAGCATCAAAAAGAACATTTAAAGGCACTGAAATTCTCAGGAGACTACTTACTTAACTTTATTAATGACATTCTTCACATCAACAAAATTGATGCGAACAAATTAGAACCCCTAAACATGGAGTTTAACCTTAGTAAGGTGATTAATGAAGTAATTAATTCTTTAAGCCAAAGTGCTAAGTCGAACAAAACAGACTTAGTTTTAGAATACGATTCAGATATACCAAACAATTTACTGAGCGACCCACTTAAACTATCCCAAATTTTTATGAATTTGATTGGTAACTCCATCAAATTCACCAAAGGTGGTGAGGTAAAGGTTATTGCCAAATTATTGAACAAAATCGAAGATGATATTACTATCTATTTTGAAGTTAAAGATAATGGTATCGGCATCTCAAAAGAAAAGCAAAAAAGCATTTTCGAAGGATTTGAACAAGGCTCCATTCAGATTAATAGAGAATATGGTGGCACTGGTTTAGGTCTTACCATTGTTAAAAGCTTATTGAGCTTATTTGAAAGTAAAATTGAGCTTGAGAGCTCTTTAGGAGAAGGCAGTTCTTTCTTCTTTGAAATTAAAATGAAGTACATTGACAGCGCTTCTGAAGATATTTCGTTTGAAATTACGCCTAAAGATTATGATTTTAAAGGGTTGCATTTGCTCATTGTCGAGGATAACAAAATTAACCAGGTTATTACAAAAAAGATGCTTTCTAAAAGAGATATGACCAGTGATATTGCCAACAATGGTCATGAGGCGATCACGGCTGCACAAGAAAATGTATACGATGCAATTTTAATGGATATTCATATGCCGGGTATCAGCGGAGAAGAAGCGACCATTGAAATTAGAAAATTCAATCAAGACACTCCTATAATTGCCTTAACAGCTATTTCACTTGATGACAGTTTAGAAAGTTTCTATGCCGCAGGTTGTGACGACGTGGTTACCAAGCCATTTAAGCCCGATGTTTTTTATCAAAAGATAGGTGAGAATATTTTTGATAAAAGAGCTAAGAAATCGTTGTCATAAATTGTAGTAATTCCTTTTTCAAAAGTTCGCGATCATTTTCAAAAAACTCATGTTTCACTTCTATATAGTGTAATCCCGTTATCTTAGATTTTAAACGTACATAATCCTTTTCAGTAGTAAGAATACATTCCTTTTCTTTTAAAAGTTCAATTTCTTGATCAGTAAAGAAATGATGATCATTGTATTTTAAATGTTCAAACGTAATTCCTTCTGAGATTAGAAACTTTACTAAGGGAGCAGGATTCGCAATACCCGTCACCAAGGTTACTTTTTTTCCCTTCAACGCATCTAATGACAGCCCTGATCCCTTTAGCTCTTTATTATAAGATAAATAACTGAACAATACTTTTTGATGGAACTTAGGGTCAATACTAGCTCTAATTTTGTCCTTTTCTGATGACGATAAGTTAGCCGGACATTTTGTAACTACAATTAAATTTGCCCTACACGCCTCTCTCTTAGAATCTCTTAAATCACCCGTTGGCAAATACCAATCTTTCGTATATAAATTATCATGAGCGGTCAACAAAATAGATAACCCAGCTTTTACTTTTCTATGCTGAAAGGCATCATCTAGCAGAATAACATCAGCATTTATCTTTTGCTCAAGTTGACCGATTCCATTTCTTCTATCGGCATCAACAGCAACAGTAACTTTAGGAAACTTTGATTTCAACTGAAAAGGTTCATCACCCAAATCCTCAACACTGGTTTGTTCATCTGACAGTAAAAATCCTTCTGATTTCCTTTTGTACCCCCTACTCAATATAGCTACATCAAACTTTTCAGAAAGTTCACGCACTAATAGCTCGATCATAGGAGTCTTACCAGTTCCGCCTACACTTAAATTACCTACACAAATAGTTTTTGTATCAAATGATTTAGAAGAAAATATGCCCCAATCATATAATCGATTTCTAAGAAACACAATTAATCCGTAGATTAATGAAATAGGAAAAAGAAGTTTTCGTAACACCTGCATCAGAACGAAATTATAATAATTTATCTTTGAATATCTTATTTTTCAATAAAATGACCGTAAAAGACATCACCCATATCCTAGAAGAATTTGCCCCGCTGACCTATGCTGAAGATTTTGACAATGTAGGTTTGTTAGTCGGTAACGCATCTAATGAAGTAACCGGAGTACTGGTTACCTTAGATACTTTAGAAAATGTTGTCGATGAAGCTATTGCTAAAAAGTGTAACCTAATCGTAAGCTTTCACCCAATTATTTTCGGAGGATTAAAAAAAATTACCGGTAAAAACTATGTGGAGCGTGTAGTTATCAAAGCGATCAAAAACGATATCGCCATATATTCTAACCATACAGCTCTCGACAATGCTCGACATGGGGTAAATACCAAAATCTGTGAGGTTTTAGGGTTATCGAACACCCAAATATTGATTCCTCAAAAAAATACGATTAAAAAACTGACCACTTATATTCCTAATAACAATCTAGAAGAAGTAAAAAATGCCCTTTTTAAAGCCGGCGCAGGTGATATCGGCAATTATTCTGATTGTAGTTTTACAGTTGAGGGCAATGGTACTTATAAAGCGAATTCAGATGCAAACCCTGTAAAAGGAAGCATTGGCACTACGCATACTGAAAATGAAACTATGCTTACATGTGTTTTTGGCAAGAATGAAGAATCTACCATAATTAAGGCTTTGTTGTCTTCTCACCCTTACGAAGAGGTTGCCTATGATGTGCAAACCATAGAAAATACGAACCAAAACATTGGCATGGGTATGGTCGGAGAATTAGATAAAGAAGTCTCTGAAATCGAGTTTCTTGACCATTTAAAGCATAAAATGAATGCTAAATTGGTACGGCATTCTAATTTTTTAAATAAACCGGTTAAAAAAGTAGCTGTACTTGGCGGTAGCGGTTCATTTGCCATTGGCTCAGCAAAAGCTGCCGGAGCAGACGTATTTGTTACCGCAGACCTAAAATACCATCAATTTTACGAGGCTGAAAACCAAATAGTTTTGGCAGATATAGGACACTTTGAAACTGAGCAGTTTACAAAAAACCTTTTAGTTGATTATCTTACGAAAAAAATTCCTAATTTTGCAATCCATTTATCGGAAAGTATAACAAATCCCATCAATTATTTTTAATATGGCAAAAAAAGAAGATTCATCTGTAGAAGCAAAGTTAAGAGCATTATATGATTTGCAATTAATTGATTCTAGGGTTGATGAAATAAGGAATGTTCGTGGTGAACTTCCTTTAGAAGTAGAAGATTTGGAAGATGAAGTCCTTGGCCTAAAAACGAGAATGGATAAACTTAAATCTGATTTAGAGAATATCAATTTTGAAATCGGTGCTAAGAAGAACCTTATTGAAGAAGCAAAGGCATTAATTAAAAAATATGGCGAGCAGCAAAAAAATGTTCGTAACAGTAGAGAATTCAACTCTATCAGTAAAGAATTGGAATTTCAAGAATTGGAAATTCAATTAGCTGAAAAGAACATTAAAGAATTTAAAGCTCAAATTGACCAGAAGAAAGCGGTTATTTCTGAAACTAAAGAACGTTTGTCCGAACGTGAGGCTCACCTTAAGCATAAGAAAAGCGAACTGAATGCTATTCTTGCCGAAACTGAGAAAGAAGAAAAAGCGTTATTAGAAGAGTCTATCAAATTTCAAGATAAAATTGAAGAGCGTTTAGTAAAGGCTTATGCACGCATTCGTAACAATGTTAAGAATGGTTTAGCAGTTGTGCCAATTGAAAGAGGTGCTTCTGGTGGTTCTTTCTTTACTATTCCACCTCAGGTTCAGGTTGAAATTGCTTCAAGAAAGAAGATTATCACCGATGAGCATAGTGGTCGTATTTTAGTTGACCCAACATTAGCTGAGGAGGAAAGTGAAAAAATGCAAAAAATGTTCGCTAAACTATAATAGCAAACATCTAATTTATATTTAAAAAGCCATCTTTAAAAGATGGCTTTTTTTTGTTTAAATTCATAACTATGAAATCTCTAAAAATCTTTTTCACTTTTATGATGATGCAAACTTTGAACGTAGAAGCTCAAAATATATCTGATTTTAAATGGAAGAATAGAATTATAGTTCTTTATGAAAACGATACGAATGCTAACGAAGTAAAATCTGCCTTAGAAATTATTGATACCAATGCCTCTAAATATACCGAAAGAGATATTCGTGTTTTCGTTTACAAAGACGATGTATTTTATAACACTAATAGAAAAGCTACTGGTATAAAGAAATCAGATATACTGCCCGAGATCTTCAAAGGTTATATTTTAATAGGAAAAGATGGCGGAATTAAGGTTAAAGCCCCATACCCTTTTAATTTAGAAAACTTGTTTCTTCTAATAGATAGTATGCCAATGCGTAAAAGTGAAATGAGGTCTAATAAATAACTACCCGATTAGCTTCAACATTAGTTTTTCAACTTCTTCACTATCCCATTTCGCTGCTATATTTGGCAGTTTCATTACTTCTCTCATGATTTCTTCTTGAGCATCACCTTCTGCCAGTGCTTCTGCATAGGGTCTATTTGAGAATGTTACTCTACTGTAAGCGGGAATCCATTTTTCTGGATGCTTTGCCGAAAAGTGCTTTTCAATCTTTTTTTGAAGCAGAAAATTAACATCTGCTGTTTTACTACTCATCTCCACAAAATTGCGATAACTTAATTCCGCTATAGCATCTGCATTTGGTTTACGCTTTTCCTGATACGTAGAAAAAATACGTTCCCAGTCATCTCCGAATTCCTTTATAATTTCATCCAATACAAAAATATCTTCAAAGCCAGCATTCATTCCTTGTCCGTAAAACGGTACTACGGCATGCGCAGAATCGCCTACCAGAGCAACTTTGTCCCAGTAGGTCCAAGGGTAGCATTTCATTGTTACCATGGCGCTAGTGGGGTTCTTAAAGAAATCTTCTGTAAGATTCTCTATATCATCCATAACATTCGGAAAATACGTATTGAAGAAATGAACTGCTTCTTTTTTGGTCTTAATATTTTCAAAAGAAACATCACCTTCAAAGGGCATAAATAACGTACAGGTAAAACTTCCATCTAAATTTGGCATGGCAATAAACATAAATTTACCACGTGGCCATATATGAAAAGAATTCTTGTCTAATTTATGAGAACCATCTGCATTAGCCGGTATAGTCAATTCTTTATACCCAACATCGATAAAACGCTGAGAATAATCAAACCTACTGCGCCGCTGCATCTTATGACGAACTCGCGAAAATGCTCCGTCGCAACCAAATACCAGATCGAACGGGTATTCGACCCACTCCCCTTTCTCACTTTCACCTGTAAATACTTTGGCGCCTGGTAAATCTATATCCCAAACCTTCTCCTCGAAACGAAATTCTACTCCGCTTTGTTCTGCCAAATCGATCATGCGTTTATTTAGAACGCCACGTGAAATAGACCAAATGGCTTCACCTTCTTTACCGTATTTTTGAAAATATTGTTCTTTCCCTATTACATGCATTGCCCTTTTATCTAAGGGTATGGCGATTTCTTTAATCTCGTCTTCTATACCAACTGCCCTTAAAGCGTTCCACCCTCTATTGCTCATAGCAAGATTAATGGATCGACCAGAAAATTCTATATTTCTAATATCTGGTCTTCTATCGAAAACTGTAATTTGATGTCCGTATCGTTTCAGGTAAATGGCAAGCAAGGATCCTACCAGGCCTGAACCAATAATGGCAATGTTCTTTTTTTCTTGGGTCATGTTTAAGGCTTTAAGCCAACATTAATTGAATGTTAAAAATAGGAAATTATGCCTTCATTTCTTGTATAAATAGATAAACTAGGCAAATCATTTTCTTAATTGAGTACATATCTGTTTAATTTTTAATTATTTTTGTTAAACAAAATATACACCTTGAAACATTTTAATAAAGAAGACCTAGGTAAAATGCCTAGTAGATACAGAGCTCATTTAATTAATAGTTGCACCGGATATAAATCTGCCAATCTATTAGGTTCAAAATCAGGTGCCGGTATTAGTAATTTAGCTATTTTCAATTCTGTAGTTCATATCGGTAGTACACCACCAATGTTAGGCTTTATTTTAAGGCCACTTACGGTAAAAAGAAACACCTATTCTAATTTTAAAGAAAGTGGATTCTTCACGGTCAACCAGGTAAATGAAGCCATTATAGAAGATGCACACCATACTGCCGCTAGTTATGATGAAGATATTTCAGAGTTTTCAAAAACGAATTTAACCGAATCTTATCTAGATAATTTTCAGGCTCCGTATGTAAAAGAGAGTGTTATTAAATTGGGGTGTAGCTATGTCAACGAATATGAAATTAAAGAGAATGGTTGTCTATTAATAATTGGCGCTATTGAACATGTTTATTTACCGGAGGATATTTTGCACGATGACGGTTGGTTGCAGTTAGATAAGGTAAATACTACTGCTATCAATGGTTTGGATGCTTATGCACTACCTCAACTTTTGGCAAGATTCGCATACGCTACACCAGACGAACCTAGTAAACATATACTATAGTGGCGCATAAAAAAGTAAATCTAGAAACAAAAATTTGCGCTACTTGCAATAAACCATTTTCATGGCGCAAAAAATGGGAACGCAATTGGGAAGAAGTAAAGTATTGCGGAGAAAAATGCAGACGCAATAAATAGAAAAAGGAAAAACATGAATAATTTAATCTGGTTTAGAAACGACTTACGAGCTAGTGATAATTCTTCGCTTGTTGAAGCTATGAAAGGCAACAAGGTTATCGGGTTTTATTGTTTTGAATCTTCATTCTTTGAATCTGACGAATACGGCTTCAAAAGAACAGAAAAGTTCAGGGCCAAATTTCTACTCGAAACCGTACATCAATTAAAAGAAGAACTTGAAAAACTAAATATTCCACTTTTTGTTTACTATGGTAATTCGGCAAATTACCTACCTAGCCTAATAGAGAAACATACTATCGATTCTATCTTCTTACAAAGAGAATGGACTAGAGATGAAAAGGTTATACTTGATAATGTAAAGAAAAAAGTACCTTCTGGGGTCAAATTCAATGAGGTGTATGACCAATTTTTATATCACCCCGATGATATACCATTTAATGACTTTAAATCCATACCCGATATTTTTACAAACTTCAGAAAAAAGTGCGAAGTAAATTCTAATATAAGACCTATTATCCAAGTGTCATCAAAAATGCCTGTTTCAAATTTAATTGATACTGAAACCAAAATTCCCACTTTAAAAGAACTAGGTTTTACTAATTTCTATATACATGTAAATACGGCTTTTCCTTTTAAAGGAGGGGAAGCAGAGGCAATTAAACGTATTCAAAACTACTTTTGGGAAACAAAAAAACTAGGTTTTTATAAGAAAACCAGAAACGGATTAATTGGTGTAGACTACAGTTCTAAATTATCTGCTTGGTTAGCAAATGGTAGTATTTCACCAAGAATAATCTACTGGGAAGTGAAAAAATTTGAGAGTGACATAATTAAAAATCAAGATACTTACTGGTTAATATTTGAATTGATTTGGAGAGATTACTTTAAATATGTTTCGCTAAAACACCATGATGCAATTTTTAAGTTAGGGGGAATTTTAAATGGTACTTATAATACGAAAATCAATGAAAAAGATAAACATAACTGGATTAATGGTTTAACTAAAGAACCTTTTGTAAATGCCAACATGAAAGAACTATTAGAAACCGGATGGATGAGCAATAGAGGCAGACAAAATGTGGCTAGCTTTTGGTCTAAAGAACTAAATCAAGATTGGCGAATAGGTGCTGCTTATTTTGAAAGTATGCTAATAGATTATGATGTACACAGCAATTGGGGAAATTGGATGTACGCTAGTGGTGTAGGTAATGATCCCAGAAACAGAAAATTTAATATTAAAAGTCAAGCAGAACGATATGACGCTACAGGCAAATATCAACGAATGTGGCTACAACAATCATTATTCTAATCATAGCATAAAACAATACACCAAATTATGAAAATAGTACGCTTAATTTTAGGTGATCAATTAAATCAAAATCACTCATGGTTCTCTACCGTAAATAATGACATTACTTATGTCATGGCAGAAATGAGACAAGAAACGGATTATGTTAAACATCACGTTCAAAAAGTGGTTGCCTTCTTTTTAGCTATGCGAAATTTTAAAGAAGACCTTTCTACAAAAGGTCATCGATTCATTTATTACAAACTGAATGACAAAAAAAACCCTCAAAAATTAGAACAAATAATTTTAAAAACGATACAAGGAATTAATGCTGATAAATTTGAGTATCAGTTACCTGACGAATTTAGACTTGATCAACAGCTAGAACAAATTTGCAGTTCTTTAAATATAGCTACAGGTAGCCATGATACCGAACATTTTTACACGACAAGATTTGAGTTAAAAGATTTCTATAAAGGCAAAAAACAAATGGTCATGGAAAGCTTTTATAGAATGATGCGCAAAAAGCACGACATAATGGTGCAAAATTCTCAACCAGAAGGCGGTAAATGGAATTACGACCAAAGCAACAGAAATAAATGGAAAGGCCAGCCACCTATACCCAAAGAAAAAGAATTCGTTAAAAATGTAGATGAAATCATTAAACTTCTTAAGAATGCGAATGTGCAAACAATTGGTGAAATAGATTCAGAATCATTTGCATGGCCGGTTACCAGAGAAGAATGCTTGACTACATTAGATTATTTCTGCAACCAACTACTACCGCATTTTGGCGATTACCAAGACGCAATGCATACCGATAAAAAGTTTCTCTTTCATTCACGTTTATCATTTGCTATGAACGCCAAAATACTATCGCCCAAAGAAGTTATAGATGCTGTTTTAAACCAATTTTACGATAAAATTACCGATATAAACATCTCTCAAGTAGAAGGTTTTATAAGGCAAATTTTAGGTTGGAGAGAGTATATGAGAGGTATTTATTGGAAAGAAATGCCTGAATACAAAAAACTAAACACCTTAAATAACACGAACAAATTACCAGATTTTTTTTGGACAGGTAATACAAAAATGAATTGTCTAAAAAAAGCTATAGGGCAGAGCTTAGATGCTTCTTACGCCCACCATATACAAAGACTTATGGTTATTGGTAATTTCGCTTTATTGACTCAAATAGACCCCGATGAAGTCGACAACTGGTATTTAGGTGTTTATATCGACGCCATTGAATGGGTTGAAATCACCAATACTAGAGGCATGAGCCAGTTTGCCGATGGTGGTATCGTAGCAACCAAACCTTATGTTAGCAGCGCTAATTATATCAATAAAATGAGTAATTATTGCGGTAATTGCCATTACAGCCACACTAAAAAAATAGGCGATAAAGCGTGCCCATTTAACTCGCTGTATTGGAATTTTTTATCTGAAAAGAGAGAACATTTTAAAGAAAATCAACGTATGAATATGATGATGGCTCTTTTAAATAAAATGGAGAGTAATAAACTGGCAGAAATTCAAGAAAGGGCAACTTTTATAATTAATAATTTAGATGAATTTTAATGGTTATTTAAAGACAAATTAACATTAAAACATGGTCTAAATCATACTTTTGAAACGTAAATATTTAGAACATTCCGCGAGAGCGCCTATATAAAGAAAACCCCTTTTCATAATTATGAAAAGGGGTTTTTATTTTGTTTAATATCATTATAATAATAACACATCCTCATAATAATATTTTCTTTAACACCTCGGTTACACCAAAGGCGTTAAGTAATGAGACAAACTATTGTTCTTGAACCTGTTCTGGATTTAAAATTATTAGCGGGACTTAATAAGATATATTTCGATTTCAATAAAAGTGATATTAGACCTGATGTTGCAAGGGAATTGGATAAAGTGGTACGTGTAAAAAAAAGATGTATTAGCATCTAAATTAGAAACTATCAACCACAAAAAAAGTCCTTTACAAATTGTAAAGGACTTTTTGATTTTTATAAGTTATAATAGCCTACTCTAAAATACCGTCAACTATTCCGTATTTAATAGACTCTTCTGCATTCATCCAATAATCTCTATCGAAATCTCTTAAAACCTTCTCAAAATCTTGACCACAGTTATCTGCTAATATTTGTGCACTTAACTCTTTGGTCTTAATAATTTCTCTAGCTTGAATTTCAATATTAGAAGCTTGACCTCTCGCACCACCACTTGGTTGGTGTATCATTACCTGAGCATGTGGCTGAATGAATCTTCTACCTTTTTTACCTACTGATAACAAAATCGAACCCATTGATGCAGCCAAACCTGTGCAGATAGTTGAAACGGGACTCTTCAAAGCTTTTATCGTATCATACATTGCAAAACCAGAAGTAACATAACCACCCGGACTATTAATATATAATTGTATTTCTTTATTGTTCTGCATATCTAGATACAACAACCTGTCAATTACATGTTTTGCAGAATCGTCATCAACCATACCCCATAGAAAGACTTTTCTTTCCTCCAGCATTTTTTCATCTATGGCTTCCTGAATTTTTCCTTTTTTAGCACTCATATTTTAAGTTTATTTATCTCTAACAAAATTAATGAATTAAATCATAAACATAATTAGCAATAACCCTTTGAATTATCACCCAACCCTGTTTCTATTAAATGGAAAACGTTAATATTCGATTAGGATTGCTCTTCCACCGTAACTGTTTTCTCTACGACCTTTTTAATAGGGATAACAACCTTACCGGTTTTTGTTTTTAATATCATTGAAATATTATCGATACCGATTACCGTACCCTGTAAATCTCCTATTTTAACCTTATCCCCTACCTCATATATTTTCCTTGAATAGAATGTTCTTAATAGATCACCTACAATTTCTCTAGACCCTAAGCCTAATGCCAATGCAATTGCCAATAAGAAAGCACCTAGTACAATGGTAAAGTTATTAGTGATAATCTGAGTATCTATACCTGCTTGATTCAACGCAGTAATACTTACAAATATGATAATAAGATAAAATAATACGTTGCCTAACAACTTACCACCACCTAAACCTATTGAATCAAATACTTTGACTATCGTTTCTTTAATTGTTTTGGCTAAAAATAGACCAATCATAAAAATTATCATTGCTGACAATAATATTGGCAAGTATCTTAAAAGATTTGCGATTTCTGTAGATATAATGGTTAAGCCCATAATATCTGATGCAACGATTATAAATACCAACCATAACAGCACCTTTATAAAAGTGACAATTATTTTAGGTAAATCTATTTTGATATCGGCATCGCCAAATAATTTCGCTTCATTAATTTTCTCGGAAGCCTTATCTAGTTTGATCGCTTTAAATATTCGCTTTAAAATAAAGGTGACCACTTTAATAATTATCCACCCAAAAATAATTACGATAAATGCCCCGAATATGCCTGGTAATGCAGAAGCAATATCCTTGAATATATTACTTAATGATTCAAAGGTGAGGTCTTTCCACTTATCAACTGTTTCCATATAACATTTCTACTTTATTTGTATTCTTTTTTCGATTTTGTATTTAGCATACCTTCAATTATAGACGCAAAACTACCTGTAAACAAATGAGACAATTCCATGATCAACTTAGCCGTTGCAACATCATCCATAACTTTTTTACGTAGTTCTGGTGGAACATCTTTAAGATCTCCCTGCAAGTTTTTAAATGGATTTTTGTCCTGTTCTAACATTAAGGTAGGGTTTTATACATTTCCGTAACTTTCGCTTTTGCTCTTTTGAGCCTCATTTTTATGGCACTTGATTTTAATTCTAAAATATCCTCTAATTCTTTAATAGATGCTCCGTCTTGATATTTCAACAGTAAAATTGATTTATCTTCAGGTGCTATAAGCTCTAATGCTTTCTTAAGTTTATCCACCTGCATCTGCAATAACAAGTTATCGGTAACCTCTACAGGTACATCTTCATGCGTTTCAAACTTTACTGAATTATCATTAATTTTTCGCTCCTTATTTCTATTCACATAATTGACACAGAAATTATAGGTGAAGGAATATAACCAGGTAGAAAATTTTGAATTTCCTTTGAACGAACCCAATTTTACATAAAGCATTAGAAATATATCTTGGGTCAAATCTTCTGCTTCTTTATTAGACTTTGCAAAACCCAAGCACTTATTATAAACTAATTTCGAGTACCTATCATAGATCACACCAAAGAGCATAGAGTCATTGTTCGCAACAATGCGTTCTACTAACTCTAAATCGGTATATTCTTCCTTTTCACCACCAGAAACCGATTTCTCATTGAACTGGTTTCCGATAATAACAAAACAAAGCTTTTTAAGAAATGTCACTTTGATAGATGGTTTACAAAAAATAAAAGTAGGTTAAAGATACTGTAATTGATATATTTACTTGAAAATCTGCCGAAAATGAAAAAATTAATTATTCTTTCCGTTCTTATATCTAGTGTTTTTACAGCATGTAAAACCGACCAAAAAAAGCCTAAAATTGCTGTTGCCGAAGATACGGAATTGACAGTACTTGAAAAAATCGCAAATGCAAACGGATTTGAAAACTGGAAAGATGTTGAGAGTATCAAGTTTACCTTTAATGTTGATCGTGAAGATGAGCACTTTGAACGTACCTGGTTATGGGAAACATCGTCTAACGATGTTACTATGATGACCAGACAAGATACTATTACCTATAATAGAAAAGCAGTAGATAGTGCTATGGTTTCTACAGATGGTGGATTTGTAAATGATAAATTCTGGCTACTAGCACCTTACCAATTGGTTTGGGACCAAAAAAGCTTCACCTATAAACATACAGAAAATGTAGAAGCTCCAATCAGCAAAACTACCATGC
The DNA here is from genome assembly GCF_004364175.1 of Maribacter caenipelagi. Lineage (GTDB taxonomy): Bacteria > Bacteroidota > Bacteroidia > Flavobacteriales > Flavobacteriaceae > Maribacter > Maribacter caenipelagi. The sequence continues at coordinate 59,786 of NZ_SNZW01000019.1, read as the reverse complement.
ATAAATTGACCACGGTCTATAATAATGAAGGTGGTTACACACCTGGTGATGCCTACGATTACTACTTTGGTGATAATTATATTATTAAAGAATGGGTCTATAGAAAAGAAAATCAGTCTGAACCTAATATGACTACCAGCTGGGAAGACTATAAAATGCTAAACGGATTAAACATTAGCATGATGCACAAAAGACCAGATGCTGATTTCTCTCTTTTCTTTACAGGTGTTGAGGTGAAATAATGAGGTACAATTAAGAACTAGCTTAAGCCTTTTTTCGCTTTAACAACAGCGTAAATAGTAGAATTAAGAATCCGCATGCTAGCAACACAACAAAGCTTCTTGTTAGACTGTAATTTTCTGCCAGGAAACCCAATATTGGAGGAGCACATAAAAAGCCTGCATATCCTGCTCCTGCAATAAATGCTATGCCCTTTGAGGAATCTATCCCTTTTACGTTCCCTCCTATTCTAAATACTTCGGGCACCATTACCGAAAAGCCTAATCCGTTCAGGGCAAAACCAAAAATGCTTAAATAGGTATTTCCCGAAAGGACCAAAAAATAACCTAGTATTGCGAGAATAGCCCCTAACGCGACTATTTTAACCGAACCAATTTTATCGCTGATACCATCACCTAGAAAACGACCTAAGGTCATGGTAATTTGAAATCCTAAAAATCCTAATCCCCATAAGGCTTCTGGTGCTAGTGCAATTTCTTTTAAGTATAGTCCGCTCCAGTCAACAATAGCCCCTTCACTTCCCATTGCCATAAAAGAAATAAGTCCTAAAAGCAATAATGGTTTTAGCAGTCCAAAACTAAATGGCTCATTTTCAATTTCTTCGGCTAGTTCAGTAAAATATTGATTCCTGAATTTTAAATTGACGACCAAAACCAGTAAGACGGCAATGGACATGTGTAATACGGGATTCGATAACGGACCAATTAAAAAACTACCCAAACCTGCCAATACTCCGCCAAGACTAAAAAAACCATGTGAGGCCGCCATAAATTTCACCTTGTCTTTTTTCTCTATTTCCGTCACTAGGGTATTCATCGAAATATCGGTAATTCCGTTTGCTGCCCCAAAGAGAAATAAGGCTCCCGTTAATACATAATAATTTGGGGCTAGCAAAGGCAACATAGCAGCTGCGCAGCTTAATAACACACCATAAAAAGTGGTTTTACCTACGCCTACCCTATTGACTATACCAGAAGCAAAAGGAAAAATAGTAAACACTCCCAATGCCAAAAAGAAAATAGCAATCCCTAATTCAGACTTACTAATTGCTAACGATTCTTTTACCGCAGGTATATAGATTGCCCATGTACCAAATAGAATATTAATACTGGCGAAAACCCATGAAGGTCCGAAGTATCTGGCATTCCCTAAAATTAATCGTAATGATTTCACTTAGAATTGGTTATTGGTTATTGGTTGTCCGTTAAATATTAAAAAAGACTTTTCTATTCTCTATTTTCTAAAATTCTATAAAGTTTAATTTGCTAGAACTCCTGCTTTTAAAATTTGTCCGAAACGGTACATATCTTCATAGGTAGAATAAAAAGGTGCTGGTGCCAAACGAATTACGTTTGGTTCGCGCCAATCGGTTACTACGCCATTTTTCATTAAATAATTGAATAGAGATTTTCCTTGTCCGTGTAAAAACACAGATAACTGACAACCTCTATCTTTGGGAGTAATAATTTCAAAAGAGCTATCTACTTCTTTATCTATTTCGTGTAAAATGAATTCCAAATACGAAACTATTAACTTTCTCTTTTCTATCAGCTTTTGCATGCCCACTTCTTCGAACATGGTAAGTGATGCCAAATAAGGTGCTACCGATAATATGGGTGCATTACTTATTTGCCAAGCGTCTGCATTTTCCATAGGTTCAAATTCTGGCTTCATAAGAAAACGGGTTTCTTTCTTTGTTCCCCACCAACCTTCGAAACGTTGAATATCTTTCTTGTTCAGGTGCTTTTTATTCACAAAAATACCAGATGTATTACCAGGTCCACTATTCATATACTTATAACTACACCAAGATGCAAAATCGGCATCCCATTCATGTAGTTTCAATTCAACATTACCTACTGCGTGAGCTAAATCCCAACCAACGTTGGCTCCCACGGCTTTTCCGGCTATTGTAATGGTTTCCATATCCATTACCTGACCGTTGTAATAATTTACTCCGCCAATTAAAACTAGTGCAAGCTCATCGCCAAGCTCTTCAATTTTCTCCAATATATCTTCTGTTCTCCAATGATGTTCTCCATCTCGTTTCTTTATTTCAACAATAGTTTCTTTCGGATCTAGACCATGAAAGCGTACCTGACTTTGAAACATGTATTGATCACTAGGAAAAGCCTTTTCTTCGCACAGAATCTTAAATCTCTTTTTTGTCGGATTGTAGAAAGATACCATCAACAAATGGAGGTTTACGGTCAAGGTATTCATCACCGAAACCTCTTCGGGCAATGCACCAACGACTTTCGCTAAAGGTGCTGCTAAACGCTCATGATAGTCCCACCATGGTTTCTCGGCATAAAAATGCCCTTCTACGGCTAATTCTGCCCAATCTTTCATCACCTCATCTACAAAAGACTTGGTTCGTTTTGGCTGTAGCCCTAAAGAGTTTCCTGTAAAGTAGATAACTTCTTCCCCGTTGATTTTTGGGAAAATGAATTCATCCCTATATGCTTTTAAGTTGTCTTGTGCATCTAACGATTGTGCAAAGTCCAACGTATTTTTAAATTCCATAGCTAATTTTGTACAAAAGTAATCATATGCCTATAAAACTATAGACTCTATTCAATAAATGGGTATTACGATTCTGTTCTTAAACGCATTTCTATCATATGTCTTTTAAACCCTTTTTTCTCGTAAGCTCTTATGGCAGGCTCGTTTTCAGTATATACGTGCAATCGAATTTCAATTAAACCAGCGTTTGTAGACCAATCTTGCAAAGCACTTACAATTTTACCATTTATACCCTTGCCTCTATATTCGGGATCTGTGTACATAAAACCTAAATAGGCAAAAGTCTCATGATCCAAGTAGGTTCTTGCCAGTTTTTCTAAGGCATAGCCGGTCGCAACAATTTTATCGCCATCACAAGCAACCATAACAGTTGCTCTAGGGTTATCCATCAAAGCATCTAAATCGTAATATTTTACTCCGCTATTTCTAATGGTCGGGTCCATCGGTCGTTCTGCTTTCACTACCTCTTGTTCATATTGCAACAATACAGGTATATCACTTTTTACCGCTTCTCTTATCGTAATTTCATTATTCATCGCTCTACTCTTTTCAGTTCATTAAATTAAGGCTTAAAACCCTATTTTTGCAAAAAGAAACACATGCATTTTTTATCACCTCTTTTAGAAAGCTATTTAGCCGATAATTCACAAGCTGAACCTAAATTATTACAAGAGCTTACGCGCGAAACGCACTTAAAAGTCATACAACCACGCATGCTTACCGGGCATTTTCAGGGTCGTGTTTTAAGTTTGCTTTCTAAATTGATAAATCCGACCAATATTCTTGAAATCGGTACCTACACCGGGTATTCTGCCTTATGCCTTGCCGAAGGTTTACCTAAAAACGGACAATTGCATACCATAGATGTCAATGCAGAACTAGAACAGATTCAGCGCTCCTTTTTTGATCGAAGTAATTACGGTTCTCAGATTATTCAGCATGTGGGCAATGCACTGGATATTATCCCTAAAATGGATATTACTTTCGACCTTATTTTTATTGATGCCGAAAAAAAACAGTATAACAAATACTTAGAAGCTGTTTTACCAAAAACCAAGTCTGGTTCTGTTATACTTTCTGATAATGTATTATGGTCGGGTAAAGTGGTCGAGCCTTTAGACCCTAAAGATGTTACTACTAAAGTATTATTAGATTACAATAAAAAACTAAGTGAACACCCGCTTTTAGAAACGGTATTGCTACCTATACGCGACGGTCTGACCTTAAGTAGGGTGAAATAAGTACCCCGTACAATCTATAGAACAACCAAGCCGATATAATACCTACCAACGCACCAACGATTAAATCGATTGGAAAATGTACACCTACGTACACTCTACTCATTGCAAATAATATAGGCCAGATATAAAATAGGTAGACCCATTTAAATTTTCGTCTTAAAAAAAGAACCGTTATGGTTATGACAGAAAAGGATGATGAAGCGTGACCTGAGAAAAAACTGTAGCCTGACGGACTTCTTAAAATACGAATCAAAGTATTTAATTCTTCGTCATTATTTGGTCTTAACCTGGCAACCACATTTTTGGTCAAATCTGTTACTGTAGCCACAAATACGACCATGACCAATAAGGTCAAAATCATAGCTGTAGCTTCGCGTTTCGGAAACTTAACAAAGAATAGAATTATTATAAATGCAAATAAGGGAAGCCAGGGTGGAAATTTGGTGACCGTAGACCAAAAGACATCGTACTGCTCAATACCAAGACTGTTAAGATAGACAAAGGCATCTCGATCCCATTGTAAAATCTTATCTAACATAGAAGATTACTTTCTCTTGATACTACCTGTTACATCGTTGATGTTTTTGCTGACATCGGTAATTTGTTTCTTAACATCACTACCTAAGCCCGAGCTAATATCTTTTTTCATATCATCGATATCTTTCTTAATATCGGTAACAAAACTAGTATCAATACCCTGCTTGTCTGCACTCTTCTGAATTTCTTGTTTAATATCTTCGGTAGCATCTTTAAGTTGACGCATACCTTTACCCAACCCCTTAGCAATATCAGGAATTTTGTCGGCGCCAAAGACCATCACTACTATAAACATAATGAAGAATATTTCTGCGCCACTAATAAATAATGAATACATAGCAATCATACTACAAATATAAACAAGTTTAGTATCCAAAATTAAAAAAGCCCCGTAGTTATACGAGGCTTTTAACAATAATTATTTTATTAATTATTTTCCTTTAATTCCTTCTTTCATTTTATCGAAATCGCTCTCTTGCTCTTTCTTCGGCCAGCTATTGTTTGTGGTGTCAATATCTGCCGTTTCCATTTTAGGATCTATGTTTACACCTTTTAGCTCAGAAGTAGATGAAATTACCATACTTACTTCTTTGCTATTCTTTCTCCAAATTTCTGGAGGGTAGGTTACATTCTCTACAGAACCATCTGCATATGTATATTCTACAATCAATGGCATTGGTAAACCACCCGGACTGTTATATGTTACTTCGTAAAAATACTTTGGTTCTTTAACCGCTGCTCTTTCTGCCGCGGTCATGTTATCCATCATAAATTCTTTTAAAGTTTTTGAAGTTTCTGATGGTAAATTATCCTTTAATTCAGGAGCTATCATACCTGAATCATCATACTCCTCTAAATAAACCATTGGTCTTAAATTAGATTCTGGAATACCACGCTCAGCCAAATACGCTTTCATTTTTTTATTCGGCGTATCGCTTACGTAATACTTTTTAATATCCTTAACGGCCATATCTACATAATCAGTTGTATAGAACCAACCTCTCCAGTACCAATCTAAATCAACAGCAGAAGCATCTTCCATTGTTCTAAAGAAATCTTCTGGTGTAGGATGCTTAAATTTCCAACGTTGAGCATAGGTTTTAAATGCATGGTCGAACAACTCACGCCCCATAACAGTTTCTCTCAATATATTCAAAGCTGTTGCCGGTTTACCGTATGCATTCGGACCTAGTTGATATACATTCTCTGGATTAGACATAATCGGAGAAATTGTACTTTGATCTCCGCTCATATAAGGTACGATCTTCGCAGGATCGCCTCTTCTAGATGGGTATTTAGCATTTGGTGCAATTGCTTCTGGATAAGTTTCACCGAATTCTTGCTCTGCCATGTATTGCATGAACGTATCTAAACCTTCATCCATCCATCCCCATTGACGTTCGTCTGAGTTTACGATCATTGGAAAAAAGTTATGACCTACTTCGTGAATAATTACACTGATCATTCCGTATTTAGTTCTATCAGAATAGGTACCATCTTTATTTGGTCTACCGTAGTTCCAGCAGATCATTGGGTACTCCATACCCTGATTTTTAGCATGTACAGATATTGCTTTAGGGTAAGGGTAGTCAAATGTATGAGATGAATATGATTTCAACGTAAGTGCGACCGCCTTGGTAGAATACTCTTCCCACAACGGGTTACCTTCTTTAGGGTACATAGATACCGCCATTACATCTCTGTTACCTAGCCTAACCGCTTGCATGTCCCAAATGAACTTTCTTGATGTTGCGAAACCGAAATCACGAACATTTTCCGCCTTAAGCTTCCATGTTTTTGTCTTATCAGAGAATCCTTTTTCAGCTGCTTCTGCCTCTGCCTGAGTTACTATTATAACAGGTTTGTCATACGACTTCTTTGCCTGCTCATAACGACTCATCATTGCTTTGGTGTATACTTCTTTTCTATTTTGAAGTACACCTGTACCATCTAAAATATGATCCGCAGGTACCGTAATATTCACTTCATAATTACCAAATGGCAATGCAAACTCGCCATTACCCCAAAACTGGTGGTTCTGCCATCCTTCTACATCATTATAAACTGCCATTCTTGGAAAAAACTGAGCAATTACATACGCTCTGTTTCCATCTTCCTCAAAATACTCGAATCCGGATCTTGCTCTGTTTACCGTATGATCAGGTATGTTATAGTCCCATTTGATATCAAAAGAAAACTTATCTCCACTTTTAAGCGGTGTCGGTAAATCTACACGCATCATGGTGAAGTTCACTGTATATGGTAATGCTTTACCTGAGTTATCTTTTACGTAATCGATATTAAAACCGCCATCGAAAGACTCGGTCATATAATTACCGACAAATTTCTCAGGTGAATCGCCAAGTGGAATACCACTGCCATTCTTTAAGGCCGCTTTTGAATCTTTTGTTCTAATGTTCTGATCTAACTGCACCCATAAGTACTCTAAATCATCGGGAGAATTATTGGTATAGGTAATGGTTTCTGTACCGAATATTTTAGCGTTCTTGTCATCTAAACGAATATCCATTACATAATCTGCCTGTTGCTGATAATAATCAGGACCAGGAGCACCTGATGCCGACCTGTAGGTGTTCGGCGTAGCGAACTCCTCGTATAATTGTTTGAACTTGCTCTGGTTGTAGTGCCCAGGCTCCTTTTCTTTTGTTACAGCCTCTTGTGCAAAAGATACTGCGGCGAAAAGGAATAAAATAGACGCAAATGCGTACTTTACTCTTATCATTTCATAGTTATTTAGTGTCGGAAAATTAAAGTTTTTATAGCGATATCTTAATATATGTTACAAATTTAACATTCCTTTAATACGTGATTTTACAAGTACATGGCTCTTTTTCTTCCCTTTTGCCTTCATATGTACCACATTCTGCTGATCATCATATATATCTGTAAGCACCTCATTGGTAATACCAATCTGTTTTAAAGTTTCAATAGGAATATTTGGCACCTCTAAATAACAGATGACCATATCTGAATCGTATTTATGACCGATGAAATCGTACTTCGTAGTTTCGCCATTTATCTCTACCAAAAATTTAGTGCGCAAGTATCTTTCTAAATACTCCTTATCTACCGATGATTCTTTATCTGTACCCAATGAAGAAGAAAATTCATATCGTTCTTTTAATACCGCATTCATATCATCGATAAAAACACGCGTAATTATCTGCACGGCTTGATCTTTCTCTGAATAATCTACATTGGTAACACTGATGTAAAATTTATGTGCTCCTGCAAAAGCAAAAAGAGGAAGTATCAACAACAAGAATGCTGTTCTAACAAGTTTCATATTGTATTGTTTTATAACATCTGTACAAACCATATGCCAAAGATATAGTGCTTAGTCTAAAAAGTTATTCTCTCTGTATAGTAAACTTTTCTTTCGTAGGTACTCCCAAATTTCCAATTCGCTATGGGTATCGACCACCTGTTGAAATCTTGGATCTACCTCGCAGTAATATAGAAAATCGTCTATTTTATCTTTAGGGATAAATAGTTGTTTTACATAAACACTATCGGCATAAAACGCTCTTACCCGTTCTGTTCTATCGTAAAGTTTATTTCGCTCTACACGTTTTTTTAACATTTTAGTACGCCCTGAAATTGCATTTATTAAGGGATCAAAACTCATAATAGGGTTACCAGTGGCCGCCTTAAGTTCTCGTTCTGCCTTGGTCGGTATTTTTACATAAGCATTTGGTAGCCCCAATGTAGATGCCGTAACTATAGGATCTAAATCTAAGGTAGTTAGATCGGTCAATAAATTACCGCTAAGGTTATAGGGTGTTACGGTTACTTCATCTAATTCGGTCAAGGCATCTTCTAGCCCTACAGAGATTAGCTTACTTTCAAAAATAGCCGAACTGACTACTACAATTTTCTTTTTATACTGAACGGCAGAGAACTCTAAAGTATCAAATAGCTTAACATCAATAGCAAAATACCCGTATTCGTCTGTAATAGTGGCTCTTTGTGATGTTAAATTAAGTACATGTGTTGCAGCAACGTCTCCATCATCACTATATACCCTACCCTCTAATCTTTTAGAATCACCTATTTGCGCGACAACCAATGCGCTATAAAAAAGAAAAAATACAAGGAGTCTACTCCCCATTTAAATCTTTAAGAAACGATTTACTATTATTGACCAAAGCATCGATCAACTGAAACTCATTTTCTTTTTTAAGTAGCGATTTAGTAGGCATTTTATCATCACAGTAGTACAAAAACTCATTTATCTTATCTTGAGGTATATGAAGATCTACCACAAAGAAAGAATCATCGTAAACCTGACGTAGTACTTCGCTAACTTTTAATTTTGGTCCTTCTTCTACGGCTTCATTTTGAGCTTTGAAAATAGCCCTAAAAATATTCACGAAATTTAAGCCGTCTTGCATACCTCTATCCGCCTCAGACATAGCTATATTTTCCACTTCTGTACCACGATCAATTTCGTATTCGTATTCCTTAAATTCTTGGTTCTTCACCTCTAGAAAACGCTCTTGTTGTTCTGGTGTAATAACTACCTCGTCTAACTCCGTCACTTTTTCGTTGACCTCTACCACCAAACGATTGTTGGCTAAAATTTCTTCGGTAATCGTTACCACTTTTATATTGTAGTTAACGGCAGTAAAAACAATTTGGTCACCCACCTTTACATTAATTCTAAACAAACCTTGATCATTGGTAATTGTAGCCCGTTCAGAAGTTGCGTTGATCACATTTTCATTGGGCACACCAATGTTCATATAGATTACCGAACCGCTTAGAGGTTGCCTAGCATCATCTTGCGAAAAGCCCGATATTGCTGTAAATAATACAAGTAAGAAAAGTAATTTTTTGGTCATTTAGTGTATATTAAAACTGATAATACCCTTAGCATAGGGCATTCAAAAGATAAAGAAAAGATTTGTAATCTTCATAAAAAAAAACCCGTCAATAAACTTTTGTTAATTTCTTCATAGCAGACCCTATTTTCTACAGCTACCAAATTCTGAATTGCCAAGTAAAAACAACCCCATTCAACGACATTAGATGTTCTTTAACCTATTACCCTATTATTTCAACTTATAAATAAAGCGGATTAAGAAGATAATTCTATTTTTGTTTATCACTATTTTCTCGTCATAAGACACTAAGTATGAAAGCAATAATTTTCTTTATTTTATTTACAGTTCTAGCGGTACCTACCGCATTCGCACAAATTAAAATAGGAGACAATCCACAAAATATAGACGCTTCATCGGTTTTAGAGCTTGAAAGTACCTCTAAAGTATTGGTCATAACACGGGTTACTACGCTAGAGATGGAAGCAATTACCCCACAACGTGGTGGTATGGTCTATAATACCGATACAGAGTGTATTAATTATTACGACGGCACCCAGTGGGTAAATTTATGCGATGCCGTAAATTTCACCATCACCAACGATCCAATTATTAATGGTAGAAGTACCATTGAAATTACCGAATCTGCAGCAGGTTATAATCTAGAAGTTGCCAAAAACAGTATTTTGGGCGATAATATTATTGATGGTGGTATTGGGCCAGATGACATTCAAGATAATTCTATTACCCAAGACAAACTAGCTGCAGAATCTGTAGGTTCTAGTGAACTTAGACAGAACTCCGTAGGATCAGAAGAAATTAGAGATGGTAGTATTGCCCCTGCAGATATTGCCAATTTTGTACCGGGACAAGTATTGACAACGGATGAAAACGGAATTGTACAATGGGAAGACTCAGACGGACTTTTCGATTTAACGTTCAACAAATTAGATACTACGTTAACTATTGCCAGATCTACCATAGCGGGAGTTTCTACCATTAGCTTAGGAGCTTTAATAGGTTCTGATGATCAGCAATTAGACCTTACGAACAATATTCTTAGTATAGAGAATGACCCGAATACAATAGACTTATCAACGTATTTTCAAACCTTAAGTATTAACCCTGCTACAAGCGAAATAACTTTAAGTAATGGCAATACAATTACCTTACCTGCTGCAGCTGCAGAGGTTGATGGTATTGTAGGAAATGAAGTTTTAAATGCTACAGATGGTACACTTGTACGAAATGGTGATGGAACAAATGCTAACCCTTACACTTTAGATGTCGCACCTAAAGCTATTGATACTGAAGAATTAGCAAATAATTCGGTAAACAATGACATTCTTGCTAACAACTCAGTAGAAACAGTAAATATTGTAAATGAAACTATACTATCAGCTGATATATTAAATGGTACTATAGGATCCATAGATTTAGCACTTGGTGCCGTAACGACCCTCAAAATTCTTGATGATAACGTTACTCCTGCCAAAATAGAGGCAAGTGCTACAGACGGACAGATACTTACCACTGATGGTACAAACGTTGTTTGGGCAAACCCTGTAGCCCACAATGTCAATACGGATGAAACTTTGATCGGAAATGGCAACTTGATAGACCTCGGTATTGCCGACGATGCCGTTACGACCATTAAAATCCTTGATGATGCGGTTACCCCTGCGAAAATCGAACCTGCACCTGGAATATTGACCGAAGACCAAGTATTAATTACAACTACTGCTGGAGTTGTTCAATGGGCAGATTTCCCACCTGATGGAACAGCAGCTACTACAGATTGGGCTACGCTAACTAATATCCCCCCTGATTTCATGGATGGAATTGATAACGATACTAATCTGGACGAAGCAGCCGTCGATGCTTTTGTA
>NZ_SNZW01000019.1:0-48501 GCF_004364175.1 Maribacter caenipelagi | reverse complement strand
TGCAGATTGGGCTACGCTAACTAATATCCCCCCTGATTTCATGGATGGAATTGATAACGATACTAATCTGGACGAAGCAGCCGTCGATGCTTTTGTAGCCAACAACGGTTACCTTACGGCAGAAATAGATGATAGCATTACAAATGAAATACAAACACTTGGCATAACAGGTAACAGTCTATCAATAAGTGGTGGAAATACAATAACGTTACCAACAGCAGCCACTGCAGATTGGGCTACGCTAACTAATATCCCCCCTGATTTCATGGATGGAATTGATAACGATACTAATCTGGACGAAGCAGCCGTCGATGCTTTTGTAGCCAACAACGGTTACCTTACGGCAGAAATAGATGATAGCATTACAAATGAAATACAAACACTTGGCATAATAGGTAACAGTATATCAATAAGTGGTGGAAATACAGTAACGTTACCAACAGCTGACCCAAATTTTGGAAACGACAATATTATAACGAATGGTAATGTTCAAGCAAACAGTTTTATTTCCGCTACCGCAACTTACCCTGATTATGTTTTTCAAAAGTATTTTTTAGGTAATTCTTCTATTAAATCTGATTATGAATTTTCATCCTTAGAAATAGTGGAAACATTTCTAAAAGAAAATCACCATTTACCCGGTGTAAAATCGGTTTCAGAAATCGAAGCAAATGATGGCAAGTGGAATTTATCAGAAGGTGCGCTTGTTAACCTAGAAAAAATAGAAGAATTATTTTTGCATACTATAGAGCAAGAAAAGAAAATTAAAGAATTACAGAGTGCCAATACTAACATGAGTAAAGAATTAGAGGGGTTAAAAGCTCAAATGGCAGAGATTAAAACCATGTTATTAGAAAAGCAGAACGACTAATGAAAAAATACATACACATACTGTTCTTTCTGTTTGCAGCAACTATTTCTGCCCAAACGGCACTATACAATAATGGTAACTTACGTATTCATGAAGGTGGGCAAATTGGTTTTCACACCAATCTTATTAATGAGTCTCCGACGGACAACAACCTTGGGCTAGCTGGTTTTTATGGTTCTGAGCTATTGACCGTTTCGGGCAGTGTTACTCCACAGTTCTATGATATGGAAATTGCCTTGGAAAACAACATGCAGTTAGACCTAGGAATGGACAATACCAATAACACTAACTTTATTTTTGGTAGCATTCTAACCCCTACCGCCCAACCAGATATTTTTTACAACTTTGTAGATAATTCTTTTTACAGTGGCGAAAATGACTTTAGTAAAATTGAAGGCTATGCGGCAATTACCAACCAGCAAAATTTTGGTTTCCCGGTAGGTGATGTGCAATATTTAAGACCGTTGATCATCAATTCTGAAAGCGTTAATCTATTTGCGAAATGTGCCTATTTCTACGAAAACCCAAACAATGCACCTGCACCTCTTGGTTCATATGATACCGGCGCAACCGACTTAGATGTAGAATTGGTAAACACCTTTGAATTTTGGAGACTAGAGGGTTCTATGCCTTCCACTGTAACACTAAGTTGGAATATACGTAGCACTGTAGAAAGTTTAACCGATAATGTAGACGAAGTCATACCTGTAGGGTGGAGCAAAGCCTCTCAACGATGGGTAAACCTAGTAGGCACTGTTCCTGTTGGTACTTTGACCGAAGGTTTTGTTACCACAGAATCTTTTATACCAGACGATTATGAAGTTATTACGCTGGGTTCTTCTAAAAGTCCGTTCGAACCTTTAGCTAGAGACGTACTTTTTATAGATAATTTCTTTATTTCTGTAAATGGTGACGGAATCAATGACAGCTTTTACATTGAAGAATTACAAGATTTTGACAGTAATTTTCTTCAAATTTATGATCGCTACGGTCTTAAAGTGTTCGAAAAGACAGACTACGTTGATGATTTTGTCGGATTTTCAAATCTGAACAATGTCCCATTCGGTGAAGAAAAAGGATTGCCTACTGGCGTCTATTTTTATACGATTTACATTCCCGAAGGCGATTTAAATTATCAAGGCTTTTTATATCTATCTAGATAATTTATCGATTTTTATAATATCATACTCTTATCATATTTTGTGACAAGAGTATGTCTACCATGATATAAAATATCAAGAACATTGACCCTAATATCTTTTATTGTTAAGATTCATTACTTTTACATTGCATGGTTTACCAATTTCAAAAGTTTTTTCATTTTGATCAAGTTTGGCAAATCTTTTGTATTAAACAACACCAATATAGAGTTATGCAGAGAAGAACATTTATCAACAGAAGCAGTTCAGCTGCTTTGGCACTAGCCATTACCCCAACTTTCTTTATTCAAGAAGATACCGAATATTCCATATTAGAACTCATGGGTAAAGAAGATATTGAGCTCTATGGAAAAGATATTAATCTTCGAAAAGAAGCTCATGATGCCTTTGTAGAAATGAAAAAGGCAGCTTACAAAGATGGTATCGATCTTAAAATAGTTTCAAGCTATAGAAGTTACGATAGGCAAGAAGCAATTTTTGAACGTAAATTTTTAAAATACACTGACGATGATGGCATGAACCCTACAGATGCTATTGACAAAATCATCGAATACTCTACGATACCCGGAACGAGCAGACATCATTGGGGCACCGATATTGATGTAGTAGATGGATATAGAAAAGTAGAAGGCGATGTTCTAGTGCCACACAAATATGAAGGCGAAGGTCCTTATGTTGATTTTAAAAAATGGATGGACGAAAATTCGGAAACCTACGGATTTTTCTTAGTGTATACCGACGAAGCAAAAAGAAGAGGTTTCAAATATGAGCCATGGCATTATAGCTATGCACCATTATCGATACCTATGCTTGAACAATTTAGAAGTAAAAATATCGCATCTATTCTTATTCGTGAAGATTTTTATGGTGCCGAGAATTTTACCATGAACTTTTTAAGATCCTACTTACAAAATAATATATTAGATATCAATAGAAACTTATTGTAAGCATTTTGTACATTAGAGCCTGTACTATAATACATTACCATGAGAAGAGGAAGTTGGAAAATTAGAATATTTATAGGTCTGGCCATTGTTGCCTTTGCATTTATACAAAAATGCAGTAATACCGAAGAGAACCCATATACTGGTCGGTCGCAACATATTACAATGTCTTCTGACCAAGAAATCGCTATAGGTTTACAAAGTGCTCCAGAAATGGCACAACAACATGGCGGACTCTACCCTGATGAACGTTTACAAGCTTTTGTTGAATCTGTCGGCAATAAACTAGTTCAAAACAGTATAGCCAGAGAAACACCCTATCAATATGATTTTCATTTATTGGCAGATGATCAAACTATTAATGCATTCGCCTTACCGGGCGGACAATGTTTTATTACCTATGCATTGTTCTCTCAACTTAACGAAGCACAACTGGCCGGAGTTCTTGGTCATGAAATTGGGCATGTAATCGGTAGACACTCTGCTGAAAGAATAGCAGATAGCCAAACGTGGCAAACTGCGACTATGGGTGCAACCGTTGGTGCTGGCGATATGGGCAGTATTTTAGGAAGTATTGGTCAGAACACACTACTAAAAAATGGTCGTGGCGATGAATTGGAAAGTGATGAACTAGGAGTTCTATTTATGATTCAATCTGGTTATGATCCTTACGAAATGATCAAGGTGATGGAAATCTTAAAAGCTGCCGGGGGACCAAACCGTACTCCTGAATTTCAGAGTACCCACCCTGATCCTGAAAATAGAATAGAAAAAATCAGAGAAGCGATAGACAAATACAAAAATCAAGGTTAATCGGTTTTTTTGCACACTTAATCTAGAGGACAATACTCAGTGTTTATATTTTTGTAGATTTGAGGAAGTCCCAAGCTTATTTTGCCATTTACGAATTGCCTTTATAGCTATGATTTAATCATAGAAGAACACTATAATGGGAACTATTACACATTTCAGAAACTTATACGTGCAGGCGTTTGAGAACTGTAAACCAATTGTATTGGTTGCTTTTTTAAAGGTCTACTCTGTATTTTGTGCCCTAATGATATTTTCGGCACTGTATGCTTTCGTTGTGAGAGCAGCAAATGGATTTGATTTTTAACGCGTTTTACTCTTTTACCTGAACACTATTTGAAGTAGAATTATTTAGAATTAAAAAAAGGCTCATTGATATTTCAATGAGCCCTTTTTATTTTCATAAAGATAAATCTATGAATCTTGTTTAATTACATCTAATACAGCTTTAGCATTCGACATTTTCGCATAGTCTTTTGCAGTATAACCTTGGTCACTTTTAATACTAAGGTTAGCGCCGTTCAACAATAAAACCTTAAGTATTTCTGCCTTATTATATCTAGCTGCATACATTGCCGGGGTTAGACCTAAAGACTTTTCATTCGATTTTTCACCTAAAGCCAATAAACTTCTTACCTGGTCTAAATCACCTTTCATGACTGCTTTACATAACGCACTAATTTCCTCATCTACAGAAACAGATACTGCTTCGTTCGAATTGATATAGTCTCTAGTATTTGCATAAACTCCTGTTAATGTAAATACACTAATGAGTAATAAAATTGAGATTGATTTTTTCATAATATTTACGTTATTTTGATTAATAAAATTATAGATATATTAAATTTACATATGTAATTTTAATAATTACGTAATATTAAGAAAGATATAATAAATATTTAACAATTAAAAAACAACCCAATAACCTAGAGGTAACCTAAGGCTTTTCCAAATTTTATTTTCCTAAATAATAAAATGACCAATAGCCCTTTAAATACCGATGGCAGTTTCAATTATTTCTAATGCTTCAGAGGCATTTGACAATTCTGCATACCGCTTGGCAGTATACCCTTGACTACTTTGAATTTTTAAATCCGCACCATTTTTAATAAGTATTTCTAATATAGCCACCTTATTATATCGAGCAGCAAACATAACCGGTGTCATACCTAAGGATTTTTGATTTACATCTTCGCCTAAATCTATCAACCGTTTTACAGTTTCTAAATCTCCCTGTATTACGGCTTTACAAAATGAGCTAATACCTACGCTAGCAAGGAGTTCTGTTTGGTGTGTTGATACTAATTCTTTCGCGTTAGTCTCTTTCGCTGTAGCTCCAAAAGTAAGAGCTACCACTGATAATGTAAGGATTACTTTTCTCATGATAATTGATTTTTGATTGATGCGTACAATAGTGTACATTTAAAAGACGCCAGTTTGCATTTATTGTTTCATGCTTTAACATTGTTATAACTAAACTTTAACAAACAAATCTTCACCCAAACTGAAAATATGTTGCGATACACTACCAAAATGAAAAAGGTAGGTAATCTAGTAGCTTAACTTAGCAGAACATAGTATTTTTGTACTCTTAAAACCTTATAAAGATGAACAAAAAAGTAATCTTAATGATATTAGATGGATGGGGTAAATCTCCTGACCCATCTGTATCTGCAGTAGATAAAGCCAACACTCCTTTTATAGATAGTTTATATTCCAAATATGCTAATTCTAACCTTCTTACCGATGGTATGAACGTAGGACTTCCTGAAGGTCAAATGGGCAATAGCGAAGTAGGTCATATGAATTTGGGTGCGGGTAGAATTGTTTATCAAGACTTGGCTAAAATCAATAAGGCAGTCAAAGAGAATACCTTAAGTTCTGAGCCAGTTTTAAAAAGTGCTTTCGAATACGCTAAAAAGAACAATAAAGATGTTCATTTCTTAGGGCTTTTAAGCGATGGTGGCGTACATAGCCATACCAATCATATCAAAGGATTAATCTCTGCAGGTAAAGCGTCTGGTGTTGAAAACATGTATTTACATGCTTTTACCGATGGTAGAGATGTAGATCCAAAAAGTGGAAAAGGTTTTTTAGAAGATATTGTACATTTTAGTGCTGATAAAAACACAAAGCTAGCTACCGTAATTGGCAGATATTATGCTATGGATCGTGACAAACGATGGGAGCGAGTTAAAGAAGCTTATGATGTTATTGTTAATGCAGAAGGTGAAAAATCGACTGACATTGGTAAAACCATTCAAAAAAGCTATGACAATGATATTACCGATGAGTTTATAAAACCTATCGTCATGACCAGTACAGATGGCACCCCTGTTGCTTCTGTAAAAGAAGATGATGTCGTTATTTTCTTCAATTTTAGAACAGATCGTGGTCGAGAACTAACGCAGGTTTTAAGTCAAGTTGATATGCATGAGCAAAACATGCACAAACTTAATCTGTATTACGTTACGTTGACAAACTATGACGAGTCTTACAATAACGTTCATGTAGTTTATAACAAAGACAATATTGTTGAAACTTTAGGCGAGGTATTGGCCAACGCAGGAAAAAAGCAAATTCGTATTGCAGAAACAGAAAAATACCCACATGTTACTTTCTTTTTCAATGGTGGTAGAGAAGTTCCTTTTGAAGGCGAATCACGTATTTTATGTCCGTCACCAAAAGTGGCGACATATGACCTTCAACCAGAAATGAGTGCTTATGAGATTAGAGATAAAATCATTCCTGAAATTCAAAAAGGAGATGTTGATTTTATTTGTCTAAACTTTGCGAATCCTGACATGGTAGGTCATACTGGTGTTATGGAGGCTGCAATTAAAGCTTGTGAAACGGTAGACGAATGCGCCAAAGATGTAATTACCGCAGCCATAGAAAAAGATTACTCTGTAATTGTTATTGCCGATCATGGTAATTGTGAAACAATGGTAAACGAAGATGGTAGTCCTAATACAGCACATACTACTAACCCTGTTCCACTAATTTTAGTAGACAAAGATATTCACCAAATTAAAGATGGTGTTTTAGGAGATATTGCACCAACAATTTTGAAATTAATGGGTGTAGAAAAGTCAGAATTTATGACCCAAAATTCTTTGGTATAAATTTTGACAATATTGAAAGGATAATATTTTATGATAAAAATAAAAACAGCGGAAGAAATTGAATTAATGCGTGAAAGCGCATTAATCGTTTCTAAAACATTAGGAATGATTGCCTCTGAGGTAAAACCAGGGGTTACTACACTTCATTTAGACACTTTGGCAGAGACCTTTATTCGTGACCATGGTGCAGTACCAGGTTTCTTAGGTCTTTACGATTTCCCGAACTCACTATGCATGAGCCCAAATGCTCAAGTAGTACATGGTATTCCGAATAACACTCCTTTAGTAGAAGGCGATATTATTTCGATTGACTGCGGAGCTTTAAAGAATGAGTTTTACGGAGATCACGCTTACACTTTTGAAGTAGGAGAAGTAAGTCCTGAAATCAAAAAGTTATTAGAGGTCACCAAAAAATCATTGTATGTTGGTATACGAGAATTCAAAGTTGGTAATCGTGTAGGTGATGTCGGGTATGCCATTCAAAAATTTACTGAAGACCATGGTTATGGTGTAGTTCGTGAATTGGTTGGTCATGGTCTAGGTAGAAAAATGCATGAAGGTCCTGAAATGCCAAATTATGGTAGACGTGGTAGAGGAAAGAAATTTGTTGAAGGTATGACCGTTGCAATAGAACCTATGACCAATATGGGTACAAAGAATATTAAGCAACTTAAAGACGGTTGGACAATTCTTACTGCAGATGGTAAACCTAGCGCTCATTTTGAACATGATGTTGCCATAGTTAACGGAAAACCAGAGTTACTATCTACCTTCAAGTATATTTACGACGCTTTAGGTATTGTAAGTAACGAAGAAGATGAGTTCAGAAACTCTACCGTAAAAAGTTAGAAAATACAGATGAAGAAAATTTTTAAATTTTTTCTTAACCTTGTTCCAAGGCCTGTATTAATTTCTTTAAGCTATTTAGTAAAACCTTTTTTCAAGGCTTACTATCGTGGTAATACCTATGAAGATCCTATTGACGGCAATACTTTTCGTAGCTTTTTACCTTACGGATATGAAAAACCTCGTGAGAACGTGCTCTCACCTTCTACCCTTTCGTTAGAACGCCATCGTTTACTGTGGTTGTTTTTAAAAGAGGAGACCGACCTTTTTACGGCTCCACTACATGTATTGCACTTTGCACCCGAACAAGCATTCTATAAAAGATTCAGAAAACTAAAAAATCTAAATTACGTTACCACGGACTTGAATTCACCTTTGGCAGACGTAAAGGCTGATATTTGTAATCTTCCCTTTGAAGATAATATGTTCGATGTAATTTTATGTAACCATGTGTTAGAGCACATACCAGATGACACGAAAGCAATGTCTGAATTATATAGAATACTAAAACCTGGTGGTTGGGGGATTTTTCAAATTCCACAAGATTTAAGCAGAGAAGAAACTTTTGAAGATGACACTATAACTGACAAAGTTGAACGTGCAGAAATATTTGGTCAATATGACCATGTTCGCATTTATGGCAGAGATTACTTTGATAAACTAAGAGGTATTGGTTTTACTGTTGAAGAAATAGATTATACTAAACTTATGAGCCAAGAAAATATCGATAGGTATCGCTTAGCACCTGGTGAGATAATTCCATTCGTGAAAAAATAGTTATTTGACTACAAACGATTTAAATCCTTTGGTTGAAAATTCCTTTGTATCCCCATTCTCATCTAAATAAACAATATAAGCTTCTAACATTGTATTTTCTTCAACAAGTTTAAAAGCATCATTTAAATTCATCGCCATTAATGCCGTAGCATAGGCATCTGCAGTAGCGCAATTATCAGCTAATATAGTTACGGCAAGTGTATTTGAAACTTGAGTATAACCTGTTTTAGGGTTTACAGTATGTACGAACTTCTTACCGGTTTCTTCATCAATTCTATACTTGCGATAGTTGCCCGAAGAAGCTAATGCCCTATCATTTAAATGAATTAATATTTTGGTAGCCCTATTCATTTGCTCTTCTGGATCATCAATGCCAACCACCCAAAATTTATCTTTTATGGTATTCTTTCCTTTGGCTACCAATTCACCACCCACTTCTATCAGATAATTCTCAACACCCTTAGCATCTAACATAGCCGCAAGCCTATCTATAGCGTAGCCTTTAGCAATTGCATTAAAGTCTAGGTAAATACTAGCATTAGCTTTTACTACATGATTGCTATCATCCAAACTAACCTTATCTAAGCCAACGAAATTTAGCAAACTATCGATTTTTAGGCTGTCCATTGATATTTGGCGCTCAGGTCCGAAGCCCCATGCATTTACAAGCGTACCAACCGTTGGGTCAAAAAAGCCATTAGTTTCTTTGTGAATTGATTTCGATAAAGAAAATACCTCTTGAAACATCTTATCGACAGCTATAGTACTATCTCCTTTATTAATTCTTGAAATATCAGACTCAGGAATATAAGTAGATAAAGAATGGTTAATAACGGCGAATACGGAGTCAATATCCTTTTCTAAATCTAATTTCTCACTAGAGATTGAAATAATACTATAAGATGTACCTAAAGCACCACCAACATTTTCATTTCGAAATTTAGTATCAGAATTCTCTTTACAAGAATGACACAAGCCAATTATAGCGGCAATTACTAAAATATAGTTCTTCATAATTCTACTAAACCATCATAGTCAACAATATACTCTTCATCTAAATACACGGGTAAATTATGATCTGTAGCATTTACCAAGCCAACCCCTGCGTAGAAAGTTGTTGCCTCAAATTTTATGGCATGTTCTTTCATTTTATTCAGGTCAGACATAAAAAAATCCATATCCTTGGGATCACCTGGGTACTCAATTGCCTTCACCACAACAAAGCGCATCTTCTTATCTTTAGTACATACAAACTGCGGATTTTTACGTAATTCACTGTTTACGGCTAAAAATTCAAATCCTTCATCCTCCAATTGCTTGCCAACAATATTCATGGCTAAATTATGAAGTTCTTGCTCTGTTAATACATGCATACTTAACTATGTTTTATAAAAAAACCGATACATTACATATCGGTTTTTTTTTATTATTCAAAGGACTTAAGGCTTATCCACCAAAGTCATCAAAACGTATATGTTCATCTGGGATACCGAAATCTTCACCCATTTTCTGAACAGCCTTGTTCATCAATGGAGGACCACAGAAATAAAGTTCAATATCTTCTGGAGACTCATGAAGACTTAAGTAGTTATCAATTACACAATTGTGAATGAAACCTACGAAACCATCACCAGGAGCATCAATATTCTCTTTTACTTTCCAGTTATCCTCTTCTTGAGGTTCAGATAATGCCAAGTAAAATTTGAAGTTTGGAAATTCTTCCTCTAATTTATAAAAGTGATCTAAATAGAATAATTCTCTTTTAGAACGACCACCGTACCAGTACGATACTTTTCTTTTCGTTTTTAATGTTTTGAATAGGTGATATAAGTGAGAACGCATTGGCGCCATACCTGCACCGCCACCTACGTATAACATTTCTGAATCTGACTCATTGATGAAAAATTCACCGTAAGGTCCAGAAATAGTACAATCATCACCTGGCTTCAAATTAAAAATATAAGAAGAAGCAACACCAGGATTAACATCCATCCATCCATTTTTAGATCGATCCCATGGCGGGGTGGCAATACGCACATTCAACATAATCTCTCTACCTTCAGCAGGGAAAGAAGCCATTGAATACGCTCTTTCAACCGTTTCTGGATTCTTCATTGTCAAAGGCCAAAGGTTGAATTTATCCCATTCTGCTTGGAATTTATCTGGAGTCTCATGTTCTTCTGGGTGCGCTGTAATATCAATATCAGCATATTTTACTTCACACTCAGGAATTTCAATTTGAATATACCCACCAGCTTTGTAGCCCATATCTTCAGGGATTTCAACTACAAACTCTTTAATAAAAGATGCTACGTTATAATTACGAACAACTTTTGCAGGCCATTTCTTAATACCGAACACCTCTTCAGGTATGGTAATTTCCATGTCTTGTTTCACCTTAACTTGACAAGCTAAACGTGCACCGTGATTTAATTCTTTCTTAGAGAAATGAGGTGTTTCTGTAGGTAATGCTTCACCACCACCAGAAAGTACATGGCATTCACATTGAATACATGTTCCACCACCACCACAGGCAGATGGTAAAAAGACTTTTTGGTTACCCAAGGTCGATAATAAAGATCCACCTGAAGAAACTTCAATTTTCTTTTCTCCGTTTATAGTAATGGTTACAGGACCAGATGGAGAAAGTTTTTGTTTAGTAAAAAGAAGTAATGCTACTAACGCCATCAACAATATTAGGAATGCGACAACAGTTATTAGAATAGTTCCGCCTGTACTTGCAGCTAAAATCATGTTTATTTATTTACGTCGTTATAAGAAATAACCTTTTCGTCAATTTCTTCGTTTTTTTCTACTACTACATCTTCAACAGGTGTTACAACCTCTGGCTGAATTACCTGATTAACTTGCTCGTTAGCTTCTTCAGCATCATCACCACCACCAGTTAACATACCTCCAAAACTTTGAAAGCCAATACCCATTAAACCAGTAATGATAAATGTAATACCAAGACCTCTTAAAGGAGCAGGAACATTACTATATCTAATTTTCTCACGAATAGCAGCAATCGCCAAAATTGCCAAGAACCAACCAATACCAGAACTTACACCATAATTAAATGCTAATCCGAAGGTTTCGATTTCTCTTGCCTGCATAAACAATGAGCCACCTAAAATAGCACAGTTCACTGCAATCAACGGCAAAAATATACCCAATGAGTTATATAGAGAAGGTGAAAATTTCTCAACTACAATCTCTACTAATTGTACCATCGTTGCAATGGTAGCGATAAAGAGAATAAAAGATAAAAAGCTAAGGTTGTAATCTGCATATTCAGGACCTAACCAAACTAAGGCTCCGTCTTGTAACAAATACTTATCTAACAACCAGTTCATTGGTACAGTAACCGCCAATACGAATATAACAGCAGCACCTAAACCAACTGCAGTAGCCACTTTTTTGGATACCGCTAAATAAGAACACATCCCCAAGAACACGGCAAATACCATGTTATCGATAAAGATGGACTTAAAAAATAATTCTACATGTTCTAACATAATTTCTACTTAAATGTCTGTTTAATTCTCTTCTACAAGTGCTGGGTTTCTTGAGCGTTGTACCCAAATGATTATACCTACAACAATCAATGCCGCTGGAGGAATAATCATAAAACCGTTATTCTCATAGCCCGTAGCGTACAATCCTGTTTTTGTTATTGGATCTCCTAAAACAGGATAACCAAATAACGTTCCCGAACCTAAGAGCTCTCTAAAGAAACCTACGATAACTAATATAACACCGTAACCTAAAGAGTTACCAATACCGTCCAAAAATGAACGCCATGGTCCATTTGCCAAAGCAAAAGCTTCAAAACGACCCATAATTATACAGTTTGTAATAATTAGACCAACGAATACCGCTAAGGTCTTACTTAACTCATAAGCATAAGCCTTAAGTACCTGATCCACTATAATTACCAATGTAGCAACTACAATTAGCTGAACAATAATTCTAATTTTTGAAGGAATGATATTTCTCATCAATGAGATAACTACGTTACCTGCACCTAAAACGAACATTACAGAAATAGCCATTACCAACGAAGCCTTTAGCTCTGCTGTAATTGCCAATGCCGAACAAATACCTAAAACCTGAATGGTAATAGGGTTGTTATCCGCAAGTGGATCCGTAATAAGATTTGTATCTTTTTTTGATAGTAGTGCCATATTACTTTACTCTAATTGTTTCTAAATAAGGTTTGTATAATTTGACAGTTTCGCTAATCATAGCAGAAACACCGTTACCGGTAATGGTAGCACCCGCCAAGGCATCTACTTCATTATCATCTTTTGTTTTATTCAATGGATCGTTGTTACCTTTTGCAACAGCGATACCTGCATATTGAGTACCATTTAGAATAGTTTCCCCTTCAAAATCATCCATGAAATAACGCATTTTAATATTCGCACCTAAACCAGGAGTCTCTCCTTTGTGGTCAAAATAAACACCTTGAACAGTCATGGTATCGTCTAAAGCGATAAAACCCCAAATAGCATCCCATAGACCTTTACCGTACATAGGAATGATATAGAATTTCTTTCCTTCTTTTTCACCAATAAAAACTGGCAACTTATATGGCTCTCCTTTTTTAATATTAGCCAATTGCTTTTTCAAATCAATCAAATAAGCTTCGTTATCTTCTGTGATCTTATCACCTTGAATAACCAATTGCTCTTTGATATAACTAGCAAACTCATCTTCTACTACATCTGTAGGTATAAAGTTTACACTACCAGCGTCATCTCCATTTTCATTTACACCCATGGCGTAAAGAATATTTTGCTGTTTTTCAAAACGCTCATTTTCTTTGATGTTAGGGCGTAATGCTGAAGCCAAAAACGCAAGTATTGACCCAACTACCACAACCATAACAGCAGCAAAAACTACTGTATAAACGTTACTATCTGTTTTTAGTGCCATAATTAAACTGTTTCAGCTTTAAGTTCTTCTGCCTTACCATCTGAATCTTTTGGATAGATAGTTGCATTTTTTAATCTGTTCATTCTTCTCTTAATATTACCCCTTACAACATAATGATCAATTGTTGGTGCAAATACGTTCATTAACAAAATTGCCAAGAATACCCCTTCTGGATATGCTGGGTTAAATACACGAATCATTACAGAAATGAATCCTATAAAGAAACCATAATACCACTTTCCTTTATTTGTTTGCGAACCCGTAACAGGATCAGTAGCCATATAGACAATACCGAATGCCAAACCACCTACGATTAAATGTTTCCAGAAATCGAAACTCATTAATCCGTAAAATTTGCTTGATTCGCCTATCCAACCAAAATCAACTACTTGATTAAAGATCAAGCCCATTACCAATGAACCAATAACGGCACTCACCATTATTCTCCAACTAGCAATCTTTGTAAAAATCAAGAACAAACCGCCTAATAAGATTAGAAATGCAGATGTTTCACCCACAGAACCTGGTATAAAACCGAAGAACATATCTGAAACTGAATATGTCATTTCAGCACCTTTATTCTGAGCTAAGTAACCTAATATAGTTTCACCTGATATTGCATCAACGTTTGCGCCAGCCAAAATTTCTTCTGAACGCTCACGAGCTCCATAAACCCAAACTTTATCACCACTCATCCAAGTAGGATAAGCAAAGAACAAGAATGCTCTAATAGTCAATGCAGGATTAAGAATGTTCATACCTGTACCCCCAAAAACTTCTTTACCTATAACAACACCAAAAACAACAGCTACAGACAACATCCAAAGTGGTGTATCAATAGGAACTATTAACGGCACCAACATACCTGTAACTAAATATCCTTCTTCTACTTCGTGACCTTTTATTACAGCAAAAATGAATTCTACTATAAGACCGACACCGTAAGAAACAACTACTAATGGCAATACCTTAATGATACCGATCCAAAAATTATCCCAAGTAAGGAAATCGTTCATCAAAGAAAAATCTGCCGGAAAACCGTTTATTGCAGAAAAATGCTGATAACCTGCGTTGAACATTGAGAATATTAACACTGGTATAAGCGCCATTATTACCGTGTTCATTGTACGCTTTAAATCATCGGCCGATTTTACGTGTGTGCCACCTGCATGAGTAGTCTCATCTGGCGAAAACAAAAAAGTATGAAAGGCATTAAAGGCAGGAGCCATTTTCTTACCCTGATACTTCAGTTTAAGTTCGTGTAATTTGCTTTTTAAACTCATTTCTTATCCTATTTCTTTTTGCAATAAATCTAACCCCTCACGAATAATTTTCTGGTGTGGTTGCTTAGAAATACATATAAACTCAGTTAACGAAAAATCTTCTGGAGCTACCTCGTACAAACCTAATTGCTCCATTTCATCCAAGTCTTTTACCATACAAGCTTTTAACAGTTGCATTGGAAAAATATCCATCGGAAAAACTTTTTCATATTGTCCCGTTACTACGAAAGCTCTGTGCTCTCCGTTAGTATTGGTATCCAAATCATATTTTTTGTTGGGCTGCATCCAAGAGAACGTCAATGCTCTGGTAGCCGAAATTTTATTAAAAACCGGTTTATTCCATCCAAACAATTCATAATCGTCTCCTTCTGGAATAACTGTTACCGTATTATTATAATATCCTAAATAACCGTCTGGCTTACTTTTAGAACCTGTAAGCACATCGCCATTTATAACTCTGAAATTTTCTTCGTTTACACCACTAGCGTATAAGAATGTAGAAATCTCTGCTCCAATTTTAGTTGTGTAATATTTAGGCGCCTTAACCGAAGAACCTGCAAGCGCTACAACACGCTCTGCATTGAACTTACCTGTCAACAAATACTCACCTATTATGATTAAATCTTGCGGAGTTACGGTCCAAACCAATTCACCTTTATTGATAGGATCTAATTTATTGATTTGCGTACCTACCAAACCTGCTGGATGAGGACCAGAAACATTATGTAACTCTACCCCAGTCATTGAAGACAATGGAGATTTACTAGAACCTACAGAAACATGAACTTTACCTGGTGTTAATTTACCCAATGCAGAAATTGCCGCTTGTAATTCTTTTTCTTTGCCCTGTAAAACATAATCCAAATCTGCCTGTAACGGCCCACTTGAATACCCAGAAATAAAAATAGATTTAGGCGTAGTATCAGGATTAGCAACTACGTCATAAGGTCTCTGCTTGATAAATGGCCAACAACCACTTTTCAAGAGAACAGCCTTCAACTCTTCTTTTGATGCATTTTCTACATCTAAAGCAGCACCTGAAAACGCCTCTTGTGTTTTATCTGCCAATATCTTTAAGGTCAAAATACGTCTTCTATCCCCTCTTTCAATCTCAATAAGCTCACCGCTTATTGGCGAAACAAAAAGCATGCTTTCCATGTTTTTGTTATAAAACAAAGGCTCACCCGCTTTTACTTCGGCGCCTTGCTTTACCATCAATTTTGGGGTAATTCCGTGAAAATCACTTAACTGTATAGCGTAAACATTACTTAAAACAGCTTTTGAAGTAGTCTGTTCTGCGGTTCCCACCAGATTAATGTTCAGCCCTTTTTTAATTCGAATGTCTTTTGACATGTGCGTATAGACCTTTAGGTTATCAAAATTTGAGCAAATTTAAGTACAAAAACTTCGTTTTCATAATTATTGTCCCATAAATTAGACAATAGAACGAGCTATATTTTTTAGGCACCCTTTTTGTTTACCTTTACTTAAAAAAACGGGGTATAATGCGCATTTTCTTCAAACATTTTATTTGTCTATTATTTTTACAAAATATAGTTGCTCAAGTTCAGGAAGAGGTAAACCCACCAGAGAATATAAAATCTATCGTCTTCAAAGGTCCTACAGAAGACCAATTTCCCGTAATTAAAATAGGAGAACCTCTCTATTTAGAATTCGACGATATATTAGCCAACGAACAAGACTATTATTATAAGGTTGTTCATTGCGATTATGATTGGACGCCTTCTACTTTGTTGAAATCTCAATACTTAGATGGTGTAGACAATCAAAGAATTACAGATTACGAGAACAGTTACAGCACTTTACAATCGTATTCTAATTACCAACTGACCATACCAAATGACAATGTTCGACTTAAAGTTAGCGGCAATTACCTTTTAGAAATCTACAATAGCTACAATGAACTACAATTCTCGAGAAGATTTGTAGTGTACAAAGACATTGTTTCAGTAGCTACCACAATTAAACGCTCTAGAGATTTTAACTATATCAACGAAAAGCAAGTGGTTCAATTTAGTATTACCTCTGGATCTTTACGACTTATAAACCCGAAAAAAGAAGTTAAAGTTGTGATTCTTCAAAATCATTATTGGCCGACCGCCATCACCAATATTGCCCCACAATACACAATGGGAAGTGAATTGGTATATAAATATGATCAAGAAACCGCTTTTTACGGTGGCAACGAATTTCTTCTGTTCGACACTAGCGACCTTAGAGCTCCAAGTTCGCAAATTTCAAGTATCGACCTAACGGACCTATATAATCATTATTTATTCTCTGATGATTTTAGAAACGACAAACCCTATACCTATTTTCCAGATATTAATGGCGATTTTGTAGTTAGAACTCTACAAGGCGACAATGCTTCAAGAGAAGCTGAGTACACCAACGTTTATTTTAGCCTACCGTACACCGAATATATTGCCTTAGACGATGTTTATATTTTTGGAAAGTTTAATAATTACGCCCTTACAGACCAAAACAAAATGGCTTACAATGAAAAGAACGGTATGCTAGAGGCTACCTTAAAAATAAAACAGGGTTTTTATAATTACAAATATGCCGTTAAGAGTGGCGAGAAAATTAAATTAAATGAGGTTGGCGGCAACTTTCATTTTACCGAAAATAATTATCTAGTACTTGTATATTACCGCAATTTTGGGGACATGTACGATAGTATTATAGGTATCGGGTCTGCCAATTCTAGAAATATCACCAACTAGCTGTATATTTACGTTTTTCATCATTTATGGAAAACAAACCAACAATTCAACCAAAAGGTAGATACGAACTTAAATACAGAGGTGTAGACTGCCTTAACTGCGGTCACCCGCTAGAGTTGAGCGACAAATACTGCCCCAATTGCTCTCAAGCCAACAGCACAAAAAAACTTACCCTTTTAGATTTTTTTGAAGAGTTTCTTGCCAACTACGTTTCTTATGATTCTAAGTTATGGCGAACATTGGCAGCGCTTTTATTAAAACCAGGGAAAATCACCAAAGAATATATCTCGGGTAGAAGATTATCATACACCAACCCTTTTCGATTTCTATTAAGCTTATCTATAATTTACTTTCTAATCATAAGTTTTAATAGCGAATTTGAGTCTTTCAATAAATACGGGTACGAAAATCGAAAACCGATATTCAACTTAATGCACGAAGAGTTTGATAAAATAGAATTTGAAAATGAAGAAGAAAGAGCCCTAGCCTTAGCCCAAATGGACTCTCTTAAAATTAATGGATTTCTCAAAAACCAAATTAGCGACAAAGATTCTACCATTTTAAAAGACCCCAAATCATATTTTAAGGAAATAAACACAGAAAATCTTACTAGTCGATTTTTTGGAAAAATAAACTTTTTTAATTCCATAATTAAATACGACACCATTTATTATTTTGAACAAGGTGTTACTAAATTTGAGATACCTGAGAATAAAGAAAATGAAATGGCTTTTAATTTAGCCAACAGCTTTTTAGAAATCGAAAAACGACCCGGATCGTTTATAAACTCACTGATTTCAAAACTACCATTTACTACATTTTTCTTTCTGCCGTTCTTTTCTTTTTTCATTTGGATGGTCTATATCAGAAAAAAATACACTTATACCGATCATTTAATCTTTAGCTTTCACAATCAGTCATTATTCTTTATCTTGCTCATTGTTAGTAATTTGATCAACGCAGTGTTCAGTTTCAGAAGCGAAGGATTGTTTATTTTAATATTCGCTATTTACCTTTATAAAGCAATGCGCAATTTCTATCAACAAGGAAGAGTTAAAACGGTTATAAAGTATTTTTTCCTAAACACAATATTTTTTATCTTAGGAGTATTAGCTATAACCATATTAATAGCACAAAGCGTATTTACATATTAAATATGATGATAACACAGGTTACTAAAGGCATAAAAATTTCGGTTCAAACAACTTTTGAAGGCACGTTTTTCAAAAACTACAAAATGCATTACGCATTTGGGTATACGATTACTATTGAGAACCAAAGTAAAGATGCCGTACAATTGACCTCTCGTCATTGGAAAATATACGACTCTTTAAATGATATGGAAACCTTAGACGGTGAAGGTGTCATTGGCAAAAAACCAGTAATTCAACCTGGCGAATCGCACACCTACAACTCTGGCTGTTTACTTACCTCACCTATCGGCGCAATGAAAGGTCATTACAATATGGTAATAATGAGTAATGCCGAAAAATTTAGAGTTTATATTCCTACTTTTAAATTTAGCGCACCTTTCGCCCTTAACTAAAGTATTTTTATAGTTTTTTGTCCAACACCCTTTTAGTACCTTTGATCAACTTTTTAATTTAAAAAAATTGACAATGGGTAAAGGATTTTTTCAAGTTCCTACAGCATTTAACGAACCAATTAAAAGCTATGCTCCTGGATCTCCAGAAAGAGAAGCAGTTTTGGAACAATACAAAGCATATTTCAACGATAAAGTTGATGTACCAATGTATATTGGTTCAGAAGAGGTACGCACAGGCAACACTAAGCCAATGTCGCCACCACATGATCACAAACACATTGTAGGTACTTATCATACTGCCAACAAAGAAAATGTACAATCTGCAATTGATAATTGTTTATCATCTAGAGATGCATGGGCTAACTTAACCTGGGAGCAACGTGCAGCTATTTTCTTAAAAGCTGCAGAGTTAATTGCAGGTCCTTACCGCGCTAAAATCAACGCAGCTACCATGATAGCTCAATCTAAAAATATTCACCAAGCAGAAATAGATGCTGCCTGCGAGTTAATTGACTTTTTACGTTTTAACGTAGAGTACATGTCTCAAATTTATGCAGAGCAACCTGATTCTGCCGAAGGTATTTGGAACAGGGTAGAATATCGTCCGTTAGAAGGTTTTATTTATGCTATAACCCCTTTCAACTTTACTGCCATTGCCGGTAATTTACCTGCAAGTGCTGCAATGATGGGTAACGTTGTAGTTTGGAAACCGAGTGATTCTCAGGTTTTCTCTGCAAAAGTTATAGTAGATATTTTCAAAGAAGCCGGTTTGCCTGACGGAGTTATCAATGTCGTTTATGGCGACCCAGTAATGATTACTGAAACAGTATTGGCTAGTCCTGATTTTGCCGGTATTCACTTTACTGGTTCTACGCATGTATTCAAAGAACTTTGGAAACAAATAGGAAATAACATTCATACCTATAAAACATACCCGAAAATAGTTGGTGAAACCGGTGGTAAAGATTTTATTCTAGCACACCCAACAGCTAACACTAAACAAGTAGCTACGGCTATTTCAAGAGGTGCATTTGAATTTCAAGGCCAAAAATGTAGCGCAGCTTCAAGAGTATATTTACCAAAATCTACTTCTAAAGAGATTCTAGAATTTGTAAAAGCCGATATCGCTTCTTTTAACAAACCTGGTTCTCCTGAAGATATGAGCAATTTTATTACTGCCGTAATTCACGAAGGTTCTTTTGATAAATTGGCAAAATATATTACCCAAGCCAAAGAAGATAAAAATGCAGAAGTATATGCTGGTGGTTCTTTTGATAAATCTAAAGGTTACTTTATTGAGCCAACGGTTATCTTAACTACAGATCCTAAATACACAACGATGGAAACTGAATTATTCGGTCCTGTAGTTACTATCTACGTTTACGACGATAAAGATTGGAGCGAAACACTACAATTAATAGACGGGACTTCTGAATACGCACTTACAGGCGCTGTACTTTCACAAGATAGATATGCAATTGACGAAGCTACAAAGGCATTACAAAACTGCGCAGGTAACTTCTATATCAATGACAAACCTACAGGTGCTGTAGTTGGTCAGCAGCCTTTCGGTGGAGCAAGAGCTTCAGGAACAAACGATAAGGCTGGGTCTGCTCAAAACCTATTACGTTGGGTTTCTCCAAGATTAATAAAGGAAACCTTTGTTACCCCTGTCGATTACAGGTATCCGTTTTTAGGATAAAACAACTTTAAAGGCTGAATTAAAAATTCAGCCTTTTTTTTGACATAGCGTTTATTTTAACTTAAATTACAGGTATTCCATATCACTTTTAACAACCTTAAAACACTAATTATGAAAAAATTACTACTCATAGCGTTCTTAATTACAGGATGCTTTTCTTACGCACAAGAAGAACTAACACAGAACACTATCCAAGTAGTTTTAGCCGGAAATCAGTCTCAGGTTATACAGCTTGCCGAAGCTTTTCCTGAAGAAAAATATGATTGGAGACCTGCTGAAGGTATTAGCTCTGTTGGCGAAGCCCTTTTACACGTTGCAGGCGGAAATTACTTTTTAGCCTCTAAATTAGGATTTGCTCCACCAGAAGATGTAGATGTTATGAACTTAAGTAAGATTACAGGCAAAGAAAACATCATTGTAGCTCTAAAAAAATCTAACGAATTTGTTCTAGAAAACATTACTAAAGTTGGAGATGGTTCTTTAAACGAAGAAGTTGATTTCGGTTTTATGAAATCGAATAAATTAGGTGGATTGCTAGCTATCATGGAGCACAACGGCGAACACAAAGGTCAACTAATTGCTTATGCAAGAACAAACGGAGTAGTACCACCATGGAGTAAATAAACCGTTTCACACATATTTAAAACGCCCATCGACTATTAGTCGATGGGCGTTTTTTCGTTATTTGGCAAACATTAACACTCCACGAACACAATATCAATGTAAATTTAACGTTAATTAATTGTAAACTAAAGGTAATTTACCGAAATTTGTAGTTCATTTAAAATCAATTACTTATGACTATCGACAGTATTAGACTACATATAACTTGCATTCAAATTCACACTTGGAATTATTTAAAAGAGTTCGCTCGAAAATACAAGAAGGCTTACTACAGTTCTTTTCTACTTTAAAAAGACTTAGCCCTTATATTTTAGTGGCAAGTAGACCATTTTCTTTGTCTCAAAGAAATCTTCTTTAAAATAATCGGTCAAATTATAAATTTCAGCCGTTTTATAATCTTTCAATTCCTCGTTTAAATCACCACCTTTTAAGTATAATATTCCGTTACGAATAGGGTGTTTAGATTCTTTTTTAATTTTACCTTTTATCCAGTGCACAAAGGTTGGCATAGCTGCCACTGCTCTACTTACGATAAAATCGAATTTACCTGGTATCTCTTCTACCCTGGCGTTTATCGTAGTAACATTGGTTAATTGCAAACCTTCAACTACTTCTTTCACTACTTTTATCTTTTTACCTATAGAATCTACTAACGTGAAGTGTACTTCGGGAAACAAAATAGCCAAAGGAATTCCCGGAAAACCACCCCCTGTACCAACATCAAGAACAGTAGAACCCTCTTTAAACTCTATGAACTTTGCAATACCCAATGAATGTAAAACGTGCCTTAGATAAAGCTCATCTATATCTTTTCTTGACACCACATTAATTTTTTGGTTCCAATCCTTATACAATTCCTCTAATTTCCTAAATTCTTGTTTCTGTTTTTCAGATAAATTGGGAAAATTTTCAAATATGATTTCAACAGTCATGCGTATATTTGTAAATAGATAATATTAGTATTTTCACTGATGCAAAGATTTAGCTTTTAATTAAGCTATCAAACTATTATAGATTCTATTACATAATATTAAGTAAAAGATTACCCAATTATGGAGCAAAATACCATTCGCTTTCCCAGAACAGATTCTGCAAAGTTTTTTAAAACTTTGAACAGTAGAGTTAACGATTATTTCAAAACAAATAAATTAAAGAAAACAGGTAACTGGAAGCTACACTTAAAAACTGTAGTGATGTTTGCTCTTTTTCTTGCTCCTTATTTTTTAATTCTAACCTTAGGCTTGCCAAATTGGGCTAATATTATCTTGACTATCGTTATGGGTGTTGGTATGGCAGGCGTTGGCATGAACGTAATGCACGATGGCAATCATGGTGCATACTCTAACAAAAAATGGGTGAACAAACTAATGGGAAGCAGTATCTACATTCTTGCTGGCAATGTATACAATTGGCAAGTACAACACAATGTACTTCACCACACATACACCAATATTCACGAACATGATGAGGATATGGAAGCAGGTAGAATTTTACGTTTCTCTAAACATGCAGAATGGAAAAAACACCATAGATTCCAGCATTTCTATTCCGTTTTACTTTATGGTCTTTTAACGTTCAACTGGGCGATTACGACAGATTTTCAGCAAATGTACAGGTATATGAAGCGTAAATTATCTTACGGTAAACTACCAAGTGCTACTATGAACTGGAGTACTCTTATTATCACAAAATTACTTTACGTCACTATTTGGATCGTATTACCAATGCTAATTTTAG
Source organism: Maribacter caenipelagi (assembly GCF_004364175.1). Lineage (GTDB taxonomy): Bacteria > Bacteroidota > Bacteroidia > Flavobacteriales > Flavobacteriaceae > Maribacter > Maribacter caenipelagi. Next base: position 25,388 of record NZ_SNZW01000019.1, on the reverse strand, counting down.
ATATTGCGTGGTGGAAAATCTTAATCGGATTCTTTTTAATGCACTATGTTGCAGGGGTAATTTTAAGTGTTGTGTTTCAATTGGCACATATTGTTGATGATGCAGACACGCCTTTACCTGATGATTCTGGTACTATGAAAAACACTTGGGCTATTCACCAATTGTTTACTACCGTAAACTTCGGCACTAAAAACAAGATTGTAAATTGGTTTACAGGCGGTTTAAATCATCAAGTAGAACACCATATTTTCCCGAACATAAGTCACGTTCATTACACAAATATTTCGAAAATTGTGAAACAAACGGCAAAGGAATTTAATTTACCATATCACGAGTATAAAACTACTAGAAAAGCTATAATTTCGCACTTTAAACATTTAAAAGAATTAGGCAAGGAGCCTACATTACAATACTAGAAATTAAGAGCAACCATGAGCAATCAACTTTCGGACAGAATTAACAGCGTTACACCGTCAGCTACTTTGGAAATGGCCGCTAAGGCCCGTGAATTAAGAGCACAAGGAAAAGACATTATTGGCTTAAGTTTAGGCGAGCCAGATTTCAACACTCCAGATTATATTAAGGACGCTGCTATTCAAGCAGTTAACGATGATTATAATTCTTACACTCCAGTCGATGGCTATGTAGAATTGAAAAAGGCAATTATCACTAAATTTAAAAGAGATAACAACCTTAGCTACGAACCTTCGCAAATTGTTGTTTCAACAGGAGCTAAACAATCTCTATATAATGTGGCACAAGTTATATTAAACCCTGGTGATGAAGTAATTTTACCGTGCCCTTACTGGGTAAGTTATAGTGATATTGTAAAATTAGCAGATGGAGTTCCTATAGAAGTATCAACTTCTTTAGAAAACGATTTTAAAATGACTCCTGAACAGTTAGAGGCTGCTATTACACCTAAAACAAGAATGTTATGGTATAGTTCTCCTTGTAACCCAAGTGGGTCTATTTATAGCAAAAAAGAATTACGAGCACTTGCAGATGTTTTAAAGAATCATCCTCAAATTATAGTGGTTAGTGACGAAATATACGAGCATATTAATTATGGTGTTACAGCGCATGCTTCAATGGCTGAATTTGAAGATATGTTTGACCGAACCGTTACCGTGAACGGAGTTGCCAAAGCATTTGCAATGACCGGATGGCGTATTGGTTATATTGGAGCCCCAGCGTACATTGCTCGTGCAACAAATAAACTACAAGGTCAAGTTACCAGTGGCGCAAACTGTATTGCTCAACGTGCTGTAATTACCGCATTAGAAGAATCTCCAGACCGTATTAAATATATGGTTGATGAATTTAAAGAAAGACGTAAACTGATTTTGGGTTTACTGAATGAAATTGAAGGATTTAAATGTAACGAACCTGAAGGTGCTTTTTATGTATACCCAGATGTAACTGCGTATTTCGGCAAAACATTTAATGGCACAACAATTAATAATGCATCAGATTTTTCTATGTACATTCTAGAAGCTGCCAACGTTGCCACCGTAACAGGTGATGCTTTTGGTAACGGAAATTGTATTCGTATTTCTTACGCTGCATCGGTAAAAGAAATTAAGGAAGCAATATCAAGAATAAAAGAAGCGCTGAAATAAACCTCAGCTAAATCATATAATGAAAAAAGTCTCTTCTTAAGAAGGGACTTTTTATGTTTTATACTTTTACTATACTTAAGTTCTTTTCCAAAAATATGGTGTCAATAATATCAGTACGGTAAAAAGTTCTAACCTACCTGCCAACATTAAAAAGCCGCACCACCACTTTGCCAAATCTGGCAAACTATTAAAATTACTTACAGGGTTTAAACTCCCTAATGCCGGACCAACATTACCTAATGAAGACGCTGCACCACCTATGGCAGATTCAAAATCCAATCCTAAAAAGCCCAACACCAGTGCTCCAATAATAAAGAGCAGCATGTAGAGTACAAAAAAGCCGATAATATTATAGACTATTTTCTCTTTTACAGTCTTATTGTTATATCGTACGGGTATAATCGCATTAGTATGCAATGTTCGCTTAAACTCTAATACACCATTCTTAATAATCAATAAGTGACGCATTACCTTTATACCACCTGCCGTTGATCCTGCCGAGCCTCCTAAGAAGAACAATCCGAAGAAAAAAACAGTCAAGAAAGGTGTCCACTGCGTAAAATCTGCGCTAACAAAACCTGTTGTCGTAATCACAGAAATAATTTGAAATAATGAATGCCTGAATGCACTTTCAGCCTTACCTAAAACCATAGGATAACCAGGAGTAAGTTCGGTAATATTAGCTTGATAATAAACAACAAGAGCTACTATAGCCGTAAAGACAATTACAAAACCCGCGTAGTACTTAAACTCTTCATCTTGTATTACTTTCTGGACTTTTCCTTTAAAAGCAAAATAGCTTAGTACGAAATTACTACCCGCTAGAAACATAAAGAATATGATGATATACTGAATCATCGGTTGATCATTCCAATATGCTACACTTGCATTTTTAGTTGAAAAACCACCAGTGGACAATGTTGCCATAGCGTGATTGATAGCATCAAAAAATGACATTCCAGCTACTTGAAGCAAAAGGGTTTCAGCTACCGTATAGCCGAAATAAATTAGCCACAAACGTTTTGCCGTATCTGTAATTCGTGGGTGTAATTTATCTCCTGTTGGTCCTGGTGCTTCTGCAGAAAACAACTGCATACCTCCTATTCCCAACAAAGGTAATATGGCAATAGCCAACACGATAATACCCATACCACCGATCCAGTGGGTTAAGCTTCTCCAAAATAAAATACCTTCTGGCATCGCCTCGATATCATCCATAATCGAAGCTCCAGTTGTAGTATAACCAGAAATGGTTTCAAAAAAAGCATTTGTTACTGTTGGTATGGTCCCAGAAAACAGATAAGGCAACATACCAGATATAGACATCACAATCCACCCGAAGGTTACAATGATATAGCCTTCTTTCTGCTTTACTTCTTTTTTATGACCTCTGGTATAATACATCATAAAAACCCCTACGAACATCGTACTTATAGACGCCAAAGCTATACTTAAAGTAACCCCGTCTTGGTAAACACCACTGACAACAGCCGCTAAAAGCATAAAGCCTCCGTTACAAAGTAACAGAAGCCCCATTATGTGAAATATGATTCTTAAATTGAGCCGCATCTTATAGGAACATTCGTTCTATTTTTTGAATCTCATTCGGCAAACAACAAACTACAACTCGATCACCTTCTTGAATTCTAAATCCACCAAGTGCAATATGTCCTACACCATCTCTAACAACACCACCAATTGTAGCTGCTTTCGGAAAATCTAGCTCCCTAATTGTAGCACCGGTTACTTTAGAATTCTTTTTTACTATAAATTCTAAAATCTCAGCATTTAAATTATTCAAACGCATTAAGGCTACAACCTCACCTTTTCGAATGTGTCTAAATATATTATTCGCAGCTAGTAGTTTTTTATTAATTAAAGTATCAATACCAATAGAATGAGAGAGTTGAAAATAATCCATATTCTCAACTAGCGCTATCGTCTTTTTTATATATTTTGATTTTGCCACCAAGCATGACATAATATTCGTTTCAGAATTACCGGTTACAGCAATAAAGGCATCCATAGATTCTAAACTCTCCTCATCTAGCAATTCAACATTTCTACCATCGCCATTAATTACAAGTGCATTTGGCAACTCATCTGCTAAATCAAAGGCTTTCTCTTTATTTTTTTCTATCAACTTTACGTTGAATTTGTTGGCACATAAATCTCTAGCTGTTTTATAACCTACTTTACTTCCTCCAAGAATCATTACATTCTTGATTTCAGCTTTTTTCTTTCCAGTTAATTTATAAAGCTCATCTACACCTTCTTTTACGGTTATAAAATACACTTGATCACCTTCCTTAAATACAGTATCACCTCTAGGTATTACCGTATACTGCGTACCCGTTCGCTGTAATGCAATTGGCATGAAATGTAACTCAGGAAAAATCTTTGCCGCTTCTTTTACCTGCTTGCCTACAAATGGTGCCGACTTAAGTAATGATACACCTACCATTATCAACTCTCCATCTTCAAATTCGTACGTATCATTAAATGCCGATTTATTTAAAAGCATCTGAATTTCAGTTGCCGCCAAAGCTTCTGGGGATATCAACTCATCGATACCCAGATCCGAAAACCTCAATAAATCTTTATTCTTAATAAACTCAGTATTTGATATTCTAGCAATAGTTCGCTTACAGCCTAATTGCTTAGCCAACATACAAAGTGTTAAGTTCGTAGTTTCAGAAGAAGTTACAGCAATAACCAAATCTGAATCTTTTACCTGAGCATCATTTAATACCGCAATAGAAGTTGCATCACCTTTTAAAACTCGTATATCTAGATGATTATCTGCGTACGCAAGACTTTCTTTTTTAGAATCGATTAAGGTAATATCCTGTGATTCATAGGAGAGCAACTTGGCTAAATGAAAGCCTACTTCCCCAGCACCAGCAATTATAATCTTCATTTATTTTATTAGACCGCTAATTATCAAGCACTAATTTTCTTCTCTTAACTATCATATATACTTAAAGGAAGCCTTGAAATCCATAGCATTTATTATGGGGCAAAATTACATAATTTAATTAGTTTATTCTTTATTTTCAATTCATTAACCCATCAATGACCAACCTAAATGGTTAAAAGGGAATAAAGCACTAGCTATATTGTATCTTTGCCAAAAAAAAGCAATAAAATGTCCCAAAAAGTTACTCCATACAAAGATTCTAATCTGGGGAAAAAAGAACAGGTCACCAAAATGTTCGATACTATCTCTAAAAATTACGACGGTTTAAACCGAGTAATTTCTTTTGGAATAGATATTAAATGGCGTAAAAAAGTTGTTGAAATCTTAAAAAAAGAGCAGCCTAATTCAATTTTGGATATTGCTACAGGCACAGGAGATTTAGCCATTGCTCTTGTTAAAACAGGTGCCAAAAAGATTGTCGGTCTAGACATTTCTCCAGGCATGTTAGCTGTCGGAAAAGAAAAAGTGACCGACAAAAAATTAGACAGTACTATCGAAATGGTTGTTGGCGATAGTGAAAAATTAACGTTCGAAGACAATTCTTTTGATGCTGTAACAGTATCTTTTGGGGTACGAAATTTTGAAACCCTGAATACTGGTATGGCAGAAATTTTACGTGTTTTAAAACCAAATGGAACGCTGGTTGTTTTAGAAACTTCTGTACCTACAAAAACTCCGTACAAACAAGGCTATGGCTTTTACACTAAAAATATTCTTCCGCTAATTGGAAAATTATTCTCGAAAGATGATTCTGCTTATGGCTATTTAAGCGAATCTGCTTCTGTTTTTCCACATGGTGAAAACTTCAACAATATTTTACGCGAAATCGGGTTTATAGATGTAACGAATAAACCTCAAACATTTGGGGTTGCATCAATTTATGTTGCGAAGAAGGCTAATCTATAATTTTAGCATACTTACAATATATATTTGAAGTTTTACCATCGTAAACCAGGATATATGAAGAAGTGGTTTTTTACACCCCTAGCGTTGTTGCTTGCGAACATTGTAAGTGCTCAATTCAACGAAAGTCCCATATTGAATAAACAAAACGAAGACAAGAAGCTCTTAAATTGGGGTTACTTCCTTGGTTTAAATCAATATGACTTTAAAATAGAATACAAAGAAAACGCCCAAGATATTTTGGTAAGCAAAAGTTTTGGTTTTAATGTTGGATTAATTGGAGAAGTACGACTTAACGAATTTTTAGATGTACGTTTTGAACCGGGACTTCACTACGGATCAAGATTAATGGGATTCCCTGGTTTTGATAATGAGCGAGATGCCATTAGAGAAGTAAAATCTACCTACATTAATTTCCCTTTATTACTAAAAGCGAGCACTAGAAGATATGGTAACTTTAAACCGTTTCTTTTAGGCGGTGTATCTACAGGACTCAACCTCGGTAGTAATGAAGAAAGTCTTGACGACAATAGTTCTGGTACCTTTAGAATGAAAAAATGGGTGTACAACTATGAAATTGGTTTCGGTATTGATTTTTACTTAGAGTACTTTAAATTTACACCTTCTATTCGTGGTGTATTTGCCATAACAGATGAATTAATACCCGATAATGACCCTAACAGCCCTTGGACCGGGAATATAGAATCTTTAAAAACTCGTGGAATTTTCATCAACTTTACTTTCGAGTAGCAATTAGCAATTAGCAATTAGCAATTAGCAATTAGCAATTAGCAATTAGCAATTAGCAATTAGCAATTAGCAATTAGCAATTAGCAATTAGCAAAAAAAAAAATTCCAGTTACATCGCTCAACTATTTTCTAATTTCATGTAATAAAATTGCAGTTGCCGAAGCTACGTTTAAACTTTCCGTAGTCACATCTCCAAATTGTGGTATTGCCAATCTATCGGTACAAAGTTTTGCGACAGCTTCAGAAACTCCTTTTCCTTCATTACCCATAATCATTATTCCTTTCTCGGGTAATTTTGAATTATTAACACTTACGCCATCCATAAAAGTACCATACACAGGTAACTTTGTTGTTGACAAAAATGCCTGAAGGTCTGTGTATTGAACATTCACCCTTGTAATCGAACCCATTGTTGCCTGTAATACCTTAGCATTATAGCAATCTACAGTAGTATTAGAACAAACTACATCTTTAACTCCAAACCAATCGCAAAGTCTTATGATAGTTCCTAAATTACCCGGATCTTGAATACCGTCTAACACCAAAATCCAATCAGATAAAATATTTTCTTTTTGTTTCGGTATATGAAATACTCCAAGAAATCCATTTGGGTTCTTTAAACTGCTTATCTGCCCTAACTCTTTATTGGATATTGCACTTACTTGCTCACCATTTACATCTAACCCGCTAGGGTCTATAGCAAATAGTTTATACACTTTCATGTCGGAATTTACTACTTCCTCCACCGTCTTTTTTCCTTCCACAACAAATAGTCCATGCTCATTTCGGCACTTTTTTTGCTGTAGACTTTTGATAAGTTTCAATTCACTTTTGACAACCATTCAAATAATGTATTTTTGATTTCTATGAGGATGGCACTTTGCTCCAAAAACAACATGGCTAAATTAAGCTTATTATCCCTACTGGCAATAGTCTTGCTATCGTGCAACTCTTTAAAAAAAGTTGAAGACGATGAGTATTTGGTAATTAAAAACGCCATTTACGCCGATTCGATCAAAGTAAACAATGAAGAATTAGAAAGTCTTATCTACCAAAAATCTAATTCTACTGTATTAGGCTATCCTTTAAGGTTAAATTTATACAATTTAGCTAAAGAGAATACCGACTCATCTTACAATGCGTGGCTATACAGAAAAGAGAACCGAAAAAAAAGACTTGACAACCTTCTTTCTGAAAAACAGGTAGAACGTTTGGGCGAATCATTTTTAGTAAAAGGTCTTAGCAACTGGCTTAAAGATATCGGAGAAGAACCAACCATTTTAGATACTACAAAAACTCGTTTAAGTTTAGCAAAACTTAGTGCTTACTATCAAAGCAAAGGCTATTTCACTAACAACACCTCGTACGAAATTGATAGTGCCAAACGTAAAAAAGCCAAAGTAAATTACCATATTGAACTAGGCGATCCTTATATAATCGATTCGCTGGGAAACAATATATCATCGAAGGCTATAGATTCATTGTACTTTTTAAATTCTGCCCAATCATTAATAGAAGAAGGGCAACAGTTCGACCTTAGCAATTTCAATGGTGAACGTGAAAGATTGACAGGTATTTTTAGAAATAGCGGTATTCGTAATTTTCAAGAAAGCTCTATTACCTTCGATATCTTAAGAGATACTATCAAAGCTGCAGAGGATCAGCAAATGAATATTACCCTAAATATTGGTGATTTAAAAACCAGGGGAGAAAATGAAGTTACCACTTCTGCTTACAAGATAGAAAAGATCAACAAAATAAATATTTACACTGACTACTTATCAACTAACTCTCAAGATTCACTTTACACCATAGACTACCAAGATTACACCATTCATTATTCAAAAAATTTTGACATAAAGCCGAAAACCTTAGCAAATGCAATCTTTTTCAAAAAAGACAGTATTTATAGAGATGTAGATAAAATTAGAACCTCTAGACAGCTAAATGCGCTTAACGTGTTTAAATATCCAAATATAATTTTTAAAGCAGATTCAATTGGCAACAAAGTAAACACCAATATTTACCTGGCTCCAAAAACAAAGTATTCCCTTGGTACCAATTTTGAAGTGAGCCGTTCCAACTTACGTAGATTAGGCGTTGGTTTGGGTACTACCCTACTTATAAGAAACATTTTCAAAGGTGCCGAAAACTTGAGTATTTCTGCAAATGGATCTTACGGACTTCTAAGCAGTAACACTTTTGAAGCCAATTACTTTTCAGAATTTGGTGGCGATATTACAATAGATTTCCCTAGAATATGGTTTCCGTTTATTAACACTTCTAGAATTATACCGAACTATACCCTACCAAAAACAAGAATTGCAATCGGAACCAATTTTCAGAACAATATCGGTTTGGACAAACAAACACTTAATGCAGTTTTTGGCTATAATTGGGTGCCTAGCGATTTCGTAAATCATGATGTTGAATTACTAAATATTCAATTTGTCAGAAATGTAAATAGCAATAGATTTTATAATGTATACACAAATACTTATGAACTGCTAGATGATATTGCCGACTCTTATGAAGATACTAACCTATACCCAGAATTAGCAGAATATTTTGAAACGGGAGATAGTGACACTGAATTAAATTTAATAATTCCGTCTGGCACCACTGGCTTTACAGATGCTATTATAAATCGTGACGTGAGTGCTACTAAAAATGATTTTGATGATGTAAGCTCTATAGAAGAAAGAAGAATAAGACTGACCGAGAACAATCTAATTTTCGCATCTAATTACACCTTTAACAAAACCAATAGAACCGGACCTACTGATAATTCGTTTTATCAATTCCGCTGGAAGATTGAAGGCGCAGGTAATGTTCTATCTGCTTTTTCAACAATTATTCCTTTTAATAAAAATGATGACGACCAACTTTTGGTTTTTGGCGTACCATTTTCTCAGTATATAAAGAATGAATTTGAATATGTAAAGTATTGGGATCTATCTCGCTCTAACGTTTTAGCGGCAAGAGCATTTTTCGGAATTGCCATCCCCTACGGAAATTCTGACAACATACCTTTTGTTCGTAGTTATTTTGGCGGTGGTTCAAATGACAACCGCGCATGGTTTCCTTATTCATTAGGCCCAGGTAGTGTTTCTGCAGTAAATGATTTTAATGAAGCAAACTTAAAACTGGCATTAAATCTTGAATATAGATTTCCTGTTGCAGGTGATATTAACGGAGCTATTTTCGCAGATGCAGGCAACATTTGGAATGTTCTAGATAATGTTGAAGACCCCGACGCTACCTTTGACGGCTTAGGATCTTTAAAGGATATTGCTTTAGGTACGGGTATAGGGTTACGATACGATTTCACCTATTTTCTATTTCGATTAGATTTGGGCTTCAAAACCTATAATCCTGCTGAGATTCAGTCTAAAAGATGGTTTAGAGATTACAATTTTGCGAATTCCGTATTGCAAATAGGCATCAACTATCCCTTTTAAATATAATTGTTTTATTACTTTTGTTTTTCATTTTTTTTAGAAACAAACAACAACATAATTATGGCTCACAATATCAAACCGGGAGTTGCAACCGGAGATGAAGTTCAAGAAATCTTCAACTACGCAAAAGAAAAAGGATTTGCATTACCTGCAGTAAACGTTATCGGTTCAGATACTATTAACGGTGTTTTAGAGACAGCTGCAAGTTTAAATGCACCTGTTATTATTCAATTTTCTAATGGTGGAGCTCAGTTCAATGCCGGTAAAGGTCTTTCTAATGATGGGCAAAAAGCAGCTATTTTAGGTGCGGTTGCAGGAGCTAAACATGTTCACCAATTAGCAGAAGCTTACGGTGCTACAGTTATTCTTCATACCGATCACTGTGCAAAAAAATTATTACCTTGGATCGATGGCCTTTTAGATGCTAGTGAAAAACATTTCGCCGAAACTGGCAAATCTTTATTCAGCTCTCATATGATCGATCTTTCTGAAGAGCCTTTAGAAGAGAACATCGAAATCTGCAAAGGATACTTAGAGCGCATGAGCAAAATGAACATGACGCTAGAAATCGAATTGGGTATTACTGGTGGCGAAGAAGATGGTGTTGACAATTCTGATGTAGATGATTCTAAGTTATACACACAACCAGAAGAAGTAGCATATGCTTACGAAGAGCTTTCTAAAGTAAGTCCTAAATTCACTATAGCTGCAGCTTTTGGTAACGTACATGGAGTTTACAAGCCGGGTAACGTTAAATTGACCCCGAAAATTCTTAAAAACTCTCAAGAGTATATTTCTGAAAAATATGGTGTTGAGCACAACCACATAGATTTTGTATTTCATGGTGGATCTGGATCTACAGTTGAAGAAATTAGAGAAGGTATTAGCTATGGAGTTATAAAAATGAATATCGATACAGATTTACAATATGCTTTCTTGGCAGGAGTTCGTGACTATATTCAAGACAATAAAGACTACCTACAAGCACAAATAGGTAACCCTAAAGGTGCTGACGAGCCTAACAAGAAATTTTACGATCCAAGAGTTTGGTTGAGAAAAGGGGAGACTGCTTTCATAGAGCGTTTGAAAAAAGCCTTTGAAGATTTGAACAACGTAAATACACTATAATCTTACAGGATAACCAAAAAATGGATGATATGACGGCTTGGTTTAAAAGAAAAGAAAAAGGGATTCAAACCTCTACCGAAGAAAAAAAAGACACACCAAAAGGTCTGTGGTACAAATCGCCAACAGGTAAAATAGTTGAGTCTGATGATCTTGCAAAGAACTTTTATGTAAGCCCGGAAGATGATTATCACGTAAGAATCGGTAGTAAGGAGTATTTTGAAATTTTGTTCGACAACAATAAGTTTACTGAACTTGATGCAAATTTAACTTCTAAAGATCCTTTGAAATTCGAGGATACCAAGAAATATAGTGAGCGTTTAAAAGCGGCACAGAAAAAAACCGGACTCAAAGATGCTGTAAGAACAGGATACGGAAAGTCCTTTGGTAAAGACATCGTAATCTGTTGTATGGATTTTAAATTCATCGGTGGTTCTATGGGTAGTGTCGTTGGTGAGAAAATTGCTCGCGGTATTGATTACGCGATTAAAAAGAAAACACCATTTATGATGATTTCTAAATCTGGTGGAGCTCGTATGATGGAGGCAGCGCTTTCATTAATGCAACTCGCAAAAACATCTGCTAAACTAGCGCAGTTATCTGAAGCTGGTTTACCATATATTTCTTTATGTACAGATCCAACAACTGGTGGTACTACCGCATCATATGCCATGCTTGGTGATATTAATATTGCTGAACCAGGTGCATTGATAGGTTTTGCCGGTCCGAGAATTGTAAAAGATACTACTGGTAAAGATTTACCTGAAGGTTTTCAGTCATCTGAGTTTTTACTGGAACACGGCTTTTTAGATTTCATTTCTCATAGAAGAGATTTAAAGAAAAAAGTGAACTTATATATTGACCTAATACAGAACAACCCTGTAAGATCAGAAAAGGCAACAGCTTGAAACAATTAGTATGTACCATACTATCGTTTTGGTTTTTATGCTGTTCTACAGATAAAGAAGAAATGCTCGTCGATGAATCAGATTCGACGAGCATTTTTGATTTTAATGCACAAGTTACCGAGGTAAGTATATCTGGTGAATCAAATGCGTATACTATTAGCACCACAATTTCTAGTCCCGATACAGGTTGTGACCAATATGCAGATTGGTGGGAAATTATAGATTTAGAAGGAAATCTCATTTATAGAAGAATTCTAACTCATAGTCATGTAGACGAACAACCATTTACAAGGTCTAGCTCTAATATTCTTCTTGAACATGACGACCAAGTTTATATTCGCGTTCACATGAACAACTCAGGTTATACATCCGCAGTGCAAAAAGGGTCAATCGCCAATGGATTTTCTGCTGATGAATTAAGCACTGATTTTGCTGAAAATTTAGAAAAAGTAGTACCGTTACCTAATGGTTGTGCTTTTTGATTTAAATTATAAGAATATCAATTAAACATTTCAAAAAAAATCATACCTTTGCGCCCTGGTTGAAAATCAATCATGTACATAAAAATCATTTAAATTAATATTGGAATGTATTTAACAAAAGAAGTAAAAGCCGAAATTTTCAAGAAACACGGCGGTAAAGCAGAGAACACTGGTTCTACAGAAGGACAGATCGCTTTATTCACACACCGAATCAATCACTTGACCGGTCACTTGAAAAGAAATCATAAAGACTATAACACTGAGCGTTCACTTGTGAAGCTAGTAGGTAAAAGAAGAAGTCTTCTTGATTACATGATCAAAAATGATATTGTAAAATACAGAGAGCTAATTAAAGAGCTAGGTATTAGAAAATAATATTGCAAAAAGGGGATAGCTTGCTATCCCCTTTTTTAATACTCCTGCCTTAGGAGGTTAAGCCAAACATATTGGCAAAGGCGAACAAAAAGCTACACACGGTTTTTCATTGGTCAACACAACAACACAACAACTCCGACCAGAGAATTTCAGTCGGAAAGACCATTGTTTAACAAATTTGCATTGCGCAAATTTTAATCGAATTTTATGATTCCAAAAGTATTTAAAGAGGTCATAGACCTTGGTGACGGTAGAGAAATTTCTATCGAAACAGGAAAATTGGCAAAACAGGCACACGGCTCTGTTGTTGTTCAATCAGGAAAATGTATGTTATTATGTACAGTTGTTTCCAACTACAAACAAAGTGATGTGGACTTTCTTCCACTTACGGTAGATTACCGTGAAAAATTTGCTGCTGCCGGTCGTTACCCAGGTGGTTTCTTCAAAAGAGAAGCAAGACCAAGTGATGGTGAAGTTTTAACCATGCGTTTAGTGGATCGTGTATTACGTCCATTATTCCCAAAAGATTATCACTCTGAAACTCAGGTGATGATTCAATTAATGTCTCATGATGATGATGTTATGCCAGATGCAATGGCAGGTTTAGCTGCTTCCGCTGCTATTCAATTGTCAGATTTCCCATTCGAATGCCCAATTTCAGAAGCTAGAGTTGCCCGTGTAAATGGTGAATTCGTTATTAACCCAACTCGCGCTCAATTAGCAGAGTCTGACATCGATATGATGATTGGTGCTTCAGCTGATTCAGTAATGATGGTTGAAGGTGAAATGGATGAAATTTCTGAAGAAGAAATGACAGAAGCTATCAAATTTGCTCATGAAGCAATTAAAGTACAATGTGCTGCTCAAGTTGCATTGGCCGAAGCTTTTGGCAAAAAAGAAGTTCGTGAGTACCAAGGTGAAAGAGAAGAGGCTGATTTAGCTAAGAAAATTCACGAAATGGCTTACGATAAAGTATATGCTATTGCTCAAGCAGGTTCTGCAAAGCACGAGCGTAGTGCTGCATTTGGAGAAATTAAAGAAGAAATCATAGCATCTTTTTCTGAAGAAGAGCAAGCTGATTTTGGTGCGTTAATTTCTAAATATTACAACAAAGCTGAAAAAGCAGCTGTACGTGATTTAACATTGAACGAAGGTTTACGCTTAGATGGTCGTAAGACTGATGAAATTAGACCAATTTGGTGTGAGGTTGATTATTTACCTTCTACTCATGGTTCTGCAATCTTTACTCGTGGAGAAACTCAAGCTTTAGCCACAGTAACTCTAGGTACATCTAGAGATGCAAACAAAATAGATATGCCATCTTACGAAGGCGAAGAGAATTTCTATTTACATTACAACTTCCCTCCTTTCTGTACAGGTGAAGCTAGACCAATTCGTGGAACATCTCGTAGAGAAGTTGGTCATGGTAACTTAGCTCAACGTGCCTTAAAAGGTATGATTCCTGCAGATTGCCCGTATACAGTTCGTGTTGTATCTGAAGTTTTAGAATCTAACGGTTCTTCTTCAATGGCAACAGTTTGTGCCGGTACAATGGCTATGATGGATGCTGGTGTAAAAATGAAGAAACCAGTTTCTGGTATTGCAATGGGATTAATTTCTGATGCTGATTCTGGAAAATATGCTGTATTATCTGATATTTTAGGTGATGAAGATCATTTAGGAGATATGGATTTCAAAGTAACCGGTACTGCCGATGGTATTACTGCTTGCCAAATGGATATTAAAGTAAAAGGATTGTCGTATGAAATTCTTGTAAATGCTTTAAAACAAGCACGTGATGGTCGTTTACATATTTTAGGCAAAATTACCGATACGATTGCTGCTCCTGCTGAAAGCGTTAAAGATCACGCACCTACAATGGTTACGCGTAGAATTCCTAACGAATTCATCGGTGCTTTAATTGGTCCTGGTGGAAAAGTGATTCAAGAGATGCAAAAAGAGACTGAAACTACTATCGTTATAAACGAGGATCCAGTTACCGAAGAAGGTATCGTAGAAATTTTAGGTGTAGGTAACGCAGGTATTGATGCTGTTATGGCAAAAATAGACTCTATCTTATTTAAGCCTGAAGTTGGTAGCGTTTACGAAGTAAAAGTTATTAAAATGCTTGATTTTGGTGCAGTTGTAGAATATATGGATGCTCCAGGTAACGAAGTATTATTACACGTAAGTGAATTAGCTTGGGAACGCACAGAGAATGTAGCTGATGTTGTAAATATGGGCGATGTATTCGATGTTAAGTATTTTGGCTTAGACAAACGTACTCGTAAAGAGAAAGTTTCTCGTAAAGCACTTTTACCAAAACCAGAAGGTTTTGTTGAAAGACCGCCACGTGATGACAAACGTAGAGATGACCGTCGTGGAAACGATCGTAGTCGTGATCGCGATAGAAAACCAAGAAGAGATTAATACTCTTGTAAGTTTATAAAGTTAGCCCCGACATATATGTTGGGGCTTTTTTTATGCATTTCAACAGATTTATGAAGTTTTTTGCCTCCAATTGTAACATTCGCAAGATTTTTACGTATAAGTATATGCAGTCTATGCAAATTGAACTTAATTTATTTTAATGAGACAGCTTAAGATTACAAAACAGGTCACCAATAGAGAGACCGCATCTTTGGACAAGTACTTACAAGAAATTGGAAAAGTGGACTTGATTACCGCTGATGAAGAAGTAGAGTTGGCACAACGTATCAAGGCAGGCGACCAGATCGCTCTTGAAAAACTTACCAAAGCCAACCTCAGATTCGTGGTTTCAGTTGCCAAGCAGTACCAAAACCAAGGCCTTACTTTACCAGATTTGATTAACGAGGGAAACCTTGGTCTAATTAAAGCTGCACAGCGTTTTGACGAAACGCGGGGATTCAAATTTATCTCCTACGCCGTATGGTGGATCCGTCAATCTATATTACAAGCTTTGGCAGAACAATCTCGTATCGTTCGTTTGCCATTGAACAAAATTGGTTCTATCAACAAAATCAACAAGACTTTTGCTTTCTTAGAGCAAGCGCATGAAAGAATGCCTTCTCCTGAAGAAATCGCGAAAGAATTGGATATGACGGTTGATGATGTAAAACAATCATTGAAAAACTCAGGTAGACATGTATCTATGGATGCACCTCTTATCGATGGTGAAGATTCTAACCTTTATGATGTACTTCGTAGTGGTGAGTCTCCAAACCCAGATAGAGAATTATTACATGAGTCTCTTCGTACAGAAATTGAGCGTGCTTTAGAAACATTAACGCCGCGTGAGGCAGATGTTATTCGATTATACTTTGGTCTTGCTAATCAGCATTCTATGACCTTAGAAGAAATTGGTGAAACTTTTGATCTTACAAGAGAAAGAGTTCGTCAAATTAAAGAAAAAGCAATTAGACGTTTAAAGCATACTTCGAGAAGTAAAATACTAAAAACGTATTTGGGTTAAAAAACCTATGCGATAAAGCTATAAAATTACATGTTAATTATTCCTTAAATTGGTAATATTGGCATATTAGTTGTAATTTTAACGGTAACAACAGTTTATCATGACTGTTCGTTTTTTGATTGATGAATAAACTCCGGCTGATTACCGGAGTTTTTTCATTTATAATAGTTTGTAATTTAAAAAGTCAGGTATAGACATACTGTCATATACCCTAAAAAATCTTTCCTTATCTTAGAGTATCAACAATAACCTAATGAAACATATAGTTCTAATTCTAATGAGTTTCACGCTATTTAATTCTTGTAATACAAAAAAGACAATTTCGGATTTCAATAAGTACCCTACTCCAATAAACGAAAACCTTTGGATACAATACACCAAAGATGCTACACTCTTTAAACTTTGGTCTCCAAATGCAGAAGAAGTAATTTTAAGGCTCTATAAAGATGGCCACGACGCTACTGTCTTTTCATCCCATAACCTGACAAAAGAGCTTCAAGGTATTTGGCAAGAAAAAGTAGATGGTGATTTAAATGGTATTTATTATACCTATCAGGTTAAAATTGATAATTTGTGGCTAGATGAAACTCCAGGAATTTATGCCAAAGCTGTTGGAGTAAATGGTAATAGAGCAATGGTCATAGATATGGAAACTACCAACCCCAAGGGTTGGCACGAAGACATATCTCCTACTCTTACTAAATATAACGAAGCTATAATTTATGAACTACATGTTCGTGACATGACAATTCATCCGCAGTCTGGCTCGTCGTTACCTGGCACATACTTAGGGTTGGTAGAAGCTGACACTAAAGGTCCAAATGGAATTACTACAGGTATTGATCATTTAAAAGAATTAGGTATTACACATTTGCATCTTTTACCCACTTTAGACCACTACTCTATTGATGAAACCAATTTAGGTACTCCACAATTTAATTGGGGCTACGACCCTAACAACTATAACGTACCAGAAGGTTCTTTTTCTACCGACCCCTTTAACGCAGGAGTCCGTATTAAAGAGTTTAAGCAAATGATAAAGACTTTTCATGACAATGGTATTGGGGTAATTTTAGATGTAGCATATAACCACACTGGTAAAACAGAAGAATCTAACTTTAATCAAGAAGTACCTGGGTATTATTATCGTTATCGGGAAGACGGTTCTTACTCAGATGCTGCTGCTTGTGGTAACGAAACTGCATCAGAGCGTGCTATGATGCAAAAATTCATGATTGAATCCGTTTTACATTGGACGAGAGAATACCATATAGACGGATTCCGGTTTGATCTCATGGGCATTCATGATATTGAAACCATGAATAAAATCGGTGAAGCTGTTTTAGAAATAAATCCTGATGCACTATTATATGGCGAAGGATGGACTGCTAAAGATTCTCCTCTACCTGAAGAAAAACGCGCCCTCAAAAAGCATATACCGCAACTTGCAAAATTTGCAGCTTTTAGTGATGATCTACGTGACGGACTAAAAGGTTCTGTATTTAAAGATGAAAGTCTGGGTTTTGTTAGTGGCGCTAAACAAACAGAAGAATCTATTAAATTCGGAATTGTAGGTGCTATTCAACATCCTCAAATTAAGTACGACAAAGTAAATTACTCAGATGCACCTTGGACCTTAGAACCATGGCAATCTATCAACTATGTTTCATGCCACGATAATCATACCTTATTTGACAAACTTAAAATATCAAGACCAGATGCAACATTAGAAGAATTGATTGCTATGGATAAATTGGCAAATGCAATTGTATTGACCTCACAAGGAACCCCATTTCTTCATGCTGGATCAGAAATGCTTCGTACTAAAAATGGCGAGCATAATTCTTATAACCTACCTGATAGCATTAACCAACTAAATTGGAAATGGAAAAACAACCACAAAGAGGTTTTCGCTTATTATAAAAATCTAATAAAGTTGAGAAAAGAGCATCCAGCTTTTTATATGGCGACCTCTGATCAAGTAAGAGAACATCTAAAATTTCAAACAACTAACAATAATCTTGTATCCTTTACATTAAAAGGTAATGCAAACGAGGATAGTTGGAAAAACATCTTAGTGGTTTATAATTCATCCAACGAAAAAATAAATTATAAAATTGATGGAGTTTGGCAAAAAGCTGTTTCTGGTAGTACCTTTGACTTTCAAGGGCTGCAAATATTAAAAGACAATATTGAAGTACCACCGTTATCAATGTATGTCGCATTTCAGAAATAATTGTAAGTATATAAAATTCTAATAAATTCATGAGTTCAGATTCTCAACCTAATAATCCGCTTCATGGCATTAAGCTGGCAACAATACTTGAAGAACTTACAGAAAAGTATTCTTGGGAAGACTTGGCTGGTCAAGTTGATATCAATTGCTTTAAAAGTAATCCCTCAATAAAATCAAGCTTAAAATTTTTACGTAGAACTCCGTGGGCACGTGAAAAAGTTGAACATTTATACTTACAATCCTTCAAAAAATAATGAGCCTTAATTTAGTTCTCATAGAACCAGAAATACCGAATAATACAGGTAATATCGGCAGATTAGCCCTTGGTACCGGATCTACATTGCATCTTGTTAAACCATTCGGATTTGAACTAACGGATAAACGTTTAAAAAGAGCGGGACTAGATTACTGGCAACACCTTAATGTCATTATGTATGAGAATGTTCATGAATTCTTTGAGCAACATAAGGACAAAAAAATGGTATTTTTTTCCGCCACTGCTACAAAAAGTCATTGGGAAATAAATTTTGAAAATGATATGTTTCTCGTTTTCGGGAAAGAATCTGTTGGCTTACCAAAAGAATTATTACAGCAAAACATTGAAAATACTGCCAAGATTCCATTATACAGCGAACACATTAGAAGTTTAAACTTAGCCAATGCTGTGGCCATTACTATCTATGAAGGTTTACGGCAAATAAACCTGTAACAATAACTACTATTTTAATAATCGTAGTTGAGTATAGCCCTAAAAACCGCTAACTAATATAGCGGTAGTTAAATTTTAGATGTTCTTATTCTCCCTCGTTAACTAATAGATTCAATCCAGACATACAATTAAAATCTATCGCTAAACAAATTCCAAATTACAGCAGTTCATTTTACCTATATCGTAAAAAACCAAATTGATATTACGATTCTCGCATCCATGAAAAAATACTCAAATAGGTGTAGAAATTAAGTTTAACCAACTTCTCGTTAAAATTTAAAAATCATTTAATTGTAGCGGAATAATTGATTATTTTCAAAGAGAAATTCTTCGATTTCACCAATAAAACTAATCTAACTTCCACCTTATGAATACGATAAAATGCTATCTATTTCTTGCATTTACATTGGTCGCCTTTGGCTCCAGTTTTGCACAAAAAAAATCAAAAACTAATACCGAAACCATAACTCCAGAATTCTACGAGAATTTAGAATGGCGAAATATCGGTCCTATACGTGGCGGCCGTTCTTTAGGGTCTTCAGGCAGTCCAAGTAGGCCCAATGAGTATTATTTTGGAGCAACGGGTGGCGGTCTATGGAAAACTACTGATGGTGGTAATGAATGGGAAGCTGTTACCGATGGTCAAATTACTAGCTCTTCCGTTGGTGCAGTGGCAGTCGCAGAAACCAACCCTGATATTGTATACATTGGTATGGGAGAAGTGCAATTACGCGGCAGTATCACCCAAGGTGACGGAGTTTATAAATCAACCGACGCAGGTAAAACTTGGCAGCATTTAGGCCTTGAAGAAACTCAAGCGGTTTCTAGAATTAGAATTCATCCTACAAATGCTGATATTGTTTATGTAGCAGCATTAGGTCACCCATATGGCGATAACGAACAACGCGGTGTTTTTAAAAGTACCGATGGTGGAAAAACTTGGAAGAAAACATTATATGTTAGCGATAAAGCAGGTGCGGTAGATTTAATTATCGATAGAAATAATCCTAACGTTTTATATGCCAGTACATGGCAAGTTCAAAGAAAAGCATGGAAAATGTGGGGCGGTGGGCCAGATTGTAAACTTTGGAAGT
The DNA here is from genome assembly GCF_004364175.1 of Maribacter caenipelagi. GTDB lineage: Bacteria > Bacteroidota > Bacteroidia > Flavobacteriales > Flavobacteriaceae > Maribacter > Maribacter caenipelagi. The sequence goes on along the minus strand of NZ_SNZW01000019.1, from coordinate 5,289 downwards.
CAACTGATGCTGGTGAAACTTGGACAGATCTTTCAAAAAACCCTGGTATGCCAGAAGGTCCTTTAGGTAAAATCGGAGTGACGGTTTCTCCTGCAGATTCTAATCGCGTTTGGGCAGTTATAGAGGCTAATGAAGGTGGTGTTTTTCGTTCAGACGATGCCGGTAAAACTTGGGAAAGAACAAATGATGAAAGAAAACTGAGACAACGTGCTTTTTACTACTCTAGAATTTATGCCGATCCGCTAAATAAAGACATTGTTTACGGACTAAATGTTGATTTTTGGAAGTCTACCGACGGGGGAAAAACTTTTGACACAAAAATAAAAGTACCGCATGGCGATAATCATGATTTATGGATAGACCCAAATAATTCTGAACGCATGATTTCATCTAATGACGGCGGTGGTGTTGTTAGCATCAATGGTGGTAAAACTTGGACAGAAGAAGATTACACTACTACTCAACTCTACCATGTAATGACAACGAACGACGTACCTTATCATGTTGCCGGTGCACAACAAGACAATAGTACTATTGCCGTACCGAGTGATGGTTGGGAACATATGCAAGCTCGTGGTCAAGGCGATGGCTGGGCTTACGCTGTTGGAGGTGGTGAAAGTGGTTGGATCACGCAACACCCTACAAACTTAGATATTTTTTATGCCGGTAGCCAAGGTGCACTTTTAACTCGTTATGATAGAAGTAACGGGCAATCTAGAGATATTCAAGTGTACCCACGATTTTTCTCTGGTGAGCCAGCTAGTGCCTTACCAGAGCGCTGGCAGTGGACTTTCCCCATTATGTTTGCTCCACAAGATTCAAATGTGATGTACACATGCTCTCAACATGTTTGGAAAACTACAGATGACGGACAGTCATGGGAGAAAATTAGTCCAGATTTAACGTATGCAGACCCATCTACTTTAGGAAAAACCGGTGGAATTATTACTATGGATATGAACGGACCAGAAATTTATGCGACTGTATTTGCCCTCGCACCTTCTAACCATGATATCAATACGATATGGGCCGGATCAGATGATGGTAAAATACATATTACTAGAGATGGTGGTAAAAACTGGGCAGATATTACCCCTAAAGATTTACCTAAATTTTCTAGAGTAAGTATTATTGATGAATCTATTCATAACCCAGGTACGCTTTATGTTGCAGCTAACAGATACCAAGTTGATGACCGACAACCGTATGTTTTTAAAACACATGATTTTGGCAAAACTTGGACCAAGATTATCAACGGTATTGAAGATGGACATTTTGCAAGAGCGGTACGTGAAGATCCCGTTAAAGAAGGGCTGCTATTTTTGGCTACGGAACACGGTGTATATTTCTCTATGAACGACGGTGAGCTATGGCAAAGCCTTCAACTAAAACTGCCAGACACTCCTGTTAGAGATTTAGTTATAAAAGATAATGATGTCGTTTTAGGCACACACGGTAGAGGATTCTGGATTTTAGATGATATTAAACCTATAAGACAGTTTACGCCAGAAATGATAAAGCAAGATGCTGTTCTATTTAAACCCACAGATGCACTAAGAGGTTTAACCAACGCTTCCATTCAATACTATTTAAAAGAACAAAAAGACACCATAACTTTTGAAATTTATGATGGTAAGGATCAATTGATAAACACTTTTACAGGCAGTAAACCAAAATATGAAGTAGACCCTAACATTCCTTATTGGCTAAAAGGCGGGTCTTCAAAGCCTACCACTGCAAAAGGAATAAACACGTTTACCTGGGATATGAGATATACGGGCGCTACCACTTTTGACGGTATGATTATTTGGAGTGCAAGACCTGCAAGAGGACCAAAAGCTCCATTAGGAACTTATAAAGTGAAAATGAAATCTGGCGATTATGAAAAAACATATGCCTTCGAAATAAAAATGGACCCAAATCTTAAGGGTATCACAAAAGAAGATTTAGATGAGCAGTTTGAACTTTCTAATAAAATTATGGGCAAAACTACTGCTGCTAATGAAACGGTAATCAAAATTCGTGAGATTAAAAAGACGCTTAATGATGTAAAAGATGAAATTGATATTACCGATTTAAAAAATACCGTAATGCCTTTTATTAATGAACTATCAGAAGTTGAAGAAGCGCTTTATCAAGTAAAAAACCAATCAGGACAAGACCCTTTGAACTTTCCTATTAAACTCAACAATAGATTAGCTTCGTTGCGCCGCAGTGTTGAATCAGGTGAAGCTAAACCTACCAATGGTGCTTATAAAGTCTTTGAAGAACTCTCGGCAGAACTGGAGATAGAACTGAATAAATTTAATAGGGTAATGCAGAAATATAAAGTAAAAGTAAACCCTTTTCTTTCTAAGAATGATGGTACTGTTATAGATTAAATGGAGTAAAAGCTATATTAAAAACACCTGTTGAACGAATTACAAATCCGTATTTTTGTACTGAACTATTAAGGTTTTATAACATGAAAAAGGCAAGTATAGCACCATCACTTTTGGCAGCTGATTTTGGAAATCTACAACGTGATGTAGAAATGGTCAATGCTAGTGAGGCGGAGTATCATCATATAGATGTAATGGACGGAGTTTTTGTTCCTAACATATCTTACGGTATGCCAGTTGTAAAAGCAATTCACAAGCATGCTAGAAAACCTTTAGATGTTCATTTAATGATTGTAAATCCTGATAGATATCTTGAAGAATTTTCAAATCTTGGAGCTCATATATTGACGGTGCATTATGAGGCGTGTACGCACCTACATAGAACTATACAAGCTATAAAGGCATTGGGAATGAAAGCTGGTGTTGCATTGAATCCACATACAAATGTTTTGCTTTTAGAAGATATCATTCAAGAAATTGATCTAGTATTAATTATGAGCGTAAATCCTGGCTTTGGCGGACAATCATTTATAGAAAATACGTATGATAAAATAAAAGCAACTAAAGCTTTGATTACAAGAAAAAAATCATCTGCTCTTATTGAAGTCGATGGCGGAGTAACCACTTCCAATTCAAAAAAATTGGTTGAAGTAGGTGCAGATATTTTAGTTGCCGGTAGTTTTGTATTTAAAAGCACCGATCCAATTAAAACTATAAAAGAATTAAAAGGATGAAAACTGAATTTGATATGATCATCATTGGTGGTGGACCAATAGGAATTGCTTGCGGTTTAAAAGCAAAGAAAAACGGACTCAGTTACCTTATTTTAGAAAAAGGTCCTATTGTAAACTCTTTGTTTCACTACCCAAGTAACATGCAGTTTTTCTCTTCATCTGAAAAACTAGAAATAGACGAAATTCCATTTATTAGTAATGAAGCTAAACCTAAACGAGATGAAGCTTTAGAATACTACAGACGAATTGTAACCTCTAATAAATTGAATATTAATCTATTTGAAAAAGTAGAAAATGTTCAAAAAAATGAAAATGTATTTACAATAGCTTCAGATAAGAGAGACTATACTTCTAAACAAGTTGTCGTCGCAACTGGTTTTTATGACATCCCTAATTTATTGAATGTACCTGGGGAAAAATTAGAAAAAGTAGTGCACTATTATGATAACCCACATTATTATTCTGGTCAAAAAGTTGCGATAATTGGAGCCAGTAATTCAGCAATTGACGCTGCACTTGAATGTTGGCGAAAAGGTGCAGAGGTTTGTTTGATTATTCGTGGATCAGAAGTTGGTCAACGAGTTAAGTACTGGGTGCGACCAGATATTATAAATAGAATTGAAGAAGGTAGTATTAAAGCTTATTACAACTCAACCATAAAATCAATTACAAAAAATCAAATCAATTTAACTACACCAAATGGTGATGTAGTAATTGAAAATGATTTCGTTTTAGCATTAACAGGATATAAACCTAATTTTAATTTTTTAGAAAAACTAGGTGTTAATATAAGTGATGACGCCAGGAAATTACCCGAATATAATCCTGATACTATGGAGACCAATGTTGAAGGTCTTTATTTAGCAGGTGTAATTTGTGGAGGAATGGAAACACACAAATGGTTTATAGAAAATTCTAGAATTCACGCAAAAATGATTGTTAAGCATATCGTTTCAAACACGATAACTACATCGTAATTCACTGATATCATGTTATTAAAAGTTCTAACAACAATAGACACTTTTTAAAAACGTTATACTTACTTAACAACAAAACCAAAACATATGATTTTCTTCGGTACCGGATCAGCCAACCTTGACTCCGTAAAAACAAAAAATATTACTTGTCAACATTGCAACAATCAAGATACTATATACATCAATATTTACAGAAGGCATGCACACGTTTTTTGGATTCCTATATTTCCATTAGGAAAAGGTGGTAGTTCTTATTGCACCCATTGTAAAGAGACCTTATCACCGAAACAAATGCCAGAGGCACTTAAAATTCAATATAAAAACATTAAAGGAGAAGCGAAAGGACCCTTATGGCAATTTTCAGGACTTTTAGTATTAGCACTTTTAATAGGCTTTGCAATATATTCTGGTGGCAAAGACAAAGAAAATACACAGCTATATTTATCAGCTCCGGTAGTAGGTGACATATACGAATACAAAGCTGATAATGGCAGTTATTCTACCATGAGACTTGAAAAAGTAACTTCTGACAGTTTATACCTTTCTCTAAACGATTATGAAATATCAAAAAAATCTAGACTATATAAGATTGATAAAGATGAGAATTATTCTGAAGTAACTTATGGGTATTCAAAGAATGAAATTTCTCAAATGCAAAAAGAAGGTGTTATTTTCGATATTAATAGAGATTAATAATCAGCATTCAAAACAAACGAAAACCTGAGAAGCAAACTTCTCAGGTTTTTTTTATATACAGTACTGTAAGTTCAAATTATCTGTGTTTACTTTTAAAATTGTCTATTCAAAGATATGGTATCAGTCATTCTTTTATATAACGTGGTTACATAAGACACTTAAGGAATAATTCATATCTCGAAATATCAGATTAACTTTCATTTACAACTTCTCTTTCAAATTAACGATTAGCTAAGTTTGATTATATGAAGATTATACTCGAATAGAAGTTAAATCCTTATTGACACTATTAACCATCCCAATAGACTTTATCAATATAACTTAATTATAGTAGTAGTAGTAGTAGTAGTAATGTTGCCATACCCTTTTATAACGGGATTATTCGGTATAGTATAGTTGGCTTTATGGTATAAAAAAAGCCCCTTACATTTCTGTAAAGGGCTTTCGAAAAAGGCGGCTACCTACTCTCCCACTTGGTATAGCAGTACCATCGGCGCAAAC
>NZ_SNZW01000018.1 GCF_004364175.1 Maribacter caenipelagi | reverse complement strand
ATTTCTTAAGTCCGAAATATGCTATTGGGGACAGAACCAATATGATAAGTCCAATAATATATAATATTAAAACCCCGACTCCCATTTTTCAAAATTAGCTACAACGCCAAAGCTATGAGTAGTGCGTTTGGGAAATCCGACGGATTTCCGGATACGCGCTGAGCTAAAGCTTTTGGTTTTGATTTGTTTTTTGTTTTGTCCAAAGCTAAATCCAACAGATTTAGCGACATCATAAATATAGCCAAACCATTTTATAAAACCCCGAGCCACGCATTACTTATAGGTAATGTTAGCGGCATTAAGCAGCGCATGCCAAACCCTTAAGACAAGCCAAACGGACAGTACCCGTAGTTTTGCCGCATTTTCCATCCAGCGACAGACCTTTGCGGACATAAATATAGTTTAGTCTACATATAGAACTTTAACAATTAATGACGAACCAAAATTCCGACTGCATAACGATTGCGCACAGATTGCGTGCTGGCGGCAAAAGGGAATACCCCGATAGCTGCTCTTTTTTTAAGCCCAAACCACAAGATTTAGATATACTTAAAATACAAAAACCGTAGATTTTTTGCTTTTCCGATAAACGTTACTACTTACGAACTGATAAGAAAATATAGGGTAAAAAGTAAAAAATGGCAAAGCCCCGATTTATACTCTAATTTTTTAAAAGCTTATTGCCGTTAACGTTGCGGCTAAGCGTAGTGCGGTAGTAAGGAATCTTTTCGTTTCCGTCTGCGCACGAAGCTAAAGCTTATTGTTTAGTTTTATTTTTTCTTGTTCTAAAGCTAAATCCATAAGATTTAGCGACTTCATAAATATACACAGACCTTCCTGTTTTGCCCTAAAGCCCGCATTACGTTTAGGTTTTGTTACCACCAGTATTTTATTTCCGCCTAAATGTTTTTGCCAATTTTCTAAATAACTCAATATTGTTGTCAAAATCTGATCCAGAAGACCCGAACAGCATATAATAAAGTGAATCACTAAATAATATAACTTGATAAGCTTTTTCTTTATCCCCAGTTTTTTTGTCTTTTCCATCAGCCACAATTTCATAGCCGCTAATTCCATCTATTTCAATAGGTTCGATAGAAATTATTTTTTCAATTTCAAGAGGTAATTGTTTAATGCGATTCATTGAGAAAAGCTTTTTGTCCTCAATATCTACTTCTGAAAATGCTTTTAATATAATTAACGACGCTTTGTCATTTGATTCTGTTGGGATTTTCCCATCACGATTAAATATTAAGGAATTTGATATGTTTTTTGCAAAAATAAAATCAGTTCCATCAGAGGATATTTCAAAGTCAACTGTGTCAAATGGATTGATATTTTTACCAGAATCATAGACTGTACTTAAAAGTGATTTTTTGAGAACTTGATTTAAATCTTCAATATTTTGTGGAAAAGTACCATTTATTAGAATTGATTCTTTTTCTGTTCCAAATGCAAGAATATATTTAGTATAAATATTGCCGTAAGCATTTTGTTCTGCTTTTAGAAGTATAGCTGGCAAATCATTTAATGTCAATTTTTCTTTTTCTTTTAGAGCCATCCCTTGAGATAGCAATCCTTCTTTTGTCATCCCTTTAGAAACTTCTGAAAACGGTCCCGGAATGTCTAAAATCATTATGCTCGCACCACTTTGAGTTTGTTGAAAACCTAAGAAATTTGAAGCAGTTGTAAATCCATCTGGAGGTATGATGCTAATTTTTGTTCCGTTAACCTCTTTATGTTCTGGTGTCAAATTATTATTAATTTTATCTTGACAAGAAGTTGTGGTTGAATTTATTATAGTTAAGACAAGTAAAATTATTTTTTTCATATTGGTGGTAACAATCATATATAGTTATTAGTAACTATACATCTTATATCAGGCGAATATGAATACAAGTAATCATATCCTTATTATAGATGTAAATTAAGCAAATTAGAGGAATAGATATTAAAAAAAGGGATAGCCAATGGCTATCCCTTTTTTTAATATCGTTAAAATTAGTTTTAAGCTCTTGAGGTCAATGATTTGAAGAATACGAACCCGAAGCCTAAGAACAACATAAAATGAAATGGAAACAAACCAAAATCATTTAGTGGTATTGCGCTGTACATGCCAAACATGAAATAGACCATTAAGGCAAATTCTAAAATCATATTAGGTGATAATTTTTTTGCAAGGTACTTATTGCCTTTCCAACTTTGCTTTAAGGTGCTAATGTTGAATTTTGGTGTACGTACAAATTCACTTCGTTTACCCATATGCCCTTCTAGTACGGCAATAGTATTGTGTAAAGAGAAACCTAATGCCACAGAGAAAAAGGTAAAGAATATACGTATGTAATCTACAAAGTTGTTAAAGCCACTGCCTTGTATGCTCTTATAGGTGAACCAATAGCAAACAAATAGTATAATTGTACTTACTGTAAATAAGCTTAATAGAGAGAATACCCAGTCTAAATGACCATAAGTATTCTTAATATAAAGCGATGGTATGCTTAATAAAGCAACTAAGAATACACATAAGAACATTGAACTGTTCAGTAAGTGCATTACACCATGAAACTTTGTTTTAAAGGGAATGTTCTTAGCGGTAACAACGCTCCAAACTGTTTTTCTAAAGTTCTCGGCACCACCTTTGTTCCAACGAAATTGTTGTGAACGAGCTGCACTTATCACTACAGGTAGTTCAGCGGGAGTCTCCACATTTTCTAAATACTTGAATTTCCAGTTTTTTAATTGTGCACGGTAGCTAAGATCTAAATCTTCGGTAAGGGTGTCGCCTTCCCAGTTACCGGCGTCTATAATACATTCTTTTCTCCAAATACCAGCGGTACCGTTAAAGTTGATGAAATGACCTTTACTGTTACGCCCAACTTGCTCTAAGGTAAAATGAGCATCAAGTGCAAATGCCTGTATTTTTGTTAGGGTAGAGTAGTCGCGGTTCAAGTGGCCCCAACGGGTCTGTACCACACCAATTTCTTCATCTTTAAAATAGATAACGGTTTTCTTCAACCAATCTGAAGCCGGTAAAAAATCGGCATCAAAAATTGCGATGAACTCACCCTTTGCTATTTTAAGTCCTTCTTTTAAAGCACCTGCTTTAAAACCAGATCTATCCGTTCTTGTAATATGTTGAATGTCTAAACCAGTCTCTTGTAATTTTGCAACACTAGCAGCTGTAGTAATTACAGTGTCATCTGTAGAATCATCTAGTACCTGAATCTCTAATTTACTTTTAGGGTATTCTATTTTTGCGATGTTCTCTAATAACCTATCCATTACATATTCCTCGTTAAAAACAGGAAGCTGAATGGTTACGAATGGAATTTCTTTTGGGTCTAACAGATTAAATTTTGGTGCTGTTGTGTTCTCTCTTTTTTGCGATAAGTAATTGATTAGCAAGTTCAGCTGCGCCAAGCTATAAAAGAAAATCAATAGTAATGAGATACTATAAATTATGATAATAAAATAAGCTAAAGCTAGTGCCATATTATTTAATACTGTATTTGAAGATCCACCCCAAAATTTTTATGCCAGCAAATATACTACCTTTTACGGTTCCTGACACTTTTGAGATGCCAATTCTTCGTTTGTAACGTACTGGTACTTCGGTATATGTCATTTTTTTCTTAAGAATTTTCAGTTGCATTTCAACCGTCCATCCATAAGTTTTATCTTCCATGTTCAATTCTTTGAGTTTTTCGTATTTAATAGCCCTAAAAGGACCTAAATCCGTAAATTTTGCACCAAAAAATAATCGCATTAAAAATGTCGCCAACCAGTTGCCAAAAACCTGTTGCGGCGTCATCGAACCTTCTTCTCGCAAGCTTTTTGTTCTGGCACCTACTACAAAATCGATATTATCTTTTAAAATAGGAGCGACCACCTTATCTAGCTCTTCTGGATAATCAGAGTAGTCTCCATCAATAAATACGATAATGTCGGGTTGTTTAGATGTCGAAGCAACATAATCTAAACCTTTAAGGCATGCATAGCCATAACCTTTTTTGGTTTCGGTAAGTACGGTAGCTTCTGCAGCTTCTGCATTTTTTACGGTATCGTCGGTAGAATTATTGTTCACAACGATTACCTCAGACACCGATTTTGGCAGATCTTTGATGACATGGGCAATGGAATCTGCTTCGTTAAAAGCTGGTATAATTACTTTAATATCTGTCATTATTTTAAATCTGATAAACTGTTTTCATGGGTAAAAGAACGAAAAGATGTCCATTCCTTAACTTTTTCACCCATGCTATATTTCTCTGCAGATATCAATTTTGTATCCTTGTATTTTAGACAATATCCGTCTTTGATTCCTTTTGATAACTGGCATTTGTGATTTACACGTCCTTTTTTGTCGTAAAACAACCACCAACCTATTTCTTTGTTTTCAACGAATTTTCCCTCTTTAATTCTAATACGGTCTTCGCTAAAAAAGAACCAATATTTCTCTTTTTTGCCATATGCGTAATATCCTTGTTCAGACTTATAACCGTTTGGGTGGTAGAAAGTCCAGTAATCCGTTTTGGTACTATAGCGAACCCACCCTTCACTTTTTAAAGTGCCATCATCATAATAGTTACGTTCATAACGTTTGTCTTCAGGGTTTATAAAAGCTAACAGGCCTAAACAAATAATAGCGGGGTAAAAGAGTTTAAATAGCTTCATTTTTTAAAATATTAGATTAATATCTAGGTCATAACTACACCAAAGATCAAGCCGTTATTTTCGACTTTTTATGGTGTAGGTATTTTTTCCTTTTTTAAGCGGAATAGCAGTTCCCTGCCAAATTAAGTTGCCTTTTATGGTTGTAGGAATGGTTATTTCTGCGGATAATTTATTCTTTGTTCTCTTTAATTCAAATTCAATATTACCTTTCGATGTAGGAAGTAAACCTACTATTTCATTTAGTTTGCCGAATACCGGAGCAATTTCTACCTCTTCAAAATCATTTTGTACAGACCGGATGCCTGCCAGGTAATTAAAATAAAAATATGCTGGCGATGCACTCCATGGGTGTACTTCTGATCTTGTTGGTTTTTCAACACTTTCAAAACGTTCTAAGGTTGTGGTCATGTGGTTATTTATCATTTGTTCCCATGGTTTTTGAGCGACATCGAATAATTCTGGAGCACCTACTTTTTTAATCGCTTCAAAAAGATAAAAACGATAATAGTAAGTAGCTTGTAGTAAGTCTTTTTCGTTAAGAATTTTATCTAAAAGCGCCCTTTGCTCATTTTGTGGGATAGCATCTGTCAATATCGCCATAATATTGGTATGCTGATCGTAAATGGTCTTATCCGGTCTTTCGGCAAATAGATTTCTATCAGAATCATAGCAAAGTTTGTAAACCGATGTAATGATTTCTTGCGCTCTATTCTTGTATTTTAAAGAAGTTTGTTCATCTGCGATTTCATCAAAAAGGTGTGATGCATTTTGTAAGGCATGCACATAATGTAAACTGACCACGGCAGAGTTGAGACCGTCGTTTTTGGTAGCTGTGCCACTGCCGTTATTTAGACCGGTATACCAATCTACAAAATATCGGTATGGTGTTTTGTTGACCAAATTAAGGTCGTTCATATTTTTTTCGAATCCGGCTAAAGTATTGATAATGCCATCTTTATAGGCGTGTATAAAATCTTTATTGCCAGAGGTGTTGTACCGATCTGCAATCATATCTACCCAAACTAAAGAATACGTGGGGTAAATAAAGGTAGAACGAAGTGGGTAGGCGCCTAAAATATTACCTTCAGAATCTCTAGACTGATCAAACTGGCGAATGGCATTTTTAGTATGTTCGGCATTACCGCTCAAGGCTTCCCAAACTAAGCCCTGTATTTTTGTATCGCCCACATACTGCATGGTTTCGTAATAGGCATCACTTAAAAAGTAATCTTGTGTACAGATATCAATAGTACGCTTACAGATTTCGAAAATGTCATTGTACATTTCGTCGTCAGACTTGAACTTGGCAATAGAAGGTATGGTAGTTCTTGATCGGTGGTTTATAAATTTTTCTAGAACAAGTTCTTGGTCTTTGGTCTCAATTTCGAATTCAATGAAACGGAAGGTGCGCATCCAATTCGGTATGAATTTCTGAGAAGCTTCTCCGTTAGAAATAATTTCGTCGTAGTAACCTAAAAGCTTTTTGTTCTCTATTTCGTTACGGTCCCCTTTTTCATTGTTGGCTCCAAAAAGATTTTCTGCATATTTAATGGTGATCGTTGCCAATTTTCCTTTGCTGAATTGCAGTTCGGGAAATCCGTTGGTAACGTATTGCTGATCTAAAAGAAAAGTAGCTTTTGTGTGTGGGGCAAGTGTCAAAGTACCCAACACCGGAAACTCAGTTTCAAGAGGTTTCGAAGAACGGACAATGCTTGCAATTCTTTCTTCATCCCAAGAAAGTAAAGGTAAATTACGAGGTTCTAGTAAATAGGCAATAGAGCCTCCCATACTACTGGCATTCTCAAAAAACTCTACTTTTTTCCATTCAGAGTCATCAAAATCTAGGGTTTCCCAATGCGTAGGGTATTGGTTCATATCCACAATATCGGTAGGGTTGTTGGCATAGAATCCTCCAACGATGGCCTTTTCCTTATCACCCCTCCAAATGACTTCGTTCGCTTTGTAAGATTCGTCAATGGTACTTACCCAAGTATCATTGAATCCTGTTGTATTAATAATTTTGGCATTTTCAGTAACGCCGTTTATCATGACACTAGTGAAAATAGATTGCATACCCAAAAACCTTCTTTTTCCAAAATTGATGACCTTAACGGCAATTACATTTTTTCCCTGCTTCAGGAAATCTTTCAAGTTTAAGGTTTCAAATTTATAATGTTGAATATCGCTCAATTGCGGTCCATGAGTAATAAACAGGCCGTTTACATATAGAAAGTAATGGTTGTCAGCAGAAATATTGATAATAAAATCTGCCTTTAAATCATCAATATTAAATGTATTACGAAATAAAACCGCTGTGTCTTTACCGCCTTTTATATCTGGGTGACTTACCCAACTGGCACTGATATTTTCTTTGCCATAAACAATCTTAGGGTAATTAAGTTCCGTTTGTGATTTAGCGGAAAGAGATAGTAAAAAAAGTAAGAATAAAAAGCGGTTCATGTAATTTTTAAGTTGTTTTTAGTAGGTTGTAAAGATCATGAAAGATTAGTAGAAACGAGTCTTTCATGATCTTTTTCCTTTTATAAAATGCTAGTGAATAAAATTAGAATAGTTATGATGCTAAAATATGTCGTACTATTTTAGATTAGAAATCTATTTGCTATTCACCAAATCCATTAAGTCAACATCGTTACCTAATAAGACATCTTTAGAGTTAATACGTCCTTTTTCAGGTCCGTTCTCTAATTTTAAAACTCCCCTTGGGCAAACCGCAGAACAAATACCACAACCTACACAACTAGAGCGTACAATGTTTTCCCCTTTTTGAGCATAAGCACGAACATCGATACCCATTTCGCAGTAGGTAGAACAGTTACCACAAGAAATGCATTGCCCACCATTGGTCGTAATTCTAAATTTAGAGAACATACGTTGTTGAAAACCTAGCATAGCTGCCATTGGGCATCCAAATCTGCACCAAACTCGATTTCCTAAAATGGGATAGAATCCTGTTCCTATAACTCCAGAGAAAATACTACCAATTAAAAAGCTGTAAGTGGTACGTAGCGTTTCTGCCTTGAATATAAATATGTTTCCAGAACCACTAAAAAAGTGCATACCAATTAATACGGCGATAATAGTAAAGTATCCAATAGCACCATATCTGGCATCTTTTGCCAGTTCTTCTCTTTTATAGATCATTACCCAAGCAAATATTGCGGTTAAAATAACGGCAACCCCAGAAATAAACATGGTTTTGGTAAGCCAATATTTACTGGTGTCATTACCTAAATAGGAGTAAATAACCGCCGTAGTCATTAAAGTGACGAATACTACTACACTATGTACTACCCAACGTTCCACTTTCCAAGCAAATTTAGACTTGTCACTTAATTGACGAAAAGAATCACCGGCAGTTTCAGCCAATCCGCCACAACCACATACCCAAGAGCAATACCAACGTTTACCGTATTTGTAGGTTAAAAACGGAGAAATTACAAAGATAGAAATGATACCAAAAAATAACATGGTCATACCAACACTACCAGAATCTATAAAGCCATTAATACGGTAACGTTCAAAATTGTAATAGTTTAAAGGCCACATGTTTTTTAAATCGTAATAAGGCAAATCCCCATTTAAACGCGCCATAATTTCTGGAATAAAAAAAGCAAATGCGGTCTGAAAGAACATAACACTGACCGTTCTCAATTGCTCGTATTTATTATGGCGGTATTTCCAAATGAATTTTGCGCCGAAAGCCAAAATAGCAACGGTATACATGGTACCGTAAACGAACCATTGGCTGGCAGGGTTTCCGCTCAAGCCTTTGCTTAAAGGGTCGAATAGGGCAATTAAACCAGTATTGTCGCCATCTTTTACCAAACCTAAGTACTGCGGATAAAAATAGAGTACAATATAAAATCCCGTTAAGGCAATACCTGCCATCCAAGCCAATACACCTCTACTGGATATGGATTTAAACCATACGCCGTCATTCTTAATGCCTTTTTGCTTGTGTGCGTATGCAGCTTGTGAAAACCAAATAATACCAGTAAAAATAGCTACGATAGAAATTGTTAACCACAAGGCACTATTGCCTAATTTTAAGTTGAACAATTGTAATATAAGTATGCCCATACCGGTCATACCTACTAATACTGCCAATTTTTGGCCTGTGTTTAATGCTTTAGGCGGTTCGCCCGCAAGTGACATACTTCTGTCAAAATTACCCATAGTAGGTGTTGTTTGTATTTGTTATTGAGTTAGGCGATACTGAAAATACGTTTCCAGCTTTTTTTCTTAGGGCTGATGTTCTTATTAAAATCAGCATTGTATTTAGCGACAATTTCATCCTCATAAAGTTTGTAGAACTCCGGATCAAAATTGGCACCCTTTAAATAGGTCATGACATGGTCTATGTCTTTGTTCTCTGTTAACCATTGGTCAAAGATTTCATGTCTCATTCGAATTCCAAAGGTGTTGATGCCTAAAAATTGATAGCTGTCTTTGTCAAATGCTACAGTTATACAAATCTTTTCAGTAGCATGGCGCCAATGAAAATGGTGTTCATTATCTTTTTTGCTACGCTCGCTAAAGACCCATCCGTAGGTTTGATATTCTACATCTAAAAATTTAGCCGAATTGAACCAGTGGCCGGGGTTGTATTCTCTTTTTTGTCCACAAATGGTTTGTGCTAGTGCTTCGCCCATCATTCTACCGGTGTACCAAACAGCTTCAATTGGTCTTCTGCTGCCAATACCTTCGTGCTGTTCTGCGCAATCGCCTATTGCGTATACGTCTTTTACGTTGGTCTCTAAAAAACGGTTTACCTTAATGCCCCTGCCTAATTCAATACCGGAATCTTTCAAGAAATCTATATTTGGGGCAACTCCCGCAGTTAAGCCAACAACGTTACATTCTATGGTTTCGCCTTTATCGGTTACAACAGCTTTTGCGCGCCCATTGTCATCAGAAATTATTTTTTCAAGATTGGTGTCTAATTGTAAGTCAATATGATGTTCTAAAATATGTTCGTTGATCATAGCAGATTCCCCAGCAGGTAATACGCCGTTCCAAAAGCTCTTTTCTCGCACCAAAAAGGTAACCGGTATTTCTCGAGAACGCAACATTTCTGCCATCTCTATACCAATGAGTCCGCCACCAACAATTACCGCACGATTACAAACCTTATTGTTGGGTGCATTTTTTTCAAGCATCTCTAAGTCTTGTTTTGAATACAGACCTTGTACACCTTTTAAGTCTTGTCCTGGCCAGCCAAACTTGTTGGGTTTAGAACCTGTTGCAATGATTAGTTTATCATATGATATGTAAGAGCTGTCTTTTAAAAGTAGTTTTTTAGAATCCGTTTCTACTTTTTCTACAAACCCTTTTACGAGGTCGATTCTGTTTTTCTTCCAAAACCAGTTTTCGTAAGGTTGGGTATGTTCAAATTTCATATGACCCATGTAAACATACATTAATGCGGTACGGGAGAAGAAATAGTCACTTTCTGCAGAAATAATGGTGATTTTTTTGTCTGATAGTTTACGAATATGCCGAGCTAAAGTGACCCCGGAAATGCCATTACCAATAATTACAATATGATCCATATATGCTTTTGTTGCTCGTTGTGTCGGTATTAAAGGTAAGAACTTAATAGCCTACTTTTAATTTAGAAAGATTATAAAATTGTTATAACTCTGTGATACTTTTTGCCGTAGTTTGCGTTTTATTGAAATAAAAAAGTCTTTGTAAAGTATTGATTATAAAGGTTTAAATAAGATGTAACTATCAAAAAAATCGACAAGAATAATTTTTTTGCTTGTATGGTTTTTAAAATATGACCGACTTAAACAAACTCAAAAGCGATGCTAAAATTAAAATATGATGAATAGAACTTTTATACAGTCGTTGTTTTTCTTTTTAATAGTTACCAGTGTTTCTGCACAAGATGTAGTAACCTTTTTTAACAAAAGCGATAGTTTTTTTAAGGAGAATGTTGTTAATGGTAAAGTAAAGTACGCAGCTATAAAAAGTAATCCTGAAACTTTGAACGCGGTATTGGCAACTGCAAAAGGTTTAACGGTTTCTAAATCTGATGCTGTAACGTATCAGGCTTTTTGGATCAATGCTTACAATCTACTTGTTATAGATGGTATCGTTAAGAATTATCCATTAAAATCTCCTTTAGATGTAGCCGGGTTTTTTGATAAAACAAAGCATGATGTTGGCGGTAAGTCTGTAACCTTGAACGGCATAGAGAATAATCTGTTAAGAGCAGAATTCCCAACAGAAGCAAGGTTTCATTTTGTATTGGTTTGCGCAGGTTTAGGATGTCCACCAATTATAAACACGGCTTACAGCCCTAAAACATTAGAAAGTCAATTGCAGAAGCAGACCGTTTTGGCATTGAACAATCCTAATTTTATTAAAGTAAATAAAAATAAAGTCCAGATTTCACAATTGTTTGAGTGGTACAAGGGTGATTTTGAACAAAGAGGAAGTACGGTAGATTTCATTAATACCTATAGAAAAGAGCAATTGCCAGAGAAGGCTAGGGTTTCTTATTATCCTTACGACTGGACTTTGAACGAAGCTAAATAATCAATTAAGAATTTTAAAAACCCAAAAATGAGTGTTTTAATTAGAAATTTATTTCTTGCAGTGGCTTTTTGTGCCTTTTTTAAAGGGTATAGCCAAGATAGTTTGCAACAGAAAAGTAATATACAACAATACACGCCATCAAAATTGGTTGGAAAAGGTCAGTATGATGTAAAATGGTTCAATAATTTATACACCCAAACCGAAAGTACATTTTCAGAAGGTACAGAACCAAGGCAAACATTTTTTACGTCTACAATTGAAGGGTATACAGGTGTAGGTACTAATAAACGGTGGAATGTAGGTGCTATCTTAGAATTTAGGTCAAATGTAATTGGTGATAGAAGTGCCTTAGATGTATTTAAGTTTGATGGGGAGAACAACACCGCCAGATCCGGACTTACTTCAATTGCGCCATCGGTGAAGTTTGTACCGATAGCTTCGGTCAGTAATTTTTCTATTCAAAGTTCATTCTTTATTCCGTTAGTTGATAATGAAACTGAGAACGGCGTCTTTCTAGATCAGAAAGGATACATCTGGCAGAATAGATTCTTTTACGACTATACTTTTCCAGGCGACAAGTGGCAACTATTTAGTGAAATCAACTCAGAGCTAAGCTTTGGTGATAAGGAAGAAAGTTTTGCCAATAACAGTTTAAACCTTAGTCCGGGTTTATTTCTTAGCTATTTTCCAACAAGTAAGTTTACCGTTTTGGCATTGGCGCAACATTCTCAGCGTTTAGATTTAGGAAACAATTTCACACAAGATTTTACGGCCTTAGGTGGTGGTGCAAAATATCAATTGACAAATGCTTTGAACTTAGAGGTGCTGTACACCAACTTTGTGCGTGGCAATAATACAGGACTAGGGCAAACCTTTAATTTAGGCTTGCGCGGTATATTTTAAAATTAGTTTAAGTGTTCCTTAAAAGAGCTTTTGGCTAACATGCAGTATAGCTAGGCTCTTTTTTTGTTGTGTACAGCTACGCTTTTGAATTATAATTGATTACGCCTATATTTTGTTCTATATTGAAAATCATAATTAAAGATTCATAAAGATTTAGCCTGTGTATTTGAAAAAAATGAATATAAAAACACTTCCTTTTTTTATGCTATTAATTGCCGGCGTTTTTATGCAAGGGCAAGATGTAAGGGTGGCAGAAGTGAATTTTGAAGGAGCAAACCGCACTAAGATTTCTTTTATAAAGAATCTTGTAAATTTAGAGGAAGGTATGGTCTTGGATTCTGTTCTTATGAATAGAGATATACTACGTTTAAAAAGGTTGCCGTCCATTTCTCATGCCTATTATAAGGTCAGTTCGATGCCAAATGAAACCTGTGAAGTTAAATATGTTATTGAAGAAAATTTCACATTAATCCCCTTTGCAAATCTTTTTAGTTCATCAAACGACAATTTTGCATTTAGAATTGGGCTGCAAGAGTTTAATTCTTTTGGTCGCAACATTACGCTAGGTGCTTTTTATCAGTATGATAATTATAGTTCTTTCGGGTTGAGTGTACGAGCGCCATATCTATTTTCTAATAAATTAGGTCTCGCACTAAACTACAATGATTTCACCACGTTGGAACCTGTATTTTTTCAAGATGATACAGCAGATTATAAGTATAGTAATACCGGATTTGAACTCTTAGGTCTGTATGAGCTCAATTTTAAAAATAGAATGGAGCTGGGCTTTAGTTTCTTTACTGAAGACTACCAATATATTGAGGGTGCTACCAGTGCAGGTGTACCATTGAGCTTAAATGTAGACAAGCATTTGTTCAAGTTCATTTATGATTTTAATAGTTTAGATTATTTCTACCACTATTTAGAAGGCTTTAGAAGTCAGTTAAATTTACAATATGTAGGTAGCACCAATTCTAATTTACCCGAGTTTTTAATCGGGTTCAATGATTTTACCTACTTCAAAAGAATTGGCGATAGGGGTAATTGGGCAAACAGGCTACGTTTAGGTTTGGCAAGTAATGTTGATAGTCCGTTTGCACCCTTTACCGTAGATAATAACTTAAATATTAGAGGAGTCGGTAATACCATTGATAGAGGTACAGGTATGGTTGTTTTGAATACTGAATACCGACAAACCCTGATAGATAAAAATAAGTTTGTGCTTCAAGGTAATGTCTTTGTTGATGGTGGTACATGGAGAAACCCCGCAGGCGGATTTGATGATTTGCTGAAGAGTGAGAATCTTAGAATATACCCAGGTGTCGGACTCCGATTTTTGCACAAGCGAATTTTCAATGCGATTTTTAGGATAGATTACGGCTACGGAATCACAAAAGATGGCGACAACGGAATTGTCTTTGGTATTGGTCAATATTTTTAGCAATCTTTGTGATTCAAAAGGTGGTCATATATAAATTATGGCATAGACCTTGCTTTCAATAATAGCATGAAATACAACAGTTTTACCATAATATTTTTATTGTTTATTAGCGGTTTTTGCGTTGCGCAAGATTCGTTGAAAACGGTTGTTGCAGAACCTGGTGACGGAATTTTGTCGCTATTAAGAAAGCAAGGTGTTAATCCGTATGAGGCTTATGACGAATTTGTAGCCTTAAATCATCATGATTTGCGCGATAGTGTGGATCTAGTTGCTGGTAGAATTTATGTACTTCCAAGAATAAAATTAGATACCGTAGCTATAGTAGATTCTTTGCAGCTGCAATCAAAAGAAATTAAAGAGTTAGAAAGTGATGCTTACGACATTTTTGGAGAGAAGCATAAAACGGTCATTGCTAAAAGTGAAAGATTAAAAGGCAATATATATTATTTGGTTTCAGGTCATGGTGGTCCAGATCCTGGTGCTATGGATATTTATGCGGGCAAGGAAATATCTGAAGATGAGTATGCCTATGATATTACCTTACGATTGGCTAAAGAGTTATTAGCTCATGGTGCAGAAGTATATATCATTATACAAGACGAAAATGACGGAATTAGAGATGATTTTGTTCTTGAAATTGACCACGATGAAGTTGCTTATATGAATAAGACAATTCCACTAAACCAAGTTGCCAGATTAAAGCAGCGGGTAGATATTGTGAATGATCTGTATAAAGATCATAGGGGTAAATATCAGCGTTTGATCGTAACCCATGTAGATAGTAGAAGTGAAAATCAAAATATAGATGTTTTCTTTTACCACCACGAGAAAAGTAAAAACGGAGAAAAACTAGCAGAAAGCATTCATAAAACTTTCGGTGCCAAATACAAGAAATATCAGCCTAACAGAACCTATTCAGGAACTTTTGAAGATAGAACTTCACTGTATTTGGTAAAAAAGACCCATCCTGCAATGGCATATATTGAGATTGGTAATATTAGAAATAAAAAAGATCAGGTCAGAATTCTAGATCCAGATAATCGCCAGGCATTGGCAAAATGGATCAGTGAAGGTGTGTTGTTAGATTTTGAGGGCGAGTAGGTTATGCAATTATATACTTCAAGTAATATTGATGCAGCTCCATTGGTTTTGCTCCCAAATGGTATTTTAAATGAATCATGCCAAAATGATATTGTAGCCTAACCATGCCACGTTCTTCATAACGACGAGCTGAAGTAGTGACAGCCGAAGAAATAATTTTGAAAGGTCTTAGTTTATACACCCGCTGAATAAATTCATTGTCCTCATAAATAATATAATTTTCATTGAAGCCGTTCAATTGGTGAAATAGTTTGTTGGTAATGAATAGCGACTGATCCCCACCACGACAAATTTGAAGATTTATGCGAGTACACCAAGAAAAGAATTTTAAAAAGTGGCTGTTACTATTAAAGCGCATTTGAAAACAACCCACCTCAAAACCTCGGTCAATTTCATTGATAATAGCCTTATCAAAATCTTTTGGAGGTAAAGAATCTACATGTAAAAAATAGAGAATATCTCCCGTTGCTTTTGTTGCGCCGAAGTTCATTTGTGCTGCACGTCCTTTTTTGCTTTTAAAGACAGATGCACCATGTTTTAGCGCATTTGCAACGGTGTGATCTGTGCTGCCGCCATCAACCACTAGTATTTCTTTAATGCGTTCAGAGCCTGAATTGGTTGAAATAGCAAAAAGTACATCTTTAATGTATTTTTCTTCATTCAATACCGGTATAATAATACTAATGGTTGGCTGGTGGGCACTCATACAATATTGTTTGTTTACTTATGGTAGCCAAATACTAGTAATCCTTACAACTGCTTGATCAATTCTTGAAATAACTTCACCATTTTAGGTTCGGTTTTTTCAGCAATAGCAATGATTTCGCTGATGTCTACAGGCTTTAGATTGTCTGGGTCACATTCATCTGTTAATACAGAAACAGCAACAATAGGTAATGACAAATGATTGGCTACAATAACCTCTGGTACGGTACTCATACCTACGGCATCTGCACCAATTAATTTAATCATTCTGTATTCAGCTTTTGTTTCTAGTTGAGGTCCTACAACAGAAGCGTAAACACCCTGTTTCAAAGAAATATCATTGTCTTTGGCAATGGTGATCAGCTTTTTACGCATGTCCACATCATAGGGTTCAGACATGTCAGCAAAACGTTCTCCAAATTCACTTACTCCTTTAAAAGCCAATGGCGAACCACCCTGTAAGTTAATGTGGTCTTCGATCAACATCATATCACCTTTTTTAAAGTCAAGGTTTACCGCACCAGCTGCGTTAGAGATAAACAGTTTAGAAATACCCAACATGTGCATAACACGAATAGGGTAGGTGATATCTAAAAAGTCATAACCTTCATATAAATGAAAACGACCTTGCATTACCACTACTTTCTTTCCAGAAATGGTTCCGTATACCAATTTACCCGTATGAAATTCCACTGTTGCCAAT
This sequence comes from Maribacter caenipelagi, assembly GCF_004364175.1. Lineage (GTDB taxonomy): Bacteria > Bacteroidota > Bacteroidia > Flavobacteriales > Flavobacteriaceae > Maribacter > Maribacter caenipelagi. Next base: position 217,817 of record NZ_SNZW01000018.1, on the reverse strand, counting down.
GGAAAAAATGGAATGTGATTGTAATGTGCCTCAATGGGGTCTTCTACACTGTCAACTAATTTTCCTAATCCTGTGCCTAGTACAATACCAATTTCAGGTTTGTCAAAACCTTTGTTTTTAAGGTATGCTACAGATTCTAAAAGTTCATCTTTCATCATAAGTTTATATGTTTTAAAAAGGGTTTAAAGGCATCAATATCCTTTATGTCCTCGTAATAGTCTACGTCGTTTTTTGTTTCTAAAAGGGCAGTGGTTTCATTTGCGAGGTCAGCTAAAGTGTCTTTTAAAACGGTTTCTGTACCCCAAGTTTTGTTTTTGAAAAGTGCCGGCATAAATTTCTTCATACCCAATAAATAATATCCTCCATCTTCAGCTGGCCCCACTACAAAATCGTTTTTCTCTAAAGCTTTAAATGCATTTTCTAAATCTTCTTGAGATAGATCCAGCATGTCACTACCAATGATAATAATTTTTTGATATTCGTTCTGAAAGCCTTCTTGAAAGGCATTTGCCATACGAGCACCTAAATCTTCGCCTACTTGTAGTTTTTTGCCGAATTTTTGATTGTCCCAAATATCGTTTTTCCAAATTTCTTCAGAATAATACACCTCTTTTTCGGCATATAAATTTTTTGTAATCGCTAAGGTGTGATCTAATAAAAACTTATAAATATCAAATGCGGCTTGGTCGCCAATAGTAGCGGCTAAACGTCTTTTTCCTTTCCCTATTTCAGGGTTTCTGGTGAAAATCAGTAAAAGATTGTTTGAGTTTGCGAGTGTGAAGTCTATAACCTTTTCGTCTCGCTCTGCTTTGTTGTTCTGTAATATTGCCAATGTATTTTTTTAATTTTTCCTAACTAGTACACCTTAATTCCTTCTTGTAAAAGCTTTCCCCAATGTTTGCTAAAAGCATGGACGCTATCGGTTTCAATTTCTTTGTCGTTAAAAACGGCTCCACCTTTATTTTTCCATTCAAAAATACCACCATGCAGGTTTAGAATTTTGGTATATCCTAATTCTTTTAGCTTCTCGCCAATATCTTCTGATCTTACACCAATAGAACAGTAAACGATTATGGGTTGCGATTTGTCGGTAATAGTTTCCAACACCTTTTTTTCATCGAACTTTTTATATCCCACCCAAATAGCATTCTTAAGGTGGCTTACTTTAAATTCTTCTTTTTCTCTCGTGTCTAAAAATGCAATAGAATCTGTCTCTGGTAAATTTTCAACATACGCATAAGGTATTGTTCCCTGGTTCCAAGAGTCTAGCGCTTTTGAAATTTTGTCTTGTCCTGAGCTATATTTTGAAAAAGAAAGGAAGGCAAGGATACAAAGTAATAACTTATAATTTAGTATTTTCATCATAACAAAGGTACTATAATTAGCATTTAAGAAGTACCGGTATAAAAGTGAATTTATGGTTAAAACTTTGCAGAATAAGGGCTTAACAGTATTTGTTTTACTGTACGCTATTTTCAATATTGGTTGCAAACAAGAAGTAAAGCAAGAGTTGATCGAAGAAGAAGAAATCCCTACAGGTTATTATACAGAAAAATACAGATCCCAATATCACTTTACACCAGAGGAAAAATGGATGAATGATCCTAATGGATTGGTTTATAAAGATAGTTTATATCATCTTTTTTATCAATACTATCCAGATAGTACGGTTTGGGGGCCTATGCATTGGGGGCACGCGGTTAGTAAAGATATGATGGTTTGGAAGCATAAACCAATTGCGTTATTTCCTGACGAAAACGGATTCATATTTTCTGGTAGTGCAGTGGTGGATCATAACAATACCTCGGGTTTTGGTACAAAAGATAATCCCGCAATGGTGGCAATTTTCACCTATCATGATATGGAAGGCGAGCAAGCCGGAAAAAATGATTTTCAAACACAGGGTATTGCCTATAGTTTAGATAATGGTGAAAGCTGGACAAAGTATGAAAAGAACCCTGTTATAGGTAATACAGGAATTAAAGATTTTAGGGATCCTAAGGTTTTTTGGAATGATAAAGCTGAGGTTTGGACGATGCTTTTAGTGGCTGGTGATCATTTGCAGATTTGGAATTCACCAAATTTAAAAGAGTGGGAAAAAGTAAGTGAGTTCGGTAAAGAAACAGGTGCGCATGGTGGTGTATGGGAATGCCCAGATTTATTTCCGTTAAAAATAGAAGGTACCGATGAAGTAAAATGGGTGCTTCTAATAAGTATTAACCCAGGTGCGCCAAATGGAGGCAGCGGTACACAATATTTTATAGGGGATTTTGATGGCACAACATTTACGACAGACCAAGTGGATCATAAGTGGATAGATTTAGGTAGGGATAATTATGCAGGTGTCACCTATAACGATGCACCAAATAATGAACGAGTGTTTATTGGTTGGATGAGCAATTGGGATTATGCACGTGAAACACCTACTGAAAAATGGCGTAGTGCCATGACGGTGCCAAGAGCGTTGACTTTACGTAAAGTAGGAAATGAGTTGTCGCTATTTAATTATCCTTTAGAAAATTTTGAAAAGCATGTTGCCTTGGCATACCCAGAAAGCAGAATTAAGATTCTACCTACTAGAAAAAGAATTATTCCCCTTAAATACAGTAATCAAAGCAAAACAAAATTTACATTGTCTGTTCCGAATGCTCAAATGTATTTTAGGAATAAAAATGGAGATAGTTTAAGTATTGACATAGATAGAGATAAAAAGTTGGTAACTCTTGACAGAAGAAAATCTGGCAATGTTGATTTTAGCGATAAATTTTCGCCGGGAGTTCAACAAATGAAAATTCCGAATTTGCCAGATGGTCCAATTGAAATAGTGTTGTTGTTGGATCATTCTTCGTTAGAACTTTTTATCAATGGCGGTCAATACGTAATGACCAATCAAATATTTCCAAATGAATTTTTTAGGGCGATAACCATTATAAATAATTCAGAAGAAGAGTTAGTTATAGAAGACTTTACAGAGCATAAAGTAGAGCGTGTTTGGGACTAGCTATTTATTGTCTCATCACATGGGCTAAGGCTTCTAGGTCTATGCCCATTTGTTCTTTGTTTACCTTGATAACGGTTTCTTTAAGTTGAGGTGGTAAGGCTTTGTAACCTAATTTTGCGCCAAGAATCATACCTGCTACAGCGGCAACAGTATCATTGTCGCGGCCGTAGTTGACAATAAATTGCATTGTTTTTTGAAAATCTCCTTGTCCGAATTCAAGCGCCGTTACAAGTATTTGCCAAATTTCTGCAGAGTGAAATGCAATGCTACGTTCCTCTTTTTCTAGTAGATGATATAGCATTTCTTGTCTGATCCAGTCAGGTTTAGAGCCTTTGAATCCCTTTGGTATTTTGTAGTTTATGGTGTCATTTAATAATGTCGAATCTAATACCAATTCATTGATTCGCCTCACATTCTTTTGAGACGATATTAAAATAGAGGTAGGTATGCGACCTACCAGCCTACTGTCTGCATAACCAATAGGGTCAACAAAATTAACCACGCTCATAATAGAATCGATTCTTTGTGTTCTCGTTGCCATAAAAGTCATGGTAGAGACTAATGCGGTAATGTCTTTGGCGTAGCCAATATCGAATAAGCTTAAATCATATGCTTTTTGATAAGCGTCAGCGGGCGATTTAGAAATGAGCCCCACCATGGGCGAGTACAATTGCCCGGCACAAGACATTTCTCCGCCATAAAAACGGTTTTGAGCCTGTAGGTAGTTTTTGTTGTCTTTTTTGTAGGCCAATGCAACTCTTGCCCATTCTTTGATCCAATCTATCTTTTCAATTTGTATGTCTAGTGCATCGGTATTGATTTGAATATCTTTGTTGGCAAGAGAGTTGGTCAAAGTGTTATAGTACTCAATAATAAAATCGGCAAAATTTTCAGGATTGGTATCATTTTCATTCAATTTAAAATAATGCACCATTAAACTTTTCCAGCGGGTATCGTCGGTAGTGGCACCGTCTAATAAGTTGTGGTCCCAGGTGCCTTCGGGCGATTGTTCGCGAAGTGCAGGGGTTAATCCGTTAATATAGCCGTATGTTAATTGAATTTCTTTTCTATGCCACATTTCTGTAGATGCGCCCATAGCATCGCCAATTGCAGAACCAACTAAAGCACCTAAAACCTTATCATAGAAAACGGAGTCTGTCAACTGAGTTGTATTGACTTCGTAGTTACTTTTAGTTGGAGAAGGAATATCGAATTTCTTGTTATCGTTTTTACATCCTATCAAGCCAATAAACAGAAGAATTGCTAAGTATCTCATGATAGAATTAAGTTTTTGGCCATGGTTAGTAATTTCTTTTTTTCTTCTAGAGTTCTAACAATTGGTAATTGCGCCAAGCCAATTAGTCTACGCATGATTTCGATACCGGCAACTTTTTTGAGTAAGTATGTTTCTACATTTGCAGGATAAGAATCTTCAATTTTGTCAATGTAAGAAAGGTCATTAGTAGCAATAACAAGATGCGCTGCCATAACGCCAAGGTCAAATTCTTTAAATCCGACGAAACCGAATTCGGGGTCAATTATAAATAGTTGCTTGTCTGTAGACATCCAGCTTCCGGGATAATAATCGCCATGTAGAAGCGTATCTCCTTTATGTAGGTATTTATCACCAATTGAATTGATGATTTGTTTCATTTGGTCATTTTCTTTGTATTCAAGCGATAAGTTTTGTAATCCGGGTTGAATATCATCCAGCGAGAATCCGTTATCTATCATAAATGGCAATACAAAAATATGCTGATGGTTAAGCTCTCGCATTTTTATATTATCAGGAAAGTCGCTTGGCGGTTTAGTATTGTGAATTTGATGTAGAATCAAAATTAACGTATTGAACTGTGCATCTGTAATATTTTGTTGATGGTATAGAAAACTCATGTCGTCACAATCGCCTAAATCTTCCATTACAAGAATATGGGCGTCAACGTCAAAGCCGATAATTTTTGGTGTATGAGATTTGATGCCACTTTTACTAACAGTTTGGTAAAACTCATGTTCAACTGCTATTCTTTCTATAGGTGCAGGTATGTTCTGGTATTTCTGAACAAATGGTCGTGATTGTTTTACTATGATAGAACGAGAATTGGTGATTACGCGTATGACTACGTTCATATTGCCCTCCCCGGCTTTTGAAATTTGGGTAATTTCTTCATTGTTCTCAAGCCAACCTTTATTTGATAGGTATTCTTGAAGGGAAATTAATGTAATGTCTTCGCTAATTTGTATCACAACCTATATTTTTCGTACTTTGAAAGATAGGTATTAAAACAAAAAAATCCTTACCGTTAAGTAAGGATTTATTGTGGTGCCTCCAGGAATCGAACCAGGGACACATGGATTTTCAGTCCATTGCTCTACCAACTGAGCTAAGGCACCATGTCGCTGTAAGCGGCTGCAAATATAATTTCAATTTTATGATTTACAAACAAAATCGTGAAAAAAGAGAAATGTTTTTTTAATTTTTAATCTTTGCAACATGAATTTAATAATTGATGCAGGTAATACAAATGTGAAGTTGGCAATCTTTAATAAGTCAGAAATAATTCATTTAGAGACTGTTGTTGTCGATTTGTTTGTAGAATCCGTAAAAAAAATATTCAAAGAATACACAAGAATTCAGTGTGCAATAGTTTCTAGTGTTGGGTCACTTTCTAAGGAACAAATGAAGGTTGTAGCCGTTTTTTGTGACCTTCATGAGCTTTCGAATGCTTCGAAAGTGCCATTTAAGAACTCTTATGCCTCACCTCAAACATTAGGTGTAGATCGTTTGGCTTTGGCAACAGCGGCATATTATTTCAATCCTCATCATAATAATTTGGTCATTGATGCAGGTTCTTGTGTAACGTATGATATGATAAATGATTTTGATGAATATTTGGGCGGAGCAATATCTCCAGGAGTTCAAATGCGATATAATGCTATGCATCATCAAACGGCAAAATTGCCGTTACTAGAGAAAAAAGAACTGTTAGACTATATCGGCAACACGACAGAAAACTGTCTTCATAGTGGTGTAGTAAACGGTATAACTCTTGAAATAGACGGTGTCATTGATCTCTACAAAGCCAGATTTGAAAATTTAACAGTTATTTTAACCGGTGGAGACACACTATTTTTGTCTAAACGATTAAAAAATACCATATTTGCGGATTCCAAATTTCTCCTGAAAGGGCTTAATTATTTGCTGGAATACAACAAGCACTAAATGATCAGAAAAATTGTAATTGCAATTGTATACATAACCACCGTGGGTATGTACGCTCAAGATGGCACCGTTTCTCCCTATTCTTTCTTCGGAATAGGCGATTTAAAGAACGAAAGCACGGTTGAAAATCAAATGATGGGTGGTATTGGCGTCTATGCCGATAGTATTCATATAAACCTTAAAAACCCTGCTGCTTATGGTAAGCTTGGTTTAGAGGTAATGGATAGGGAAGGTCTTGTAACATATACCGCTGGTGTCTCGAATAAACAGTATACACTTAAAAGTTTTACCGAAGAACAACAAAGTTCTATTACTAATTTAGATTATTTGGCACTAGGTTTTAGTGTGGGTAATGGTTTAGGTATGGGGTTCGGTATTATGCCGTATTCTTCAGTTGGCTATAATTTGGTTGAAGAACGCTCAAATGCAAGTGGCTCAGATTTGGTTAATGTATATAGTGGAGAAGGCGGGTTGACCCGTGCATTTTATTCTATAGGATATGAAGTTGTAAAGAATTTAAGTATTGGGGCTACCGTAAATTTCAACTTCGGTACTTTAGATAGCGAAAGGTTGCAACAGGTAGAAGATATTCAATTTGGTACTTTTGATAGAAGAAGTTCTAGAATAAACGGATTCGATTTTAACTACGCATTAAATTATACTCCTATAATAAAAGGTAGGCAACGACTACATTCTTCTATTCGTGTAAATACGCAAGGTAATTTAGTTTCTAAGAATGATAGGCAAATAGGTTCTTTCTCGGTTGCAAATGGGGGAACAATTGAAGAGGTAGAAGTAAATTTGGCTGCTCAGAATTTGAGTAATACCGAGTTAAAAATACCTACGACCACTACAATAGGTTTAGGTTATGGAGAAGATTATAAATGGTTTATAGGTGCTGAGTATAGTTTTCAAGAGATGAGTTCTTTTGAAAATTCTTTCTTGGGTTCTGATAGTATTGCGTACGAAGATGCGAGTTCTTTTGCATTTGGTGCTTTTATTACACCAGATCATAACTCGTTTTCAAGTTACTTAAAACGAGTTACTTACCGTGCAGGTTTACGTTTAGATAAGACCGGTATGCTAGTGAACGATGTTGATATAAATAACTTTGGCATAACTTTTGGATTAGGGTTACCGCTGGGTAGAAGTTTCTCTAATCTTAACTTAGGTTTTGAAATTGGCAAAAGAGGAACAACTAGGGCTAATCTAATTGAAGAGAGCTATTTTAAATTTAATGTAGGTCTTTCGTTGAATGATCGCTGGTTCCAGAAAAGAAAAATCAATTAATAAAAATTTAGTACATTAACCATTTAAAAAGAGAAAAAATGAAATCGAAACTTTACTTCACGGCAATAATGTTCCTAGGGATGATGGGAGTGAGCAATGCACAGGCACAAAACCCTGAATGTATGACGAACCTGTCCATATTTTCTGAGCATGCGAAAGTTAAAAATTATGAGGCGGCCTATGAGCCATGGAAAATGGTTTATGAAACTTGTCCACAACTAAATAATGCTATCTATGTATATGGTGAGCGTATACTTAAAGATAAGATGAAAAACGCGACAGGTGCTGACAAAGAAAAATTTGCTAATGATCTTATGGGTCTTTACGATAATAAGTTAAAGCACTTTGCATCTAAAACTAGCCAAGCCGAGACGGAAGTTGATAAGGCTTTGGTTATGTATGATAATAAAATGGCAGATGATGCTAAAATGTACAGCATGTTGAGTGATGCTTTTACAAAGGATCAAGAGAACTTCACTAATCCAAAAGCATTATATATCTATTTCTCTAGTTTAGTTGATGAGAATAAGGCAGGTAGAAAAGATTTACAAGAAGTTTTTGATGTATACGATGCTGTTACAGAGAAAATTGAATTGGAAAATGAAAAAATCACAGGTAAAATTGCTAAACTTTTACCTAAAGAAGAAGCTGGTACGTTAACTTCAAAGGAAAAATCTCGTTTAAAGTCTTACAATTCTTATTCTGAAGTTTACGGTAAAATTGCAGGAAGTATCGATTCTAAATTAGGTCCTTTGGCAGATTGTAGTAACTTAATTCCTCTGTACGAAAAGAGTTTTGAAGAGAAAAAGAATGATGTTGTATGGGTAAAAAGAGCAGTAGGTCTTATGTTCAATAAAGAATGTACAGATGATCCAATGTTCCAGAAATTATTCGAAGCGCAATTAAGATTAGATCCATCTGCCGATGCTTATGTATATGGTGGTACTTTGAAAATGAAAAATGGAGATACGAAAGGTGCTCTTGCAGATTTCGATAAAGCCTTGTCTTTAGAAACGGATAATGAGAAAAAATCTAAGATAGCTTATAAAGTAGCTGTTATTAATAAAAGAAAAGGTAGTAAGTCAACAGCACGTAGCTATGCACAGAAAGCAATTGATGCTAACGCATCTAACGGTCGTGCATATTTATTAATCGCTAACTTATATGCAACTAGTGCAAATGATTGTGGTACTTCTGCTTTTGAGAAAAGAGCAATGTATTGGAAAGCTGCAGATATGGCAAGAAAAGCAGGTAGAGTGGATCCGTCATTAAGTGGTTCTTCAAGTCAAGCCGCAAACAGCTATAGTGCAAAAGCACCTTCTAAAGAAATGATCTTTAGCTCAGGTATGGCTGGTAAAACTGTTACTTTCAACTGTTGGGTTGGTGGTAGCGTGAAAGTACCTTCTTTATAGAAAAAATGATACAGATTAATAATTTTAAAGGCATTGCCGTGGTATGTACCATGGCAATGCTTTTTTTGTCTTGTCAAGATGATTACAAGAGAGTAGGTGAAGAAGCGGCAAAGAAAGTTTATCCAAGAAGTGTGGCAGAAAACTTTGTGGCGACTTATACCGAGTCTCCTGAAAAATTAGGGTCTGAAGCTGAGGGTTCTTCTAAAGTTATGGCAATATTATCAGGACCTATAAGAAATGATTTTGAGCAATTATCCTTTCCTTATCAAACCTTTCCAGAAGGCTTGTTGGTAGAGGTTTTTAATGAAAAAAATGAAAAAACTACCATAGAGGCAGATTACGGGGTATTGTATTCCAAAACTTCTATCGTAGATTTGCGTGGTAATGTACTTATAAAGAGTGATGATGGTAAGAAATTATCAACATCTCAATTATATTATGATCGTGGTAATGAATGGGCTTTTACGCAAGAGAAATTTACATTTACCAATCCTGATGATGGAACGGTAATGGACGGCGAGGGAATGGATATTCAGAAAGACCTTAAGTTTTTAAATGCACATAAGACCTATGGGCTTATGTTGATTAAAGAAGATAAAGAAGAAAAGAATGATTAATATTTTAAGGTATACAGAATATTTATATATAATAGTAGCTGGTTTTTCAATTTTTAGAATTTTCACAGATTGGAATACCGATAGAAGTATGGCTTATTTTTTCATATTCTTCGCGATAGTTTCTATTGGTATGTTTTTGTTTAGAAGAAACTACAGGAAAAAATTCGAACAGCGTAAACGGGATAATCAAAATAAATAGTGGGTACAGCCGGTATTATCATTATACTTTCCTTGATTTTTTCAGCATTTTTCTCAGGAATGGAAATTGCCTTTATTTCTGCGAATAAAATTCATATTGAAATAGAGAAAAAACAAGAAGGTTTTTTGGCTAGAGTACTAACTAGATTAACCAAAAAACCATCTAAGTTTATTGCTACCATGCTTATTGGCAACAATATAGCATTGGTTATTTATGGTCTTTTCATGGGCGATGTACTTATGAATTGGTTTGCGGGTATTGCACCTGACAATGCTTTTTTAAAACTACTGATAACAGATTTTAGTCTGTTGACCCAAACGTTGATATCTACATTCGTTATTTTAATAACGGCAGAGTTTTTACCGAAGGTTCTCTTTCAAATTTATGCTAATAACCTATTGAAATTATTGGCAATACCGGCGTTCTTATTTTACATTTTATTCTCCTTCATATCAGATTTCATTATTTGGATTTCTGATTTTATATTGAAATATGTGTTTGGAACATCGGGAGATGAAGTACAATTAGCGTTTAGTAAATTAGAGTTGGGAGATTATATCACCGAACAGATGGAGACCGTTGAAGAAGAAGACGAAATAGATACCGAAATACAGATATTTCAAAATGCCTTAGAATTTGCCGCTGTAAAAGCGCGCGAGGTTATGGTTCCAAGAACTGAGATTGTAGCTGTAGAAATGCATGAGACGCCTAAAAATTTAGCAAAACTATTTACAGAAACAGGCTACTCCAAAATATTGGTTTATAATGATACGGTAGATAATGTAATAGGTTATGTACATTCATATGAATTATTCAAGAAACCAAAAACGATAAAAAGTATATTATTACCTGTAGAGTTTGTGCCAGAAACGATGCTAATTCAAGATATATTAAATGTATTGATTAAAAAACGTAAAAGTATAGCAGTAGTATTAGATGAATATGGTGGTACGTCGGGTCTTGTAACAGTAGAAGATATTGTAGAGGAACTTTTCGGTGAAATAGAAGATGAACACGATACTACAGATTTAAGAGAAGAAAGAGTTGATGAGCGTCACTTTCTTTTTTCTGCAAGGTTAGAAGTTGATGATATCAATGAAAATCATAAATTGAGCCTGCCGGTATCAGATGAATATGAGACACTTGGAGGACTTTTAGTACATACACTAGGGGAAATTCCAGATAAAGAAGTAGAGCTTACCATAGAGTCTTATAAGTTTACGGTACTAGAAGTTTCCAACACCAAAATAGATTTAATTTCGATAGAAGTTTTGGAAGAGGAATAACAGTGCATAAATCAATAAATTAGGAGTCTTTTTAGTTTTTATTATTTCAATTAAAAATGGTAGTTTTGCCTCCCAATAACCACAAACGATTATTTTAAACGTTAATTAGAATGGCAGTATTAGAAAATATAAGGAAACGTACAACAGTGTTGATCTTGATTATAGGTTTAGCACTTTTTGCATTTGTTATTTCTGGGGTTTTTACCAGTAGCAATTTTGGAGGAGAAAAAGTAGGCTCATCTGTAGCTGTAATTAATGGAGAAGATATTTCTATTGATGAATTCAGAAGAGAAGTTGAAGTTGCTTCGAATAGAGTTGGTCCAACGGCATCGTCAATGCAGGTTGTAAACCAGGTTTGGGAGAACAAGGTAAGAAAGACAATCTTAGGTGAGCAATTTGAAGATTTAGGTATTGGTATCGAGCAAGATCAGATTGTTGATTTTCTTAGAACTACTGGTTACGCACAAAATCCTCAGTTTCAAGATCAGAACGGTCAGTTCGATGCAAACATGTTCAAGCAAACTGTAGCAGATTGGAAAGTGAACAACCCTGCACAATACGAAGCTTGGTTACAAACAGAAGATGAAATCGTTCAGTTGGCAAAAGAACAGACTTACTTTAATATGGTAAGAGCTGGTGTTGGTGCTACTTTGAAAGAAGGTGAGCTAGATTATAAATTGGCCAACGAAAAAATGGATATTAAGTATGTAAGAGTACCTTACACTTCTATTGCAGATAGTACTATTTCTGTTTCTAAAAGCGAAATTGCTGATTATGTTAGTAAGCATAAAGAAGAATATAAGCAAGATCCTGCTAGAGATTTGCAATATGTATATTTTCAAGAAGAACCATCTGAAGCTGATCAAACTGCAATTAAAGATGAGATTACTAAACTTTTAGATGATACGGTCGAGTACAATTCTCAAACAGATCGTAACGATACTATTAGAGGTTTTAGAAATACAAAAGATGTTACTGCATTTTTAGACAGATACTCGGACACTAAGTTTGATACTATTTATAAAGCGAAGAAAAATTTACCATCTAGTGTTGCCGATACATTAATGAGTTTAAATGTTGGTCAGATCTACGGTCCTTATAAAGATGGAGATTCATACAAGATTTCTAAAATGATTGCTAGAAAGCCCAATGGGTCTGTAAAAGCTAGTCATATTCTATTGGCTTATACAGGTGCAACTAGAGCTAACCCTGATGTAACTAGAACAAAAGAAGAGGCAGAAGCTAAAGCAAAAGAATTATTAAGGGAAGCTAAGAAATCTGGTGTTGTTTTTTCTACATTGGCTAGAGATAACTCAGACGGGCCTTCTGCACCTAACGGTGGAGATTTGGGGTACTTCCAAAGAGGGGTAATGGTTCCTGCTTTTAATGATTTTGCATTTGAAAATTCAGAAGGATCAATTGGAATGGTTGAAACTGATTTCGGTTTTCATGTTATTAAAATAGATGACAAAGAAGATGTAGTTCAAATTGCTACGGTCTCTAGAGAAATTGTCGCTTCAGAAGAAACAATTAATACATTGTTTACAAGTGCTACAAAATTTGAAATGGAAACAACAGATGATGAAAGTGCATTTTCAACATTGGCCAAGAAAGATGAATATGTAGTTCGTCCGGTAAATAAGATCAAGGCTTTAGATGAGAACCTTCCTGGTTTAACAAATCAAAGAAACATTGTTCAGTGGGCTTTTAACGGCGATACTAAAGTTGGCGATGTAAAGAGATTTAATATTAATAACGGTTATGCTGTTGTTCAATTGACAGGTAGTTATGCTGAAGGAGTAATGAGTGCTGAGGATGCTTCTGTACTAGTATTGCCAATTATTAGAAAAGAACGTAAGGCGGCTCAGATAATTGCAGCTAACAAGGGCAAAGATATGAGTACGATTGCATCTGATAACGGTGTTAGTATTTCAAATGCTTCTGCACTTACGGTAAAATCACCAACAATACCTGGTGCAGGAAGTGAGCCTGTAGTAGTAGGTACTGCTTACGGAATGAATGCTGGTGCAACTTCAGGATTGATTCAAGGAAACACTGGTGTTTTCAAAATTGAAATCGTAAAGAAAACAGAAGCTCCTAAATTAGATAACTACAGTGTATATGCCAATGCTTTGAAAACCGGAGCGGCTAGTCGTGTTAACACTGCCGTATACAATGCGTTGAAAGATGGGTCTGAAATTGAAGATAAAAGAGCTACTTTCTATTAGTAGTTACTTTAAGATTTATATTTAAAAAAGAGCATCCAATTTGGATGCTCTTTTTTTATAGTATCATTTTTGAGTAGGGGAGTATTGTGTGGTATCCTTTTTTCTTGAAGTATTGCATGTTATCTTCAGTACCGGTAGCTAGCACAAAGTCTCCGCCCCAAGCTCCTAAGCTTTTAATTGTTCTAGAATAATCAGAAAATAGAGTGTCTTTAATTGTGGGTATTTGAAGAGTTTTTGATAAAATAGCTTCGTGTTGGTCTAATAAGATTTCAAAATCAATTATCTTATTACAAGATAATATATGATCTGTAATACAATCGATTTTGGTAATAAGCTCCTTTTTATTAATGTCTAAACTACGATAGCTATCAATAGCATCTCTACTATTCTTTTTTTGATTCAGATAAACGAAAAATAGCTCATCCTTATAGTCCGGATTAAAAGTCACCTCTTTTACTATGGGCTCAAAACCATTTCTTTGGTAGGTAATTGCTGTATTATATGTGGCACATGCAATATCATAACCACTGCCGCCAAAGGTAGCTTCTAACAATTGATAGGGATTCACAGCTGCCCATGCTGCCATATTTGCAATTAACGTAGAAGAAGTGCCTAACCCCCAATCTTTAGGGAAAGAAATTTTGGCTTCAATGATACTGTATAATGATATACTTGATGAAAACTCAGGATTCAGCCGTTGTGTTTCAGTCAATATCTGATGTAATCTATCTGAAACGGTTTCGTCAGTTGTATTAATAGTCTTAAAATCGGTCTTGGAAAATTCGGCGTAAAACCAAGTGTCGTCATTCTCGTCAACACTAAACCAGTGAATGGTTTCAGAGTTTTTATTTCTAAGTTTTAATGATTGTCCGAAAGATGTAGGCAATGCTAAGCCTTTTGCACCGTCAAGAATGGCATATTCACCAGTAAGCAATAATTTTCCATTACTATAAAATTCCTTCATCATAGATACCTTGCTTTCTAATGTTACTCAGTTGAACTTCAACACCATGGTGCGTAACGGTATTGGTTTTAAAATATTCGACCAACGAAGCTTTTTCTTTTTCATTAGCACCTAATTGGTTTAATATATTTAGAAGGTGCATTTTCATATGTCCTTTTTGAATTCCGGTGGTCACCAAAGAGCTTACTGCGGCAAAGTTCTGTGCCAGTCCTGCGACCGCAACAATTTGCATAAGTTCTTCTGAAGTGGGTCGTTGAAGTATCTCCATATTCAGTTTTACTAGCGGATGCAGGTTTGTTAGTCCGCCAACGGTACCTAGTGCCAATGGCAGTTCTATCCAGAATTTAAAAAATCCGTTTTCAATTTCGGCATGCGTTAAACTACTGTATTGCCCATTTTTACAGGCATATGCATGTACGCCGGCTTCAATAGCTCTAAAATCATTTCCTGTAGCTAATACAACGGCATCAATACCGTTCATGATTCCTTTATTATGTGTAACCGCTCGATAGGGTTCTACTTTAGCGATGTTAATCGCCTGAATTATTTTTTCAGCAGTATGTTGCGGCGTTAATTCTGCCGATAGTTTTAAATCTTCAACAGGGCAGCTAACTTCAGCACGAACGGTACAGTTGGGTACGTAGTTAGATAATATGCTCATCACTACTTCAACATCTTTCTCTTTGGCTGAGAATTCATTATAATTGGCAGCTTCTTTTTTCAACGTAGCAGCAAATTGCTCTAAGCAGCTATTAATAAAATTGGCGCCCATGGCATCTTTCGTTTGAAAAGTAGCATGTAGCTGAAAGTAATGGTCTAATTCGCTGGTTTTGTCTCTTAGAACGATATCAGAAATACCACCACCTCTTTTTTCCATACTAGTGGTTAAAGAAGCACTTTCTGCTAGTAAAATAGGTTTTAAATAGGTAAAAAAAGATGTTAGCTTGTTGGCATCACCTTTAAAGATAAAATGTACCTGACCTACTTTTTCAGTGCCTATAATTTCAGTTTTAAATCCGCCCTTGTTCAACCAAAATTTTGCCGCCTTACTAGCGGCAGCAATAACCGAACTTTCTTCGATAGCCATAGGTATGGCGTATAGTGTTTCGTTTATTAAAAAGTTAGGGGCAATGCCTAAAGGCATGTAAAGATTGGTGAGTGTATTTTCAATAAACTCATCGTGTAGTTGCTGAATACTAGAATTTTCATTCCAGTAGGTTTGCAATATTTTCTTTGATTGCGCTGCGTTTTGGGTGTAATTTGTGGTGACCCAATCTATTTTTTCTTCTTTGGTAAGCTTGGAGAAACCACTTATTGGCTTGGTCATTTAGATATAACTTTCAACTAATATTCGATGTTGTGTAAATGTCTTGCTTTAGAAAAATACTACACATTTTTACGGTTGTAAAGATAAGCATATTGGCAAGAATCTATTTTCTAAGGGCAAAGCGTTAAAACCGCTTTCTTTTTCACTGTAAAGCGTGTTTTTTTGAGGAAATAGTGGTAAACTTGAGAGATTTAACAAAATTCAAATATTTATGCGAAAAACACACTTATTTGCGTTGATTTTACTTTCGTTCACCGCAATTACTTGGGCACAGGAAAAACAAATTGAAGTTGCTGAAATATATCAAGGCGCTTTTAGAACTGAAGGGATGGATGCCCTTAGATCCATGAAAAATGGTACCCAGTATACAGTTCTTAATACCAATAGATTCAGCCAAATTACAACGGTTGATAAATACGATTACAAAACACTAGAAAAAGTAGGTACCGTAGTTTCATCTGCAGATTTAGCAGATATTCCTTCATTTTCATCATATGACTTCAGTTCAGATGAAAAAAAGATTCTATTGTCAACAGAAGTAGAACCAATATTCAGAAGATCGAAACTTGGTATTTATTATGTGTATGATGTAGCTTCTAAAAAAGTGGTTAAGATAAGTGCAGATAAAATTCAAGAGCCATTATTATCTCCGAATGGAAGTCATGTTGCCTATGTGAAGAATAACAACATATACATTTTTAACATTGCATCAGGTGAAACCAAGCAGGTGACTGAAGACGGAGTGCAGAATAAAATTATCAATGGTGTAACCGATTGGGTGTATGAGGAAGAATTTGCATTTGTTCGTGCTTTTGAATGGAATGCCGATGGTTCTAAAATAGCTTTTCTGCGTTTTGATGAAACCAATGTACCAGAGTTTTCTATGGATGTCTATGGAACGGGACTGTATCAACAACCACATGTATTCAAATATCCAAAAGCAGGCGAGAACAATTCTATAGTTACGTTACATCTTTTAGATGTTGCAAGTGGCGCTATTTCTTCGGTAGATTTGAAAGATGCTTATTATGTACCAAGAATTAAATGGAAAAACCATAAAGATTATTTAAGTGTTCAAACCTTGAACAGACATCAAAATCAATTAACGATGTATTCGGTTAATGCCAAAAAAGGAGATGTTTCTGTTTTGTTGGTAGAAAAAGATGGCGCTTATGTAGACGTTACCGATAACTTAACTTTTTTAGAAGACGATAGCTTTATTTGGACTAGCGAAAAAGATGGTTGGAACCATATTTACCTTTATGGGGAAGATGGTAGTTTAATGAACCAGATTACAAAAGGCGATTGGGAAGTAACAAAATACTACGGTTACGACCAAGACGAAGATAAAATTTACTACCAATCAACTGAAAATGGTTCTATAAACCGTGGTGTTTATAATATCAGCAGCGGTGGTGATGATAAAAAAGGTTTAGCAGTAACTAAAGGAACGAACAATGCATCTTTTAGCACTGATTTTACATATTTCATCAATACATTCTCTAGTGCAGAAATGCCTCAGGTGTATACTTTGCATCAAGCTATAAATGGTAAGAAGGTTAAAGATATAAAGGACAATAGTCAATTATTGAAAAGTTTAGAAGGGTATGCTGTGAGTCCGAAAGAATTTTCTACAATCACTATCAATGGTAATGATTTGAACATGTACATGATCAAACCTAAAGATTTTGACCCTGCAAAAAAGTATCCGTTGTTTATGTATCAGTACAGTGGTCCTGGTTCACAAAATGTAAGTAATAGTTGGATGGGTGCTAATGATTATTGGCACCAGAATTTAGTAGCTGAAGGTTATATTGTTGCTTGTGTAGATGGTCGTGGAACCGGATTTAAAGGTAGAGATTTCAAAAAGGTAACTCAAAAAGAATTAGGTAAATATGAGGTTGAAGATCAAATTGCTGCAGCTAAAAAATTAAGTGAGTTACGGTATATCGATGAAGAAAGAACCGGTATATGGGGTTGGAGCTATGGTGGCTTTATGTCGACCAATTGTATTTTAAAAGGTAATGATACTTTTGAAATGGCAATCGCCGTTGCACCAGTTACATCGTGGGCTTTTTATGATACGATTTATACGGAGCGCTACATGCAAACGCCACAAGAAAACCCAAGTGGTTATGATGATAACTCACCATTTAATTATCCGCAGTTATTGGAAGGAGATTATTTGTTGATACATGGTACAGGTGATGATAATGTTCATGTTCAAAATTCAATGCGAATGATCGAAGCTTTAATACAGGCTGATAAGCAATTCGATTGGGGAATCTATCCTGATAAAAATCATGGAATTTACGGTGGAAACACAAGAATTCACCTCTTCAACAAAATGACCAATTTCATAAAAGAAAAACTTTAATCAAACTAACATCAATATGACTGAGAGTACTGAATTTTCAGACCAAAAGCAGATTTTTGGACACCCGCAAGGTTTATTTTACTTATTCTTTGCAGAGTTGTGGGAGCGTTTTAGCTTCTACGGTATGCGAGCATTGCTGACGCTTTACATGATTGATGTAATCTTTCAAGCCTTGGCAGAGCGAGATTATGCTACCGCTGCTGTTTACTCTTCCTACGGGTCTTTAGTATACGCATCGACCGTAATTGGTGGTAAATTGTCCGATAAGATTTTAGGGATGCGTAATTCTATCTTTTTAGGCGGTATTTTAATGTCTATAGGTCACTTTGTACTGGCAATAGAAAACAACATGGCTTTCTTTTTAGCACTCTCGTTGATTATTGTAGGTAACGGATTTTTTAAACCGAATATTTCCACTTTTGTAGGTACGTTGTATGAGAAAGGTGATCCCAAAAAAGATTCAGGATTTACTATTTTCTATATGGGTATTAATATTGGTGGTTGGGTAGCTCCATTATTATGTGGGTGGCTCGCGGCTACATATGGCTGGCACTATGGCTTTGGCTTAGCTGGTATTGGTATGTTAACCGGTTTGATCGTTTTTTGGAGAGGTATTCAAAATAACGTCTTCGGAGATAGGGGATTGCCGCCTAATGAGCATGTATTAGAGAAAAAGGTATTAGGTGTAAAACAAGGCATTTTGGTTCCTGTTTTAGCTGTATTGGCTGCACCATTAATTGCTCTTTTGTTATCATCTTATAAAGCGATTGCTACAGAAGGTATGTTTGCAGATCAGAATATCGTTAATGTAATTTTTACAGGCATCGGTATTGCAGTATTGGCATATTTGGCATATGAGATGTTCAAGGCAAATGTTAAGGAGAGAAAAGAACTTTTTGTAGCCGTATTGCTTACATTTTTCATGACCATATTCTGGGGGTTCCATGAATTATCCGGTAGTGTTATTACGTTGTTTGCAGCTAGAAATATTGATTTAGATGGCATAATGTCTGCAGCGCAAACCAATTCATTGAACTCTATGTTCATTATTATATTGGCTATTCCTATCTCAATGATGTGGACGTGGTTAAGTAAGAAAAATTGGAACCCGAGAACTCCGTATAAATTCGGATTAGGATTGCTTTTTGCCGGTATTAGTTTTTACGTTTTAGCTTTAAGTGGTGGTAGCGCCAACGAAAGCGGTTTTGTTCCTTTTACATATCTGTTGTTAATGTATTTCTTATTGTCGGTTGGGGAGTTGTTTATGTCGCCTGTTGGGCTGTCTAAAATGACCGATTTAGCACCGATGAGATTAATCGCCTTTATTATGGGTGTTTGGTTTTTATCATCTGCATTTGCATTTCAGATAGTAGGTTTTATTGGTAAACAATTAGCGATTGAAAGTACAGACGCAGATGTAAGTGGATTTGCAACTTTAACTGTGTATACAGATGGTTTCATGCTTATTGCAAAATATGCTATAGGTGCAGGTGCCATTGTTCTTTTAGCCTCACCACTAATTAAAAAGTTAATGGGTAAAGTACATTAGTCACAAATCACTCAAAATAATAAGCTCCCTTTTCACCAGTATAGTGAAAAGGGATTTTGTTTTTTATGCAGGTAGCTTCCCAACGTGAAATATAGCTTTTATAATTACTTCCATCTGCTATAATCACTTTTGGGTTGATGCTATCAAGCAATCTGTCTAGATTAATTTTTGGTGATTGGGTCAACAAGATTTTGTTCGACATTGACTTCGGATAAATTCCGGTACTATCAATAATCAGTAACGATTCACCTTGTAAAGCATAGCTGTTTTTTAAAGAATCATATCGAACCGAATCTATGCGTTCAGCGGTTATAAAATCTGAAATAAGATAATCAGGTTTGTTGTTGGGATTTGTTAAGATGGATACATTATCTCCGTTTCTATTAAAAACAAGACTTTTTCTTGTTTGATGTAACACAAATACTTCCGACTTACTACGAGCCTCATATTCTTGATAAATTGTCCAACCTTGAAAACATATAATACTCAATAAGAAGAAAACTATTCGTTTATAATTGAATTTTGCACAAAGCTCAACGCCCATTATGAGGATCAAAACACTTAACAATAGCTGAATAAAATCAAAAGAGATAGCGCTAAAAATAAAATTTTCTTGTTTTGCCACCCAGGCAATAAGGCCGTTCATTATACTGATAATTTCATTATAAAACCATACCAATTGAGTAGGGAGCCAATTTACTAGTGATAATACAATCACTAAAATACCCATGCCAAGAATCACTCCCAAAGCAGGCACGATAACTAAATTCGAAATAAAGAACAATCCCGGAAACTGATGAAAATAGTATAGGCTAATAGGTAAAACACCTAATTGCGCAGCGATACTGACACAAAGCAATTGCCAAAAGTATCGTGCCACTTTATTCTTCGGAAACCATAATTGTTTGAGTAATGGGAAAATCCAAAGAATAGCAAAAACAGCTGCATAGCTCATTTGAAATCCGACTTGAAATAACAAATTCGGATTGATGAATAGTAGAATAAATAGTATGGAAAGCGCAAGTATATTGAAGGTGTTACTAGGTCTGTTCAAATACAGTGCATATGCCACGAAAGTGAACATCGTAGTTGCGCGAATAATACTAGCAGACAACCCAGCAATAAAGGCAAAACCCCATAAAAAGAATACCGATAGAATTAAAATAAGAGATCGACCATTAGGGATGTTTTTCAGCGGACTCAATAAAAACTGAATAACTAAGAGTAAAATACCAATGTGTAGCCCTGATACTGCTAAAATATGCACGGCACCCGCTTTCTGGTAATTGGTATACGTTTCTTCTGATATATCTGAACGCTGCCCAAGTAATAGAGCTTGTATGACTCCCAATTCATCTGCTCCGAAACTTTCTTTATCAAGTTTTTCAATAATATGATTTCGTGCCCTTGCAGCGATGCCGAGAAGGGTAGTTTGCGAACTTTTAATTTTCACAAGTTCATCATGCTCTATTCGCATACTATGATATATCCCTAAATTCTCCAAATATTTTTTATAATCAAATTGATGTGGATTTAGTGGAGGGGAAATACCTTTAGCTTCGTTATAGGTTACAAATTCATCATCGATAGCTAAGCTTAAATTTGCCGAATCTTTGGGTATAGTGAGAAGAATAGTGCCCCTTACATGTTTATTACCTACACTTTTTACAGAGGCAAAATAGCGGGTCGAAAACTGATTAGGTTTTAGAACCTCTTTGATTTTTAGCGTCCATAATTCATTACTAATGTTATTATAATTACTGTAGTGATTGCTGTAATTTATGGGTTGTGCCACAGTGTAGCTATATATACCTAATGCAATAAATGTTAGAGCGGCAAAGGTTCCAAATAAAACCGATTTTGTATTCTTTTCAAAAAAGAAAATAAAAGCTAATAAAGAGAAAAGTAAAACGGTAGATAGAAGAATATTTAAAAGGTTGAAGGAAAAAAAGTAACCTATTAGGATTCCAAGGATGAGTAAAAGCGTTAATCTGATAGGAATAAACGCTAAGAGCTTCATGCTATAATATTCTTGTAGCCTTTACGAAAGCTTGGTTCCAGAATCCGTCTCTCAAAGATGAAACGGTAACACCACGCGATGTTGAAGCATGTATAAAAGTAATTTCGTTATTATCGGTGCCTACGACCATACCTACATGGTTAATACGTTTAGAGCCTCTTGAAGTCTTAAAGAATAGCAAGTCGCCCTTCTCTACATTTTTAACGGTAACTCGATGTCCTTCTTCTGCCATGTGAAAAGACGTTCTAGGCAGTTGTACATCATGTTCGCCAAAAGAAATATATAGTAGACCAGAGCAATCCATTCCTTTTTTGGTGGTACCGCCAAACTTGTAGCGTGTTCCAGAAAATGAAAGGGCTGTGTTGATAATCTCATCAGCCTTTGTATGCGTTGAAGAAGGTATAGTCCTACGTTCTTCGGTTCTTGTAGGTTCGGTGACATTACCTGTTCTAGTATTATTTGCAGCAGCAACAGATATTTTGCGCTCTTTGTCAGATGTGCTCGTCTTTTTGACTCCGCAACTGGCTAAAAAGCAAATAATGAGAAAGTATGGTAATATGCGCATAAAATAGAGTGAACCCTGTAGTAGGTGTAACTCCAAAATTATAGAATTTTTTTTAAAAATTAATAAAGCTAAGAAATTTTGGCATTTGCAATGATTAACGAAGCTGCTTCAGCGCTAGCGCCAGAACCACCTAACTTAGCAATTAACTCATCATAATTAGCCAATTGTTTAGTTCTAGCTTCTCCATCTAAAATTGAGGTCAGTTCTTTTTTCAGGTTCTGTTTGGTGAACTCATCTTGTATTAATTCTTTAACTACCTCCTTTTTCATGATAAGGTTGACCAAAGAAATATATTCTAGAGTGATAATACGTTTTGCAATTTGATAAGAAATCCAGTTTGCTTTGTAGCATACTACTTGTGGTACCTTAAATAAAGCAGTTTCTAAAGTAGCGGTGCCACTGGTAACCAATGCTGCAGTTGAAATAGAAAGTAAATCGTAAGTTTTATTTTGAATGAATTTTACATTCGCATTGGTAAGAAAAGCAGCGTAAAATTCTTCGTCTAAACTTGGTGCGCCTGCAATAACAAATTCATATTCAGAGAAGTCATTGGTCAAAGAGAGCATCAAAGAAAGCATCTTCTGAACTTCTTGTTTTCGACTGCCGGGTAGTAAGGCTATAATTCGTTTATTTGGGTCTATGTCGTTAGCTGACCTAAATAGACTTTCGCTTAATTCTGGTCTATTATCAATAGCATCTAATAGCGGATGCCCCACGAAATTAACTGGGTAATTATGTTTCTTTTCGTAAAATTCTTTCTCAAAAGGGAGAATAACATACATGTGGTCAACTGTCGCTTTTATTTTATCGATTCTACCTTCTCTTGATGCCCATATTTGTGGTGAGATGTAATAATTGGTCAAGAAATTATGTTCTTTGGCCCATTTGGCAATACGTAAATTAAATCCGGAATAATCAATGAAAATAATAGCATCAGGGTTGAAGGCTGCGATGTCTTGCTTACAGAATTTTATATTTTTGAAAATGGCATTTAAGTTCAGAAGAACTTCGAGAAATCCCATGAATGCCAATTCTTTGTAGTGCTTGGCTAAAGTCCCACCAGCTTGCTGCATTAAGTCGCCGCCCCAGCATCTAATGTGAGCATTAGGGTCTTGTTTCTTCAAAGCCTTAATTAAATTAGAACCATGTAGATCACCAGAAGCTTCGCCTGCAATAATGTAGTACTTCATTTTAAAAGACTTTGTAGTAAAGAATCAAGAATGCGGTTAAAATGGTGGCGATTAAAACCCCTTTTGCTCTATTGTCCCTCTTGATTTTTAGAAATCCGAAAAAAGCAACTAGGTTAAGAATAGCACCTAATGCTAGAAGGCTACCAACATGCTCTTGATTAACAGCGGCTTCAAAAGTTTCGGCAATGCTTAAATCTGAAAATATGAGAATGTATAGTAATGTACCAAGAGTGTTTGCAATGATGCCTACTATAAAGCCTATTAGAATTTCTTTTTTAGTATTCATTTAAAATAGTTGTACGATATAATTGAAATCTTTTAAACTGTGTTTATTAGAGCTCCCAAGTGTTCAATTCTTGAATAACATGATGGGCAGTTAAATCAAATTGTGTAGGTACCACAGAAATATGACCATTTGCCAATGCCCATTCGTCGGTATCTTCACCTTTATCTAGCAATTCAAATTCACCGGTAAGCCAATAGTAGTCTTTACCCATAGGGTTGGTACGCTTATCGAATTTTTCTTTCCAATTTGCTCTAGCTTGTCTGCACACCTTAATACCTTTTATCTCATTTTTGGTCAGCTTAGGGATATTCACGTTTAATACGGTGCCTTTTGGAATTCCGTTCGCCAAAGCTTGGGTGACAATACTGTGAATAAAATCATGAGCTTGCTCAAAATCAGCATTCCAGCTATAATCACATAGTGAAAAACCAATAGCAGGTATTCCTTCTATGCCAGCTTCTACCGCAGCACTCATGGTACCTGAATAAATAACATTAATTGAAGAATTAGAGCCGTGATTAATGCCGCTAACACAAATATCGGGTCTTTTAGGTAGTATTTCTTGAAGTGCCAATTTTACGCAATCTGCAGGTGTACCGCTACAACTATATTCATCGATACCGTCAAGGTCAATTTTCATTTTTTTAGAAAATAGGGCTGTATCCAGGGTTATTGCATGACCCATGCCAGATTGCGGACTGTCAGGTGCTACAACAACTACATCGCCAATTTTTTTCATTATCGTAATCAACATGCGTAAACCAGGCGCTGTAATTCCGTCATCATTCGTTACTAAAATCAGTGGTTTTTCCATATCATATACTTTCTGTAGTAAAAATACGTTTTTAAATATGATAAGCCCGAAATGCCGTTTAACAAAAAATTAGTTCTAAGCAGATTTAATTGGCATGGTTTTTTCTTTACCTTAGGGGTTTAAGTAGCTTTTATTGCTGTTTTTAACCCTCAAATTCGGAGATATTGAAAAGGAAAGTAAAATATAATTTTATGAAAAGAAATTTAGCCTACGTACTCTTATTGTTGCTCGCAGCTGTAGCATCTTGCAGTTTTACGAATAAGACTTTTGAAAATGACGATAAGGACAAATTGTTGTTAGATTTAATAACCTACGTATTAGAAAAAGGGCATTATGAGCCAAAAGCGCTTAACGATGACTTTTCGGTACATGTGTTTGAAGATTTTATTGATGTAATCGATCCTACTAAAAGATATTTTATAGCATCTGATATTGCTGAATTCGAAAAGTACAAATATCAGATAGATGATGAAATCAAGAATACAGACATCACATTTTTCAATATAGTATATGAAAGATTGATGGAGCGTATGGACGATGCAAAAGGAATTTATAAAGAAGTTTTAGAAACTCCTTTTGATTATTCTGAGAATGAAAGCATCAGTATTAAATATGACGAAGAGCCATTTGCTGCAGATAGAAATGAGTTAAAAGAACGTTGGAGAAAGCAATTGAAATATGCAACCTTAGGTACATACGATTCTAAAATTTCTCATATGGAGAATGAGGAGATTGAAAGTACAGATGAGCATGATCATACTGCACATTCACAAAAAGAGGCAGAAGAAGAATCTAGAAAATCTACAGAAACTACTTTAGATGAGTTCTTTGATTTTGTAAATGATTTAGAGCGTAAAGATTGGTTTGTACAGTATATCAATACTATTGTCGATGAATTTGATCCACATACATTTTACTTCGCTCCAGAAGAAAAAGAGAAGTTTGATACCAGCATGTCCGGCAAGTTCGAAGGTATTGGTGCAAGACTTCAGAAAAAAGCTGAAGGTGCAAAAATCGTAGAAATTATATCTGGTGGACCGGTATGGAGAGATCAACGATTAGAAGTTGGTGACGAAATCATTAAAGTTGGTCAGAATGGTGAAGAGCCCATTAATATTGTTGGGATGCGTTTAGACGATGCCATTAAGTTAATAAAAGGTGCTCAAGGCACTATCGTAGATCTGACTGTTAAAAAAGTTGATGGTTCTTTAGATGTTGTTTCTTTAACAAGAGATGTTGTTGAGTTAGAAGAGTCGTATGCAAAATCTGCGAACATTATTAAAGGAGAAGAGAAATTCGGAATTATTAATCTTCCAAAATTCTACGTTGATTTTAATGATTACAGCGAAAGAAACGCAGCTACAGATGTCGCTAAAGAAGTAGAACGTTTAAAGGAAGAAGGCATGGAAGGTCTAATTCTAGATTTACGTGATAATGGCGGCGGATCTTTAAAGACTGTTGTTGAAATGGCAGGTCTTTTTATAAAGGATGGCCCAATTGTTCAGGTTCAATCAAAAGATAAAGGTAAAGATGTATATGATGATAAAGATGAAAGAATTCAGTGGGATGGTCCATTGGTAATTCTTGTAAACGAGTTGTCTGCATCTGCTTCTGAAATTTTAGCAGCTGCAATGCAAGATTATAAAAGAGCTATTGTAATTGGTAGTAAGCAGACTTTTGGTAAAGGAACGGTACAGAATGTTATTCCTTTAAACAACATGTTGCGTAGTAATGAGCACGGAGATTTAGGTGCCATTAAAATTACTACTCAAAAGTTCTATAGAATTAACGGTGGTTCTACGCAATTAGAAGGTGTTAAGAGTGATATCGTTGTTCCAGACAGATATAGCTATATTGATTTAGGGGAAAGAGATCAATCAAACCCATTAGGATGGGATAAGATTACACCTGCTGACTATAAAGCATGGGATGGTTATATTAACTATGAGAAAACTATTGCCGATAGCGAAAAGAGAATGTCAACTAGTCAACAAATTAAGTTGATAGAAGAGAATGCAAAGTGGTTAAAAGCTGAGCAAGATGAAACAGAGATATCCTTAAATTTTGATACTTACAAGGAAGAAAAAAATAAGGATAAAGAACAATCGAATTACTTTAAAAAGTTGACCGATTATGATTCTCAGCTTACGTTTAAGTCTTTAGGTTATGAAGAACAGTTGTTTACTAAAGATTCTGTTCTTCGTGAAAAGCGTAATAGGTGGCATAAAAATTTAGCAAAAGATGTTTACGTTGAAGAAGCTGTAAACGTATTAGAAGATTTAAAAATCAACAACATTAAGCAAGGTAAACTCGCTAGTGTCAAGAACTAGAATTCTATAAAAAGCAAAACCGCTACATAATTGTAGCGGTTTTTTTGTATTTATTTTTTAATACTTTATGAGTGCTCAAGTTTTCCAAATTTAGCCAATTCATTGTCATTGTTAGTGTTGCGTATTTTTCTACTTTGAATATAAGTAACAAACAATAATACAATGCATACTACTGCAGATGCTCCGTTACCATCTTTAATAGCTAAATGAGCAATAGCACCTAATGTGTAGTTCATAAAAAAACCAGCATACACCCATTCTAATGACCAGTGCGATTTGTTGGTAAAAATCATTAGCAAGCCTATAGATTGACACACGCCTAATATATGAATTAGATAAACAGGATAGCCAAGCTTTATAAATGTGGTTGATACTTCTTCGAAATTTACAATAGAATTGATGATTGAACCTATCACTGCGATGGCGAAAAGCCCTAATGCGATGTAATAAAAAGATTTTTGAGAATTCATAATAAGTAGGTTTTTATGTTATTATGTCTCAAAAATAAGTTCACCTATAAAAAAATGAAGTTTTTATAGGTGAACTGAAAATTGCTGTAGTTGAATGGAATATCTCTTTAGATAAACCGAATTACATGCTATTTTAAAAGCTTGTCGGCATGTAATTGTCTAAGTTTAGCCAACTTGGGGTTGATGACCACCTGGCAATAGCCTTGCTCAGAATTGTTTTTATAATAATCTTGATGATATACTTCAGCATCGTAAAATATACCTAAAGGACTCAATTCAGTGACAATAGGTTTTTCATATACTGCTTGCATTTCGTTCAATACTATTTTTGCTTTTTTCTCTTGTTCGTCATTTTGAAAATAAATAACAGAACGATACTGCGTTCCTGCATCGGCACCCTGCCTGTTTAAAGAAGTAGGGTCGTGGGTTGTCATGAAAATAATCAAAATATCTTCAAAAGATATTATAGTGGGGTCAAAAGTAACTTGAACCACTTCTGCATGACCGGTTAGTCCTGAGCAAATTTCTCTGTATGTTGGTCTTCCAGGAGCTTTTCCGCCTGTGTATCCAGAAACTACTTTATGTATGCCTTTCACTTCTTGAAATACTGCTTCGGTACACCAAAAGCAACCACCACCAACAGTGGCGATTTCTAAATTTGTGTTAGCCATTCGATTCCTCCTTTTCTAATTGCATAGATTCAGAATTAATGCAGTAGCGTAGCCCGCTTGGTTCTGGTCCATCAGGAAATATGTGTCCCAAATGCCCATCACATGTATTACACATCACTTCTACCCGTATCATACCAAACGATGTGTCCTTGTGGTATTTTATAGCATTCTCTTTAATAGGTTGTGTAAAGCTAGGCCAACCAGTACCAGATTCAAATTTAATAGTAGAATCAAATAATGGTGTGCCACAACATACACATTCATACTTACCAGCATCATGAGAAGTACAAAGCGCACCGGAATGCGGGGCTTCAGTACCTTTTTTTCGAGTAACTCTAAACTGTTCAGGTGTCAAAATCTCTTTCCATTCCTGTTCTGTTTTTTCAACTCTTTTGTCAGGTTCGGGGTTACCATTCACTGAGAAATGAATTACATCTTTCCAAGTTAACATCATAATTTTCCTTTCGTTTAGACTTTAATTACTAGGTATATTGGTCGGTAAATTACCTTGTATCTTACAAAATTACGGTAATTTTGGCGCATGGCATACCGTAAAGGAAATGGAACTGTTTATAGTCTTTTAATTCTTGTTTGCATAGTTGGTTTTTGGTTGTTTGAAAACTTTTATACTCCCGCAACATATTCTATTAGTAACGAAGGTGTTACCTCAAATGAGTTTCCAAAAGAATTACTGCCTTCGTCAACAACAGGTGAAATTGTAAACCATGAACATTTTACATTGTCTTATAACGAGCCTTATGAGCAAGCTGAATGGGTTGCGTATACCTTAAGTAAAAATCATTTGACATATGATGATAGAAAGCGTCCGTATTTCATAGAAGATCCTTTTGTCTCTTCTAAATCAGCAGATTGGCGAAATTATAAGGGTTCAGGTTATGATCGCGGTCATTTGGTACCTGCTGGTGATCGTAGGTTTTCGTTACAAGCGTATAACGAGACTTTTTATACAAGTAATATAAGTCCGCAAGACAGAGAGTTCAATGCAGGTATATGGAACGACTTAGAACAGCAAACAAGACGCTGGGCAAAGCAGTACGGAATTTTATATATATTTACAGGTGGCGTGTTAGAAAGTGGATTAGAAGAGATCGGACAAGAAGATGTTGATGTGCCAGACTCTTTTTATAAGATTATTGCTCGTAAAAAGGGAAATAAGATCTACACCTTATCTTTTTTAATGCCAAATAAACCTCAATTTACATCTTTACGTAATTTTGTAGTGTCTATTGATGAGATAGAAAAACAAACAGGTATAAACTTTTTTGCTGAATTACCAGAAAAGCAACAAAGCGCTTTTGAAGCAAGTAAGAATACAACGGGATGGAAGTTTTAGAAACTCTCCTTCAATCTGTTGGTATCTAATCGCAAGAAAATAAAAAGTAGAATAGTAAAGAATAGGAGTCCTGATCCACCATAACTAAAGAATGGAAGTGGAATGCCGATAGTAGGTAGTAGACCGATTACCATTCCTATATTAATAAAATAGTGAATTAGTAGAATGGAGATAACGCCATAACCATACATTCTGGCAAAAGCATTTTTCTGTCGTTCGGCTAAAGATATTAACCTTAGAAATAGCACGGTAAAAAGAATAATTACAGTTGCGGTTCCTAAAAATCCCCATTCTTCACCAACAGTGCTAAAAATATAGTCGGTGTCCTGTTCAGGCACGAAATCACCTTTAGTACGTGTGCCTTCTAAAAATCCTTTTCCAAAAAAACCACCAGATTCAATTGCTTTTTCTGATTGATAAGTGTTATAGCCAATAGATTTTCTAATTTGTTCTAATTTTTTAGGGTCTTTTTCTAATCGAAGCCATAAGCCAAAACGATCTCTATGGCGCTGCTCGAATACATTATTGAAAACAAAATTTACCGAAAGTGAGAATAGAATTACGGCTACACTAATTAGACTTAGCGGAACTACTGGAATTTTTAATGATTTTCGTTTTAAGGCATAAATAAGTATAATCATCAATGCCAAGCCTATTATAAGCCAAACAGTACCAAACATTAAGGTTATGATAAATACGAGGATCAGGCTCAATATAATCACTAAATAATATAATGGTAGCCCTTCTCTAAAAATTACAAAGATCATCGCAAAGAAAACCAATGCACTACCAGGATCTGGTTGTGGTATAATTAAAATGGCAGGTACAAGTATGATAAGAAGTGCATAGAATTGATCTTTTCTACGTTTAATATCTGTCTGTATATCGCTTAGGTATTTAGCGAGTGCAAGTGCAGTAGCTACTTTTGCAAGTTCAGAGGGCTGCAGGTTAAAAAAACCAAGATCGTACCATGATGTTGCACCGGCAATTGTTTTACCAAAAACAAATAGACCTATAAGCGAAACCATGGAAAGTAAGTAGAAGATACTCGAAAATCGTTCGTAAAAGTTTACCTCAAGGGCGAGTATAATTACTATGGCAACTAAACTTACACCTATAAAAAATAATTGCTTGCCATAACGTGTGCCAATATTGAAGATTGAACTTTGCTCATCAATGAATGTGCTAGAGTATATGTTGATCCAGCCAATAAGAACAAGTGCAAAATAAATAAATACACTTAACCAATCAATTCTTTTTAAGATGCTTCTACCAGACACGCTCGTTTATTTTAAACTCCTCCCCGCTGTAGGGTTTCGCGTATTCTGCTTCTAAGGTTTTTTCTAGCATTCTTTTTTCAAGGGTCTTTAAGGTGATTTCACCTTTAAGGTATTTTTCGATCATTAATGTGGCGATATGACCAGCGTATCTAGATCCAAAATATCCATTTTCTATATATACCGCTATCGCAATTTTAGGGTCATCGACTGGTGCGAATGCTACAAATACCGAGTGGTCTGTCAATTGTGTACGTACGCCATCTATTTTAGTAAAGTTTTCGGCGGTACCTGTTTTTCCGGCAACTTCAATACCAGGAATTTGTAACCATCTTGCTGTACCACTTACATAAACATCGGCCATACCTTGTACTACTGGTTCAAAATGTTTTGGGGCTATCGTAGTGTGTTTAGCCTCTGTAAATTTTGGTTCGGTGATATCTTTACCTTCTATTTTCTTTAAGATATGCGGAGTAAAATAATGACCTCTATTGGCAATTGCGGCCGTCATATTCGCTAGCTGTACCGGTGTAGCTAATATTTCACCTTGTCCAATAGAATTTGAGATGATATAAGAAGAACTCCATCTATTATCTCCGTACCATTTATCGTAATATTCTTTGTTAGGTATACGTCCTTTTTGTCCGAATGGTAGGTCGTAACCCAAATAGTCACCCAGACCAAAGCTTTTCATGTGTTTTTCCCACACATCCATAGCTTCATCAGTAGTATCGAACTTTTCATAAATTTTTCTGAATGCTCCCGCAAAATAAGCATTGCATGATTGCGATATTCCTTTATTCAAATTTCGTAAACCACCACCACAGTGACAACCTCTTTTTTTCTTGCCCACATAGAAGCCGTGGTAACACTGTATGGTAGTATTTTCATCTAGAGCACCTTCTTGCAATGCGATTAGTGCATTTAATGTTTTAAAAGGAGAACCAGGTGGTTGTTGCGCGTGAATAGAACGATCCCAAGTTGGGTTGGCTATAGTATCATTATATAGTTTCGTGTAGTTTTTAGAGCGCTCTCTTCCTACCAATAGGGCAGGGTCGTAGGTCGGTCCAGAAATCATGGAAAGAATTTCACCAGTTGAAGGTTCAATAGCGACAATACCACCTCTTTTGCCATTCATTAGCAATTCGCCATATTCTTGCAGCGTTTTGTCAATTGTGATGCTAATTTGTTTGCCCTGTTCAGGTAAAGTGTCAAGAATTCCTTCTTTATACGGACCAATATCTCTATTAAAACGGTCTTTTTGTATATGTTGTACCCCTTTTCTTCCTCTTAACAGGTCTTCGTAGTAGCGTTCAACTCCCGTTCTACCTTTTAGCTCACCTTGTACGTAATATTTGTTAGCTGCTAAATCACCTTCGTTGACTTCACTGATATAGCCTAGAACATTTGCCGCACTAGGGGTGTCGTAATAGCGCAAAGATCTTTTTTGAATATAAAACCCTTTGTACTTACGCATTTTTTCTTGAAGTTTGGCGTAATCTTGTTTAGAGAGTTGAGGTACCAAAACAGATGGCAGACGAGGAGAATATACTCTTGCTTTTCGTAGTTTTTCAATAAACTTTTCTTTTTCGATTCCTAGTAGTCCGCAAAATTCTAAAGTATCTAATGGTTTAACTTCTCTTGGGATTACCATCACGTCGTAAGCAGGGTCGTTACCAACTAAAAGATGACCGTTACGATCATAAATATAACCACGTTCTGGATAATCATATATTTTTTTTATAGCAGGGTCGTCTGTTAGTTGATCTGCAGAAAAACTGAATATTTGCAAATAGGATAGCCTTCCCAAAAAGGTAATTGCGATGACAACTATAATTAATGATAAAAGAATTTTTCTCATTCTTTTTTACTGCTGAATAATGTACTGAACAATATGCCTAAAATCAATGTGGAAATACTAACTATTAACGTTTTTTGTAAAATTAACAAGCTGTTTGAAAAGCTGAAAATTTCTAAAGTGAAGTATACCAAATGATGTATTATAATCAATAACGCTAAAAACGTGAATTGTTGTGCCTTTGTACTGTTGTTTAACTTAAAACTTTGAAATTCATAATTGACACCAAAGACAAAACGCATAATGGTTGGTCGAAGATAAGCTATGGTAACGGTAGCTGCTGCGTTTATGGCAAGTGTGTCAGAAAAAATATCTACGCATAGTCCTAAGAAAAAGCATAGAATTATAAAGGTAGTTCTATTTTGTTTGATAGGATACCAATACAAGAAAAGAATATATATGAGCGGATTTATGTAGCCAAAGAAATTCAGCTTATTAAATACTAGTACCTGTAATAGTACCAATAATATAAATCGGAGTACAATTAAAAATGAAGTACTATTAATCATTGGTTTCTGTTTCTGCTTCTAATTCTAAAACCTCTTTACGGTTTAAATTTTTAATGATATAAATATTGCCAATATTGGTCATATCATTAAAAAGTTCTACATCTATAAAATAGAAACTTTTCGAGTTATCTAAATCAAATCTTTTAATCGTACCAATTGGGATGTTTTCTGGAAAGATGCTACTCATGGCTCCCGTAACAATAGTGTCACCTATGGTCAGTGGTACCAGTCTAGGAATGTCAATTAATTGAACAACATTATAATCTGTAGTGTTTTCCCAAACTAAAGAACCAAAGTGGTTAGAGTTTTTGATTTTTGCGTTTATGTTCGATTTATCACTTAAAATACTCTGAACGGTAGAAAATTTATCTGATGTATTTTCAACGATACCTAAAATACCTTTGTCTGTAATAACGCCCATATCTTGTACAATACTATCATTTTTACCTTTATTGATGGTGATGTAGTTTCGCTGGTCAGCATAGCTGTTGTTGATGACACGACCTCTTACGACTTCGTACTCTATAGAAGTAGAATCTATTAGTGAAGGTGAAAGAACTACATTATTAAAGAGTTTGTCTCTAAGTCTTCTGTTTTCTTCAACAAGCTTTTTGTTTTCTTCCCTTAGGCCAAAATATGAAGTTACATTATCTGAAAAAGTGTAGATACTTCCTGAAATATAGTTGGAAGAATTTAAAAATTTAGATTGATGGTACGAATGCGATTGAAACGTAAAAATGCAAGAAATCAATAACAGAAAAAGGTAAAGTAAGAAAATCTTATACCTAATTAGAAAATTTATAATCTGTTGCATTCACCCCTGAATTTTTACTCGTTAATCGAGATTTAAACCTAACTGCCGTTAGGCAAGTTGCTTCTAGGAATTCCTAAAAGCGCTAACTTTTTTCATTTATAATAGTTCTTGAACTTTTTTTTAAAGGTTTTGTACTGTCAAGTTTCTAAGGTAATCCTATTGAAGTCGAGCTTCTTACTTGATCAATATACTCTTATAACGTTCTAGATTTTTAAGCGCTATACCTGTACCACGTACTACGGCACGTAACGGGTCTTCTGCTATATACACTGGCAGGTCGGTTTTTTGAGACAACCTTCTGTCCAATCCACGTAACATAGAACCACCACCTGCAAGGTAAATACCTGTGTTGTAAATATCGGCAGCTAATTCTGGGGGAGTCTGAGATAATGTTTCCATAACCGCATCTTCAACACGCAGAATAGATTTATCTAAAGCCTTCGCTATTTCTCTATAAGATATTTGAACTTGCTTTGGTTTACCTGTCAATAGATCACGACCCTGTACAGATTTTTCATCTGGTGGAGATTGTAAATCTTCAGTTGCAGAACCTATTTCAATTTTAATTGCTTCTGCAGTACTTTCACCAACGTATAGGTTATGTTGTGTACGCATGTAATAAATAATGTCATTCGTAAATACATCACCTGCAATCTTTACAGATTTATCACAAACGATACCGCCTAATGCAATAACTGCAATTTCAGTAGTACCACCACCTATATCAACGATCATGTTACCTTTCGGCTGCATAATATCTAAACCGATACCTATAGCAGCAGCCATTGGTTCGTGAATTAGATATACCTCTTTACCGTTTACACGTTCTGCGGATTCCTTTACCGCACGCATTTCAACTTCAGTAATACCAGAAGGAATACAGATGACCAAACGCAATGCTGGCGGAAACCATTTTTTCTTTAATGCAGGAATATTCTTGATGAACATCATCAACATCTTTTCAGATGCGTCAAAATCCGCAATTACACCATCTTTCAATGGTCTAATTGTTTTTATGTTCTCATGGGTCTTACCTTGCATCATGTTGGCTTCTTTACCAACTGCAATGATTTTTCCGCTAATTCTATCTCTGGCAACGATGGATGGGCTATCGACAACTACCTTGTCATTATGAATGATAAGAGTGTTAGCTGTACCTAAATCTATAGCTATTTCCTCGGTCAAGAAATCAAAAAATCCCATATGTGATATTTAAATTTTAGATAAAAGGGTGTATTTCATCGACAAAAGTAATGAAATTAATGCTTGAAATGACGTGTGCCTGTCATCACCATTGAAATTTTGTGTTCGTTGCAATAATCAACACTTAATTGGTCTTTTATAGATCCGCCCGGTTGAATAACACTGGTGATACCCGCTTTGTCCGCAATCTCCACACAATCAGGGAAAGGGAAGAAAGCATCACTTGCCATAACCGCTCCTTTAAGGTCAAAATTAAAGGTTTGTGCTTTGTGTATTGCCTGGTTTAAAGCATCGACTCTACTGGTCTGCCCTGTACCACTTGCACAAAGTTGTTTGTTTTTAGCAAGAACAATTGTGTTAGACTTTGTATGCTTACAAAGTTTAGATGCAAAAATTAAATCTTCTAATTCTTGATCGGTAGGGTTTGTGTTGGTCGCATTAGTAAGGTCGGCGACTGTATCTGTTTTATGATCTTTTTCTTGAAGAAGCATACCGTTTAAACAAGTTCTAACTTGCATCTCTGGCATCTCAACTTCATTTTGAATAAGGATGATTCTATTTTTCTTTCCTTTTAAAATTTCAAGAGCTTCTGCGTTATAACTAGGTGCTATAACAACTTCGCAGAATAATTTATGTATCTCTTCTGCCGTAGCTTTATCAATTTCTTTATTGCTGATAAGAACTCCGCCAAAAGCAGAAACAGGGTCACCGGCTAAAGCGTCAACATAAGCTTGGTGTAATGTTTCTCTTTGTGCTAATCCGCATGCATTGTTATGCTTTAGAATAGCAAAAGTAGGAGCATCGTTTTTAAATTCCAGCATCAAATTAACGGCGGCATCAACATCTAAAAGGTTGTTGTATGATAATTCTTTACCGTGTAATTTAGAGAACATAGCATCAAAATCCCCAAAGAAGAATCCTTTTTGGTGTGGGTTCTCGCCATAACGTAAAACCTTGCCTTCAGTCTCGCTTACTTTTAATGCTGCGATTTCATGGTTTTTATTGAAATAGTTAAATATAGCAGTATCGTAATTAGAAGAAACATTAAAAGACTTAGCGGCAAAACGCTTTCTGTCTTCAAGGCTAATGTTACCGTTGTCAGCAGAAACAACGTCAAGAAACTCTGCATAGTCTTCCATAGAAGAAACACAAGTAACATCCTTAAAGTTTTTTGCTGCAGCACGAATTAAGGATATTCCGCCTATATCTATCTTTTCAATGATATCTTGTTCAGAAGCACCACTGGCAACCGTTTTTTCAAAAGGATATAAATCAACAATAACGATGTCTATCTGTGGTATTTCAAATTCTGCTAATTGGGCAACATCACTTTCGTTGTCTTGTCTATTTAAAATACCGCCAAATACTTTTGGGTGTAAGGTCTTAACTCTGCCGCCAAGAATAGATGGGTAGCTAGTTACATCTTCTACAGGAACTACATCGATACCAAGATCGGTGATGAATTTTTCAGTTCCTCCAGTGGAATAAATAGTGATTCCTAATTCTTGAAATTTCTTTACTATTGGCTCTAATCCGTCTTTATGAAAAACTGAAATTAAGGCTGAAGACGCTTTTTTTACACTGCTCATTGTATGATGCTTAAATGTTTTTAATAAGCAAGCAAAAGTAATTTTTTTACAGCTATAAAATGAGCTAGTTTATCAACAAAAACACTAAAGTTTTAAAGAATTTTGGCTACCTCAAAGTTTATGAATTCTAAAAAGGTCTCATCTGCCTTCGTAAAAGGGTTGGGAGTGTTAGAATCGATGTCTATTTGACCTATGTTTTCGCCATTAACAAACAATGGCACAACAATTTCCGATTTAACGGTGATGCTGCATGCGATGTAGTTGTCTTGAGCTTGTACATCTGGTACAACAAAATTCTCGTTGCTTTCTGCTACTTGACCGCAAATACCTTTTCCAAAGGGAATAATAGTATGGTCTGTTGGAGCCCCGGCATAAGAACCTAGTTTTAATTCACGCTTGTCGCCATTCTTGAAATAAAACCCTACCCAGTCATAATGCGGTACTTCTGCTTTTAAAAGCTCGCAGATATCCTGCATTTTAGCATCGGGGGTTTTATTAGAATCAATAATAGAACTTACTTGAGGGCGTAGCGCTTCGAACATAATTTTTTTTACAAAAATACATATTGTTGTAATGTAATGGTGTGCGCTAAAACAAAAAATGAGGATGTTTTTAAACATCCTCATTTTTAAAACTAAAAATTATAAGTTACGATTATGGTTGAATCTTAACATCGAATTCAATAAAATCGTTATTATTAAAACCTGGTTCAATAGCGGTAATTTTTATTAAACCTTTTTTACCGTAGTTGTCAACAAACTCTACAACATCACCAACACTTAGGTTTGTGATTTTTTGAGCGTCAGAGCTAGCAATAAAATTTAATTCACCATTTAGCGTGATTGCATCAAATGCAGCAGCATCTATTGTTGTAGAACTAGCAAAGAACATTTGATTTAATGTTTCTGTTGCCGCATTCTCTTCGTCAGCACCAGGCTCAAGTCCCTCAACAGCAAATCCAAAAGAAGCATCGTATTGTTCGGTAGAAGCAAAAGAAGCATTGTCACCGGCTGAATCACCAGAGGCGCCGTAGTAGTAACCAAAATCCCAGAACGCTCTAAATTCAGGTCCTACATTAATTCTGTATACGGTTTCGTTCAATAGGGAAAAGAAAGATTCTGTTGTTCCATCTTGTGCCGGAGCAAATAATTTAACGCCTGTAAATTCTCTAACTGCAGCAGCTGGGTTTGCACCTGTACCAATGGTTACTGTTATTTGACCTACGCCTAATGCCAATCTTTTTTCGCTGTCTCTGAAATCACCCTTACCGGTAGTTGTCCAAAAAGAGTAAACAATTTCTCCGTTTTCAATATCTGGTACTGGTAATGGAAAAGAAAAATCAATTTCCTTTTTTGTAGCACCATCTAAATCAATAGAACCATCGGCTTTTAAAGCTTTAGTTAAATCATCACTTACCAAATCAAAAGAACTAAAAGGCATTTCTCCTTGTCCTAAATAATTTTGGGTAATATACATTCTACGTTGCGTAGTCGCGTCTGAAGTAAAAATAACTCTACCGGTAACATTGGTACCTGCTTCTCCACTTGCTGATGCTGTTGTAATATTTGAAGAAGGAACGGCTTCGTTAAAAACAATAGTTGCTACTTCTGGCTCTTCTGAATCATCTTCTTCCTCACCGCCCGTATTATCAGGTATGGGAGTGTCAAAGATTGAGCCGTCGTCAGAACTACAACTACCTACAAATAGGGCAATAGTGCAAATTAGAAATGTGAATTTTAAATGTTTTCTCATGATTTTTAATTTTAATAGTTAGTGTTAAAGCTGTTAAAGCTGTTAAAGCTTATTGTTTTGTTAATGTGTTAACACTTTTAACTTTAAATTATTGCAAATCGTATACGGCATGTGCTGTTTTTTATGGGTTTATCCGTTGTAAGGCCTTTCTTATAGCTAATTTTAGTTAAAGAAATGAAGTATAGCTTCTTAAACATTCAATATTTCGTATTTTTGTAATGTGAAACTATTGCTACATAAACTGTTTTCTATATTCATGGCAATGCTATTGTTACTGTCTACAATTTCTTGGACAGTTGAAAAGCATTTGTGCATGGGTCGTGTGATGGATGTAGCATTGTTTGATCATGCAGAAGATTGTGGTATGAAAGCTGGCTTGTCTTTATTAGAAGATGAACCGTCAGTGAATAAGCATTGCTGTAATGATGAAGCTTTTACAATACAGGGTCAAGATGATTTGACACATGATATTTCTAGTTTTGATTTTTCACAACAGGTTTTTCTGATCTCTTTTACATGCTCTTACCTTGGCTTTTTTGAGGAAACTACTGATGAAAATATCGATTTTGATTCCTATCCGCCGCCTATACTGGCTGAGGATTTGAATATACTTCACCAAGTTTTTTTGATTTGATTTAAAAATTGTTTTAAGTCGC
The DNA here is from genome assembly GCF_004364175.1 of Maribacter caenipelagi. GTDB lineage: Bacteria > Bacteroidota > Bacteroidia > Flavobacteriales > Flavobacteriaceae > Maribacter > Maribacter caenipelagi. Next base: position 178,989 of record NZ_SNZW01000018.1, on the reverse strand, counting down.
TTGATTGCGAACACACATTTTTAATCAAATCTAATATTTCATGAAAAAAAATAGTTGGCTTTTAGCCATTGTCCTATTTGGGATACAATTTTGCGAGGCGCAAGGACCTCCAATTACTGCAGATAAACCAATTATGTTAGGCGGTGGTAGTTTTACTGCAAAGACCTTGACAGAAATACGACATACACAAAGAGGGGATTTTACCTATGTCCCGGTCATGTTGCATTACCTGCCTACCTCCAATTCCTTGGTTGCGTTGCATTTGCCATACCTTAACTATGATGTCGATAACGGACCAAGCGGTAGTAGTGTGGCAGATATTAAAGTTATGGGAAAGTACCAGTTTCTTAGAAAAGATGGTACGGGCAAGACCTTTAGAATGGTAGCCAAAACAGTACAGACACTGCCTACGGGTAAAGAATTGGATGTAATGGATTTAAGTACGGGTAAATATGCCGGTTACTACGGTATCGTTGCGGGTTATGAATCATTGAAATATGGTATTAGCAATGAATTGGGTTATAATTGGGTGCCCGATGGAAGCCTAGATGCGTTGACCCATAAAATAGGTTTTGGACTTCCCTTATTGAAACCTCAATATCCTAATAAACAAATTAACCTGTATTTTGAATATACCAATTTATGGTTGGTTGAGAGGGATTGGTATCAGCTCTTGTACGCCCAAGGGGTACAGTATGCAAGAAAGAACATAACCTTTGATCTTGCCGTTCAGGTACCTTTGGTAAATGACTTGGATGAAGGACGTAAATTAAAGTATAGCCTGTTTTTAGGCTCAAGATATTCTTTTTAAAAATTAAAATATACAATAATGAAAAAATCAATAATAGTTTCGGTGTTAATAATGTTCGCGGTAGTGTTTGGAGCTACTGCGCAAGAAGGTAAGGATAAGTTTATGGTGCAGGTAGACGGACTAGGTTGTCCCTTTTGTGCATACGGACTTGAAAAAAAGTTCAAGGAATTTAAAGGGATAAAGAATGTAAAGATAGATATAGAAACAGGCGACTTTAGTTTTTCTTATCCAGCGGAAAAAGCATTGACCTTAGGTGATGTAGAAAAACAAGTTGAAAAAGCGGGGTACACGCCAGTAACGGCTAAAGTGGAGCGTGCCAATGGTACATTTGAAGAATCATCGGCAGCGGCAATGATGCAAAAAACAGAAGGTGCGGTAACTAAAAACGTAATGGTGGCAGGAAATTGTGCCATGTGCGAGGCTAGAATTACCAAGGCGGCAGCATCGGTAAACGGTGTTACTGACGTTTCTTGGGATAAGGATACAAAAATCATGAAGGTTTCTTTTGATGCGGAATTAACTTCCTTGGAAAATGTTGAAAAGGAAGTAGCGGTTGCAGGTCATGACACCAAAAACCACAAAGCACATACAGATGATTATGGAAATTTACCGGCCTGTTGTAAGTACGAACGTTTAAGCTATAAAAAATGAGGCAAAGTATAATTATATTGATCGGTTTAGTCTTTGCATCGGCTTGTAAAGAAAAAGAAATTGTTCCTAAAGAATGGGTGTTATCCAAAACCATTCAGTTGGATGGGGTGAATCCAATTGGCTTATCTCAAGTGAATGGTGCTATCTGGCTTTCTGATGGCGATCATAACCGTTTGGTTAAAATTGATAAGGAAGGCCAAATCACAGAAACGATTGATTCGCTGGATCGGCCCATGCATATTGATGCAATTGAGGAAACCCTATTTATTCCACAGTACGGAAAAGATGTGGTTGAAACCGTTGATAAAAAAGGGAGATTTGTAATGCAACTTACCGATTCTTTAGATGCCCCCGCGGGAGTTTCCGTTTTTAATAATGAACGTGCCATTGCAGATTTTTATAATAACCGTATTCTCTATTTTGATGGTGTAAATTGGATTTCATTTGGTAAAGAAGGGAAAGCGCAAGGGGAGTTTTACTACCCTACCGATGTTCAAATCACAAACGATAAAATTTGGGTGGCCGACGCTTATAATAATCGTGTTCAGGTATTTGATAAAAAAGGGGGCTTTGTTCAAATGATGGGGCAAGATGAAAAAATGAATGCGGCAACAGGAATTTTTGTTGCTGAGAAAGAAGTATTCGTCACTGATTTTGAAAACGACCGTGTATTGGTTTTTGATAAAGCAGGTAAATTATTACAAGTCTTAAGAGATCAGATAGAAAAACCTACGGATATGATGTTGAAAGATAAGAAGCTATATGTGATCAACTACAGAAATGGAAAACTTAATGTTTTTGATAAGCAGCCTATTGAAAAGTAAGATGAGTTGTTGGTCCTGTGCTTTTTTCAGGTATGATTAATTTAATGAGAGACAACATATGAAACATACATATACCATTATGGGTATGACCTGTAACGGGTGTAGAAGCCATGTAGAGCAAACCTTGGCTGCCGTAAAAGGAATAAAAAGTGCTACTGTAAATTTAGATAGCGCAGAAGCCGTATTGGAAATGGATAATGAAATTCCCTTAAAAAGTTTACAAGCGGCTATGATAGCTGATGGTGGGCATTATTCCATCCATGAACTCGGTGCTCATGTACATGAGGCTACAAAATCAAAGACGGTCGAGAATGGTAATGGTACTTTTTACTGCCCTATGCATTGCGAAGGAGAAAAAACATATGAAGAACCTGGCGATTGCCCAGTTTGTGGTATGGATTTGGTCGAAGAGGCGAGCGCTACAACAAATAAAGGGCAAGAGTATACGTGCCCAATGCATCCCGAGGTAATTAGTGATGAACCTGGTGATTGTCCTATTTGTGGTATGGATTTGGTTCAGAAGCAAGCAGGTATTTCAGCTGAAGAAAAGAGTTATAAGAAACTTCTAGATAAGTTTAAAATAGCAGTCGGTTTTACATTGCCCATCTTTCTAATTGCAATGTCAGAGATGATACCTGGTAATCCGCTTCAAAATATCTTGAGTTTAAAATACTGGAATTGGGTGCAATTTGTATTATCGATACCTGTGGTGTTTTATGCAACATGGATGTTTTTTGAACGTGCCTATCGATCGGTAAAAACATGGAATTTAAATATGTTTACATTGATTGGTATTGGTGCTGGCGTGGCGTGGTTGTTTAGTGTGTTTGCCATTTTGGTACCCGATTTTTTTCCGGCACAATTTAAAACAGACCAAGGTACTGTGCATGTTTATTTTGAAGCGGCAACGGTGATTTTAACCCTAGTACTTTTCGGTCAGCTATTAGAAGCCCGAGCACATAGTAAAACGAATTCTGCAGTAAAAGAATTGTTGAAATTGGCGCCTAATAAAGCTATTAAGATTGTAGACGGTAAAGAAGAGAGCATTTCTATTGATCAGATTATAAAAGGAGATTTACTTCGCGTAAAACCAGGTGATAAAATACCTGTAGATGGAAGTATTTATGAAGGTGAAAGCACGGTCGATGAATCAATGATTACTGGTGAACCCGTTCCGGTTCAAAAAGTAGTCGGCGATGCGATAAGCTCAGGTACTATTAACGGTAAGGGCTCTTTTGTAATGACTGCAGAGAAAGTAGGTGCAGATATGCTCTTGTCGCAAATCATCGACATGGTGAACAAGGCTAGTCGTAGTCAGGCACCTATTCAAAAATTAGCAGATAAAATATCTAGTTTTTTTGTACCAGCAGTTGTCCTAATTTCTATTGTAACCTTTTTGGTTTGGGTCATTTTTGGTCCTAATCCCGCTTATGTATATGCGTTGGTAAATGCCATTGCAGTTTTGATTATTGCTTGTCCGTGCGCATTAGGTTTGGCTACACCGATGTCAGTAATGGTAGGTGTGGGTAAAGGAGCCCGATCTGGTGTGTTGATTAAGAATGCAGAAGCGCTTGAACGAATGGATAAAGTTGACACCCTAATTGTAGATAAAACAGGAACTATAACCGAGGGGAAACCATCAGTAGAAAAAGTAGGAAGCATTGCTGATATTGATACCGAAAAAGTGCTGCAGTATATCGTTTCTTTAAATCAGCTAAGTGAGCACCCATTGGCAGATGCCACCGTAAATTACGGGACATCTCAAGGTGTAGATGTATTAAAGGTTGATGATTTCAATTCTATCACGGGTATGGGTGTTTCTGGTAAAATTAATGGAGAATCTGTTGTTTTAGGAAATGATAAAATGATGGGTGAGGCTACAGTGACTATTCCTGAAAATTTACAAGTAGTCGTTGCTGCGCATCAAAAGCAAGGTAAAACAGTCTCATATTTAGCTATTGATGGTAATGCCGTAGGTTTTGTGGCAATAGGAGATAAAATCAAAGAGACTAGTAAAAAGACAATTGAAGCACTTCAGAAATCTGGTATTTCGGTAATCATGTTAACAGGTGATAATTATGATACGGCAAAGGCTGTTGCTGATTATTTGAATTTAGCAGATTTTAAAGCGGGTATGCTTCCTCAAGACAAGCTATCAGAAGTAGAACGTTTGCAGTCAGAAGGTAAAAAAGTAGCTGTTGCCGGCGATGGTATAAATGATGCACCTGCATTGGCAAAAAGTGATGTAGGTATTGCCATGGGTACAGGTACAGATGTTGCCATTGAGAGTGCGTCAATTACGCTGGTCAAAGGTGATTTGCAAGGTATCGTAAAAGCACACAACTTGAGTAAGGCGGTAATGAAAAACATCAAGGAGAATTTATTTTTTGCACTGATTTATAATACCGTTGGTATCCCTGTTGCTGCAGGGGTTTTATATCCATTTTTCGGATTGTTGCTTTCTCCTATGATTGCCGCTTTGGCTATGAGTTTTAGTTCTGTTTCAGTGATTGCAAATGCATTGCGGTTACGGGCGGCAAAAATTGATTAATCAAATCGAATAAAAAATTAATGAATAAATATATCATCATAATATTAATGACTTTGCTATCTGGGCTGGCTTCTTCGCAAGAGAAAGTAGAAGGGGTAGTTTTAGATTCTGAGGGCGCTAATGCCTTAAGTCTATCTGGAGCAAATGTGTACTGGCAAGATTCCCAAACGGGAGTCGTGACAGATTTTGACGGTAAATTTTCAATTCCGTTTAAAAAGGAATTTAATAAATTGATAATTAGTTATGTGGGTTTTGAAACTGATACATTAACTATAAATGAACCAAAGACAATTCGGGTAATTTTAAAACCATCTAATGAATTAGATGAGGTTGTGGTACAACAAGAGCGAGATGCAATACAGAAAACGTATTTCAGTCCACAGAATGTTATCACGGTAAATAGTGCAGAATTGTTGAAGGCTGCTTGTTGTAATTTGGCTGAGAGCTTTGAGACCAATCCTTCTATTGATGTAAATCTATCTGACGGATTAACCGGTACCAAACAAATACAGATGTTAGGTTTAACGAGTCCGTATTTATTGATTACCCAAGAAAATATACCTATGGTTCGCGGCGCTTCACAGGCATACGGATTAACATTTACACCGGGTACTTGGATAGAGAGTATTCAAATAACCAAAGGTGCAGGTAGTGTGGTTAATGGTTACGAAAGTATATCAGGACAAATAAATACAGAGTTGGTGAAACCTTTGACGGATAATGCAATTTTTGTGAACGGCTATGCCAACCAGAATGGTCGTTATGAACTGAATACCCACTTTAATAGAAAGTTGACGGACAAATGGAGTACAGGGTTGTATATACATGGAAATACCAGAAGTCAAAAAGAAGATAATAATAAAGATGGGTTTTTAGATGCGCCATTAGGAGAGCAAATAAATGTGATGAACCGTTGGCAATATCAAGATGCGGTAAAAGGATTTGTCAGTTTCTTTAATGTCCGTTTTTTAAATGATGAAAAGCAAGTTGGACAAGTAGATTTTAATCCGGCTACAGATAGAGTTGATGGTAGTAATAGATTACTGGGCGGAGCCGAGGTATGGGGAAGTGAAATTAATACTCGCAGGTTTGATACGTCATTAAAACTAGGCTATGTTTATCCAGAGCTTCCATTTCAAAGCTTCGGATTTCAAACTTCATATAGTTTTCATAAACAAGATTCATATTTTGGTTTAAGAACGTATGATATCAATCATGAAAGTATCTATAGCAACCTGTTATTTAATTCCATTATTGGTGATACCAGAAATAAGTTTAAGACCGGTATAACCTTCGCTTATGATGGTTATGATGAAATGGTGACGGCTACAGATTATTCAAGAGAAGACACCTCTGTAGGGGCTTTTTTAGAATATAGTTATGAGAACTTGGAGAAAGTGAGTTTAACCGCAGGGTTACGTGTAGACAATCATAATAGATTGGGAACTTTTGTAACGCCTAGATTTCATATTAGATATACCCCTTGGGAAAAAGGAAGTTTAAGAGGATCGTTTGGTAGAGGTAAACGAGCTGCAAATATTTTTGCTGAGAATCAGCAGTTGTTTGCATCTGCAAGGCAAATTAATATTGAAGATACTGGTGGTAGTGTATATGGTTTAAATCCAGAAGATGCTTGGAATTATGGAGTAAGCTTTTTACAGGGATTCAATTTTTTAAATAAAAAAGGAGATATTTCATTTGATTATTACATTACTGATTTTAAAAATCAGATTGTAGTAGATTGGGAAAATCCGCAAGAGGTTTCTTTTTATAATTTAGATGGAAATAGTAGTGCCAAGAGTTTTCAGATAGAATTGAATTACGAGCTTTTAACCCGTTTAAGTTTTAGAACTTCATATAAGTTTTATGATGTATCAACAGATTACAGAACAGGAAACCTTCAAAAGCCGTTATTGGCTCAAAATCGCTTTTTTATTAACCTAGGATATGAAACGGAAGCGAAGGAGAATGGAGCACAGTGGAAGTTTGATTACACCCTGCACAGTATGGGTGAGCAACGACTACCAGATACAAGTAGCAATCCTGTTGAGTATCAATTAGGAGATTATTCCTTTCCATATAATCTTATGAACGCTCAAATAACCAAGGTGTTCTCGAAGAATTTTGAGCTGTATATAGGTAGTGAAAATTTAACAGGAGAACAGCAAGCCAATCCGGTATTGGGGGCTGATAATTCTTTTGGTCCAAATTTTGATACTACTATAGTGTTCGCACCAATTATGGGAAGAATGTTTTATGGCGGATTCAGATTTAAAATTCAATAACAAACAATTAATATACTAAGAATGAAAACAACGATTTTATCAATAGCAATGATGCTTATAGCAGTTGTAACATATGCGCAAGACAAGAACAAGAAAATGACTTTTGACGTTAATGGTAGGTGTGCCATGTGTAAAGAGCGTATAGAAGAGGCTGCTTTAAATGTCAAGGGGGTAAAGTATGCAAATTGGGATATACCTACACATCAATTAGCTGTAATTATGGATGAGCGTAAAACCGATGCAATGAAGATTAAAACAGCAATAGTTGCGGTAGGTCATGACACCAAAGAATTGAAGGCAACAGATGAAGCTTATAATAGTGTTCACCCTTGTTGTTTATACAGAGAAGATAATTCTGATGACGGACAACATCATGAAAATAAGCAGTAATAGCTGCTTTTATTCGGTTGTAGTTTCGAGTTGAAAATCGGTTAAAAAATTTTAGTTAATTTTTTGCCAACGAGATTATCACGAATCAAAATCTGAAATACATTAGCTATAGATTTATTTTAAATTCTATAACAATGGCACAAGCAAAATCAGCAGGGAAACCAGCTGCAAAACCTTCTCCGGCAAAAGCTGGAAAAAAGGCTGCTCCGAAAGCTGCTCCTAAAAAGAAGTAGTCAAGTAATTGCCTTTAGAAGGCAATACCATTTGGACGATAAAACCACCTTCTGTAAATAAAGAAGGTGGTTTTTTTGTTGGGATACGTATAAAAAAAAGCTGCACTTGAAAATTTCAAGTGCAGCTTTAAATTTAATGTATTTCCGCAAACAAGCTAATAATTGCCTGTCGCGGCTCGCCACTACATCATGCCTGGCATACCGCCGCCGCCCATAGGAGGCATAGCAGGAGCATCTTCTTTAATGTCGGTTAAAGCACATTCGGTAGTTAAGATCATACCTGCAACAGAAGCAGCGTTCTCTAGTGCTACTCTCGTTACTTTCTTAGGATCGATAATACCTGCTTTTGTCATTTCAACATACTTCTCAGATTTAGCATCGTATCCGAAATCGCCTTTACCTTCAAGTATTTTAGCGATAACTACAGAACCTTCACCGCCAGCGTTAGAAACGATAGTTCTTAAAGGAGCTTCGATAGCACGGGCAACGATTTGTAAACCTGTAGCTTCATCTTCATTTTCGGTAGAAACCTTGCTAAGAACAGATTTAGCTCTTACCAGTGCAACACCACCACCAGCAACGATACCTTCTTCAACGGCAGCTCTTGTAGCGTGTAATGCATCATCAACACGGTCTTTTTTCTCTTTCATTTCAACTTCAGAAGCTGCACCTACATAAAGTACTGCAACACCACCAGCCAATTTAGCTAAACGCTCTTGAAGCTTTTCTTTATCGTAATCAGATGTAGTTGTCTCGATTTGAGATTTTATCTGGTTAACTCTAGTTTTAATATCTTTTGCAACACCGCCACCATTAACGATAGTTGTATTGTCTTTGTCGATTTGTACTTTTTCACAAGTACCTAACATGTCTAGCGTAGTATTGTCTAAAGAGAAACCTCTTTCTTCAGAAATAACAGTACCACCTGTTAAGATTGCGATATCTTCTAACATTGCTTTTCTACGATCACCAAAACCTGGAGCTTTAACAGCAGCAATTTTTAAAGAACCTCTTAATTTGTTTACCACCAATGTAGCCAATGCTTCACCATCAACATCTTCAGCGATAATCAATAAAGGCTTGCCCGATTGAGCAACAGGCTCTAATACAGGAAGTAAATCTTTCATTGAAGAGATTTTCTTATCGAACAATAAGATATATGGGCTCTCTAGTTCAGAAACCATCTTTTCAGAATCGGTAACGAAATAAGGAGAAAGGTAACCTCTATCGAACTGCATACCTTCAACAACATCAACATACGTATCTGTTCCTTTAGCTTCTTCAACAGTAATTACACCTTCTTTACCAACTTTACCGAACGCTTGTGCGATTAAATCACCAATAGTTTCGTCATTGTTAGCAGAGATAGAAGCGACTTGCTTAATTTTTTCAGAAGAATCACCAACTTTTTTAGCTTGTTTAGCTAAATCGGCAACGATAGCTTCTACAGCTTTGTCGATACCTCTTTTTAAATCCATTGGGTTTGCACCTGCAGCAACGTTTTTCAAGCCTTCTTTTACAATAGCTTGAGCTAAAACTGTAGCGGTAGTTGTACCGTCACCAGCTAGATCATTGGTTTTAGAAGCAACTTCTTTCACCATTTGCGCGCCCATATTTTCTAATGGATCAGCCAATTCGATTTCTTTTGCTACGGTAACACCATCTTTAGTTACTTGCGGAGCACCAAATGATTTACTGATAATAACGTTTCTACCCTTTGGGCCTAATGTTACTTTTACAGCATTTGCCAATGCGTCAACACCTCTTTTAAGGCCGTCTCTTGCATCTATGTCAAACTTAATATCTTTTGCCATTTTTAATTTTGTTTAAATATTGACCTTTCGTTTGTTGCGGCAGGTCAAGTAAATTATTAGTTTTTTAATTGAAAAATTAATGGCAAATGGCTAAGAGCCAAATTGCCAATTGCTATTTTTAGATAATAGCAAGAATATCACTTTCTCTCATCATCAAGTAATCTGTACCTTCTAACTTCAATTCAGTTCCGGCATATTTTCCGTAAAGAACGGTATCGCCAACTTTAACGGTAACACTGTCATCTTTTGTTCCAGGACCCACGGCTACAACTTTACCTTTCTGTGGTTTCTCTTTTGCAGTATCAGGAATATAAAGTCCAGACGCAGTCTTAGTTTCAGCTGCCATCGGCTCGATAAGAACTCGGTCTGCCAATGGTTTGATATTAACTTTAGCCATAATTATTAATTTTTAAATTGATTTTTAGTTTCGTGGTAATATAAAGGCAGAAATTATGCCATTGCCTTTTTCCTGACAAATTGTAAACAAAAAATGCCAGCTTATGACAAGCTGGCATTTAAATATAATGTGGTATTAACTTTATAAACTATCTGAAGGCGTAGCATCATTAGTTACAGGAGGTGTTACTGCATCTGGCAGTGTTTCTGGCACTACAGTTTCGATATCGTCACCTTGTAATAATTTTGAATCTACTTCACCATAATTACCTTTAAGGGCAACGTTAGATGCTAAGATTAAAACGATTAATAAACCAGCTAGAGTCCATGTACTTTTATCTAAAAAGTCACCTGTTTTTTTAACTCCACCAACAACTTGGTTGCCTCCTCCACCAAAAGAAGAAGAAAGTCCGCCACCTTTTGGATTCTGTACCATTATCACTAATACTAACAATAAGCAAACGACAATGATAAGTATTAGGAAAATTGAAAATGTACTCATTCTAAATTATTTATTATCTTTTCGTAATTTTTCTACCGCTTTAATTCGGTCTGCAAAGAAACTACTTTTTTCTGGATATTTCAAAATTAAAATTTTGTAAGCCTGAATTGCATTTTTATACTTTTTTTGTTCAAGATATACCCTCGCTAAAGTCTCTGTCATCAACTCATTATGGTCTATTTTTGAGGATTTTGAAATATCAATAACGGTACTCTGCTCTGTAGGAACTATTTTAGGGTTTGAAGCTATAAACTTATCTATACGGTCATATTTCTTTTTAATTACTTCACTTTTAACCTTAGGTTTTCTGATAGGCTTCTGAGTTACTTTTAGGTCCTCTACCTTTTGTACTGTCTTTTTAATGTTACTTTCTCTTACCGCGGGTTGTTGGTCAATAATTTCTCCTTGAGGCTCAGAAATATCTTCTTCAGGCTCTTCTAATGGTTTTTTAGATGCGAGATTTAACCATTCAGAAAAAGAATATTTCTCTTTGGCATCGAAAGTTAAGGGCTTACCTATATCAAGTGCATCTTCTTCTTCGGTATTTTCAGGGTTTTTAGTTTGAAATAACTCTGGATCTAGTATTTGGTCTGCATCATGTTCATCTTGTGGAAGGGGCTTGTCTTCAGATGCCGTAATTAAAGATACTACAGCTGTTTCACTTATAGGATAATCATTTTCTTCTATATCTATAATCTCATCTTCTGAAATTGAATCCTCAGTTTCGATTTCGGCTTCAATTTCAATTACTTCTTCTGCTTCTTTAATAATCTCAATATGATTGTCTTCTGCGATTTCTTCCGTTTTTTTAACTTGTTCAATCTCTTCTTTACTTTCTGATGCTACGATATTCTCTTTTGAGATATCACCATCATATTGCAAAAAATCTTTAGAGGTTATAAACTCAAAAAGTACATCTCTGTCTGTAGTGTAAGCAGCGGTTACTTTAAGTGCTTTGTTATATTTGTAGCTATTTAGATTTTTTAATCCCTTTAAGTGTAATGCTCGTGCAGCTTGAAAATAAGGATATTCAGCAATAATATCTTCTAGGTGTTTTGTATGTATAGGTTCTACCACTTTGGTAGGATGTTCTAGAAAATATGTAAAGTCCTTAACGTTCATGTAATCTACCAATCTGCCAATGAGGCGTTGAAAATATCTTGTGTTAACCTTTCGAAAATTATCTCATGGGCTTCACTCTTAATGCTTGCCAATTGTGTGTCTGCTGGATAATCATAAAAGAATGAAAAACTTTGGTCAAAGGCGGCATCTTCTTTCAGCTGATTATAAAAACGAACTTTCACGCGTACAGAAAGTCTGTTTTGTGCAGCAGTTTGTGCAGCGGTTGCAGACATTGGTGAAATCTTATATTCGGTTATTTCGCCTTCATATAATAAATCTGGATTACCAGAAGAAATAAGATCTAAACTAGTCTGGTTTAATATTCGGTCTTGTAATGCCAAAGTGAAATCCCTATCAACACCGGGTTCAAAAGTAGACCCTGGACTCTGGGTGGCATAATTTTGAAAGTAATTAACTTTAAAAGTTTTGGCTTCTCCAACATTACCACCGGTAAAATTATATACACCACAGCTTAGAAATAAGATGACGGGCAGTATAAAGATTAAAGATTTTTTAAGGTATCTCATTGAAATGGGATTCATTTTAAATTAAAGGTCGTACTGTTTTATTTTACGGTAAAGCGTTCGTTCAGAAATGCCTAATTCTGTTGCTGCAGCCTTTCTTTTTCCTCGGTTACGTTCTAAAGATTTTTTAATCAATTCAACCTCCTTCTCTTGTAAAGATAGGGTTTCTTCCTCTTGAATTTCTTCGGCAAAATGATATTTGTCTTCGTACGATTCTTGAATTATAGAAGGTTCTTCTTTTTTAGGTTCGGGCAAATGCAAGAGGTTTCTTGGTGCTTCTTCTTGAGTATCATGATCGATATCTGCATCTTCGTCGTCGTCGTTGCCGTAGATTTTGCGTATCAAGTTTTCATTATCTTTTTGAACCTTCTCGGAGTCGTTGTTCTTTAACAGCTCCATCGTTAACTTTTTAAGATCATTTAAATCGCCCTTCATGTCGAACAGCACCTTATATAAAATCTCTCTTTCGTTACTGAAATCACTTTCAGATTTTGAGTTCGAGACAACGGCAGGTAAGTTACTTGTAGTGTTGTTGGGTAGGTAACCATTTAAAGTCGCAGCGGTAATGGCTCTGTTTTCCTCTAAAACCGAAATCTGTTCTGCAATATTTCTTAACTGACGTATGTTACCTGGCCATCTATATTTTATTAATAAAGATACCGCATGGTCGTCTAGTCTAATAGTAGGCATTTTGTATTTCTGACTAAAATCAGAGGCAAATTTTCTAAATAATAAGTGAATATCATCTTGACGTTCACGCAATGGCGGTATATTGATTTCTACTGTACTTAAACGATAATAAAGGTCTTCTCGAAAACGCTCTTTTTTAATCGCTTCGAACATATTTACGTTTGTGGCCGCTACAATACGCACATCTGTTTTTTGAACTTGAGATGATCCTACTTTTAAAAATTCACCATTTTCTAGCACCCGTAAAAGGCGTACTTGGGTAGTTAGCGGTAATTCGCCAACTTCATCTAAAAATATGGTGCCGCCATCTGCAACTTCAAAATAACCGCTTCTTGTTTGCGTAGCGCCGGTAAATGCGCCTTTTTCGTGTCCAAAAAGTTCACTGTCAATAGTACCTTCGGGTATTGCACCACAGTTTACGGCGATATATTTTGCATGTTTTCTATGGGAAAGCGAATGAATGATTTTCGGAATAGATTCTTTACCTACGCCACTTTCACCAGTAACCAGAACTGAAATATCTGTTGCCGCAACTTGCATTGCTTTTTCAATGGCTCGGTTCAATTTTGGGTCTTGCCCAATAATTTCAAAACGCTGTTTTATACTTTGTATGCTTTCCATGTAAAATGGGTACTATAAATTTAGTTATTGTCAGAATACCCAACGGCAACACCTTTTAAGGTTGCAGAAGTGCAGTCGTTAATTTGTACGTTTACAAAGTCACCTACCTTGTAATTTTCTTTCGGAAAAACTACTACAGTACTTTGAGTATTTCTTCCTTTCCATTGGTTTTCCGATTTTTTAGAAGTTCCTTCTATTAAAACTTCTTGAATCTGGCCAACATGTTTTTCTGTTCTAAACTGACAATGACTTCTCTGTAAAGCTATAATTTCAGAAAGGCGTCTCTTCTTTGTAGCTTCGGGCACATCATCTTCCATTTTTCTGCCTGCCATAGTACCAGGTCTTTCAGAATATGAATACATATAACCGAAATCGTACTTTACGTATTCTAGGGCTTTTAAAGTAGCGGCATGATCCTCTTCTGTCTCTGTAGGGAAACCGGTAATAATATCTTGAGAAATAGAACAGCCAGGTAGAATTTTTCTAATATTATCTGTCAGTTCAAAATACTCTTCGATAGTATGTAAGCGATTCATTTCCTTTAAAATACGATTGCTACCGCTTTGTACAGGTAAATGAACGTGATTACAAATATTTTTGTGTTTGGCCATGGTTCTAATCACGTCCAAAGTCATGTCTTGTGGGTTCGAAGTTGAAAAACGAATACGCATTTTAGGGTTTGCCAATGCGACCATTTCTAACAATTTAGAAAAGTTGGTAGCTGTCGCTTTTTGCATTTCAGAAGCATTCACAAAATTCTTCTTGAGTCCGCCGCCATACCATAAATAACTATCTACGTTTTGTCCAAGTAATGTGATTTCTTTGAACCCTTTTTCAGAAAGTTCTTTTACCTCTGTTAGAATAGATTGTGGGTCTCTACTACGTTCACGACCTCTAGTAAAAGGGACAACACAGAATGTGCACATATTATCACATCCTCTAGTGATAGAAACAAAAGCGGTAACCCCGTTTGTGTTTAATCTTACAGGTGCAATATCGCCATAAGTTTCATCCTTAGAAAGAATAACATTAACTGCATCTCTGCCGGAATCTACTTCTTTTATTAAGTTGGGTAAATCTTTATAGGCATCTGGTCCAACGACCATGTCTACTATTTTTTCCTCATCTAAAAGCTTGTCTTTCAGTCGTTCTGCCATGCAACCAAGAACGCCAACTTTTAAATGCGGTCTAGATTTTTTTACCTTATTATATTCGGTTAACCTTTTTCGAATGGTCTGCTCAGCTTTATCTCGAATAGAACACGTGTTTACAAGTACTAAATCGGCATCTTCTAACGTTTGGGTGGTGTTAAAACCTTCGGTCGCTAAGATAGATGCAACAATTTCACTGTCGGCAAAGTTCATGGCACAACCATAACTCTCAATATAGAGGTTACGTTTGTTAGCCTCTTTTCCATCAACTACCAAAGTTGTGCCCTGCACATTTTCGTCTATGGTTTTCTCCATTTTTGTAATACGTTACAATAAAATATTTTGGATGGCAAAGATACTATTATAATCAAAAATATGACAATATGACATGATTATTTAGGGTTTGTTTATGCTTTCTACTTGAAAATTATTTAGTTTTATTAATAATAACCACCAATACTTATGAATTTAGAAAACTTAACACATCACATTAAATCGAAACCAGATTTAGATTTTGGCACTATATTCAGTAGGTCTATAGATCTTTTTAAGAAAGTTTGGTTGCAGGGCTTTATTATTTTGCTCTTAACATTCGTTGTAATACTACCTTTTTATATTGTTTTGTACATACCTATGATTGCTATGGGTATAACTGATCCAGAGGCACTTCGGTACAATGAATTACCGCCTATGGCCGCTATTGCAATGGCAATTCTTTTTCCTTTTATTGCGATTGGGGTAACTACCTTTGCTTTGGCATTAAATGCGGCATTTTTAAAGATGTGTAGAGAAAAAGATTTAGGAAAAGAATCAGGTGATGATTACTTCTATTATTTTAAAGAAGGGCGTATCGGTAAGGTCTTTATTCTTGCTTTGTATACATTCGGACTCTCAATTCTAGGGGCGCTTGCCTGTGGTGTGGGTATGTTCTATGTAATGGTTCCTGTTTCTTTGATTCCGGCTTTTTTGGCATTTTCAAATGATTTGTCTCCTTTAGAAATGGTTAAGGCAAGCTTTACATTAGGCAATAAGAATTGGTTGGTTATTTTTGGGTTGGTTTTGGTAATGTCCTTCGTTGCTCAATTAGGGTTTTTTCTATGTTGTGTAGGCGTATTGTTTACTGCTATGTTAGCTAAAGTGCCTATATATTATATGTATAAAGACGGGGTAGGATTTGATGAGTTAATCTAAATTTAAACGGTTGATAACGCAACTATTGGTTGTTGTCCCTATCTATATGGTACAACCTTTCAAATGTATATACCATGAAAAATTTAGTTTTTTTATTATGTGTAATAGTATCAGCTTTTTTAGTGTCTTGTGATGATGACGGGCCTTATGAAGATTATCTTGTTGCAAGACCCATTTTACAAGATGCTATTACTTTTAAAGCAGAAGCCGTTTCAGTTACTGAGCCAGTGCCAATTGTATCATCGGGTAAAATATATGCCTATGGTAATTATATTTTTGTCAATGATGTAAATAAGGGTTTTCATGTAATCGATAATCAAAATCCTTCATCTCCAGAAAGTATTGCATTTATCAAATTAGAAGGTAATAATGATATTTCTATTAAAGATGATAAGATATATGCCGATAGCTATGGTGATTTGGTCATTTTTGATATTTCGGATATTACTAATATTACTATTCAAAGTAGAATTGTCAATGCTATATATAATAATGAAGTATGGCTTTCTAATATAGAATATCCTCAAGCAGATTTTTATGAGTATGGCGATATTGATTACGATAGGGATATTGTAATTGGTTGGGAGGTTGTAACCGAAAGAAGATCGGTAGAAGAGTATGAGTCTAGGTATAATTGTGATGGTTGTGTTGTAGATTCTCTTGAAAGTTTTAATGACAGTCCGCAGCCAAGCACAGGTCAAGGTGGTTCTTTGGCACGATTTAAAATTATTGGAGATTATCTTTATGTTGTCGATTATAGTGATATCAATATTTTTAACATTACAGATGTGGAAGATGTTAAGGTGTTAGATGATGTTCAAGTAGCTTGGGATATTGAAACCATTTACAGTCAAGGAGATATTTTGTTTATAGGAGGTTCTCAAGGAATGTATATTTATGGGATTGAAAACCCTGAAAAACCAGAATTTATGTCAGAATTTAGGCATGGCACCGCTTGCGATCCCGTAGTTGTAGATGGTGATTACGCCTATGTAACCTTAAAGGGAGGTAATTTTTGTGGTAATACAGAAAGTGGCCTTTATGTAATTGATATTTCTAATCTTGAAAATCCGGAATTAAAAGTGATTTATCCGATGGATGGTCCAAACGGATTAGGCGTTAAAGGTAATACGCTATTTGTATGCGACGGAGATTCGGGTTTAAAAATATATGATAAAACAGATGCGCCAAATATTAACTTGATCAATGCTTTAGAAGATATTGTTGCATACGATGTAATACCGATGGCATCATCATTATTAATGATCGGTGAAAGAGTGCTGTATCAATATGAGTATGAAGGTAATGACATCAGGTTGCTAAGTGAGTTTCCATTAAATTAAGCAGTTTCCTTAAATTGTTTGGATAGAAGTTTTTGGTATTTTTCAAAAACCTGTTCTATATCTATGGGTTTAATAAGATAATCATGGACATTTTCGTTTTCTTTAGCCATTTGAATGTCATCTATGTTTGATGAAGAAGAGCCTATTATAACCATAGATTGCTGTTTAAAATGTAATGGTAGTTTGTCATAATGTTCCATAAATCCCCAACCATTCATGACTGGCATATTAATGTCTAATATTATAATATTAGGGGGGTCCTGTGAGTTATAGTTTAATTGCCTTAAATATTCAAAAGCATTTAAGCCATTAGTTTTAATTACTGTGTTTATTTTGGCGTCTATTCGTTTAATGGTATAATCATAAACAAAACTTACAGCTCTGGAGTCATCTACTAAAAGGATATTTTCTATGATACTTTTCATTCTAATAATTTTTTAATTTTAAAAGTGAAGCAACTTCCTTTTCCTAATTTGGATTCTACTGAGATTGTTCCTTCATGCATTTCAATAATCTTTCTACAATGGGCTAGACCAATACCTGTGCCTGGGTATTCAGTTCTATCGTTTAAAGAAACAAATACATCAAAAATTCTTTCTTGATTTTCGTTTGCTATTCCAATACCATTGTCTTTTATAGTAAAGACATGGTAGTCATTTGTGCTTAGGTATTCAATTTTAATAATGGGTACAGTGCTTTTTTGAGTATATTTTATACCGTTTGAGACTAAATTTTGAATCAGTAAACGAAACTCTGTTTTATAACCAAATATAACAGGGAGCTTGTCATAGTCTACGATAGCATTTACATCATTAATGGTTTTTCCTAAATCTTGAATTACTTCTCTAACGATTTCATGGCTATCGATTTCTATAAGTTCTTTTTTTGAATTTAATTTGCTGTAATCGAGTAATGCCTTGATAAGAACGCTCATCCTTATGGATGATTCATCAATATATTGTAGAACTTGTTTGGTGTGTTCATCAATAGAAGAGTTGTTTTGAGCATCTAACATCTTGGTTAAACTCAAAATTGTCCTTAAAGGTTCTTGAAGGTCATGTGAAGCAATACGTGTAAATTGCTCTAGTTGTTTATTTTTTAATTCCAGTTGTTTAATATACTCCCGATTTGTTAAATCTCTTACTATAGCGATAAAAAGAGATTTAGTTTCATTTTCTAAAGGTGCTAAACTAACATCGACCGGAAATGTTGAGCCATCTTTTCTTTGCCCCAATAACCCGGTTCTGTTGCTCATGTTCATCTTTACTGGACATTTTGCATACGATTTTGTATACAAGAGATGTTTTCGATGTAGTTTTTTTGGTATAAGTACATTTATAGGTTTGCCAATTAATTCATCTTCTTTGTATCCAAAAGAGTTATGTGCAATATCATTAGCATATGTAATAATTGTGTTGGAGTCGGTTAAAATTACTCCATTCGGAAATAAGTCAATAAACTCTCTAAGCGCTGTACTATTCATATGTAAGATAAAACTTACAATTATAACTTTTGTATTTTGATTTTATTATGCTTTGTTCAGTTTTTTTTCAAAAAGTGTGATTAATTAGTTTAGGTTTTAAACAATTGAATTCTAATACAATTATGATTCATGTTTGGTGATTCCGAATTTGAAAACCTACCAAAGTTTAATTTTTAGTATACATTTGTAAGTATAAACAAGGTTGATGGCGAAAAATTTAGTAATTGTTGAGTCTCCTGCAAAGGCCAAAACTATAGAGAAGTTTTTGGGAAAAGATTATAAGGTTGAATCGAGCTTTGGTCACATAGCAGATTTACCTTCAAAGGAGCTGGGAGTAGATGTTGAGGGCGATTTTACACCGAAATATATAGTCGATAAAGACAAGCAAGCTTTAGTGAAAAAGCTTAAAAGTTTAGCGGATAAAGCAGAAACTATATGGCTCGCGAGTGATGAGGATCGAGAGGGAGAAGCTATTTCTTGGCATTTGGCCGAAGAGTTAGGTTTAGACAAAAAGAAGACAAAACGTATCGTTTTCAACTCGGTTACCAAAGCAGCAATTCAAAAAGCGATTGAGAACCCAAGAGAAATCAATTATAACCTTGTAAATGCACAACAAGCAAGACGAGTTTTAGATCGTTTAGTTGGGTATCAATTATCGCCAGTACTTTGGAAAAAAATTAAACCGGGCCTTTCTGCCGGTCGTGTTCAATCTGTAGCCGTTAGATTGATTGTTGAACGAGAAAGAGATATTGAAGGCTTTGAACCGCAAGCTTCGTTTAAGATTGCAGCAGAGTTTCAAACCGAAGCCGGTAGTATTTTTTCGGCAAAACTGAACAAAACTTTTTCTACGGAAGAAGAGGCAAAAGCATTTTTAGAGAAAAACAAAGCTGCTGACTTTTCAGTAAGTAAGTTAGATAAGAAACCGGCTAAGAAATCGCCATCTGCGCCGTTTACCACTTCTACATTACAGCAAGAAGCATCAAGAAAATTGTATTTCTCTGTAGGTAGAACCATGCAGGTAGCCCAACGTTTATATGAAGCGGGTTTAATAACCTACATGAGAACTGATAGTGTTAACCTTTCTAACGAAGCGTTGACGTCTGCGAAAGAAGCTATTGAAAAGAATTACGGTAAAGAATACAGCGAAACAAGAAATTTTAAAGGTAAGTCTAAAGGAGCTCAAGAAGCACACGAAGCTATTAGGCCTACAGATATGAGCAATCAATCACCATCATTGGAGCGTGATCAATCAAAGTTATACGACTTAATTTGGAAACGTACTGTTGCTTCTCAAATGAGCGATGCGCAATTAGAGCGTACCAATGTTAAGATTAAAGCAAACAAGCATTCAGAAGAATTCACTGCAAACGGTGAGGTTATAAAATTCGACGGTTTCTTAAAAGTGTACATGGAAGGTGTAGATGACGAAGATGTAGCCGAAGAACAAGAAGGCATGTTACCTGCTATGAAAGAAGGCGAGCGTTTGTTGAACAACTATATTTCTGCAACAGAACGTTTTACAAGAGCGCCATATAGATTTACAGAAGCATCTTTAGTTAAGAAATTAGAAGAATTGGGTATCGGTAGACCATCTACATATGCACCGACAATATCTACTATTCTTAATAGAGGTTATGTTGAGAAAGGTACTATTGAAGGTACGGAACGTAAGTATCAACAATTAGTATTGGCGTCAGATGTAATAGAGACCAAGAACCTAACGGAAAATGTTGGGTCGGATAAAGGTAAAATGGTACCAACTGATATTGGTATGATCGTTACCGATTTTTTGGTAACTAATTTTGCCAATATTTTAGATTACAATTTTACTGCACAAGTAGAAGAAGATTTCGATGAGATAGCTTCCGGTGATGAAGATTGGAAGAAAATGATGAAAAATTTCTATAAAGATTTTCATCCTAATGTAGTAGATGTAGAAGAAAATGCAGATCGTGCAAGTGGAGAAAGAATTTTAGGGAAAGATCCTAAAAGTGGAAAACAAGTTTCTGTACGTTTAGGTAGATTCGGACCAATGGTACAAATAGGTACCGTTGATGATGAAGAGAAACCAACATTCGCAAGTTTATTGCCAGAACAATCGTTGAATACTATTTCATACGAAGAGGCAATGGATCTTTTTAAACTTCCTAGAAAATTAGGAGTTTACGAAGGTGAAGAAGTATTGGCCAATGTAGGTAGGTTTGGGCCTTATGTAAAATTCGGGGAAAAATTTATTTCTATGGATAAAGGCGAAAGTGCTTTTGAAATTGAGATGGATAGGGCAATAGAACTTATTGTTGCCAAGCAAAAAGCAGATGCGCCAATTGCCATGTACGAAGACATGGAAGTTACCAAAGGTACAGGTAGATTTGGACCGTTCATTAAGTGGAACGGTATGTTTATTAACGTAAACAAAAAGTACGATTTTGATAATTTATCAAATGACGACATTATAGAGCTTATCGAAGTCAAGAAGCAAAAGGAGATAGATAAGGTTATTCATAACTGGGAAGAAGAAGGCATTCGTATAGAAAAAGCGAGATGGGGTCGTCATAACGTTATAAAAGGTAAGGTTAAGGTAGAATTGGCTAAAACTGTCGATGTTGTTAACATGTCTTTAGAAGAAGCTCAGAAGTTAATAGAGGCTAAGACTCCGAAGAAAAAAACTCCAAAGAAAAAGGCAAAAGCTAAACCTAAGTCAAAAAAGTAATTTAATTTTAGGTCGAAGATTAGTATAGTATTTTTATGATTTCTAAAAACCTTTAATAAATGGCCTTTGATTTTCTAGTTCCGGTATCGGATAAAGTTTTAGCCCATAATGAGTTACTACCTAGTCAGGCCATTGGTAAGAACACACATATACACACCGAAAAGGATGGTTTGCCTGTATTGGCAAATGCCACGGTTGCGATAATAGGGGTTAGAGAATCTAGAAATGCATATGAAAAGAAGCATGATAAGTTAGATGTTTCTGCTATACGACTACAATTTTACAAGCTTTTAATAGGAAACTGGAATGCCACTATCGTCGATTTAGGCGATATTGAAGAAGGTGCTACTGTAAATGACACGTATTTTGTGGTCAAAGAAGTAGTGGCTGGTTTGTTAGAAGAACATGTTATTCCGATTATTTTAGGGGCAACACAAGATATTACCTATCCAGCTTATCGAGCTTTTGACGGTATCAGAGATATGATAAATCTGGTAGCAATAGATAGTAGGTTCGATTTTGGAATAGAAGATGAGCTTATTTCATCACATTCTTATATGAGTAAAATCATAACAGATAAACCAAATAATCTATTTAATTTTTCAAATATTGGTTATCAAAGTTATTTTAATGCCCAAGAAGAAATAGATTTAATGGAGCGTTTATTTTTTGACGCTTACAGGCTTGGGGAAGTTGCGAACGATATTTCTTTGGCTGAACCTGTTTTAAGAAATGCACATATGGTAAGTTTAGACTTACGATCTGTTAAGGCAAGTGAAATTTCTTCTTCAGCAAATTTTTCTCCGAACGGATTTAATGGTAGAGAGATCTGTGCCATTTCTAGATATGCCGGTATTAGCGATAAAGTATCTGTATTCGGGTTGTACGAGATGGAGAACACCGTACAATCACAACAGTTGATAGCACAGATTATATGGTACTTTATAGAAGGTATCAATTTTAGAATTAAAGAATCTCCATATACCAAAACAGACGACTTTGTTAAGTATAATGTACCTAGCGAAGATGAAGAATTGGTATTCTACAAAAGTTTATTAACAGAAAGATGGTGGACAGAAGTCCCATCTATTTTCACTTCACATACTAAAGGCCATACACCTGCGTTATTACCTTGCACCGAGAAGGATTATTTAGATGCATGTAATCAACAAATTCCTGAAAGGTGGTTTAAGGCCTACAAGAAAGGCTTTAATTAACATTATTTTTTTAAAGCATAAAAGGACTTTAATACAATATTTTATATAAAACCTAGTTTTAGTTGTTAGAATAAATTATTGTATTCTGAGTTTAACCATAATCGAAATTTAACCTAAAGTATGAAGAAGCTATTGTTATCCTCTATAGCGTTTGTTTTTTTACTCACAAGTTGTGGGTCTAAGCAAAAAGGTGAGCTAACTGGAGTCCAGGGAAAAAAATGGTATCCGGAAAAACCATATGGAATGGAACTTATCCCAAGGGGTTCTTTCATAATGGGTAAGAGTGAAGAAGACCAAGGAAAGTTATTGAATGCACCGACTAAGACAGTTACGGTACGTTCCTTTTACATGGATGATACAGAAATCACGAATAGTGAGTATCGTCAGTTTGTAGAATGGGTAAAGGATTCTATAGTTAGAACCAAATTAGCCATATTAGCTGATGAGTTAGGTATCGGTCCAGAAGAAGGCGGTATTGGTGACTATGCTTTTAAAGATGCAGATACTACAAGAGCATCTGTATACGATAAGTATATGTTGGACAATTACTCAGGTATGGGTGAGACGGGATACGAAGGTAGAGCGTTAAGCAAAGATGAGGACCTAGTTTGGAACACATCAGATTACCCAGATGAGTATTATACCGAAATAATGGATTCTATCTATCTATCTGAAGAAGAGTCTTATAACGGTCAACGTACAATTGATGTTAAGACATTAAAGTATAAATATAGCTGGATGGATATTGAGGCAGCTGCTCGTGCTTCTGTAAAAGGAAACCAAAGCCGTAAAGACTTTATCCGTACAGAAGAAGTTGAGATATACCCAGATACAACGGTTTGGATCAGAGATTTCTCTTATTCTTATAATGAACCAATGCATAACGATTATTTCTGGCATGATGCATATAGCGAGTATCCAGTAGTTGGTATCAGCTGGCAACAAGCGAAAGCGTTCTGTAACTGGAGAACTAAATTTAAAAACGATGATAACAAGAGTCGTGGTAGACAGTTCGTTAATCAATTTAGATTACCAACAGAAGCGGAATGGGAATATGCTGCAAGAGGTGGTATCGAAGGAGGTACGTACCCATGGGGTGGACCATATGTAATCAGTGATACTGGTTGTTTTATGGCAAACTTTAAACCACAACGTGGAGATTATGCTGCAGATGCTGCTTTATATACAGTAGAGGCGAAATCTTACGAGCCTAATGACTTTAATATGTACAACATGGCCGGTAACGTTTCTGAGTGGACAAATTCAAGTTACGACCCTAGTGCATACGATTATGTATCAACAATGAACCCTAACGGAGGTGATCAATCTAATACCAGAAAAGTTATTAGAGGTGGTTCTTGGAAAGATGTAGCGTACTTCTTACAAGTAAGTACAAGAGATTACGAATACGCTGATTCAGCTCGTAGTTACATAGGTTTCAGAACAGTACAAGATTATATGGGTGAGGAAGATTCCACACAATAAATAATAACATTAACAGTTGTATAATAAATTCAAATTCATTTTTTAACCAAATCTTTTTTTTAAACCTTAAATTAAATTAAACATGGCACAGTCAAAATCCACAAAAAAATTATTTAACATGGCCTACGGGCTAGGAGCATCAGTTGTAATTATTGGTGCGTTATTCAAAATTCTTCACTGGGAGTTAGGACCATTAAATGGTGGTATTCTTTTAGCGATAGGTCTTATTACAGAAGCATTAATTTTTGCGATCAGTGCATTCGAACCAGTAGATGAAGATCTAGATTGGGCATTAGTATACCCAGAGTTAGCTGGTGGTGAAAGTAAAGCACCTAAGAAAGCACAAGCTGCAACTGAAGTAAAAGAAGCTGAAGCATCTTTATCTAAGAAATTAGATGATTTATTAAAAGAAGCTGGTGTAGACGCAAGCCTTATGGAAAGCTTAGGTTCAAGCATTAAAAACTTTGAAGGTGCTGCTAAAGGTATCGCTCCAACCGTTGATGCTATGGAATCTACTAAGAAATATTCTAGTGAAATGGTTCAGGCTGCCGCTCAAATGGAGTCTTTGAACAGTCTTTATAAAGTACAATTAGAGAGTGCCAGCAAACAAGCTTCAGTTAATGAAGAAGTTGTTCAAAATGCAAGTGCACTAAAAGATCAAATGGCATCTTTGTCTACAAACCTTTCTTCATTGAATGGTGTATATGGTGGTATGTTATCTGCAATGAGCAAAAACTAATTTGGATTTTTACCAACCCGAATCAATTATTAATAAAAATCTAAACTAAAAATCCATGGCAGGAGGAAAAAATTCACCACGTCAGAAGATGGTCAACTTAATGTATTTGATCTTCATCGCAATGCTGGCACTAAACATGAGTAAAGAGGTATTGGCCGCATTCGGTATAATGAATGAAAAGCTAGAGACTTCGAATCAAAAGACAACAGCAAGTAACGATGCGTTCTTGGAAAGTCTTGGAACTAAAGCATCTGAAGATGCTGCAAAGTACGATAAGTTATATAAGAATGCTCAAGAGATAAAATCTATGTCTCAAGAATATTATGATTACTTAGAAGGACTTAAAACAGGTATGATGGAAGGGATTGAAGATCCTAAAGATTATGCTCGTATGGATATGGCTGATTACTTAGATCAGAAATTATTCCAAGGTGAAAATTTATCAGAAGATGGTAAAAAATTCATGAGTAACTTAACCGGTTATAGAGATCAAGTTGCGGCAATAGTGCCTGCAGCCTTAAAGCAATCAGTTATCGATCGTTTCCAAACAGGAGATGAGAATGGTAAAGTTGAAAAAAGAGACGGTACTAAGCAAGATTGGATTAACTATCACTATGAAGGATATCCTTTAGTAGCATCTTTAGCAAAATTAACTCAGTTACAAGCTGATGTTAAAATAACTGAAGAAGCAGCTTTGAAATCAATGTTAGAAGGCGAGTTAACGAACCAAGTATCTTTAAAGAATTTTGCAACATCTCTTTCTGCTACTAAATCTGCCTATTATGCAGGTGAGAAGTATGATGGTAAGATAATTATTAGCAAAACTGATAATTCTTCTACTCCGGTTAGAGCTGAATTAACTTTAGACGGAAGAAAATTATCTGAAGGTTCTGATTATAAATTAGAAGCTGGTGGTGTTAAAATGTTAATTGGTTCTGGTTCCGCTGGTGATCATGAAGTAAAAGGTACTATCTACTTTAAGCAAGACGGTGAAGAAATACCTGTTGAGGTTAAAAATTCTTTCGCAACAATATCTAAGCCTAACGCTGCTTTAATTGCTGCCGATAAAATGAATGTTGTATATAGAGGTGTTGCTAACCCAATGTCTATCTCTATACCAGGTATACCAAATAATAAGGTAAGAGCTTCTGCTCCAGGTCTTAAGGCTGTAAGTGGCAGTAAATATGTAATGACTCCAGGAACTGGAAGAAACGTTACTATTACAGCTTCAGGTACTTTGCCAGATGGTCAAGCCGTATCTTCTAAGTCTGAGTTTAGAATTAAAGATATTCCAAGACCAGAAGGTAGTGTAAGTAAGCAAACAGGTAGTATTAAACTTCCAAAAAGGAATGTTGAGATCGCTACGATCGGTGCTGGCTTAGAAGACTTTGATTTTGATTTAAACCTTGCAGTAAGCGGCTTTAAATTCAAA
The DNA here is from genome assembly GCF_004364175.1 of Maribacter caenipelagi. GTDB lineage: Bacteria > Bacteroidota > Bacteroidia > Flavobacteriales > Flavobacteriaceae > Maribacter > Maribacter caenipelagi. The sequence goes on along the minus strand of NZ_SNZW01000018.1, from coordinate 152,824 downwards.
GTACCAGGTCAACCAACTGTTTCTGTAAGAGGCAATAAGATGGATGGTAAAGCTAAATCAGCTTTACAACGCGCTAAAAGAGGAGATATCGTTCAAATATTTGATATCGAAGCTTATATCACAAACAATAAAAGTTACAAGTTGAAAAAAGTATCTCCAGTAGTTGTGGAGATTACAAACTAAATAAATAGAATGATACCGGGCAAGCCCATTGGTCTTGCCCGGTTAATTTTAAAGTGAAGCAAACATGAATTGGAAAAATGTTTTAGTAATGGGAGCGGTAACAATGTTACCTTTATCAATGATGGCCCAAGCAAATGTATTGAATGCGAAGAAACCAGATGAGGTTGGTATTCGTACAGAAGCTCAGAAAGCTGTAGATAACGATGCTCCATTAGAATATGGTTATGTAGATGATAGGGATATACTTTGGTCTAAAACTTTATGGGAAGCTATAGATTTAGATGAGAGAGTTAACTTCCCATTATATTATCCAACAGATACTATGGATATTGGACCAGATAGAAGGTCTTTATACCACGTTCTAATAAAAAATTTAAAGAGTGGAAAATTAGAAACTTATACAGATTCTTATTTCACTAAAAAAAGATCTTTTAACGATTTAAAAGATGCCTTGCAAATGGTTGATACGCTAGATTATGGGTATGAACAAATGAATGCAGGTGAAACTGTTTCAGAAGAGTATATTACTCGTAGAACTATTTCTGCAGCTGATATTGAAGAATATCACGTTAAAGGAATTTGGTATTTCGATAAGAGACAGGGAGAATTAAAATACCGTCTTTTAGGTATTGCTCCAGTTGCACCAGATGTAAACTTTATGGATGATGACAATCCAGACATGGTAGAGCTTTTTTGGGTATGGTATCCAGATGCTCGTGAAATGTTGCACGAAGCTAAAGTTTTCAACTCACAGAATTCAGCTCAGCCTATCTCATTTGATATGTTGTTAAATGCAAGAAGATTCGATGCCGTAATTTATAAAGAAGATAATATACAAGGTGATAGAAAAGTAGACGATTACATTTCTGATAATGCTTTGTTCCAATTATTGGAAGCAAAACGAATTAAAGAAACAATTAGAGATAAGGAACAAGACATGTGGGCTTACTAAGCTTATTGAAAATCCAATTCACATAATAAAGACCCGATCGAAAGATCGGGTCTTTTGTTTTTATATCATGTTTTGTGCAAATGTCATTACATTTGCGCCATGGTAGATTACATGGTAGTAGGACTAGGATTGGCGGGTACCGCATTTTGCGAAATATTACGCAAAAACAACAAGACTTTTGTGGTTTTTAATGACCATTCGCAAACATCGTCGCGTGTAGCAGGCGGTTTGTATAATCCTGTTATATTAAAGCGATTTACACTTTCTTGGCGCGCAGATGAGCAACTGCCCATTGCTGCTGAATTTTATACGCAGTTAGAGCAATTTTTGGATGTGAATTTTGACAAAAAACTTAATGTACTTCGAAAATTCGCTTCTATAGAAGAGCAGAATCTTTGGTTTGAAGCCGCTGATAAAGAAAAACTGAAACCATTTCTAGATATAAAATTAGTGAATAATGAAAATGACGGACTCAAAGCGCCATTTCAGTTTGGAAAAGTACTGGAAACGGGTAAGCTAGATACCAAGTTACTTTTCAATAGCTATGCGAACTGGCTAGAGAAAGAAAATAAGCTATATAATGATACATTTGATTATAGGCAACTTCAAATAGAACAAAGTGCGATAAGCTATCAAGATGTAAAGGCTAAAAATATAGTCTTTACAGAAGGTTATGGTATGATGAAGAATCCGTATTTCAATCATTTGCCAATGCAAGGATCAAAAGGGGAATACATTGTTATAAAAGCTAAAGAACTAAAAGAAACTCAAATTATTAAATCTTCTATATTTTTAATTCCGTTAGGCGATGATTTGTATAAAGTAGGTGCTACATATAATAGAAATCAAAAAGATAATTCAACGACTCTAGAAGCAAAAAATGAGCTTATCAATAAATTACAAAGTCTTTTAGACTGCTCTTACGAGATAGTTGGCCATGAAGCAGGTATGCGCCCTACGGTAAAAGATAGAAGACCATTGGTGGGTAAACATGCAAAGTACAACAACTTATGGCTATTGAATGGTTTTGGTTCTCATGGTATAACCATTGCACCTTGGGCGGCTAAATCGCTTTATGAGCATATAGAGATGCAAATTCCAATACTTGAAGAAATGAATATAGCCCGATTTGCTTCGAATTAAGAATTCTTGATGTTCGCTTTGGCTTTTGGGTCGTATTTTACGAACATATTGATCCAAATATTACGTGATAGTCTCATAATTATTGGCATGAATACGACTAGGGTAACGATAATGGCAATAAATGTTTCAATTAGGTTGGCGCCAAGAAAAAGATTAGCAATAACAAATGCGGCTACCGCAAAGGCAATTCCAACTCCATAACTCACATACATAGCCCCGTAAAAGAACGACGGTTCAATTTTATATTTTAGGTTACAATGGCTACATCTTTCGTGCATTTTAAAGATTTTGCCCATATGGTACGGGTTTTTGTCCAAATACATGCTTTCTTCATGACATCTAGGGCAACTTCCTGTTAAAATACTGTAGAGTTTGTTTCCTTTTTTTAACATTTGCAAAACTTTATACTAAGGTACGATTTTGAGGCATTTTTTAAGTCTTATAACCTTAGTGACAAAGATAAATTTAACTTAAAAGTTACTAGGGTAAAATAGTCCCTGCTTTCGAGTAAAAAAATAGAATAATTAGAATTTATGTTAAACGTTCACAACCTATCAGTCTCTTTTGGAGGAGAATATTTATTTGAAGAGATATCATTCCGTTTAAATGCGGGAAATAGAGCAGGGCTAGTAGGTAAAAACGGCGCGGGTAAATCAACCTTGTTAAAACTGCTTAACAAGGATATGGCTTTAGATACCGGTGTTATTGCAATAGAAAAAGATATCAAAATTGGTTTTCTAAGACAAGATATAGATTTTGTAGAAGGTCGGTCAGTTTTAGAAGAGGCATATCAAGCATTTGAAGAGATAAAATCTTTAGAGCTTAAATTAGATGAAATCAACAAACAATTAGCAGAACGAACGGATTATGAATCAGATTCGTACAGTCAATTAATTGTTGACCTCAGTGATATTACCCACCATTATGAAATTTTAGGAGGATATAATTACCAAGGCGAAACAGAAAAAATACTACAAGGTTTAGGTTTTAGAAGAGAAGATTTTGATAAAAAGACCGAAACCTTTTCAGGTGGTTGGCGTATGCGTATAGAGCTAGCCAAATTATTACTGCAAACAAATGATGTGTTGTTGCTCGATGAGCCGACCAATCACTTGGATATTGAATCTATTATTTGGTTCGAGCAGTTTTTAAATAATTATACAGGTGCGGTGGTAATCGTATCTCACGATAAAATGTTCTTAGATAATGTTACCAACAGAACTATTGAAATCTCATTAGGTCGTATTTACGATTACAATAAGCCATATACCGAATACCTGGTATTAAGAAATGAGATAAAGCAGCAGCAGGTTAACGCTCAAAAGAACCAAGAAAAAGAAATTCAGCAAGCAGAAAGATTAATTGAAAAGTTTAGGGCAAAATCGACCAAGGCTTCAATGGCGCAATCTTTAATTAAGAAATTAGATAAAATAGAGCGTATAGAGGTCGATGAAGATGACAATAGTGTAATGAGTCTTCGTTTTCCAATTTCCGTTACTCCCGGTAAGGTCGTTGTAGAGATAGAAGAACTCTCAAAAGCTTATGGTGATAATTTAGTGTTAAACGATATTAACCTGCTAATAGAGCGTGATAGTAAAACAGCCTTCGTTGGTCAGAACGGACAAGGTAAATCTACTTTGGCAAAAATTATTGTTGGTGAACTTAAACATGACGGACACCTAAAATTGGGTCATAATGTACAAATAGGATATTTTGCTCAAAACCAGGCGGAGTATCTCGATGGTAATAAGACCATTTTAGATACGATGATTGATGCCGCAAACGAAAAAAACAGAAGTAAGGTAAGAGATATTTTAGGTTCATTTTTATTTAGGGGCGATGAGGTAGATAAGTATGTGAAAGTACTTTCAGGTGGTGAGCGTAACCGTTTGGCTTTAGCTAAAATGTTACTGCAGCCTTTTAATGTACTGGTGATGGATGAGCCTACCAACCACTTAGATATTAAATCGAAAAATGTACTAAAGCAAGCATGTTTAAATTTTGAAGGTACTTTAATATTGGTTTCTCACGATAGAGATTTTTTACAAGGGCTAACCAATAAGGTGTATGAGTTTAAAGATCAAAAAATTAGAGAGTATTTAGGTGATGTAGATTTCTACTTAGAGCAGCGAAAAGTAGAAAATTTTAGAGCTATAGAGAAAAAGCAAACAGTAGTTGTTGAAAAGGCAAAACCAAAAGCATCAAATTCTTTTCAAGACCAGAAAAAGCTTAAAAGTTTAAAAAATCAATTGAGTTCGGTAGAAAGCAAAATAGGCAGCCTTGAAAAGGAGATTAAAGACATTGACCATAACTTGTTGGTAGATTATGATGCCACTATTGCTAAGCCTGATTTTTTCGAAGGATACCAAGCGAAAAAGAAAAAGTTGGAAACACTAATGCAGAACTGGGAAACGCTTACAATTGACATTGATGAGTTAGCTTAGTAGTTAAATTGTTGACATACAGATTTGGGGGTTTCACAACACTTTCAGCTACTTTCACAACAAATAGGGGTTAGTTAACGATAAAATTTTAGTATTCGACGTTATTAGTTCAAATTTGTAGGATAATTCTTAGTATATTGAATTTATCAAACCACCATCTTATGAAAAAATTATACTATTTAAGTTTCAGTGTGTTATTTCTAACATCTGCCTGTTTTGCAGAAGTCTCGAAAAAGGAGAAGAAAGCTTTGATTGATTTTTACGAAACTGCCAATGGTAGTCATTGGGTAAAGAAATGGGATTTAAATACTCCGGTTTCTCAATGGCACGGTGTCAAGGTCGAAAATGATAAGGTGGTAGAAGTTAATTTGTTCCATAATAACCTTATGGGATCAATTTCTTCGCAAATAGGAAATTTACAAAATCTTAAGGTATTGAATCTTGCATTCAATTCATTAACAGGTTCATTACCTGCAGAAATAGCAAACCTATCTAATTTGAAAGTTTTGAAATTAGAAATGAATAGGCTTAATGGCGAACTGCCAGAAGGTATTGGTAATCTAATACTATTAGAAGAGCTTTCAGCTTTCAACAATTTTTTCACAGGTAAAATTCCAGCTACGGTAGGTAACCTAACAGATCTAAAAGTATTGAATCTTTCAAGCAATGAGTTCTATGGTGACATACCAAGTTCATTAGGTTCATTATCTCAATTAGAAACATTAGGTTTATTTGAAAATAGATTAGAAGGTGCTATACCAAGAGATATGGGTAAACTAAGCAAGTTGAAAGAATTGGTTTTGGCAAATAATAGATTCATAGGTGATATTCCTAACGAGTTTGCTGATTTAGCAAGTTTAGAAGTATTTCAAATTCAGAATAATAATTTCAGTTCGTTCAAAGCTTTAGAGTTTTTAGAAACGAAAGAGTATTTAGTTTTTGATTATGATAAAGATGATAAGAAATTAGAATTTAAAGATATCAACTTCAGTAAAACCAGAATGGCAGATACTAAGTTCGAAGATATAGAAGAGTAAGAGTAGTTTACACTTTTAGTTAGTTTGGTGAAAGAAAGAGATGTTGTTCAACATCTCTTTCTTGTTGTTATGCATTATTGCTAGCTATATATCATAAATATATTTTTTGCACGTTATAATAAAAGTACTTTTTACACTAAAGCTGTATAATAGGAGTATTACCGTGTAAGAGGTTTAAGTAAAAGTCCCTTCAAATAAGTTAATTTTTTCAGTATGAAAAATGTTATAACCAATACCTTCTTAATTCTTGTGCTGACTTGTAGTTATATGATCCGAGCGCAAATACCTACTAGCGAAAAACAATACCTATTAGAATTCAATAAAAGTACCGTTGGTGATCAATGGCAAAATAAATGGGATGTAAAAGCTGATCCATCAACTTGGTATGGTGTGGAAATCGAAGATGGTCATGTAACTGCATTGAAACTTTATCGTAATAATCTTACAGGGGCTATTCCTGAAGGAATCTCGGTCCTCTCACATTTACAAACATTGAATCTTGCATTTAACGTAATCGAAGGGAATTTACCAGAAGATATGTTTCAGTTAGAAAAGTTGACAACTATGCGTTTAGAGATGAATAAGCTGAAGGGTAATTTACCTCAAGATTGTTCAAAAATGACACAACTAGAAGAATTGTCAATGTTCAATAATTTATTGCAAGGAACTATTCCGAGTGGAATAGGAGAATTGTCAAACCTAAAAACCTTAAACCTTTCAAGTAATTACTTAGAAGGAAGCTTACCTAAGTCAATTGAAAAATTGGGTAAGTTAGAAAGGCTAGAGCTTTTTGGTAATAAATTAGCAGGTACTATAGAAGTTGATCTTGGTCGTTTAGTTAATTTAAAAGAATTGATTCTATCTTATAACCAGTTCGAAGGTGATTTGCCAAACGGTATGGCAACCTTAAGTAATTTAGAGTTTGTACAATTGCAGGGTAACGACTTTAGATCTTTAAATTCGTTATTAAGAATGCAGAGTTCAAAACTTGCAGTTTTTGATAGTGACGATGAATTTTTAAATATGAAATTTGGTAGTACAGATGCCAGTAGAACGCGCATTGTAGATACCAAGTACGAAGATGTAAAACGAAACTAAAGAAGTTGAAATATAAATTAAAAAAGGGATGCTTTTGCATCCCTTTTTTAATTTCTGATAATCTTCGATAGCGACAGTTTTATGATTACTTTAACCATTAAGGCTTTTAATGACAGAGGGGTTTTTTCGTAGTTTCGCCGATGATTAATTGATTTCCAAAAGTATCGCGTTAAAGTCTTTTTAAAATTGCTGTTCAGTTTTAACAATACTTTGATTGTTGTTAAAAATGTGTCGCTGAATTTAAGACGTTAGTGTTGAAGTTTTAGGGAAATAAAGTTCCTAAAGAATAGTAGAAAATTAAGCTGAATTAGTATCAAAGTCGTTTCACGTTGAAATTTGGTCGGTTCATTTAATTAGTGTGATTCTAAAGGATATTAAAAAGTATTTTTGATTCTGTGTTTTTTTAAAATACGCTTATAAATTAAAATAAAATGCGAAAAATTATTTTTACCGTTTTAGGTATTTTACTAATTGTAGTGTCCTTTTTTTTAGCTGGAGCTATTATTGATAGTAAGAAAACATTCAAGCCCAAATCTGATAAAGTAGTTAAAACTGTTTTTACAGAGGTAGTAAAGAATGGAATGGTACCCATTGTAGTATCGGCAAATGGTAACCTAACAGCGAAACAACGGGTAGAGTTATATGCTGAGGTTCAAGGTGTATTTAAAAAGGGTAGCAAGCTGTTCAAAGAAGGGCAAGCTTTTCGTAAAGGCGAGACTATTATAAGCATCGATGCAAATGAATATGCTGCAAGCGTGCAATCTGCAAAGAGTAATCTTTTCAATCAATTAACGGCTGTTATGCCCGATTTACGATTAGACTATCCAGATATCTATTCGAAATGGCAAGATTACCTTTCTAATTTTGATATGTCAAAAACCACTCCGGCGCTTCCAGAAATGACTACGGAGAAAGAAAAGTTCTTTATTTCAGGTAGAGGTATTTTAACCAGTTTTTATAATGTTAAGAATTTAGAGCAACGATTATCTAAATATCGTATAGTAGCTCCATTTTCAGGGATTCTTACTGAGACCTTGGTTACCGAAGGTACTTTGGTAAGATCAGGTCAGAAATTAGGAGAATTCATTAATACCGAAGTTTACGAACTTGAAGTTGCTATTAGTAAACGCTATACTGATTTATTAAAAGTAGGCGAGTCGGTTGAACTTACCAATTTAGATGATAACAGCACCTATAAAGGTAAAGTTACAAGAATCAGTGGTAGTATTGATCAGCTGACCCAAACGGTAAACGCTTATATCGAAGTTGACGACGAGAACTTAAGAGAAGGTATGTATTTAGAAGCAGATTTAGATGCAAAAAAAGAAGAAGATGCTATTCAGGTAGATAGAGGGTTGTTGTTGGAAGGCAACAAGATATTTATAGTACGAGACTCTGTTCTTGATAAGATCGATGTAGAGCCTGTTTATTTCTCAGACAAGAGTGTTGTACTTAAAAACGTACCTGACGGAATTACAATAGTTTCTAAGCCTATAAGTGGTGCTTTTACAGGTATGGCGGTAAAAATGTACTCTGAACAACCAGAAAATAAGAAAGAATAATGCGTAAACTGATAGAATATTTTATTCGGTATCATGTTGCCGTTAATGTTATAGTTATTTCGTTTGCCTTATTTGGTATTGTAGGGGCAAAGGCTTTGAAGTCTTCTTACTTTCCATTGACGGATTCTAAGAACATTGCGATTACAATTACATACCCAGGTGCATCGCCACAAGAGGTAGAGGAAGGTATTGTACTTAAGATAGAAGATAACTTAAAAGGACTTGAAGGCGTTGATCGTGTAACCTCTACTTCTAGAGAGAACAGTGGTACCATTAATGTAGAGATTGAAAAAGGAGAGAATATCGACTTCATGCTTTTAGAAGTAAAAAATGCGGTAGATAGAGTACCTACCTTCCCAACCGGTATGGAGCCTTTAATCGTTTCTAAATTAGAAAGTGTTCGTCAAACCATATCTTTTGCTATTAGTGGAGAAGACATTCCGTTAGCAACACTGAAGAGTGTTGGTAGAGAAATCGAGAATGACCTTAGGGCCATGGAGGGTATCTCTCAAATAGAGATTTCTGGTTTCCCGAATGAAGAAATTGAGATAGCTGTTAATGAAAATGATCTTTTAGCTTACGGCTTGTCGTTTTCTGAAGTAGCTAGTTCGGTTGCCAATGCTAACATACTAGTAACAGGTGGTAATATTAAAACAGATGCCGAAGAATATTTAATACGTGCAAATAACCGTTCGTATTACGGTAGTGAACTAAATAACCTTGTTGTTCGTGCAGATCAATCTGGTAATGTAATTCGTTTAAAAGATGTAGCTATTGTTAGGGATCGTTTTGCTGAAACCCCAAATGCAACTTTTTTTAATGGTAACCTATCTGTTAGTACAACTATAACTAGTACTAATAACGAAGATTTAATTGCCGCTGCAGATCAGGTTAATGAATATGTAGTTGAGTTCAATCAGAAGTATAATAACATTAAGTTAGATGTAGTATCGGATCAATCTACAACGTTAAATCAAAGAACACAGTTACTGACAGAGAATGCCATTATGGGTATGGTGTTGGTATTAATATTCTTATCTCTTTTCTTGAATACAAGATTAGCGTTCTGGGTAGCCTTTGGTTTACCTGTTGCTTTCTTGGGGATGTTCGTTTTTGCGGGCTTCTTCGATGTTACCATTAATGTACTTTCATTGTTTGGTATGATCATCGTTATCGGTATTTTGGTAGATGATGGTATTGTAATTGCCGAGAATATTTATCAGCATTACGAAAAAGGGAAATCTCCTGTTCAGGCAGCCGTAGATGGTACTATGGAAGTACTGCCTCCTATTATTTCTGCTATTATTACAACGATTTTAGCGTTCTCTATTTTCTTGTTTTTAGATAGTAGAATTGGTGAGTTCTTTGGTGAGGTTTCTGTTATTGTTATTTTGACATTGGTAGTGTCGTTAGTAGAGGCATTGGTTATATTACCTGCTCACCTAGCTCATTCTAAAGCATTGCAGCCAATAGATGATAAACCAAAAAGCGGATTAGCGAATGCATTTGCCAAACTAAGGGTAATCAATGAATTTGGAGATAGGCTAATGGTATGGATGCGTGATAAATTATATACGCCAGTTCTACGTTTTTCTATGAATCATAAAATATTCATGTTCGCTGTATTTGCATCAGCCTTTATTTTAACATTAGGTTCTGTAGGTGGCGGTATTATAAGAACGGCTTTCTTTCCAAGAATTGCCAGTGATAGGGTTGGTATTGAATTAGAGATGCCAAATGGTACCAATGAAAAAATCACAGATTCCATTATCTCATTAATCGAAGAAAAAGCCTTAATCGTCAATAAAGAATTGACAGAAGAATATATGGTTGCATCAGATAAAGATGTTTTTGAGAATATAATCAGAAGATTAGGTCCGGGTTCTTCTTCGGCGGTATTGACTCTTAACTTGTTACCAGGTGAAGAAAGACCAAATGAGATTTCTGCAGATATGGTCACTAGAAGATTAGAAGAATTAGTTGGTCCGGTGGTAGGTGTAGAAAGTCTAATTTATGGTTCTGGCGGTAACTTTGGTGGGTCACCGGTTTCGGTATCCTTACTTGGTAATAATATCGAGCAGTTAAAAGCAGCTAAAGCTGAATTAAAGGGCATATTGACCAAAAATCCTAGATTAAAGGATATTGCAGATAATGACCCGGCGGGTATAAAAGAAATTAGATTAACCTTAAAAGAGAACGCCTATTTATTAGGTTTGGATCTACAGACATTAATGACTCAGGTTCGTGCAGGTTTCTTTGGGGTTCAGGCACAACGTTTTCAGCGTTCTCAAGATGAGATCAGGGTTTGGGTTCGTTACGATAAAGAAGAGCGATCGTCAATCTCTAATTTAGATGATATGCGTATTGTAACTCCGTCAGGTGATCGGGTACCATTGAGTGAAATTGCAGATTATACTATTGTACGTGGTGATGTTGCTATCAATCGTTTAGAAGGTAGACGAGAAATTCAAGTGTCTGCCGATATGAAAGATGTAAAGGATAGCCCTACAGAAATCATGACCGAAATTCAGAATGTGCACATGCCAGAGATACAATCTAAGTATCCAACGGTAAGTGCATCTTACGAAGGTCAGAATAGAGAGCTGGAGAAATTGACAGGCTCTTTAAAGTTGGTAGGTTTTACGGTAATATTGTTAATCTATATCACTATCGCATTTACCTTTAGAAGTTTTAGTCAGCCGTTAATGTTATTATTATTGGTGCCGTTTAGCTTTACAGCGGTAGCATGGGGACATTGGATACACGATTTTCCAATAAACGTACTTTCTATATTAGGTATTATTGCCTTGATCGGTATTATGGTAAACGATGGCCTTGTACTTATCGGTAAGTTCAATTCGAATTTACGTGAAGGTATGTCTTTCGATAATGCCATTTTTGAAGCAGGTAAATCGAGATTTAGAGCAATTTTCTTGACATCGATAACTACTATCGCAGGTTTGGCTCCTTTAATGTTAGAGACGAGTAGACAAGCGCAGTTCTTGAAGCCAATGGCGATTTCTATTGCCTATGGTATTGGTATTGCTACAGTGCTGACCTTATTGATGTTGCCATTGTTTTTATCGTTCAGCAACAATTTAAAAGCGCAGAATTTATCTTTCGCTTCGGGTCATAAGATTACGAAAGAAGAAGTAGAAAGAGCAATTAAAGAAAGAAAAGAAGCTTCACATTTAGAAAGTCATTCGCATGGGGCAATTGAAGGTAGCGAACATCTAGGGCAAATTGAAGGTGGTTCACATCCATATAAGAATATAGATAAGTTATAATGAGTAAAGTAAGATTCATCACATTATTAGTATTTTTTCCGCTTTGTGGAATTTTTGCACAAGAAAAGACACTTTTGAAGGAAGATGCTGTTATAAAGGCTTTGGAGAACAATTTCGGAATTGAGATAGCTAAAGGTCAAGTCGAGATTGCTGAAAATAACACGAGTATTTTAAACTCTGGCTATTTACCTACCTTGACAGGTACGGCGGCGGCAACCTATAATAACAATAATACCACAACCGAATTTCCAGGGCAATTTAATGATGATGGTACCGAAAGAGATGACATTTCTATTGATGGTGCAGAGAGTCAGCGATATAGTTCTGCTTTGAACCTTAACTATACGTTATTCGATGGAATGGGTAGATTTTACAATTATAAAAGACTAAAAGAGCAGTATCAATTAAGTACGTTACAGGCTCGCGAGACCATTGAAAATACAATGATACAGATGTTCACGGTTTATTTTGAAATCGCTCGATTGACCGAGAATAAAAATGTTCAAAAGCAAGCATTGGAAATTTCAAGAGATAGAATAACCAGGTCAGAATATTCTTTTGAATACGGTCAAAATACCAGGTTAGATATATTGAACGCTCAGGTAGATATGACCAATGATAGCATTAATTTATTGAATACCGAGCAGCAATTGGCAAATGCAAAGCGCGATTTAAATGTAGTTTTGAACCAAGATTTAGCTACCCAATATCAGGTAGATACCACTATTGTTTTCATACCTAAATTTCAGATTGTCGAGTTCATGGATGAGGCTATTAAGAATAACGTGGCGGTCTTACAGACAGAAACCAATTTAAATATCAATGCATATGATATTAAAGTGAACAAATCGGGCTATTTGCCAACGATTGGTCTTACCGGTTCTTATGGATGGAATAGAAACCAAAATGCCCCTTCTGCTTTCTTAACGGGGGCCGTATTTCCGGGCACTAATTCTAACGTAGGTAACTATTCTTTAGGTGCAAGTCTTACGTGGAATCTTTTTGATGGTGGTAGCACAACCGTAAGTGTAAAGAATGCGAAGATTACCTATGCTAATCAAGAATTATTGCGCAAGCAGGTAGAGCTAGAAGTAAATAGAGATATGCAAAATGCAATGGCATTGTATGAGAATCTTTTAAAAATATATCAAATTCAAGAGCAAAACGTATTTACGAACCAAAACAATTTTGAACGTTCAAAAGAACAATTTCAATTGGGCAGTATTACATCTATAGAATTTAGACAGGCACAGATCAATTTGTTAAACGCTCAGACCAATAAGAACTTGGCAAAGTACGATGCAAAATTAGCAGAGCTTCAACTATTGCAACTTACAGGTCAGTTATTGAATATAGAATTGTAAGAAGGCTTAGAGATTTTAACCTCGATTGTCGAGTAAATTAATTAGGGAATAACATGTATAGCGATAGAACAAATAGCGAGCTTATAAAAATTCTAGATCAACATTCATTACTCACTTTTGAAGCGCAATTAAGTTTACAAGATGAGTTGCAGAAACGTACTGTTGTTGTAGATTTAAGTGGTTTAGAAACTACCATTGCCAATAAACTAGCTCAAATTAATAATCTAGAGTTTTTAAAAGATTTCGGATTTCAGGCCAACAAAACGGCAGATGGCTTAACGGTAACCAGAACTACCAAAGCCTTACTTACCGATGTGCTTGCTGTTATCGTTGGTCTATTAGTTTTCTTTTTGGGTATTTATGGTTGTATAAACTTGGCACATACTTTTATAAATGGAGATGAGCTAGACGTTTTTACCTTGGCATATAAATTTGCCATGGCAAGTTTAGTTTTTATAGGAATAAGTTTTTTCAGCGGATTAAAGCGCTTGTTTGATTTCTACGGATTCGAGTTGCGTAAGATGAACGGATTGGTCAGCTTAAAAAAGCGTTTCGATGTAAAGTTAGAAGAAGTCAAGGTAAACCCTTCAGACATTCATTTAGATACTAATGAAGATATACTATCCTTAAAATTAGGTTACGATACCATTTTTACTTCTAATGGCGGTAATTTAATTCAGACTCTTACTTTAAAAGAACTAGCGAAAGAATTGAAAGCATAAACTGTAGTTATGTTCGAGCATTATTTTCAGTGTCCGTATTGTTGGGAAGAAGTATCTATGCTATTAGATCCATCTATTTCACAACAGACATATGTAGAAGATTGCGAAGTATGTTGTAACCCTATAGAGGTTACTCCGCAGTTTCAAGATAATGAACTGATTGGGTTTGATGTTCAGAGTATAGAGCAGTAATTATTCTAGTATTGCAATTTTACCACCAAACGTATCATCTTTATCTACAGATTTTGGGTTGCCGTACACCGTAATTGCTCCACCTGCTTTTACCTTGGCAATAACAGCCTCACTGGCATAAACTTCGGCACTACCTCCAGATAATACGATTACGGTACTACTTTTAGTCTTTAGACCTTTATTTAAAAGTTTACCACCGGTATTGATCATCACCTGTTGAGTACCGCTATTACCAGAAAGTTTTATTTCGCTACCGCTCGTGCTTTTAACCGATACATTGTTGTAGGCAATATTTAAGGTGATGGTACTGGCGTCTTGTGCTTCAATAGCTAAATCTGTACCGATAATTAATCCCGTTGAAATAATACGAGAGTTCTTATTTGCATCAATAACCGAAAGTGCTTCAGTATAGAAAAGTTTAATGCTTAAGATGGAATTCAGCAAAGATTCGCCCGAGCACATTTTTAGTCTCAAGCGACCGTCATTTTCGGTAATGCTCAAATCTTTTTTGTTCTCGGCAGATATTTCAATTTTATTCTTTTCGCCTTTCACTAAGGTAACACTAATTCTATCGTACACTCGAAGCTCTGTATATTTCTCTAATGGAATTATTGCTACGCCTTGGGCAAAAGCGGTCAAGGTATAAAAGCAGAAACAAGTAAAAAGTAGCATTGATTTCATGTAGCGTTGACTATTTGGTAGTACAAAGTTAAGGTACAAATGGCTTTCTACCACAAAAGGGCAGAAGTGGATTTTACTTGTGATATTTTATTCGATTTTTAAAACTAATAAGTTCAAGCAAAACGTATTGTCAGTTCGAGTGTTTTTGAAAGAAGCGTAGCGTTTTTTAAAAATGTATCGAGAACAGGTCTGGAACATGCGAGTTTCTCGATACAAATTTCTTCGTGCCTTGAAATTCACTCGAAGTGACATTTGAGATGCCTAAAGAAGAATAAATGAATCGGAAACCCTTTTTCAAGTTCAAGTGTTTATGAAAGAAACCTAGGTGTTTTAAAATGAATTTAAAACAGGTTTGGAACATACCACCACAAAATTTCCTTTTTTAAAAGTTAAATAACGTCGTAAACAGATATAGGTTTTACAGTTTTGTTATCTTAAACAACAGTTAGCCAATTACTGACTTTATGAAGAAGAAATATCTCTTAGTTGCCTTATTTGTTATTGTTGGTATTGTTGGGTTTGCAGGTGTAGAATATTTTCCTAAAGCAGAAAATGAGATCATACCCAAAGCAATAGATTCTGTGGCTACACGAAGAGATCTTCGTAGAAGTTTCTTCGATAAGCGAGAGATATTGGTGGTCTACGGTGCAAAAGATTCAACACTACAGCAGCAGTATAAAAATGTTCTTCATAACCTTTCTTTGATGGAGGTTACCAAATCTTGGCGAAGTGTAAAGGTCAGTTACCAAAATGTAGCAGAGGTAAGCAGAGAAGCACTGAACAATAGTATTGTTTTTTTGGTAGGTACCGTAGATGAGAATCCGCTGATAAAAAAATACATGGGCGATACCCCTTTTCAGGTATCGAACTCAGAAATAAAAATAGGCTCAAAAGAAGTACCCAATAATAATTCGATTCTCGGGGTAAGTTTTTATCCGAGTCCCACAGACCCTAAAATTCCTTTTAGCTTTTTGACCGGTACAGATGCCCAAGAAGTATTTTCATTTTTTGAAGAAAAAGTAGCTGAGCAAGGTCAGTCGTTTTACTGCCAGAATTTAGAATACGAGGTGTATGAGAATAAAGAGCGATTGGTTATGGGCGATTTCAATAACGAATGGGGAATTGAGGGGGCTACATTTTTCAATTTTGCCACGGGCACCAGGGTTTTGTTAGATACCGATGAATTTAAATTCATAGACCATCAAAAAGCCATTGAACCAGCCGATGTTGATAATTGGCAAGCAAAGGTTACAGCATCAAAAGCTACGATAGTCGATTTTGTTAGTGGCAAGAATGCACCAAAAATTACATATAATTTTTATACCTGTACAGAAGAAAAAGGCTTGATGACAGGCAATACAGATCATTCTACTTTTGATACTGTAACAAATTCGGTACACACCATTGTCAATAAAATCTATGACAATAATAACATCGGTAGAGATAATGCTTTGTTGCTGCACAACCTTATTGGAGAGAGTGATAAAAATATAATCACATCGGGTTTACCGATTTATTTTACTAATACCTGGCAAATGAAAGGCTATCATTATTGGTCGGCAAGGTTGGTAGAATCTGAAAATACATTTACTGTAGCAGAACTGTTGGATAATTCTTTTATGGAGATGGAATCATCACTTATTAGAGATTGTATGGCAGGTGCTTTTACCGATTTTCTAATAAAAACTTGGGGGAAAGAAACCTACCTAAAACGATACAAAAATGCATCCCTTTCTGAAACAGAAGAAAAAATACTAGAAGTAAAGTGGCAAAACTATTTAAAGGGGTTGCCAAAAGCACATCCGAAGAAAAAAACGGAAAAGAAAAAATTACCCTACCTAAAAGGCTTCAATTTTGCACATGAAGGCTATAGTATTTATAACGGCTATGGTTCTCAAAAAGCGACGGAATCTCTATTGAAGCAAAAGAATATGGGTAGTAATGCCATGGCAATCGTACCGTATACGGGCATTAACGATATAAATACACCAACGCCACTTCATTTTAGTAATAATGCCGGTAGTGAAAACGATGACGCTGTAGTACATGCCGTGGCAATGGCGAGTGATATGGGTATGTATACCTTGTTGAAACCACAGATTTATGTGGGCGGTAGTTGGCCGGGCGGTATAGATATGCCTACAGATGCACAATGGGACAAGTTTCATGATTATTATTATCGTTGGATCCGCCACTACGCCTTCTTGGCAGAAATTCATGAGATGGATGCCTTGTGTATAGGGGTAGAGTTTACCAAAGCAACTTTGTCGCAACCTGAAGCTTGGCGTGCGATGATCAAGAAAACGCGGGCGCTTTATTCTGGGCAACTTACCTATGCCGCCAATTGGGGAGCAGAATTTGAGAAAATAGAATTTTGGGACGATTTAGATTTCATTGGTTTAAACTCCTATTATCCGTTGAGTAAAAAAGACAGTCCTACGAACGAAGAATTAAGTCTGCAGTTCGATACCGTAAAGACGAAGATTAAAAAGGTATATGATCGCTTTAAAAAACCCATCGTATTTACCGAAATAGGTTTTAGAAGTGTTGATGCCCCTTGGAAGAATCCGCATGCAGAGGCAGACGATACCATTAACGAAGAAGCACAGCGTAGATCTTACGAGATTATCTTTGAAGGTATACAAAACGAACCTTGGTGCCAAGGTATACTGTGGTGGAAATTCCCTAGCTACATCGAATACCGCGGCGAGCATAATAGTGCCTTTACACCTAATAACAAATTAGCCGAAGAATCGGTGCGCGATTGGTTCACTAAGTAGGCGTGCATCCGAAAAAATGAATGTATTTTAATTGTTTGTCTACTTCAAATTAGAAGTGTATAAGTACTAATTACTTCAAAATTATTCCCGCTTAATATCCGCCAAAAAAAAATTCATAACTGTCTAAAGCTGTTTTAGATGGCAAATTTGACAGTTGGGTCACTAATATTATCTACAAGCAGTATTGCGCAATATCTTTGGGGTATAGTAAAACAATTCTAAGAACTTAAAATTATAAAATCATGAAAAACATTAAAATTTTATCAGCGGTGGTCGTAGTGGCCGTCACCTTTATATCATTTAAAGGAATTCAAAAAAATAAAGAAACCGAGAAGGCAGAAATCACCGCCATTTTCAATGATTGTGTTATCGATTTAGAAGCACAGTTAGAAGCATCTTTAGAGATGGATAAATTGAATGCGAACGACATTGAAGTATTAGAAATCAACGAAGAAATAGATTTAGGTTTCGATGCATTTGAATATTTGCCTCTTGATTTTGATCCCTACGCAGGTGCCAATCTATCCGATATAGATTTTGAAATTTTCGAAGAGGAAGATATTGTGGAATTAGGTTTTGAAACTGCAGCTTATTTACCTGCCGATTTTGATGCCTATGCACTTTAAGAAGTTAGTGTAGTTTAAATGTAAGTTGGTCTTTACTTAGTAAAGACCGGCTTTTTTGCGCATTGCAAATTCAAAGTTATTATTACGGTATATTTGAAAAGTACCATTTAGAAAAGAGATTACATGGCATTGACAAAGGTTAAACAGGGAGAAGTAGTTAAAACGGCCCTACTTATAGGTATTTTGGTATCGCTGCCAAAGACTATCTATCTATATAATGGTATTATGGAGGGGAACTTAAATTTCTCCATGTCTTGGGTTACCGACTTTTTATATAGGTATCTTTTCTTCTTTTGTTTTTCATGGTCGGTAATACAGTTGAATGCCAATATAGATTATGATGCTTTAAAATGGTCGCCAATATTAAAGTGGATCTTGATATTGCTCATAAATGCTTTATCACTTTTTGTAGTGGTAAAAATCATAATAGCAGTTTATCCTTTGGTAAATGGCAGAACGTTGGATTCTCATGAAGAAGGCTGGGTTAATTTTACCTTCATCAACCTGTCTATAGTACTATTTTTTATTGCCCGTTTATTACGTGTAAGTACAGATAAGCAAGAGAGTAGAATTGAGAACGAGCAGTTAAAACAACAGAATCTAGAGAACGAATTGGCAGCCTTAAAAAACCAGATCGATCCACATTTTTTGTTCAATTCGCTAAATTCATTATCCTCTTTGATAAGAGATAATGAAAATGCCACCAAATTCGTAAATAAGCTATCTTACATGTACCGCTACATATTACAAAGTGGCGAGACCAATTTAGTACCTGTAAAAGAAGAATTAAAGTTTCTGGATAGTTATTGTTTTTTAATGAAGACCCGTTATAGAGATCGCATACAAATAGATATAGATATTGCCGATGAGTTTATGGATTGTAAAGTGCCACCTTTGGCATTGCAGTCATTGGTAGAAAATTCAGTGAAGCATAACGAAATATCTTCGACCAACCCACTGACCGTAAAGGTCTATTCTAGCGGAGATTCTTTGGTGGTAGAAAACCCAATTCGTAAACGCAGCACATTAGCTGAGGGTATGGGCACAGGACTCTATAATCTTAAAAAGCGGTATTCTCTTTTATTGAAAAAAGAAGTGTTGGTCAGTACCGATAATGATATATTCAAAGTAAAATTACCTTTAAAGCAATCGGCATGAAAGTAATACTAGTAGAAGACGAACTTGCTGCAAGCGATAACCTGGCATATCTGTTAACGAAGATCAACCCTGCAATCGAGGTTATAGCCGTTTTAGATACGGTAAAGGCGACCGTAGCATATTTTTCAAAGCCGCATGAAGGTGTTTTGGTATTTATGGATATTCATTTGGCAGACGGTATTTCGTTCGAGATTTTTGATCAGGTAGAAATCAAGATTCCCATCATATTTACTACGGCATATGATCAATATGCATTAAAGGCATTTAAGGTAAATAGCATTGATTATTTATTGAAGCCGATCGATCAAGAAGAACTGTCAGATGCCTTAGATCGTTTTGAAGCTCAAAACCACCAAAATGGTATCGATGAGCAGCAAATGCATAGTCTAATGCATCTAATACAGCACAAACCTGCAAATTTTAAACAGACATTCTTGGTGGGTTTGGGCGACCAATTGTTACCTGTAAAAACTGCCGATATAGCCTATTTCTTTATAGATACTGGTCTTGTAAAAGCGGTAACGGTACAAGAGCGTTCTTATGTGCTCGATATTAAATTAGAAGACATAGAAGAGGCTTTAGACCCCCAGGTGTTCTATAGGGCAAACAGACAGTTTATAGTACGTAGAGAGGCTATAACCGCTATTAAATTTCATTTTAACAGCAAGTTGTTGGTAGAAGTTCACCCGGTGTGTAGCGAGCGTATTGTAGTGAGCAAGGCAAAAGCGTCGGATTTTAAAAATTGGATGGGAACTTAAGGTGCTTCTTCTTTTAGGGGATGGTGCTGATCTCGGTAAGTTTAAAATATCCGTTCGGCTCTTTTACAAATGAAAAGCTATGTTGACCACCTTCGAAAAATACGGTCGGTGGTGTTGTTGTAACAAGTATGTGCGCATAGGTTATCCCCTCTTTTTGTTCGCTTAAATAAACAGTTTCATTTTCTTGAAGGATGTTTATAAACTGCGGATTAAATAGGATGTCATAATCATTGGCTATAAAACTGTCAATGGGTATATAAATGAGGTCTTCGTAAATTTTATCGTACCAAAGGGAATCTTGTTCTCTTAGGATGCTCATTTGTTGCACTTCAGATGGTGTATTCTCTAAACAATCATAGCAACGTATCGTCTCGGCAGATGAATTTTTAAAAGCTTCCTTGTCCTCAGCCTCTAAATCAGATAAAAAGGATGTCCATATATTAGTTACATTATCACCTGATGCTTTCTTTTCTTGTTGGCATGAAGAGGAGAAAATAACAAGTAGTAATGCAAACAAGATGAGACATTGCTTCATAATTTATTAGCCTTTGCATTATGGCTTTTAGCCTTAACTGTTGGTTGATGAATATAAAAAGCGTAATCCATAATGCGAATAACGTATTGCGAATAGCGCGCAGCAAAAAATCACTAATTCACCACCAACAACCAACAACTAGTCGTCTATCTCCGCATCCGGTAAATCAAGTATCGTGGAAGTTGATAACGAGTTTCCGGCTATGCCTTTAATAGAACCAAAGAGTACATTAATATTTTCTTGAACGCCCCAAATTTGCTTTTCACGAACCGCAAAATTCTTATAGGCCGCTTTTTTCTCGTAGTTAAGCTGTTTGATCATAGAGTCATAGTTTTCTATAATCCTGTTGATATTCTGTACAAACTCGTTACTGGTTAGGTAGCTGTACAACAATTCCATCTTATCCCCTTTGTTCTCGTCAGACGATTTTATCGATTGTGTTTTTAATAGTAGTTCTCGTAATACGAGCGATACACTTTTTACCTCGTTGAATCCGCAGATCCAAACACCGTTTTTCTCTCCAAAGCGGTCCATATCTGGCGGAAAAGTCTCCGTTACGATAACCGCAATATCTGCCTTGCAATTAATCTGGTCTTGTTTAAGTTTATTGATCCAGTCGTTACTAAAATTCTTGGTACGCTTACTCTCGTATACAATAGAACCACAGGTCTGTTGAAGCGAGTTTATAACCGTTTGTACGCAATCTGCACCACGAACGCCTTTGCCCACTTCGTCGATATCATCAAAAGGGTAGGTGGCACGTAACAGCTCTTCTAGTGCCAATTCTTGTACTTCGCCCTGCATTTGCATAGAGCCTTGTTCGGCCTTACGCTTCATTTCATCAATTAGCTTCTTTTGGTCGTCTAGCTGCTTTTGGTATTCCTTTTCCTTCAGTGCCATAGATTCGCGTTCTTTGGCCTTGGCTTTTTCTTCGATTTGGGTTTGCTTTTCGAGCAACTCTTTTTGCACGTTCAGCTTAAGGTCCTCCGCTTTTTCCTTTAGTTCGTTCTCACGTTTTAAAAGGTCGATCTCTTGAGCGCGTAGCGCTCTGTTCTCCTCTTTCTTTTTCTCGTTCTCTTGCTGTAGCGCTTTTAATTTTTGCTCAAAAGATTCGTTGGTCTGCAGTTGTATTTTTTCAGATTCTTTGGCAAGGCGTTGGGCTAGTTTTTCTTTAAAAAGCTCATTCTCCTTCTCCTTTTTCTTTTCGAATTCTTCTACTTCGATTTCAAGTTTTCTACGTTCTTTATTGAATATTTCAGCCTGTTCGGCTACTTTTCGCTCGTATTCAGCCTTAAAATGTGCCTGCATTTTACCAGAAAGTGCCTCTTCAACATCAAACTCATGAGCACAATTTGGGCATTTAATTTTATCTACCATTTTCTAAAAACCATTTTCAACTATAAAAATACAGAACCCATACCAAGCCTACAACGTTTGGTGGCACTCAAATGAAATGAAAATTCATTTGTTGCGTAGTATTTTGATTTCCTGACAATTGTCATAGAACATCTTGTAGCTACATTCTATTTTTGTTTTATTAAAATTACCGACTATGACCTCATTACATCTACCCTTGGTAAACTGGAGCAACGGCGTTATTATGATCGCTGTATTTGCAGCTGTGTGTATTACCCTTGTTGGCATTGTACTAATGCTAATGAACGGCGACAAGAAAAAAGAAGAATAGTTTCTCTTACCTCGCTATTGATATAGCACGTACCGTGGCGGTGTAAGTCCGTTTAGGCGCATGTATACCAACATTTGTCCTCTGTGGTGCGTAATATGGTCTGCCAACAGCATACATATTTGTCGTTCAGAGCGTGTAAGTCCGAAATAATCTAATTCGGTATCTAACTGTTCGGGAGAAACATCTTGTAAAAGAGCAATAGCTTCGGTAAACGTTTGGTCTATACGCGCCATCATTTCAGCCTTTGTTTTATTGGCAGGTTTAAAAACGGTATCGGTTTGGTATACGCGTGCTTTTCGGTCGCCAAGGAGAGACTGGCTGTGCCAATCTAGCGCAAAACCAATATGCATTAAGTTTTCGGCAAAACTCAAGGACTCTTCTGTTGCTTTATACCCATACTTTTCTTCGGGCATCATATCGGCAACCAGTAACAAGTACTTGCGTGAGTTTTCTAATCGCTCTATAGAGTCTTCAATGAATTTGTCTTGTTGGGCTAGAAGACAAGTTGTTGTAAATAAGAGGAAGGTGATAAGTGTGATTGTTGTTTTCATGATGATTGATGATGAGGTGAACAACTAATTTACTTCATTTGGGACAATGCACAGCCATTTTCACGTTCTTCTTGAGTTAATGTCCAAATATTGATGACTCTTTGTTCTAGTCTATTTTCGGTAGTAGGTGTCACCAATTCCACTTCAACAATACTTTCGGTTGAGAATTTGTACTTAGCGGATTCTATTAAATACCCGTTAACATAAACGCTATTGTTCGCATCTAAACCAAAAAAGGTATTGATTTCAGCTTGAGTTTTAGAGGCTATTTTTTTCTTTAAAGTTACTGAAGCAATACCGTTTTCACTCAGATTGTAAAAGTCATGGGTTTCTCGTCTAGGTTTATCTTTTATTACTGCTATTTCTTCAATATTTTCCTTTGAAGTGATTATATTTTTATTGGCGATGATATACTCGTCAATTAATAGCATTGGGCAATTGATTTTTATTGCTTGTGGTAGTTTTATGAAGCTATCTTGGGAGTAGGTATTGAGGTGTAGAAGAATGAAAAGGATTGTGGTGAGGGTTGTTTTCATGGGATAGATATTTTACGCCATAGTTAATTCAATTTCGCTTTTTTCTAATTTATTTTTTGAGTTTTTAAGTTTTCCTAATCTGTTTCAGAGCATTATTCTATTTTCATTGCAATGATAGTTATCCATTGATTTTAATCAGTTTTATATTTTCTTCTTTAGTTTTTAAGAAACTAAATTTTTCATTTTCCCTTTCTAGAGTTCTGTCAATAATCATTATGCTATTAGTTAGATTTTTTATTTCCCACTGTTCCTCAAGCTTATTAGACTCACTACGTAAGTTCATTCTAATGAATTCAGCAGTATTATTGACTTCAATTTTTGATTTTGACTCTTGATAGAAATACTTGGTCGAAATAGAATCTTTGTCAATTATATATAATGGGGGATATTGAAAATTTTCTAAGGATACTCCTGGAGGCGCAGGTGGAAGAGGCGGTTTTTCAGTACTATCATTAAAGAACAGTGCATGATGCTGCTCTTCAATCCATATTCCATTTAGAAGTTCTTTTTTCCATTTCGCTTCTCTTTTTTCAATTTTTATTTCATAGTCTTTTTCAGAAATGAAAAGCCCTTCAAAGCTATTATCATCTATTTGTTTAATAGCAATTAATCGGTTGTCAAATACTAAAATATCATTATTGTCAAAAGTTGCAATTCTCCAAGGTAATTCTTTATCGCTATATTCAAATACTGTGTATGTCGAATCTTTAAATTCAATTGTTAGTGTGTCATTTTCTTCAATAGAGAACATATCAAAAGTATTCCCTCGTAATTCATTTGCAATATTCTTCTGCTCAACATTTTTTTTACAACCAAACATTGTAAGAATTAGAAGTAAAATTAATGTCGGTTTGTTCATTTTTGAATGTTAGTTAACGTGTTTTAAGTACTGAAATTATCAAATAAATCACAGATAGAAAGTCCGCGAGGTCTTTCGTAAGTAAGCTAGAACTAGCCATTAATTATCTACGGTGTTGGCGTTAGTTATTATTCTTATATATATCGTTCAATTAACTTGTAATTTTCTGGGTTAGTAATAAATTTATTAATTGACTTTTTAAATATTATTTCTGTTTCATCTATTCTTTCTATATGTCCAATAATTAGCTCTATATCTTCAAAACTAAACCCATATTTCAAGAGCCAAATTTCTGTTTCGTCATTAGTACCATATTTTATATAATTACTTAGTATAAGTGACCTTTTATCATTTGTTTTTTCAAAGTAAAGTATTAACGCACTAGATATTGGGTCTTTTACAGAAAGAGAAAGAACTTTGTCAATATAATCATAAGTGTCATAAATTATTGTATCAAAATCTATATCAGTTACACTTGTGTTTCTATTGAATAAAGGTACTGGTCTTTTAAAACTTTTATTTGGAAGAGCTTCGGCTATGCAAGAAAATCTTACTTTTTTTTCAAAAAGTTGCTTTTTAAATTCACTTATTGAAATTTCCTCATTTTTCAGCTTACGTCTTAACTTTCGTCTAAAATCTTTCTCAGATAAAAATGCGTATCTCAATGAAATTATTTCAGCAAAAGACTTTCCTTGAATTTGCCAAAGTAAAATGGGTATAGATGCACTTAGGACACTTTTTTCACCATCACCAAATTCAGTTCGTCTTAAATGGGCTGTATAAATATTTTCAAGTGCTTTCTTTATTTTTTTTCTTTTATAGTCAGTTAATACATAATATTCTTTTACTGTTAAAGGCTCTAACTCTTGGTTTAAAAAGTTGTCTAAAATAAAAGAGATTTGTGTATCTAAGTCTGCTTTTTCAATTCGTGTTATTTGACTTTCTGTTAACTGTAATTCAGAATTAAAAGTGTCATTTTTTATTGCATCAACTATATCAATAAAGTCTTCGTTATTTGGGTCTGTCGGGTTATCAAGATTTGATAATGGTGATAATGATGATTCAGTATTTAATCTATTTATAAAAGTTCGCTTGTTTCTACTCTCTACCACGACATAACCATAATCAAAGTGATTGTCTGCAAGTGTTACTCTACCAGCTCGCCCTATTAAATTTTTTAAATTTAAAGTCTTTTGATCTTCATTGCCTCTGAAAGTAAAGTTGTTAATCCAAATTATATCAAATGGCATATTAATACCTTGAATTAATGTAGAAGTTGAAAAACAGATTTTAGCGTGATGACTATTTACAAAATCTTCAATTATTAATCTTGCGTTTAAAGGAATTGAACCGTGATGAATTACAATACCTCTTTTCATTAAGTAGATAAGCATAGAACTCTTTTCACTATCATCTTTGGTTCCAAAAAAGGCTTCTATTTTTTCAATAAAACTTAAACTTTCTTTATCGGTTATTATTGGACATAATTCGATATAGTCTGCAAAAGACTCAATAAAATCTCCACTATATATTTTTGCTTTTGAAATGTAAATTAGAGCTGTGCCATTATTTTTAATGGTTTCTTTAATAATATCACCTTCAATTTTTTTTCCATTCATTTCATCTTGAAATGGTGAAAAATATTTAAAGTTACTCTTTGAATGCTCAATGAAAATTTTACCAACTGTTTTTTGATTATATGTTTCCGAATCGGTACTCTGTGTGATATTATGCTTTTGAAATTGTGCTTCAGGGTTAAGTATAAAAGGATGCGTAAATACCTTTTTTATATTGCTTAATTTTTTGTCAATTCTTCTGACTAGAGAATCAAATTTCATTCCTCTTATACCTTCTTCCGAAATTTGGGCTTCATCTAGTAAAATTAATTCTACATTTAGTTTTGGAATATTTTTAAACAATTCTTCACCTCTTTCAGGTGTTATTATATAAATCCTATTTTTAGTTCTTTTTGTATTTACTACTTCAATGAATTGGAGAACTAAAGTTTCTTTTGATACCAGTTTTTTGACTTTAATTAAGTACTCTGAAATCAGAGCTCTTGATGGCAAGATGATAATGATATCTCCTTGAGTTTCTTTAATTAATTCTTGAAATAAAAATGATTTACCTGCACTTGTTGGTGCTGAGAATGAAAAATTAGTGTATTTTTTTATTGAAAGATACGCATCTGCTTGTACAGGAGTGAAATTGTGGCCTGTTTCTGACATTATTGTCTCGGCATATGCATTATAAATTGCTTCTATGAACGAATTTGGTTCTTCTGTTTTGTAAAACAAACCCATAAGAAACATTAGCTTAGATTCATATTTTTTGAAAGAATCGGCATTATATTTTTTCAGATACGATAAAGTTTCTAGATGGCTATTGTCAATTGGACCATTTTTATGAAAATCATAAAGTATTTCTTTTATTAAATCATTGTCAATATCTTGGTTGAATATTATTTCACTTAACATAATTCAACTGCGATTAGATAAAGTTCATTATATTTAATAATCTCCTTTATTGGTTCTGAATCAAGAGCATTATTAAGTGTATCAATTATGTTTTCATTATTATGTGAAAAAGCAGCTGAATATCCTTTTTTATTATCTATGATATTTTGTTTGGTTGTTGAATCTAAAAAAGGAAGTAAGGATAGTAATTCAGAGCTATCTCTGTCTCCAATAAATTCAATTATTTGATTTAAGGCTTTGGCTCTTGGAGTTCCTTCTAAACTAAACTTTGCCTCTCCAAAAACTAAATAACTCTTAGAACTTATAGAATGATAGTCAAAACCAGGGTTTCCTGTAATTTTTTCTTTAAGTAATTCAGCTAACGGAATTAATTTATGAGAATGTTCAATTTCTAAAGCTTGCTGAGCTGCATACGAAACAATAAATTCTCCAATTTCAGTATTTACATTTGAAGATATTTTAGCAATTATTTCATTTACAATTTTATCAATAGTTTTTTTTGAAGTAGCTCGAAAAGTTATCTGTGATATTTCGTCAAGATTTTTTATCCAATTTGTATCACAAATATGTTTCTCAAATTCGTCAACTATTGGTCTAAAATCTTTAATCTTTATATAGATACAATTAATTTCACAACAACTTCCTGTAGGTAGTTTAGAAAGACTTGTATTGTCAATTTTATGAATGTCCATTTAATGTTTTTTTAACTACTGCCAACATTCGGTATATGTAATAGCTATTACATATAATTTCCGTTAAAGTGGTTGGGGGAATATACTTGACTTGGTACTGCAATATAAAGAAGTTTATGGTACATTTTCTTACGGTTTTCCGTAAAACTGTCAGAAAAATAAAAGGTTGTAAAGAAAATATAACGAGCTGCATTTGTAGTTGAAGTTAGTACACCGTAGCACCCACCCCTTAATCCCCTCCCAAGAGGGGAGAATTGCGTTTTTGGTTGTGGGTTTTTTGGTGGTTGGGGAGATTGGTTTTTATAATGCCAGCGCTCGCCCAGACCCTAAAGGGTGCCATTGCGCAATTTGGTGTTGATATATGTTCTTAATCTAAAAAGATGAATGATAACTAAAAGCTGTTCCCCTCTTGGGAGGGGCTAGGGGTGGGTATTTTATTCTATAATTTCATAGTCAATACTAAGCTTTCGTAAGGCCCGTAATGCGGAACCGGTATTTTTATCATCCAATTCTATGTCAACGGCATCACCTTCTAAAAGTATATCGGTAAGTTCATTTGCTAGCGATGCACTACAGCTAGGCGATATCTCTACAATACAATTGGCAATAGCTCTTCTGTCTGGTCTTGGGGCATCACAAGACAATAAATTGATTTTCATAATTGTAATTTATACATGCAAGATACCAGTGTTGGGTGAGGTAATGGGTATTGGTATGCAATTATTCAATTGTAGTGACTAGCTGTTCCCCTCTTGGGAGGGCTAGGGGTGGGTTCTTTTGGGTTAGTATGTTCAATGAAACCTTCATCACCCGATCACCCACCCCTCAATCCCCTCCCGAGAGGGGAGGTTTTCGTTTTTGGTTGCTTTGGGGGAATAGGTGTTAAGGGCCACCACATCTATTTTGTCTAAAATACCCAATAAAAGTAACGATCTATTCCCCTCTTGGGAGGGGCAAGGGGTGGGTTCATGTTAGTTCTAATCTCTCAATTATTACTTTAATCTCTTCTAAAACAAAGCTTAAATTATTCTTTACATCGGTATCTGAAAACCTGAGCACATACACACCTAAAAATTCTAAGCGTGCTTGCCTTTTTTTATCTTTTTCTTCATGTCCTTCTTTAAAGTGAATACTGCCATCTACTTCTATGGCGAGCTGAAGATCTTTGCAATAAAAATCAACTATATATTGATCGATAGGAATTTGTCTACTAAATTTTTGACCTAGCTTTTTACCTTTGATTTCTCTCCATAGCACAATTTCACCAAGGGTCATGTTGTTTCTTAATGTTCTAGCGAGTTCAACTAAATTTGGGTTATACGGAATAATCTTTCTCATCGTAGTACCCACCCCTCAATCCCCTCCCAAGAGGGGAGAAGTACGTTATTGATTGCGAAGCTAGAGTTAGTTGAAACTTCTGTTTTCATAAAATTATTGTTAGAATATATTTTAATTAAAGACGCTAGCTGTTCCCCTCTTGGGAGGGGCTAGGGTTGGGTGATAAGACTAAATAACCTAACACTACTCAACCTTTTTACCATTCATTTCTTGCCCGTTTTGAAATAGAGTTAAACTTTCAATTGCTCCGTTTTCATCTTTTATAAACTGAATTTGAGCAGCAACTTCTTTTAAGTAAAAAGTATCGTTCGATTTTGCAAAAATATCGAACATGGGTTGCCCCGTTGCCTGTGCTTTTAATTGCTTGCCTTCTTTGGTAATTGTAATTTTAAAAGTGGGCATTAATTCATAAACACCCTGGTAGCTTTCTAATAGTCCTTCTGTTACTTCGAACTCTTTGGTGAGACTGCTGGTGTCTACACCAAGTTTTTTTAGCATGTCTACTCCGTTTACGTTTGCAGGATTCATCTCTACAGACTTTTTGTAGTTTTCAATAGCACCTTTATTATCGCCAGATTTCATTAATGCTTCGGCATAACTATCATAAACATTGGCAGATTTTGGATACGCGTCTACGTTCAGTTTAAAAACTTGAATTGCTTCTTTTGTTTTGTTAGACCCTAATAGTTGATATCCCGTTTGGTTCATTTCATTTTCATTGACATCAAAATCTTTGTTGTCCTTATTCTTTTCAAAATACGCAACCCCTGCATCTATACCTTTAGTTTCTATGACCTCTAAAAGTTTAGATGCTAAAGGAGTTTTAGGGAGGTCGTAAGTTTTATCGTTTATAATACCAAGAATCGATTGTGTGATTTTACCTAATGGGGCACCACCTGTATTATTTAAAAGCACAATCAATGACTTGTCTGAAAGCTGTCTTGAAATTTGTGTATTGAATCCGTTAATACCGCCACCATGCGTAATTGTTGCGATACTATCGGTTGTGTTGCCGAGGGGTTCATTACCAACCATCCATCCATAGGTATAATGAAAACTGCCGAAAGCGGGTATGTGTGGTTTAAAATACATATCCATATATTTTTGGGGTAGTAATTTGTTGGTATACAATGCTTGGTCCCACAGGTATAAATCTTCTACGGTAGCGTATAGCGAGCCTGCAGCATACGGAATAGACATATCTAGGAAAGGGGAATTGATAAATCCGTTTCCATTATTCTCGTAACCTGTTGCTCTATTTTTTAGGATGTCTGAATGATGATCGAATCCGGATTCCTTCATACCTAATGGAAAAAATATCTTCTCGTCTAGCATTTCTTCATACGTTTTACCGGATAGTTTTTCAATAAGCACACCCAAAAGAAAATAACCGGAATTGCTATAGTTGAATTTCTCGCCAGGAGTAAACTCCAATGCCATATCTTGAAAAATTTTTGTAAACTCTTCCGGAGTGTAAGGGTCACGACTTTCTTCTTCAAAAAACTTAGGGAAGGCAGTATAGTTCGGTACTCCAGAGGTATGAGTCAATAAATGGTGGGTGGTAATTTTGTCTCCGTTTTCTTTTGGATAATTGGGTAAGTAGGTGGTTATAGGTGCCTGTAGGTCTAGTTTACCTTCGGCAGCCAATTGTAGAATAAGCATGGCGGTAAATTGCTTGGTTATTGAACCTAGTCTATGTTTGGTACTGGGGCTGTTGGGAATATCCCATTCCATATTTGCCATTCCGTAACCTTTTTTAATAATTACCTCACCATCTGCGGCAATTAGAGCAGAGCCATTGAATTCTCCATAAGATTTATATTGATTTAGAAGTTCATCTATCTGTTCGGCTTTCGTTTGGCCAAATGCCATGGAGCTCGTAAATAATAATGCTAAAAAGCCTAAAAGAAGTTTTCTGATTGATTTATTATGCGATGATTTCATGATATTCGTTTTTTTGATTTATTGACTATACTACCAACAAGTGGCTTTTATTTTTTATTCTTATATACAACACCATCTTTCATAACAAATTTTACATGTTCTAAAGTGGTTATGTCATCTATGGGGTTTGTGTCTACAGCAATTAAATCGGCAAGTAAACCTTCTTTTACTTCACCACGATCGGTAAGGCCTAGCATTTCTGCGCTGTTGGTAGTGGCAGTTTTTATAGCTTCTTTAGTGCTCATACCACATTCGATCAAAGCTGCGAATTCAATGGCGTTTTTACCATGAGGGATTATAGGTGTATCTGTGCCAAAGGCAATTTTAACATCTGCCTTAATGGCTTTAGTAAGGTTCTGTTTGGCAATGGGCATAACATACTTTGCTTTGCCGGCCATAACGGGATCCATTTTGTCGATCATAGGTTCAATAATGGTAGCGAGCCCTCTTGTTGGAACCAAGTAAACATTGTTTTCTTTCATTAGTTGAATACCCTCATCATCTATAATAGATCCGTGCTCAATTGAATATACACCAGCTTTTATAGCTTCTTTAATGCCTTTGGTACCATGTGCGTGGGCAGCAACTTTTATATGGTGCCTAGACGCTTCGTCAACAATGGTCTTCATTTCTTCATTACTTAATTGTTGTGCTCCTATCGCATCTTCCATAGAGAGCACACCTGCGGTAGCATGCATTTTAATGAATTTGGCACCGTGCTTAATTTGATAGCGTACTGCTTCAATCGCATCATATTTACCATTAATTATTCCGTCATTTGGACCTACAGTAACTAATCCTTCAGCTAGTCCTAAAGAAATATCTCCGTGGCCGCCATTTATAGAAATCATATGTCCCGATGGAATGATTCTGGGTGCTGCGATCATCCCTTTATTAGAAGCTTCGGAAACCGCAACATCAATAAGCTCGGGCGTAATATGTAACTGCCCTATACTTCTTATGGTAGTAAAGCCTGCCATTAATGTTTTTTCGGCATTGACCACTGCCCTAACAGTACCTTGGCTAGCACTTTCTTTATAGATATAGTCCCAGCTGCCTCTAAAATCGCCATCTAAATGCACATGCATATCCATAAGTCCCGGTAATAGTATCTTACCCGATAGGTCTACAGTTTCTACGCCTTCAGGTAATGTCTTCGGATTAATAGATTTTATGGTTCCGTTTTCGATAAGTAGATTAGCGGGAGAAATTAATTTTCCGGTTCTGACATCTAAGTAAGAGTCTGCTTTGATCAGTTTAGATTGTGCAATTGTGGATAATGTCGCTGTTAAAAGGAGAAGGAGTGATAAAAATTGTTTCATGTGGTAATGTTTGGATTTATATAGTCTTTTTCAAAGAATACAATAACCGTAGTTCTTTGATGAAAATAATACTATAAAGTGTTAGGGGAGTGGACTTTATTGATTACAGCAAGATACAGAAGTTTGACTAAAAAAGTTTTATAGTCGAGCATTAAAAGGAGTTTGATAAAAGTCACTATCTGCTCCCCTCCTCGGAGGGGCTAGGGGTGGGTCCTTTTGGGTCAGTATGTTTAATGAAAACTTCATTACGCGATCACCCACCCCTCAATCCCCTCCCGAGAGGGGAGGTTTTCGTTTGGTTTGTGGGTTTTTTGGTGGTTATGGAGATTGGTTTTTATTAGAGTTATTTCGTCTGTTTATCTAAAAAGTTTGTTTCAAGTCAGAAACTGTTCCCCTCCTTGGAGGGGCTAGGGGTGGGGCCTTTTGGGTCAGTATGTTTAATGAAAACTTCATTACGCAATCACCCACCCCTCAATCCCCTCCCGAGAGGGGAGGTTTTCGTCTTTGGTTGCGGGTTTGTAGGTTGCTTTGGGAGAATAGATTTTAAGAGTTACTACATCTATTTTGTCTAAACGGTATAATAAAAGTCACTAACTGTTACCCTCTTGGGAGGGGCTAGGGGTGGGTCATTCATCCTTTATACATATTCTTAAATTAATCGCTTTACCAAAAAATCGGTTTTTTCTACCATCTGCAATGTTTTCTGAACGATACATAAAATTTTGATGCAAATATTTTAATATGAATTGTAAATTAATAATTTAACCATCACATTATGAGAACATTATACCAAGTGCTACTGACTTGTATAGCACTAACAACCTTGTTTGGTTTTATGGTCGTTACTATTGATATTCCAAAACCGTACATTAAAAAATATCTTGAAGGAGTGTATGTGCCGTTGGCAGATAGTACAATCAGTATAAATTACGTGCCAGAAGATCAGTATGAAAAACTGGCAACCCAAGAAATATATAAATCATATCCTGTATATCTACCAGGAAGAGAGCCTGAGGGATATTATGAGAGCTTATCACAATTAGAGCCAGAAGTGGTATTCAAGGAAGATGAATTGACCTCTAATGAAGATTGGGTAAAAGCGGGTGAACTGGTTTTTGATTATAGCTTATCGCTACGCCCTTTAGACTCCACTTTTCTAACAAGGTTGACTTTATTGCACGATAAAGAAAAGTTACCGGTTGGTAAAGACGGTATTATTCCATTTTATAAATTGGTAGTTCCGGAAAAAGGGGTGTTACTTATAACAGGGCGTTCTTGCGTTATGTGCCATACTAAAATAATGCCCGATAGTTCTATAATTAAAGGCGCACAAGGCAATTTTCCTTTCGATCCCGATTATGCGGAAGATTTAAGAGGTTTATTAGGTAATGCCAGAAGCCAGAATGTTCCGCAAGAACAAATTATGCAGGGACTCTTTGGAGATAAAATGTTTCTGTTTGGGGCACCGTGGATCAAATCTGTAGCACAGCAACGATTATTGGACATGTCACCCGAAGATTTTATAGAGAATATTGATAGAGCCCCTAGCGGTGTAGTGCATAGACATGGTACAAATATTGGAACACCGGCAAGTATACCAGATCTATATAACTTAAAGGATAGGAAGTACTTAGATCATACGGGACTCATGCGCCATAGATCAATCGAAGATTTAATGTTGTATGCCACATTTAACGAAGAAACGGATTTTATGAGCAAGTACAATGATTATAACATGCTGCGCCCTTGGCCCAATGAGCAAGAAAATCCGATGCGGGCGGGTAGACGATATTCCGACGCACAGTTATATGCCCTTGCCAAATATATTTATAGTTTGAACGCACCCAAAAACCCTATTTCACAACCCGAAGAACTAGTGAATAAAGGGCAGCGTATTTTTGCTAAAGAAGGTTGTGTTACTTGCCACGCTCCGCCATATTTTTCCAATAATATGTTGTTGCCGGTAGATGGTTTTACGTTTCCTAAATCATATAAAAGCAAGCTTGATATTTTTGATATATCTGTAGGTACCGATCCGCAATTGGCAATGAGTACTAGGAGGGGAACAGGGTTTTACAAGGTGCCATCTTTAATTGGTGTTTGGAATAGGCAGGCCTTGCTACATGATGGTAGTATTAGCAGTTTAGAAGAACTGTTGAGCAAAGAGCGTTTACAGGATAATTTTGAGCGCACAGGGTATAACGCAACCTATAATACAAGTCAAAAAGTTGAAGGTCATCCATTTGGGTTAGAACTTTCTACCGAAAATAAACAAGCATTAATTGCCTACGTCAATAGTCTATGAAAAGCAGCTATTTTACATTGATATTTATTTTTCTATGTAGTTGTTCCGCTATTGCACAAAAATTGGTGCTAGAAGAAGCCACCGTAAATTTTAAGGTTAAGAATGCAGGATTTTGGGTAAACGGATATTTTGATGATGTAAAGGCAGAAATGGAATTACAACAATCGAATTGTAAAATCAAAAAACTGAACGGAAAGTTAAAAGTAGCTTCTATACATACAGGTATTTCCCTTAGGGATGAACACCTTAAAAATGATGATTATTTCGATATAGAACTTTATCCAGAAATCTGGATGGAATTGCTTTACTGTGAAGCCCAAAAAGGAAAGTCTATAGATACGGTGTTTAAGTTGGTTATAAAAAATGTAGAACGGGAAATACATATTCCATTAACTATGGAACGTGACTTAAATAGAATACTTATATCAGCGGATTTTGAAATTAATAGACAAGATTTTGGTATTGGCGGAGACAGTCTAACACTAGCGAACGAAGTTTTGGTAAGTATTGCTGCATCTTTTAAGTGAGCTATTTGATTTTGAGAAGTATTTTTAAAATATGTGAGAACGGCGTTTAGTATTCACCCACCCCTCAATCCCCTCCCGAGAGGGGAGGTTTTCTTTTTTTTTGCGTTTTTTTTGGTTGCTTTGGGAGATTGGATTTCTAAGAGTCACCACGTCTGCTTTTATCTAAAAAGTTTGTTTCAAGTCAGAAACTGTTCCCCTCCTTGGAGGGGCTAGGGGTGGATCCATTTGAGTTAGCGTATTTATTAAAATCATCATCACCGTAGCACCCACCCATCAATCCCCTCCCGAGAGGGGAGGTTTTCTTTTTTTTTGCGTTTTTTTGGTTGCTTTGAAGATTGGATTTTATTAGAGTCACTGTATTTGTTTTATCAAAAATGCTCAATAAATGGCACAATCCATTCCCCTCTTGGGAGGGGCTAGGGGTGGGTTCTTGATGGTAGCAGTGTTTATCACAAACCAAAAAACCGCTTTAAAGAAATGTCTTTAAAGCGGTTTTGATATCAATTTATCTTAAATAATTATACGAAAAGCAAAATAATGGTCAGTAATATGCCGCCAAGTGAGAAATAGAGTCCTTTTTTGAAAACAGTAGTTTTTGGCATGAACATCCAAAAAGAGGATATTACGAAAAAGAGTAATGAGAGTCCGAACATTATATTCAACCAGTAAACAGGGCTATTGGTAGTTGCCTTATGTAGGTGTTCCATTTTGTCAAGGATAAAGGGAAGTTCCATTTTTGTTATGGTAGCCATACCCGTTTTGGTATTGTAATTTCCATCCTTAAAGTAAAGTACATCGCCTTCTTTTTTATCTACTTTGACGGCCATACGTAATTTTGGGCTCAGTTCGCCTCCGGTCAAATTAGGTTCTAATTGCCGTTCTGATACTTCTTGGTGCTTTAGAAAATCGGTGTTTCTAAAAATCATAATGATTCCGCTGATGGAGTACATCGCCATGATACCCGCTAAAAAGAAGCCTAAATATCTGTGTATAATTCTCATGCGTAAACTTGTGGTCATTTTCATTTTTCATTTTTTAAAAGTTGGTGTTTAGTAATCAAAAATAGGTACATAATTTTATATATGATTAAGACAATGTTTGGGATGAAAGGTTTAATTAGAAAGTATTTAAAAAAGAAAACCCCAAAGAGAAAAATCTCTTCGGGGCAATCTCCGTTGTTTGATAGTTGTAATTATTTATAAGCACTTACCCGTTCATCTTCGATAACACCGTTCCAATTTAAGCCGTATGCAAAATCATAAGAATTGCCATCGGCATCGGTATATGGTTTCATATCTCTTGGTACATCTTCAAATTGCGCTTCTACCGTTAACATATCGGCAGGCATTTGAAAAGGAAGCAGGGCAGAAGGTTCTGCAGCGCCAGTAATAATTTCCATTAGAGCTTGGTCTTGCACACCCATGTGCACCAATATGGCCGAAGCACTACCTTCTATTTCAGAAAAAATCATTGGTTTACCAACCTTTACAGAAACGATTACGGGCTTTTCTCCCATCTTCGCTTTGGTATCATTTACCAATTGCATATCTGAAGTGTTTATCGTTTTTACCGATTTTCCTTTATAGGTTCTATTGGTGAAATCTTCTAACGGACTACCGCCGGCCAAACTCACTTCACGAGCGGTATCTGCGGTATAATCACCATATTGCAAGCTAATAGGTACATAGCCATTACCTCCTTGTTCTAAATCGCCACTGTTGTAACCAACACCACCATCTGGGCTATAAATACCTACCAAGGCAATGTCTGCTTCTTCTGGAGTTTCTACCACATCAAAGTATTTGGCTACTACTTCCATATTAAAAGCATCTACAATTTTTGGTTCAGAAGTCATACCCCACCAGTTGGTGCTAGGGGCTACATAACGTTGTGGTACATATACCTTCTTTTTGTCTTTAATAGGCAAAGTTTTGCCATTATTCTTCAACATTATAATTGATTTCAATTGTGCATCAAAACCAGCTTTCATAAACTCACTGTTCCCCACAATTTTACTGGTTTCCGCTACATCTAAATACGGATTTTCAAATAGTCCGACTCTAAAGATATTCGTTAATAAGCGTACTGCCGAAGCTTCAAATCGTTCGCGCATTGCTTCTTCGCCCATTGCTGCAACACCTAGTTTATAAGCTTCCAAAACCGGACCCATGTCATTATTTCCTCCAAATTGGTCCATTCCTGCTGCAATAGCCTTATAATGACGTTCTGCAACAGATAAGCTTTCTACACCAAAAGGTTTTCCTTCAAATTTAGATACTGAAGTAATATCTCTAGTAATGCCCCAATCTGTACATAATACACCTTCATAACCGTATTTACCTCTTAAGATATCGGTGATTAAATACTTGTTATACCCATTGGCTACATTTTCACCTTCACCTGTAGATATCGTATAATAGGGCATTACGGCAGCAGCCTTTTTAGTAGGACCATCTAGTTTAAAGGCACCTTCGGTAAACGGTTTCATGTGGTCTGAAATATTTTTACCAGGGTAAACGGCATAAGCGCCATACCCAAAATGACCATCACGACCACCTTCTTCTG
This sequence comes from Maribacter caenipelagi, assembly GCF_004364175.1. Taxonomy (GTDB): domain Bacteria; phylum Bacteroidota; class Bacteroidia; order Flavobacteriales; family Flavobacteriaceae; genus Maribacter; species Maribacter caenipelagi. The sequence continues at coordinate 115,499 of NZ_SNZW01000018.1, read as the reverse complement.
GTCCGCCACCAGGCCAATGTTTTACCATGGCATTTACACTCTGCATACCCCAATCACCACCATCGGTAGACTGAAACCCATCTACGTAGGCACGTGCCAAATCGGTAGCCAAATCTGGGTCTTCGCCCATGGTACCGTCAAAACGGCTCCAACGTGGTTCTGTAGCTAAGTCTATTTGTGGAGAAAGCGATGTTGCAATTCCTAAAGCGCGATACTCTTTAGATCCTATTTCTCCAAATTGTTTCATTAATGCTGGATCAAAAGACGCAGCAATGCCCAAAGTACCAGGCCACATAGAAATGGCACCGCCGGCACCTGCATTAAATTCTGCATAAGAATCACTGCCATGTCGTGGATCCGAACTGTTATTTACTGGAATACCTAAATACAATCCTTCAGCAAAGGCTTGTGCATTATTATTCCATTGAGCAGCAATTGCCGGACTTTCAACAGAGGTAATCAATACATGACGCAAATGATCATCGGTCAAGAATTTCTTTTGCTCATCAGATAGGTCGCTTGCCACAGCACCACCTTCTGGAAAAGGCTTACCGTCATAGGTAGACGATCCAAAACCACGGCTGCTACCAGGCAGGGATTGATGCGAACTATACAGCATAAGGCCCGCAATATCTTCTAAACTCATTTGGCTAGCTAAATCTTTGGCACGTTCCGATACTGGTAAACGCCAATCTTCATATCTGTCAAGCGTTCCATTTTTATTCAAATCTTTAAACGCATATCTGTCTTGCACAATAATGGAAATTCCAGATACTGTTGAGTATCCTAAGGTGGCACCATCTTCATTTTTCACTATAGTAACTCCTTCTTTAATTTCTGCCGTATATTTTTCACCACAACTGGTCATCATCGTAAGTATGATGAGGGTAGCTGTACTAAATTTAAGGGTTGATTTTTTCATTTAATGTATATGTTAAATTGATATGTAAGGAATTTAAATGCTGTCAACAACAGTTTTAATTTCCTAAAACAATATTGAATAATTCTTTATCTAGTTGTGGCTTCACCTCACAAGTAACATTAAAATGCATCGTTGCCGTATTGCTGTCGTTATAAGCGGGCCATTCGGGTAGTCCCATATGATTGGGGTTTCCCGTTTTTGCAAAATTCAGCCAAGCATTACTCATTTTGTCGGCCAATACATGAGCTTCTTTGCCGCCACCGGTCATTTGATTGGCAAGATCAATATTATCAAAGACGAATGGTAATTCCATACAATGTAACGCTTTATATTTGCCATCGAAAACGGGCGATTGCCATGTAAACAAGTACATATAAACATCTGCACCACCGACAAGGGCAGATTTTTCATTCGCTTGTATAACAGCACCAGGTCTAAACATGGTATCTACATCTAGTAAGTCTTTAGGGTCGGTATCATTAGGGTATGCTTTTTTTACCGCCTTTATATAGTCATCAGATTTCTCTTTGTATGTGTTTTTAATATGTTCCATTATTGTTTCTTCTGAAGCACCTACAAAACGCATATTGGCAAAAGGAGCAAATTCGTTTTTTGCCGTGCCTAGCATTAATGGTACATCTTTAGATAAAGCCAAAGCCTCTTTTGCATTCAGTTGATATGGAAGATCGTTACCATCTCTACTTGGTCCCCAATTTAATCCGAAACCTATAACCGGTTTTCTTTCGGATTTCATTTTTTCCCCAACAATTTTAAGGGCTTTTTCACCAGCTTTAGCCAATACTTCAAAAGGGATTTTTTGAATACTATCTATGTTAGTGGCATTCAATCCTAATATGCTCAATGTTTCTGCCGCAATTGCCTGGGTGTCTTCTTTTTCTAACATTGCCGTTCTAAAAGATCCACTTTGATTGATAGCTTTATGAAATAAGCCTTGCGCTTTGGGCATAGACATAAGTGTAGTTACTTTTGCACCACCGCCAGATTGACCAAAAATGGTTACGTTATTAGGATCACCACCAAAATTCTCAATATTGTTTTTCACCCATTCCAGCGCCTTTACCATATCAAGAATACTGTTGTTGGCAGAGTGTTGGTATTTTTCGCCTTGGGCGGATAAATCTAAAAAGCCTAAAATATTTAATCTATGATTGATTGATACGACTACGACATCACCTTTTTTTGCCAAGTTTTCACCGTCGTAAGATGGTAGTTCATGACTAGAACCAGCAGTGAAACCACCACCGTGAATCCAAAAAAGAACAGGTCTCTTTTTAGCGGTAGATGCTTCGGGTGTCCATACATTCAGGCTAAGGCAGTCTTCATTTGGAAATCCCCAATCGTGATCGAATACGAACTCTGACTCATCTTGAATAGCTGTCGTAGGATTTAATAAAGGAGCTACCGGACCATACATAGTGGTGCTTTTTACACCTTCCCATTTTACTGGGTTTTCAGCAGCTTCAAACCTTTTTGCTTGAGCATAAGGAATGCCCTTGAAGGTAGTTATATCATTGTGAATATAACCACGTATTTGTCCGTTTTCAGTATCAGTTACGGGAACTTGAGAACCGGTAAGCACAACATCTTGAGCAGAAATTGGGGTGCAAAGAATCGTAATGACTATTGCGGTCATTAATTGAATTGAATTTTTCATAATGTTAGTTTGTTGGCTGTGAGACTATTTGAAGCCTATTTCTTCTAATCCGTCATGACTAATTTTAATGGCATCTAAGGGTTTTAATCCGTCGAAAGTCATATCCTGCTCTACCATATAATACTTCATACCAGAAAGGGCTTTATTGGCCAAAATATTATTAAAACCTATAGAGCCCTTGCCAACAGGTGCAAATCTACCTTGTTCGTCCATATCTTTAACGTGCCATATTTTAAAACGACCTGGGTATTTGTTGAAATAAGCAATAGGGTTGGCACCAGCTTTGGTTACCCAATATAAATCCATCTGAAAGTTCAATAATTTAGGGTCTACATTTTCTAATAAATAGTCAATTGGAACAATGCCAGCAGAATTCTTCTTGAACTCGAAGTCATGATTATGGTAGAGTAATTTTAACCCTGCTTTATTAGCCTTTTCCCCAAGAGTGGTAAGAATTTTTGCCAAATCTTCTACAGTACCTGTCATACCCATAGTCATATTCTCCTGATTAAAAGTGAACATACCCATTGGCGGAATTGGAACTACGAAATACTTGAAACCGGCAGCTTTGGCATCTGCCATCATTTTATCTGCATTATCAAGGGTCACTGCACTTTGGTGAGTACTAATAGGCTTCAATTTAAGGGATTTTAATAGCCCTTTAAAATCTGCCGGTGTCATACCATAATATTTGCCGTCTTCATAACCGGCAGCTTCTATATTTTTATAACCTGCATCTGAAACGGCTTTTAGTGTAGCCTTTGCATCGGTACCCATATCGTCTCTAACAGTATAAAGCGCTAGGCCGCCAAATTTCTTTTGCGCATAAGTGGTTAGTGTTCCGAGCATAAAAACTGCTAAAACAGTACATTTTAATAAGTTGTTGAGTGTTGATTTTTTCATTGTTGTTGTTGTTAGTTTAAGTATTTAATTTTATTTGAAACTGTATAGGTATGGAGCTTTGTGAGCTTTACCTTCAAAAAGCTTTTCATGCCTTTGTAATATATCTAGAGACAACATTTTACGTTGAAAACTGGTACGTCTTAGTGTTTGGTCTAAAATAGCTTCGAAGACTTGTTGTAACTGCTTCATAGTAAATTTAGGAGGAAGCAGGTTCATTCCTATAATTTTCTCACTTATATTATTACGAAGTACTTCAAGAGCTCTATCTACAATTTCGTTATGATCCATCATTAATTTTGGTACACTATTGATATCATACCAATCAATACTATCCGATAGATGGTCTGGTTTTGGATCAACATCTTCGTAATTTATAAGTGCATAATGACCTACGGTTATAAACCGCCCCATCATCCACTCATTTTTTTTCAAATCTTGATTATTTGCTTCTAAAATGCGGCGCATGGCAATAGGGTCAGCTCTTTCGGGATCTCCAAAAATTTGAAATTGATCTAAGAAAACATCTTTTATTCCTGTACGTTCTTCAACACCCTTATTTACAGCATCTTGTAGACTTTGGTTTTTTTTAATAAATCCTCCCGGAAGTGCAAATAAACCAGTATTGTGATACTCTAAAATGAGTATTTTTAACGTTTTACCATTAAATCCGAAGATTACGCAATCATAAGAAAGGTTAGGGATGAATTTCATATTTTTGATACCTTTCATTAATGAATTTGATAAATTTAAGTTGTGTTTTTCAAATAAAGCACAAAAAACCGTGTAATCAAAGAATTATTGTCATAAAGTGAGACAATAGATAAAATGAGCTTAAAATGAACAATCATTCCATTCATTTTAGGCTCATTTTGTGCTATGTTTCAACAAAGAAGTTTGTAGTTTGAAGCTCTTTTAAGCTTCTTTTTTAAAGTACCACACATTCATACTTTCCATAGTATCTAAAACTTTACAATTATTGGTCAAAGTACCTGCAAGAAGAAAACCGTGCTTGCTAAAAGTAATATTCAATCCATATGAGGTTGCTCTTACCATAGTATAAACCGTTTTACATTTCAAATCATCCATTTGCTGTTTAATTTCTTGTACTAAGAAATAAGAAAGATTTTGACCTCTGTAGTTTGGGTGGGTAATAAAATCAACAATCTCCATATTAGATTCCGTTTCATTTATTGATAAAATGGCAGAAACGAGCAACTCTCCGTTTTGGAATAATCCATAAAACTGGTGATTCAACTCTTTAAGTTTAGAGAAATAGGTAGCATCTTTTATTTGATGAGGATGATATTTATAGGCTTTTTGATACAAATCTTCTAAGCTTTCAAATTCAGATGAAGTTAGCTTTTCAATAATGAAGTCGACCGGCATTTCAAAATAAGAATTTGAATGCGAACTATTGGCTGCCTTCGCTATCGTTTTAACCGTAGCAATCGTTTTTAAGTTTTTCTCGTCATTAGCATAACGTTGCTTGTTAGGGTATTCAGCTAGAAAATAACCATCTACATTACCATGGTAAAGACCGGGAATTTTGGCTTCCATTATAAAACCTTTTGATTTTAATACGTTCAGCTCTTTTTCAGATGCCTTGCCTAGAATTTTCTCATACCGCTTCTTTTTAGCTAGGTCTTTTATTTTTTGAAGCAGATTATCTAAGTTGACATTATCGGCTTCAGAAAAATAGATTCGGTTGTGCATAATACCATGATAGACCAATGCACCGTCTATATTTTCAATTATTTCGAACATCAATTTCGATTTACTTTTGTGAAGTATTCCGTTTACTATTCGCGAATTTGACCATCGCCGAATACATAATATTTGTTGGTGACCAATTGTTTTAGACCCAACGGACCACGATGGTGCAATTTATCTGTACTAATCGCTAACTCTGCACCCACACCCATTTGGCCACCATCGGTAAAACGTGTAGAAGCATTTTGATATACGGCGGCACAATCTACCTCTTCCATAAATTGCAGAGCTGTATTTTTATTCGCGGTCATAATCGTAGCGGAATGTCCGCCAGAATTATGGTTTATTTTTTCGACTGCTTCATCGAGAGATTCAACCGAGCCTAAGCAACACTTCATTGCAAGGAACTCTTCTTTCCAAATAGCGTCATCTTTTATTTGCTGGGCGTCTTTTAGAATATTATTTACATCGGCATCTACCAAAGTTTCTACCCCTTTTGCATTTAAAAGCTGATAAATATCTGTCAATTTCTGTTCGTAGTTTTCAATATTGGAATTAATCAATATTTTGTCCAATGCATTACAAGCCGATATTTTTTCGGTCTTGGCATTCATAATTACTTTCACACTCTTTTCCCAATCGGCCTCTTTATCTACAAACAAAAAGTTATTACCTCTACCACTTACCAGAACTGCGCATTTGGCATATTCTTTTACAAAATTGATCAAGCGTTCACCTCCTCTAGGTACTATAAGATCCAGTTTTTCGGTAGGATTTTTTAAGAAATTTTGCGTTTCTTCCCTATTCATATTCAATTGCTGAATGAAATCGTTAGAAAGTTTGTTTTCGGCTAAAGCCTTATGCCAAAGTTCTACAAGAATGGTATTACTGTGCAAGGCTTCTTTACCGCCTTTCAATAAAATTTTATTGTTCGCTTTAAATGCAAGAACAGCTGCCTCTATCGTTACATCTGGTCTAGATTCATAAATGATCATAATGGTGCCAAATGGAGCTGTTTTGTTGGTAATATCCAATCCGTTTTCTAGTTGCTGCTTCGAAATGGTTTTGCCCACTGGGTCTTCTTGTAATCTTACTTCTTTAATAGAAGTCATCATTCCGTCAATCTTATCTTCGGTAACAATCAAACGATCGTACATGGCTTGATCTGCTACATTAAATAGATCTAAATCTTTCTTGTTGGCTTCGAGAATACTGCTGCGGTTGTCATCTAAAAGTCGCATCATACTATCTAAAACCTTATTTTTTATTTCTGTTGAAATTATTTTCATTATGCTTCTGCTTTTTCTTCTAAGGTTACTTTCGTACCCACATTTTTTCCTTCTATAATATCAATGATCGTTCGGTCTTTTTTACCGTTGGCGATGTAAGTTGGTATGTTTTTAGCTGCTGCCTGTTGTGCGTAATCTAATTTTGAGCCCATACCACCACGGCCTTCACCAGCTTTTTTGTTGTTATCCTGTATAAATTGATCTAAATTCTCTTCAGGATTTACATGTTCGATAAGATCGCTACTTTCTGCATTTGGGTTACCCGTATAGAGTCCGTCAATATCAGTTAGAATAATCAGTTTATCTGCATCGATAAGTTGCGCAATTAAACTTGCTAGCTCATCATTATCAGAAAACATGCTCATGGTAACCGAAACGGCATCATCTTCATTAGCTATTGGAATAACGCCTTCAGACAATAGACCTTCTACACAATTAATCATATTTTGGCGATGTACACCTGGCGTGAAATCTCGCTTTGTTGGAAGTACTTGAGCGCATTTCATACCATAATCATGAAAAATGTTATAGTACAGACGCATCATGCGTGGTTGCCCAATAGCAGAATAAACCTGCCTGCGCTGTGTGTCATTTTCAATAGTTGATGCACCTAAAACCTCGCGGCCTGCAATTACCGAACCCGAAGAAACGAGTACGGTTAAAATATCTTGTTCATATAATTCAGCAATCTGTTGTACCAAATTTCGCAATACCGGTCTCACAATACGATTGTCCTTATTGGTCATTACGTTGGTGCCTACCTTAATTACAATTTTCTGTTTATACATTTACCTTTTCTTTTCCGAGTTCGACTGCACGTTCAAATGCTGCGAAAGCTGCTTCTTTTATAAGTTCACCTACATTATTGTTTTCCATAGAATCTAGTGCTGCACGAGTAGTACCACCTTTACTGGCAACTTTGTCCATCCAAGAATTTGGGGAAAGTTCATTTTGGTTAAATAATTCGATAGCTCCAGTGAATGTCTGTGCGACCAGTACTTTAGATACATTCGGAGTAAAGCCCATTTTTAGGGCAGCTTCCATCATGCTTTGCATAAAGTAAAAAACATAGGCCGGACCGCTACCGGAAATACCGGTTGAAGCGTCAATGAAGTTTTCGTTGCTTACTTGAATTGATTTACCCGTTGTGTCTAGCAAACTTTCAATGGTTAACAGTTCAATTCTAGTTACTTCTTTAGAGGCTACGAATGAAGTTAGTCCTCTACCAATTGATGCGGGCAGGTTTGGCATTGCGCGAACAATTTTTGTGAGTCCTGTTAAATGTTGAATAGTATCGATAGTAACACCGGCCATGATCGAAATTACAATTTGACCAGGTTTTACTAGCGGATTCAGTTTTAAGAATACACTTTCGGCGTGATATGGTTTTACGGCGATAAAAATAATATCAGCTTGCGGTGCACAATTTTTTAAATCATCAAAAGCATCGAATTGCGGATTCTCGCGCAGTTCTTCCAATTTCTCTTCAGAAGTATCGAGCACCATTATATTTCTCTTCTTAAGTAATTTTGATTTCGACATGCCTTCTGCATAAGTCAATCCCATGTTGCCGGCTCCTATTACTAGTATTTTCATGAATTCAATTTTAATTATTAGATGATAGATATGTGATTGTGTAATTATATAAATAGCATTTTTTCGATAGCGTTGTTTTTACGCCTGTAATATATTTGTCTGTAGGTGTGCAGGGTTTTTACGGGGATGCCCATAAAATATTTTGTAATTGAGGTCACCTTCGACTTTTTAAGTCCGTTACGTGTTCTGTATAATTCTTTAGTATTGCTTTCTCTTTTGATATAAATTAATTTCATGTAATGATATTTCAAACAGTAACATAACATATGCATTACCAACTCCAAATTAGAGTTGTTAAGCTTATGTTATACTATTTTTAAATGGATAGAATGAATGTTGGAAAAGGTTTTTCCGTGTAATGGTAAATACTGATGTAATACTTATAGATAGGCGCGTAATAATTCGGTATTCGAAGAACGTCTAAGAGATTTAAGACCCTTGTCTTTTATTTGTCGTACACGTTCTCTAGTAACATCGAAGACTTCACCAATTTCAACAAGGCTCATTGCAGGCTGATTGCCCAAACCAAAGAAAAGACGTAAAACATCACCTTGTCTTTCCGGAATTTTTTTCAACACTTGATTGATGTCCGTTTCTAATGATTCGGCGATCATCTCTTTATCAGGGCTATTTAGTTTTGTAGATTCTAATACATTATATAAAGAAGAAGATTCTCCTTCTTTAAAAGGAGCATCTAAAGAAATAGATTTTCCTGAGTTTTTCATGGAGGTTTTTACTTTCGAAACGCTCATGTCTAATTCTGATGCAATTTCGTCGGCACTCGGTGGCCTTTCGTTTACTTGTTCTAAAGAAGAATATACCTGATAGATTTTGCTGTTTACCGCTATTTTATTCTGCGGTATCCGAATCATTCGTGAAGTGTTGGAAAGTGCCTGTAGAATAGATTGGCGAATCCACCAAACGGCATACGAGATAAATTTAAAACCTCGAGTTTCATCAAAACGCTTAGCAGCCTTTACTAGCCCTAAATTACCTTCGTTGATAAGGTCGGTTAAGCGTAGCCCTCTATTTTGATATTGCTTGGCGGCAGATACCACAAACCTTAAATTGGCGCTCACCAATTTGTCTAGCGCTTTCTGATCACCTTCACGAATTTTTCTTGCCAATTCTACTTCTTCGTCTGCAGTAATTAAATCTATTTTACTGATTTCTTGAAAATATTTTTCTAATGAAATGGAATCTCTGTTCGTGATTTGTTTGGTGATCTTTAGTTGTCGCATAGATTATTTTTAAGTTCACCTATAACATACTATAATTTCGTTAAAATGCAAGAAAATGACGTTTTTTATGATAAATTTGACTATTTTAAAGGGTTTTTTACTTGTTTTTGAGTAAAAAAGGGTGGTTTTTGAAAATTATATTTTGACGGTTTTTATTTAAAAACGCTATGGACGCTATCTTTTTTCGTGATATAGACAATTAAAATGCAATTCTATTTTATTGAGTCAAAAATTTAGCTGCAAATTTGTTTAATTTGTATATACTGCTTTAAATGTGTAATTGAGATAAGAGTTATTCTTAAGTTACATTTTAGAGATTTATCTTCAATGTTTTAATCCTAAAATTAGATATTTCAATTTTGCATCCTTATGAAAAAAGAATTTCATTTTCTTGATGATGGTGGCGAGATGGGTAAGTTAATGCACGAAAAAGATTGGTCGTTGACTCCGCTGGGTCCGCCAGAAAGGTGGCCGCAGAGTTTACGTACTACTATAAACATTATTTTGAATTCTCCTTTCCCAATGTTCTTATTTTGGGGCGACACCTTAAAAGGATTTTATAATGATGCTTATAGACCAATTTTGGGTATAGATGGCAAACACCCTAAAATTTTAGGTTTAAACGGAGCAGAAGCGTGGGCAGAAATTTGGAAAGATATTTACCCTATGCTAAGTGTAGTTACCAAAAAGGGAGAGTCTATTTGGAGAGAGAATTTAATGATACCTATTCATAGAAATGGTAGAATAGAAGATGTCTATTGGACATTTAGTTACAGTCCCGTTAAAGATGAATCTGGAAATGTATCTGGCGTACTAGTCATTGTAACAGATACTACAGAGGCGGTTTTAGCAGAGAGAAGGTTACGAGAAAGTGAACGAAGATTTAGAGAGTTGGCAGACCTATCTCCAGTTTGGATTTGGATTACCGATAATGAAATAAATATAGAATATTCAAATAAGGCATTATTAGATTATGTAGGCATAAAAAACGAATCTGATTTTACAGGGCAAGTTTGGGTCGATGTAGTTCATCCTGATGATTTAGACGTGGTGTATTCAGGCTTTGCCAAAGCATTAGATGAGCAATCTGGTTTTACATTAGAGTATAGAGTTAAAAATCATAGTACCGATAAATACGAGTGGTTTAAGGTTTTAGGTGTTCCTAAGTTCGAAGAAGGTAAAATGATTGGTTTTATCGGCACGGGTATGAATATTGACAAGCAAAAATCATTTTCAGAGCAATTAAAAGAAGAGGTAGACAATCGTACAAGACAGTTGGCCGATAGTAATTTAAAGCTTGAGGCAATGAATAAAGAGCTTCAGTCTTTTGCGTATATTTCAAGTCACGATTTACAAGAGCCTTTACGTAAAATTCAAATGTTTTCAGAGGTGCTGATGGAAAACGAATTTGACAAACTCTCCACTTCTGGAAAGACCAAATTTGAAAAAATACAATCTGCCGCAAATAGAATGCAATCGCTCATAAACGATTTGTTATCGTACTCGCGCACTGATACCGAAAAAAGGATTTTTGAAACGGTCGATTTAAAAAATCTTGTAGAAGATGTTAAAAGTGATTTAGGTGAAGAGCTTCAGAAAAAAAATGGTACTATAACTATAGTAAATTCAGTTGAGCTCGAAATGGTGAAATTTCAATTTCGCCAATTAATGTACAATCTTCTATCTAACTCCATTAAATACTCAAAAAGCGATGTGCCACCGGTGGTCACTCTAGAAATCGAAATAATTACCAATGCGAATACCATAGATGAAAATCTATTAAATGATAAAGAATATGTTCAAATTACGATTACCGATAATGGTATTGGTTTCGATGAACAGTTTTCTGAAAAAATATTCGAGGTATTTCAACGATTACATTCCAAACAAGAATATGTGGGTACAGGTATAGGTTTGGCCATAGTCAAAAAAATAGTTCAAAATCACTTTGGGGTTATTACGGCGAAAGGTGAATTAAATAAAGGATCTGTTTTTACAATTATAATTCCTAAAAAACAATAAATAGCACCTGGTTTCTTATTCAATACTCTTACTGCCCACTCGATTATGTCGATTGGGTAAAGTATGTATGTCATTGTAATTCATTTAAATAGAGGTGTTAAATCGATTTTACCCTAAATATTTAAAAGAAAATTTTATTGAGTTAAAGCATATTTCTTTAAGGATATTATATAGGTGAATTCGAATCTACTTTTGACCTATGAATACAACAATTACAAAATCGGCGGGTATGGGTGCTGTCATAAATGATGGTACGGTAACCTTTAGAGTGTGGGCTCCGAATGCAGAGAAAGTCTTCGTTGGCGGAAGTTTTAATAACTGGGCTAAAAATGATATTTCACTTGAAATAGAAGATAATGGGTATTGGTCTGTAATTACAGATCAGGCATCAGAAGGAGATGAGTATAAATTCTTTATTGAATATAAGGGCGAACTTTTATCGAGAAACGATCCGTATGCTTTTGAGGTCACTAATAGCAACGGTAATTCTATCGTTAGAACCTTAGATTTTGAATGGGACGATACCGATTTTAAAATGCCAAGCTGGAACGAGTTGGTTATATATGAACTTCATGTAGGTACTTTTAATCGTTCTTCACCAGATGCCGTTGGTACATTTGAAGATGTAATCGCCAAGCTCGACTACTTAAAAAATTTAGGAATTAACTGTATTGAATTGTTGCCGGTTGCTGAGTTTGCAGGTGGTATTTCATGGGGCTATAATCCAGCACATCCATTTGCGATTGAGCAAGATTATGGTGGGCCTGACGGATTCGCAAAATTGGTAAACGAAGCGCATAAAAGAGGAATTGCAGTAATAATGGATGTGGTTTATAATCATTTTGGACCATCAGATGTAGATTTATGGCAGTTCGATGGATGGAGCGAAAATGAAAAAGGCGGAATTTATTTCTATAACGACCATAAAAGCGAAACCCCTTGGGGAGACACCAGACCAGATTATGGTAGAGAAGAAGTACGTCAATATTTACGTGACAATGCCTTAATGTGGATAGAAAAATACCATTGCGATGGTTTACGAATGGACGCCACCTCTTACATTCGTTATGAAGGCGGAGGTTTAGGTTACGATACCGAGATTGAAGAAGGCAATGTTTTAATGAGGGATATAAATTCAGAAATCAGAGAGAAATATCCACATGTATTAACCATTGCAGAAGATTTAAAAGGAGATAGTAGGGTTACAGATGCTGTAGAGCACGATGGTTTAGCATATGGTTCGCAGTGGGATATGAATTTCGTTCATCCGGTTAGAGAGGTGATAGAAGATACCCATGACGACAGTAGAGACCTACAGAAAATAGTTGATGCCTTAGAATTTAAGTATAGTAATGATGCCTTTAGCCGTATTGTATATACCGAATCTCATGATGAGGTTGCCAATGGTAAAGCAAGGGTGCCAGAAGAAATACAGCCCGGTGATGCAGAAAGTGATTTTGCAAAGAAGAGAGCCTTATTGGGTATTGTTTTAACATTGACCGCACCAGGTATTCCAATGATTTTTCAAGGTCAAGAATTTATTGAAGATGAATATTTTCAAGATACCGAAGGTTTAGATTGGGAAAAGAAAAAAAAGCATGAGGGTATAGAAAACCTTGTTAGAGATATTATCAAGTTAAGAACAGGAGAAATTGAAGGTGGTAAAGGGTTAAGAAGTCAACATATAGAGATTTTACATAGTAACCACGAAACAAAAATATTGGCATACACACGATTCGATGCTAATGATCCTACAGAACCAGTACTTGTTATTTTGAATTTTAAAAATCAAGAGTATGAAAACTATGGTATAGGTTTAAATGAAGATGAACCATTTGAGCTAAGGGTCAATGCTGGCAGTAAAATTTATGATAAAGATTTTTCAGAATTGCCTGTAGATAGTGTTGCCGTAGTTGAAGAAAGTACCGACGCTAAAAATTGGACGGGGAAAATTAATATTCCCGCTTATGGTGCGTTGATTTTTACAAAATCCTAATCGTCTTAAAATTATCTATTACTGCCTATGTTTTTTTTGTAGTTTTAAACTTACAATTAAACCGTTTTTTAGGCTTAGGTTGAAAAGTGGTAATATTTTATTGTATTTTGTTATATAATGTTTTTCTAAAATAATAGTTTTACAAACTTTTATGCTGCAAATTAATTGTTTTTATTGAATGGAATATAATTTCATATATAACCCTGAAAAAATGGTTAATGAAGTGTTTCGAAAAACAATGATCGCTGCAGAAGTTGATTTTGAAATGTTGCAAGATGGTACCTTTAGGTTACCTGAAGATGTAAGTGACGAAAAGCTTAAATCTATTCAGGTAGAGCTTGAAGGTTTTGGTATAAAGGTTCAAACAAAAGAGAATCGAGATATCGTTGAAGAAATTAAGATTTATATTAAGAAGATGGTTTATGAGGGCGATATTAGAAATGTAAAAATTTCAGAATTGCTTACCAATCAATTGGGTTTTAGTTATCCATATCTTTCAAATCTATTTTCCAGTAAAACGTTTACCTCGATAGAGAATTTTTATATATTAGTGCGCATTGAAAAAGTGAAAGATTTAGTGCTATTAGAGCATACGAGTTTAAGTGAGATTGCTCACGATTTAAATTTTAGCAGTGTACCTCACTTATCGAATCAATTTAAAAAGGTAACTGGGTTAACCATCACCCAGTATATTAAGTTTAGAAAAAAGTGAGAAGAACGGTTCTTCTTTCAATACATGTAAAGTGAAAATGGATAAATTAAGAATACTACTCGTTGACGATGACGAAGACGACAGACAGTTTTTTGCCGATGCATTGGAGGGAATCGAATTGAATACCGATTTGCACCAGTTAGAGAATGGGAAAAGCTGTATGGAATATTTATTGACCGATACTGATAATACTCCTGATTTGGTGTTTCTAGATTTGAATATGCCAATTATGAATGGGTTTGAATGTTTAGAAGCAATAAGACGTACACCTCATTTAAAAGATTTATTGGTGGCAATTTACTCTACCTCATCTGCGGAAAGAGATATTGAGGAAACTTTTGAAAAAGGAGCCAATATTTATATAAAGAAACCTTCTAGCTTTAGTGAACTTAAAAAGTCGTTAAAGCAAGTGGTAAAAATGAACTGGGCATATCATTTAAATGATTTTAAGAAAGAGAATTTTTTATTAAAGATATAAGGTCTCTTTCAAAGTTATATCTTAAAAGTTGTTCCATTAGGAACAACTTTTTTTGTTTTAGCACCAATCAAGTCATATTATAATCGGTTATTTCGTAGTACCTTAACATAGGCTTGAAAAGTGAAATAGTATGAAAAATAATTTAGCAGATGATATTTTTAGAACAATGGTTGATAAAGCCGACACTGCTGTATTATACACTGAGTCATCCGAGCCTAATTCTTTAAATGCAAAAGAATATCTTGTTAAGTATGCGAACCATAAAGCACAAAGTTTCTTTTCTATCTCAGATGATACTAATGAAAATCAATCTTTAGAAGTAATTGTAAAATATGATGAACTGCTTATTATGGCCAATAAAGTTCTGAAAACCGAAGAAGATGAGAACTTTAATATCATTGTTAAAGAAGCAGATAGTATACTTAATTATCATGTTAGAATTAGATTGTTTAATAAAGGTCTATTGTTTGCCTTATCCTTGATTAAGCCAAAGTTTATAACAGATAAAGAATCTAAGCTTCCGTTAGGCACACCACAATCTAGAAATAGGGAACTTGAAATTTCTAATCTTTTTGGTATAAGAGTTTTAGATAGTAACGACAGTATTATTTGCTACTTGAAACCTATTTTTAACAAGAAAGGCGATGTTGAAGACTTTCGTATCGATTATATAAATAATCGTATGGGTGAAATTGCCAAAGATGATTCGGCATTTATTGAAGGCCAGACTATTTTAGAGTATTATCCGAAAAACTCGGAGAACGGAGTTTTGGAAATTCTGGCAGATTGTTATACATCTGGTGAAAATAAAGAATACACCAAAGAATTTATTTTTGATAAAGAATGTGTCTGGTTAACGACCAAGGCAGTTAAAATGAATGATGGTCTCATTCTGTTCTCTAAAGATGTCACTAAAGAGAAAAGATATGAAGCCCAGTTGTTTATACAGAACAGGCTGTTGTCAGAAGCTGAACATGTAGCGAATATTGGTAGTTTTAGATGGAATTTAGCCGAAGATCAAATAAAATACTCTGATAATGTATATCGTTTGTTTGGCTACGACCCTAATGAGTTTGATAATAAATATGATCGCTTGCTCACGTTTTTACATCCAAATGATTTTGAGAAAGTGAAATCTAGTTTTAAAGAGGCTAGAAAGAATAAGTCTAAATCTGACTTGGTTTTTCGTGTATATACTAAATTTAAGGAGTTACGATATATGAATACCATTGGTGAATGTTACCAAAAAGAAGGTAATTGGTATATGGTAGGCGTTATTAGAGATGTTACCAAGCAAATAGAAGCAGAGTCGGTATTGCAGATTAAGAATTCAGAACTGAAAAGAACGAATGCCGATTTAGAAGCTTTCAACCGTGTGGCCAGTCATGATCTACAAGAGCCATTACGTAAAATTCAAATGTTCGTCAGTCGATTAGATGAAGAAGAAGAAGGGCGGTTAAATTATAGATCGCAAGGCTACTTATCTAAAATAAAGTACTCGTCAGATAGAATGCGTAACCTTATTAATAATCTTTTATCGTATTCAAAAATAGATGAAGTAGGTGAGCAACCTAGGCGAGTAGACCTTAATGATGTTTTAAATAATGTTCTTGAAGATCTAGGTGAACGTATAAATGATTTAGGTGCCAAAGTAGAGTCTGTGAGTTTACCGGTAGTAAATGGCATTCAATTTCAATTAGAACAATTATTTGCCAACCTTATTGGTAATTCACTCAAATATGTGAATGAAGGAGTACAGCCAAACATTAAAATTATAGGTAGTATTGTTAGTGGTGATAAAAGCGCGGTAGAGGGCTTATTACCAAATATAAATTACGTGAAGCTACAATTTATCGACAACGGTATAGGATTCGAAAAAAAGTATCAAGAGAAAATTTTTGAAATATTTCAAAGGCTTCATGGTAAAACTGAATTTTCAGGTACTGGTTTAGGCTTGTCTATCTGTAAAAAAATTGTTCAATCGCATAACGGAACCATCACGGCCAAAGGCGAAATGAACAAAGGGGCAGAGTTCATCGTCTACCTTCCTACCCTATTATAGCTCGCTTTTATAGCTTTAAAGAAAGCCTTCTTAAAATTGTGTAACAGCTTCTTAAAATGATGTAACAGATTTACACTGCATCGGCTGCATCTTTGTATCAACAAGAAATGTAAGCCTTTATGAATAATCTTCAATATGCTAGAGTAGGTAACGTAAGACGAAAAGATTCTTATGACCAGACTTTAAATGTACAGAATAGTACTCCTGGTTTTTCCAAAAATTTTAAAGCACAAGAGGCTTCATTAAATAATAACCATCTAAATAATATATCATGCAAATAGTCCATAATCAGTTAAGTCATTTCAATAATGTTTTAGGGGGAAGTATCTCTAGTTTTCAAGGGGATCGTATTCTTCAATACGATAACGATAAGGGTACAGGTAGAATACAGACCGTTTCTTTGGGATCAGGAATTTCTTATACAGAATATGATTTAGATTTGAACGATGATTTCAATTTCGATTTAAAGTTGGATGAAAATCGTTGTCTATATTTTATTTATTGTTTAGAAGGTAGTTTCAGATTTTCAAAAGGAAAAGAAATAAGTAAAGTTGAAGCTTTACAGACAGTTGTTATAGGTGGTTCTAATGAGACTATTAATATTAAACTTAGAGAGGCTACAAAATCTAACTTGTCTATTATTAAGGTTACACAAGATGGTGAGTCATTAAGTAAGAATGTTAACAATAATGAATTGTATGAGCAATTATTTGCTTCGTTTTTAAATGAAGATGGTAGCGCTCATATAGGTACTTTCAATCTTAAAATAAAAGAACAATTATTACAGATAAGATCAATTACTCAGGTAGGTTTAGTAAGAAAACTGCTTATTGAAGGTATTGTGAACTTTACGTTGGCACTAGAGATTTTACATTGTAAGCAAGATATTGAGAATAGCGGTCAGGTTTCGACAATGCTAACAAAAAAAGAGCTTTTAAGAATTGAAGAAGCAGTAAATGCTATCAAGAGAAAGCCAGAGTTTCCTTATACGGTAACCGATTTAAGTAAAGAATACGGTCTTTCGCCAACAAAACTTCAAGAAGGTTTTAAAGTAATGGAAGGTACAACTGTAACCAATTTCATTAGAAACGAGCGATTGATATTAGCGGAAGAATTGATCCAGACATCAGACATGAACATTTCAGAGATTGTATACTCTATAGGGTTTACAAGTAGAAGTTATTTCTCTAAAATCTTTAGAAACAAATTTAAATGTACGCCAAAAGCATACCTAATGAATATTAGAAATGTATCGCTTTCAGCATAAGATATAATATGTGAAAATGATAAGGCCGGCTCTTTAGAGCTGGCTTTTTTTGTTTTATACAACTAGATAAAAAGAAATTTGAATACAACTGACTTAAGTAAGACTAGTAGACTGGGTATATAAATTCCAGGAATAATTGAGTTATAAATAGAAATGATAATTGTAAAAGATAGGCTTAAATAGAAATAACAAATTCTCTTTCTGGCTTGTTATGCTCAGAATTATCTACATAGCGAAGACATTTGTGTAAAAGTGTTTTAAGCTGATTATAAGAAGAAGGTTTTTGTAAATATAAAGAAGCACCCATTTCGTTTAAACGTATAATTTCTTTTGGGTGGTATGATGTAGAGTAGATAATTACCGGGGTATTAGCATATTTCTCAAGATCTCGAATATCTGCAAGACACTCAAATCCGTCCATCATAGGCATCTTTAAATCTAAAAAGATAACATCTGGTATCTCTACTGTATCTGATAGTAATCCTGCCATTAGATCTACACCATTATTAAATTCAGAAATCTTGGTCTGTATTGGGATCTCTCTTAAGGCATCAGAAAAGAATGTTCTGTCGTCGCTATCATCATCAGCTAGGAAGACATTTAGTAAATTTTTGCTCATGGCAATTAATAATTTAAAACTCTAAATAAGTTTGTTCACGAAAATTTCAATTAAAAATTTTAATCAAAATCCAGCAGCAAGATAAAAAATAAGAGGTCTATTCTCTAATTCGATTGGTTTAAAAAATAGCTCAAAACCTAAAATTCATGAATTCAATCGATTAATATTATAGCATATCAATAACTAGTAATCTGAATGCTTAGTATAAATTAACAGTTGAATTATGAGAATTAAAATAGATTAATCTCTTTTTACATCTTTCATAATCCATAAATCAAGAGGTGAATCATCTTTTTTATGTAAAACTGAAATATCACCGGTAGTTTCAAAAATTACAGCTTTGATCTGACTGAGGTCGGTTACATGGGCTTCCCTTAATTTTGACCTAAGGTCGCCTTCCGTAACTCTTGCTTTTCTTAAGTTAGATGATATAATTTTTTCGCCATCCATTAATAATAGCGGAGAGTTGTCCACCATATTTTGAACCGTTTTATTTCTTCGAGCTAAAGCTATGCTTATTTGAAGTACATAAATCATTGTTAAACCCACCAAACCTTCGATCAATTTTACCGATGAAGATAGTATGGTAGTGGCAACGATTGACCCAACGGCAACGGTCATGGCAAAGTCAAAACTGGACATCTTTGAAAAACTACGCTTTCCTATAATTCGGGTAAGTAGAATTATTGCCACGTAAATACCAATGGCACTGGCAGAAATTAGCATTACAGTTTCCCATGAAGTATTGAATAGTTCTTTCATATTTATTTTTTTTTGAATTTTAGAATGAGAACGAGCATTGTGATATTTAATAAGGTTGAAATTCCGTTTGTAATAATAATTGGGGCATCTTGTTTCATGATACCATAAAGGGTCCATAGCAACACACCAATGGTAAGTACCAAAAACATTTTAGGGGAAACATCATCTACCTTTTTGGTTTTCCAAGCTCTAAATATTTGCGGTACTGCAGCTACGGTGGTGAATACTCCGGCTAGAATTCCTATAATTTCTTCCATTTATCCGATTGGTTTTTGTTATACGAAAGAATTTTACTTCATTGGTATTACAACATGTCATCTTTCACATAAAGGAATTTAAGCGGGTTTAATTTTAAAAAGTAATCCATTAAAAACTATTATTTGTTCAATACATTTTAGATGTATTTCAAAGCCAAAAATTTATTTAATTTTCTATACCCTAACCATTGAACTAAATATTCAGTTATGGAGATTTTTGCGATATTTTTTTCTGGCATTTTGGGAACCGCTATCATGACCGGGTTCAGCCATGTGGTAGAATCACTTACCGATAACAAGTTTAATGAGGCACATTTGTTGAACGGACTCATATCAAATTTGAAGTCCGTTAATTCAAGTATCGGAGATAACCATTACCTCGGATGGATTATTCATTTTGCCATTGGCATTTGTATGGCGGCCATATTGTATTGCTACAATTTTTATATAGTTGATGATATTTCGCTATGGACCGGGTTGTTCTTGGGATTCATTTTGGGAATAATTGGTGTTGCAGGATGGTCTCTTTTAATCAGTTATGATGACAATCCGCCAAAAATAGAATGGAAATACTTTTTTATACAATTGGTAGTGGCGCATATGATCTTTGGTGTTACCATTACTTGGGTCTTAGCAAGATTCGCTATGCACGTTTAAAGTTAAACTTTTTAAATATTAATTTTTCTGATTAGATAATGGACATAAATATTTCAGGTTACACAAAACGGGCAATCATTGGTGGAGTCATTTCTTTGGCATTTATAGGTTTGGGAACTTTAATGCTTGGGAATCTAAGTGGGTATGAAGCTAAAGTGTTGATTAAATCTAGCCTCACAGGTTTAAATACGTTATGTAATACCATTGTGTTGGCATCGGCAACCATTCTTGCTTTAATGTTGACCTTATTAGGTGTTAGTTCGGGTACAAATTCAAAATTGAAGAGCGATCACTATATGCATATCATGCAAATTGCAAAGTTGGATACGGCTATTTTTATAGCATCATTGCTATTTTTTCTAGTATTCAATTTACCGGTCACAGAAAGTGAAAATATACCAGAGAATTACTTTGATGTAATCTATTACGTAACTATAGGAGTAAGCGCTATATTGAGTTCTGCACTAATAGTAGTGGTATTAATGCTTTACAACACCATTATCAATATTATTAAAATTATCGGATTAGGTAGAACAGATCATCCTCTAATTCAAAGTGAAGAAGAGGGTGCTAGTTGAATATTAAATAGTTCTTTATTTGACCAATAATTAGAATAGTATGTGTAACGAATGTTTACATAGGTGGTTCTGAAATCATTGTTTTGATTTTCTTCCAAAAGTGTTTTGAAGTAACATTGGTAGGTTCAATAAGATCTGCCATTAGAATTAGGTTTCTCTTGAATTGCTCATACTCATATCTGTTAGTGTTGTTCTCATCGATAGGGTAGTAAGCCATTCCCCAATTTGGGAAAGTTCTTTTGCTTGTTTCATCATCAGAAAAAAGAGTGACATTTTTATGGCGAGGATCTATTTTAATCTTGTCGTAAAGCACTTCTATTTTGGCTTTGTTGCCTTCTAGTAGTTGAACAAAACGACCTTGATAATAGATTAGGCAACCTGTTATATCATCACGTTGATTATTTACACGTGCCTTTTCAAGTAATTCTTCCATTGCTGCGCCGTTAATCTTATTAGTGGCAACAGATTCATAAGTCAATGTATACATCTAAAATGAAATTGGTCTTAATGGGCAAAAATAATAAAAATGTCAAAATATGAAAAAGACTTCTTGAACAAGTGAATAAATAGAAGGTGTGGAAATTGCTATAAAACAAAAAAGCCCCTTAAAAGGGGCTTTAGAGTGATCGCAGGAGGATTCGAACCTCCGACCGTCTGCTTAGAAGGCAGATGCTCTATCCAGCTGAGCTATGCGACCGACACCATTTTTTCAAATGTGGGTGCAAACTTAGTGATTTTTATAGACTGGTAAAACCAAAATCAACAAAAATTTAATTATTTCTTTTATTTGCTAAATTACTGCTAGGAGCGACCTTCGTATTGATCAAAATTTTCCCATAATTGATCAAGAACTTTATAGAATATTTCAAACTCTTCTTCTGTGATACCCAGTGTACTAACTTTTCTTAAGTCGGTAATAAATGGCATAGCCTGTTGTATGAGTGCAGAACCTTCTTCGGTAATGACAAGTTTGTATCTTTTTTGATCATCTCTAAATCGAGACTTTCGTAAAAACCCTTTTTTACATAATCCGCTAATAACTCTAGAAGTTGTAGCCCTATTCCTAAAATTAGATTTGGCAATATCTGCCTGCGACGCATCTTTGCCTTCTAGATGCACACGCTGCAAAATTACCCATTGCTCAATAGTCAAATCAATATTATTCTCTGCAAATACTTGTAAAAAAGTACTCTGAACCTTTTTAAGCGTGCGATCAATGTATACTCCGAATCCTTCCGTCCTGTCCATAATACTAATGTTATTCTTCCAAAAGTAACAGAGTTTATTGTTAATATTGTTGTTAGTGCAACAATAATTAAAAAAAAGTGTATATTTACTACGGATAAATTGGTCAAAAGAAGTAGAAATATGCAACTAAGTTTCAAGAAATATATATTAGAAGACAGCACATATAAAGGTGGTGGCAAGAAAATTGTCATGCCCGATGGTGTTACGGTACACAAGCTTTCTTCTAATGAGAATCCGTTAGGGTATTCGCCAAAAGTAAAAGAAGCTTTAGCTAATACGTTAGATGATTTAAGTTTCTATCCAGATAATACAGATATCAGATTGCGAGAAGCATTGGTAAAAGATTTTGAGGAAGCTTTAGTTGCAGGTAATTTTATAACCGCAAATAGTGGTTCAGAAATCATAGATATGATTTCAAAGGCATTCCTGAGCGAAGATGATGAGGTAATCGTTAGTCAGCCATGCTTTTTGCCTTATACTGCTTTTACCAGATGGATGGGAGCAAAGGCGATCAATGTTCCAATGACCGAGAATTACGACTATAATTTAGACGGAATTCTAGCGGCTATAACAAATAGGACAAAGTTGGTATTTCTTGCATCACCTAATAATCCGTCAGGGAATTATATTCCAATGGCAGATTTACGAAGCTTCATTGAGAAATTACCGGCACATGTAGTATTGGTGTTAGATGAGGTGTACAGACATTTTGCTGAAGCTGAAGATTTCACATCAGGTTTACCCTTTGTGGTAGAAGGTAAAAATGTGATAGCTGTCAATAGTTTTTCAAAGACTTATGGTTTGGCAGGTTTACGAGTAGGGTATTGTTATGCCCCGTTAGAAATTAGCAATTACATGCGTAGAATTTGTAAGCCTTTTTTGTTATCCACACCTGCCTTAGAAGGAGCTATTGCTGCACTTGAAGATGTAGATTTTGTAAACAAGACCGTAGCATTGGTTAAGGAAGAAAGAAGGTTTGTTTTGAACGGACTTGATTCTTTACAGATAAAATACTGGCCTACTCAGGGTAATTTTGTACTAATAGATCCACCTGTTAATGATATGGAGTTTACTTCATTCTTAGAACAGCGTGGTATTATGGTACGCCCGGTAGGTAATTTTGGAGCACCGGGAAAGGTGAGGATATCATTTGGAGTAAGAGAAGCGAATAAAGCACTTTTAGCAGCGTTAGAGGTATTGATGAAATCCCAAGCCACAACAGCATAAAAAAATTTAATATATATGTTGCAGAAGCAACAATAAACGAAATAAAAATATAAAATCCAGAACTATGTCAACAGCAACAGTAGCACAAAACGATCACAAAGAGGCACAAGATTTTATGCCTATTAACGGTACCGATTATTTAGAACTTTATGTAAGTAATTCTAAGCAAGCGGCACATTATTATAAAACAGCTTTTGGTTTTAAATCATTGGCGTATAAAGGTCTTGAGACCGGTAGTAGAGATTTTGAATCTTATGTGGTAGAACAAGATAAAATAAGATTGGTATTGACTTCTCCTTTAAAAAGTGGTACAGATGTAGGTAGGCATATTGACAAGCATGGTGACGGAGTAAAAGTTACTGCCCTTTGGGTTGATGATGCTACCTATGCGTATAATGAAGCAGTTAAAAGAGGAGCCAAAAGTTATATGGAACCTAAGACAGAAAAGGATGAAGATGGTAAAGTAGTTACCTCTGGAATTTATTCTTATGGAGAGGTTGTTCACATTTTTGTGGAGCGTAAAGATTACAGTGGTACATTTTTACCAGGGTACCAAAAATGGGAAAGCGATTATCAACCAACATCTACTGGTTTAAAATTTGTAGATCATATGGTAGGTAATGTCAACGAAGGTAGAATGAACTATTGGGTAGATTTCTACGCAAATGTTATGGGTTTCAAACAAATTATGTCTTTCGACGATAAAGATATTTCTACCGAGTTTACTGCGCTGATGAGTAAGGTAATGAGTAACGGTAACGGTCGCATTAAATTCCCGATCAACGAGCCGGCTCCTGGTATGAAAAAATCTCAAGTAGATGAGTATTTGGAGTTTTACGAAGGTGAAGGTGTACAACATATAGCAGTAGCTACTGATGATATTGTAAAAACAGTTTCAGATTTAAAAAGTAGAGGGGTTGAGTTTTTGACGATACCTACAACATATTATGATGTATTGACCGAAAGAGTAGGAGAGATAGATGAAGATATCGAATCATTGAGAAAACTGGGTATTTTAGTAGATCGTGATGATGAAGGATATTTATTGCAGATTTTCACAAAAACGGTACAGGCAAGACCAACGATGTTCTTTGAAATCATTCAACGAAAAGGAGCTACTTCCTTTGGTAAAGGAAATTTCAAAGCATTGTTTGAAGCTATTGAGCGTGAGCAAGAATTAAGAGGAACGTTATAAGTTCAACAGATTTCTTGACAAGCACAGAATAGCTTAATTTTAATAAAATAGTAGTAACTAGCAAAACGAACGTATATGCCTATTTATCATAAGCAGGGAGCGTTGCCACCTAAGCGGCATACGCAGTTTAGAAAGCCAAACGGAGAATTGTACTCAGAGCAATTGTTCGGTACCATTGGCTTTGATGGTATGTCCTCTTTACTATATCATCATAACAGACCAACTATGGTCAAAGAGATAGTTAAGAGTACTGACGTTTCTCCTAAAATTGCTTTGGAGAAGAATATACGTTCGTTGAAACTAGTGAGTTTTAACGCTTCGCCGCAAGATGATTTTTTAGCCGCGCGCGAGCCACTTTTGGTCAATAGAGATATAATTATTGGTGTAGCGGCACCACGAAAATCGTTACGAGAGTATTTCTATAAGAATACCGATGCCGATGAAATGTTGTTCATTCATAAAGGTTCAGGTACGTTAAGAACCATTTTTGGACAAATACCTTTTGAATATGGCGATTATCTGATAATTCCCAGGGGTACAATTTATCAAATAGATTTTGATAGTGAAGACAATCGCATTTTGTATGCCGAGTCGTATTCACCGATCTATACTCCAAAGAGATATCGTAATTGGTTTGGTCAGCTATTGGAGCATTCCCCATTCTGTGAGCGCGATTATAAATTGCCGCAAAATCTAGAAACCTTTACAGATACTGATGAGCACTTGATTAAAGTAAAAAAGCAAGGGGTTATGCATGAAATGGTATATGTTGGGCATCCTTTCGATGTTGTTGGTTGGGATGGATATAATTTCCCATACGGATTCTCCATTCACAATTTTGAACCTATAACCGGTAGAATTCACCAGCCGCCACCAGTGCATCAAACATTTGAGACGAATGCCTTTGTCATCTGTTCTTTTGTACCAAGGTTGTATGATTATCATCCGCAGTCCATACCGGCACCATACAATCATTCTAATATAGATTCAGATGAAATGCTGTATTATGTTGACGGCGATTTTATGAGTAGAAACGGAGTGCAGCCAGGCAATATATCATTGCATCCCGCAGGTATACCCCACGGTCCGCACCCAGGGGCTGCAGAACGAAGCATTGGTCAAAAAGGATCAGAAGAACTTGCTGTTATGATTGATACTTTCAAGCCTTTAATGGTTACTGAAAATGCGTTAAAATTAGACGATGGCGACTATTATAAATCGTGGTTGGATAAATAAAGTAATTTTTGATTTTAGTAGAATATCATTTTGAGCTTGTCTGGCTATTGGAAGACGTTGTTTAATTGAATTGATATTGTCACCCTGAGCTTGTCCGCCGTTAGGAGGGCGCAGTCGAAGGCTAGATTGGTTAGAATATTTAAATGAAAAAGCTTGAAAAAACTAAATACATGGGTCTCAGTACCCAATAACTCAGATTTTTCTATCTATAACCTTCCTTTTGGAATCTTCTCTTTACATGCAGATGCCCCAAGAGCAGGGATTGCCATTGGTGAGCAGATCATTGATTTGGCAGCAGTGTCAGAATTGGGTTTGTTAGACGTAGATGCTACTTTTTTTAGGCAGAAAACCTTAAATGAGTTTATCGCGTTAGGAAAGAAAACCACCAATAAAGTGCGGTTAGATATTCAGAAGCTATTGGTAATTGAGAATTCTCCGCTGAAGAATCACACAGAAGTTTTTGTATTGCAGAAAGATGCAACAATGCATTTGCCGATACAGGTGGGAGATTACACGGATTTTTATTCCAGTATAGAACACGCTACCAATGTGGGAAAAATGTTCCGTGATCCAGAAAATGCATTGTTGCCCAATTGGAGGCATATTCCGGTAGGGTATCACGGTCGTGCATCATCAATTGTGGTGAGCGGCACTAATATTCACAGACCAATGGGGCAAGTAAAAACCAATGATATGGAAGCACCTGTTTTTCAGGCATCCAATCGTTTGGATTTTGAATTGGAAATGGGGTTCGTAATAAGTAAAAGTACCAAACTGGGCGAACGCGTTTCCATAAAAGAAGCTGCTGAACATATTTTCGGATTAGTACTGTTCAATGACTGGTCTGCCCGCGATATTCAGAAATGGGAATACGTGCCTTTAGGTCCGTTTTTAGGAAAAAGCTTTGCATCATCTATGTCACCATGGATCGTTACCCTAGAAGCCTTAGAACCATTTAAGGTACAGGGTCCGGAGCAACAACCGGCTGTACTTTCTTATTTAGAAATAGAAGGAAAGCATAATTATGATATTCATTTAGAAGTAGGCATGGCTTCGCAAGCATCGGAAGAAACCATAATTAGTCGCTCAAACTTTAAATACATGTATTGGAATATGATGCAGCAATTGGCGCACCATACCGTAAATGGGTGTAATGTAAATGTTGGTGATGTAATGGCATCGGGTACCATATCAGGAAAAGATGAAAGCTCATATGGATCATTGCTGGAGATTTCTTGGGGCGGTAAAAAACCGTTCGAGTTAAAAGATGGTAGCAAACGTACTTTTATTGAAGATAATGATACCGTGACCATGCGAGGTTTCGCAGAAAAAGAAGGTAAGCGTGTAGGATTCGGACAAGTAACCGGAACCATTTTACCTAGTAAATAATTAATACAATTCACACTAGAAGTTTATAGCATGTCAAAGAACGAAGAAATCAATTCTATAGATCCAAACAGTATTTCTCAGCAAGAATTACATGGGTATTTATTATCTGCTGTAGCGCCAAGACCTATTTGTTTTGCCAGCACAATTGATAAAGACGGCAATGTAAATTTGAGTCCGTTCAGTTATTTTAACCTATTCAGTGTAAACCCGCCAATCATGATTTTCTCACCTTCTAGGCGAGGTAGAGATAATACGACGAAGCATACGTTAGAAAATGTTTTGGAAGTAAAAGAAACGGTGATCAATATCGTGAATTATGACATGGTAGAGCAAATGTCGTTGTCAAGCACCGAATATGGTGATGGAGTAAATGAGTTTGTAAAAGCAGGATTCACACAAGTACCTAGCGACAAGGTTCGACCACCAAGAGTAGGAGAAGCACCCGTGGCTTTTGAGTGTGTTGTTGATCAAGTAATAGCATTGGGCGACGGACCAGGAGCAGGTAATTTAGTCCTAGCCAAAGTGGTACAGATTCATGTAAAAAAAGCGTTTCTAGATGCCGAAGGAAAACTGGATACTCCAAAATTAGATTTAGTTGCCCGTATGGGGGGTAATTGGTATTGCAGGGCTAATGGCGATGCTTTGTTTGAAATTCCTAAACCTATACGTACCAAAGGGATTGGTGTAGATATGTTACCGGAAGCCGTACGTAATAGTACCGTTTTAACAGGTAATAATTTAGGGCGATTAGGAAATTTAGAACAATTACCTACCAAAGAAGCAATAGCAATCATTGCTGAAAATGCCGAGGTAAAATCTATACTAAACGGCGATGAAGATGCTGTAGCATTGCACAAACTGGCAAAACAGTGGTTGGCAGAAGGAAAAACAGAAGATGCTTTGGCCTTGTTGCATTTGGGGGTTTAGTTACAAATCATCAGGTTCAATATGTATTAATATGTGACCAAGGTTCGGAATTTCATGATGTAGATGGTCTTTTAGTAAATGTGCAATATCATGCCCTTTTGTAACCGATATAGTGCCATCTACCATGGCATGGAGGTCAATATGAAATTTCATTCCGGCTTTTCGTATAAAACATTTTTCTGTACCGGTAACCCCGGGTACTTCCAGTGATTTTTTACGTATTTCTTCCAATAGTTCGTCATACCGTTGCTCGTCCATTATTTCTCCTAAAGCAGGTCTTAGAATTAAGTAACTATTGTATAGAATAAAGCCCGATGCCATAAGTGCTGCCCAATCATCTGCCGTTTCATAACCTTTGCCAAGTATTACGGCAATAGAAATACCTATAAACGCCATTATTGAAGTAATAGCATCACTTCTGTGGTGCCAAGCGTCTGCTTTTAAAGAGGTGCTCTGTGTCTCTTTACTTTTTTTAATAACAACACGATATGATATTTCTTTCCATACAATTATCAAACCTAAAACGATTAATGTCCATGCTTTTGGAACTTTATGCGGAGTCTGTATGTTCTCAATACTTTCATAAGCAATCACGGTAGCAGAAATCACCAAAAAAGCGACAACTAAAAATGTAATTATAGGTTCTATTTTTCCGTGTCCGTATGGGTGGTTTTCATCTGCGGGTCTTTCCGCATATTTAAAACCTAAGAGTACGAGAGTAGAAGAAAAAATATCTGTGGTAGATTCAATAGCATCGGCTATAAGTGCATAAGAGTTACCAAAAAAACCAGCGAAACCTTTAATTAAAGCCAGGCAAATGTTACCTATGATGCTGAAATACGTGGTCTTAATTGCCGTTTGCTCAATACCCATATTACAAAGGTAAGACACTCAAATTATCAAGTATATTTTTTGTAATCAAATTTAAGATCATAAAATATTACTCCGCTTTTTCATACGCCTCCTTCAACCAATCGATTAATTCATCATCCACTTGGTTAGCTTCAGTGAGTTGAACTCTATGTGTACACATCGAACCAAATGGACCTGAAGATTCTAGTCGGTCAGAGGTAGGTTTGTCTTTTATTTTGAGTCCGAGGTCGATTCTTGTTTTAGTTGCAGGTTTTATAAGGGCAAATTGCTTTTTACGAATAATACTTACAGTAGTTTTTTTAGGGGTAATGGTAACATCATTGCCAAATGCCTTCACTATTTTTAAAATTGCTTTGTAAATTGGTTGTAAACTTTCTTTGCCTTTATATTGTTGTTCAACTAGGTCTGCTGGTGCGTTGTTTTCTTCCTTTGATAATGTAACAATCGTATTAGCAAAGCCATGGGTAACTCTGTGCTCTTTTTTTAGAAAATTGACACCTTCAGAATGTTTCGTAAAAGATTTTGTTTTCAGAATTGATTTCCATTCGCTTAAAGATTTGCCGGTTTTCTCAGGCATATTATCAATCATGGTTTGCAGGGCCTTTTCCATTCTATTAGAGTTTGGTTAAAAATATTAATTTACAAAAATTAAAAGGTTTCAATGTATCTTTCCTAAATCATTGTTCTTCACCAATTATCCTATTCAAAGAAAAAACAACAATTCAATCACCACATTAAGAATCTATCAATAATTATCTCTTCAACTCTTTTATATATAAAAATTTAGCGATTAAGCAATTGTGTTTTCTTTTTGCTGTTATTAGTGCTTATATTAGTTAGTACTGAAATCCCACTGCATTATGGCATTAAAAGTTGCTATCAAACACAAGACAAAATATATTTATGATAGAAGTATAAATCTATCTCCTCACATATTCAGATTACGACCTGCACCACATAGCCGAACACCCATAGAGGCATATTCAATAAAAATAAAGCCAGAAAACCATTTTTTTAATTGGCAGCAAGATCCATTTGGCAACTATATGGCTCGTATCGTTTTCCCAGATAAGACAACCGAGCTTTCTGTTGATGTAGAGATCATTGCAGATTTAAAGACGATTAATCCGTTCGATTTTTTCGTAGAAGAAGCGAGTGAAGAATTTCCTTTTAAGTATTCTGAAGAAGCTAAAAAGGAGCTTTTACCTTATTTAGAAAAAGTGGAAAGTGGTCCGCTACTAAAAGAATATCTCTCTAAAATAGATTTGACGCCGCTACGAAGTATCGATTTTTTAATTAACCTGAATAGCAACTTGTATAATTACCTGAACTATACCTTACGTATGGAACCTGGTGTGCAAACATGTGAAGAAACTTTAGAAGCCAAATTGGGTTCTTGTAGAGATTTTGCGTGGTTATTGGTACAGATACTTCGTCATTTAGGTTTGGCGGCACGTTTTGTATCGGGTTATTTAGTACAATTGAAATCTGATGAAAAATCATTGGACGGTCCTTCTGGTCCTGAAGAAGATTTTACAGATTTACATGCATGGGCAGAAGTATATTTACCAGGTGCCGGATGGATAGGCTTAGACGCCACCTCTGGACTATTTACCGGCGAAGGTCACATACCTTTAGCATGTACGCCATCTTACGAAAGTGCAGCCCCTGTAAGCGGGTTTACAGATTTTGCAGAAACTACGTTTGAATTTGAAAATTCGGTCACCAGAATATTCGAATCTCCGAGGGTTACAAAACCATATACCGATGAGCAGTGGAATGCTATTTACAATCTTGGTTTTAAGGTAGAAGAAGAATTACAGGCAAATGATGTTCGCTTGACGATGGGTGGTGAACCTACCTTCGTTTCTATAGATGATATGGAATCTGAAGAGTGGAATACTGCTGCAGATGGGCAACACAAAAGAGAATTGGCAAGTAAATTGTCTATTCGATTATTAGAGGTTTTTGGAAAGGGCGGATTGTTGCATCATGCTCAAGGTAAATGGTACCCAGGTGAAGCGCTACCTCGTTGGTTGATTGGAATACATTGGAGAAAAGATGGTAAGCCAATTTGGAAAGCCCCAAGCTTATTGGCATCATTTTCTGAGGAATATAAAATGCCAAGAAATATAACGAAACGATTTTTAAAGACATTGGGCGGCTATTTAGGTTGTAAAACCAATAGTGTTATGCCTGCCTATGAAGATGCTTTTTATTTCTTGTGGGAAGAGGGAAAATTACCTGTAGATGTAAATCCGAAAAAATATAATAAAGACGATACCCAGTTACGCAGAAAGCTTGGGGAGATTTTAGAACAAGGATTGGGAAAAACGGTAGGTCATGTGTATCCGTTGATTAAAAAAGATAACAAATGGATTACCAATAAATGGGAATTCAGAAATAAGAATTTACTGCTTACACCCGGTAATTCGGCAATTGGGTTACGTTTGCCTTTAGCGGCTTTGCCAAAAGATCCACCAATTCCATCAGAACCAACGGCAGAGGTAGAGTTATTTGAAAACACGCCAGATTTGCCAACGCCAGGTGCTGCATTGCAAAAGCGAATGAAACTAAAATCTACTTCGCACCCAAGAAAGCACCCTTATGTACGTACGGCAATTTGCGCCGAAGTTCGTGAGAAAAAGTTATTTCTGTACCTTCCGCCATTAGACAGTGCAGAAGACTTTTTAGATTTGGTAGCATGTATAGAAGCGACTGCAAAAGAATTGAACGTTCCGGTTATTTTAGAAGGTTATGAACCGCCAAGAGATAATAGGTTAGAGGTATTAAAAGTAACGCCTGATCCAGGGGTAATAGAGGTAAATATACATCCTGCGAAAAACTGGCAAGAGTTAACCGATAATACTTTGACATTATATGCCGAAGCAAAACAAGCCCGTTTAGGTACAGAGAAATTTATGTTAGACGGTAAGCACACCGGTACAGGTGGCGGTAACCATGTAACTTTGGGCGGTGTAACTCCGGCTGATAGTCCGCTTTTGCGAAACCCTCAGTTATTACGTAGTCTATTAACATTCTGGCAGCATCACCCAGGTTTATCTTACTTGTTTTCTGGGGCGTTTATAGGACCAACGAGTCAGGCGCCACGTGTAGATGAGGCAAGGTTAGAGAATTTGTACGAACTTGAAATCGCCTTCTCTCAAATACCGGACGATGAAGAAGTTCCGTTTTGGATTACAGATCGATTATTCCGTCATCTATTAACAGATATTACGGGGAACACCCACAGAGCAGAATTCTGTATCGATAAATTATACTCGCCAGATTCTTCTTCTGGACGATTGGGTATATTAGAATTACGCGCTTTTGATATGCCGCCACATGCACAAATGAGTCTAATGCAAATGTTGTTGGTACGTACATTGGTTTCTTGGTTTTGGAAAAAGCCGTATAAGCATGACTTGGTGCGTTGGGGTACAGAGCTGCATGACAAATTCTTGCTAGAGCATTATGTAAAAGAAGATGTAAAAGATATCGTAGAGCAATTGAACGACGCGGGCTATCCGTTTAAGTTAGATTGGTTTGATCCATTTTTTGAATTCCGTTTTCCATTATACGGTTTAGTAGAAATAAATTCGATTCAAATGGAATTGCGAATGGCCATAGAACCTTGGAATGTTCTTGGCGAAGAAATGACCGGTGGTGGTACATCGCGTTATGTAGATTCGTCGTTAGAGCGTGTTCAGGTAAAAGTGAATAATTTTAATAGTAAACGATATATACTGACCTGTAATGGGGTAAAAATAGAACTCAGCTCGACCGGCACAAAAGGAGAGTATGTTGCTGGTGTTCGTTTTAAAGCGTGGGAGCCATGGTCGGCATTACACCCTACTATTGGTGTTGATACTCCGTTAGTTTTTGATATTGTTGATGATTGGAACAAGAAGTCTATTGGTGGTTGTACTTATTTTGTGGCGCACCCTGGTGGGCGATCTTACGATACGTACCCTGTAAATAGTTTAGAGGCAGAATCTCGCAGAATCAATAGATTTTGGGATATTGGGGTAACACAAGATGCGGTAACTCCTACAGAATTGGTCGCTTCAACAAATTTTACGGGTAGAATGGTTGAACCTAAGGCAGGTTCAAATACATTTGTATACAAAGAGATGCCGGTTAACCCCGAGTATCCGCATGTAACAGATTTACGTAAGAAGTAATGCCAACAACAAAAACGAGCTGGTTTAATAATTATGATACCCAAAAGGGCAATGATGAAATGTATTCATTGAACAATGGTATGAAGCCCTATTGGAATAAATTATTAACCGAATTTGACACCTTAGGGGTTACAGGATTGACCGCCCGTCAAAGAGATATTGACTGGTTGTTATCTGAGAACGGTGTCACATATAATGTATATAACGACCCAAAAGGTATGCATAGACCTTGGAACCTGAATGTGGTTCCCTTTATGCTGCACCAAAATGAGTGGACAACCGTAGAAGCAGGTTTAAAGCAAAGGGCAGAACTGCTAAATTTGGTTCTCAAAGATGTCTATGGCGAACGAAAGCTTATAAAGAACGGTATTGTACCTTATGAAGTCATTTATGGTCATCGTGGTTTTCTAAGGCAATGTTCAGGTATGGAGATTAAATTAGAGAAATTTCTTTCTATTTATGCAGCAGACCTTTGCCGAGGTACAGATGGGCGTTTGTGGGTTGTAAATGATCGTACAGAAGCACCTTCAGGAATGGGGTATGCGTTGGAAAATAGATCTACCACAAGTAGAATTCTATCAGATATGTACGCAGATATGAAGGTAAAGCGTTTATCGGGTTTCTTTCAAGAATTCAACCAAATGCTTATTGACGCGGCACCGGGTAAAAAAGAGAACCCGACAATTGTAATACTTACCCCTGGATCACATAACGAAACTTATTTTGAACATGCCTATATGGCATCGTTCTTAGGGTATCCCTTGGTTCAGGGTAATGATTTGGTAGTGCGAGATGGTTTTCTTTGGATGAAATCATTGCAAGGCTTAAAGCAGATAGATGTCGTTTTACGAAGAGTAGACGATGCGTTTACAGATCCGTTAGAACTGCGTGAAGATTCCCATTTAGGCGTTGCCGGATTGCTAGATGTTGTACGAAGAAAAAATGTAGCTGTCATTAATCCTATTGGCAGCGGAGTAATTGAAAATCCGGGTTTAATTCCCTTCATGCCGGCAATTGCAAAGTATTTTTTGAAGGAAGAATTAGAATTACCTCAGATAGCTTCTTGGTGGTGTGGCCAGGAGAAAGAAAGAAACTATGTGCTTGAACATATATCTGAATTGGTTATAAAGAGAATAGATCGCACCAATAGAGAGAGCATATACTTTTGCGAGCAAATGAGCACTAAAGAATTAGAAGAGCTTAAAAAAGTTATTCTAGAGCGACCTTATCGTTTTGTGGCGCAAGAGCGTATTAATTTTTCTACGGCACCTAATCTTTCAGACGATAAATTAGAACCTAGAAATGTGGTCGCTAGATCATTTTGTATAGCTTCAAAAGGTGAATATTCGGTTATGCCAGGTGGTCTGGTAAGAGTAGCACCCGATGGCGAAACGGTAAGAGTTTCAAACCAAAGAGGAGGTACCAGTAAAGATTTTTGGATTTTAGATGATGCAGAAATAAAAGAAGATAAGAACAGGCAATGGCAAAAGAAATCATCGATAGCAATTTCTGGACTTGATGATCTACCAAGTTTAACAGCCGAGAATTTATATTGGGCAGGCCGTTATGTAGGGCGTACATTGGTGAATGCACGTTTTTTACGAACGGTAATGCGCCAAATGGCAATTGTTCAGAATAGAGATGAAAAGCCAGATTCTGAGAAGTTAAAAGTCTTGTTTAAAGCTGTTACCCAATTAACAGGTACATATCCGGGGTTTGTCGAAAAGGACAAAGACGGTAAACTGGCAATGGACAATCCGTATGAAGAAATGTTATCGGTAATTCTCGATAAAAATAGAATAGGTAGTCTAGCGCATACCATTAGCATGTTCAGCAATTCTTATTACTCTATTCGTAATCTCTGGTCTTCAGATATGTGGCGTGTATTTGAAAATATTCAGAAACTATGGAATGCCTTGGTAGATGGCAAGGATCATTCTATAAATAAAATATTAAAAGTGTTGAATCAATTAATTACCCGTTTAATTGCATTTATGGGATTGATTGAAGAAAGCATTATGGTACAACAAGGTTTGTTGTTATACTTCATCGGCTTACAATTAGAACAAAGCACCTTGAATATTACCAAATGCAGAGCCTTATTGACTATAAAATATGATGAGCAGGTGGAGTATGACCTGTTAGAGTATTTATTGACCAGTCACGAAAGTTTAAATATTTATAGATACAGTTACCGTTCTCATATAGAGTTGGCACATGTGTTAGATTTGGTAGTGCTTGATTTAGATTACGCACGTTCGCTGACTTTTATGATCAATCGCATTCAAAAAGATATTGCACGTTTGCCGCATTCTAAACATGACCATCAATTAAACAATTATCAAAAATATGTTTTCGAGGCATTTTCAAAGTTGAGGTTGGCAGAGTCTTCAAAATTGGCAATGACCAAATCAGAAACAGATTTTAAACGCGAAGATTTAGATACGCTTTTAGAGGAGCTTTCAGATTTATTGTACAAGGCATCGCAATCCATCTCTAACACCTATTTCAATCATACAGACAAGCAGACCCAATTGTTTACACAGTCTTTTCCTATTTGATTATGATATTCAACGTTACACATATTACTAAGTACGATTATAATGCTCCTGTAAGCTATTGTCATAATATAGCAACGCTACGCCCGAGAGAATCTAAAGGGCAAGAGTTGCTAGAGTACAGTATTGATATTTCGCCAGAACCGGCAGAAATAAGTGAACGAATAGATTTCTTCGGTAATTATATTACCCGCTTTTCTATACAGACAGAACATAAAACCTTAAAAGTTACCACTCGAAGTAAAATAAAAAGGGAATACGCTCAGTTTCACGAATCGTTCAATAGTGATGCCTGTAAGAGTGTAACAATGAGTAATGCCCTTGCTGCATTAAATGGCATGCACCCAGAGATTCTTGAGGCAAAGCAATATATACTAGAATCTATTTTTATAAGAAGAACCGATAAGGCGATACGTGATTATGCCGAAATATCTTTTAAAGGGGATAGGTCGGTTTTTGAAGCAGCATACGAATTAATGCAACGCATTTATACCGATTTCGATTTTGATTCTGAGTTCTCGACTATATCTACTCCAATTGAAGAAGTGATGAAAGAGAAGAAGGGTGTCTGTCAAGATTTCGCACAAATCGCCATTGCCTGTATACGATCTGTTGGTTTACCGGCAAGATATATAAGCGGGTATATAGAAACATTACCTGCCCCTGGTAAAAAGAAGTTGATAGGTGCAGATGCATCACATGCGTGGTTCGCTATTTTTATTCCGGGTTTTGGTTGGGTAGATTTTGACCCGACTAACAATCAAATACCAAAAGACCAACATATTGTAGTAGGTTGGGGTAGAGATTACTATGATGTACCACCTTTAAAAGGCGTAGTTTATGGTAGTGGTCAAAGTAAATTGAATGTATCGGTTGATATTGCTGCGGTGGTTTAATTATTCTTCAAAAAAGAATTCATGTAATTCGATTAAACTACCTCTTTTAATTTGAACTAAATCTCCGGTGTCTTTTAGAAAAATGCCTAGTGACTTTTCGTTGTATATAAATTTCATTTCGTGAGAGTAATCGGTAACAACATACATATCTCCAGAAAGCTGATAAAATGGGATGGTCATTTTGTTTTTAAGTCTAACTCCTTTATTGACAATTCTTCCATTTTTGACAGTGGACTCAACCTCTGAAGTATTTGCAGCGCCAGATGCTACTTTTACATAAGAGACCATCATGTTTGTCCATTCCGGTTCATCAATCAAAAACCATTTTATTTTATTGAAATCAATTCCATATTCATTAATCCATCCATGACTTGTGAAACCCAGTAAAACTTGTTTTTTTCCATCTAATTCTGGCTTGTCGGTCGGTACAAATTCTTGAATTTTAAAGGTAATGACAGATGTTGAAGACATATCTTTCAGTTTTTTGCCATCAAAATCTATCGTTTTTAATGAAAAACTTGTGATATCAGGGTTATTTGCCAATAACCATTCCGTTGCCGTTAATTCAGCACGTTCCTTCATTTGCTCTACAGCAGCAACTCCGGCTCCTATTGCAGCTAATGCTCCCACAGCTCCTGCAATTGCAGCACCACTGTCTTGAGCTTGGTTTTGTTTAGGTATGAGTATAAAGAGAACAATTAAGAACGGAATTAATTTACGCATAGTTTTTAATAAGTGGTTTATAAAAAGGCCATTCCCGCCAAATTGGTTAGTTCCCCCGAAATACCTTTTCAGCAGGATGGCCATAGCATTAATGTTTTAATAAATGGTTAGTGTACCTATCGCTAAGCGAGATCAAAACTAATACCATTGTTTATAAGTTGGTTACGGTTTTCCGTAACGCGCTATATTACTACTAAATTAGACCTAAATCTTTTACAATAGCCACAAGGTGTATGGCGTTATTGGCATTAAATTGAATACGTAATTTGTTTAAACGTTTTTCAATTGAACTTAAGCTAGCTGGTGATATATTCTTTTGCCTATATAATGCACTGATTTCATCTTGAGATAGGCCTTTGCTTAGATTATCTAACAGAGAAATATCATAATCGTCTACTTCTAATTCATTTTCGCTACTGAATGCATTAGAAACTTCTGGTGATAAAAATTTTTCATCTTTAGCAACTTCACTGATTGCTTGAGTCAGATTTTTGAGTCCGGTTCTACTTTTACATACATAGGCATCTATATGATGTAGGTTAAAAAGGGTTCTAACGGCTTGCAAGCGATCTTCGACCGAGTAGACAATTACCTTTAAACCAGGGAATTCTGATTTTAACTTTTCAACCAATGAATGACCAGTTGGGTATGTTTGTGATCTGTGGTCTACTTTAAATGAAAGATCCGATATTACCAGGTCAAATGGTACATCGTCAACATCAGCTCTTTTAATTTTTAGGTAAGCATCATCACAATACTGTACTTGATCTATTTGTGTAACTCCCAATTCGGTCAGTAAAGAAAACACACCTTTGTTGATGTCTTCCATATCTTCCGCAATTAAAACTTTTTTGAACATGCTTAGATTATTATTGATGCCTTAAAGCCATCACCTTTCTTAGATTCAAAATTAATAGTTCCATTTATAGAAGCGATACGGGATTCCGTATGTTGTAAACCATTTTTCTTAAAAAGATCACTTCCAACACCATTATCCTTATAAATTATGTGGATTTTAGAACCTTTTTTTTGAAAAATTAAAGTAACGAAAGTTGCTTGACTATGTTTTCTCATATTGGTCATGAGTTCTTGCAATACCCTGTAAACGGTAGTCTTTTTAAGTTCGGGAACAGTATCCCATGGCATTTTTGAAAGGTTGCGGGTAATTACTTTTACCTTATCGTTCTTATATCCCAGTAGCAAATCGTTTAATTGTAATCCGAAATCCTCTCTAAGGTCAATTGCGCTATTATCTCTAGAAATATCTCGTGTTTTGGTGTAAATTTTTTCCATTTCGTCCAAAATATTACTGTCTATGCCAGAATTGTTCTCAAGAGAAGTCATCACTTTATACATATCATTCGCTACTTCGTCGTGTACTTTTTTAGCGATTCTAGTTTCCGTTTTATAGATTTCTTCAATTTTTGCTTTTCGGTATCTGTTTCTATAAATAAAATAAGAACCTATTAGAATTAGAAAAATAATAAAAGCAAGCGCTTGGTAAGCCAATCTTTTTCGAGATTCAATTTCTTGAAGAAGAATACTGGCTTGCGTTTTCTTTTGTTCTTCAGCAACATTGTATTTTAGAAACGCATTTTTATTTTCGGCTAACTGTTTGGCGTTCGCAATACTATCTGTCAATTTTTTATATTCATGAATTAAGGGATTTTTGTCCATATTCATAAGCGTAGAAATAGCATCAAGCTTAAAGGAGCGGCTATTTATCTTGTCAGAAAGCGCTAAAGCCTCTTTTGCATAGGCAACAGCTGTATTGGTATCTTTTTTATTTAAATAAAACTCAGCTAAATGGGTATTGCTTGCGTGTTGGCCAATGAAATCATTATTTTTTTCACGAAGCTCTAAAGCATACTTTAAATTTTGTAAACCTTCGGGTAAATTTAATTTAGATTGTACATGCCCTAAATTATCAGCTACTAACGACATTTGATTATCATCTTTTAATTCAAAGCGTTTTGCAAATAGAAAGGAATGGATATTAAGGGCACTTTTATAATCGCGTAAATCTTTATAAATATTAGCTTTGTTATTAAGAATGACAACACTGTCCTTTAATTTATTCGCTATCTCTAAGGCCTTGTCAAAAGTTCTTATGGCTTCAGTTGAGTTATTTGAAGTTCTGTAAATACGCCCCAATTGATTATATAGACCTACCCTAGAATTAATTAAAGTGTCTTTGGTCGACATAGATTCAATTAGGTTAATAGCTTCGACTACATGGTTTTCACTACTAAAATTGTTGCCTATTTTAAATTCTGCTATCGATAAAAGTCTTAAGTCATAAATTGCATTTAAGGTATCTTTTAGCTCTAAATCTATTTCTTTTTTTTTGGTGTAATAATAAATTCCAGAGGGTAGGTCTTGAGGGTTGGCAGGCTGTAAGATGGCTTTTCGATATAATCTAGAACTATCAGAAGATGTTTGGGCTGTTCCAATTAATGACAAGCAAAAGGTCATGGTAAACAAACAAAGAAAACGTAGGGGAAATGAAACCTTTTTGTATGACATTCCTCTAAAGTAGACACTTTTTGGGTATTATTTTTTGAATTAGGTTTTTGTTATTATTTATAAAAATTATCACACTGAATATGAGTGATTTAATTAATAAAGAGAAGGTAACTTGATACTGTGATAAACAAAAAGAGCACCAAACCTTAGCGTAACGCTAAAGTTTAAATGCCCTTTTCCAACTAACAACTTAAATATGCACTTTTAAAAGATGACACTGCATGGGCTAAACCATGCAGAGAAACCTTTATACTTTATGAACGAAGCTTTTTAATGGTAGTCAAGGTGTTTTTTACCAAAGCTTCTAGACCAGCGTAATCTTTATTTGCTAAAATATCTTTACTAATAAGTTTTGATCCCATACCAACACAAGTAACACCTGCATCGAACCAACCTTTTAGATTAGCTTCATCGGTACTAACACCACCGGTAGGCATAACGCTTGTCCAAGGTTGAGGTCCTTTAATACCTTTTACGAATCCAGGTCCGTATAGGTCACCAGGAAATAATTTTACGATCTCACAGCCCATTTCTTCAGCCTTATTGATTTCGGTCAAAGAACCACAACCAGGAGACCATAATACTTTTCTGCGGTTACAGACTATTGCAATATCTTCTCTTAAAGAAGGGGTTACAATGAAATTTGCACCAAGAGACATATAGTATGAGGCGGCACCGGCATCAGTAATTGATCCTACACCCATGATCATGCCAGGTAGATTTTTTATTGCATATTTGTTCAATTCAGAAAATACTTCGAAAGCGAAATCGCCACGAGCTGTAAATTCCATTAAACGTGCGCCACCATCGTAACAAGCTTGTAAAACCTTTTTACCTAACTCTACATCTGGGTGATAAAACAAAGGTACCATGCCAGATTCCTTCATTACGTTTGCTACTTCTATTCTTGAATATTGTGCCATTTATTTTTTATTT
Organism: Maribacter caenipelagi; assembly: GCF_004364175.1. Classification (GTDB taxonomy): domain Bacteria; phylum Bacteroidota; class Bacteroidia; order Flavobacteriales; family Flavobacteriaceae; genus Maribacter; species Maribacter caenipelagi. Next base: position 74,835 of record NZ_SNZW01000018.1, on the reverse strand, counting down.
CTCAGTTAAAATTTTGTTGAAATCGTAGACTGAAGGGTTATCTACATATTTTTTTGCCTCTATATAATCTTCTTCAGTTATATAGAATAAGTTTTGGAAGCATAATTCTGCCAATTCTGAATTAATATCTACCAATCGAGGAGCAATTTTACCGTTCTCATCTTGAATTTCTGATAAGAACAGCGGAGTAATTTCGCCTCTAGAATTCGCAGTGACCATACAGCCGCTTTTGCCTTCATCAAATAATTTTTTTACGCCAAGACCCAGAACCGTACATAATGTAAGGTCAAACCCAATAGGTCTACAACAGCGTAATTCGTAGCCTAGTTCAACTGGTCTACTTTTAATATCAATACCTAACTCCTTTAATTTTTTTTGAACGAGCATATTAAAAATATGCGCTTTACTAACATTACCTAACTCTGGGTGCCCATGGTCGTCATAAGTGAATTTAATATCACATTTATCTAATTCTGAATCGGGCATATTATGAAAGACTCCTTCACTAATCAGTGCGACACCGTAATGAATATCTTCAATTTTACGTTTGATCATTGAAGAGATGACCATTCTAACCACTTTGTCAAAAGTGATAGCAGTGCGGTCAAACATTTCTGGTATAATCATCATAGGGTAGTGGCAGCTAGCCGCAATACCGAATGCCAAATGCCCCGCAGAACGCCCCATGGTAGACATTACAAACCAGTTTTGACTGGTACGAGCATCTTCATAGGTAGTATTGCCAATACGTACACCTTCATCTTTTGCAGAATGGAACCCAAATGTTGGGTTTCTATCTGGTAACGGTAAATCGTTATCAATGGTTTTAGGTACGTGAATATTGGCAATAGAAATACCTTCTTTATTCAAAAAACCCGTAATTCTGTTGGCAGTAGAAGCAGTGTCGTCACCACCTATACTTACCAACAGTTTTACATTATTGTCAATAAAAAGGCTAGTGTTTAGTTTTTCGTTTTTAGGTTTAAAACGGCTCATTATTAACGTAGAGCCACCTCTACTAAAAATCCTGTCAGCATGGAAAAAATCGAATTTTTTGATTTGAGGATTTTGATCAAAAATTCCCTTGAATCCTTCATGTAAACCTAGAACGCGATAATTATCTTTTAAGAATGCCTTTGCCACGGTACTGATCACGGTATTTATACCAGGTGCAGGTCCGCCACCACAAAGAATTAAAACAGATTTTTTCGACATTTTCAGTTTTTAGAAAGGTTAAAGCAATTTTCTAATTATCTAGCAACTCTACCAGAAGCATCACCGCCCATTAGTTTCTCAACTTCAGAAACTGTTACTAAGTTGGCATCTCCTTTAATGGTATGCTTTAAACATGAAGCCGCTACAGCAAAGTCAAGTGCATTTTGATCATCTTCTGGGTATTTTAATAATCCGTAGATCAAACCACCCATAAAAGAATCACCACCACCAACACGGTCAACGATATCCGTAATTTGGTATTGACGGGTTTCGTACATTTTAGAACCGTCCCATAATACACCGGCCCATGTGTTGTGCGATGCAGAAATAGAACCTCTTAATGTTGTAATTACCTTTTTAGCTTTAGGGAATTTCTTCATCATTTGCTTACAAACAGATAAGAAAGCTTCCGCTTTAACATCGGCACCATCTTTATGAACATCAAGTCCTTCAGGGTGAATTCCAAAATGCTTTTCAGCATCTTCTTCGTTACCTAAAATAACATCACAGTATTCAGTTAAACCAGACATGATTTTTTCTCTATGTGCATCATCACAAAATGTCCAAAGTTTAGCTCTGTAGTTTAAATCTGTAGAAATAGTAATTCCTTTTGCACTAGCAGCTTTTACAGCCTCTAAACAAACATCTGCAGCACCTTGAGAAATAGCAGGCGTAATACCCGTCCAATGAAACCATTCTACACCTTCGAAAACAGCATCCCAATCGATCATGCCAGACTCTATTTCAGCAATAGCCGAATGTGCTCTATCATATACTACTTTACTACCTCTAGATACTGCACCAGTTTCTAAGAAATAGATACCTAAACGATCGCCACCATAAACAATTTTATCTACACCAACACCTCTTTTACGCATTTCCATCATTGCACATTCACCAATATCATTCTTTGGTAAACGTGTTACGAAATCTACAGGAACACCATAATTAGCTAAAGAAACAGCTACGTTAGATTCACCACCACCGTAAATAGCATCAAATCTATTTGCTTGTGAAAATCTCAAAAATCCTTCTGGTGCTAAGCGAAGCATTATCTCGCCGAATGTTACTACTTTTTTCATGTGAATATTAAGTTTATATGTATTGATTTATCGTTTGTTTAATCGATTAACCACTTTAGTTAAAAAATAACCAAAACAGACATTCTTTGTTTAAGTTAATTAAAGTCTTACTTTTGGTTAATCGATTAAACAAATATATATAAAGTAATTGAATAAAAAAAGAACAACTTTAAAAGACATTGCCAATGTTTTAAGTATTTCAACAGCAGCTGTTTCCAAAGCTTTAAATGACGATACACGAATAAGCGTAAAAACTAAAAAAGCCGTGAGACAGGTTGCCAAAGAGTTGAACTACCAACCTAATCATCTGGCAAGTGCACTAAGAAAAGGTAAAAGCAAATTAGTGGGCGTTATCGTGCCTAGAACTAATAGTCATTTTTTTTCTTCAGTGGTCGAGAGCATGGAGGGCGTTCTTAATAAAGCCGGGTATAATATTATAATAACGCAGTCTAACGAATCATTTGAAAAGGAGTGCAACAATATAGATACATTGCTTTATTTACAGGTAGATGGTATTATTGCCTCGATGGCTAACGAAACGGTTGATCTATCATATTATGAAAAAATAAAATCTAACGGAATTCCTTTAATTCTTTTCGATAGGGGTGAGAATGATTTGAACGTTGATTATGTAGGTATTAATGATTACGATAGTAGTCATATGATTATAGCCCATTTAGTGGCTCAGGGTTGTAAGCGAATTGCCCATATAGGCGGTTACCGTAGAACTCGAATATTTAATAACAGAATACGTGGGTATATAGATGCTATTAAAAAGCATGATTTACCACATGATGATGAGTTGTTAATTGAAAGCAGCTTGACATTGGAGGATGGTAGACAACAAATTGAAAAATTATTGGCTTTAAAAAATAGGCCTGATGCCGTTTATGTAGCAAGTGATTATGCTGCTTTGGGTGCGCTACAGGTTTTAAAGGAAAAGAATATCAAAGTACCTGAAGAAATTAAATTGGTTGGGTTTGGAAATGAACCGTTCACTTCTTTGGTGACACCTTCTATTACCAGTATTAGTCAGCATAGCGATAAAATAGGAAAGCTTGCCGCAGAAACTTTTTTGGGTTATGTTGATCAAGATGTAATCGTACAATCTTTAAATAAAATAATTTTAGATTCAGAACTGATCGTTAGAAGTTCATCAGAATAAAAAAAGCGTTATTGAGATTCACAATAACGCTTTTTTATAAAGTATAAATATTTACTAGATACCTAAAGCTTGACCTCCACCGATTTGTACAGTTTCTGCAGTAATGAAAGCAGCATCTTTACTAGCTAAGAAAGAAACAACACCAGCTACATCTTCTGGCTGCCCTAGTCTACCTAACATTATGTTATTTGCCCAAGAAGCGAAAACTTCTGGTTTAGTTGCTTTGATCTGAGCGTGGAAAGGAGTGTCAATAGTACCTGGAGATACTGCATTCGCTCTAATACCATATTCAGCCAAATCTTTTGCTAAAGCTCTAGTTAACGCATGAACTCCCGCTTTAGAAGTACCATAGATACCAGCACCTGGTCCACCAGCTGTCCAGCCTGCATTCGATGTATAGTTAATGATAGATGGATGGTTACCTTTTTTAAGGTAAGGTATGGCAGCTCTTGACGCAAAGAAAGCTGAATCAAGGTTCAATGCCATTACAGACCTGTAAAATTCAGTAGTCATTTCTTCGAAACGCGCTCTACCACCTAGACCACCTGCATTGTTTACAAGCGTATCTATTTTACCATATTTTTCACCAATTGCTTTAATGTTTTTCGCAACCGCTTCTTCATTGGTAACATCAAATCCTAAGTACTCAGCAGTAATACCTTCTGCAGTAAGTTCTTTGATTCTTTCGGCACCAGCTGCGTCATCTATTCCGTTTAAGATAACTGTATATCCATCTTGTCCTAATCTTTTAGCAACTGCAAATCCGATTCCTCCAGTTGCTCCTGTAATTACTGCTACTTTTCCTTCTGTACTCATGTTATAATTTATTTAATCTATTCTTAATTCAGTTTAATTATTTCCATTTAACGGTTCAATTTTACCGCATAATAACCAGATACTTGCTAATGCAATAATTGCCATTGTTGCACCTATTACAAATGCAGGTGTATAATTACCACCAGAGGTTAACCAAGGCACTAAATAAATTAATGCAGCAGCTGTTAATTTAGCGGCCATTCCGGCTATACCCGATAAAGTTCCAATTGTTTTCCCTCCAAAAAAATCACTTGGCAAAGTTTGAACATTACCAATTGCAGTTTGAAAACCAAATAATATTAGTGCCATAATTAGTACGGCTCCTGTAGGTCCACCTGGGTTAGCCATTGCTAACAAACTAGGTAACATTATTAAGCAACCTATTGTAATTATTATTTTTCTAGTTTTATCAACAGTCCATCCTGCTTTTAAACGATTCTGAGCAAAAAGTCCGCCGAACCAGGCACCTAGCATAGCACCTACATAAGGCACCCACCCATAAATACCTATAGTTTTTACGTCCATACCGTAAACCTCATTTAGATATATAGGAATCCATACCACAAATAACCACCAGATTGGATCGATAGCTGCCGAAGCAATGATTACACCCCAACTTTGTTTATGCTTTAAAAGATTAGAAGTGTCTGGATTATACCCGTCGTCTGGAGTGCCATCATTATCTATATCTTGATTTTGTTGACCTGTTAATATATAGTTTCGTTCTTCATCTGAGATCCAAGGATGTTTTTTTGGAGGTGCTTTTACTAATATTAACCAAGGTATCAACCATAGCAAACCTAGTGCACCCACTAAAATAAATATCATTTGCCAGCTAAAATATATTGTCATAGTAGCAATAGCAGGTATAGCGATAATACCACCAATAGCGGCTCCAGAATTAAATAGACCTTGAGCAAACGCTCTTTCTTCAGTTGGAAACCACTCTCCATTTGCTTTTGCGGCTCCTGGCCAGTTACCTGCCTCTGCAATTCCTAGAATTGTTCTAAATATTCCAAAACTTAGAACTCCTTGTGCCAAGGCGTGAAGTGCCGTTGCAATAGACCAAATACCGATTGAAATGGCAAAACCGATTCGTGTGCCTAACCAGTCTAAAATTTTACCGAAGATAGCTTGCCCAAAAGCGTAAGCGAACATGAAAACAACTGAAATAGTGGCAAAAATTTCTTTACGTTCATCATTTGATTTATCCGGAAACAAATCTTCTGCAATATCTGGCCAAAGAACTCCGATAGATTGACGGTCAATGTAATTGATTATTGTAGCAATTGCGATTAAAGCAATAACCCACCATCTTAATCCTTTAATTTTCATAATTCTGTTCTTTTTTGGTTATAGCTTGCTGATGAAAATATTAAGGTATACTTTGATAAAATCTAAAATGACCTAAATCTTTTCAATCCGTTGGTTAATTAGGGTAGTTTTATTTCCCCTCTAAATGTTGTAGCAATATTTATACAGTTCAACAAAATGATCTTTCATCATTTGTTTTGCTTTCTGTGTATTTTGTTCTTTAATAGCCTTAAAAATATCTTGATGCTCTTTTAATCTTTTTTGACTTTGGTTCTTATCACATACATGATATTTTTCAAAATTATTGATGATCTCTGGTGTAATAATCAGCATCATTCTATTGATAGTACTGTTGCCACATGCCTGAGCAATTGCCAAATGAAAAAGTAAATCTTCTTGAACTGCGTCTTCGTTATTCAATACTTTTACTTTGTAAGCCTCTAAAGCGGCTTTCATTCTTTCTAAATCGCTGTCAGTTCTTCTTTTGGCAGCTAGTTTAACAGTCTTTAATTCTAAAAGAATTCTGGTTTCAACCAATGACTTGAAATCAGGATCTTCTAAAGCAAGAATATCATTCATCATACCGTTCATTGCCACTTGGCCAATATCGGCTACGAACGTTCCACTTTGTGGTTTCGATTTTAAAATACCGTAAAATTCAAGTTTTTGAATTGCTTCGCGAACATTACTTCTACTAACTTCAAATCGTTCTGATAGCATACGCTCAGAGGGTAATTTGTCTCCTGGTTCAAGATTCTTGCGATTAATTAAATCTCGAATGTTTGCAATTATTAAATTGTGAAGTTCTTTGTGTTCGTTTCTGGTAAGGATTTCTAGCTTCATATATCACATTTCATATTAATAAAAAATTGGTTAACCAGATTGGTTTATCAAATTTATGAAAATAACTGTGTTATCAAATTTTTCAAGACCTTAATATTGAGAACTTCACTAAAAGTTTTCATTATGAAAGATTGCCGACCCGCTTAACAAGCCAGCAATCTTTTTTTAAAAACTAACTCAACAACTTACTTTAGTAAATGCTTTAATTTTCATTACCTAAATATTCTGTACGCTAATTCATGAATCTACAGATAGTAAAAAAAGCTTATAACTTAATACCTTCGGTTTTGTGTAATAACGCCACCACTTGCAAGTACTTCAGATGACGGAATTGAAAACACATAATAGTTACTGTCAATCGTTTGACCCATTGTAGCATCAACGGTAACCGTTCTAACCAAATCGAACCATCTATGATTTTCTAAGACTAACTCTACTCTTGGTTCTTGACTAACCTCAGCTTGTGAGCTTACTGTACCTTTTAAGCTTGTTAAACCTACTCTCGATCTTATAGTATCTAACCATTGAAATACTGTAGAGGCAGGCGAACTTGTTTCGTTTAGTGTTTCTGTATACATAAAGATGGCACCAGTGCTGAGTAACAACATCATTACTAACCCCAATTTTATTTTTAAATTCATTTGTAGTCATATTATGTTTATTTAAGATTGATGATAATTCGAATAATGTGATAGTTTGGTTACCCAAACTGGTTATCCAAATTGGTTTACCAAATATATGTTATTTATTCGTTAAAAAAAGAGATTATCACATTTTAACAACTTTCACTAGGTTAGATTTTTAGAAATCATATTTTAAGTCTAACAAGTATTGAGAATATGGTATATAGTTAACAGAGTTATTAATCTTTGTGATACATATATTCACTTTTGAATAAATTTATTTTTTGGTAATAAATCGTTAATGTTGAATCGCTTTGGGCTCTAGAGTTTCAATTATTTTTTGGTTTCTAGTAGTAGGTGATGAACAGAATGTTTAATAACTTCTTTTAGTTCTGATGGAATAGTAAAATGCCCTTTTTAAAGACAGTTTTTAAAAATATGTCTGTATACCCTTTAGCAATTTTTTAAATAAGGTGTTACCTTATTAAGATGTTAGGGACTAATTTGATGAGTATTAAATATATACTCGTGTAGTTGGTAGCACAATAGGAGAATAGGTATGCCTACCGGAATAACGATAGAAAATAGATTAAAGAACGAATGGCTTTCTTTTTAAATAAATCCGTTAGGCAGTCATTTTGAGTTTAAACTGCCAGTGCCTACAACGTAACCAATAATAAAAAATGCTGGACCAAAATTCTTAAGACGTTCTTTAAATTTCCCTGAAAAGGATATATTCTCTGTTGTCATAAGTATTGGTTCAACATTTTATATGTGATAAAAATAGTACTTCAAAAAATCTATTTGAAGCCACTAAAAGTAACTGTAGATAGCTTAGGTCTTACTCTTTGTCTCCGAAATAAGATGGACCTACTCCACTTAAGAAATCTTCTCTGACAGGGCTAAAAGTATCAATAAGTTCACCTTCTTCAAGGCAAACTGCACTATGTAATAAATTAGGTTCAATATAAACGCCATCACCTGCTTCTACAATTTGTTTCTCACCATCGATTACAAATTCAAATTTACCTGAAACGCAATAGGTAGCTTGTGTATGAAAATGTTGATGAGGGGCACCTAATGCTCCTTTGTCGAATTTTACTCTAACCATCATAATTTGGTTGTCATAGCCTAAGAACTTTCTTGAAACTCCTCCTCCAAGCACTTCCCATTCCATATCTTTTGTAATGACGTATTTTTCACTGAATCTTTTCATAATTTTTATTCTTTAATATTTATTTAAAATAATAAGAACCAGACCACTCATAATTCTTATTGTTAATTTTTACAGTATGTGTAGCTTCTTTTGAAGCATTTGTATTTGCTACAATAAATAATTTACTAATATCTTTAACAGTAGTTATAGAAATAGCTGTGTAATCTTCAGTATCTAAAACGACCTCTAATGCTGAAATAGAACTATTAGAATTAACAGCAGATTCTGAAACCGGACTATAGCTTCCATGCGCTTCTATAGTTGAGACAAAAAGTGTGTTATCTGTATCTTTTCTACGGATAATAAAACCAGCTTCTCTTCTTAAATTAAACTCAGGGTCATTGGCACCTATTCGTACAAATCTTAACTCGTCATCTTCTGAGGTTGCAGATGTTAAGGTATAGAACCTCCCTTTTTCTAGCCAACTTAACTTAGTGTTTTTTTCTGTTGTACTTCCGCAACCTTCTGACCATAAATGTTGATAGCCGTTATCAATACCTAAAGGCTCAAGTATTTTCGGAACTTCATATTCAAAATTTGTTTTCAATACTTGACCCATAAAATAAAATGGCAGATCATATTGGTTTGTACTATCAGATTTAACTCTTAGAATATCAAGCAGAAAAGGCTTTTCAAATCCATCATCTTTTATGATAGCCATTGTTCTGTGCATCTCCGTTCCTGGATACGCGTTAGTTTCCTTGGCACTAACTAGTTGTACATTGGAATTAGAATCATCAAAAACATGTAAAATAGGGTTGTGCTTGCTACCAATATCATATTTGCCTTGGTAGTGAGATTTCTCATTTTGCACAAGGGTGTTGTGGGCAATCGTTTGCTTCGCCCAAGTTTTATTTTCCTTCAGATAATTACCACCACCTTTTTGTTCAATATTCACAAAACGGGCAAGACCATAATCTTGTAATACTTCATCACCATTTTCATAGTAAGAGTATGATAACTTATCATAGTGACCATGGCTTGATCCTTGTGTTGCATATTTAAATACAAGTTCTAAGTCATCACTTCGTAAAATACCGACACCACCTTGTTTTCCGCCAGGTCCGTCAGATAAGTTGATCGATTTTTTAATGAAAGGTTTTGCTTTTCCATTTTTCACTCCCAGTGCAACTGCCAATCCAGAATCATCTAATAATACTTTTTTTTGCTTTTCTGCAATACTCAATAAGCCAGGGTCTTGGTTTCCGTAATAATAAGAAATATCTACAGCGGTAACTAAAGCATCGGTGTAATAAGACATTCCTTTTTGACCATCGTTAAGCGGAAAAAATTCACCATCTGCATCAGATAAATTCAAAAGGGCGTTAATTGATTTTAAAAGAACACCATCTTTATATTCAAAAATTTTCAATTCTGGTTTTACATTTTGTAGGCCTTCCGCGAAAATTAAGAACGGATACATGGCATAACGCTGGTAATATGGCCCCTCGTTATAATACCCATCAGGAGAAAAAGGTTCTTCTATGTTCGCTAAAAACCCTGCTTTACCTTCCTTATTTATAAATCCGCCATCATCGTCCTTAGCGGTTTTATCCATCTCTAAATCTGGAATACCATATAAAGCACGATCAATTAACTCTTTGTCGTTCATTACTAAGCCGATCATACCAACAGCGGCATTACCCCATGTACTATGGTTGTGTACTCTTTGGTAGAATTGCGGACTATCAACTGAAATGTGATCTGCGAATGGTCTAAAAAGGTTTTTTTCTAGCTTTTTTCTTTCAGCTGCACTTAAGTAATTATATATACAATCGTATGCCTGGCTAACGTAAACCAACCAGTTAGAATCGTTTAAACATTGCCAAAACAATTTACCTTGAGCGTATGATCTTGTTTTCGGGTGCAACGGTAATGTTTTATAAATACTTTCATATTGCAATAGCATGTCTTTTACGTACTTGGCATATTTCTCATCTTCCAAAATTTGATATAAAACACCGGCTTGTTGCATTACGAACATGTTACGTTTATGACGTACATGTGTGTAACCACCAGAATAATCTTTAGGTATAGGCGTATCGATACCCAAAGCGATTTCGGCATCAATTTCTTCTTTCAGTTTTTGTAGCGATGCATCAAATAGAGGTAGAGAACTTAATTCTGCTTTAATTTTTTCAACTCCTTCTTTGGTAAGAATTAGGCTAGGATGTTCTTGTGCAGCTGTGCTGATCGTTATTAAAATAGCGCAAATTGAAAGAAGTACTGTTGTTAAGTATTTAATCATGCTAGTTATTCGTTTTTTTGTAGACCTAAGTCTTTACCGTCAGTACCTTTTCCTTTTAATGGAGAATCTGAAGGTAATGAGTAATTAGTGTCTTTTGAAAACTCAGGGGCTAGTTCCCATTGATTTTCCACTTGGTATTTCTGATCGCCGGTGACCATTAGTTTTTCTGAATTACTCAAAGCATTATTAAGAACTTTGACAATTGGCTCACCGACTACCAGATGCATGTTAATGGCCTTGCTATCTTTAAAAATGTTGTTTTTTATTGCTGTTTCTTGAACGCCGTATAAAGAAACGGTAGCATCATATTTATTTTTAGAACCGTAACCAACATGGTCAAATACGTTATGTTCCATTTCTAAAAACGGACCAAAGGTACTTTCATCTTTACCACCTCTATACAATCGTAACGCTGGACCTTGTAAATCTGTAATAGCATTATTATTCATTAAAAAGTATTCTACATTATAAGCCCCAATATCATCACTTTCCTTATCTAGGGCAGCAATGGTACCAGAGATATTTTTGAAGCTAGAGTTTTGAATGCTAATAGTATCGGCAAAAGTTCCTTTAGAAACGCGCAGTACATCAAAAGAATGGTTTACGATCATATCTTTAAATTCACATCTATCAATGAACAACTTATAATTGTCGATCATAGATTTTTTGCTTGTACTTATGACGGAATTACCCGCGTAATCTGGCGATTTGGTACCATCAAAAGTGATGTTTTCTAACGAAAGACTGCCTCCATTTTCAATTTCAAAAGCCATCATTCTTTCAAATAAGATGGTCGCTTTTTCTTTGCCAACTGTCTTGAATGTTAATGGGTGTTTTATTTTAACAGCCTTGGTCAATAAGTAAGTGCCACCATCTTCAAGAATGATGATATCACCTGCTTTCGTCTCTTTTACTTTATCGAATAATGTATTAATGCCTGCGGCTACGTTGATGGTACTGCCAGAATTTAGAGCAATTGTATTATCTGCTTTTGAATACCAAGATACCCCTGTATTCTCTTTGGTTGCAATATTCGGACTAATAATAACTTTAGTTTTAATCTTATTTGAAGTAGGAATCTGGAATCCGTTTTTGTCTTTTACCAATTTAATCTTGGCATTCTTAAAACCCTCCTTAATAGTAGTTCCTGAATTTTCACCAAGAATATTATTGTTGAAAGTAATACCGCTAATATCATCATCAATGGTAAAAACATCTTTTTTGGTATCGTTGTAAATGATATTTTCTGAAAATTCTGAAGTTCTTGGCGCCTGACTTCTCTCTGCATCGCTACCTGCACCAAAAAGAATATTGTCACAGTTTACAAAAGTATTGTTGTTCACTTTGGAATCGATAACGGGTACATACCTGTTTGGTGGCGAATTTGGTACGCCGTTCATCATTACAAAAGCACCTCTAAAACGATAACCTGTTAAGCCGATATGGTAATTGTTAATCACAGTTTGAGATTCATTGATAACACGAATTCCGCCAGTACTCGGTTTATTATTACCAATAAAAACATTACCATCTACCAAGGTTTCATTACCATGGCGCATGGTTAAAGTACCTGTGCATTCAAAAAATGTGTTGTATTTAAAGGTGTTATTACAAGATTTGTTGGAGATGATTTCATGCTCGCCATTTGTTCTGTCAAAATAGTTAGATTCGACCAAGGTGTTCGATTTTTCTAAGGCATGATGACTAGTACCTATTCTTAAGGTTTCTCCTCCATTGTTTCCGTAGGTAGGGCGTGGTCCAAAATAATTGTGATCTATTTGATGGTTATTTGCTCTACTATCTTCAGTATCTAAACCAACAATCATCGTAACCCCTAAATTCTTTTTACCTGCAATATGGTTATGGTCAATTCGGTTGTTTTTTCCATAGATGGTAATCCAGTAATCTTGTACTTGACGCTCAGGGTTATTGAAATTATCGATTACACATTCGGTAAGGCGAGAATAATTTGCCATTTGTTCCCTGCTTTTTCTAAAGGAAATAACAGCGTTGGTAGGAGTGTACCCATTTTTGAATACAAGCCCTTTTACTATTAAATGGTCGCCAGCAATTCTTAGGTTTGAAGCACCAGATAATATCACTTTTCCCTTTTCTTCTGCGATAAGCGTAATGGGTTTTTCTGCGGTACCGTTTGCTTCGAAGAGTAGTTCAGAATCCATCCAAATTCCATTGGCAAGAACTATGCTATCTCCAGGCTGTACTTTTTGAAGCAATGCAGTAAACTCTGCTACATTTTTTACAATATGAGTATGCTGTGGTTTGGTGAAGGAATATAATAGGCACAGAAAAGCAGATAAGAATTGAAGGTGGTATCGTCTCATAGAAAAAAAATTGGTTAACCAAATTGGTTAACCAAAAATAAGGATATTTGTAAGACTGGCAAATATTTAACATAATAAGGGTGGTTTATATTACGGTTTGATAAATTTTGGATTTTGAAATCGTCAATTCGATAAACTTTAGTACCAACAAATTTTTCAATAAATAAAAGTCTTTTGAATTGAATAAAGGTTTTATGTACAATGTAGACCAACTTGAATGACAGCCCAATAAGAAAATTTAGGGTTATTCTTCGCTCGGTGGAGTACCTGCCCCTACAGTCGCCTCTCTGAACCAAACTTCTGCATAATCACCATTTGCATATTGCTTTGCGATATCGCCATCATAAGTATCGGCACCAGTACTCCAAACGATATTATCTTCAGGAGATTTACCATTGGTTTGGTTGTAGGCACCTTGTTTGAAATACTGAATTTCACCGGCATATGCATTTTCGCGTTCCAGACCATCACGACCAATAGAAGCATATAAGGTTTTGATCTGTTCTGGTAATGTTTCGGTGAATTCTGATTTCAATAAGTTCTTAGTGAACCTAACAGTTTCATGGTTGTCGCTTTTAAAAGTAAGATACATGATGCCTTTGTAAACATTGATTTCGTAACTAAATTCCTGACCCAATTCAATACCATTTTCTGGTTCTTCCGGTGCGGTTTTTGTATCGGGTCCAACGACAGACATGTCATTGCCCCAAACAGCCGAAGAATAGTCCCATCTTTTTGAATTGTCGCCTTCTGTGTTAATTTCATAATTCCAGAAAACAGAACCTTTTGTGTGTCCGGGAAATTTCTTGTAGAATATTTTTATAGGTTCATTTTCATGTCCCTCATCACTATGAATTTGTCCCACCACAACAGCATAAGAAGCCGCAACTCTAGCGTCGCCAGAAGTTGATACATGCTGTACTTTTAGGGTTCCTGTTAATTTTCCACCTGTTTCCGGTATCCAATGAGCTTTTTGTCCTAATTCTGTTCTTGTATTGCTAGAAGTTTTTGAGGTAATACCACTATTAGGAGTTTTGTAAACTACCCAATCTGTTTTTCCGTCATTGGCAACATAGAAGAAATCGTCTTTAGCGTAATCTTTAAGATTATTTTCATAGGTTCCATCACCTAAGAGAATTTTCCATTCCTCCATAAACGGAATAACGTCGCTAGGGTATGTAGTGGCTATTATACTATCGTTGGTGGATATTTCAGTAGTGTCAGAAGCTTTCTTTGAGTTGTCTTTACAGGCAAATAACGCTACTACTGCTATGATGGTAATTATTGATTTTTTCATTTTATAATATTTTGCCGGTGTGTATTTAATACATCAGTTTAAGCGGTAAGTTTTCTTCTACGATTATCTTACCGGATTTGGTAATTTCGTTATCAGAAGCCTTGTTGTTTTTAGCTCCCCATAATCGAGCAACTAGTTGCACATTATTGTTTAGAAATTTATTGTTTGCAAGGTTTACATTGATGATGCCATAAGTATTAAGAAGTAGTCCCTCTTCAGCTTTTGCCCCGCAATTGGTAAACGTGCTATTGGTAACAATTAAATTACCGCCAATGGTAGATTCATCATAACCTCCTCTATAATAATCAACAACGTTACTTGCAACGCTATCAAACAAGCAGTTGTCAATGGTTATGTTTTCAGCATTATATTCACCTTTATCATCGGTCTCTTCAGACAGGTCTAAACCATTTGCACAATTTTTAATTTGTGTAGATTTAAAAGTAATGTTCTCAGAAAATGATAGTTTGTAAGCTTTTAAAACGTAATCGAAATTCGATATTTCGCAATCAAGAACGGTTAAGTTATAAAGACTAGACATGTTGTTCTTTAAACTAGCAAAAGCGTATTGTTCGTTATCTCCAATAAGTTGAACATTTTTAAGTGTAAGTTGCCCTTTCGGGTTCATTTCAAAAGCCGGAGTTTTAGCTGCTCCTTTATATTGAATAGTGGCTTTTGCATCAGTTTTGGCAGCAAGTATCGTAATGGCTTTATTAATTTTTATTGATGAATTTATATCGTAACGCTCGGCAGACAAAACAATAGTATCTCCACTTATCGCATCTGAAATCGCACTAGTAAACTCGGCAACATTACTTACTGAATGTGTTTTGTTCATTTCGTTTTTAGAAGCTGTGTTAGCATACCAGTCAGGACCATATTGAGATATATCCATCATGTCCTTTTTGTTCACAGGCTTACCAACAACTGCACCGACCATAGTATTGTCAGTTCGAGAGTTGCCGAACAAATCGGCTTTTATTTGATCAAATTCAAATCCATTATAAAGTTCAAAATCAGATAATGAACTATTTGGCATTAAAATAACACCATCGGTTACAGTAGTACCAAAATCTTTTTGTGTGAGTCCATCAAGATCTTTGAACTTCATTCCTTGATTGTTGATGACGTTACTTTTAAAACTAACACCATCAACAGAGTCATGAGTAATGATAGGTTGCTTGTCGCCCTTGTCATTATAAATAAGGTTATTTGCTACTATAGTTCGTATAGGTGTTGCGGACCTAATCTCTGATTTAGGTAAAATATCTTTTTGGTCGGTATTTGATCCTACTCCAAATTGCCAAGGCGATACGCAATTTACCCATGAATTGTTGGCGACTACAACATCGGTAACCTGTAGGTACCTATTCAATGGAGATTTTGGAATACCGTTCATTACGGCAAGTGGACTCCTAAAAGTTTGTCCCTTTAAATTGTAGAAGTAGTTATTGGTAACCCAATGTCCCGTACCAATTAAGCGTATGCCACCAATTTGTTCAGAATCTACATCCCCAATAAAAATATTGCCATCAATCATACAATAGTTGCCATGTCTGGTTACCAATGAACCTTCGCTTTTGTAGAATACATTATTTCTAAATTCATTAAAATTTGATTTACTAGAGATGACCTCTACTTCACCATTGCAATGTTCAAAATAATTATTGGCAACTAAAGTATAGCTAGGTGCCATAGAAGTAAAGCTATTACCAAGTTGTATGGTCTCTGCACTGGGTCCGCCTTTTGGAGGTCTTGGTCCAAAATAGTTATTGATAATCTTGTGATAATTTTTAATACTGTTGTTTCCTGCTAAATCAATTCGAACTGTTGGTCCTCTATTAGATTTTCCGGCAATATAGCAATGGTCTAGTTCATTATGTCGTCCTTTAAATAATACCCACAAATCTGTTTGATTTCTCTGTGCTTTGTTAAAATCTATTATTGCACTGTTGGTAATTTTGCTATGATTGGCTACAGAGTCTTGGCTAATACCAAAATCAATAACGGCTGAAGAAGGTGATGATCCGTTGGTGAAGTGTAAACCATTTACGATTAAATATTCACCGGCAAGTTTTAAATCAGAAGTACCTGTAATTCGAACTTCACCAGGTGTTTCTGCACGTAATGTAATTGGTTTTTGCTCGTTTCCGTAGGCAACAAATTTAATGTTTACATCTTTCCAATCTCCATTAGCCATTACAATATCGTCGCCAGGTTTAGCATTAGATATCGCTGAATTCAATTCAATAATATCGTTTACGGTGATAGCGTTACTGGTTGATTTTTCATTACAAGAGATGAGTAGAAAAACGGAATTTAATAGTAGAAAATACTTTTTCATTATCTATGTTGTTATTCTGGTTTGAAACTGAATGTAGGTATTAGGTGTGTCATTTATTAAATAACCACAACCAAACTGGTTAACCAGTTTGGTTGACCAAAAATACATATATTTGTAAGAATGGCAACTAATTAACACAAAACCTATTGATAAAATATAAAAGAGATATCAAAAATGAGAGAAAATAAAAAGGGTATTTCTAGAAGAAATTTTACCAAAAAATCAGCTATAGGTTTGGTAGGCATACCTTTAGTACAGCTAGACAATCATTTTATTAAGTCTATTTATAATACAGATGAAACTATTGAAGTAAACTTATTCTCTAAACATTTGCAATTTCTTGATTATAATGAGATGTCTGCAGCTGCCGCAGAAATAGGTTTTAATGGTTTGGATTTGACCGTTAGGCCAAAAGGGCACGTGTTGCCAGAAAACGTAGATGACGATTTACCGACTGTAGTAGAAGCAATGAAAAAATATGGGTTAAAACCCAATATGATGACTACCAATGTTTGGGATATTACAGATGCCGGACAACAAAAAGTTTTGGAGACCGCAAGTAAATTAGGTTTTGGTTACTACCGAACAGCTTGGTTGAGTTATCCTGAGGAAAAATCAATAGAAGAAAGTTTGGCGGCATATTCCACTCAAGCTAAAAGCTTAGAAATCTTAAATAAGGAATTAGGGATAATCGGATGCTATCAAAATCATGCAGGCAATCACGTAGGGGCACCGATTTGGGATTTAACTACGATTTTTTCAAAAACTAATAATGAATTTTTAGGATGTCAGTACGATATAAGACATGCAGTAGTTGAGGGCGGCAAAAGTTGGGAATTAGATTTAAGACGTATTCAGCCGTATATTAAATCTATAGTTATTAAAGATTTTAAATGGGGAATTAAAGATGGTATTTGGGAGCCAATCAACACCCCTTTAGGTGAAGGTATGGTAGATTTTGATCGATACTTTTCATTACTTAAAAAATATAAGATAAATGTACCCATTTCACTTCATTTAGAATATGACCTCGGTGGAGCGGAAAAAGGTGCTACAGTAATTTCGTTGGATAAAAAAGAAGTGTTCGCCAAGATGAAAAAGGATTTAACCTTTATCAAAGAAGCATGGAAAAGAGCGGATAATATAAATTTTAGATAATAAAATAATGACCAAGATAGCAAGCGCAACAAAAGAGAAATTGAGAAAGGTAAGTACGGCAACCGTTGCAACCTGTTTATTTAAAAAGGGACTAAAAAACCAGTTTATACAACACGTAAAGCCATTAAAATTAGGTAGGCCAACAATGGTGGGTGAGGCTTACACCTTACGTTACATACCTGCTAGAGAAGATTTAAATCCTATTTCTGTTTTTAGGGATTCCAAGCATTTGCAAAGGGTAGCTGTAGAAGAATGCCCAGAAGGATCCGTTATGGTTATTGATAGTAGACAGAATGCAAGGGCAGCGTCTGCAGGATCTATTTTGGTAACCAGACTTATGGTTAGAAAAGCAGAAGGTATAGTTACTGATGGCGGGTTTAGGGATTCAGCTGAAATTGCCGACCTAGATTTCTCATCATACCATAATAGGCCTACGGCACCTACCAATTTAACCTTGCACCAAGCTATTGCTATTAATGATCCTATCGGTTGTGGTGATGTAGCCGTTTTTCCTGGTGATATTATTCTTGGTGATGATGACGGAGTAATGGTAATACCTGCACATCTTGCCGATGAGGTTGCAGATGAATGTATACAGATGACGATGTATGAAGATTTTGTAATGGAAATGGTACAAGGAGGTGAACCTGTGATAGGTCTTTATCCAATGGTTAGTGAAGATGCAAAAGCTAAGTTCAAAAAATGGAAGTCAAATAACATGTAGTTGACTTAAGTATGTAGATAATAAAAAAAGGTGATTAGCGCTATAACCGTACTAATCCCCTTTTTAATATAAAGTATTCTCGAATTATACTACTCACCACCTCTTGCAGGGTAGTTGTTTTTGTTGACGTAATCTATTGCGTTCAAAATATCGTCCCAATGAGGTCTTGCAAATGGCATTGTCTGAATAGCACTTGCATATAATGTATTATCAGGGCGAATTAGAAATAATCCAGGCTCTGAAAATTCATCAGGCTCTTTATCCGATGTTTTCTTAGAAACATATAATCCCCAATCTCTAGCAGTCTCAATAGATAAATTGTAACCGATAGGTAATTCAGGTATATTCCATTCTTTTCCTGCTTTCTTTGCTCGTTCTTCACTATCACTACTAACAGCGATTAAGTGAACACCTCTATCGCTAAAATCTTTCAATTTTGTCGCTAGATCTTCCAAATAATTTTTACAAACTGGGCAATGCAATCCTCTATAAAAAACAATCATAGTAAAAGATTTACTGGCTTGATCATACAAGCTCCATTGCGTATCATTGATTAAAGGTATTTTTAAATCAGGTACTTCTGTTGTGGGTTTTATCATGATAATATTACTTTATAATTAGTATGCCGTAAAGTTACATGAGGCACTTGCAAAAGCTTTGTTGCATAACTTTTAGTGTTGATGCAATGCATGAATATGATAATAGCTATTTATTGATTGTCTGCCAACCATTGCTCGTATTTAGCATACTGTGCGCTAGACAAAATACTTTCCATTTGCCGTGTACGCTCACTTTCTATACTACCTAACATTTCGCCACTTGCGGTATTCGCCTGTTTAGTTTTAAAACGTTCCATAGAAGATTTAAAAATGCTGATTTGATTTTCGCTCATGCCTAAGGCGGTAAACATTTTCGAATACTCGGCACCTAAGCTATTTGAGCTATTTTTAGCCCCAATATTGTTCATAGCACTAGTTGATTCGTTTATTTGTGTCGCCATATTCTTATGAACCATTGGTGATGTGGTAACAGTACTTTCTGTCGTTTTCGTAGTTGATTCATCTTGTTCGGTCTTCATTTGAACAGTTGTGGCTTCCGTATCGTTTGAAGTGGTTTTTTTAGTGCTCGAACATGAGGTCAAAATAGCAGTTAATGCTAACGTAACTATGATTCTATTTTTCATGATTTTCATATTTAAAATTCTTTTCGAAAATTATAGCTTAAAATAAATTTCAATAGTCCCTATCACATTTAATATTGACTCTTAGTGTGTAATGGTTGTTTTTATGGTAGTTATTATCAAAACCTAATGGTAGATTATTTTTGTAAGAAAAATAATACTTTGATGTAGCGATAATTCGTTGAAAGTTGGTATCTTATTAGAGTTTTAAGCAGTTCTATATTTCTTATTCTATGTACAATCTTGTGTATAAGTCAGTTGCCAATAGCCTAACACCTAATCAAGTGGATGAGATTCTAATGGAATCAAGAGACTTTAATGGCAAACACGATATTACAGGATGTCTTATCTATCATGATGGTTTTTTTGTACAATATTTAGAAGGCAATGCCGAGATAGTTTTAACTTTATTCGAAAAAATTAGGGAGGATATACGCCATTATGAAGTAATACTTCTATCTCAAGGTAATATTTATTCAAGGGAGTTCGATACATGGAGTATGGCGTATCTCTCAGATAAACTTCCAAACGAAGCATATCAATATATTAAATTAATGATAAGTCCCGATTTTGAGATTCCTGAAATGTCGGTTGTACCTAATCCAACTTCTAAACGATTTTGGCTAGCTGCAAAAGAGTTATTGAATAAAATAGGGCATGATAATTTTAATTAGAATTACTATTTCATGTATATCATAAGTGTAAAAGATATTTTATGACACAGTACTTTGGCTCTCCACTATTTTTTAAAAAGAAAGTAATCTAAGTATTAAACTTACTGTATTACAATATATAATTGTTGTTGTAATTACACTTTTTATGTGATGTTGATTTAGTATATGGTGCATTTTAAAATAAATGCCACGCTATTGATTATGATTAGCCAGCTGTTTCAGTCAATATTAGATAAGAACTTCGAATTAGTTAATAATAAAATAAGTTTGAGTAAATTTTCTGCAAATTTTTTAGAATAATCATTAATATCTTTTACATCTTCAATAGATTTTAAATCTTCATATCTCCTTTGAAATTCTAATAGACACCTCTCATCATTAAATTCAATTTTGGGTAACACATTTGTAAGTATTGAGTGAACTTTAAGCGCATTTCCTTTAGTGTAATAATCGAGCTGATATTGTTGTAATATCAATGAAAGTTCATTAGAGTTTTTAAGTGACATAATTTATTCGATCAATTAAACAGATATCATTAAGTATTTAACGCAAAATATTTGTAAGTATTTTACTACAAAAAGTTTATTTTTTCTATTATAATCATGATAATTATTTTTTTGAGTTATAATTCATTTTTATTGGTAGAATTTTATGCGTTATTTCTATATAATTTTGAGGGACAGACTGTTATTATATAAATTTGAAACAATTGAACATATATATTGCGGATGACGATTTTGACGACCGAGATTTTTTTATGGAAGCTTTGAAGAATATAGATATAAATACAGAAGTATCTCAATTTGATAATGGCGTCGATTTAATGGATAAACTATTCTCTGATGTAAACTTGCCACAGGTAATATTTTTAGATCTATATATGCCTATCATGGACGGTTTTGAATGCCTTATTGATATCAGAAATTTCAAGAAATTCAAGGATATATACATCATTGCCTATTCTTCAATTTATAGAGATAGAGAAGTAAACCAGCTTAAAGAAGATGGGGCCAATCAGTTTTTGAAAAAATCTTCTTCATTAAAAGAATTGAAAAAGTTATTGTCAAAATCTTTGAGAAAGGTACCGTTCAAGAACGACGAAGTAGTACTGAAAGATGAATTTGTTGTTTTGATATAATTCAAGAATACTTTACCACTACGTTCGTAATCACCTGCCTTAATTAATATTTGGGAATAATTTTCTGTATTTTTAAATATTTGATATATACATCAAAAATAGAAATTATGAATAATGTTTTACGAACACTTTTAGCAGTTATCGTGATGATTGCTAGTGGTACAGAAATATATGGTCAAAAAAAATTAGACCAACAAGCTGTTGCCGATTTACAGAAAACACCTAAATATGGCTTTATACTAACTACAGAAAGGCATTTTAAGGGAGTACTAAGTATGTATGACCTTCTTATTGAAAACGGTGTAGAAATAGAAGAATTTGAAATTGTGGTCAAAGGAAAAGTAGTTACTTTATTGACTAAAGATTCAGAGCTTGAAACGTTCTTTCAAAAATATAAGGGTAAGGTAAAAGTAAGCATATGTAGTGTTGCTATGGAAAAACTAGGTGTAGCAGAAGAATCACTTTTTGACGGTCTCGATATTACCCCGACTGCCTCGATACGTGTTTTGCAATTACAAGCAAACGGTTACAATACGTTAACCTACTAAGCATAAATAAAAACAGAAATTACCCTATTTGTTCTTGTAAGGGCATTTGTACTTACATGTTTTAAATTATTGGCATATTTTTTTTAGCTAAATAACTAAATTGAAAAAGCTTCTAAAATCGAGTTTTAGAAGCTTTTTATATAGGATTACCTATAACAAACAATTTCTATATTTGTCCAAATAATAATTTTCGACAGTTGTGAGTATTCGTTTCATGAATAACCATGACTGCTTCGACCAATACCCCTGCCTAAATCTATAATTTTCAATTCATAAAATGAAAGTCTGTATTGCCGAAAAACCATCTGTAGCGCGAGAAATCGCTTCCGTTCTTGGGGCAAATTCCAAGCATGATGGCTACTATGAAGGTAATGGCTACGCGGTAACCTATACCTTCGGGCACCTTTGCACACTAAAGGAGCCAAACGATTACAAACCACATTGGAAAAGTTGGAATTTGAATAACCTACCAATGTTACCCGAGCATTTTGAAACCAAAGTGACTAAAGATGCTGGAATACAAAAACAGTTTAAAATTATTAAGAAATTATTCGATAAAGCTGATGTTGTTATCAACTGTGGTGATGCCGGGCAAGAAGGTGAATTAATTCAACGTTGGGTATTAAATCAAGCAAACTACAAAGGTAAAGTTGAAAGACTTTGGATTTCTTCACTTACCACTGAAGCTATAAAAGAAGGATTCAATAATTTAAAATCATCTACAGATTACGATAATTTATATTACGCAGGTTTTTCTCGTGCAATTGGTGATTGGCTTTTGGGTATGAACGCTACCCGTTTGTACACTTTAAAACATGGTGGCTACAAACAAGTACTGTCCGTTGGGCGTGTGCAAACACCAACCTTGGCAATGCTAGTAGACCGGTTTAAAGAGATAGAAAATTTTAAGCCACAACCTTATTGGGAGTTACAGACATTATATCGTGAGACTTTGTTCAGTTATGAAGAAGGACGATTTCTTAAAGTAGAAGATGGCGAAAAACTTGCCAATATTGTAAAAGAACACGATTTCGAAATTGTTTCCACTTCCAAAAAAGCAGGTAATGAATATGCACCCAAGCTTTTCGATTTAACAGGGTTACAAGTTTATTGTAATACTAAATTCGGATTTAGTGCAGACGAGACGTTAAAAATTGTTCAGAAATTATATGAGCAAAAAGTAGTGACCTACCCAAGAGTAGATACGACATTTTTACCAAATGATGTGTACCCTAAAGTACCGGGAATACTAAAGAACTTGTCGAATTACGATACGTTAACGAAGCCTCTTGAAGGTAAGAAATTAAAGAAAACAAAAAAGGTTTTTGACGATAGTAAGGTTACAGATCACCACGCAATTATACCTACTGGTCAACAAATAAACTTGCAATTCAACCAGCAGCAGGTTTATGATATAATTGTCCGTCGTTTTATTGCGGTGTTCTATCCAGATTGTAAAGTCTCGAATACTACAGTCATAGGTAAAGCTGAATCAGTAAAGTTTAAAACTACCGGAAAAGAGATTTTAGAAAAAGGATGGCGAGTTGTTTTCGAAACACCCGATGCACCATCAAAAGAATCTGGAATATTACCCACTTTTAAGAAAGGTGAAAAAGGACCACATAAACCTTCATTTTTAGAAAAGCAAACGAAGCCACCAAAGCAGTATACAGAAGCTTCGCTCTTACGTGCAATGGAAACTGCAGGTAAAAAGGTAGATGACGATGAACTTCGGGAGCTTATGAAAGAAAACGGTATTGGTAGACCTTCAACACGTGCGAATATCATCGAAACATTATTTCGTAGAAAATATATAAAGCGAAATAAAAAGCAAGTCATTCCCACGGTTACAGGAATTCAGTTAATAGATACTATTCAAAATGAAATGCTGAAATCTGCCGAGCTTACAGGTAAATGGGAAAAGCAGCTGAAAGATATTGAAAAAGGCACTTTTAGTGCAGGCAGTTTTATCAAGCAGATGAAACAAATGGTAGATCAATTGGTCTACGATGTTCGAAGTGAAACAAGAAAGGCTAATATTTCGGCAGTAAATAATAAGCCAGTAGCAGCGGCTAAGAAGAGGTCAATTGAAAAGACTACAGGGTTAACATCTGAAGTTTGTCCTAAATGTAAAAAAGGCACCATCCGAAAGGGTAAATCGGCTTATGGTTGTTCTGAGTTTAAGAAGACGTGCGATTTCGTAATACCCTTTAAGTTTGAAGGTAAAACTATATCGGAAAAGCAATATATTAGGCTGTTTCAAAAAGGTTCTACAGTAAACTTAAAAGGCTTTAAAGTCAACAATGCAACAGTTGAAGGCCTAGTTAGATTTGATGAAAGCTTTAAGCTAAAATTAGAACCCAAGAAAACAAAAGTTCAGGCAAAGAATATATCCGAAGAAAATAGTTGTCCGAAATGCGGTAAGGGCATTATTCTAAAAGGAAAATCGGCTTATGGTTGTAGTGAATACAAAGCAGGTTGCGACTTTCGATTTAGTTTTGATACTATACGTGAAAAAGCAAAAGGTCGACCATTGACCAAAGAGTTGGTTTTTGAAATATTTAGAGGGAAGTAGAAATAAAAAAGCCACTGAATTTTCAGTGGCTTTTTTCTTAGTAGCGGGGACTGGACTCGAACCAGCGACCTTCGGGTTATGAGCCCGACGAGCTACCTACTGCTCTACCCCGCGATATGGGTTTTTATCTCACTTGTCTTGCAACTTCAGGTCATTAAGCTGACGAGATAAAAGTACGCTACTATTTGTAACGGGCTGCAAATATACAACACATTTTCTCTAAATTCCAAACTTATTTAAAGAATATTTTTTGAGAGCAGTATCTATTAAAATACATTAAATCCATAACTTCGGTTTTTTACATATATATGGATACAATTAATGACTTTATAGCCAGTGCACTGCCTTATACCGAGTGGCCAATGTTCCTTTTATTGATAGGGGGCGGACTCTTTCTCGTATTTTACTCTAAGTTAATGCCTTATCGTTTTTTTGGGCATGCAATTGCCATTACTGCAGGTAAATATGATAATAAAGATTCAAAAGGAGATGTGAGTTCCTTTCAAGCGTTATCGGCAGCGGTAGCTGCAACGGTTGGTTTAGGCAATATTTCAGGAGTAGCCATTGCTATTCATGACGGTGGTCCGGGGGTGGTTTTTTGGATCTGGATGACCGCATTAATAGGTATGTGTATAAAATTCTATTCTTGTAGTCTGGCAATAATGTATCGCGGTACAGATTCTGATGGCAAGTTGCAGGGTGGTCCAATGTACTATATCACCAAGGGACTGGGAGAAAAAGCTAGACCGTTAGCTATATTTTTTGCCGTTTGTGGTTTATTCGGTTTTTTAGGCGTGTTTACTGCTAATCAGTTTACGGAAACATTTATGAGTGTAGTTGATCCTGGGGCGACTATTATGGAAATGAGCGATGAGAATTGGAAATGGACCATTGGTCTTGTGTTGGCCGTGGTTACATCCTTTGTGATTTTCGGCGGTTTAACAAAAATTGCGAAAGTGGCTTCTGCAATTGTGCCGTTTATGGTGGCAGTATATTTAATTGCAGTAATAGTGGTAATGGCGCTGAATTCTGAACAAATAGTACCAGCTCTAAAAATGATAATTACCGAAGCTTGGAACTTTAAATCATTGGCAACTGGCGGATTTTGGGGTCTGGTTATTATTGGTGTTCGTAGGGCGATGTTTTCTAACGAAGCGGGTTTGGGTAGTGCACCAATGTACCATGGGCAGTCTAAAAATGACGAACCTATTCGTGAAGGATTGGTGGCGATGTTAGGTCCGTTTATAGATACTATTCTAGTATGTACGTTTACGGCAATTGTGATTATACTTAGTGGTGCATATTTGGAGGATTCTAGTGGAATTGTAATGACGTTATCTGCATTCGAAAGAACATTGTTTGGTTGGGGAGATGTGCTGTTAATGGTTATTGTAACTGCCTTTGCATTATCTACCTTATTTACCTATTCTTATTATGGAGTAAAATCATTGTCATTTTTGACCAACGCCAAAATAGGTCGGTTTTATAATTGGTATTTTGTGATTATGATTGTCTTTGCCGCAGTGGCATCATTAGAGTTGGTAAAGAATTTAATTGATTTGTCCTATGCCTTAATGGTGATACCGAATATGATTGCCGTACTTTTGTTGGCTCCAAAGGTAAATGTAGAATTGAAGAAATATATTTTAAAGTATAGAGATGGCAGATCATAAGGCAGGCTTCGTAAATATTATTGGTAATCCTAATGTTGGTAAATCAACATTGATGAATGCTTTTGTGGGTGAGAAATTATCCATAATAACATCAAAGGCGCAAACAACAAGGCACCGTATTTTAGGAATTGTCAATGGGGATGATTTTCAAATGATTCTTTCTGATACTCCTGGTATTATAAAACCAGCATACCAACTTCAAAGTAGTATGATGGATTTTGTGAAATCTGCATTCGAAGATGCCGATGTACTTCTTTATATGGTTGAGATAGGGGAGAAAGCATTAAAAGATGAAGCTTTTTTTGAGAAAATAAAGAATAGCAAGATTCCAGTTTTGTTGCTTTTAAATAAAGTAGATACTGCTTCACAAGAGTTGTTAGAAGAGCAAGTTCAGTATTGGCAAGAAATGTTACCAAGTGTAGAGCTGCATCCTATTTCTGCATTATCTAATTTTAATGTTAAAGGTGTATTTGAGCGTATTATAGAATTGTTGCCTAAATCTCCTGCATATTATCCAAAAGACCAATTAACAGATAAGCCAGAGCGTTTTTTTGTAAATGAAACCATACGTGAGAAAATTTTATTGAACTATAAAAAGGAAATTCCGTACGCCGTAGAAATTGAAACTGAAGAGTTTTTTGAAGATGATGATATCATTCGTATGCGCTCGGTAATAATGGTTGAGCGCGATTCTCAGAAGGGGATTATCATAGGTCATAAAGGTGCGGCATTGAAAAAAGTAGGTGTAGAATCAAGAAAAGATTTAGAGAAGTTTTTTGGAAAGCAAGTCCATATAGAGTTATACGTAAAGGTGAATAAAAATTGGCGAAGTAATGCTCGTCAATTGAAGCGCTTTGGATATAATAAGTAGTCAATTGATGGGCTAAGCTAATATTACCTTTATTTTTTAATTCAGTCATTAAATTTGATATTCTAGGAGTGTCTAGTTGTCAGACGATTGGATTTTGTCGCCTTTGTTTATTGACTTTTTTCAAATTATTAGTACCTCAAACTAAGATTTAATTCGTGGTTTTAAAAAGAATAGTCTATTTTTGATTTATCGATTAAGTGTGTAAAATCCCCGATGAAATGCAAAATGTGATTATTTTTGGTGCCTCCGGTCATGGTAGTGTTGTTTTAGATTGCCTAGAGAAAGAGGGTAAATATAATGTCGTCGGTTTTGTAGATTCCTTTAAGCAAAAAGGGACTAGTATTAATGGATATCAGGTTTTAGGTTCAGAAATAGATTTGCCGTATTTAATTGATAGATTTAATGTTGTAGGTGGTATTGTAGCCATTGGCGATAATTGGACAAGAAAACTTATAGTCGATAAAATTTTTAAAATTATACCCGATTTTAGTTTTATAAATACAATACATCCTAAGGCTATTCTTGGAAAAGATATTCTTTTAGGTTGCGGTAATGTATTTATGCCGGGAGCAATAGTAAATGCGAATTCTATTGTTCATGACTTTTGTATTATTAATACAAATTCCTCTTTGGGTCATGATGGTATTATGGATTCTTACTCAAGTTTAGCCCCATCTGTTTGTACGGGCGGAAGTTTGAAGTTAGGTAGGTTTTCTGCAGTTAGCCTTGGGGTGAATATTATAAATGGTATTGAAATAGGTCAACATTCGGTTATTGGAGCTGGTTCTCTTGTTGTCGATCATTTCGGAGATAATGTTATCGCCTACGGATCCCCAGCTAGAATTATTCGTATAAGAACTGTAGGTGAACCATATTTATCTACACCTAAAAAACAACAATTTTATAAATTGGATAGTTTTGATGATGTTCAATCTAATCTCTCTATTTAACTTATAGTGTAATTGCCACTATAAATACTACCTTTGCATCAAATTTAAGCTATGGGTGCTATTGTTGCCATTGTAGGGAGACCTAATGTAGGGAAATCAACATTTTTTAATAGATTAATTCAAAGACGCGAGGCTATTGTTGATGCCGTTAGCGGTGTTACTCGGGATCGCCATTATGGTAAAAGTGATTGGAACGGAAAGGAGTTTTCAGTTATTGATACCGGCGGATATGTTGTTGGTAGTGACGATGTTTTTGAAAAAGAAATTGATAGGCAGGTAGAACTAGCGATAGATGAGGCAGATGCTATAATTTTTATGGTAGATGTGGAGACTGGTGTAACCGGTATGGATGAAGATGTAGCTAAATTATTAAGGCGTGTTAAAAAGCCAGTTTTTTTAGCGGTCAATAAAGTAGATAACGCTAAAAGAGCGGAAGATGCCGTTGAGTTTTACTCATTGGGTCTTGGGGAGTATTATACCTTATCAAGTATTAATGGTGGTGGAACCGGAGAATTATTAGATGCTCTAGTACAAGAATTGCCAGATATAGTTGAAGAAAAAAGTGAATTGCCAAGATTTGCCGTGGTTGGTAGACCTAATGCCGGTAAATCATCTTTTATCAATGCCCTAATTGGCGAAGATCGATATATTGTTACCGATATAGCTGGTACAACTAGAGATAGTATCGATACAAAATATAACAGATTCGGATTTGAATTTAATCTTGTAGATACGGCAGGTATTCGTCGTAAGGCAAAGGTGAAGGAGGATTTAGAATTTTATTCTGTAATGCGTTCGGTTAGAGCTATTGAACATTGCGATGTGTGTATCTTAATGTTAGATGCAACAAGAGGATTTGATGGTCAGGTAGAAAATATATTTTGGCTAGCTCAACGTAACCATAAGGGAATAGTAATTCTTGTTAATAAATGGGATTTGGTCGAGGATAAAGAGACCAATACCATAAAACACTATACGCAAAAAATTAAAAAAGCTATTGAGCCATTTACCGATGTGCCAATTCTTTTTGTTTCTGTATTGACCAAACAACGTATTTTTAAAGCTATTGAAACTGCTGTTGAGGTGTATAATAATCGTAATAAAAAGATTATTACACGTAAGTTCAATGAAACTATGTTGCCTATCATTGAAAATTATCCGCCACCAGCGTATAAAGGTAAATTCGTTAAGATTAAATTCTGTACCCAATTACCGACTCCGTATCCGCAATTTGCATTTTTCTGTAACCTTCCTCAGTATGTACGTGAGCCGTATAAGCGCTATTTAGAGAATAAAATTCGAGAAGAATACGATTTCTCTGGTGTGCCAATCACTGTGTTTATGAGAAAGAAGTAGGTGGCTATAGAATTCAGGTGTTAGGGTTGAAGAATAAACTCTAATCATCGGATAGAGAAATAAGAAATGGTCAAATATTTTGCACAGCAGAATTATTTGATCATTTTTTTTAGTATTAAGTCGACAAACAAGAACCCACCCCTGACCCCTCTCTAGAGGGGGAATAGTTTATGACTTGAATTAAACATTTTTGATAAGACAGCCTAAGTGACTCCTACAGTAAAAAACCTCTCGGTTGGTATTAAACCCACAGATATAAACGTGATCCTCCCCTCTTGGGAGGGGATAAAGGGGTGGGTGCTACTATGATGAAGATTGTAATAAACTCACAAACTAGAACCCGCCTGTAACTCCTTCCAAAAGAGTAACAGTTTTTCTAGCTTGAATTAAAAAAAAAATGATAAAACAGACTTAGTAATTTTTTGGAAACAAAACTACCACCCACCAGAAGCGCCGCCACCGCCAAAGCCGCCGCCGCCGAAACCTCCTCCAAATCCACCACCTCCGAAGCTTCCGCCACCGCCACCAAATCCGCCACTAGAGCCACTTGAGCGACCCATGTTACTAAGGATAATCATATCCCATGGGCTTAGGCCTCTGCGTCTTCTACCGCCGTTACTGTCGTTGTTATCGTTTTTGCGACTCCAAAGAATGAAAAGAATTACTATAAAAATAATAAATGGTAGAAGAGATGAGAATGGAGTGCCATTATTATCTCCAAAGGTTCTGTCTTCTTGAAATTCGCCATTTAAAACTTGAAAGATTACATCAGAACCTTTATCTAGTCCCGCATAGTAATTACCTGTTCTAAATTCTGGCAAAATTACGTTCTCGATAATACGTTTTGAAAGTGCATCTGTCAATAAACCTTCTACACCATAGCCAGTATTTATAGCTACTTTTCTATCATTTTCCGCTAAGATTATGAGAATGCCATTGTCTTTGCCCTGCTGGCCAATTCCCCATTTTTGCCCCCAGTTGGCACCTAGGTAATTAATGTTTTCGCCATTGGTGCTGGCAATTATGGTGACAACGATTTGAGTAGATGTACTATCTGAATAGCGAACCAATTTATTGCTTAAAGCTACTTTCTGCTGGTCGCTCAGTAAATTGACGTAATCATAAACACTAGTTTGTAGTGCCGGTTTTTCAGGAATTTCGAATTGACTCCAAATCGGTGTGCACCAAAGAAAAAGAATTACAAGGCTAGCCTTTAGATATTTCATTGCTTAATTCATTGGTGTCATCCGCTTGCCAGGGAAAATGACTATTTAGTTCTTCGCCAGCTTTTAAAATACCAGCTACGAGTCCGTCTTTAAACGCTCCATTTTTAAAATGGGTTTGAATGCTATTTTTAGTTGTTTGCCAAAAGTCTTCCGGTACTACGCTGTTTATTCCTTTATCACCACAAATAACAAATTTCTTGTCATTAACGGCAACATAGATTAAAACACCGTTTTCTTGTTTGGTGTTGTCCATTTTTAATAAATGGAATACCTCTTTAGCACGCTCATAATGATCTTTACTAGTGTGTGCTTCTATATGTACCCTAATTTCACCAGAAGTATTCTTTTCTGCCTTAAGAATAGCGTTTACTATATCTTGCTCTTCTGATGCGGTTAAAAAATCTTCTACCTTAGACATATAATATCAATCAAATTCAAAATTTACATCGGGTGCATTTTCAGAACCTACATCTGCTTTGTAATATGCTAGTTCATCAAAATTTAGAAAGCCTGCCAATATAGAATTCGGGAATTTTTTAATGTGTAGGTTGTAAGGTTCTACCGTGGCATTGAATCTGTCTCTTGCTACGTTTATTCTGTTTTCGGTACCTTCTAATTGAGATTGAAGTTCTAAAAAGTTTTGGTTTGCTTTCAGGTCAGGGTATCGTTCAACCGTCACCAATAATCTACTCAATGCACTGCTTAGACCACTTTGGGCTTGATTGAATTGTGTTAATTGCTCAGGCGTAATGTTACTAGGGTCGATACTAATTGAAGTAGCTTTTGCTCTTGCTTCAATAACGTCTGTCAAAGTTCCTCTTTCAAAATCTGCAGCGCCTTGTACAGTTTTTACAAGATTACCGATTAAATCGTTTCTACGTTGGTAGGCACTTTCTACATTGGCCCATGTTTTGGTAGATGTCTCTTTTAATGCAACGGCAGTATTGTTGAAGCCAACGCCCCACTGGTATAGTCCGAATGCTATCACAGCGATAACGATTAATGCAATTAGTCCTTTTTTCATAATGGTTGTGTTATAATTGGTCTTTAATTTTATTTAATTCAGCTTTAACGCGTTCTAGTTTTTGAATAATATCAAAATTAGATAGTGTTTTCTGTTTTTCTTCTTTTAAGTGGGTTTTGGCACCATCAAGAGTAAATCCTCTTTCTTTTACCAAATGATATATTAATTGAAGGTTTTTGATGTCTTGGGGCGTAAATTTTCTATTTCCCTTTGCATTTTTTTTAGGTTGGAGCACATCGAATTCTTTCTCCCAAAAACGTATTAAAGAGGCGTTTACACCAAAGGCACGGGCAACTTCGCCTATACCATAATATCTTTTTTCAGGGAGTTCTATCTGCATTAATCCAATGATTGGTTTTCTTGATTAGCGAATTTCAACATGTTCTCGAATTCTTCAGGCGATAAACTGCCATAGTAGAAATTCATAGGGTTGATTCTATCATTGTCTTTCCATACTTCGTAATGTAAGTGTGGAGCTTCTGATCTACCTGTACTTCCTACGAAACCTATTAAATCGCCTCGTTTTACTTTTTGTCCTTTCTTAACATTGTACTGGCTCAGATGGGCATAAAGGCTTAAATATCCGTATCCGTGTTCAATACGAATATGTTTTCCATATCCAGATGAGTTATTATCTGCTCTAGTAATTTTACCATCGCCGGCCGCATATATTGGTGTGCCTTTCGGAGCGGTAAAATCCATTCCATAATGCATTTTTCTAGCCTTGGTAAAAGGATCGGACCTCCATCCATAACCAGATGCCATGCGTTTTAGGTCCTCATTGTTTATAGGTTGTATAGCAGGTATAGACATTAATAATTTTTCTTTCTCTTCTGCCAGCTTCGTGATTTCATCCAATGATTTAGATTGAATGGCCATTTGCTTTTTAATGATATCTAGCCTCTTTGTAGTAGAAACGATCATTTCAGAATTATTGAAGCCTTCTAAAGATTTGTATCGGTTAATACCACCAAATCCAGCTTTTCGCTGCTCATCTGGTATAGGATTTGCTTCAAAATATAAACGATAAATATTATTGTCTCTATCTTCAATATTACCTAGAACCTCTTCAATTTGTTCCATTTTCTTGTTCAGTAATTCATACTGAAGCTCATAGTTTTTGACTTCACGAGATAAAGAAAGCTCCCTTGGTGTATTTACTAAATTGGTGTTTAGCAGAAGAATAAGTGCTAAAAAACCAAAAAGGCATGAGCCCAAAATAAAGAATGCTATATTTCTATAACGTTTAGATTTTTCGGGTTCTATTTTACGGTACGACAGCGTGTCTGGGTCGTAATAGTATTTTACCTTAGACATGAATGTTATTTATCCTATTTTTGTTTTTTCAATTATTAGGGAACAAACAAATATAAAGATAGTTTTATATAAACCGTTAAAATTTGTAAAAGCTTAGCATTTTAGATGAATTCCAAAGATACAAGAACTCAATTTCTGAATTTTTTCAAAGGTAAAGGACATAAAATCGTTCCTTCTGCGCCAATGGTCATTAAAGATGACCCTACCTTGCTTTTTACAAATGCGGGTATGAATCAGTTTAAAGAATATTTTTTAGGTATAAGTCAGCCTAAAAGCTCTAGGGTGGTAGATACTCAAAAATGTTTACGCGTAAGCGGTAAGCACAATGACCTAGAAGAGGTAGGTAAAGATACTTATCACCATACCATGTTCGAGATGCTTGGCAACTGGAGTTTTGGAGATTACTTTAAAGAAGAAGCTATTACCTGGGCTTGGGAATTATTGACAGAGGTACTTAAAATTGACAAGGATAGTCTTTATGTATCTGTTTTTGAAGGAAGTAATGATGCCGATCAATTAAAATTAGATACAGAAGCTTTTGAACTTTGGAAGGGTATTGTACCTGAAGATAGAATCATAATGGGCAACAAGAAGGACAACTTCTGGGAAATGGGAGACCAAGGACCATGTGGACCATGTTCAGAGATTCATGTAGATATTCGTTCAAAAGAAGAGAAGGCAAAAGTTTCTGGGGCAAGTTTGGTAAATCAAGACCACCCACAAGTGGTAGAGATTTGGAACCTGGTATTCATGCAATACAACCGTAAGGCAGATGGTTCATTAGAAAGTTTACCGGCCAAGCATGTAGATACCGGTATGGGTTTTGAACGTCTTTGTATGGTTTTACAAGGAGTACAATCTAATTATGATACGGATATTTTTACACCGCTAATTCGTGAAATTGAGACCATAACCAATTCTAATTATGGTAAAAATGAAGAAATTGATATAGCTATACGTGTTATCAGTGATCATATACGTGCGGTAGCATTTTCCATAGCAGACGGGCAGTTGCCTAGTAATACGGGTGCAGGTTATGTGATTAGAAGAATTTTAAGAAGAGCTGTACGTTACGGGTTTACATTTTTAGATACCAAAGAACCTTTTATGTTTCGTTTGGTAAACGTACTCACTGATTCTTTAGGTGATGCATACCCTGAATTGAAAGAACAAAAGCAACTGATTGAAAATGTAATTAAGGAAGAAGAGCATTCTTTCTTGAAAACCCTAGATCAAGGATTATTGTTGTTGGATACGATTATAAAAAATACAAAAGGTAAAACTGTTGATGGAGGAAAAGCTTTTGAGCTGTATGACACCTTTGGATTTCCTATAGATTTGACGGCTTTAATATTAAGTGAAAAAGGATATCAGTTAGATGAAGTCGGTTTTGACGAAGCCATGCAACTGCAGAAGAATAGGTCAAAATCAGCATCTTCGATATCAAAAGAAGATTGGGAGGTTTTGCTAGAAGATAACGAGCAGGAATTTGTTGGTTATGATATGCTAGATGTTGAAGTGAAAATTACAAAATACCGTAAAGTAGTTTCAAAAAAAGAGGGAACACAGTATCAATTAGTATTTAATTTGACTCCATTTTACGCAGAAGGTGGCGGTCAAGTAGGCGATAAGGGCTATTTAGAGGATACCCATGGCGATGTTGTTTATATAACCGATACCAAGAAAGAGAATAATGAAATTATTCATTTTGCCAAAAACCTGCCTAAGCATTTAGGGGAAAGTTTTAAAGCGGTAGTCGATCAAAAACAACGTAGTAGAACAGAGGCTAATCACACGGCGACACACTTATTGCACCAAGCTTTAAGAGAAGTTTTAGGTACCCATGTAGAGCAAAAGGGATCATCTGTACATTCAAAATATCTGCGATTCGATTTTTCTCATTTTTCAAAAATGACATCAGAAGAGTTGCAGGAAGTAGAGAGTTTTGTAAATGCTCGAATAGACGGGCAATTACAACTTCAAGAAGACAGAAATGTACCTATGAAAACCGCAATTGAGAATGGGGCTATGGCTTTGTTCGGTGAAAAATATGGCGATGCGGTAAGAACAATTCGTTTTGGACAATCTATAGAGTTATGTGGTGGTACACATGTAAAGAATACTGGAGATATTTGGCAGTTTAAAATTAAATCTGAAGGTGCGGTAGCTGCAGGTATTAGAAGAATTGAAGCAATTACAGGCGATGCCGTTAAGGATCTTCATACCGATAATGATAAATTACTTTCAAAAATAAAACATGTTCTTGGTAATAGTCAAGATCCCGTAAAATCCGTTTCAAGTCTACAGGAAGAAAACAGTAGTCTTAAAAAGCAAGTAGCCGAGTTATTGAAGGATAAAGCAAAGAACCTAAAAGGTGATTTGTTATCTGAACTTAAGGAAATAAATGGTGTGCAGTTTCTTGCTAAGAAAGTAGATTTGGATGCTGCAGGAATAAAAGATCTAAGCTTTGAAATGGGCGGTAATAAAGATAATTTGTTTTTACTGTTCGGTACAGAGCAAAACGGTAAAGCATTGCTGTCTTGTTATATATCAAAAGAGCTTGTAGCTTCTAAAGGATTGAATGCCGGTACTATTGTTCGTGAACTTGGAAAGTATATTCAAGGCGGAGGTGGCGGACAACCATTTTTTGCAACTGCAGGTGGTAAAAATCCAGATGGTATAGCAGAGGCATTGGTTAAGGCAGAAGATTATTTGAAATAGTCATTCATTGTTTAAGAAATTCGTAAAAGATAAGAAATCAAATAAATGAATCTCTTAACCAAAATACCACTTTTAAAGGCGAACAATCAAATTGACTATTCAAGCCGATTGTTACTTTTGGGTTCTTGTTTTTCAGAGAATATTGGGGCTAAATTATCCTATTACAAATTTCGTGGATTGCAGAATCCGTTCGGTATTTTGTTTCATCCTTTGGCAATTGAAAAACTTATTCAAAAGTCTATTCATCAAGAGGTGTTTACTGAAAAAGATGTGTTCCATACCAATGAGCAATGGCATTGTTTTGATACGCATTCTTGCCTAAGTAATCCGTCCAAAGAAAAAATTATTTCAGATATAAATGATGCTGTAGAAAGTACTTCAGCTCAAGTAAAAAAAGTCAGCCATATTATCATCACTTTAGGTACTGCGTGGGTGTATCGAAATACGTCAAGTAATGAAGTAGTCGCAAATTGCCATAAAGTACCACAATCCAATTTTACGAAAGAATTGTTAAGTGTTGATGAGGTAACCGAAAGTTTGAAGCGAATTATTGTTTTGGTACAGTCTGTAAATCCTTCGGCCCAATTTATTTTTACGGCTTCTCCTGTTCGGCATTTGAAAGACGGTTTTGTAGAAAATCAATTAAGCAAATCGCACTTGATTTCTGCTATTAATAAAGTTTTAGAGGAGAATAAAATCTCATATTTCCCTAGTTATGAGCTAATGATGGATGAGCTTCGAGATTATCGTTTTTATGCTAAAGATATGGTTCACCCAAATGAAGTGGCAATAGATTATATCTGGGAGAGATTTGTTGAGGTGTGGATTGATGATCCCACTGCCGTGATGAGAAAGGTTGATGAAGTTCAGCGAGGTTTGCAACATAGAGCTTTTAATCCCGAAGGAGATGCTCATCAAATTTTTTTAAAATCGTTAGCACAGAAAATTGCGTATATAAAGAAAGATTATCCGTTTATGGATTTTAATATTTCAAAAAAATGAGAAAATTTGTAGCTGGCGTTTTAATCACTTTGGCAATTGTTTTCATTGTTCGTTCTTGTAATAATGACAAAGAAGATAAATCTATTCTAGAAGAAAATTCTATGCTCATTCAGCAAGAAATTACCAATGTTTCTAAATTAGTGGTAACAGAAGGGCATTTTGCTGAGGTCTATAATTACAAAGACTCGAAAGAACTTTTTGGTCCGTTATTAAGGGCGGAGAAAAAAGCATTGGTTGTGGTAAATGCTAATGTAACAGTGGCTTATGATTTAAGTAAGATTGAATTTGAAGTGGATCAAGCAACCAAAATGGTAAAAATTAATAGCATACCAGAAGCAGAAATTAATTTGAATCCAGATTTTGAATATTACGACGTCACCGCAGATTACCTTAACCAGTTTGATGCGACTGATTACAATAAAATTAAGAAAACTGTCAAAGCTTCTTTGATGAAAAAGGTAGAAGCCTCTGCACTGCGTACCAATGCCGAAAATAGGCTGATTAGCGAATTGCAAAAATTTTATATTCTTACCAATTCTATGGGTTGGAAATTAACATATCAAGAGCAAACCATAGAATCTTTAGAAGGGCTGCAAGCGATCAGGCCAGCAATTTTACCGTAGCTAAGTCTAATCCGTCATCTATTAATTGTCCTAACTTAGGCTGGTCTAATTTTATGTTTTCTAAATGGGCTTTAATATTCTCTGCTAGTATTTTTTCATTGCTTAGAATTGCCAACTCATATATTTCAATAGGTAACAACCAGTCATTCGGAAATTTTTCTTGTATTACCTCAAAAACCTTTGTCCTAGAGATAATGGTATTATTTCCCTCTCTAAAATCTCTGATTAGTTTATAATATGACTCCAGTTCAGAATATGTTTCACTTGTGGTATTTTGATTTCCGGTGCTTAAAGAATGGTCTAGCAAATCAAAACTCTTTAAATCTGCGGGACCATGATAGGCAGAAACAATTTCTTCTCCGATCGCCATATTGTATAGCTCTTTATTAGACTCAAAAAGAATGGTGCCTTTATGGGTCACTTTACAATTTTCAAAGGTAATTAGAATGATGCGTCCTTGAAGGTTGCGTGTGCCTGTAACTATTTTTCCGGTAACATTGACTCCACCGGTAAAATCAAGTGAAACAATTTCTCCTTCATATATTTTATAGGCTTTAAGGTCGCGCGGACTCATATCTTCAATAGGAATATTGATTCCTTTAAGTCTGCCAATAGGAGAGCCAAAACCGGTTTCATGTTGATTGATATCTTGCCCTACCAATTCTTTTTCTCGATATGCCAAAGCAGATTTTCCTTCCGTTTGAAAGTAAATGGGTTTTCCGTCATGAGAAAACAATGATTCAAAATTACCAGATACCTGCAAGCCAGTACTAAGTTCAATAGTGCCTAATTCTTTAGAGTCTATGAGCTTTTGTAATCCTGATAGTCCGCCTATGCGTAATGCCATGGTATTGGCAAAATCTTCTAAAACCTGACTTAAAAAAGCAAAATCGGGAGTTACGAATAGTTGCGGTTGTTTTTTGGTGATATCAAAAGATGTTTTAGCCGCTTCTATAGAGTAAGGTAGTTTTTTGACGTTGTCGGTCATACACCACTGACTTTCGCCAATAGATGATAACAATCCGGCTCCATAAATCTTTGGGTCTTCTAAAGTGCCTATAAGTCCATATTCAACGGTCCACCAATGTAAATTTCTGATTAAGGCCATTTCGCTGGGTTCACCCATATTTTCTTGAAGGTATTCAATATGCTTTTCAGCCTTTTCAATTTCTTCTAAAGGTGTTCCTTTAGCTTCTTTTATGATAGATAAATGGCGTACAGCTTCATACAGCTCAAAATCTTTTGCACTTGAAATAGCTTTACAGCCTATTTCCCCAAATCGTCTTAGATATGCAGCATATTCAGGGTTAGCAATTATTGGTGCATGACCTGCGCCTTCGTGTATAATGTCTGGTGCAGGTGTATAGGCAATGTTTTCTAACTGGCGAATATCTGAAGCGATGACCAATACATTATAAGCTTGAAATTCCATAAACGCAGCAGGAGGAATAAATCCGTCAACAGCAACAGCGGCCCACCCTAAATCCTTTAAAATACGGTTCATGCCATACATATTGGGGATATTGTCAATGGAGATTCCTGTTTTGCGCAATCCTTCAGAATAAGAATTATGTGCAACCTTACTTAAATAATCTACATTCTTTCGCATTACATAGCGCCATACTGCCTGGTTAATAGGCGTATAGTCCTCATAGTTTTGAGGTTTAATGTATTGTCTTAAATGCTTTGGAAGCTTGTCTAAAATAGGATTGCTTTCATATTCGTAAGTACTCATGCCCTAATTTTTTTTGCGCTAGATTCATATTGTTTCTTTTAAATATATGATTTAAAGACTAATTATGTGTTAGTATTGTTTAAATTAGGAAATAATACTTTAAAGTATAAATAAAAAAGGAATTGGGTCTTTTTAAGTGCGAATAGCAAACATAAAACAGGAAAAAGTTATGATGGAAAAATTAGATGACATAGATCGAGCGATATTAAAAATATTACAGAAAGATGCCAAGACGATTGCTAAGTCTATTGCAGAACAATTGGGGTTGACAAAAACTCCCGTTTATGAGCGTATTAAAAGGTTGGAGCAAGAAGGGTTTATAAAGAATTATGTCGCAATCTTGAATAAAGATAAAATTGAAGAAAGTATCACCGTTTTCAGTTTTGTTTCTTTAGAAGCTCAAAAAGGAGCTATGATGGATGATTTTTTTGAGCAAGTTATGAAATACCCAGAGGTGGTAGAGTGCTTTGTAGTGGGTGGTGAGTTTGATTTTCTTTTAAAAGTAGTGGTCAAAAACCTGGACGCCTATTATAATTTTGCGAAATTCAAAATTGCTTCTTTACCAAGTATAGGTGGTGTAAAGAGTGCTTTTGTTTTAAATGAGGTAAAGAACGATACTCATTTTCCGTTGCTATAAATAACAAGGGCTTGCAGATGATTTCATCTACAAGCCCTTTTTTTAGGTTGTACTTTTATTATTTCATTGCAACCGCATTAGGTGGGTATTGCTCTAAAATTTGAGAAACGAATTCTCTAATACGTTCTTCTTTTTTAGCGATATTTTTAGTGTTGGAAAGTGTACCTACACCTTTACCTTGCCAAACCAATTCGCTGGTTTTATTATCGATAAGGTCAATGTAAAGAGAACCTTGTGTACTTGCGCTAACACTAGTACCGCCGCCCCAGCCAAAACCAGGTCCCCATGCCCATGGGTTATAACCCCATCCCCAGGCGCCACCCCAGCCATAGTTGTTATTGTAAACATCGACTCTTTCTTGTTCTTTAGTGAAAATACTAACTAAAATATCTGGTGTTTCAGACTTTACAAAGCCTCTAGAGCTCATTTCGGTTTCAATAGCTCGTAAAATACGCTTCTTGTCCAAATCTGATATCTGAGCTTTATCTATGCCGGTTTTGTAAAAGGCGTAAGATTTATAACCGTTAAAATCAACTTTTTGATCGTAATCAGAAAGTACGCTGACCGATGAGCAAGAAGTGATAAAGACTAAAAGTAGTAGAGGTAAACCAAGTAATTTGAAGCTTTTCATAACGTTATATGTTTTAAGTACTTATTTTTTCTAATAAAAACATTTGCAAATATCATGCCGAGCTATGTTAAAATTTACTGTGTATTGGTTTTAGGATCATAGCCATAGGGGCAATGTCGGCAACCACTTTCACAGCAATACCCTCGTTTAAGATGATATTGTTTGGTAAATACCCGAAAGCCGTTTTCAGACCAGTAAAAATCGCCTTCTTCAATAGGTATTATTTCTTTCATTTGATTAATGCCTTTTTATAGTATAAAGTTACTTCTTTCTGTTGATAACCTAAAAGGAAGAGGTTATGAAGGTAGTCGTAAAAGCGCTTAAACGGTATTTTGACCATTAAACGGTTTTGTTGGCAACAAAAACTGGTAATTTTCTTACAGTATAATTTTGGCTTTATCTTTGTTATAACATTATCAAATTAAATCTATGATATTGGTTTTTAGACATTTCTTCTATAAAAATTATGTGGGGCTCTCACTATGGCCTTTTATATTTTTAAAAAATGGAAGTTTAAAAAATGATGATGTACTTATAAATCATGAGAAAATTCATTTGCGTCAGCAACAAGAATTATTGATTCTTCCTTTTTATGTTTTGTATTTGACCGAATGGGCAATTCGTGCAATTTGTTATTTAGATACCTACAAAGCTTATCAAAATTTAAGTTTTGAACGTGAAGCTTATGTTCATGAAAATGATATGGATTACCTATATAATCGCAAAACATTTAGCTTTATTAAATATCTTTGGCGGTAAATTCGCCCTACTTGCAAAGCATTAATCAATTAGTTGACCATCCATTATTAGCAGAAAAGCAAGTTAGTCTTGTTATTAAACGCGAAGATTTACTGCACCCATTTATTTCAGGAAATAAATACAGAAAACTCAAATATAATTTATTGGCTGCCAAGGCAGAAAATGAGCATACCATATTAACCTTTGGTGGCGCATATTCTAACCATATTGCCGCTACGGCTTATGCGGCAAGAGAAAAAGGTTTTAAAGCCATAGGGGTAATACGTGGCGAAGAACTTGAAGGTTCTTGGCAAATGAATGCAACATTAAAGAGGGCTAATGAAGATGGTATGCGTTTTAAGTTTGTAACTCGAAGCGATTATAGAGAAAAAGAGAATCATGTATTCATTGAAGATTTGAGAAAAGAATTTGGTGATTTTTATTTAGTACCAGAAGGTGGTACAAATGAATTGGCAATAAAAGGATGCGAAGAAATTATTACCCCTGAAGATAAAGAATATGATATTATATGTAGCAGTGTTGGTACTGGCGGTACGGTATCCGGATTGATTAAGTCTTCTTTTTCACATCAAAAAGTGTTAGGATTTTCGGCGTTGAAAGGCGATTTTTTAAAAGATGAAATTGAAAAAATGGTGGACAATAAACATTGGCAGCTACTAACCGATTACCATTTTGGGGGTTATGCAAAAATATCTGAAGAACTAATTCATTTTATAAATGCGTTTAAAGAAAAAACCAATATTCCTTTAGATGCCATTTATACCGGAAAAATGATTTTTGGGTTGTTCGATATGGTTAAGCGTGATACTTTTGCGGCAGGAACCAAAATTATGGCAATACATACAGGTGGTTTGCAGGGTATTGCTGGCATGAATAGTGTACTGAAAAAGAAAAATTTACCTTTGTTGAATATATGAAAAAGATAATTTTATTGTTTTTGTTAATTGGGATCGGGTTATCGTCTTGTAAATCCAAGAAAAGATACTCAGACCAGCTACGTACCAAAAACGTACAGACCGAACGTAGAAAGTCAACTTCAGATATTTCTAAAAAAGAAGGAAATGCAAATCTACCTGCAGAGCCATCCAAATTTATTCTCTTCCATATAGATTCTCCTTCAGAATACATAAGCACATTTGCAGAGACAGCACAATTAGAGATGATGGGCTACGGTATACCGGCAAGTATAACCTTGGCACAAGGACTTTTGGAAAGTGGAAACGGAAAAGGAGAATTGGCTATGAAAACCAATAATCATTTCGGAATTAAATGTCATAAAGGTTGGGAAGGTGATTATGACTTTCATGATGATGATGAAAAGGGAGAGTGTTTTAGAAAATATAATCATCCCATGTATTCTTTTAGAGATCATAGTATATTCTTGACAACCAGGTCTAGATATGCATTTCTATTTGATTTAAGACATAACGATTATAAAGGGTGGGCAAGAGGTTTAAGAAAGGCAGGTTATGCTACTGATCCAAAATACCCGCAAAAACTGATCTATTTAATAGAAAAGTATGATTTGCAAAAGTATGACAGGCAAACTAGAAAAGCCAATTATGAAAACACAACGATAGTAACAAATGATGCTAATAACATTCATACAGTGCAAAAGGGTGATACCTTGTACTCATTATCTAGAAAGTATTATATGAGTGTCGATGAATTGATGAAGTTGAATAATTTACGCAGTGCGGACTTGTCTATTGGGCAGCCTATTAAAGTCAAATAATAGTAAAATTGATTAAGAGAATGATTTATCAAAGAAGTAGTGCCTTGTTTACTGAGGCAAAGAAATATATACCTGGTGGCGTTAATTCTCCGGTACGCGCATTTAAAGCTGTTGGCGGCGACCCTATATTCGTTAAAAAGGCAAAAGGGGCGTATTTGTATGATGAAGATGGTAACAAGCTTATAGATTATATAGCATCTTGGGGTCCGTTAATTTTGGGTCACGCCTATGAACCTGTAATTAATGCGGTAGTAGAAAGAGCTCAGAACGGTACATCGTTCGGTATGCCAACAGAAATAGAAACAGAGCTCGCTAAATTAGCTATCTCTATGGTGCCGAACATGGATAAGATCAGGTTCGTAAATAGCGGTACAGAGGCTTGTATGAGTGCTGTGCGTTTGGCAAGGGGATTTACGGGAAAGGACAAAATCATAAAATTCGCCGGATGCTACCATGGTCATTCAGATTCGTTCTTGATCCAAGCGGGTAGTGGTGCGGTTACTTTTGGTAGTCCTAATAGTCCTGGTGTTACACAGGGTACGGCAAAAGATACCTTATTGGCAGATTATAATGATTTAGCGGGCGTGAAAGAATTGGTACAAGCTAATAAAGGTGAATTAGCAGCAATTATTATTGAGCCAATTGCCGGGAATATGGGTTGTATTGTACCTACGGATGAATTTATGAAAGGGCTACGTGACATTTGTACCCAAGAGGGAATTCTATTGATTTTCGATGAGGTAATGACCGGATTTCGTTTGGCGAAAGGTGGAGCACAGGAAGTTCTGAATATTAAAGCTGATATCGTTACTTACGGTAAAGTTATAGGTGGCGGATTGCCAGTAGGAGCATTTGCCGCTAGAACTGAAATAATGGATTTTCTTGCTCCTGATGGTCCCGTTTATCAAGCAGGTACCTTAAGTGGAAATCCGTTGGCAATGAGTGCAGGTTTGGCCATGTTGAC
Organism: Maribacter caenipelagi; assembly: GCF_004364175.1. Lineage (GTDB taxonomy): Bacteria > Bacteroidota > Bacteroidia > Flavobacteriales > Flavobacteriaceae > Maribacter > Maribacter caenipelagi. The sequence goes on along the minus strand of NZ_SNZW01000018.1, from coordinate 31,109 downwards.
AGAATTGAACAATAACCTTGAAGTATTTAAAAGTCTGGCAAAAAAAGCAGAATATTTACATGAAGGCATTGCGGCAGTGTTGACAGAGAGAAAGGTAGCGCATCAAATTAATCGTTACGGTAGTATGATATCGGTACATTTTACGGATGAGCCCGTAGTTGATTTTGCTTCTTCAGCGAAAGGAAATAATGAAACGTTCAAGAAATACTTTCATGGTATGTTAGAGAGAGGTGTTTATTTACCGCCAAGTGCTTTTGAAAGTTATTTCCTAAATGATGCTTTAAGTTACGAAGATTTAGACGCTACTATAAATGCGTTGAAAGAAATAGAGCTATAGTGTAAACATATTAACGCTGGTTGAATAAATAAAAAGAGCCCTCATTTGAGGGCTCTTTTTATATGCAGTATGTTCTATCCTGAAATAAGTTGATACACGATCGACTTAATTCTGAACTATTCATTAGAGGAACGCTTTCCTTTTTTGTAGCCTTTATCTTTACCATGACCACGTATTTTTTTTCTGTGGCTCATTTTCTCCCATTTTTCAAATTGATCAGCACTTAAAATAGATCTCATTTCTTCTTTACGTGCAATTTGATGATCTAATCGCTCATTTTGCATAGCGTATTTTTCATCTGCAGTCAATACTTTTTTGCCATCTTCTTTGCTAGCTTTTCTTTCTTCAATTTTTGCTTTTCTAGCAGTAGCATCTTCGGTAAGAATAGTTTTGATTTTTGCCTGTTGCGATTCATTTAAATCTAATGCTAAGGTCATTTTTTTGGTTTGTAAAGTAGCTACTTGTTCGGGAGATAAATCCTTCAGGTCGCCTCTTTTACCCTTCATGTTATGATCTTGTGCAGTTACCGATATTGTTGCCATTACTAAAATGGCCATTAGTATTTTTTTCATATTTATTGTTTTAATTATTTGGTTCTTTGACATGAATATTTCAAATAGGTTTAATGGCAAACCTCATTTTAGTAAAAGTTTAACGGCAGGGTAAAGTGTTTAAAACAAAAAAGCACGGCTGTAGGTGGCCGCGCTTATAAGTAGGTAAATATTGTAAAAATTTTAATTTGCTGGTGTTCTGCCCTCCATTGTTTTGTAAGGGTTAATAACGATATCAGCTTCTTGATCGTATGTGTTTGTTACGATCTCTTCTTGTACATTATCATTAGTGTTTTGATGGTATACAATAGAAGCACAAATGAAACAAACTAGGTAAATAAGACTTTTTAATTTATTGGTCATGATTTGGGGGTTTTAAATTCATTGCTAATCTAAAAAAGAATAACGCATGAAAAAGCCCATTGTTGTGTAATGGGCTTTTTTTGATGTCTAGAATATTTAAAATGTGGTTAATACATTTCATTCGTCGATGATATAGGTTTTTCATCGATAGAGGTTCAAAATTGGTATTTCAACGACTATTTATTTAGGGTCTAAAATGACGTTAATACGCTCAGAAACATCGTCGTAATGATATTTCGTCATCATATCAGAGTTTCTATTCCTCGCGTTTCTAATATCGCGCTTTAAAATGTTCAGTTCTGCCCTTGTAATTGTTCTAATGTCAGATTGGCTAGTGTTGACAACTGTTGATTTTCTGTAGCCACCGAAATCAGAAGCTTTGGCTTGATTATCTGCTGTCAACAAATATTCTAAGCGATCTATATGGGCTTTTTGAAGGTTTCTTCTATAGGTGTCAATGGCTTTTCCAGATTTAGCTTCAGACCAAATACCTTTTCTTAATTCGCTCATCATTTGTGCCAAAGAATAAGAATTGTCTTCATTTACAGTCTCATTTTCGATCAAACGTGCCATTTTGCCTAAACCAAGTACATTATTAAGGGTACGTACTTGCATAGAACGCATTTGCTCTAAGAAGCCGGAGTATTCTGTGCGCTCCAAAATATCTTGATCCAACATCCACATTGGGGTTTCGAAGAGTTGTTCGTGAAGAAAAGCCATAGCTCTTTGTTGTTTTTCTTTTGGTACAGCTGTGTAAACAGCACCTTCTTGGTCATAGGTCTTGTGGTTTTCATAAACTCCGCCAATATTGTTGGAAACGTGACCCATGTATCTATTGAATTGAGAGAATACTTGACCGTATAGTTTGTCAAGGTCTTCGTATGTTTTACCATCTTCTGCGGTCCACTCAATTAATTTTGGAACGATCCTTTTAAGATTGGCAATACCGTATTCGCTAGCTTTCATGGCATCATCACCTAAATCTTCGGTTTGTGAGCTAGGATCAACGATATCACCTACCTGTTGGTGACCAAATCTATATAGTGGATCACCGGCATGAGCCATAATCCATTTGTCTAAAGTAGATTTTTCTTCTTCAGCAGTGGTATTCGGTATAGGTTTGTATCCCCATTGAATAGCGTACTTGTCGTAAACACCAATATCTGGCATTAATGCCACACCTTCATCACCAGGTTGTGCTATATAATTAAAACGCGCATAGTCCATAATAGATGGAGCCGTACCATATTTCTGAGTAAAAATTTTTGAACGTAAAGAATCTACAGGGTATGCAACACTACTACCCATGTTGTGCGGTAGACCTAAGGTATGACCAACTTCGTGAGACGATACAAAACGAATTAAGCGACCCATTACATCATCGTCAAAAGATACTCCTCTAGCTGCCGGGTTAATAGCCGCTGTTTGTACAAAGTACCAATTTCTCAAAAGAGTCATTACATTATGGTACCAATTAATATCAGATTCTAAAATTTCACCGCTACGAGGGTCACTAACATGAGGTCCGTTTGCATTTGGTATTGGTGATGCTAAGTAACGTACTACAGAATAGCGTATATCTTCAGGAGACCACTCTGGGTCTTCTTCTGCAGTAGGTGGTTCTTTTGCAATAATTGCATTTTTAAAACCTGCAGCTTCAAAAGCAACTTGCCAATCTTCAATACCTTGTTTAATAAACGGTATCCATTTTTTAGGGGTAGCTCTATCTACATAATAGATAATTTGTTTCTTAGGTTCTACAAGTTCACCGTTCTTATATTTTTCGAGATCTTCATCTTTCACTTCTAAACGCCATCTGTCTAAAAATTTGATAGTCTTACTTTCTTGGGCTTCTAAACCATAATCTACTTGACCACGAGCAAACCAACCAACACGTTCGTCAAAGTATCTGCGTTTCATTTGTTCTTCAGGTAATAATACCATAGAGTTATTAATTTCTACAGAAATAGAACCTAGCGTTTGGTTACTGGGAGCAGCACTTGCCAAATACGTTTTTACGTGGCGTACTTCAACATTTAAAGGGTAACTCTTAATAGATTCAATATAGCCTCTACCTTCATCTAAGCGAGATACCTTGTATCTTTTTCTAAATCTATCTGGCATACCAAAAGCTTTGGTATCTTTTATGAAAATATCGTTGACTTCAATAACGGTAGTGGGGTTAAGAGAATCTTTTTGAACAGCCTTAATGTCGAAGGAATATAAAACGGGTTCAAAGTTTGAATTTACCACTGCTTCATGTACTGGTAAAGAATCTGCAGCAACTACATCATGAGATACTACACGAAGCAATACTTTTTTGTCTTTCTTTTCCCATCGTAAAACCTGAGTGTTTATTTTACCACCACCAAAACCAATGCCCGATGCAGTTTTAGACATTCGGCTTACCATCAGCATTTCTTTATTGAAAAGGGAATCGGGAATTTCAAAAAAGTGATTATCGTCAACTACATGCGTAGTAAAAAGTCCGGCATCACTAACGGCATCTTTGGTAATAACCTTATCGTAAGGTTGAATTTTATCTTTTGAAGGTTTTTTAGATTCTTGCTCCGTATCTTTTTTCTTCTTTTTAAAAATTTGGGCTTCGGCATTCTGGTAGCCGAAAACACATACAAATAGCAATAATTTTACTAGTAATTTTCTTTTCATTTGTGAGTTAGTTTGGTAATCTTTCAAAGATTGAAATAATATCTGGAACAAATAGTTAATAATTTCTTAAGCCTATTTGTAACAATACACAGATAATGACGTCTATTAAGTAGGAATAAACATTTTTTCATTTCTGAATTAGTCGATTATAAAGTCTTTGCAATTGCAAAGGCTTTATTTTTTTAGATGATTCTTAGAACAACCACGGAAGCACAAATTGGAATAATCCAATTAATAAAAACACGGCAATAAGGTTTAGGATAATACCCGCACGTGCCATTTCATGAACTTTAATGTATCCACTGGCAAAAACGATAGCATTTGGAGGTGTTGCCATGGGCAGCATAAAGGCACAGCTACTGGCAATGGTAATAGGTATAAGTAAATAAGTGATGGGTAAGCCTAGACCAATGGCAATACCTGCAACTACCGGGGCTAGAACAGCTACAAGTGCTACGTTGCTCATTAGCTCGGTCATGAACAACATTAGTAAAATCAATAAAGACGCTGTTAGTAATATGCTCAGATCGCTTTGCCCTATAACTTCCGCTACTAAATCAACAATACCAGAAACCGACATGCCTTTTGCTAATGAGAGTCCGCCACCAAATAATATTAGAATTCCCCAGGCTAGCTTTTGAGTGTCTTTCCATTCTAAAATGAAATCACCATTTTTAAGACTGAAGGGAAATGTAAAGAGTGCAATAGCAGCGAACATGCTGATTAGTGTGTCAGTTAATCCTAAACTTGGAAATATGGAATTGATCAATGTTCTAAAGACCCAAAGAAAAATAGTAACTCCGAATATGGTTAGTACCATTTTTTCTTTCCCTGATGTGGGGCCTAGTTTGTATAGCTCCTCATGAATAATGGTTTTTGATGCTTTAAATTTTAAGCCTTGAGTAGGAAAGAAGGCTTTTACCAGAACAAGATAGCAAATGGAAATCATGATAAGGGAGAATGGTAGTCCAATAATCATCCATTTAAGAAATGATATTTCAATATTGTATTCATTTTCTAATAAGCCAATTAGCACTGAATTTGGCGGGGTGCCGATAACAGTTGCGATACCACCTGCATTGGCAGAAAAGGCAATTCCCAGCATTACGCTCAGGGCAAAATTACGGTCTCGCTTTGTAAATCCGTCTTCATCTTCTATCAGTAAATTAATAACCGACATGGCAATGGGTAGCATGACTACGGTACTCGCCGTATTACTGATCCACATACTTAAAACAGCGGTAGCGATCATAAAACCAAGAACTACTTTATTCGCCGTTGTTCCCATAAGTCTAATGATATTCAAGGCAATACGTTTGTGAAGATTAACTTTCTCTAAAGCCAATGCCATGACAAAACCTCCAAAAAATAGAAAGACTATAGGACTGCCATAATTTGCTCCAACATCGCCAATGGGCATTACTTTTAATATAGGGAAAAGGAGTAGGGGCAGCAATGCGGTTACAGAAATAGAAACCGCCTCGGTAACCCACCAAATAACCATCCAAAGTGCAACAGCTATGACTGCGTCTGCATTTTCAGAGATGAGTACATTGGGTAAAAGAATGATAATAAAAAATATGATAGGACCCGTAAACAGACCTATTTTTCTACTTAAGTTCATGCTGGTTGGTTTAGCCAGCTTCTAAGCTACTATTTTTTAGCTATTCGTTAACCGCTATTTCAAAATTTCAACATAGAGAACGCCGTCTTCTTTGTAAATTTTTGCTAATTGCTGCTTTGTGATTCCTTTGATGCCTTTGTCCCAAGCTTTGTTACTTAAGTCAGACTTCGTTTTAAGGGTGTCAAGTTCCATCTTCTTTTCGCCCTTTAGAATATCGAAAATTACCTTTTCGTTTTCAGATAATTGTAAAGGCTTCTTCTCAGGTCTCATTTGAGGGAAAAACAATACTTCTTGTATAGATGCATTATTGGTCATCAACATCACCAAACGGTCAATACCGATACCGATACCAGAAGTTGGTGGCATACCATATTCAAGAGCTCTAAGAAAATCTTGGTCAATGAACATTGCCTCGTCATCTCCCTTTTCAGAAAGTTTCAATTGCTCTTCAAAACGTTCTCTTTGGTCTATAGGGTCATTAAGCTCAGAGTAAGCGTTAGCCAGCTCTTTACCATTTACCATAAGCTCAAAACGCTCGGTCAATGCAGGGTTGTCTCTGTGTTCTTTGGTCAACGGACTCATTTCTTTTGGGTAGTCCGTGATAAATGTTGGTTGCACGTAGTGGTGCTCACATTTTTCACCAAAAATTTCATCGATCAGTTTACCGACGCCCATAGTATCGTCGACCTCTAAACCTAATTTCTTAGCGGTTTCGCGTAATTCGTCTTCTGGCATGCCTGCAACATCATAACCAGTATGTATTTTTATAGCTTCAAGAATTGGCACACGCGCATACGGAGCCTTGAATTCAATTTCATGCTTTCCTACCGTTATTTTTGTGGTACCGTTAGAATCCATGGCAATTTTCTCCAATAATTTCTCTGTGGTATCCATCATCCAGTTGTAATCTTTGTATGCAACATACAATTCCATTACGGTAAATTCTGGGTTATGGGTACGGTCCATTCCTTCGTTTCTAAAATCCTTAGAGAATTCATAAACACCATCGAACCCACCAACTATTAATCGTTTAAGGTAAAGCTCGTTGGCAATTCTTAAGTACAAAGGAATATTCAGTGCATTATGGTGTGTTAAAAAAGGTCGTGCAGTTGCACCACCAGGTATAGGTTGCAGAATAGGAGTCTCAACCTCTAAGTAACCCTTGTCGTTATAGAACTCACGAATACTATTGGTGATTTTGGTTCTTTTAATGAACGTTTCTTTCACCTTTGGATTCACTACTAAATCTACATAACGTTGACGGTAGCGTAATTCTGGGTCGTTAAATTCATCATATACATTACCTTCCGCATCTTTTTTAGGTAATGGTAGGGGCCTAAGCGATTTGCTCAACATGGTAAATTTTTTCACCATAATGGTTTTTTCACCAACCTGAGTGGTAAAGAGATCACCTTCAATACCGATGATGTCACCAATATCCAGCAATTTCTTGTAAACATCGTTGTACAAGGTTTTGTCTTCGCCAGTGCAAATTTCATCTCTGTTAAAATAAACTTGAATACGACCGGTACTATCTTGAAGCTCGGCAAAAGAAGCCTTACCTTGAATACGACGAGACATAAGTCTACCGGCAACAATAACCTGTTTGCCTTCTTCGTAATTGGTTTTTATACTTGCCGATGTGGAATTTAAAGGGTATAAAGCAGCGGGATAAGGATTAATACCCAGTGCTCTTAATTTTTCCAATTTTTCTCTTCTGATAAGCTCTTGCTCCGATAATTGCATGCCGTCGTTTATTTAGCTGGCAAATATAATCGATATGACTTAATCTTTCAATCTTGTAGACACTAAAGGATAGAGTCTTTCAACAAATTTTTCATATGCTAGTACCGATGGATGCAAACCGTCAGTAGCGACCAATTCCATTTCGTTTAATCCTTTTCGGGTAATGTCGGTAATATCAAGAAAAGTAACTCCTTTTGCTTTCGCTGTAGATTTTGCAAAATAGTTGTATTCGTCAAGTTCAGTTGAGATTTGTTGATTACCATTACTTTGTCCGTACGGAGTAAAGTAATAATCAGGAATTGAGAGTACAATAACCTTATTTGAGTCATTGCCTGCTAGACTAATAACTTTATTTAAAAGGACCGTAAATTCGGTTTCATATTGAGAAAAAGGTCTCGATTTAAACTGGTTGTTTACGCCGATTAACAAAGTTACTAAATTATAGTCAGCAGATTCTCTACCACTAACAGAAGAGATAAGTTGGTCTGTTCTCCAACCCGTTTGTGCAATAATGGTTGTATTGACTACACGATTTTTGTTTTCTTCTATTCTAGTACTTTACTGAGCAGGAAAGCTATTTTCAAAAGCTACACTTTCACCTAATTGTTTGTGTCTTCTGCTATTTGCGCTGATCTTATTTCCTTGGTCTGGCTGCATGATGGTAAAAAGCTAAACAGAAAACTAACTAAGGTCAATTTATAAATAAGGTGTGAGTATTTCATGATAACTTAGCGTAATAACTTTTGCGAAAGTTTTAAAAGTTAGGATAAAATACTCAATTAATCACCGGTAATGGATTGTTGAATATTATTAATCGAAATGTAATGATGACGTATAATTGGGAATGTATTCCTGTTGCGAAATAATTTTTAAGATATCATTCTCTAAGGTTGTTATGGGCGTTTCAATGATTCTGTTTACTTCTCTTCCGTATTTATAAAAGATAAAGGTGGGAACTCTGCGTATGTTGAGTCCCCATTCTTCACCTTGCGGACTCTTCTTGTACGATTCTTTACGTTTATCTAGGGCAACAATTTTTAAGTTCTCTATAGGGTAGTTTGCAGATTTTAGAATTTTAAGAAATCTAGGAACTTCGCGCCTACTATCGCCACACCAGGTGCCCATAAAAATCAAAATCTTAAATGATGATAGTTTGTCTTTAAATACCTCAATATTGTTTTGGTCGGTTTCATAGTTTTCAAAGTTTTGTTCATACCATGGTTTGTAGGTGTTAGATGAAAGTGCATCTATAGTAATTTCTCCCAATAAAAATGCTTGTTGATTCTCAATATTTACCTCTTGATTGATTTTTTGAGCGTTGATATTGATGGCGTAGCTTAAAAATAAGGTGATAATTAACGATGATAATTTCATGATTTTCGGTTTAAGATTAGACCTGAAAATTCATGAAATTATTAATGAAAGCTTGATATATAAGGGTGGAAATGGGTACTAGACCCTAGGTGGAAATTTAAAATTTTATTGAAAGCGTTTCTTTATTTCTTCTCTTGATGTTACTTCTAGTTTCTTGTAAACGTTGTTAATATGGGTTTTTACAGTACTTACGCTAATAAACATGACTGCGGCAATTTCTTTGTTGGTTTTGTTTTTTAGAATTTGTCGTACAATGTTATTTTCTTGCTCGGTTAGCTTTGCTAAAGACTCTTTGTGTAAGTTGAGTGAAGTTCTTTTTTGTCTCAAAATTAAAAATATATTCAATGAAATAGAGAATAGAAGCAGTGCAGGTAGAAGCCATTTCCAGTAATTAGAGCTAGGCGAATTTCTATTGGCTAATTGTTGGTCGATGTTAATTTCGTTTAGATAAAAATCGGTAAATGATGCGTTAGGATAGTTGGATACTAATCTCTCACCAAGTTCATTGTAATAATTAGTCTTGCCAATATCCTTTAGATAATAGGTATATGTTTCATTCCGCTTGTCTGATAAAAAATTGAAAATATAAAGTTCGGCCAAGGGTTCGTTTAAATTTTCTCCGAGCTCCTGAAATGTCTTGAACCATTTTTTAGAATTCAGTTTTTTATTTGCATCACTTCTAAATTCACTAAAATCAAAAGCCATTTCTTCCTTTAATATATCAATATTTAAAAATGCGGCCGATTTGCTGTTAGTAGAAGTTATTTCGCAAAGGGCTTCGTTCGCAAATGATGTGGGGAAAATAACGGTGTCATTATTATTGGCGATGAATAGAATACTTCTGCTATGCTCACAGCTGCCAAAAAAATGTTCTGCATTGGTATTGGCTTCAGTACAGTCGTCTAAATGTATTCTATATATTCTATTTTCATTATTAAGATTATCCCCTGTGAATTTAAAATGCCCTAAAGAGTCGGTAGTAGTTTTTTTGAGAATCTGTTCCATTGAAATTCTCCCAAACTTTCGGTAATCTTCAATGATAGAGAGGTAAATGGTTTTTTCGCTTTGTTGGTCGACAATTTGACCTTCGAAATTGTATTGAGATAACCCTTTGAAGCAGGAAAGAAAAATAAAAATAAAAAATACTGTTCTGAGCATTGAAAAGTTCTAAGTAATAAAATTAATGGATTTTGTAACAAAGCGTGCGTAATTGCGACATATAAGGTACATCAATCAATCAAAATAATAATCAAATGAGTTTAATTCGAGTATTACTAGCCATATTTTTTCCTCCTTTAGCAGTTCTAGGTAAAGGTTGTGGATCTTTTGTAATTGTTCTACTTTTGACTTTTTGCGGCTGGGTACCAGGTGTAATCGCTGCATTGGTCATATTGAATAATCCTAACTAGAACCTAAATACATGAGATTTTTTAAAATTCTAACTGTTGTTTTCATAACAGTATTTGTTGCTGCCTGTAATTTTACAGAAGAAATTTATTTCAATGAAGATGGGTCTGGTAAAATGAGCATTCTTTTTGATGGAAATGAAATGATGCAAATGATACCAGAAACTGATTCTACAGAATTAGATAAAGCAATAGATTCTACTTTAGTTTTTAAAGATTTATTAAGAGAAAAAAGGGATAGCATAGCACAGTTATCGCCAGAGGAACAAGCTAAGCTCAAAAGATTAGAGCCTTTTAGTTTACGAATGGTAGTCGATCCAGAAGGCGGAGTTATGAATTTTAATATGTTTACAGACTTTAAAAAAGTATCTGAAGTAAATGATGCCTTCAATGCATTTCAAAATGCCAGTTCAGTTGGTCCTATTGCAGGTGGTAAGACAATGCCCGGTGGTGCTACAGAAGAAACAACAACTGTCAATTATAGTTTTAAAAAGAACACTTTTAAGCGTGAGACAGTAATCTTAAATCAAGAGTTGTTTGAACAAAGTATAGATAGTTTGGCAAGTGCAGAAATGTTTTTGTCAGGTTCTACTTATACGTTCAAGTATCATTTTCCAAGACGTGTAAAATCTACGAATATTGAAGAAGCTACATTTTCTATGGACGGTAAAACTATGGTGCATGAAGTTAACTTCTTGGAGATGATGAAGGATCCGGAATCTATGGTAATTGAGGTGGAGTTAGAAAAATAGGCTTTTGCTTTTCATATCTTTGTAAGATGAACAAGAAGGTGAACGTACAAGATTTAGGTCTTAAAGATTATAAAGAAACTTGGGACTATCAAGAACAACTGTTCAAGGATACTCTAGACTTAAAAATACGGAATAGGAGAGAGGAGTTGAATTTGGATACTCCCAATCATTTTCTTTTTGTAGAACATCCACATGTGTATACTTTAGGTAAGAGCGGAGATATGTCTAATCTTTTGGTAGATGAAAAAGTATTGGAAGATAAAGGTGCCACTTTTTATAAAATAAATAGGGGAGGGGATATCACCTATCATGGTCCCGGTCAAATAGTTGGTTATCCTATTCTTGATTTAGATAATTTCTTTACAGATATTCATAAATACCTTCGTTTTTTGGAGGAAATGGTTATTTTAACTTTAGCAGAATACGGAATAAAATCTGAACGATCACCTGGGGAAACTGGTGTGTGGTTAGATGTTGGTACCCCGTTTGCACGTAAAATATGTGCTATGGGTGTAAGAGCCAGTAGATGGGTGACCATGCACGGTTTTGCATTGAATGTAAATGCCGACCTAGGATATTTTGATATGATGATCCCATGTGGCATAAAAGGGAAAGCCGTTACTTCTTTAAACGTAGAATTAGGTAAGAAAGAAGTTGATATGGCTGAAGTAAAACAAAAACTCCTCAAACATTTTCAAATACTTTTTGAAGCCGAAATAAATGAAAAAACCGAGGTGTAAGCCTCGGTTCAAAAGTTGGTATTTGATTAAGTTATTATTTGCTATGTGCCGTTAGCAAGGTGCTACTCATAACATCGCCGTTTTTCTTATACGTTTCTTGCTTTACCATGCCAACCCCTTCTGCGAGCCAAACTCTAGACGGGTAAACTTGGTTGGCCATCATCATTTTAGAGCGATTTTCACTATATAAAACAAAGCAATCGTAAGTACCAGAGGTAGTAGTAACACTTTCTTTTTTCTCTACCTTTCTGTTGGTCATATCAACGGTCATATTCATATTAATGCCGCTCATGCTAATTTTCATGGCAACGTTAGCATCTTTAAGGTTTTGACCTACGCTGAGCGAATTCGGTATTTCGATATCATTACCAGATATCTCAATGTCCATGTCACCGTACTGTTCCATCATTTCAGTAGGTAGTAAAGATTCGTAATCTAAAGTAACTATGTTGTCTTTGCAAGTTAGATTGTAGCTTGTACTATAAACATCTTTCCCTTTGCTATCTTTTAAATTTATAGACATAGTAGCAGTAGTGGTATCGCCATTATGGTTTGCTTCAATTACTTTGTAGCTGCTAACGCCTTCAACTTTCCCTTTTTTGTTGTAGTTGGTGTATTCCATTGAAACACCTTCGTTCATTGGGTAAAATTTGCTACAATTATCTTGAGCATACAGCGACATGATTCCCGCTAATAACAGTAATGTGATAAGTAATTTGATTTTCATTTTTGCACAGTTAAAATTCTGATTAATAACTATTTAAAAATAAGAAATTTAAATTATTTTATAAGAATATATGTGTAATCGGTGTATAAGTATTTATGAATTCTACAGACAAGTGTATCATCGTATTTTGTAAACCTTGATACTGTTTTCTTGATCTTTAAATACAAACTCTGGTTTTTTATTTCCGTTTATATCTGCCATATCAATTACTGAGCTACCAAAAATTGGGAAATTTGGAATTGATTCAGCCTGACTATCGTAGAGATATATTTTCTGATTTTGTATATCGGTTACGGAAACGTAAATTTTATCGTTTAGGTAAAAAATGGTTGGTTTTGAGTAAACCCCCAATTCTAAAGAAACTTTTTTATCACGTATTTTTAAAACGTTATCATTCATGATTGCCAAAGTTCTAGAAGTGGCATCTATACCGTGATCTTTTGCTAGTTTTAGATTGCTAGATGAAACTTTGCCCTGAGAATCGATTTGATATAATATACCTTCGACAGAAGTAAAGGTAAATTTGTTCTGATACAGTTTAATGTCATTATCAGAAAATGAGAACTTGTCTTTAACGTTGATCCTAGTTTTACCTACCCTGTTGGTAATTTTTAATTGACCATTTTCTAATTTGAAAACGATATAGTCTTTTTTGCCAATTCTAAAATGCTGAGGGGCATCAAGAATATTAGCTTCGGCAATATCATAAGTAAAACCTTTAACCACGTCTCCTTTACCATTATACATAAACACATTCTTATCTTGAGTAACAACAAAACGATAATTTTTGCGTCCCTCATAGTCAAATACGGCTAGAGGATTTAAATTTCCGCCAGTGTATTTTTTGGTAAACGGTTGAACCTCTTTTCCGTTTCTATCTAAAATTAAGAACTCGTTATTTGTAGTAAATGCCAATTGTAACTTTCCGTTTTTAAATAGATCGACCTGCTGAACCCTACCCTGTATAGTTCCGTTAAGCTGTTTTTTCCAAAGAATCTTTCCACTATTAGAAATTAAATAGAGCGTATTTTCTTGATCTTGAACTATAATTTCTTTTCTTTTATTATTGTGATTCGTTACAAACTGAGGGATGGTAGCTAAATCTGTGTCAAACTTTACTTCAAAAGCAGAAGAAACAGAATTTGATTCCTCTTCTTTTGTAATTTTTTTAATTAGGAAATTAGTGTGAAAGAATCCCGCATCTGCTATAATTTGAGAGCTAAAGGCATAATCGTCTAATTTGCTATTTGCGAATAAATTGCCTAAAGTAATCGAGACCGATTCATTTACGTAGGAAACAAAACCTTTTAAATTGGAAATTGACAATACACTAGATGAAGAGGTAAGCTTGTTTTCGGCATTTTTAAATAAGGTAGTATTGTCAAAAGTGTTACCTGTTTTAATTTTGGTAATTATAGATTCTAGTGTACTCCTAGACGAAGAAAATATAAAAGTATTCTCAACGATACTAGCATATTTAAAAGAATGTTCTCCTATTAAAGGTGTTAATGGGTCGAAAATCTCAATATTGGGTTTTAATTCCCAAATTTCATTACTGCTATAATCTTCGGTAGATACTTTCGCTTCGTTAATAAAATCAAGTAGTGTGGCGGTACCGTATGTTCTCAAAAACAAAACATGTTCATTTTCATATTCCGTGATTCCAATTTCTTCTACAGTATTAAGTAGTGAGTCTAAGTTTGTGCTAGGGTGGTTGTTAAGCGTTTTATTATATGTGTATTTTTTAAAATCATCCAAACCAAATAAAGTAATATTATGGGCATCGCCTGGTGTTAGGTTCCATATTTTGTTTTGAATAGGCTTAGTGTTGTTTAATAAATTTAGGTATTGATTTTTATCAGCACTTGATTCCGCTACCCCGTTTATTATAATTTCGTTGTCATTTAAAGATAAGTCTAAAGACATCCAACTTGCAAAATTTGAAATTTGTTGATCATCAGAAAGTAATTTTTGAAATAACAATTCACCATTTTCTAAATCAATCCAGATATTTACAACCTTGTCGGTGTTCGAAACTTCATGAAAGCGCTTTAAGGATTCATTTTTTAACGGGTCCTCAATAGTGTTAATAAGGTTTTGTAGTACTGGCTGAGAAGAGCATAAGACCCAGTGGGTCTTGATAAAAGTACTGTAAAACGTATCGTTTTCAATTTTGTATTTGGTGATGACTATATCATTATAATTTAGTGTTTCAATACTTTTATTCGAAATGCTATCGCCATTACTAATAACTAAACTATCTGTTGATATATAAGTGTAATCTATTCGTGTGCTATCAGCTGATAATGCTATTAGACCTTGTTTCTGATTAGAAAGATAGCCAATCGGAGCTAGCATTTGCTTCACATCTATAAAGTGCTTTTGTGACTTAAGTGCATTCAAAATCTCATTATTTGAAAGCTCATCATTGAGCATTTCAAAATCATTTATTTTAAAAACTAAACTGGCATTGTCGGGAATTAAGTCTAAGATAGAATTCTCAGATTGTTTTTTAGATGTACAGGATATGCAGAAGAAAATGATTACTGCATATAATAATGTATGCCTCATACGATAAGTTTGTGTAAAGTTATACTATTTGTAAAACAAACTTTAGTTGTCGGGTAAAAGCTTAAAACTCATTCTATGATATTTAGTAGGTCCGTACTTTTTAATAGCAGCTCTATGTTCTTTTGTAGGATAGCCTTTGTTATTTTTCCAATTGTACATAGGGTATTCATCGTGTAATTTTAGCATGTAGGCATCTCGTGCTGTTTTTGCCAAAACAGATGCTGCTGCAATACTCAAATACTTTGAATCACCTTTAATAATACAAGAGTGGGGTATGTTTTTATAGTCTTTAAACCTATTACCGTCAACAATAATATAATCCGGTGTTTGAGATAACGCATCTATCGCATGATGCATACTTAAAATAGAGGCATTCAAAATATTAATATCATCAATTTCTTTAGGTTGAATATGAGCTATACTATAGCATATACTTTCTGCTTTTAGGAGTGGCTCTAGAAGTTGTCTTTTACGCTCAGACAAAAGCTTTGAGTCTGTTAAAATTATATTCTCGAAGGATTCTGGCAGTATTATTGCTGCAGCGGTCACAGGTCCTGCTAAGCAGCCTCTGCCAGCCTCATCAGTACCTGTTTCGTTAATATTTTTATAAAATTTAAGGAGCATTATGTTTTTTTTAACTTAAAATATTGAATTTTAAAGATTGATTTAACGTTAAATAATTGTTTTATTTTCAACAAAATTGATGATTTGTAGAGAAAAAAATAATAATAAGTATTTTTTTAACATATGACTTTTTTGAGTTAAGATAGCTTTTGGAATACTAAGCAAATTTTTGGACTTTTGGCGCAAGCTAATTCAAAAACAAATTTTATGAAACAGAAGTTGACGTGGATGTTGACACCTTTATTGGTGCTCTTCATGACATTTTCCTTTGCACAGGAAAAAACAGTGACCGGTGTTGTAACCGATCAAAGCGGTTTGCCGCTACCGGGAGTGTCCGTTGTGGTTGTTGGTACAACCAATGGTACACAAACAGATTTTGATGGTAATTATGCCATTAACATAAGTTCAGGTGAAAAATTGAGGTTTTCTTACCTAGGTCAAAAAACAGTGACGATGAGTGTTGGTGCATCCAATACCATAAATGTACAATTAGAAGAAGATGCTGAAGCATTGGAAGAAGTTGTTGTAGTAGGTTATGGTTCTAGATCTAAAGAACTTTCTACATCTGCAATTGCAACGGTTTCTGCTGAGAAAATTGAAGCATTCGTGCCTTCTACTAGTATTGATAACATCTTACAGGGTCAAGCAGCCGGTGTACAAGTTACGGCAGCTAACGGTAGACCTGGTAATACTGCCTTCGTTCAAATTAGAGGTGTTGGTTCTATTAATGCGCAAACTACTCCTTTGTACGTAATTGACGGTGTTCCAATTCCTATCGATACAGAAAGAGATTTTAACCCAATTAGTAACTTGAACCCAAGTGATATTGAGACATTCTCTATATTAAAAGATGCGGCTACCGTTTCTAAATATGGTTCTCGTGGTGCTAACGGTGTAATTTTAATTACAACTAAAAAAGGTAAAGCTGGTGATGCAAGAATTAAATTTTCTTCATCTTACGGTTTTGGGGAAATGATTCCGAATAACTTCGATATCATGAATACTACGCAGAAGTTAGAGTTAGAGCGTCAGTATGCTGCTTTAGGTGTAGGTGCTGCTGGTAGTTTGCCTGGTGCGAATGCTACTCCCGAAGAAATTGCAAGATTAACATCTTTAGATACAGATTGGCAAGAGGCGTTACTTAAAAATTCTGTTATCCAGTCAAACAATCTATCAGTTTCAGGTGGTGATGAAAAATTAACTTATTACATGTCATTGGGTTATGACAAGAATACGGGTATTATCAAAAACATTGATGGTTTTGAAAGAATGTCTGCTCGTTTAAATACGAATTATCAAGCTAAAGATTGGTTGAATATTGGTGCTAACGTTTCGGTATCTCGTAGTACTACAGATTTACCAAGAGATAGAAACAATGTTCAGAACCCGTTTAGAGCAATGTATGATTACAACCCCTATGATCCTTTATTCAGAACTAATGATGATGGTTCTATTGTTACTGATGATCAAGGTAATAATGTTTACAACCCAACACGAACTGGTTTTCCAATTGCTTTAGCGTTACAAACTGAGCAAGAAGATACAAGAAACTTATTGTTGATTGGTAACATAAGTGCAGGTATGACTTTCAGTGAGAAATTTTCAAATAATTTCAGTGTTGGTTTAATCAGTAACAGGTACAACAGAACTACTCGTTCTATTGCTGGTGGTGTTTTACAAGGGTTTGTTGGTGATGCTAACTTCCCAGGTACGCAGACAGACAATTTAAATATTGATTTTGAATACAACGTAAACAACGTATTTACATATGCAGATACCTTCAATGGTGTTCATAATCTTTCGGCTAGTTTCTTATTAGAATATAATGAGAATATTGCAACAGACATGTTTGCTTCTGGTAGAGGTTTTCCTTCACCAAGTATTCCTTACTTAGATGTAGCTGCAGAAGCAACTACGGTAGGTTCTACAGAATCAAGAAGAATTTTATTCTCTCAAGGCTTGTTTGTTGATTATGATTACGATGGTAGATATATTGTTTCTGGGTCTATAAGACGAGATGGTTCTTCAAGATTCGGTCCTGATAACAAGTATGGTTATTTCTATAGTGGTAGTGCAGCATGGAACATTGCTAACGAAAGCTTTATGGAAAACTCTATTTTCAATACATTGAAATTAAGAGCATCATATGGTACTTCTGGGAACCAAAATATTGGTGATTTCCAATATTTGAACTTATTAGATTTTGCTAATACATATAACGGTCAAACAACAGCATTACCTGTAGGTGTTGGTAACCCTCAGATTCAATGGGAGTCTCAAGCGATATTTGATGTTGGTGTTGAATTCGGATTGTTTAACAACCGCGTAAATGGTGTTGTAGATTACTTTAAGAAAAATTCAAATGAATTACTTTTAGATCGACCTATTTCTTACACTGTTGGTGATGAGAACAACTCTATATTCTCTAATATTGGTGAAATTCAAAACTCAGGTGTTGAAGTTTCTTTAAGTGGAGATGTTATTAGAACCCAAAACTTTAAATGGACACTTGGTGGTAACATCACGTTCATTGATAATGAAGTTATTGAATTAGTTGATGGTGAAGATATAATAACAGGTACATTTGGTGATAACATATTGCGTGTTGGTGAAGAGATTAACTCTTATTATGCAGTTGAATATGCTGGTGTTAACCCTGCAAACGGTGAGCCGTTATATTATGACTTAGATGGTAATGTTACAAACCAATTTAGTGATAGTTTTCAGCAACTTCAAGAAGGAAAATCTCCTATAGCCGATTTTGAAGGTGGTTTTTACACCGCGTTCTCTTATAAAGGTTTTGGTTTAAGAGGTGATTTTGTTTATAAAGCAGGTAATTATATTATCAATAATCAACTGCAATCAGGTGTTGCAATAGGTAACATCGATAGCAACCAGAGAACGGATGCTTTTAATTACTGGAAGCAGCCAGGTGATACAGATGTATTACCAAGTCCTTTATTTCAGAGTACTGCAGATCAAACTTCAACAAGATTCTTGGAGAAAGGTGATTATTTAAGATTACGTACAATGACTCTAGATTACAATATGCCTAGAGATATGATTGATGGTATGGGTTTAAATTCATTAAGGTTCTTTGTAGCTGGACAGAATTTGTTTACCATTACTGATTTCAGTGGTGATCCAGAAGTAGGTTTAGGTTCTGCAGAATCAGGTGAGCCTGGAGATGTAGGTTTCGTACCAGGATCATTTAACCTATTTAGCTATCCAAACACAAGGTCGTATACTTTTGGTGTTGAAGTAGGATTTTAAAAACAAAAAAAAAGTTAGAAATGAAAAATAACATAAAATTATTAGTTCTTTTATTTTCGTTCGGGTTCTTTATGTCCTGCGATGATGAGTTGAATGATCTACAGCCATTTGTTGAAGGTAATCCTGAAACATTTTTCAATAGTGTTTCTGCCTTCCAGAACGGTGTTGATGGGGCGTACAGACAATTGTGGAATTACTATTCAAGCACCGGTTCAGGTTTACAAGGTATTCCTGATATTTTGTCTGATAACGTAATTATTGCGCAAACAGGTAGACGTTCTAATCAAGATTATTTTAATTACAGATATGTAGCTGGTACTGGTGGTGCAATTGATTTGTACTGGAGTGAGGCTTACGAGGCTGTAAACGTAGCCAATTTGGTAATTGCACAAATTGATAACTTAGGTGACGGTGATGATAAGGACAATATCTTAGGTCAGGCTTTAGCGATTAGAGCTTGGGCTCATTTTGATCTTGTAAGAGTTTATGGTAAAATACCAACGCAATCTGCAGATGCCAATGCTTCATTAGGTGTAGTTTACATTAAAGTTGAAGATGGAGATACTGAAGATCCTTTTGCAGAACCTGTAAGAGAAACTGTTGCTAGCAACTACGCTGAAATTATCGGCGATTTAGAAAGAGCAAGTCAGCTAATTGGTGCAGATAACGGTCAAGGAAAATTAAATACCGATGGTGTTTATGCACTTTTGTCTAGAGTTTATTTATATAATGGTGAATACCAAAAGGTTATTGACGCTGCTGATGAAGTAAGTGTACCATTGGCAACTGCTGAAGAACTAGAAGGTTTGTATACTGATGCAAATGAAGCGGGTATTGTTGTTAAGTTGGCAATTAATACTTCTTCAGAGAGTGGTGGTAATAATGTCGGTGTATTATACAGCCAATCAAATTCTACTTCTACTATTTCAGAATATGTTTTCGATTTTGATTTTATCAATAGTATTGATGAAGATGATTTAAGAAAAGATGTTATTTCTTTTGTTGGTCTTAATCAAGATAATCAATACAATGCCATCTCTAAATTCTTAGGAGAAACAGGTCAGGTTAACGGTCGTGTTGATGTTAAGGTTATGAGAGCTGCAGAAGTACTGTTAAATAAAGCAGAAGCACAATTCGAATTAGGTCAAGATGCATTATCAACATTAAATGAGCTTAGAGATTTACGATATGTAGCTTATGATGGAGGTGAAACAGGTCAAGATTTGGAAGATGCTATTCAATTCGAAAGAAGAGTTGAGTTGTCATTTGAAGGGCATAGATTCTTTGATTTAAAACGTCGTGGAGAAGCTGTTATGCGTTCTACAATGGGAGATATTATCGATGGTTCAGGAACACCTCCAGATTTTCCAACTATAGCGGCTGACAATTTCAGATTCCAATTGCCGATTCCTATAGCGGAAATCAATGCTAATCAAAACATGGTTCAGAACCCTGGATATTAAAAACAATATAATTATGAAAAAATATATTTTAATAATTGCAGTACTATTTGCTTTTGTTTCATGTGAAGAAGAGACTATAGTATACGATAGTGAAAACGGTCAAACACTTGCCAACTTTTCAGTAAGTTCTATTTTGGTGCCAACTCCTACCGAAGGTGCGTCAACAACCGTGGATGTATTTGTTTCTACAAAAACCGATAGTGAAAGAACTATTTCTGTAGAGGTTGATCCATCATCAACGGCAACAGCAGATCAATATACTCTTAGTGGTTTAACGATTCCTGCGGGAGCTTTCGGAGCTACACTTACAATAAGTAGTAATTTTGATGCCTTGCCAGAAGAAGGAAGAGCAAATCTTGTTCTTAATTTGGTTGATGTTTCTGGATCTAATGATCTTGTCATTAAAGATTCACCTTTAAATTTAGAATTTTATAGAGAATGTCCTATAACAGCTGGTGATTGGGTTATTAATATGACTGATTCTTATGGAGATGGTTGGCAGACTGATTCAGCTACTGGAGGTTCTGGCTTAACTATTACCTTGGGTGATGGTACTGTATTTGAAGTAGGACTTTGTTCTCCTTATGGTAGTGCTGCGGGTACTTTTTTAGGAGATGGCGAATGTACACCTAATAATGGATCAGAAGGAACCGCAACGATTACAATTCCTGAGGGTACTGAGTCTGCCGAGTGGTTCTTTCCAGGAGACCAGTATGGTGAAATAGGATTTGAAATTATATCTCCTAATGGTAATGTAGCTGGAGGTTATGAAAGTGCAGATGCAGGTGCACTTACAATTGATTATTGTAAGTAAAATTTAAACATTTCTGTGTAACAATAGAATTTTGTTTAAATCTTTAATGATATTAAAAACATCATTAGAATATATCTAAAATCAGGCTGAAGTAATTTAGTCTGATTTTTTTTATTTTCATTATAAAGTTTTACATCGATAATACGACAGAAACTATAACCAATTATAACTAGTTATGAAACATAAATTATTTTTTAAGGTCTTAAGTTACATTTTGTTAAGTTTTGTTTTTGCTTGTTCGTCTGATGATGATATAGTAATGAAACAAGAGGAATTAGAAGAAGAATTTGTTGAGGAGGAAGAAGTTGAACCAGAAATCCCTACCGAAATAGTGTATCCTATCGAGGGTGAAACAGGTGATATATTACGTTATAATAGTTCCTTATCAAAAGAAGGATATGTTTTGTTCAATGATGCCACTGAGGATCGGGTGTATTTAATGAAAAAAGATTCTGCTCAGATTATTCATGAATGGCAATTGGAATTTGGGTTGGGTAATGATGTGGAATTAATGTCAGACGGTAAGTTATTAGCTTCTTTAGGTGTAGAAAGTCCAGATTTTAGCTTTGGAGGTTTTGGTGGTATTATTCAATTAATAAATCCTGATAATTCAATTGATTGGGAGTATATATTGGCAAACGAAGAGCATATAATTCATCATGATATAGAAATGTTGCCTAATGGAAATGTTTTAGCTATTGTATGGGATTTAAGAATGCCCGATGAATTAGAAGCCATAGGTTACCTTGGTAACGAGGAAAGAGTGTATACAGAATCTATAATTGAAATAAACCCTGCTACAAATGAAACTGTTTGGAAGTGGGATTCTTGGGATCATATAGTACAAGATGTTGATAATTCTAAGCCATATTTTGGCGTTGTGGCTGAAAACCCTCAAAAAATCAACATCAACTTTATAGATGTTTTAAGAGAAGATGTAGGGCCGGATGGTGATATAATGCATGCTAATGGATTGGATTATGATCCAAATACAGATTTAATTTATTTAAGTGTAAACTATTTTAGTGAGGTTTGGGTTATTGATCATAGCACAACTGCTGAGCAAGCTTTAATCGATACAGGTGGTAATTTTGGTAAAGGCGGTGATTTAATTTATCGTTTTGGAAATCCCAGTGCTTATAACAATATGAATGGTGAGCGTTTATTCTACAACAATCATTTCCCTAATATTCTAAAAGATGGACTACCTGGTGCAGGTAATATTTTAGTGTATGGGAATGGAAATGATGATAGTAAACAATCTGTAGTTTATGAGTTTATGTTACCGGCGGAATTGAATTTAATTCCAAATGAAAATAATGAGCCTGAAGTTGTGTGGCAATATACTAGAGATAATCTCTTTTCTGCTAAAGTTTCCGGAGCTCTTCGTTTAGAAAATGGTAATACCTTAATTACCTCTGGGTCAATTGGGGTGATTGAAGTAACCAATGAAAAGGAAGTAGTTTGGGAGTTTGAGGGAACAGGATTTTATTGGAGGTCTTACCACTACAATTTAGATAGTGATGCTATTTTATTTTTGAATGCAGAAACTCCGTAAACTGAGTTTTAAGTCACGTTAGAGAAAAAGCAAACTGGCATGTTATTTTTAGGTTTTTAATAACATTTTTTAGGCACATCAATTAATAATTAACAATTAAATTGAAAAAAAAATTAATTAATAAAATGATTAAAAAATTCACAGTCTTTGCAATTGTTGCTTTAGCTTATAATAGCATAAATGCACAAAACGCTTACTCACCGGTACCAGAAGAGGGTATTGTAAATTTTGTTACCAGTAGCACAGAAATAGAGCCTACAAAAGCAAAGGGTACTCCGTACTTAAATGAAGAGTTTGTTCATGGTGAAGTTATTGTTCATGGAAAAGTTAAAGAAATAGGAAAGATGCGTTATAACGCATATAGAAATGAAGTAGAAATTTTAGATAATATTTCTAAAGATTCTTTTTATTCATTGTTGAAGCGTGCTTATATTCAAGTAGAAATAGGTGGTAAAATGTATAGTATATATACCTATGTTGACACTGATGAGTCTATAAAAACAAGTTACTTTACTGATTTGAATGATGGTAATTTAAAGTTGTTATTTAAGCCAGAAGCTTTGTTGAAACAAGCTCGAAGTCCTAGCACTTCATATGAAAAATATTCTCCACCAACATATGTTTGGAATAGTTCTTATTATTTATTGGATGAAACCAATGCAGATAGGGAAAACCATGCGGTAAAGATTAGACTGACCAAGAACCAGATTTTAGATTTTACAGGTTCAAGAAAAGAAGAGATGAAGACTTATATAAAGGAAAACAATCTTAATCTAAGACATGAGGAAGATGTAGTGACCTTTTTGAATTATTACAATTCGTTGTAATAGTTTTTTTTTTATGTTTTAATAGAAAGCCAAAGGTGCAATCGCATCTTTGGCTTTTTAAATTACATTATTCTACTCGAAATTCAAATAATTCTGAGGTGGAAGTATTGTCGAAAGAATCAGTAGTAATCACTTTCCAGTAATAAGTTGTTTCTGCACTTACGCTCACATCTATACTTGATTCAGTAGTAGAGCCTAAAGATGTTACAGTTGTTTCTGTGGTATCAAACAATACTTCGTAAGAAACAATATCATCATCAACATCTGAAGTAGACCATTCTAGTGTAATTGTCGCATTAGCACTGGAAATAGTAGAACCTCTCTGGGGACTTATTGCAACTGCAGGAAATGGTGCGTAATTTTCTATACCTTGACCTTGATTATAAAATGTCCAAGTTTCGCTAGAAGCTGTAGAAGACGTTCCATTTGCTATAGAAATAACGTACCATTCGTAAGGTGTACCTCTGTTAATGCTTACCTCTTTTTGAATGGTGGTTGAAGTAGCTGTTGTAATACTTCCTGTTTCAAGGTTTTTGATTTTTATTTCGTAAGAATCTGTATTCTCAGAAGCAGACCATTGAAAAGTGACAGTACTTTTTGTTTCATCATTCGTATTTATGACACCTTCGTTACATTCCGTGTTATCTTCAGGAAAAACCAAAGAAGCTGCATCTGGGTCTATAACTGTAGGAACAACAGGATCAACTGGGTTTTCATTGTCAGAGCCTCCGCCGCAAGAAACTACTAGTAAGCTGGAAAAAAATGTGAAGGTTATATATTTTAATATTTTCATTTTCTTATGATTTTGTAATTAGATAGGGTGTTACCAGATTTTATGTTTAAAATATATACTCCGGTTGCTAATCCATCTACACTTAATTTAATTTCGCTATTAGTAGTCTTCATTTGCTTGGATAGAATACTTATACCATTTACATTAAATAATGAAATCGTTACTTCTGGTGCAGCATTAGTGCCCAAGTAAATAGTTAAATCGCCACCTTCAATGGGGTTTGGATATATAAATAGCTCATCACTTAAAACTATTTTTTCAGTATAAACACCTTGGCAGTCTAGTCCTGTTTTAACGGTTATCAAAGTAGTTACATCTTCTAGAGGCAAAGTAATCTCTTTGGCTGATGTAGAGTACATTTTTTCGTTTAAGAAAATTGTATACAATTCTCCTCCAGAAAAGTTTAGAGTTACCTCGTTGTTCAACGAATTGATTTTAGCAGATACGGATAAGGCATCTGGCTCAGAAATGGTTAAATCAAAGCAGGCTTCATAATCTGCTTGTCCGTCAACGGTTATGCATAATTGATAATTCCCAGCAGATAAATCAGTAAAAGATGAATCTTCTGTAAAGCTAACATTTATTGTATCGTCAGTACTTGACAACACTGCGTTATATGTATAAGAGGTGTTTGCTACCGTAATTAAAACACTGCCATTGTCACTTGAGTTACAGGCACCGCCAGTAGTCTGAATTTGAAAATTGGTATTTGGTAAAGAGAATACTTCACAACCTTCAACATTAACTATGGTTCCGTTAGGAGTGTCATCGCATTGGTCAATATCATTTGGTACACCGTCATTGTCACTATCGTTATCACAAAGGTTGCCAATACCATCTAAATCATCATCTTCTTGATTTGGGTTTGCTATTAAAGGGCAATTGTCATCAACATCTAAAATTCCGTCGTTATCATCATCGGTATCACAAACATCACCTTCTCCATCATTATCGGTATCTAACTGATCGGTATTTGCTGTTAATGGGCAATTATCATCAACATCTAGAATTCCATCGTTATCATCATCTTCATCATCCACAGAACCGTCAACCACTAAGTCATCAATAATGACACCTTCTTGTGTAACTGAAGGGTCAGATTGAAAGACGATTCTAAATAAAACATTCGTTTCGCCTGTAAGGTTTTGTTCACCATTAGCTGCATTTAGGTTAAAATCATAGGCATATTCTGTCATTTCAGTGTTTTCGCCTGTCCATTGTGCTCCAGGGCAATTTTGACAATCATCTGCTTCTTCAGAAAGTGCATTGGTTCTATCACTGCTATACCAATTTGGTTCACTGTCGATACTTCCTAGAATGTCCCAATTATCACCACCGTCAATAGAATATTCAGCATATACGATATCGAAATTTAATTCGAGGTCATATGCCATATTGAATTTAAGCACCGGGGCAATAATAGAGGTTAAGTCATAACAATTACTTAAAAGGATGGCTTTGGTGCTATTTGGGTGGTCTCCATTTAAATTGGTTCCATAAACATTACTACCAGAGGTAGCTGTATTTAATTTTGCTCCTGAGGGAATACCTCTTTGCCAAACACTTTCAGAGCTACCATCATTAAATGCTATTAAAGATTCTTGTTCAGTTTCAAAAGTATTGACTTCGCCACCGCTACCAGGTGTATTTAAAAAGAATCTATTTTGTAATGCATTGTTGTCATCATAACTATCATTTTCTAGTGTAGCGGTTAGCTCAATTGTAGATTCACCAAAATTAAGTGTGGTTTCAAGTGGTAATTCGATAGTAATTGATTCATTGCTTAATAAATTTCCAGTCCAGGTGAAGGTTTGTTCGGTATTGCCATTAATAGAATATTCAATATCTACAGAAGTAATAGCATTGATTCCTTGGTTTTCTATGGTAGCAGTTGGTGCAAAGTCATTACACAGCACCTCGTTTGAATTTGGGGTTATAGAAACTAATCTAATTTCATTATCTGGTATCTGAACCGGTATTGTAGATTCCCAAACCCCTCTACCGTAAGTAGAAGCTATTATTTTTTCATCATCTAAATTAATTTCAATATCGCTAACAGCGACATTTGGAAAGTTTGTATAGTATTCTTCCCATTCCGTTAAAGTGTCATCAAGTCTATATACCCCTAAACTAGTACCAACATAAATAGGGTTGTCAGTATGTCTTCCTTGGTGAGCAATGGAGAAAAACGCTTGATCTGTAGGTATGTCAAATGTTATGTTTTCAGAAGTTGTCTCTGTTTCTCCAATTGTCACTTTAAATACACCTCTTTCTGTGGGTTGGTCGCTAAGGGCTATACCTACTCTGTTAGAAGTCGTTAAATAAATAATGTTACTGTCGTTAGAATTAATGGCAATATCTGAAATTTCAGAATCCATAACTTTAATTAAGCTAAAAGTAACACCGCCATTTCTACTTCTGTATAATATGTTGCTTTCAGCGGCAAATATGGTTTCAGGATTTTTAGGGTCTATCTCTAAATCATCTATATTACCTGAGCCAATAGAAGAAGAAATTTTGCTCCATTGATTATTTTCGAGTCTATATAATGCATCAAAACCCGCATATACTGAACCATCAGAGCTTATTGCTAAAGGGGTTACCCAGTTTCCTTCAATGGTATTTCCATTTGCATCTATTGGTGCACCAACCACACCAATAGATTGCCCAGAATCGGAAGATATAAATAGGCTTCCTCCAAATTGTACAAACCCATAAACTAAGCTACTATTGTTAGGGTCAATTTCATAATCCATTCCATCGCCACCGGTAAAAACATTCCATTGATTTTGATCTCTAATAAAGCCGGCATTATCTTGTAGTCCACCTGTAATTTTGCCAGAATCATTTTTGGCTACAGATATTCTGTAGAATTGACTAATAGAGATACCAGCTGTATAGTCATTAAAGGTACTGCCACCGTTTTCCGACATATAGATACCTCCATCACTACCTACATAAAGTTTGTTGTTGAAAACTTTTATAGTATGAATATCCGCATGGGTGTAGCCTTGGTCAGTAACATTCCATCTGTTGATTCTGGTAAAAATATCGCCACCGTTAGTACTTTTCCATACATTTAAACAGCCTGTGTATATTTCATTGAAATTAGTAGGCGAAACTTCAATAGCAAGATCAAACCAAGCCTGGTTTGATTCAAAAATATCTTGCTCACTAGCGGTTTGTGTAAAAGATTCGCCACTATCTAAAGATTTGTAAAGTCCGCCAAAAGCAAAACCATTACCACCTGTTAAGGCTCTGAGAACATAAACTCCCGATGGGTTTGCTGCACTTGTACCTACTACTAATCTACCAGAACTTTCAGGGATGCCATTAGTTATCTCTACAAAATTGTTTCCTCCATCGGTAGATTTAAAAAAAGTATTTGTAGTAACCGCGTATACAGTATTTGGGTCGTTAGGTTTAAGCTTGAAATCTTGAATGTTTCCAGACCTTTTTACCTCCCATGTAGTTCCTCCATCTGTAGATTTTTGTAGACCTACACTTGTGGCTACCCAAACAGTGTTAGAATTGGTAGGATCAATGATAATTTCATTCATTAATAAATTAATGTTCGATGTGCTAGGGTTCAAGCCTGTTTCATTCCAATTGCTTCCTCCATCAATAGACTTGAAAACACCTACACTATATGAATCTGCGGCATCATCATCGCCGGTCGCTATATAGATAATTTGCGAGTTGTTAGGGTCTACAGCAATACCAGAAACGCCAATTTGAGGGAAATTGTCAAAAAGGTTAACCCACGAAGATCCCCCATCAATAGATTTCCAAATACCGCCAGCTGGTGCTCCTACATACCAAATGTTTTCATTGTTCGGGTCTACCGCAATTGCATTAACCCTGCCTTGACCAGAAAGCGCACCTGAGTAAGTGCCGTGGGAAAAAGGTCCTATGGCTTTCCAGTCTGCGGTCTGATTTGTAGCTTTACCGATGCTCTCTTGTTTACTTTTCCAAGAATCCCATAATTGAGAAGAAGTTGGTAGATTTCCATTATTGTCTATAGAATATTTCCAATAATTTTCCCATCTTTTATAAGGTTTAAAACCGCTACCTTTTTTAGAATAGTCTTTATTGCTCCAATATTCATTGAATGCATTCGATATGTCATATAAGGAATGTGTGTTGGTTGAAGATTTTGAAGAATGTTGATTTTCCTCTAAATCTTTCATCCATGGTGCATTCTCATTGAACTGAGCAGATGCCGCTGTAAACGCTAAAAATGCGAAAACATTAAAAAACAGTACTTTCATTAACATTTTTTTATAAAAATCAGAAAAATATTCCTTAATTTAATAATGTTCGCAGTTAAAATTTAATTTTAGTTTCATAACCCTTTATGTTCAGATTATTAAACTCACTCAAACTTTCACATTTACTTAGCAACAAAAAAATTAACTTTGCAAGGGTAACAATGCTTCATGAAATATATAATTCTAGTTTTATTGTGTTTAACATCTTCGATTGTTTTAGGTCAAGAAGTAATCGAAAAGTATGAGAAAAAGAGAGATTCACTTCCTCTGGGTAAAAAGACTAAGCCAATAAATCCGAAAGACAAATTGCAAAATGATTCTATTGCTTTAACAATAGAAGATTATAAAATTATTTCTTTTGCAAGAGATACCACCTATTTAGATACTACCCTTACAATTCAAAAAGAATATAAATACAATTACCTACGTGAAGACGATTTTGAATTGATGTCATTTTCTAACATAGGTCAAGCGTATAACGAATTGGGTGTTGATTTTGAAAGAACTGGTAGTTACCCAAGTTTAGGGGCAATCGCAAAAGACCGTAAGTATTTAGAGAAAGAGCAGATTAATTACTACAACGTAGCTACGCCAATGACCGAGTTATTCTTTAAAACAACTTTAGAAGAAGGTCAGTTGTTAGATGCTAACTTGGCATTTAATACATCTAGAAGATTGAATTTTTCTATTGGTTATATAGGTTTTCGTTCGTTTGGTAAGTATAATGATACGCAGATTGAATCTGGCAACTTCATTACAACAACAAATTACTTGTCAAAGAATGGAAGATATACTTTAAGGGCTCACATAGCTGCTCAGAACATTACATCTGAAGAAAATGGAGGTTTGTCTCAAAAAGAAGAGCAATTTGAGTCTGGGGACGAAGATTTTATTAATAGACCAAGAGTAGATGTGTATTTAGGTGATGCAAATAATAAGATACTAGGTAAAAGATATTATTTTGATCACACCTATAAATTAGTTAGAAAGCAGTTAGATTCAACTCGATTTGAAAAGACATCCCTTTCTATAGGGCATACTTTTGATTATGAAACTAAATATTATCAATTTGTAGAAACGGCGAGCGACACCTTGTTTGGTGATGCTATTCTTAGTGCTATTAATGATAAGGCAATTTTAAAGACATTTTATAATGAAGTAAATGCCGAATTTTATAATCGAACCCTGGGTAGGTTGACAGGGGGAGTTAATGTATATAATTATGATTACTATTTTAATAGTCGATTTATAGAAGCAGATGGTACGGTAATACCTAGTAGATTAAATGGCACAGAATTAGGATTGGTTGGTAAATACGCAAAGCGGATAGGGCAATTTGATTTTTTGGCAGATTTGAAATATAATATTTCAGGCGAATTAGCAGGTAACATTTTTAATGCTTCTACTGCCTATGCTCTTAATAAGAGTAATAAGCTAAGATTCTCTTTACACACATCTACAAGAATGCCAAACTTTAATTATTTGTTATATCAAAGCGAATACCTTAATTACAATTGGAATAATAGCGAAGTGTTCGAGAAAGAGCGTGCCAGTAGTTTAAAAGTTGAGTTGCTTTCTAAAACTTGGGGTAACCTTATGGTGAAGTATAGTAATTTAGATAACTATACATATTTTACGTCAGTTTCAGATGATGAAATAGGCGATGATATGGAGAATGCATTCATAAAACCAATACAAGAAGGTAATAGCGTATCTCATTTAAAGGTTAAATATGAAAAAGAGTTCAAAGTAGGTATGTTTGCTTTGAACAATACTATAATGTATCAGAATGTAACCCAAGATACCCAAGTATTGAATGTACCTCAATTAGTAACTAGAAATACATTGTATTTTTCTTCAGATGTTTTTGAAAAAGCAATGTACTTGCAAACAGGTATTACGTTCAAATATTTTTCCAGTTATAACATGAATGGTTATAATCCGATTCTTGGTGAGTTCTATGTACAGAATAAAGAAGAGTTGGGTGGGTACCCTTTATTAGATTTCTTTATTAATGCTCGAATTAAACAAACTAGAATTTACCTGAAGGCAGAACACTTTAATGCATCTTTTTCTGGGTATGATTACTATGCTGCTCCAAATTACCCATACCGTGATTTTGTTATACGCTTTGGTTTAGTGTGGAATTTCTTTTCTTAACGACTAGGTTGGTTTATTTAATATATTGATAATTAACAATTTGCACTTGGCGTCTAGCTTAAGTATCTGTAATACAGCTAGTTGTTTTTATTCATTTTTCCTTGATTTCTAACCTACGGTAAATCATGCAGTTAGTGGTGTGATTAAAAACTTTCATTTTTTTTATTTAAAAATGGTTGTGATATTAAGAATAGTGTGTACATTTGCACCCCGCAAACGAGGAAGATAATTTCGGAATCGGGGTTTGGGAAAAGGTTCTTAGATATGTTGTTTTGGTTTGGCGAAAAAAAGAAAAATAATTTTTTTCGATAAAAGTTGCCAGGTTAAAAAACAGTTGTATATTTGCAGCCGCTTAGGGAAACACCTAAGGGAAACGAGGCCGGGGAATCGAGGGATTTCAGGTCGAGTGGATAGAAGTTCATTGAAATATTGTGGAGATAAGAATCGAGAATAGGTGAGGACCTG
>NZ_SNZW01000017.1 GCF_004364175.1 Maribacter caenipelagi | reverse complement strand
CTAATTGCTAATTGCTAATTGCTAATTGCTAATTGCTAATTGCTAATTGCTAATTGCTAATTGCTAATTGCTAATTGCTAATTGCTAATTGCTAACAAAACCACACCCTATATTGTTGTATTTTTGTACCCTACAAAAATTAAAAATAATGAGTACAACAAATCATATTAGTACAAAGTGGTTAGGCAACATGTCCTTTGAAAGTAACAATCCTTCCGGGCATTCTTTACGAATAGATATCGCAAAAGAAGACGGTGGTGATGGTAGTGGTTTTAGACCAAAAGCTTTAATGCTTTCTTCATTAGCAGGTTGTTCTGGCTTAGATGTAGCGGCATTGATAAAGAAAATGAAGTTAGAGGTAGAAGAGTTTCACATTGAAACAATTGCGAACCTAACCGATGAGCACCCAAAGTTTTATGATAAAGTAGTTGTAGAGTATCATTTTCACGGAGAAAATTTAAATGAGAAAAAACTTCAAAGAGCGGTTGACCTATCCATCGAAAAATATTGCGGAGTAATGGAAATGTTCAGACAATTTGCTGAGCTTGAGATTAAGACTGTTTTTCATAAAAAATAACGTCATTGCGATTCCGATAGCTATCGGAAGAAGCAATCTGTTTGTTTGGTACACCTAAGTGAGAGATTGCTTCGTACCTCGCAAAGACGACATCGATTATAAGCTGAACACTGACAACTGATATTGCCAACTGTTACTGAATACCGAACATTTCAGCTAGAATTTGAATTTTAAAATCGATACTGCCAACTGATACTGAAAACTGATTACTAAAAAATGCGCTGGACAATTAAACCAAAACCGAAACAAGAAGATATTGACACATTAGCCAATGCGCTTAATGTTGATAGTTTGGTGGCGCAGCTTTTATTACAAAGAGGAATTTCTACGTATGATGAGGCGAAGAATTTCTTTCGTCCGCAGTTAGAAGATTTGCATGATCCTTTTCTAATGAAGGACATGGATATTGCCGTTAATAGAATTGAAGAGGCAATTGCCAACGGAGAGAATATTCTGGTGTATGGCGATTATGATGTAGATGGTACAACCGCCGTTGCTTTAATGTCGTCTTACTTATTAAGTTATTATCCTAATGTAGCAACATATATTCCAGATCGCTACGATGAAGGATACGGCGTATCTTTTAAGGGAATCGATTTTGCCGAGGATAATGATTTTACATTGATCGTTGCGTTAGATTGCGGAGTGAAGGCAATTGATAAAGTAGCCTACGCCAAAGAAAAGGGAATCGATTTTATCATATGTGACCACCACAGACCCGGTACAATATTACCAAGTGCAATAGCAGTTTTAGACCCGAAACGTGAAGATTGTTCATATCCGTATGATGAGTTATGTGGCTGCGGAGTCGGTTTTAAGTTGATTCAGGCATTAGGCTCCCGAAGAGGAGAAACTATTGATGATGTTATCTATTATCTTGATTTAGTGGCAACTGCAATTGGTGCAGATATTGTACCGATAACTGGAGAGAATCGAATTCTAGCTTTTTATGGCTTACAGGTTATCAATCAACAGCCTAGAATCGGTTTTAAAGCCATAATTGATCAAATCAACAAAAAAGAGCTTACGATTACTGACGTAGTTTTCATCATTGCACCAAGAATAAATGCAGCGGGTAGAATGAAACACGGTCAGTATGCCGTTAATCTTTTGACTGAAACCAATATGAATCAAGCAATACAATTTGCTTCTGAAATAGAAAAGTTCAATACCGATAGAAGGGGGCTTGATCAAGAAATTACGATAGAAGCGCTTGGTCAAATTCAAGAGAATCAAGAAGAAGAAGGTTTCACTTCTGTCGTTTACAAAGATACTTGGCATAAAGGAGTTATAGGTATTGTAGCATCAAGATTGACGGAAACCTATTATAGACCAACCCTGGTTTTTACTAAAAGTGGTGATAAGCTAGCGGCATCGGCAAGATCGGTAAGAGGATTTGATGTGTATAATGCCTTAGAAGGCTGTGCAGATTACATTGAGCAGTTTGGTGGTCACAAATACGCAGCGGGTTTGACCTTGTTAGAAGAGCAGTATAATAATTTCAAACATCAGTTCGAGAAGGTAGTTAAGGAGAGCATTGATCCACAAATGTTGATACCGGAAATTATCATAGATACTGTTATAGAGCTACAAGATATTACACCGAAGTTAATGCGCATTCTAAAACAGTTTGCCCCTTTTGGTCCTGGTAATATGTCTCCCATATTTATGGCCGAAGATTTAAAAGATACTGGTTATGCCAAAGGTGTTGGTAAAGAAGAAGCACATTTAAAAGTTTCGGTAGTACAGCAAAGCAGTCATAAAATTGATGGTATTGGTTTTAATATGGGTGATAAACTTTCATTGGTAACAGGCAGAAAACCTTTTAGCGCTGTCTTTTCTATTGATGAGAATGAATGGCAAGGTAACGTGAGCCTTCAATTGAAGTTAAAAGACATTAAATGAGAATAGAACATATTGCTATTTGGGTAACTGATTTGGAGGCTATGCGAAGGTTTTATGAAACGTACTTTAATGCTGTAGCAGGAGAAAGGTATCATAACCCTACCAAAGAATTCACATCTTATTTTTTAAGTTTTACTGATGGAGCTCGATTAGAAATCATGCATAAACCAACTATCCAAACGGCTACTCATAAGGCTGTAAATACCGGATTTATACATTTTGCCATGTCTATAGGTTCAAAAGAGCAAGTAGACCTACTTACCGAAAAATTAAGAAAAGACGGATTCACAATTGCCGGAGAACCTAGAACTACAGGCGATGGTTACTACGAAAGTGTTATTCTAGACCCAGAAGGAAATCAAATAGAAATCACCATTTAGCAATACTATTTATAATAATTCTAAATAAGATTCCTATATTTATACTAAATATGTAGATTCTTATGAACGATATACGTCCTATTTACCAGAACGATTTTGGAATAGCCTTCCAATGGAAAAAAGATAAACCCAGTCAATCTAATAAAGTACAAGTGATTTTCAGGGATATTGGACTATTACTTACCCAAAGCGAGTTACGTCATTTTTCTAAATGCATTGCAGATACTGTAGAAAACGGAAAGGGAAATCTTTGTGGAGATTGCAAAACAAAAGAAGCATGTAGGTCTCTATTATTGAACACACCTGCTCACCAAATAACCTTTACGGTAAGTTATCAAGAAGCTATAGAGGTCAGGGATTTAATAAATGGTACGTTGTTTAAGCTAGAGCTAGATTCATATTTCGGCGAATTGTGAATTGAATAGCATCCTATAAAATTTTTTACAGATGCTATCGATTAATTAGCTGGCATATCTTTATATGTCCTGTTCTTTATTAAATATCTTTGGACCCTATTTAGCGATTGCACTATGAGCGTAAATGATCCCTATGCTGCCTTAAGATTTAAGGAATTCAATATTTTTCTTCTTGTACGTTTTGCCATGGTTTTTGCCTGGTCAATGCAATTCATTGTCATAGAATGGCAAGTTTATTCAATGACCAAAGACCCATTATCATTAGGTATTATTGGCTTAATGGAAGTTATACCTGCAGTAGGCATGGCACTTTTTGCGGGGCACATCGTTGATCAGAAAGAAAAAAGAAACCTTTTAATTAAGTGTATTTTCGGCTTTTCGGTCATTAGTTTCGGACTGTTTATGCTGAGTCTACCTTCTGTATTAGCCACTTATGAGACCAAAACAATTCTTTATGGAATTTATGTATTGGTCTTCTTTGGCGGATTGGTACGTGCCTTTCTAGGCCCTACCATATTTTCGCTAATTGCCTTAATTGTTCCTAAAAAGATTTACCCCAATGCTGCTACTTGGAGTAGTACAACATGGCAAATGGCATCTGTATTAGGGCCGGCATTAGCGGGCTTTTCCATTAGTATTATCGGTGTGCACTGGTCTATGTGTGTCATTTTCGGCTTTTCACTATTGGCGTTAACCGCACTTTTTAATATTTCAAAAAAGCCTATTCTAAATCCTAAAATTGGGGAACCGGTTTTTCAAAGTTTAAGAGAAGGACTAACATTTGTGTTTAAGACCAGAGCAGTATTGGGTGCTTTGACCTTAGATATGATTGCGGTACTTTTTGGTGGTGCGGTAGCATTGTTACCCATTTTTGCGCAAGATATTTTACATGTAGGATCAGAAGGTTTCGGTGTATTAAGGGCAGCTCCGGCTGTAGGTGCGGCAATTACGATGTTGGGATCTACTAGATTTCCGCTGCATAAAAATGCAGGTAAGAAATTGTTATTTGCCGTATTTGGGTTCGGAGTGTGTATGATTGTTTTCGGGTTATCTACCTATTTCTGGCTTTCGGTTGCCGCCCTGTTTTTAAGTGGAGCGGTAGATGGGGTCTCAATGATTATAAGACAAACCATTTTACAATTAAAAACGCCCGATAATATGCGTGGTCGTGTAGCTTCGGTAAATTCGATGTTCGTAGGATCATCTAATGAACTGGGTGCTTTTGAAAGCGGACTAACGGCAAAATTAATGGGAACGGTAACTGCTGTTGTTTTTGGCGGAACAATGACTTTGATAACCGTTGGTATTACTGCTTTCGTTTCTCCAGGTTTCCGCAAATTAGATTTACAAAAAGATGTAGAAGATCATGAGAAATAATAGTTAGGTTTTAAGCATAAAAAAAGCTCCTAAATTAGGAGCTTTTTTTATTGTAGGTGGTGCTTAATGTTTGGGTCATTAAGCGGGGGAACTTGTAGGTAAACTGAAGATTTGGGAATCAACACTTAATCTTAACAACAGTGTAAAGGTAGAACCAATGTCTAGTTTGTACTAACTTTTGTTGTGAAGTGCTATTTTTAATATGTAAGAAAAGGATTACATGTGGTTTGATGAGTTTTGTAACCTGATTTTACTTTATTTTTTAAAAAATTTATTACGTATAAAATATAAATCATTTTTTTTATCTGAAGTATGAATTAATAGCATATTCATTTTTAAAAATTATGGGATTTTATAATTAAAAAAAATTAAGATAGAAGTAGAAAAATTAAAACAACGAAAAAGCCGCTAAAATAGGGGCTGTTCTTTAAAGTAGGTACACTTAAAATTTGGGTTTTAAGCTGGGGAAACTTGTAGGTAATGTGAAGATTTGGAATCAACACTTCAACTTAATAACACTGTAAAGATATAACGAAGTACTAGTTTTATAAAACTATTGTTGTGAACTGCTCAATTTATGTTATAAGAAAAGGATTACAATTAAAATTATGTATTTCGTCGATGTTTTTGCTGAAATTTAACTGAATTCTTTCAACGAAAGTTGATTGCCATCAAATTCGGCATATGTGTAGTAATTGATCCAATCTCCAAGATTGGTATATTTTGAATTTTCTTTCAATTCTATTTCCAATGGAAGATGTCTATGACCAAATATGAAATGATCATAATGTTGAGTTTCTAACTTTCTTTGTGCGTATTGTACCAGCCATTCTTTATCGTTACCTAAGTACTTGGCATCATCGTCACCACTAATCAATTTATTGCTTACAGAAAGGTGTTTTGCCAAACGAACCCCGATATCTGGGTGTAACCATCTAAAGAACCATTTAGCTACAGGATTGGTAAATACCTTTTTCATTCTTTTAAAGCCTTTATCGTCCGGACCTAATCCGTCTCCATGGCCTATAAAGAATGATATTCCATTTATGCTATATTGCTGAGGGTTATGATAAACAGGTATATTCAGTTCTTCTTCAAAGTAACCGTTCATCCATAGATCATGATTACCTACAAAGTAGTGTATTTGTATGCCTGCATCAGACAGTTCTGCAAGCTTTCCTAAAGTTCTGGTAAATCCTTTTGGGATTACGGTTTTGTATTCAAACCAAAAATCGAACAGATCGCCCATTAAGAAAATGACTCCGGCATCAGACTTGACCGTATCTAACCAACGAATAAACTTCAATTCTCTCACCCTACTTTCTTCCATAGTAGGTGCACCTAGATGGTTATCGCTAGCAAAATATACTTTTTTCCCTGCCGGAAGTTCAATGTTCGTCATCAGGGTGTAAATATAATAACTGTTTTGCGTACCAAAGGAATACGTGTGTAAAATAAGAGAATGCTATTCTAAATTAAACAGCTGCATCTTTTTCATTCAATACAATTTTTATAGGCAGGTGATCGCTAAAACCCTTTTCATTGAAAGTTGAAGAATTAGGTCTACCAAACTTTACCGGTTTTTGGTAGGACCCAGAAGTTAGCTCTGGGTAGGCAATGATTTCCGTAGTACTTAATTTAAAAGGCAATTCTGATTTCTCTGATAATATACTTTTAGAAATCATAAATTGATCTAGCATGTTATAAGTATTACCAAACACAAAAGTACCTATTTGCGCATCTAAAAACCGATGCATTACATTGTAAAAGTACTTTAAACGTACCCTGTTACTTTTCACCAAGGCTTTGTTATTGATAGCCTTTAAATACGCTGTAATACTCTTGTTATACGGGTTGTCATTGAAATCTCCCATTAATATGATATTGGCATCTTTACCTTGTTCTTCGTAGATCCGCTCTATCCAATAAGACAAATTTTCGGCGACCATAATTCTA
Source organism: Maribacter caenipelagi (assembly GCF_004364175.1). Classification (GTDB taxonomy): domain Bacteria; phylum Bacteroidota; class Bacteroidia; order Flavobacteriales; family Flavobacteriaceae; genus Maribacter; species Maribacter caenipelagi. The sequence continues at coordinate 402,532 of NZ_SNZW01000017.1, read as the reverse complement.
AAAGGTTCACTTTCTAGTTCACCACCAGATCTAGATGGCCAATGGTTAAGTACACATACCAGCTTGTTGCCATTTGCAGTATTGATGTGTACTTGAAATAAATCTCTTGTGGTATTTCGTTTAATAATACGTAGACTGAAAGTTTGTTGCTCTGGTCCGTATTTGGTCTTGTCATAAATAAGTGCGGTATCGATACCCCGTTTATCATCTCCTTCAGAAATAACAAAACCGTAATTTTTATTAAGGGCAGCACTCATGGCATCTATTAAAAGCTCAATAACATGCTCGTTTTCTACTTCGCAAACCCCTAATATATCTGGACCTTCACCGTTATTAAATTTTGATATGACAGCAGTTAGGTTGGCAATTTTCTGTTCAAGAATGGTAGCGTTCCATCCATCGAGTTCTTTGCCTAAATGGTTGTTTAAAAATTCACTTCTTCGTGGTGAATTTTCTACATCGAACAGGTTTTCAAGATTCCACCAGTAAATATGATGTTTGGTCATATTGTTATATATTAAGGAGTTGCCTTAAAAATAAAACAATTTAAAAGCTTGTAACGAAAGTTTACCGTTAAGTTATGTTGAACTTAATTGTCGCTCGCATACCATTCGGCAAACGAAGTATCTGTTTCTTGTAATTTAAGGGAGAATAAAGAAATGTTTTCAGGAAGGCGAGATTTTATTTTCGCGGCAAAATCTATGACCATATTTTCACTTGTAGGTTGGTAATCTGCCAAGATAACGTTGTGCCCCCTATCGGTTAATTCTTTGGCTAGTTCAACGTGAGGAGTATTTTTATTGAATACGGTGGCGTGGTCAAAAACATCCACAATATCTTCTTTGACAATTTTTTTAAGATCTCCAAAATCTATTACCATACCCAATTTTACATGGCTGGTATCTGTAATAGGCTTTCCAATAACGGTAACCGATAATTTATAGCTATGGCCATGTACATTTCTACATTTACCGTCATAACCGTACAATGCATGTCCTGTTTCAAAATTGAATTGTTTCGTAATACGAATATTGCTCATAGCCTATAATTATACGGCAAAGGTAGGAAAAGTTTAAACGCATTTATAGCGAATAAATCATTCTAAAACAATAGCTGTATTTCCTGTTATTAAGCTAACGTGACAGCAGTCTGCACCAACTACATAGGCTTCATTGATGACCTCTTCATTATCAATATAACCTTTAAAGGTCAGTTTAGCGGTCGAATTTTGGTATTGCACACGATTGGCATCACTAAGAATAGGATACAGACCTTGTTCTTTATAATATTGATATTCTTCTCCATTAAAACCCGTGGCTAGGTTTTCACCTGTTTCAGTGTCTATAACCTCATAACTATTTAGAGCTACTGCTTTACCAGATACATCTTTTACACTAACGGTAATAGTGACAAAATTTAATGTGCAAATAGTACTAGAGCAGTCTTGCTGCTCAACAGTTTCATCTTTGTCATTACAGGCAACTAGAAATATGGAAAGAAATGCTACTACGATTTTTGCGAACATAAAGCGGGTTTATTACAAGATGATGAAATACCGATTAGTTGCGTAAGGGCTTTAATTACCTTTTGTATTTCTTTTTTGCACGCATTTTGTTCACGAAATAAATGATCAAAACTGAAAGGGCAAGAACGGGAAATACTAGGTTACCGTTTAAAAATTGAAAGAATTCCATACTAATGATTTAGAAACAGAACGAGCTCCTGTTTCAGTTATTGTTTATTTTTTAAATTTTGACAGTGCGTTTCTTGTAAAATCAGAAAGGGCTAATTTTCCGGTGATAGCTGCACGGTCTGTCAATAAGGTATCCCAATGGTCGGTACCTTCCCATAAAACTTTCTTCCATTCGGTTAAAGCTTCAGAATTATAGCTTGCCAGTTGGTGAATAAAGAAATCTAGCTCTTTATCCATTTCTTGCGCAGAGTCGTACACTTTATTGAACAGCCCTTTTTCTTGAGCCCAATAAGCACTTTTCCATTCGGTAGGTGCCAAAGAGATTTCACCCATGGCGGCGTTTCCTATTTTACGAGCTACGGCAGGGGCAATGACCAGCGGAGCTATACCAATACTAAGTTCAGAAAGTTTAATTGATGAGTTAACGTTAGAATACACATAATCGCAAGCAGCGGCAAGCCCAACACCGCCACCAACGGTTTTGCCATGTACACGCCCTATAATTACCTTTTTACAGGTACGCATGGCATTGATGACATGGGCAAAACCACTAAAGAACGCTTTACCTTCTTCTAGGTTAGATACCTCTAACAATTCATCAAAAGAAGCACCTGCACAAAATGCTTTTTCACCTTCAGATTTTAATAGGATAACAGAAATAGCTTCATTATCAGAAAGCTCGTTGATCGTATTCGTCAGGCGTTCTAGAAGTTCGGAAACAAAAGAATTACTGGCAGGATGCCCAAACTCTACATGAGCAACTTTACCATCTATTCGGGTGTATAAACTTCCATTTTTTCTTGTAGTGACCATAGCATTTTATTTCCCTCAAAATTACGGATTTTGCAATAAAGGTTTGAATTTGTTTCTGAATTTCCATACCAGGGCACCGCCTCTAATGAACATCCAAACGGTGAAAGCCAGCCAAATTCCCGTTAATCCCCAGTTGAGGTATTTACCTAAGAATAACATGGGTACAAAACCCAAAAAAGTAGCAAAAAGTAGGGTGTTACGTAAATATTTCATTTCACCAAGACCTTTAAAAACTCCGTCAAGAACAAATGCGGTGCTATTAAAAGGAAGCCCCAGAATAATAATGTAGAAAATGCCGTAAAAGGCAGAAAGTACCAAAGGCTCGTTAGAAAATAAGCTACCTAGGGGCTTGTAAAAAATGGTAGCCAATGCCATAATAACGAGGCTAACTAAGAGTCCGTATTTCGTAATTTTTTTCGCCAATAACCAGAGTCCGTCATAATTACGTTCTCCCAGCAATCGTCCGCCCATAATATTACCGGCGGCACCGTACCCATCAATAAAAAAGGCAGAAAACAACCATAAATTAATGGCAATGGTATGTGCGCCAATAAATTTATCACCAAGGGCGGTAGCTTCTCTAACGGCAAGAATAAGCGCAGTGTTCAGGGCAATGGCACGTACAAACAAATTTAAACTCATAATAACCAGTCTACCAAGTTCTGGATGAATAGGTAGTTTTAGTTTTAAGCTAATATCTGTCTTTGTCCAAAGAAGATAGAACGCCATAAGTGCCATAATCGCTTGTGCCAGTAAACTTGCGTAAGCGGCGCCTTCTAAATACATGGCAGGTATGAATCCTTCAATACCGTAAACAAAGGCAAAATCGAAAATTACGTTCAAGACCGCTCCGGTAATGGCGATGACCATAGGCCAATAGGTATTCTGTAATCCGCGAAAAATACCCATCACGGCAAAAACGAATAAGGTCAATGGAAATCCCCAAACACGAATGGCGTAGTAGCTAATGCAATACTGCAGTATTTTGCCCTTCGCATTTAAAAGCTCAAAGATTTCTTGAATAACAAAAACGGTAGATAGTAAAACAAGGATGCTCAAGGTAATATTGAGGTAGATGGCTTGTGCGGGTAAAGCTTTGACCTCTTCTAATTTACCGGCACCTAAATACTGCGAAATTATAGCGGAAATTGCACTACGGGTTTGACCAAGAATCCAGATCAGCATAGAAAGAAAAGAACCCACAATACCTGCTGCGGCAAGAGATTCTAATCCGTCAACGGGTATATTACCCACAATGGCCGTATCGGTTATGGACAGTAAAGGTTCGGCAATACCGGCAATAGTTGCTGGGATGGCCAGGGCATTTATAGATTTAGAATTTACGGAAGTCTTCAAAAAATAGGGTTTCTATAGTACAAGTTCGTAGCAATGAAAAGGGTGTATGCTTTGGTTGGGAAAAAAGATATCACCTAATTTAGTGTAACCACGTTGCTCGTAAAATTTCTGATTTCGTTGGTTTTTGCTAAAGGTATCTAACCTGACCGACAGCCCATTGTTTTCTCTGGCAAAATTTTCCCCAAAATCCATTAAACGCTGGGCAAAACCTTTTCCTTGATGCTTTGGGTGTACCGCTAGGCGATGAATGTAATAGTTCTTGGTATTTTCTGTGAGCCAATCAACAGATTCATATTCCTCATCCATAAAAAGTGAAACAACAATACAGCCCACAATTTCGTTTGCAACTTGAAGTACAAATAGTTCATTACGTGCTACGTCATTTTCAAATGCCTGTTCAGAAGGGTATTCGGTAGTCCATTGGTAAATATCATTGGCTTCCATTGCAATTCTACAAGCATCTGTCATGAGAAGAATTTTGGGTATTTGCGATATCTTTGCCGATGCTATCATAAAATGAATTTAATTAAATTGTAAATTTAGAGTTATAATCAATACTTTTTATCATGATGAATATTCTTGTTCCGATCGGGACCTCCACAAATGCGAATCAAACATTACAATATGCAGTAGATTTTGCACAAGACTTTGGTGCTGAAATATATGTAATGGAGGTTTTTAATGTCAGCGGTAAAACAGGAACGCTTACCAATGTAACACAGAAGGTAGCCGAAAATTCTAAAGAAAGACTAAAAGAAATTATAGGAACGGTAGATACAAAAGATGTCTCATTAAAAATAGCAAGCTTTAATGGTGAGCTTAAAGACGGACTAAAAGAAATTGACAAGGGTATAGGTATCGATCTAATTATTTTAGCGCCAAGAAGTAACGATATTCAAGAAGAGAACTACTTGGGGCAAACCTCGGGAGCTATTATTAAAAGAACGAACATACCAACTTTGATCGTACCAAAAGGAACAGCATATAAGTCGTTTGAGAATATTTTGGTAGCCTTTAAATCTGGTATTCTAAAGAGAAAGAGAATTCTTGATCCGTTAATTCAGATTCAGAAAAAGCATAATGCAAACGTAAATCTATTGATGGTGAAAACACCAGGATATTCAGATGACGATCTAAAGATAAATACGGCATTGATGGATATTAGTTCGCAATTGACCTTTACAGAGAATTCCACTACATACCATGGTGTTTTAGAACATTTTCAAGCAAAACACCCCGATTTATTGTGTGTTTTTAGAAGAAAACGTGGTTTTTTTAAGAAATTATGGGAGAAAAATACTATTGCAAAATCAGAGTTTTATGCCCCGGTACCAGTATTGGTATTAAGTGTAAAGAAAGATTAAGTAGTACTTTGATACGTTGCTAAAATAGGTTTTCTTTGACGCTGTCAAAAAATAAGGGGGACTAGCTCGCCCGACTTTTTAGGCGGGCTCAGTTGGCTAGAGCGTCCCGATAGCCTTAGGGAAGGTCGCTTCTGTTTTTTTTGAGTAAATAAAGTAATATAAGGGGGATTAGCTCAGTTGGCTAGAGCGTCCCGAAGGCATTCGGGAAGGTCGTTTCGGGTGTTTTAAGTAAAAAAAGGTAATATAAGGGGGATTAGCTCAGTTGGCTAGAGCGTCCCGAAGGCATTCGGGAAGGTCGTTTCGGGTGTTTTAAGTAAAAAAAGGTAATATAAGGGGGATTAGCTCAGTTGGCTAGAGCGTCCCGAAGGCATTCGGGAAGGTCGTTTCGGGTGTTTTAAGTAAAAAAAAGGTAATATAAGGGGGATTAGCTCAGTTGGCTAGAGCGCTTGCCTGGCAGGCAAGAGGTCACCGGTTCGAATCCGGTATTCTCCACTTAAAGCTTCCATTTTGGAAGCTTTTTTTATTTATAGCAATTAAGCGATTAATTATCGAATTAAATAGGTTAGATAGTTAAGGTATAGAGCGTCCCGAAAGCTTTCGGGAAGGTCACCGGTTCGAATCCGGTATTCTCCATTTGAAAGGTTACCATTTTGGAAGCCTTTTTGATTTGATTATTTTTAAAAATGCCATTCACTACTTATATAATTTATAGTCAGACACTAGATCGCTACTACATTGGTTGTACAGAAAATATTGAAGAACGACTTGAACGTCATATTAAAGGAAATGGATCTACTTATACTAAAAAGGTAAAGGACTGGGTTTTAAAATGGCAACGTAATTTTGAAACACGATCAGAAGCAGTCTCGTTTGAACTTCTGATTAAAAAGAAGAAAAGTAGAAAATATATTGAGTATTTAATCTCACTAGAAATAAAAGAATAGAGCGTCCCGAAGGCTTTCGGGAAGGTCACCGGTTCAAATCTGGTATTCTCCACTAAGTTTTTTAGGGCTTCAAGAGTTTTTGACTTTTGAAGCTTTTTTCATTTGCACGCAATTTGCACGCAAAATTGGATTCAAATTGAGTTTGATACTATTTGGTACAGATTGGTCTATTTTGATACTTCTTCACCCTATGAAGAGTATTTTTTCGGAAAATTATCAAATCTATTGGATGCTTAAACTTCAATCTTATATTAGGGAATCTAGGTTACATAAAAGATCAATTAACGAGAATATTAAAAAAAAAAAAGGACACTCTAAAGTATTGTTATTATGTGTGGTTAAAAACGTCTTCAAAATTGTCCATTTTTAAAGACATTAGGTTGATTTGAAAAACCTTACTAAATGCATTTTTTAATATTATTAAATGATTTATTTATGACTATTTTGGTTTTGAGATGGAGCACTAGAAGCCCATAATTTCAAACAAATTTATATTTGAAAAAATTGTATATTACTGACTATCAAACCACTATAATTTAACCTAAAAATTATTAAACATGCCACTATTCATGGACTTCCACAAAATCGATTCAGATGCTATTACTGAAGACGATATGTACAAAGCTCACTTGAGAGATGTGGCCGTGCAAAATAAACACGGATTGATTTACAAGAAATATTATTTGAATCTTCCCAACAAAACAGCTTTTTGCTTGATTGAAAGTCCTGATAAAGAATCTTGTGTCGAGAGCCATAAAGAGGCTCATGGACTTGGAGCGTGCAATGTTATTGAAGTATCACGAGAGCATGAATTTCTTCCCTATATGGGAGAGGGAGGTCAAAATGAGCAGGATTTGGCTTTGACGCTAACAGGAGAAATCGACAGTGGTTTTCGTACGATTTTATTGGTCGACTTTTTGGACCTTATGGAAAATCAAAAATTGACAGGCTTCAAAATAATTGATTTTATTAAAAACTGTAAGGGTAGTGTAATTAAGGTTCCGAGCGAAAAGTATATGGCTTCTTTTATTGATGCAATTGATGCCTTAGATTGTGCGCAGCAACTATCGAGGCACTTTGAATCTTCTAACCAAAATTCTTTATACAGTATAGCTTTAGCGACAGGAAGACCAGTTGATGAACATGGTAAAAATTTATTCGAAGAAACTAAAACTAGAGTAAATGTGATGTCAAGATTAGGTTTTAAAAAAGGAATATTTATGGATTTGGAAACAAAACTTTCTGCTTCATACAGCAAAGAATTTTCCAAAATTGATACTGAACCTTTAACTATTCTGGATGAGGCATCTTACAAAGAAATTGAAAAATTGGATGAAGTTCTTCAGAAAAATCTAATCAATTCAGCTTTTAAGAGTGATGACCTTAGCAATGAACTAGGGCTGAGTAAGTCCCAAACCTATCGAAAAATATCCGCTCTAGTCGAAATTCCTCCCAATAAGTTGTTGTCCGAATTACGTTTAATACATGCTGCAAAAGCCTTGAAATCAGGAAATAAAACGGTTTCCGAGGTGGCATATGATTCAGGTTTCAATAGTCCAACCTATTTTACAAGAGTGTTTCGAAAAAGGTTTAAAATACTCCCGACCGTGATTGGTAAGTCCATATCCAGGTAACCAAAAAAACATACGTTTTACATCCTCCATGTCTAAATTGTTTCAGCTTTTGGAACAAAACTTACAACTTGAGTTTCAATATACCTTTAGTTTTACACTGTGAAATAATTGAGAAACACACTTCCCCCTTCAATTTCACTTTAGCCATTTTATAGTTCCCATGAAAATAGATACAACTAAGGCACTAAAAATAAAACATTATGGAAAAATTGATTGAAGCGTTGAGGAACAACACCCAGGGGCAGGTAATCCTTCCTCAAGACCATGGCTATGACAAAGCCAGAGCTATTTATAATGCAATGATAGACAAGCGACCAGCAATCATTCTTAAATGCAAGGATAAAGAAGATGTAGTACAGATGGTCAAAATTGCGCGGGAGAACAACTTGGAGGTTTCTGTTCGCAGCGGAGGTCACAATGGGGCAGGACTTTCCTTAGTAAACGATGGTTTGGTTATTGACCTCTCCGAAATGAAATCAATAAAAATAAATCCAAGCGAAAAAACAGCGCTCGTAGAACCTGGGAATACGCTACACGATTTGGATAAGGCCACTCACGAGCACGGTCTGGCATTGCCTGTAGGTATAAATGGCACCACAGGCGTAGCAGGACTCACTCTTGGCGGAGGTTTGGGCTACTTGAGCCGTAAAGGAGGCCTTGCCATTGATAATCTTTTAGAGGCTGAAGTAGTCCTAGCTTCAGGTGAGTTGGTAACAGCCAACGCCACCTCACATCCTGATCTTTTTTGGGCACTGCGTGGTGGTGGCGGAAATTTCGGTGTGGTTACATCGTTTACTTTTAACTTGTTGCCCATTAAAAATGTATATGCAGGACCTATGTTCTGGCCATTGGAACAGGCAGAAGAAGTCATGAAGTTCTATGATAAAATTACCAAGAACGCTACTAACGACCTCTACGGATTTTTTGCTTTTTTAACCGTACCGCCCGCAGAGCCTTTTCCGGAACATTTACACATGAAAAAAGTCTGCGGCATAGTGTGGTGTTACACTGGTGATATGGAAAAAGCAGCAGAGGTCTTCGATCCCATCCGTGCTTTCGGACCACCTATTTTGGACTTTGTAACCGAGCTTCCTATGCCCGCCCTAAATGGTATGTTCGATGAATTATATCCACCAGGATATCAATGGTATTGGAAAGGTAACTATTTCGATGAGTTGACAGACGAGTGTATTCAAGAGCATATAAAACACGGATCCCAATTGCCGACGATGTTTTCTACCATGCACCTTTATCCCATTGATGGAAAAGTTCATGAAACAGCACAGGAGGATACCGCTTGGGCAAATCGTGGCGCACGGTGGGCACAAGTAATCGTGGGGGTTTCTCCTGACCCCGCAGAAGCCGATAAAATTACCAAATGGAGTCGAGATTATAATGAAGCAATGAAGCCCTATGCTCTTGGCGGTGGGTATGTCAATTTTATGATGCAAGATGATCAAGCCCGGGTTAAAGAAAGTTATGGAGTGAATTTTGATAGACTTCGTAAAATAAAGAAAAAATACGACCCCGATAACTTCTTTCATATGAACCAAAATATCAAACCGGAGTAATGGGTTCTTACCCTGTTCCATAGCTCCATTTTTTCTCCCTCAATTTTAGTGACCTTACTTCTGTAAGTAGATTTTGAAAAATTATAATCTCTTTTGCTACAGGAGCGCTATGCCTAAAAATTCCCATCAAAATAGAATATAAATCTTTTAAGACATTGAAATTATGAAAACAAACAAAACAATATTATGGATATTATTATTTGGAATTTTAATTACAGGATGCAAACAAGAGGAAAAAAAAGAGGAAACTGTAGAAGTGAAAATTGATTTGATTAATGATGAATTTCCTGAAGCAAAACAGGAAGTAATGGAAACCTATGAGGCAATTGTTCAAAGTATTAAAGAAGGAGATATTGATGGGCTTATTTCTCTACACGCCTACAGTCCAAAGTTTACAGAATTCAAAAATGGAAAACTACGCAATGATGGTGAAGCAAATGAAACATACGAACGAAATATTTTTAGCTCTGTAACCGAAGTGGTAAAATTCGATTCAAATGACTTAAAGATTGCAGTTTATGGCGATGTTGCAAATGTAACCTTTCATTCTGATTTTCATTTTAAATTTGGAGAAGACCTTGTGATCGTTAATGACCAACTTACGCTATTATTTGTAAAAACAGAGAATGGTTGGAAATTAGTTCACGAGCATCATTCTCCTTTAAACGAGGCAGAAGCAAATAGCTGATTCATTTTGGCACTTACGTTCTTTGGATAGACCACCATGGCCAATATTAGGAATGGTTTCATTTGGTATCAAATAAAACCAAATAATATTAATGGCTCTAGAACCGTATTTCGCTTGGTAGTTTTTGATTTAATTTGCTGTTTATCAATTATTTGTAAATAACTATAAGGAGTTGTTACTATCTTCCCTTGCCTATTTTCATACATTATATTCTAGGTTGAAGGCCATTTTCGAAAATAACCTGACCTATCTGAGCAATGGCAGTTTTAGGGTTACCTAACTGGTTAATTATTAACAATAGCCGACACCAAGTTGTTGAATCACAACTTAAGGTGCCGACTGAAAATTAAATTTATTTTTTTCTTATAATAATAAACTGTGCTGTAATTCCCTTTTTAAAATTTATATATGTAGTATCAGGAACGTTGAGTTTTAAACTATCCAGAACGACAGGGTTTATTCCTCCGGCATTACCCAAACTTTCATTACCAAAAATACCATTATAATCATATAATTCTCCTGAACATTCAACATAATCCGTTGCCATATTTGGTCTGTATGGCCTAAAGGTGTATGATTCATTAATTGTATGTGTTTTATTGTTTTGTACATCAACAAAATTATCAGTATCAACACTCCAAGTTTTACCATCATCTATGCCGTTCTCATTAATGTCAAGGCGTTCCCCTCCTACCCACATTTTCACCCTTAGCTTACCATTAACCTCTGTATCGGTAGATTGTGTGCCCGTAATGTTAACAATGGTCGCCAGATATTCTGGATAGGCAACATCACAATTTCGTGATTGATATTCCGTTGCAAGAACTACATTTGCTGCAGGAAAACCTTCTTTTACATAACTTAATTTATAGGATAAAGGGGAACCGGGAGATTCTTCTGGGGAATAGTTGCCGCCAGCTGCAATATAATCATAAATTTTTTCAAGACTATTTCCGCCAATAGTTTGGGCAGCACTTGCCCCATCCCCTCCAATAATTAATGCTTTAATGTTAGATTCTTCTAGAATATTTTTAGAGTCAACATCAAGCTCAAAAGTTCCTCCTTTTTTACCCGCTTCTATAGCCGCATTAAAGGCTGTTTCTACTTCCGTTATACTATATTCAGACTCCACGGTATACAATACCATACGACCGTATGTTACAGTTGAAACATAGACAGGGCTTATGGAGCCCAAATTTTCAATACTAGGTAGATCAGTAAAAAGATCGCTTGGAACTTCACCTGGGGAGTCCAAGTCTATAGTAAAATATTTCTGAATGAATTTCAGCACATATTTTTTCTTAACTGTAGTGGTATTAAAATCAAAACTACCGGAAATATCTTTTGTTTTATCCCGATAGTTCGCTCCCAGTGCTATAGATAATTGCTGTTCAGAATAAACTTGAGACTTATCAAACTGCAGTTGCGCAGGAGTTGCTCCGGTAACTTCGAGGCTGAGCAATTTATTAACACCTGCTCTAACCTCACTAATGTTTTTTGGATTATTAACAGTTACACTAGTCTTTCCTTTTACATTGTTTAACGAAATTGACATGGTAATTGGCGCACGATCTTTATCAATTCGCGCATATTCGCCAGTAGTTATGCTTTCCCCTTTTAACATTGCCCCTGGATATATAACATCGGTAGTAGGATCCAACGTGAATAATTCACTAAAGCCTGGTGCCCCTTTGAAAGTTTGGGTAAAACATTCAAATTCCGTTGTTCCTTCCCGTTCTGGGTTGGTGGAGGTGGTCTCAACGATATTCTCAGGTTGGTTAAAAGAACCCAAAGCTGCGACGGCTGCATTAAAGTCATCGGCATCATTGTTGGAAAATTGTTGTGCATTAGAATCATCAGGGCTTACTTCATCTTTACTACAAGCGCAAATAGAAAATAAGAGAACTAGTGGTGCTAACTTTAAAATACTTTTTAATGGTGATTGATTTGTTTTCATAATAGTTTGATTTTTAAGATTCAACATTCCAAACCTAGAGCAGAAATGATCCCATCCCTAATTTTGTCCATGGACAAAGTATGGACAAGCAACTTGGATTTCGATGAAGTACACCATGGACAGCACAAAAAACATAAAAGATGAAAACATTCAAAAACCCTTTATATTCAACGCTTTACATATTTTATTTATAGCTATGATCTCCAAGAAAGTATGGACTTTTTATGGACAAGGGCTTTTCGACCAACTATATCCAGTGTTTGGGCAAGCGATAATTTAATTATCTTGGTAAAAACCAATCATTATTGCATATGTCCTCTAATAAGAACCTGTTAATTGTTTTAGCTCTCTTTTTTTATTGCAAAGCATCATCCCAATTGAATTTTGATATTGATAGTTTATTAGTGGTCTATAAATCACAAAAGTTGGATACGAACAAGGTGATAACCAATAATAAGATCATTAATTACTACATGTATAGAAACCCTGAATTAGCTAAGAAATATGCCTTTGAGCAACTTACCCTATCCAATGAGATCCAATTTAGTGGCGGACAATCAATGGCCAATTATCAATTAGGGATTCTATATAATAATGTCAACAAGGTCGATTCAGCCCGTTATAGATATACCCAAGCCTTGAAGTTTGCTAAAATCTACAATAACCAAATCTTTGTTTCACAAGCCTATCATGGGCTTGCACTATTGGAATTTGAGCTGGGAAACTTAGATAAGGCGGATGAAATAAATGACAAGAACCTCGCATATAATGAGAGAAACAAGGATTCGGTCGGAATCGCCTATTCCTTGGATTTTAAAGGAAGAATAAATGAAAATAGGGGGCATTACACCATTGCCCTTGAAAATGTATTGAAGAGCCTTAAGATTTTGCCTGTCGTGAGCACACCAATAAACAAAGATGTCAGAATCGCGGACGCCAAAACCCATTTGGCCGCAATAGAATTCAATATTGGAAATTTAAAGAAAGCCATTGCCTATAACAAAGAGGCATTGGAGATTTATATCAATCAAGACGATACCTATTATCAGGCAGTAGCACTTGCAGACCTAGGGAAAGCCTATAAAGCTTTGGGGAATTTGAAGGAAGCGGAAGATAATTTTAAATTAAGTATTGAAAAGGCCAAACAGGCAAATATTCCGTCCACGCATGCTACTTCATTGAGTGAACTGGGGGCTCTATATTTTGTTCAGAACAAGACCACCGAAAGTCTTAAATTACTGAGGGAAAGCATAAACATTGCAAAGGAAATAGGTTCGGAACGTAGAGTGGCGATTTCGAAATTGGAATTTGCAGAAGTTCTTAATTCCGATGGTAAATCACAAAATGCACTTGCTATTATATCAGAGGCACTCAATTATGCGGATAGTAGCGGCAATCTATCGATTTTAAGGGATGCCTACCTAAAAAGAAGTGCTGTTTATAGCAATTTAGGTGACCTTTCAGGTGCCTTAAAAGATTACAAAACGTATAAAACGTTAAACGATTCTATTTTTAATAAGGAACGTACACAAAAACTTGAAGAACTAAAAATCATATACGAAACCAAAAAAAAGGAGGCTGCCCTAGCCCTGCAAGAGGAAGAAATAAACACACTGAACGAAAAAGCCAAAGTAGATAAACTTACCAAAGGGCTCTATGCTGGGGGTATGTTCACTTTTCTTGCTGTTTCCGGCTTATTATACTTTGGGTTTAAGCAAAGAATGAAGAAAAACCGAATTGCCCGTCAAAAACAAGAGGAAATCTATAAACAGGAGATTGCATACAAGAAAAAAGAACTCACTAGCCAGACCTTGCATCTAGTTCAAAAGAACACGTTTATCCAAGAACTTATGGAAAACCTACAACGCATCAAAAGCTCCCCTGAGAAGTTCAAAATGGAATTTAGGCGTATTGTGATGCTCTTAAAGAAAGAAAATGCGTCGGACAAGGATTGGGAAGTATTCAAGACTTATTTCTCTGAAGTGCATAACGACTTTGACCAGAAACTGAAGACCTTGTCTCCCGATGTTTCGGAAAAAGAAATTCGTTTGGCGGCATTCTTACGTATGAACCTGACCACAAAAGAAATTGCAGCCACTTTGAACGTACTACCAGATAGTATTTTAAAATCTAAATACCGCCTAAAAAAGAAACTTGGGCTAGATAAAGAAACCGATCTAAACCAATTTTTGAATGCGCTTTAATCACTTACAAGCGCTTACTAATTCACATTATAGTATCATCAATATTAACGGGCGGGGTAGAGATTTTGTACAATATAATACCCGATGTATGTGCTTTTTACTCCTTAAGTTTTTCACCAAATTCATTGGTGATGTAACCTACAACATCCCCTTCTTTAACGGTATTTCCCGCGTTAAGGTCGCTGTAAAAAAGTCCCGCTTCGGTAGCGCTTAAATAGGTTTGGTTGTTGAGCTGAATAAGGTTGGCATGTGGTCCGGTTCCGTAATCATACATATCCATATCTTCAAGAATATTATAGACTCCATTTTTTATTAACCTTACCGCATCTTCCTGTACATTGCCCAATTTGCCACTTTCAAAGCTCAAGGCTATTTTACCATCTTGCGAGGCTTGTTTAAAGACATATTTTGCTGGTTCATCGTCCCTTAAAGAGAACGGATATGACACTATATATTCAAATCCGCTGTTCTCAGTCAGTTCCCTGGCCTTTTTTGTTTGTTCTGGGTAATTAGGGTTATCGTAGAAAAGCGCAAACGGAATCAAATCTTCATTGACGCCACCACCATGTATATCGATAAAAACATCGCTTACAGGTATTATGGTCGTAGTAATAAAATCTGCTATTTTTTGGGTAACGCTACCTGTAGATTTTCCGGGGAAGGCACCATTTAAATTTACTTGGTCTTGCGGATTTACAATAGAGGTACGCGAAAAAAAGGAACTGGTATTTGCAATAGGAATAATAATCACGGTACCGTTCAATTTATCGACATCAATTTCGCTTAACAGCTCTTGTGCACCAACAATTGGCGGGTATTCAAACCCGTGCACACCGGCAACAATGGTAAATACAGGTCCTTCGTTCTTTCCTCTTAGTACAGAAATAGGCAAATAGGTTTTATTGTTTCTAGCATCTTGAAATGTAATACGAATGTTTTCTTTTAATGGTCTTGTAGTATTAGAAAATACGTCTTGAAAACTGTTTTGGGCAATCCCAGAAGAAATCGAGAAAAATATAAAAAGGGTAAAAAGAGACCTGCACATGATAAGATATTTTTGGATAGACCAAGGTATTAAAAACCCAGTAGCTAGTAAAGCTATTTACAGAGGATAAATACTAACAGAAAAACGTAAGAACCCATACATCGAACTTTGTACTTGATACTTTTTACTTAACATTTTGTACCTCGTACTTATTACCACTAAATACCTAACTTGCAACTAATTATTCATCAATCAATTACAATCATGATCTTAAAAAAAATCGGTCAATTTATACTGGCGATATTGTTTGTGGGCATAACACATGCGCAAACCAACGATTCCATTTCCAAAAAACTCACCAGTGAATTACAGCAAATTTCAGCTAACGGAAACTTAGTTGGTTTTTCGGTGGCCATAGTCAATGCAGATGGCACGCTGTATGAAAACGGATTTGGCTTTGCCAACAAAAAAGCAAATAAAAAGTATACAGAAAACACCCTACAGAATATAGCATCGATATCTAAAACTTTCATTGGTGTGGCTTTGTTAAAAGCGCAAGAATTGGGTAAGCTAACCTTAGATGATCCTATCAATGACTATCTGCCTTTTAAAGTGGTGCATCCTAAATTTAAGAATACGCCTATAACCATTCGTCAGTTGGCAAGCCATACTTCGGGTATTAAGGATCCTGCAGAATATGAGGGTAAAGGGTATATATTAAAAGATGCCGAAAACGGAGCGGCTAAGGTCAACGCCAATTTTCGTGACCCTAGTAAAATGATGCCCCATGGCGATTATTTAAAAGCTATTTTAAGTACCGATGGGCAATGGTACAAAAAGAAAACCTTTTCTAAATACCCACCTGGCGGTATGTTCAATTATTCTAATATAGGTGCTGGTTTGGCGGCATATGTGCTAGAGCAAGCAACGGGAGAATCGTTTCCGGAGTTTACCAAGAAACATTTTTTTGATCCTTTGGTTATGAATGGTTCCGGATGGTCTTTTGATACCATAGACTTTTCAAAACATTCAAAATTATACGCCGATGCCGATACCGAACTTGCCTTTTATACATTAATAAATTATCCCGATGGTGGCTTGATCACCTCTGCGCACGATTTGGCAAAATACCTATCTGAAATTATAAAAGGTTATACCGGTAACGGAACAATGTTATCCGCAGAAAGCTATAAAGAGCTATTTACACCGCAGTTAACAGACGAGAACCATAAAGACCGAAGCGATAAGGAGTATAATGACGAATACAATATGGGGGTATTTATGGGCATGTCATCAAAAGGGCAAATTGGGCATACAGGCGGAGACCCTAGTGTAGTCACCCATATGTTCTTCAATGAAAAGACAAAGACCGGTAAGCTGTTATTGGTCAATACAGATTTAGACAAAGAAAGCGTTCAAGACTTTATTGCTATTTGGAGGGCGCTGATGGCACATGAAGATCAATTATAGGTAAATAGTACAGCATGAAAAATGAAATCAATACCATTTGGCTAGACCTCAATGAAGAATTGTATCATTTCATTTTGGGCAAGATCAAAGATGAACAAGTCTCAAAAGACATTCACCAAGAGGTATTCTTGAAAATACAGACGAAGATCCATCAATTGCAACACACCTCTAAATTAACATCTTGGGTATATCAAATTACTAGAAATACAATTATAGATCATTTTAGAAAACAGGGTAAAACCACTTCGAGTATAGATCGTATAGAGCTTGCAGAAGAACAGTCAGATGATTTTGATTATGCCAAGCTCACCAATTGCATCAATCAGAAAATAGGCGAGTTATCAGCGCAGCATAAAGAAGCCATTATATTGACCACCTTTCAAGAATACTCACAAAAAGAGCTGGCCAAGCATTTAAACATCTCGTATTCGGGCACAAAATCCAGGGTACAAAAAGCTAGGGAAATATTAAAGGTACAGCTGCTTTCTTGCCCCAATGTAATAGCTGACCGAACAGGAAAATTGCTCGATTTTGAAATTAATGAAGAATAGCTACGTCTTTTTTTTAAGTTTGCCGTCTATCTGATATAATCTAAAAAAATTACGATGGACGAATTAAAAAAAGTAACCGTACAAATACTAAATGCCTTTACAGAAAATGATAATGGCGGTAATCCGGCAGGTGTAGTTTTAGATGCAGATGCACTTTCGCATGAAGACAAGTTGCAGATTGCCAAAAAAGTGGGACTCTCTGAAACCGCTTTTATTTCTAGATCCAATACTGCGGATTTCAAGCTCGATTTCTATACACCTACCAAGCAGATAGCCCATTGTGGGCATGCTACCATAGCCGCATTCTCGTACTTAAAACAGTTGGGAAAATTAAAGGGCAACACATCATCAAAAGAAACCATAGATGGAAACAGAAAAATAGAAATACAGGGCGCTTTGGCATTTATGGAGCAATTGGCACCCACGTATAAAGATGTTACCGAAAAAGAGACCGCTATTCTAACGTCTTTAGGGTTAACAAAAGCTGATTTACTGCCAAACGCACCGTTACAAGTGGTCAATACGGGGAATTCTTTTCTGATGATTCCCGTAAAAAATAGCAAGATCTTAGCAGGATTGTCACCAAATTTTGATGCTATAGAACAGCTAAGCGATTATTTTAATTTAATAGGCTACTATGTATTTACAACAGATACCATGGCAGATATCGATGCCACGGCTAGAATGTTTGCCCCGCGCTATGGTATTTTAGAAGAAGCCGGTACGGGCATGGCAGCTGGGCCGTTGGCCAGTTATTTGTATGATGTTTTACAGCTCAAGAAAACCACCTTTCAAATACAGCAAGGCAAATACATGTTACCGCCATCACCAAGTGCTATTACGGTGCAATTACAAGTGGAAAATGAAAAAATTGCCAGACTCATGGCAGGCGGAAAAGGAGTATTGGCCCGTGAATTGGAAGTTAAGATTTAAGCAGAAAAAGCAACCAATTATGTTAAGCGCATCTTTACTGTACAACTATATATGTAAAAGAATGAAAAAAAGGGTGTGTAATTGGGTCGTTTATGGTGTAATCTCTTTGGTAGTTTTTAGTTCTTGTAGTAATGATGATGATACTTCCACATGTAAAGTAGAGAACCCTTTAGAAGAACTTTCTTGGCTTAATGAGTGGGTAAATACAGTGACTGATGATTACGAGTATATAAAAACAGCCAAGTATTTGGGCAATGATGTTTTTTATAACGTGTATTGCAATCCAGTAGTCAATTATGTTTCTTCTACTTATAATTGTGAGGGTGATTTTATAGGTTTTACAGCAGAATTAAGATCAGAATTTACGGCAAATAGCATTCTGTGGATATCAGAAAACTCAAAATGTAGTTTTGAGTAGCTTAAATGGAGAATTCTCGAAGTAACACTATTTCTTGTCGATTTTTGTAACGATCATAGGGAGTAAACGTCTAATAGTCAATCAATCAAAAATCACCATCATGAAATCATCGACCAAATTGGGTAGGGTTATAGGGCTATTATTTTTATTCATTTTTGTAATGGGTATTCTGGTATATCAATTTTTACAAGGTCCCATTTTATTTTCAGACGATTTTTTGACCACTGCAGCACCCAATGCCAATAAACTGATTACCTCGGTTTTGCTAGGTAGCTTAAGTGGTCTTTTCTCTATTATAATTTCAGCACTATTATTTCCTGTTTTTAAAAAATACAGTAGCACTTTGGCAGTGTTGTATTTGGGGTTTAGTATTCTAGATTTTGTCGCCATAAGTATCGATAATACCAGTGTTTTGGCTATGCTAGAACTGAGCAAAGAATATGTGACTAACGTTGAGGTAAATACGAGTATGCTAGAGACAATGGCACCAATATATTCTCAAAAACATTGGTGGTCACATTACCTAAGTTTATTGACTTCATGCTTCTCGGTATTTGTGTTATATTTCGCGTTTTATAGAACAAAACTGATACCTAAAATACTTTCGGGCTTTGGTATGCTAGCTGTAATACTGATGTTTATTGAAATACTTACTTCCATTTTAGGCGAAGGTATTAGTATGAATATGTTGTTGCCTATGGGTTTAATTCAACTGATTTTACCGCTGTGGTTATTGGTAAAAGGTTTGAATACAAAATGGCTAGAAACTGACTTTAGTGTAGCTGGCTGAATAGACTAAAGCTTAATTAATCTTTTCTCTTTTACGGTAACCCGTAATGCTACATTGAAGAAAAATACTACCTTTCTAGTCGGTTCTAAAACATTACTTCCCCCTGCCGTTTTAGAATGTTACTATTTAATAAAATATTTAAGTATAAAGTAACTTGTTGCTATATACTGCTGTTAGCACATATAGAAAAAAGATAGTATGCCATCCAAATATAAAGAGAAATAAAAGAATGCCAGCATTAAATATTGCAGAAATACAAACCAACAAAGAGGTAGTGAAAATTTTCACAACTGTTTATACTGATAAGCTAAGTAGTTATAGAGATGATTACCCTGATTATTCTTTTTACAAGCTCGATAATGAAATATTTGCTTGGAATCATAATCTAACACAAATTCAACTACCCCAAGAATTCAATAATGTTGTAATCTCCAAAAAGGAACAAACTTTGGTTTTTAAAGAAATATTGGAGCAAGGAATTGTTCACTTCTTTAAGTTCAAAAGTCAAGATATTTATCGAAGGAAATATTCGTCCATTTGGAATGTAAATCTTTCAAAAGACAACAAAATTTTGTTCAATGGATTATCGTTAAATCCACAATTGGAATTTCAGATAAATCCACTGTATTCTACTCAACAAGATACCCAAGTGATTTCATTATCAATTCGTAAAACATACAAGCCTGTTTTTACTTATTCAGATTCAGAATTTAAAATCAATAATATTGACACAAGAAATTGGGATAAAAGCGATAAAGACGAATTAATATTTTCGCCAAAGAACAGAAAACGCTTTTTAGATGCTACAAATCAGGCTGATGAATATCAAAGTAAGATTTCTCAGGCATACAGTTTACAGCAAGAATCTAAGGAATTTAGTCGCTTACTCAAAGCGTTTCAGCAATATTCATCTGAAATATTCTTCCCAGATGACTTAAAAATTAAAGATTTCTTTTTTTCAAACTTGCCTAATCTTTATTTTAAAGATGTTTTAATCAGTAAGCCAAATTATTACTTTTTGAATAACAGAACAGGAAGTGGATATTACAATAAGCAGTTGAAAGAGCTTAAGCCATATTCTTTCAATAATTTTCAAGGCAACAAATTCAAAATTGCAGTATTTACACCTGCACGAAATGAAGGTTCAACAGGTAGTTTTATAAAGCACTTACAGGATAATTTAAGTAGCAATTTTCACGCTAATAACATAGAAATTGATTTAATCAAATTTGAAAGAGATGTATCACTTGACTTTGTGAAAGATCTGGTAAACAAAACAGACGAAGGAAAATATAATCTTGCCATTACAATTCTTTCCCAATCTGATAAGAAACTACCTATTAAAAGTTCACCCTATTTTGTTTTAAAGGCCAAATTATTAGGTCGTAAAATCCCTACTCAACAGTTAACAATTGAAGTAATTAGAAAGATTCGTTTTGCAGATGACCTTGTTTTAAATGCAATAGCTTTAAATATTTATTCAAAATTGGGTGGTACTGCTTGGACAATTGAAAAGGTCGAAAAAGAGAGAGAGAGGAAATCGTAATAGGTATTGGAACAACAATAAATTTCAACAAAGAAAGAATTATTGGGTTTACAAATGTTTTTGATTACAAAGGGGCTTATTTACTTGGTTCATCCAGTCAGATAAGCAATTTCCAAAACTATAGTAATCAGTTAAAAGAACACTTAATCAATACTATTGAAAGTCAAATAAAATTAAAAGGAATAGAGAAAAATGAAAAATTCAGGTTGATTTTCCATTTATCAAAACCTGCAAGTAAGAAATATGAAATTAAAGCCATTGAGGCAAGTTTAATGCAGTTTAAAGATTATAATATTCAATATGCTATTGTTCATTTAAGTTATCAGCATAATTATAGATTATTCAGTACAAATAATGAAAATGGAATAGCGAGAGGCACCTTTGTTGAAATAGCATCGAGACAAGCTTTACTTCACCTGGGACAAAGCTCTAAAACTCCAATATTATTGCGAGTTGACAAACGTTCGGTTTACGATAATGAAGAGTCAATGTATAAGGATTTGTATGCCATTGCAAAGCAGATACTTTACTTTTCTCATTTAAGTCACAGAACATTTAAACCAGCCAATGTGCCTGTAACAATTAAATACCCTCAACTAATGTCAAAGCTTTCCAGTGAATTAATGGTTATTGAGGGTTGGGACAAAACAAATTTAGAAATTGTGAAAAATCAACTTTGGTTTATTTAAAATGATATTGCTTCAAGAAATAACTGAAAAGAAAAAAATTTTGATGGAAAAATCTTCCATGTTGGAACAGATTCTCTATGCTCTTTTGGGAGGTCATCAATTAAATTTAACAAGTAGCAATCCAAATTTAAATAACATTGAAAAAATTGGATTAGTTCTTTTAAATAATACTCGAAATACAATTGAATCATTAATTCAAAAAGAGCAGAATTCGGATAATTCTTTTCAATTTCATTACAGTAAGAATTTATTGGAACTTACAATAATGACTTTAGCAGATGAAGAATTTGAGCAGTCTAATATTAGTTCATTTCTAGAAACCAGAGGTCTTAAAGAAGCTTTGGTGCTATCTATTGCTACCCCAAAAGTAGACCTATCAAAACAAACAGCCACAGAGAGTAAAATTGACAATTTGATTAACCATATTTACATAAAAAACGATAGGTCTTTTACAAAACAATTTATTGAAGCGATACAAGAGGCTGATGAAATTATTGAAATCTTTGTAATAGAAAAATGCTACGAAAAGTTAATTGATTTTCATCCAGTGCCAAATACAAAGATGAATATGCAATTACTTACATCTACAATAAAGAAATATAATTACAGAATTGAATTAAAGATTAAAAGGCAGTTTTTTATTTGGGCATTTCTTATACTATTTATTCTTGGAGGTGTTATAACTTATCTTATTCCAACATATTGGTCTCAATATGATTTTGGTATTTTAACAACTATCACTAACTATCTTTTTCCAATATTAACTTTCTTATTAGTTCTTTACTTTTTCTTATTTCATAAGATTGAGGACAAATTTTCTATTATTACTAATTACATTGAAAAGAGAAAGCGAAAAATTAACAAGAAATATGGTATTGATTTAGAACAAATTGAAGAAATAGAAAAACTTAAATGAATAAAGTCAAAAAAAAAGAAGTACGTGTGCTAACACTGTATAAGAAATCATAGCCGCCTATCGGCAGGCTACGCTTCTTATACTAAACCGTTAGCCATTATTTAGTACGTTAAAGCAACATCCTTTACAAAGTTAAAGTCACATAGTTTACACTTTTAAGGTTCTAATTTGATAAAAATAATAGAAGCATATTTAGCTAAGCTTTTTGAGTATAATAAGAAAAGCGCCTAATATATGGAGGATTTTAAAGCTAATCCTCATTTTAAGACTAGGGAAGAAATGGAGAGAGAAGCTCCAAAATCTAATAATGTTGTCATTCCAGAGCTTAAAATAGGAGAAGTAAGTGTATGTACAACTCCAGATTTGGGAAATCAGATGCCTTTGGTTTTAGAAAAGTGGTATGTAAAAGTTGGTGATAAGGTAAAACCTGGTGATGTATTATGTGAAATTGGGAACGAAGGCGTTACCATGGATTGTGAAAGTTTCTTTAATGGTAAAGTAATCTGGACTTGTGAACATAAAAAAGATTTGATTCCTGGAGATGAGCTATGGAAATTAGAAGGTATTTAGTAGTATTCACTATCCCACTATCCCACTATCCCACTATCCCACTATCCCACTATCCCACTATCCCACTATCCCACTATTAAACTTTCCCACCAAAAAGTACACAACATTCGAAAATGCGTGTAAGGCAAAACGCCATGTCTCATTTTACCTTTGTCCTATTCTTTAAGACATTTAAAAAATAAGATATAATGAGTACAACACAATTTGGTAAACAAGGGTGGACACCCGCTAGAATAAAAAGCCTTAAAGGCAAAACATTCTTAATTACGGGTACTACCAGTGGTACAGGTTTTGAGGCTGCAAGAATACTGCTGTCTAAAGGCGCAAAAGTGGTGATGTTGAACCGTAACCCAAAAAAGGCAGCAGATACCATAGCAACCTTACAAGAAGAATTGGGTAGTGCCATACCGGTGATTAATATAGAAATGGACTTGGCATCTTTGGCTTCCGTAAAAAAAGCCGCAGATGAGGTGCTAAGAACCGTACCGCAAATAGATGCATTGTTATGTAATGCCGCCATTGCCCAAGTTCCCAAGCAAACCTTTACCGAAGACGGTTTTGAAAGTCAGCTTGGTGTAAACCACTACGGTAATTTCTTATTGCAGGCATTGCTATACCCGCGCATAGAGGAATCTAAAGGGCGTATTGTAACCGTTGGCAGTATGGGGTATAATTTAGGAATAAAGACCATACAGTTCGATGATATGAACTGGGACAAGAACTATAGCCCAAACGGAGTTTATAGCCAAAGTAAATTGGCGCAGATCATGACCGTTTATGAATTGCAAGATAGACTTAAGGCGGCGGGTAAAACAGGTGTGAAGTCATACGCATGCCACCCGGGTGCCTCTTCAACATCATTGATCAAGACCAGCGGTAGCTTGTTGACAAGATTTATTTGGCAGATTATGAAATTAACGCCCATGGTACAATCTGCAGAGAAAGGGGCATACCCAGAGGTCATGTGTGCCACCGAGCCAGATTTGGACCAATCAGGTTTCTACGGACCAACAGGTAAAAACTATTGGACAGGACCGGTTGGGGAGTGCAAATTAGAACCTCACGCCAAGGACAAACCCGTTATGGAAAAACTGTGGAAGCTTTCGGAAAAGGAAACAGGAGTAACTTGGAATTTGTAAATTAGTAAATGACCAAAATAAGAGACATGGATATAATAAAAGCGGCAACAGATTGGGCAAAGGCCTAACTTTTTTCTACTCCGTTTTTCATGCTCTTCGGTATGGCATTTTTAGTGGCGAGTATTGGGTTTTGGCAACTAGGAAAGACAGAAATGGCAAGAGCCTACATTATACCAACATTAGTAGCAGGTTGCATACTTCTAATCATTGGTCTGGGTTTGTTTTTCACAAACAAAGCAAGGATTACGCAATTTGAAAATGCGTACCATGCAGATGCCGTCGCGTTTGTTGACAGTGAATTAGCACGTGCCGAGGCTACCTTAAAGGAATATGATACGGTTGTTTTTACTGCAATTCCGATAATTATAATAGTTTGTGCGCTGGTATTGTTATTTGTAAGCACACCTATTTGGAGAGCGAGTATGATTACAACAATAGCGATGTTGGTCTCCATTTTGTTGGTTGACGGTACCGCACATGCCAAAATAGACGGTTACAATAAACAATTACAGTTGGC
The DNA here is from genome assembly GCF_004364175.1 of Maribacter caenipelagi. GTDB lineage: Bacteria > Bacteroidota > Bacteroidia > Flavobacteriales > Flavobacteriaceae > Maribacter > Maribacter caenipelagi. Next base: position 377,784 of record NZ_SNZW01000017.1, on the reverse strand, counting down.
AGCAAAAGAAATGAACAAGTAATATGCAGCACTTTAAAACTTTATCGACATTTTTGGAGTATTTAGAACTCCCTGGTCCAGAACACCCCATGTTGAGTGTGTTCTCAGCCACGGGCGACGGATTTTTACCTTGCCCAAAAGAAAGTTCGCCTCCAATTACCAACGATTGCTATACCATTAGCTTCAAAAAGATAGTAGATGGCAATTTAAACTACGGTCGTACCAATTACGATTTTAATAACGGAGCGTTATTTTTTATAGCACCTAGGCAGGTATTGCAATGGATTAAAGCGGTGGTATTTGAACAAAAAGGTTTTTCGATCAATTTTCACGAAGACTTTTTAAAGGGAACGGATTTGGCGCATCAGATCAAAAAATATGGTTTCTTTTCGTATTCGGTGAACGAGGCACTGCATCTTTCGCCAAAAGAAGAAAAGCAGCTAGAATCCATTGTAGAGAATATTGAAATAGAATATCAGAACAATCAAGATGAATTCAGCAAAGACATCATCATCTCGCAGTTAAGTACCTTGTTGAAATATGCGAATCGTTTTTATGAAAGACAGTTCATTAATAGAAAGGAGCTTTCTACGAGTTTATTGGAGCAGTTTAATGAGCAACTGTCGCAGTACGTAGCATCCGGTGAATTACAGGAAAATGGTATTCCCAGTATTGAGGAAATAGCAAATAATATGTCCGTTTCTCAGCGCTACCTTAGTGATACCTTAAAAAAGGAAACCGGTAAGACCACAACCGAGCATTTACAGTTGTTGTTGATAGACGAAGCCAAGAATATGTTGCTGCAACCTCATAAAAGTATTGCTGAGGTAGCTTATGAACTGGGTTTTGAATATCCGCACTATTTCTCAAGGTTGTTCAAGAAGAAGGAAGGTGTTAGCCCAACGGAGTATAGAGAAAAGTATAAAATGAACTAAACAGGTTTTAGTATTTATTTAGGTTGTAAACAGCCCTTATTACGCAGGTAATAAGGGCTGTTATATTTTAGCCTTATAAGCTTACTCCTTCACCAGTTCTTTACTCAATTCCTCTAAAGAAACCGCTTTTGTTTCTGGCATTTTGATGGAGATTTTATAGATGTTAACTATAGCATAATCTTAAAAAATATTGATCTTTTCGGTTTTGAAGAAGTAATTGGGGGTTCATACTTAAATGGAGAGGTAGCTTATGAAATAACTATGGAGGGTTTTAATGGAGAAGAAGATCGATCAGCTACCGGACAAGTAGATTTTAATGGTGAAGCCAAAGATATTCACTATACCTATAAAGGTGTTTCAGAAACCTTGCCAAGTGATCGAGTGAGTTATTAAATATTTTCTTTAAAAGATATGATTAAGAATTAGCTCAGTTTTTAGATAATTTCTTTTTGCTACTTAAACTTACCCTAAAATAGTTTACAGTTAACAAACCTATAAGAGCCATTAAAATAAGTAGACTGGTCACGGCAAGGCTAGGGTAGTAGGCAGAAAATAATGTTGTAGCTGCCCATGCGGTTATCCCCTTGTAAAAAATTAATATTTCGGTAAGGGCAAACCCCACTAAATACAAATGAAAAAAACTCTTCTTTATACGTAGTAATTCAAAAAAGTCTAAGAACACAAACAAACAAAGAGTGACCACGCCTAAAAATGTAAGGTGTAAATAACCTATGGTCATATCTAAATAGGTGACGGCCAATTGAGCAAAATAAGGAATAGCGCTTAGAAATTGCATCACCATTTTAATACCCAATAAAACCACTGTTAGTTGTATTGTTTTATTTTGAAATTTAGAAAATAGAGGTGCTATCATCACAGACTTACTGCCGGAAGCTTTAAGTAAGATATAAAATGCACAAAGCTGAAAAGCAGCTCCCAATCCGCCTAAAATATAAAGGAAAATGGAAGGTTTAGCGAATAAAGTAGATAGAAAGAAGGAAAGGCCAATACCTAGGTTAAGCATCTGGTAAAACTTTTTAAACGCTTTTGAAGTAATAGCAATGCGATGTTCTTCTAGTATAAAAAGATAAACGGCTACCAAGGTCATAATCATCCATCCGTTATATAAAAAATGCAGGTAAAAATAAATAGCAATTCGATACCATACAGATTCAGCACCAAGAGTATTCATAATACCACCTAATGTCCAAGGACCAATACTAGAAATCAACAAATAGAACAAAGCGGCTTTTGCGCATTTTGCCGATGCTGTACTTTTAAATTTAGAAGGTAGATTTTTATAAAAAAACCAAGAGAACCAATAACTAGCGAATAAAAATAGTGTGGAGAAGATGATAGAAAATAACGCATACCCTTGAAAAGGAAAAGTTAGTAACATACCCACTAAGGTAAACTGTGTAAACCAGAATATACGTTTATAATTTTGGCCAATTTCAGCCTTACTTAAGTAAAGCTTATAAAGTAAAGTAGTAAGTGCTAAATAAACCCAGCCCAACAATGCAATATGAGAATGGGCATGAACAATATATTTATAGGTGATCGGTATATTGAACACTCTAAAAAACCGAAGCACACAACCCAACAACGCTGCTATAATAAAATATAACAAGGCCAATTGGGCATGTTTCTTAAGATTTGGCATTTATTCGGTCATTTTATTATCACTAATTTAGAAATCTTTCTTCTTAGATATCCTTGTTAATCGCCAAATAGGTAAAACTGTCCAAAGTAAGAGCGTTCCCAAAGACACGAATAAACCAGTGTTGGTGCCAAAAAATTGTTTGAAAACCGCACCGGTGTATCCTAAAAGAGCAGAGATATCCAATTTTAAAAGAATAAGCGTGCGTGATAAATCTATAGGGTTGAACATAGTTGCCACTAAAGAAAAGCTGTCTAACGGGTATTCTTTAAAGACGATCAATGACATTAAAAAGAGACCGTCATAGATCACCGCCATAAATAACCATAGCAACACTGCATACCCAAAGCCTTTAATTTTATTTTCGTTAGATATAGAAATATTGAACGATAGCGCAGTAAAGATCATGGTTAAAAAAGCGCCGGTTACCAAGAGTAGGGAGAAATCGAATATGGCATCACTTTTAAAGATACCATAGAGCACGAAGGGTATACCTAAGCCTAATACTAAACTTAACGACAGTGATCCCGCTACCCCTAAATACTGCCCTAAGAAAATAGAAGAACGTTTTATGGGTTGCGCTAACAGTAATTCTGTAAATTCTTTAGAGTTATAGAAATACATGACACCAAATATGGTACCTATAAGCGGTACAAGAATAATAATGATGTTCATGAGGGTAATTACCGCTTTAGAGACATCATTGTTCAAAAACAGTAACACAAAACCTAAAAGGAGATAGAATAGAAAGTAGACGTAGCTCCATCTGCTTCTAATGAGGTCGTAAAAACTATATTTTAATATTTTAAACATGGGTTGGTGTTGTTGCTATGGCCGCTATGGCATGTTCAAGATCAGTTTGTTGGGTCTTTGTCATTAATTCTTCAATACTACCCTTAAAGTAGATTTTACCTTCAAGTAAATACACAATTTCGTCTGCTATTTCGGCAACAAACTGCATAATGTGAGAAGTGATCAAAATGGTCTTTCCCTTTTCCTTTTCTTGCATAATCAGTTTTTTTAAATTGATCAATGCAGCAGGATCAAGACCTGTTGTAGGCTCATCTAATATTAGTAAAGGACTCTCAAACATAAAAGAGAGTACAATATTTACCTTTTGTTTGGTACCCCCAGAAAGGGTAGAGAGTTTTTTGTCTAAAAATGGTTCTAACTTAAATTGAGTAATAAGTTCCTCTTCATTGCTTGGCATTTGTCGCAGATCTTTGATCATACGTATAAGTTCTTTCACTTTTAAATTACCGGGAAAATTGGCGATCTGCGGTAAGTAATCTATTTGTTTTCGGTATTTCCAACCGTTTTTAATGGTAGCGCCGTTAAGGTATATTTGACCGCTATTGGGCACTACCATACCTAAAATACTTTTGATCAATGTTGTTTTACCCGATCCATTGGGACCTAGAATGGCAAATATTCCACCATTTTTAATCTCAAGGTCAAGTCCGGAAAGAACAACGTTCTTACCAAATTTTTTATGAAGGTTCTCTATTTTGATCATAGCACTTTTTTCATTAATGGGTTGGCATCTAAAAGATCATCTGGTGTAAATACCGGCGATACTTTCTCTGAGAAATCTATAATATCCATAAACAAACTACGCAGTAGTACAATGGTCTCCGGCGTTTTATTAACGATATATGAAAACAATTTTACCGGTCTGTAAGGAACGTCTCCAATTCCGTTTTTATCTAAATCATAACCGGTGTAATCACTCCAATAATTTTGGTCAAAAACGTTATCGTTTAATTTACTGTTGTAGGATATATCAAAAGAATTGTATAAAAAGTTATTTTGACTAAATGTATTGGTATAACAAGCGCCTAGCACTTTAATGGCCCACCCATTTTTAATGAAATTATTGTTTTTATATGCAATACGATTAGATCCTTCAATATTAATACCTATCGTATTTTCTTCAAAGGTATTACCACTAATTTCAGCATCGTTAATTTCCTTTAATAGCATTCCGAAGGCGGCCGTGCCCCAATTTTTTCTAAAGGTATTACCGATCATTTTTATGCGTTTGGAAAACATGACGGCAACACCTGCACCATTATTCTCAAAGACGTTATTTAGGTATACATCATTATTAGAGAACATAAAGTGTAGCCCATACCTAAGATTGTCTGTGCTGGTATTTTCTTTAATGGTAATATCATCTGAAAATTCTAGATAGATGCCGTCGCGTACGTGTTGCACAATATTCTTCTCTACTTCTACATGTTTGGAATACCACAATTGTATACCGTTACCAGAATTGTATTCGTCAACGGCATCACCAATGATCTTGTTATGGTATACTTTGCCGTAATTAGATTTTTCTAGGTAAATACCAAAAAACAACTTTTCAAGTACCACGTTCTGTATGACAAAATGTTCGCTTTTAACAACACGTATGGCGGCATAGTCTGATGTGTAACTTGTACCTACATTGATAATGAAGAGTCCGTCTATAGTTACATTATCAGACACTATACGAATAATTTCTCCTTTGTCTTCCCCATCTATCACTGGGTAGTTTTCTCCAATTATCGTTAAGGGTTTATCCACTAGAATATTAAATTCTTTGTATGTTCCTTTTTTTACCACAATAGTGTCGTGATCGGCAGCTATTTCAATAGCTTCTGAAATAGATTTTAATTCACAGGTTTCACATACGGTAACCCTTTTGGGTTCTTGTGAGACCCCTTGAAAAAGGGATAGAATTAAAATGAATAAAGACACTAATTTCATCATGGTAAAGATTTACAGAATGGTGTATTTAATAGCCGCGTTCATGGTGGTTTTTTCGTTCATGAATATACCGTTATAATTTTGGTACATTGGTGATACTATTTCGGCACTTAAAACGAGCTTATTTTTTAGTAAAAGTACATTTACGCCTAAGGCACCCCTTATAATTTCACCACCATAATTGTTGGTGTCTGCCGTAGTAACCATCATAGGATTCAGTTCTGGATCTGCATTATGTATTTCATCTTCTGTGCTACCGCTAATACGTAAAGAGGTGCTGATGGTTTTAGAGAATCCATACCCTAACCAACTGTTTAGTTCGTAAAGATTTCCAAAGCGGTAATCTTCACTGTTTTCGCCAGTTCTAATAGTAGCAAGAGGTTGAACGCCCCATGTAAAATCATTTATATTACCTTTTAGGGTACCACCTAAAGTAACGTCAAAAGTACCTGAACCTAATTGCATGGCGTAAGGTAATTTTGCATCTACCATCATAGGAGTGGTGTCTCTATTTTCAATGTCGCCAACCGGAATGTTTAATGTGAAATTGGAATGTAATGAAAATTTTTCATGAGAAATGAGACCGTATAAAAACCCAGTTTTTAAGTCGCCCATACTAGAAGAAGCTGTAGAAAAATCTGTACGCATAGGCATGCCGTTATCCATGGTCATTTGCATGGTAAGATCCATATCTTTTGATAAATAATTTTGCATTAATATTAAAGTTAGCTTTTCTGACGGCGCGTACATAACACCTAGCATAAACATTTGCATAGTCATTTCTTGCGGAGCTACCATATAGTTTTCGTAGATAGCATCGTCAGAGATTTTATCGCTTCCTTCTCGATTACCTTCCATATACATGTTCATATAGCGTAATGATATCATTAGCCCTCCTTTAGGGTGCAAATGATCTCCCATAACACCTACAGGTGCATAAGAATTGGCGCTATGATGATGGGTATGGTTCGTGGCACCCATACCAGATGAAACAAAGCGTTCTCTTAATTGTAACCAAGTAAATACCTCACCATCTTTTTCTTTTTGTTTTAGCGTAGCTGCTTCTAAAGTGCTATATGCAGAAAGGTTAGCACCCATGGGACTTTTTATGGCATCGCTCTTTAAATAAAAAGCAGATTTGGCATTGATATATTGTTGCTGGTCATAATCTGTAACATATAGCGACCTAAAGGTATTTTTATCTTTGGGGGTAATGTAATTTACCAAACATTCTATAGCACCAAAATGTAAGGTGTTCCCTGATTCAGTTTCTATTTTAGCCTTGAAAGCATCATCTTTAATAATCATATTACAATGAGCACAGGAGTTTGTTTGAGAAAGTGTTATTTGGCTGCATAGTAGCAGTACAAGGGTTATAATGTTAATATGTTTACTTCTCATTTTTAATTTTTTAGGTTAGAGTGAACCAATAGCTATTACACCCTTAACTATATCCTTGTTAAGAGAATTAATATTTTTTTTATGATGTGATTAGACAGAACTTAAGATTCTACAAAAGTTACTGCAGGTCTATAAGAGTTGGTTAGGCACACTCTTGCCGTAATATTTAATGTTGGGCTACATTGAATTTTGTTTGTAGTTGATCCCAAGTAAATAATTCGCCACCGTTTTCTTCTTTAGTTTTATTGGCAGCTTCTAGATTGCCAAATGCGCTAAGATATTCGCCCATAGGGCTTGGTATGTTTTTACTGATCAAATAAGTGGCTTTGGTAGCATCTATTAACGCACCTGGTTCATCATAATCGTTTACCGAGTATTGCGCAATGGTAGCCATATCAATATCCTTTAAATGGTTAAGCATACACTCTGTCGCATCAAACGAATAGGTTCTACCCTTTTTGGTCATGAATTGTGCAGCGTGTTGCTTGTCTACAATTGTCATGCTACAGAAGTGACATCCGTCTGATCCATAAGCAATAGCTTTAGGGCTAGAGTTACATCCAATTAACATAAAGCAAAGCAAAGCAAAGAGAATGGAATAATTTTTCATGGTACAGGTTGTTTAGTTAAATTTATGTGATTCCATTTTTATGACTTCTCCATCCTAAATAAAAGGCTACAAGGGTGAGTGTCATGCCTATAAACATCATCCACGCACCTTTTTCCGGTAATGAGGTCACATCAAAATTTAGCATTTTTTGATATCCTAAAAGTGGTGGTTTATAAGTCATTGGTGTACCATCGGCATTTACTACTTTAATAATTGCATTAGGACTTAGGTTTGAGCCATAATCGGTCAACCATTCATTAAAATCATACATGCCCATTATGCCTAAAATGGACATAATTAGAAACCAACCGATAAACCATTTATAGGAAAGTTTGCCTAAAAAACCGAATAATCCTATGAATATACCTAAAACAACCATGGTTAAGATAACCGATGGGAAAACTTCAAATTCCCACATTTCACCATCTTTTGGTATGGTCTTCATACCTATATAATGATTTAGACCATCAATATTCTGTAAATCGAATTCAGATAAACCTTTAATTCCAGAAATATAAATATCCATACCTAATGGTTCTGGGTATTGTGGTGCTCCCAACATAATATTCCATAAAGGAAAGTAAAATAGACCCAACAAAAACAATGAACCTATAATCATTATAGTGCTAGCTTTTTTCATTTCTTTTTTTTTAAAAGTGTTGCGTCAAAATCGACTATTAACAGATCATTATTAGAGATATAATAAAGAGCGGGTCGGTTTTTAGATCAACCCGCTATTTAAAATTCTAGATCAAGTAAATACGGACTATTCGCCTAAACTAAATTTAAGGGGCACATCAGAGTTAGCTGGTGAAACACGAACATAACCTTGCATTTCTTGATGTAGCGCAGAACAGAAATCTGTACAATAAAATGGCCAAACACCTGGTTCTTTAGGTTCCCATACAGACGATTTAGTTTGCCCTGGCATGACCAAAAGTTCTGAGGTATTTTGACCGATCATAGCAAAACCATGAGGCACATCGAAATCTTGCTCGTGATTGGTGATATGAAAGTAGACTTTGTCACCAACCTTGATACCTTCAATATTATCTGGTGTAAAGTGACTACGAATCATAGACATATACACATGAACTTCATTACCATCGCGAACAACCTTTGCTTCCGCCGGTGAGGTTACTGCATACGGATGCTCATTTTCATCTAAGCGATAAATTTTCTTAGATTTAGGAGCTAAAAGATCAGCGGGTATACCTGCAGCATAGTGCGGTTCTCCATGAGTTGGAAAATCATATAATAATTCCATTTTATCACCAGTAATATCATATAATTGAGCAGAGTGCTCTAATTCAGGACCTGTAGGCAAATATCGATCTTTTGTAATTTTATTCATTGCAACCACATACTTACCAAAAGGCTTTCTAGAATTTCCGCCGGGGATCATTAAGTGCCCAACAGAGTAGAATGTAGGCTTACGGTCAATTACTTCCCATGTTTCTAAATTCCATTTTACAACTTCAGAGGAAATGAAAAAAGTAGTATATGCATTACCTTTCCCATCAAATTCTGTATGCAACGGACCTAAACCACCACTTTTAACAGTACCTGCCAAAACATCGTCAAATTTAAGAATAGGAATTCCGTACGCTTCTCCATCGAATTTTTTGGCTTCTATTGCAGCGATCATTCTATCGAAAGAATGAACAGTAAGGTCTGCAGAAAGTTTTCCGTTTCCGATAATAAATTCACCAGTAGGGTCAATATCTACACCATGTGGAGATTTAGGAGTTGGCAAAAAGTAAACGGCGCCGGGCACTTTTAAAGGGTCAACGGTCAATACTTCTTTTTTCATGGTAGATGTAGCCATGTGTGTAGATTCATTGTACACATTATGAGCATAATTTGCCGGCATTTTTGTACCGCCACCATTATTGACGTATTCTTCTATTTTTTTCCAGTTAATAGCCGCAATAAAATCTTTATCGTTTTGTGATGCATTTACTTCTAAAAGAGAGTTTGCCTCCTCTGTATTATAAGTGGTAAAGAAAAACCAACCATGAGATTTATCTCTTCCTGGGTGAGAAAGGTCATAATTGAAACCTGGCATCAAAATTTGAAATTTTAGATCCATATGTCCATTATTAGGATCAACACTTATAAATGAGAGTGAACCTTTAAAGTTACCTTTATACTCATTAATAGGCATATCTCGTTGAGGAATAGGAACAGAGAATCTAGTACCGGCCACAACATATTCAGTATTCTCGGTTACAAAAGAAGAACTATGGTTACCTGCACTGTTTGGCAATTCGATAATTTCTTCGGTTTCGAAAGTACTTAAACTGATACGGGCTATTCTTGGCGTGTTGTTTCCATTTATAAAAATCCAACGCCCATCTAATTCACCTTTGGTTTGAGAAATATCTGGGTGGTGTGAGTCGTCCCATGGCACAAAACCGAAAGATGTTTCTAACATTGGTTTAGTTTCTTCAGAATAGCCATAACCAGATGTTGGAAATTGGGAAAAAACAGGAATTTCTTTGAACATACGTCCAGAAGGAAGTCCGTATACCGTTAAGTTACCGCTATACCCACCGGACATAAAGGCATAAAATTCGTCTTGTTCTCCAGGGGCTACATAAACTTTTTCAGCATTACTAGAGGCAAGTGCTCCATTTGAATTTGCTTTACCGTCTGGGTTTCCACAACCCGATAGTATTAAAAACGATCCTAGCATTGTAGCTAGATAAGTTGAATATTTTTTCATTGGAATTGTTTTATGGTTATCTATTTTATTATTTACTGCAATTGAATTAAAGTTTTATATAGTGTTAGTTCAGTGTTCTGAAAAATTCAAGTATACTTCTAGCTTGTTCTTCGGTTAACCCTTGGTTAGACATTGGTGCACCATTAAACTCTGCCATTAGATCTTTTGCTAAAGGGTCTTCTTTGACCATAACCTCTGGATTTAGAATCATGTTCATTACCCATTCTGGGCTACGTCTATTTAAAATACCTGTTGGGGCAGGACCAATAAATTTTTTTTCGGTACGGTGACATGCCAAACACAATTGGGCATATACCTCTTCACCTTTCTTAGCCAAAGCCGCGTCAATATCTGGAGCTAGCGTAACTGATGTAATAGGACCTACGCCCTTATTTTCTAAATCTACACGTTCAGAAGCCATTACGGAATTGGTTGTTGTAACAGTTTCAGCTGGCTTTTCTGTTTTAGATTTTTCTCGGGTTACACTAAACCCTTCTTTCTTCTTTTCCTCTTTACCTCCGCAACCAATTAGTATTAGGGCAAAAATTACTGTTATACTTTTTAGAATGTTTTTCATGGTATAGATATTTATCTAATTAATACCACAAATGTAGATGTCATGAACATGATTATATATGACAAATATCATATTGAAGACAAAAAAGTCTTTTAATCTTTAATGAATATTTGAAAGAAAGATTTTTAACTTTGAGAAAACGATATTTATGATTTCTAATTCTGCTAAATATGCGCTTATAGCGGTTCTATTTCTTGGGGCAAATTCTTCTGAAGAGCATAAAATATTGGCTAAGGACTTAAGCGATAATACAGGTGTGCCAAAGGCATATCTATCTAAATTAATGCAAGAATTAACAAAGAAAAATTTAATCTCATCTGTTCGCGGACCTAAGGGCGGGTTTTATCTTACTGATGATGAGAAAAATCAATTTATAATAGATATTGTAACTGCAATAGATGGTGAGCAGAGAATAAAAAAATGCATACTTACATTACATAAATGTGACGCAAGCCATCCCTGTCCCTTGCATAATTTAGTTAGTGATTCTAAAGATGATTGCCTAAAAAAGTTCGAAGAAACCAAAATTAAAGACCTGATAGAAGATATAATATTGGGCAAAAGTTTTTTGTCGGTTTAAATTATCACTCCTTCACCAACTCCATACTTAATTTCTCTAAAGAAACCCCTTTGGTTTCCGGCATTTTGGTAAGTGCCCAAATAAGCTGCAATACCATCATAGCGCAGAAGAAGTAGTAGATATACCACACTTGGTCTTTTAAAACTCCCTCAGTTGCATCCAAGAAAAACGGAGTGATCAATGTAATGATCGCTGCAAATATCCAGTGTACGCTAACTCCCCAAGATTGTCCGTATGCACGAACACTGTTCGGGAATATTTCTGAGATAAATACCCAGATTACGGCACCTTGCCCAATGGCATGAGAACCAACAAAAGTACAGATGAAGGTTAATGTAAGGGTAGACCCTAAATCCATCTGAAAACAGAGACCCACCATAATCAAACTTATGATGTAGCCAATAGATCCAATAATGATCAGTTGTCGTCTTCCTAGCTTATCCAAGAGGCGTATTCCTATAAATGTAAATACAAGATTTACAATACCAATGGCGATGGAATTAAATAAAGATTCTTTACCTCCAAGTCCCGCTTGTTCTAGTATTTCAGGAGCATAATAGAGTACAAAGTTGATACCAGATAGTTGGTTAAAGAAAGCTATAAAGAAAGCTAGATAAAGTACTTTAGAATATTTCTTTTGAAAAAGACTTTCACTTTTGGTAGTATGTTTAAGGTCCGTTTTTATCTCTGTCAGTTGCTGTGCCGCTTTTTCTTTTGAGTGTATGATCTCCAATATTTTCAACGCGGCAGCGTCGTCTTTCTTATGAAGAGCCAACCATCTTGGGCTTTCTGGTACGGTAAAAACCATTATAGTATATATAAATGCAGGTATAGCTTCTACGCCCAACATCCAACGCCAATCATTTATTCCGTCAAAACCTTTTAACAACCAGTTAGATACAAAGGCGATTAAAATACCGAATACCAACCAAAATTGATAAAGCCCTACCATTTTACCACGATTTTCTTTCGAGGTAATCTCAGAAATATAAATTGGGGCGGCAACGGTTGAAATACCTACGCCTACACCACCAATAAAACGAAATGCCGAGAATGAGTACGGATCTTGCGCCAATGCAGAACCTACGGCAGAAACCAAAAATAGAATACCGACCCAAAGTAAGGTCTTTTTACGCCCTAGGTTTTTGGTGGGTATACCACCAAACAGAGAACCGAATACAGTACCCCAAAGTGCCATACTCATTATAAAAGTACCGTGAAATAGAGGAGATGTATTCCATAATTGTTTAATGGGTTCATTTGCTCCTGAGATAACTACGGTATCAAATCCAAATAAAAAACCTGCAAGCGCTACGGTGATCGACCAAACGATAATTCTATTCATTATTGAGTATTAAGTTGATGTTAAATATAATGAATGAAAACCGTTAAATCTTAATCTTAATGGACAACAAAAAAATCAAAGAATTGGTAACTTGTGATAATTATAAAAATTGAACGATGAAAGATTTGAAAAATAAAGTAGCCTACATTACAGGAGGCACTAAGGGTATTGGGTTTGCAGTAGCACAAACATTATTGAATCAGGGAATGAGAGTTGCCGTTAGTGGTAGATCTCAAGAAAGTGTAGATAAGGCCTTAAAAGATTTTAACAACGATGCGGTTTTAGGAATTGTGTCTGATGTGGCTAAAATGGCTGACGAGAAGAATGCCGTTTCTAAAATAATGGAAAAATGGGGGCAAGTAGATGTAGTTTTGGCAAATGCCGGAGTTGGTAATTTTGCACCTATCGATGAAATGACAGATGAAGATTGGCATCAAATGATCGATACTAACCTAAATGGGGCTTTTCATACCTTAAAAGCATCTGTAGAGGCTTTAAAGAAGTCAGAAGGGTATTATATAACATTAGCGAGTTTAGCGGGTACAAATTTCTTTGCAAAAGGCGCAGGGTATAATGCTTCTAAATTCGGAGTGGTTGGTTTTACTCAGGCTGCAATGTTAGATTTAAGACAGTATGGTATTAAAGTATCTACCATAATGCCAGGTTCTGTTTCAACACATTTTAATAACAACGAGCCAGATGAAAAAGATGCATGGAAAATTCAACCGGAAGATATTGGTGAATTGGTATTAGACTTATTACAAATGAACGAAAGAACCTTACCTAGCAAAATTGAGGTAAGGCCAACAAGACCAGATAAGAAGTAGTATTACACTTCTTTTTCGGTAAACGGAATATCAGCATTACAGATTTCTGTAATTAGTTGACCAAGTATCTGCTCGAAATCAGAAATGACTTCATTATTTATGATGTGATTTTTACTGGTTGCTCGGGCAGATTCTTTTTGTGCGAAAAGCAAAGTGCCTTCTGCAAAGTTCTTCAATGATATAATACCGGCTTGTATAGATAGGTTTTGTGCGGGATGGGTTTTGAAGAACATCAATGCATAACACAGTAATTGAAATGCCTTGCTGTATTGATATTCGTCGGTCAAGATATCCCAATCTACAATTTCTACATTACGGCGTTCCACTTTTCCTGTTTTGTAATCGATGATGCGGGTAATGCCATCAAATTCGTCTACCCTGTCTAATTTTCCTTTAAGGATTATAGGAAAATCTAATCCGGCAATCACTAGAGGTACAGACAAATTTTGTTCTAGTGCAATAATTTTAATCGTATGGTCTTTTAAAGCGGTTACTTCGGCATCAATGAAGGTCTGTATATACTTTAAGATAACATGAAAAGAAATATAGTTTTTACCAGAACTAATATTTCCTTCTTTGTAGGTCTTCTCAAAATTCTGAGCTACAATGGTAGGTATTCCTTTTCGGATTCCATTTAGTAGTTCTGCCGTAAGAGGTTTGCCAATTAAAGGGGTGTACAATTCCTCTAAACTATCATGAACAATGGTACCAAATGTATTCGGTGCCAAGGTTTCTTCTACCTGTAATACCTCGTTAATATTTAATAAGTTCTGTTTATAGAAATCAATAGGGTTTCTAATATAATTACTTAACGAACTAGGTGAAAAACCTTTTCTGGCTTTGTCTCGAATAAGGGTAATAAGCGATCTTGTTTTTTCAACCTGTTCAATTTCTTTGGTAATAGGTTGTATAGTAGGTGTTGCTATAATTAATTTAATATCACTTCTATTGTCATCGGTCAACAACTGAGTAATCAATCGACTTCGCTCGCCGCCTTCCAATGCATCTGGCTCAGTATTGTATAATATATATACATTTTTGGCACGTTGTAATAAACGATAGAAGTGATACGTATAAACAGCATCTTTCTCTTTGTATGTCGGTAAACCGTTTTTGATTTTTAGGTCGTAGGGAATAAACGAATTATTAGATTTACCAGAAGGCAAAACCCCTTCGTTGACAGAGGTGATAATAATAGTTTCAAAATCTAACAACCGACTTTCTAGCATTCCCATAATCTGGATGCCTTCTATGGGATTTCCTTGAAAATCTAAAGTTTCTGAGCTTAATAGCTGTGAAAATAGATGTTTTAAACTTTTAAGATTGTTAATGTATGCAAAGCTGTTACAAAGATCCTTTAGCTGATTGAAGAGTGTAAAGAATTTATAAAGCTGCTCTAACAAAAGAGAATTTTCTTTTACTACGTCAATAACTCTTATGGCTTCAATAAGAGCCAAAAAATTATCTATAAGTCGATTCGGCTTATTCTTTACATCTTCGAACAGTAAGTTGATCGCTGCATTTTCTGGTAAAAGTTGACGAATTTGTGCATTGGTAATATATGACCAGTTATTTGTTTTGATCTTAGATATTAAACTGTCTGTAGAGACTTCATTTGCGTCAAATAACAGCACGGCGTATGAATGTGTCAAAAGATTCAATAAGTGCTTGTAGAACCATCCTTTTTCAGTCTTTTGTTCGTGAAACTCAATAAGGTTGGTAAAAAAACTGGCCAATGTAGTTGATGCCAACTTTTGACCCATGGTAATATTGGTAGCGGGTATATTATCGGGAATTGAATTTAATAACGGATTTAGTAATTCTTCATTACCAAGTACAATGGCGGCATTACGTAATGCATCTGGAGAGTCATTCTGTATCTTGTACAGTAAATCGCCCACATAATTAACTTGAGAGATATTTTTAGGCACCCCAATAATTTCAATATGCTTTTCGGTGTTGTAATAATTGGTAAGTCCTGCAAGAGGTTTTCCCTTCAGCACATTCCATGTGCTTTGATAGTTTCTTATAAAGAAACCGGCATCATGAATATTATCTTGCAAAAAGTAAGGGTCGATATCCCAATAGATTTTAGCATCTGTTTTCTCAAGAATAGTCTGTATAAGTATACTCTCTGCAGTGTTTAAGGCATTAAAGCCAAGAAAAATATGTTTTTTATTCGTTTTTTCAAGATAGTTTGGTAATTCTGTTACCGAGGTTTTATAGATGAGTCCTTGGTGACCAAGTCCTTGTTCTAATAATCGGTTATTAAATTGATTGTAGATGTCTTCTAAATACCTCCAGAAGTGAAGGTAGTTTTCAATCATTTCAGAATTATCAGGATTCAATGACCAGTGGTTGACCTCTTGAATAGCGGCAACATTTTGGTATAGGGTTGATGCGTCAACTAAGTAACGGTCTACTTCGTTAAAATCTTGTAATAGTATTTGTCCCCATTTTAAAAAAGAATCAAAAGATTCCTTATCATAATCGCCCACTTTTAAATAGGCATTATAGAGTTCAAATAATTGTGTGGTCGTATTTGCGGTGACAAGGTTAGAAACCTTTTCAATGAAATCTTCTATACTATAGATTTCAGGGGCAAGTACGGTTTGGGTAAGTGATTGTGATAGTATTTTTTTAAGAAATACACCCGCACGTTTACTAGGTAGAATAAAAACTACTTTACCGGTATCTGGGTTATTTTTTAAAACGTCTAGTACTACATCTTGTATAAAGCTCTGCATATAGTGTAAAAATAAAAAAGCCCCGCAATATTGCGGGACTTTTAGTTATTAAAACACTTAGGTTTTTATAAACTTATTTTACTAAGTTGATTTCTACCCTTCTGTTTTGAGCTCTACCAGCTCTTGTATTGTTTGTAGCCATTGGCTTAGACTCACCGTAACCTACAGCAGATAATCTAAACTCTTCGATTCCTTTGTCTACTAAGAATTCTTTTACAGAAAGAGCTCTTGACTCAGAAAGGCTTTGGTTTAATTTTTCGCTACCTACGCTGTCAGTATGACCTTCAACAGTAAACTTAGCGTTAGGATATTCTTTAAGGATTGTGATAATGTCAACCATTACAGAAGTAGACTCAGCTTTGATAGAAGATTTACCAGTATCAAATAAGATAGTTCTAGCGTAATCGTTCAATTGTTTTTGAACTTCTTCAGTTACTTCAGGACAACCAGCGTTAGCTACTGTACCAGCAACATCCGGACATTGATCATCTTTATCAAGTACACCGTCACCGTCTTTATCAGCCCAAGGACAACCTTTGTTTTCAGCAGGACCAGCTTCAGAAGGACAAGCGTCATCTTTATCAGCAACACCATCGCCATCAGCATCAGGACAACCAGCTAAAGCAGGAAGACCAGCTTCGTTAGGACAAGCATCATCTTTATCAGCAACACCGTCACCGTCAGCATCTGGGCAACCGTTCATTTCTTTAGAGCCAGCTTCGTTAGGACAAGCATCTTTGCTGTCTTCGATACCATCGCCGTCAGAATCAGGACAACCGTTGAATGCTTCAAGACCAGCAACTTCTGGACAAGCATCGTCTTTATCATAGATACCATCACCGTCAGTATCAGTACCACCAAATTTAACTGAGATACCAGCTAAGTGTTGGAAATGTGTAACTCCGTAATCTTCGAAAGCATGCTTGTAAGAAGATTGTAAAGTAAGACCTAAGTTTTCAGAAAACCAGATATTAAGACCAATACCACCATTTGCAGTACCAGCACCGATTTCATCAACCCAAGTATAACCACCACCGATTTCTACGAAAGGATCAAGAACAGTTTGTCTTTTGATAAGATCGTATTTTATTGTACCATCTATAGCGTAGTGAGAAAGATCGTCAACGCTAGTATCACCTAATTTGCTAATCTTGTTAAGAGAACCTCTAGCACCAACAGAGAAACCATCTCCTATTGACTTAGATACTCCTACGTAAGAGATAGAAGGTAAAATGTTCCAGTGATCGTTCACATTAAAGAATTCGTTACCGAAAGAACTTACATCCGAAGTTGGATATACGTCAATGGCATTAACCCCAAATTGCACTTGCCAAGGGTTATTCTCGTCTTGCGCTTGTATGCTGTTGATACCTACTACAAGTAGGGCAACTGCCAATAATTTGCTAAGATGTTTCATGTATTAAATTTTAAGTTTAAGTGTTTATTAGCTGCAAATGTAACTTGTTAAATATTATTAACAAAATCAATTTCCTATTTTTTTTAGCGCATTTAATAGATTAAATACTGCATTTAAACGATTTTTAATTCTTTTCCGACCTCTGTAAAAGCTTTTATAGCAGCATCTAAATGCTCTTTCGTGTGTGCTGCAGATAGTTGTACCCTAATGCGAGCCTTATTTTTTGGAACTACTGGGTAGAAAAAACCAATGACATAAATTCCTCTTTCCAATAACATATTGGCCATATCTTGTGAAAGTTTGGCATCATATAGCATTACGGGCACAATAGCTGAATCTCCGTCAACAATGTCGAAACCTGCATTTTTAATGCCTTTTTTGAAGTATGCAGTATTTTCCTGCAATTTATCTCGTAACGAAGTATCGTTTTCTAACATATCGAACACTTTAATAGACGCACCTACTATAGCAGGTGCTAAAGAGTTAGAGAACAAATAAGGTCTAGAGCGTTGTCTCAGTAATGTGATAATTTCTTTTTTGCCAGTTGTGTAACCGCCCATGGCGCCACCTAATGCTTTACCAAGTGTACCGGTAATAATATCTATTCTGCCCATAACACCTTTTTCTTCTAAGGTGCCTTTTCCTTTTTCACCTATAAATCCGGTGGCATGGCATTCATCTATCATAACCAAAGCATCATACTTATCGGCTAAATCACAAATTTTATCTAGAGGAGCTACAATTCCATCCATAGAGAACACTCCGTCGGTAACAATAATCTTAAATCGAGCGCCGTCTTCATTCGCTTTAATTAGCTGAGCCTCTAAATCTTGCATGTCGCTATTGGCGTAACGGTAGCGCTTTGCTTTACACAAACGCACACCGTCAATTATTGAAGCATGGTTTAAAGAATCAGAAATAATGGCATCCTCTGCATTTAGCAAAGGTTCGAACACTCCGCCATTGGCATCAAAGGCAGCGGCATATAGTATGGTGTCTTCTGTACCGTAGAAGTGAGCGATCTTTTCTTCTAATGTCTTATGTATATCTTGGGTGCCACAAATGAACCGAACAGAAGACATACCGAAACCATGCGAATCCATAGTATCTTTTGCCGCCTGTATAACATCTGGGTGAGATGAAAGCCCTAAATAATTATTCGCACAAAAATTGATCACCTCTTGCCCGGTGTTGATTTTAATGACAGCATCTTGCGGAGAAACAATGATCCTTTCCTCCTTAAAGAGTCCGTCATTTTTGATGTTTTCAATTTCTTGCTGTAAATGTTCTTTAATTTTTCCGTACATATTCCTTTATATATAATCTAGTTCTATTTCAGTATTAATATAGACAATGATCTTATGGTCTATGGTATAGCCCATATTTGAAAAACTCTGGGCATATGTATTTATTTGATGATGGTATTTTGGGTTTTGTTCACCAGTCTTATAATCTATAATGGTAGCGTGATTGTTTTTTATAACCACCCTATCTGGTCTTTGTACCGTGCCATCTGCCATCAATAGGTCGCGTTCATTTAGTACTTCGATATCATTTTGGTAAAATTGCGTCAAATCTTTATGAAAGATGACCTTTTTTACAATTTCCTTTATCCCGTTTACATCTTGCTCTTTTATCAATCCTTTTTGCAGCGCCATTTGTACGGCTCTATCTAAATCGGCTGTTGTAAAAATCGCACCTAATATATAATGTATAACATTACCTTGATTAATGGCAACATCTAAGCCTTCGTCCCATAACGTTCCGGCTAATGCAAGTATCTTAAAATCGGGCCTATTTATATTGGTATATATATAAGGTATAGAAAGCTGGTCTGTACTGGTTTGTTTTTTAGACGTTTGTGGTATTAATTTACCAAAGTCGTACGTTAGTTTATCTTGTTGATATTCACCGGTGCTCTTTAAGAAATGAATGAATAGTCCAGAATAACTATTGGTATTGTGTTCTCCTTTTTTATCGAGTTTGTTGGCGCTAATAATAAACAGGGCATTCACCGCTCTAGTAAGTACTACATATAATAGGTTGAAAGCATCGAGCTGTAATTTTTGGTGGTCAATTTCATAAAGTAGCGATTCAATTTCACCGTATTCTTGAACTTCTTGCTTTTTATTAATAAGTACTTCGGAAAAGCCAAGAAATTCATTTTTGTTTACCGGAAGCCATAATTTTGGGTCGATCTCTTCGAACACATTTGAATTGGCATAAGGGAAAATTACAACCGGAAACTCCAACCCTTTAGATTTATGAATGGTCATGATCTGTACCGATTCCATATTTTCGGGTGTGCTAATGCTCGCCGAATTTCCTTTCTTGTCCCAATAGTCTACAAAGGACTGCATGTCTGAGCCATATTTTTGCTCTACATCAAAAACTAGATCCATAAATGCAGATAGGTGGGCATCTGAAGTTGGTATAAGATCAAAGGTTTTTATAGCATACGCCAATCCGTCGAAAACTGAAGCTTGTCTTAGTTTAGAGGCATCAAAACCATATGTTTCTAACAAGTGTGTATTAAGCTTTCCTAAATTCTCATAGATATAGGAATGCTTGTCATTTTTGCCTTCCGATAAAAAATTTAAAATCTCATATTGAATCTCTAGTTCAGTAGGTTGAACCATATGCCTTATCAGTTGTACCAAGAAAATAGCTTTGGCACTTTCACTTAGTAATAAAGAATCTGAAGAAACTACAGGAATTTCGTGCTGCATTAAAAAATCTGCCAGTAGAAGACCATGCTTTTTCTTTCTTATAATAATACAGATGTCGCTATAGGTATACCCTTGGCTTAAACATCGTTGAATAGTTGCCAAAGTGTTTGCCGCATACTCCTCATCGGTATCTTCTTCTAATAATGAAATGTTTACGTAGCCACCTTCTTTCTGATTGGTTTCTTGTGTGTTACCAATTTTAAAGAATTCTTGATAAATGTCATTCTCTAAAAACGGACTAATACTTTGAAAAAAGTTGTTATTGAAGTTGATGATTTCTGCATAACTTCTGTAGTTCTTTGGCAGCGTAACCAGATCTGATTGAATTGTAAATGGGTGTGTTTCGTGTGTTGCCAACTCAAGAAATTGTTCAGCTTTACCACCACGCCATCTATAAATAGCTTGTTTTGGGTCACCTACCAAAAATAAAGACCCGGTACTGCCCAATTCATCTTCACCCTCCATGGCACTACCAATTAATGGAATAAGATTTTCCCATTGCATTTGCGAAGTATCTTGAAATTCGTCGATAAAATAATGACGATACTTTTCTCCAAGTCGCTCATAAATAAAAGGTGCAGGTTGGTCTTTAACCTCTTTTGCAATTAAGGTGTTGAATTCAGAAATAGACAATTGGTCTTTTTCTTCTTGAATAATCTTCAGTTCTTTTTGTATTGCATTTAATAACGCAAAGGGAATAATGTTTCTATTGATGTTAGCATACAATCCCCTTTTATAAATGAGCTGTTTTATAGCTTGATAATGATGAAGTAATTGAGGTGCTAATTCTGCTGGTGCATTTTTAACGGTGGCTTTGACTATTTTACCCTCAATTAAATTATCCTCTAGTTTGTTATTATATAGTTGAGTAGGTGTAAAGTTACCAGCTACTATTTTTTTGAAGTGGTTTGGTAAGGTTTCTCTAGGGAAATCTTTGAAGTCCAATCCAGATGAAGTAATAACATCAAGAGCTGCAGTAGCAAGTTCTACAATTCTTTTTTCTAGATTTTTGGTTTCTTTTTTAAGATGACTTTGAAGCTTTAGAAAATCGCCTAATTCTATTTTTTGTAAATGTTTTAAATGTTCGGCGTTGTTTTCATCGAATATCAGTTTACCGATTTTTAAAAGGTCAAACCCAATATCCCAACTACGGTCATCTTCGATTTTTTCAATGGCAAAATCTAAAAGCACTTTAGTAAACTCAGGATCTTCGCCGGCTTTACTGATAACACGCTCAACAGCTTCTTGTAAAAGAAGATCTACATCAAGAACAACCTCGAAATTCTGAGGGATCTTTAAATCTTTCGCGAAAGTTCTTATAAGTCTGTGGGTAAACTTGTCAATAGTAGAAATGTCAAAAAAGGCATAGTTGTGAAGAATTTGCTTTAAGCGAAGTTTACTTAATGCAGGTAGTTCTTCAAAGGTGTAATTGGTTTCGTTTACGATATCATTAAATAACGGATTGGCATCTTCTATAGATATAGTTTTAGAAAATTCGAACAAACTGTTCAATATTCTATGCTTCATCTCATTTACCGCTTTATTGGTAAATGTGATAGCCAATATTTTTCTGAAATTCTGCGGCGAAGCAAGTATAATTTTCAGGTAAACCTTAGCAAGAGCATAGGTTTTGCCAGATCCGGCAGAAGCATTGTATATGGTAAAAGAATTACTAGACACTGATTTTTACTGCAAATTAAGGATTCCTGTACAGTTCTTAACAAATTATTACATGAATATAAATGTTAAAATCCGTAACTTTGGAATACAATTAATATTAATCTAAAAACACATAAATTATGGCTTTTGAACTACCAAAATTGCCTTACGCCTATGATGCTCTTGAGCCTCATATCGATGCAAGGACAATGGAAATACATCATACAAAACATCATAACGGATATACAACTAAATTAAATGCTGCTATAGAAGGTACTGACTTAGAAGGGAAGTCTATAGAAGATATTTTAACTGGTTTAGATATGAGTAATGGTGCTGTTAGAAATAACGGTGGCGGATTTTACAATCACTCATTATTCTGGACAATCTTATCACCAAGCGGTGGTGGAAAGCCAAGTGGCGAATTAGCTTCTGCAATTGATAGTGCTTTTGGTTCTTTCGAAGAATTCAAAAATAAGTTTTCAACTGCGGCAGGTACAAGATTCGGATCTGGTTGGGCATGGTTATGTGTTCATGAAGGCGGTAAAGTAGAAGTATGTTCTACACCAAATCAAGATAATCCATTAATGCCAGGCGTTGAATGTGGAGGTCAACCAATATTAGGTTTAGACGTTTGGGAACATGCATATTACCTAAATTACCAAAACAAGAGACCAGATTATATTGAGGCATTCTTCAATATCATTAACTGGGATGAAGTATCAAAAAGATACGCAAGTAACAAATAAGAAAGAGCAGAAATATTCTTAACTATATTGTAGGAAACCACTTATGAATTATTCATAGGTGGTTTTTTTGGTTTTAAAATAGAAAAGGGCGGAGAAGTCTCCACCCTTTTCGTCCCAAATCTTACCATAAACTTAACCTACTTATGCTATGGCGATACTAAATTACTGGTATTGAGTAAATAAAAAAAGGATTTTTAAGAAAAAAATAAACTTTTATTTTGGTAGAGATGTTTTTCTAGGGGTAGGTTACAAAGGGTAACTAGTTGTTTTATAAGCCAATTGGTATAAAATAAAAAGACGGAGCATTGCTCCGTCTTTTCCCCAAATCTTACCATGAACTTAACCTACTTATGCTATGGTTCAGTAAATGTATAAGCAAAGAGGGTATTATAAAAAGCTATTCGTTGTACGTCACAAACTTAGGTTGTACTGCTAGAATTAAAAATTTCGAAAGTTGTTGTGAGATGATGAAGTTAAAAATGGCTGTAAAATAAAAAGACGGAGCATCGCTCCGTCCTTTTCCCCAAATCTTACCATGAACTTAACCTACTTATGCTATGGTTCTGTAAATGTAATCGGCTTATTAACAACAGGAAAAGGTATTGGTTGAACGTCTCGTAATAACGTCAAAGGGAGCTTTGTGAAGAAACGGATTACAACTTTACAGAGAGTAAAATTGGCAAATAAAAAAGGCGGAGTAAACTCCACCTTTTTTGCCCCAAATCTTACCATGAACTTAACCTACTTATGCTATGGTAGCTTTAAATGTAAAGCTGGTTAAGTCAAATCGACTATTCAGTCGTTAAAATACTGTATTCATCGATGAAATACATAAAATGAGTGTATTTCATCGATGAATTATCTAATATGCGCGTTCATTATTGCCTTCATAGAAGTTTATGAAAGCCCTATTTACCACTCTGTTTCCGCCTGGTGTTGGGTAGTTACCGGTAAAATACCAATCCCCCAAGTTTTTAGGGCAAGCCTCATGTAGACTTTCAATTGTTTGGTAGATAATAGAAACTTCGGCTTTTATTCCATCAGGACTAAGTAGTTCTCCGGTTTTTTTGGAGATCTCTTTTGCGGTAAACGGAGCGTAGAATTCTTTAACGTAATTAATTACGTCGTTATCATGACTCTCAACCTGTGTTAAGCATTTTTTGTAAATATCTTCTACGATATGCATAGAGTTGTTGTCTTCATGTAAAGCCAAGGCAGCTTTGAAAGCTATAAAGTCTTCTAATTTTGCCATATCGATACCGTAACAATCTGGGTATCTGATTTGCGGTGCAGATGATACCACTATAATTTTCTTGGGTGATAATCTGTCCAGAATTCTTAGAATACTTTTCTTGAGTGTTGTACCACGAACAATACTGTCGTCTATAATAACAAGATTGTCACCTTCTTTTACAGAGCCATAAGAAATGTCATATACGTGCGCTACAAGATCATCTCTACTACTATCTTGGGTAATGAAAGTTCTAAGCTTTGCATCTTTAATAGCGACTTTCTCGATTCTAGGGCGTACATCTAATATCTCATGTAATTGTTCGCCTGTAATACCTGTTCCTAAAGCTAGTATTTGTTCTTCTTTTTTCTTGTTCAGGTAGTTTTGAGCTTCTTTTACCATACCGTAGAATGACGTTTCTGCCGTATTTGGTATATAAGAGAAAACGGTGTTCTTGATATCCTCGTTAATTGATTCTAATATTTGAGGGAACACCAACTTACCTAACGCTTTACGCTCTTGATATATTTCTTTATCACTACCTCTAGAGAAATAGATACGTTCAAAAGAACATGCCTTTCGCTCTTTAGGTTCTAGTATTTGTTTAATGGCACTTGAACCATTCTTTTTAATAATGATGGCTGCACCCGGATCCAATTCTTTTACTTCATCGTAAGGTACATTGAATACTGTTTGTATTGCCGGTCTTTCTGATGCTACTACGACAACTTCATCATCTCTATAGTAGTAAGCAGGTCTAATACCACTTGGATCTCTTAATACAAAAGCATCGCCATGACCTAATAAACCGGCCATAGCATAACCACCATCAAAATTTTTGGCAGCCCTTCTTAATATCTTGTACACCTTTAAACGTTTGGCAATAAGTGGAGAAGCTTCTTGTTTGGTGTATCCTTCTTTTTTAATCTGCTTGTATAATTTAGCAACCGCATCATCTAGAAAATGACCTATCTTTTCCATTACGGTAACCGTATCGGCCATTTCTTTTGGATGTTGCCCTAGTTGAATTAGGTTATCGAACAGTTCGTGAACATTGGTCATGTTGAAGTTACCTGCAACAATAAGGTTACGGTGCATCCAATTGTTCTGTCTTAAGAAAGGGTGAACGCTTTCAATACTGTTTTTACCAAAAGTACCATAACGTACATGTCCTAAAAGTAATTCTCCTATATACGGTATGTGCTTTTTTTGTAAAGCCACATCATCTTCATACTCCGGATGCTCTTTTAGCTCAGAGTTGATACGGTCGTTGATTTGGGCAAAAATATCTTGTATAGGTTGTTGCTGACACGAGCGTACACGGCTCATATAACGTTCCCCGGCTTCTACATCTAATTTAATACTGGCAAAACCTGCACCATCTTGACCGCGATTGTGCTGTTTTTCCATCATTAGATACATTTTATTTACACCATAAAATGCTGTTCCATACTTTTCCTTGTAATACTCTAAAGGTTTTAACAATCGTATTACAGAAATACCACACTCATGCTTAATTGCGTCACTCATTGTTTTTGGTATTAAAAAAACCCCAAAATATTTTGAGGCTAGGGGGATTATTTTAATTCTATGTCAAACTGAGTCAGTTTTTTAAACTGATGCAGTCTTTCTCTAATTTCTTTGCGTTCTAGATCAATCATTCTTTCTGCTCCAAATTTCTCAACACTAAAAGATGCTAAATTAGATCCGTGAATAATAGCTTTCTTCATGTTCTCAAAAGAACTATCGTCGCTTGCTGCTAGATATCCTGAAAATCCGCCTGCAAAAGTATCACCAGCACCTGTTGGGTCAAATACCTCTTCTAAAGGTAATGCCGGCGCAAAGAATATTTGGTCTTCATTAAATAATAAAGCACCGTGTTCTCCTTTTTTGATGACCACATATTTTGGGCCCATGGTAAAAATCTTCTGTGCTGCTTTAACTAAAGAGTATTCGCCAGTTAGTTGTCTAGCTTCCTCATCGTTAATAGTTAGAACATCTATATGTTTAATGACTTCCATTAAATCGTTAAGAGCATTGTCCATCCAAAAATTCATGGTGTCCAATATGATTAATTTTGGTCGTTTTTTCATCTGATTAATTACACCTAATTGAACAATTGGGTGAAGGTTGCCTAGCATAACTACATCGGCATCATTGTAATTTTCAGGAACTACAGGGTTGAAGTCTTCTAATGTGTTCAATTCTGTAACTAAGGTGTCTCTTGAATTTAAGTCATTATGGTACTTACCTTTCCAGAAGAAAGTTTTACCACCTTTTACGATTTCTAAGGCAGAGATATCAATACCTCTATCAGTTAATAGGTCTAAATATTCTTGAGGTAAATCATCACCTACGATAGATATAATAGCTGAATCAACATCGAATTGAGATGCTGCTAAGCCAATATAGGTAGCTGCGCCGCCCAATATTTTATCTGTTTTTCCAAAAGGAGTTTCAATGGCGTCAAAAGCGACAGTACCTACTATTAAAAGCTTGCCCATAAAATTGTAAAAAATTTAAGCTGCAAATATACGATTTTGAGGGGCTAATTAAAATGGTTTATTAAATACAAATGGTAATAGTTGTTAAAGGTGAATTGTTGATATAAAATGCCAATTATTTCCTACCAAAATCTGCAGGAATTTCTCCCCAGGCCTTTGTTTCCCATTTTACGATAACTGTAGTGTATTTATTTTTCTTTAACCAGTCTTCTGCCCGGTCAATAAGTTCAAAAAGATTCTTGTTCTTAGCAGATGCCGTTAGTTTTGTGTTGCATTTCTTTTTACGTACCCAACTCATGGCTGTTCTAGAATCTGTATAAATAATACGGTCACTATTGCGCTCTTTCAAAAATGCTAGTCCGTGAACAAGAGCTAAAAACTCTCCAATATTGTTGGTGCCTTGCGGAAAAGGGCCTTGTTTAAATAACTTTTTACCCGTTTTGGTATCTACACCTTGGTATTCCATAACTCCGGGATTTCCGCTAGAAGCCGCATCAACAGAAATAGAATGATAATTAGGTGTCCCAATTCGTGCCAATTCTTCTTTTGATAATAAAGGTGCTGTTTTTTTCTGTCCTTTAAAATCGGCATAATTACCGTTGTAAGCTTTTTTGGCGAACTCAAAAGATTCAAAAGATTTATATTCTGCACCGGCATAATTTGCAATAGATTTTTTGCATTCCTTCCATGAATCAAAGATGCCTGGCTTTTTACCTTTCCAGACAACATAGAATTTTCCTTTTTTAGCCATTATTGTTTAGATAGAATTTCATCGATAACTTTAGGGAAGTACTCATATTCTAATTGGTGTACTTTAGATGCAATATCTTCTGCAGTATCATTTACAGTAATAGGTGCTGTTGTCTGTTGTATAATTGCACCTTCATCATAATGCGCATTTACATAATGTATAGTAATACCGGTTTCTGTTTCGTTATGTTGCTTAACTGCATTGTGAACGTGCATACCGTACATGCCCTTACCACCGTATTTGGGTAGAAGAGCTGGGTGTATGTTTATAATTTTATTTGGAAAAGCATTTGTAATAGCTTCAGGAATTTTCCATAAAAAGCCGGCTAATACTATAAGATCTGGGTCTAAAGACTTTAACAGATTTAAGATAAAGTCACTTTTAGAAAAGGCTTGGCGGTTAAAATACAAAGCATTTATTTCAAGTCTATTGCAACGTTCGATGACTTTGGCATCGCTTTTGTTAGTTAATACACAGCATATAGTAACATCTTTGCGGAGTTTAAAATAGTTGGCAATGTTTTCAACATTAGATCCAGAACCTGAGGCAAAAAGAATAATTTTTTGGGTTTTCAATAGAAGTGGTCTTTTTAAGAGAGCGAACAATAAAATTAAAGTTCGGCAAATAAAGCAAATTTAAAGCTTGTCAGAATTTAGAAAAAAACGATTATCATTAACGGTTCTAATTACCTCACTACTTTTCAATACCTTTTTTCAACGTTACCGAAACAAAATATTAATATGGTAAAATTACAGCACATGTCTTTAATTTTATTAAATTACCATACATTTTAACGACAATTAGTGTAATTAAACCAAAGTTTTTTATTTTTGCCTTCAATTTAAATTTTTAAAACAAATATTATTATGTCAGACATTGCATCAAGAGTTAAAGCTATCATCGTTGATAAATTAGGAGTTGATGAAAACGAAGTGGTAACCGAAGCTAGCTTTACTAACGATTTAGGCGCAGATTCATTAGACACGGTAGAGTTGATAATGGAGTTCGAAAAAGAATTTGATATTCAAATTCCAGACGATCAAGCTGAGAATATCGCAACTGTTGGTCAAGCCATCAGCTATATAGAAGAAGCGAAGTAAAACATGTTTTCTTAAATAGAATTCAAATTATCCATGTGGTAAATGCTCCGCATGGATAATTTTTTTTAATTTACGCTTGGTTTAGATTTAAACAAATAAAAGTTAAATGCAGTTAAAGCGAGTTGTAGTTACAGGTTTGGGGGCACTTACCCCAATAGGTAATAATATTGAGGAGTATTGGAATGCCTTGGTCAACGGTAAGAGTGGATCGGCACC
This sequence comes from Maribacter caenipelagi, assembly GCF_004364175.1. Classification (GTDB taxonomy): domain Bacteria; phylum Bacteroidota; class Bacteroidia; order Flavobacteriales; family Flavobacteriaceae; genus Maribacter; species Maribacter caenipelagi. Next base: position 349,267 of record NZ_SNZW01000017.1, on the reverse strand, counting down.
AATTACTTATTACGATACAGAAAAATTCAAAGTAAAATTCGCATGTGAGCTAAAGAACTACCGCACCGAAGATCACTTTGAAAGAAAAGAAGGCCGTAAGCTAGATAGATTTGCACAGTATGCACTTGTATCTTCTGACGAGGCTATTCTTGATTCTAAATTGGATTTAGAAAAAGTTGATAAATTTCGTGTTGGGGTTATTTGGGGAGCAGGAATCGGAGGATTGGAAACTTTCCAGAACGAAGTGATGAATTTTGCTAATGGTGATGGTACACCAAGATTCAATCCATTCTTTATACCAAAGATGATTGCAGATATAGCACCAGGAAATATTTCTATAAAACATGGTTTTATGGGACCTAACTATACAACTGTTTCAGCTTGTGCCTCTTCGGCCAATGCCATGATAGATGCCTTGAACTATATACGTTTAGGTCATTGTGATGTCATCGTAACCGGTGGTAGTGAGGCAGCCGTAACTATTGCAGGTATGGGTGGTTTCGGAGCAATGCACGCATTATCAACAAGAAATGAAAGTCCAGAAACAGCTTCAAGACCTTTTGATGCAACTAGAGATGGTTTCGTATTAGGAGAAGGAGCAGGGGCATTGGTTCTTGAAGAATATGAGCATGCAGTTGCTAGAGGAGCAAAAATATATGCAGAAGTAGCAGGTGGCGGTATGTCTAGTGATGCTTACCATATGACTGCACCACACCCTGACGGGATAGGAGTAGTTAGAGTAATGGAAAACTGTTTAAGAGATGCAGGTCTATCAATTGAAGATGTAGATGCCATTAACACACATGGTACCTCTACGCCTTTAGGAGATGTTGCAGAGCTTAAGGCAATTACCAAAGTATTTGGTGAACATGCAAAAGATATAAATATAAATTCCACAAAATCTATGACTGGGCACTTATTAGGAGCAGCCGGTGCTATTGAAGCAATTGCATCGATTTTGGCAATGGAGCATGGAATAGTACCTCCAACTATTAACCATACTACGGTAGATGAGAATATAGATCCTAGTTTAAACCTTACATTGAACAAAGCTCAAAAACGAGATGTAAAGGTTGCTATGAGTAACACATTCGGTTTTGGTGGGCACAATGCATGTGTGGTTTTTAAAAAAATTGATTAATTAGTATTTATGTCATTTCCCTCAAACTTATTTAATTCCCATCCAAAAGAGGATGGGGATTTTTTTTTGGGAATAACCAAAATTTTAGGTTTTAAGCCCAAAACATTATCCTTTTATAAAAAAGCCTTTCTTCATAGGTCAATGAATATAAAAGATGATAAGGGTAATGCTATGAACTATGAAAGGTTAGAATTCTTAGGTGATTCTATGCTCGGAACCATAATTTCTAAACATCTTTATAGCGAGGTGCCAGAAGGCGATGAAGGCTACCTTACCAAAATGCGCTCTAAAATTGTTAGTAGAGAGCATTTAAATGAATTGGGTAGAGATTTAGGTTTAATTAACTATGTTGAAAGTAGAATACCCAAATCGCACTTTGGTCAAAACATTCATGGTAATGTATTTGAAGCTTTGGTAGGTGCCATATATCTTGATCGTGGTTATAAATATTGTGAAAAATTTATTTATAAGAGAGTAGTAGACCCTTATGTAGACATTGAACAATTAGAAGGTAGGGTTATTAGTTATAAAAGTTTAGTAATCGAATGGTGTCAGAAAAAGAAGAAAACGTTTGATTTTGACGTATATGATGATACCGGTAACGATCCACTAAAACATTTTGCCGTTAAACTTTCAATTGGGGGTAATGTTGTTGCCAAAGCGAGAGCAACTTCAAAGAAGAAAGCAGAAGAAAGAGCTTCAAAAAGAGCTTTTTTTGCGCTGCAGGACAAAATGGAGAATTAATCATTTCACAAAATGATAAAAAGCTAACATTTTAGTAACTTTTAATGTGTTTTTATCAAATTATCTAACTAGGCTTTATAGCTTAGAAGTTCTATATTTACCGTTTTGTTCAAGTATGGCTGCGACTTATAAAATAAATGATGATTTTTATGATGAATCTTTTAGCCTTATAGCTTTACACACTACCTTAGAAGATTTTGCATTAGCCTACGGTTTAAACCAAAGTATTAAGGCAAAATTTGTAAGAGCAAAAAAGAATTTTAATCTTGCTGAAAATAATTCGTTTCCCATTTTTGAATGGGAAGATGAGTATAATGATATGTATTGGGTTTTAATTGCCAATCATAGCAGTGAAAAAGAACTCATAGTAAGAGATGATTTGTTTAAGAATGAATCAACATATAAGACACCTAGGCTCTTACCCGAGTATAAGGATGTCGACTATCTGTTAAAAATAGAAACAGAGAAGGGATTTGATATAAACTCCTTGATAAAGAACATATTAATGTTGCCTAAAGTTATGGCAGCTTATGAAATAAGTATAGACAAACTAAAATCAAAGAACAATCTAATTTTTTAAATATGCCAACTGTAAAAAAGACGAAAATTGTAGCCACCTTAGGACCTGCAACTAGCAAGAAAGAGGTACTCAGGAGCATGATAGATGCAGGAGTAGATGTATTCAGAATAAATTTTTCTCATGCCGATTACGATGATGTTAAAGAGCGTGTAAAAATGATACGTGAATTAAATGATGAAATGGATACTTACACATCTATTTTAGCAGATTTACAAGGACCTAAATTACGCGTGGGCGTAATGGCCGGTGATGTTGTAGTTAGCCCAGGTGATGAAATAACATTTGTAACTGGAGAGCCTTTTGAAGGTTCTGCAGAACGTGTTTACATGAATTACAAAGAATTTCCTAGAGATGTAAAAGCTGGGGAGCGTATTCTTTTAGATGATGGTAAATTAATGTTCGAAGTCGTAACGACCAATGGTGATGATGAAGTTTTAGCCAAGGTAATACAAGGTGGACCATTAAAATCAAAGAAAGGTGTTAACTTACCGAATACTAATATTTCTTTACCTGCACTTACAAAAAAGGATATTAAAGATGCCGAATTCGCTATTTCTTTAGAGGTAGATTGGATCGCACTTTCATTTGTTCGTTTCAGTCAAGATTTAATTGATCTTCAGAACATAATCAATAAGCACTCAGAACATAAAATTCCGATTATTGCTAAAATTGAGAAACCTGAGGCTGTTGAAAATATAGATAAGATTGTTGCTTACTGTGATGGTCTAATGGTTGCTCGTGGAGATCTAGGTGTTGAGGTTCCTGCCCATGAAGTTCCGTTAATTCAAAAGCAATTAGTTTTAAAAGCTAAGAAAGCTAGAATACCTGTAATTATCGCTACCCAAATGATGGAGACAATGATTACTAGTCTTACACCAACAAGAGCAGAAGTAAATGATGTTGCAAACTCTGTTATGGATGGTGCAGATGCAGTAATGTTATCTGGTGAAACTTCTGTTGGTAATTATCCTGTACAGGTAATTGAAAAAATGTCAAGCATTTTAGAGAGTGTTGAAGGTTCAGATTTAATTAAGGTACCGCACGATCCACCACATATTCGTACAAAGAGATTCATTACTAAATCTATTTGTTATCATGCCGCTACAATGGCAGATGATATTAAAGCGAAGGCAATTTCTACTTTAACCAATAGTGGTTACACCGCTTTTCAAATTTCTGCATGGAGACCAAGTTCACATATTCTTGTGTTTACATCGAATAAAAGAATACTAACGCAATTGAATCTATTATGGGGTGTAAAAGCTTTTTACTATGATAAATTTGTATCTACAGATGATACTGTCGATGATGTAAACCGTATAGCTTTTAATAAAGGATATTTGCAAGTAGGGGATATGATAATTAGCCTTGCGGCAATGCCTATTAAAGATAAAGGAATGGTAAATACATTAAGAGTTAGTGAAATAGAATCAGGCGATATTTAGTCAGGTTTAATACTATAATTCATAAAAAAAGGGTCGCTTATTTAGCGACCCTTTTTTATGCTTTAACTATCAAAAGTTAAGCAACTTCTTTTTCAAAGGCTATAAAATTAACGATGTCTCCTTTATTGTCGAAAATAGGTTCTCCTTGAATCCAACATTTATACGTAGTTCCATCTTTTCTATAGTTAACTACTGTGACTTCAAAAGGTTTCTTTTCTTTTACTGCTTCAGAAACCACTTTTAAGGTAGATTTTGATGTCAAACTACCTTGAAACATTTTAGGACTTTTACCTATAACTTCTTCAGGATAGTATTGACTCATATTCCACATGTTCTTGGTAGCAAAAACAATGTTTAATTTAGCATCTGTTACCACTATAACATTCTTATTGGTTTTTAATCTGGTATCGAGAATTTCGGTATCAATATTCCAAGAATTGGCAGAAACCAAACTTAACAAGGCAACAGAATCTTCTTCGGTTTGTTTTATTTCTTCATAATTAGAAGCATAAAAATCCCAAGAGAGAACAGGTAACATCGTAAAGTTTAAGCTCTTTCTAAACTTGATTACGGCTTTGTCGTAATCTTTTAAATCTATCATTCTGTGTAGTTTAGAGTAATAATTAAAATTTCTTTTTCATAGCAATTTGCTATAAAGCTAAAAATTTACGGGTGACAGTTAAAATTTTAAGGGAGGATTAGTGTAAATGTTTAAGTGTTCGTTGGGTATACTTTAAAAAGTTATGAAAAAAGTTGAACACAAAAGAGATTATTTTTCTTTGAAAATGGAAGTATTTACAACAAACCTTAGTAATTAGAACTTTTTTTATTCCCTAAATGTGTAATTAATAAGTTGTAAATATGCGTTGAGGTCATTATGGTGCCAAGTCATTTTATAATAGGTAAACTATTAATAAAAACAATTTACTTATCTAATATATTGCAAAAAATAATTTAAGAAGTAAGCTAAGGTAACATGGTTCGCTTTGTACAAGAACAATTAAAATTCGAATTTTAATTGTACCAAAATTGATTTGTCATCATTTTTTTTAGTGGTCTTATCTTCAGTATTTAAATTAGAAAGTGAGATTCCTAATAGTCTAACCGAATTTTGCAACTCCTCTTGATATAAAAGATCTTTTGCGGTTTCTAAGATGAGGTCTTTATCTGCGATAAAATAGGGCATTGTTTTACTTCTTGTATTCAAGGTAAAATCACTGTATTTTATTTTTAAGGTAATGGTTTTACCGGCAACCTTAGATTTTGTCAATCTTCTTTCTAGTTCTTGGGCAATATGCTCTAAACGCTCAAGCATAAAAATCTCACTACTTAAATTTTCATTGAAGGTTCTTTCTGCACCGACAGATTTAGGTATACGATGCGGTTTAACTTCACTATTGTGAATTCCACGTACTACATGATAATAGTAAGGTCCGCTTTTGCCAAAATTTTCGGCTAAAAATTCAATTGATTTGCTTTTTAAATCGTTTCCGGTGAAAATGCCAAGCTTGTACATTTTTTCAGCAGTAACTTTACCAACACCGTAGAATTTTCTAATATCTAATTCTTCTAAAAAGGGAATCACCTCTTCAGGGTTAACCGTTTTTTGTCCGTTAGGTTTATTGATATCGCTGGCAATTTTAGCAATAAATTTATTGATAGATATGCCTGCAGATGCATTTAAGCCTGTTTTTTCAAGAATACGTTGCCTTATTTCAGTGGCAAGCATGGTCGCAGAAGGATTTCCTTTTTTATTAACCGTAACATCAAGATAAGCTTCGTCAAGAGACAGCGGTTCTACCAGATCTGTGTATTCGAAAAATATAGAGCGTATTATTTTCGAAATTTCTTTATATCGGTCAAATCTCGGTTTTACAAAAGTCAACTGCGGACAGTTTTTTTTTGCTTGAAATCCACTCATAGCACTGCGCACCCCAAATTTACGAGCTTCGTAATTGGCGGCAGAAACAACACCTCTTTTTTCACTTCCACCTACTGCCAAAGGTTTTCCCTTTAAATCTGGGTTGTCCAATTCTTCTACAGAAGCATAGAATGCATCCATATCAACATGAATAATTTTTCGCAAAGGCATTTCATTGGGCATAAGCAAATTTAAGACTTATCTTAGTTTTAAGGATAGTAGATTAACCCATTCATATGATAGAAATAGAACGTAAATTTTTGGTCAAATCAGACGATTATAAGTCTGAAGCAAGTTCTAAAACCAGAATTGTTCAAGGTTTTTTAAATACACATCCCGATAGAACGGTTAGGGTCAGAATCAAAGGAGATTTGGGCTTTATTACCGTAAAAGGGAAATCGAATACTTCAGGCACTTCTAGATTTGAATGGGAAAAGGAAATTACTGTAGAAGATGCAGAAAATCTTTTGAAGTTGTGTGAAAAAGGAATTCTAGATAAATATAGATATGAAGTACCGGTAGGAAACCATGTTTATGAAGTAGATGAATTTCATGATGAAAATGAAGGATTAACAGTGGCTGAAATCGAATTGAACGATGAAAATGAATATTTTGATAAACCTGCTTGGCTTGGAGCCGAGGTAACAGGAGAAGTAAAATATTATAATTCTCAATTAAGCAAAACACCTTTTAATTTATGGTAAGGAGTAGAAACATTTGTTTGGTATTAATAGCGTTGATGTTCATACAGGCTTGTAAAGAAAAGACAACGGAAATTGCAACCGTTGAACCCAAAGAACAAAAGAAATCGGCGACGCAGTTGAAGACAGAGCTTACCAAGAAAGGTTTTCAAATTTTTGATTATGTAGATGAAAAAACCAAGGACACCGTACTTATGCAAGAGTATTATATTGCTTTTTTAAAAAGTGGACCAAACCGTGATCAACCTAAAGCAGAAGCAGATAGTTTACAAAGTCTGCATATGGCACATTTGGGTACAATGTATGAATTAGGATATGCCGATATTTCCGGACCTTTTGGAGATGATGGAGATATAAGGGGAATAACAATTTACAATACGCCAAATATTGAAATTGCAGATAGTTTGGCAAATGCAGACCCTATGGTAAAGGCAGGTAGGTTACAAATAGAAATTCATCCATGGTGGGCGGCAAAAGGTTTTGTGCTGAGATAAAACTTTCTATTTTTTAATGCCATGCATCGGCACTTTGATTAAATGTTCCAAAAGTTCATCTGTACTATAACCTCATTGATTCTAAGGTGAAATAGCTCGTATTTGTACTTATTGTTTATATTGTCTCTTAAAAGTCCTTTAGTCTTTGCTTCCTGCAGTAAATCCAAAACGTAGGTCCAAACGACGGCTTGGGTAAAATTGTCATAAAGCCTATAGGATTGAGGCTAATATTTCTTCAGGCTATATAAAAAAGTAGGACTTAGGGTTTTTAGCTCCTTAAGTCCTACGCTATAAATATGAATAATATAAATAAATGGGTTTGGCGTTTGATCAGAAGTTTTAAAAAACCTGATTTTTTTTATCATGCGTTCGACTTAGTAAAAGTGAAACACTTTCCTGTATATTATTACTCTTGTTTTCAAAAACTTCATAAAATGTTTTATAGAGATGCCAAGGGTCTCAGCAACATCATCCATTCCGACCCTTTTGCATCCATATTTAGAGAAAAGCACTAATGCCTGTTCAATATATTTAGTTTTTTTGCATTTTTTAAAGCATCGACCTATTGCCATCCACCACCAAGAGAACGATATAATTCTACCGTTGCAGATAATTGAGAAAGTTTGTTGTCAACCAAGCTAAGTTCAGCATTTAAGGCATTTTCTCTAGCAGTCAAAAGGTCTAAATAGGTTAAATAGCCACTGTTCAATAATTCTTCTGAATTACTTTCTGCTCTCTTTAAAGCCAATACTTGTTTTGTAATGAACTCTTCTTTTTCTAAAGAGATATTGTAATCATACAAAGCATTAGATACTTCTTGACCAGCATTTAATAGTGTTTTCTTAAACATATACACTGCCTGTTCTTGTTGAGCCTGCGCAACTTCGTAAGCAGTTCTAATTTTTCTACCGTTAAAAATGGGCTGTGTTAAACCACCAACCAAATTAGCGAATATTGAACTAGAATCTATCCAATTATCAAGATCTAAACTTTGAAATCCGCCTTGTGCAGATAACGTTATAGATGGGTAAAAGTTACTTCTAGCAACGTTCGTTAATTCAAAACTATTTACTAAGCTATATTCCGCCTGCATAATATCAGGTCTGTTTCGAAGTAAAAGAGCAGGTACACCTAATTGCATTTCGTTAGCTAAAGACTGCTCGTCTAGTGAACTGCGCTCGTAAGTTTGTGGTTCTTCACTTAATAAAATGCTCAAGGTATTTTCCGCTTGATAAAGTAGATTTTTAAGGTCTAACAATTGACTTTGAGCACTATATAGTTGTGCTGCAGTTTGGTCAACACCAACCTGATTAGCTTGCCCTGCTTCTTTTAAAGCCGTTATGGTTTCTAAACTTTTAGAACGGTTTTCTATGGTTTCTTCGGTAACAGAAATTTGTTTATCTAAGGCTAAAATTTGATAGTAAGTAGTAGCAATTTGTGCAACTAAACTAGTTTTTACAGCCTTGTGTGCAGCTACGGTTTGTAAGTAGCTGGCATCACTAGCACGTTTTGTACTTCTGATTTTGCCCCAAATGTCTGCCTCCCAAGAAATAGTACCAGAAGTTTCAAACTGGTTATAAGGTTGGGTGAATAAGCTTCCAAATTGTCCATTTTCACTGTTTTTCGCCGTTCTAGTCGCACTTGCCGCAGCGTTAACTGTTGGTAAGTAACCAGCCTTACCTTGCTTCACATAAGCCTCTGCAGCCGCAATGCTCTGCAGCGCAATGCGAATGTCAAGGTTGTTTTCTAGACCTTTTTGAATATAGGTATTCAAATAAGAATCTGTAAATAAGTCTTGGTAAGAAACCGACGCAAACGACACACTATCTTGTGGCAAATTGTCTGTTCTATACAAGTTTTCTGTTTCAATTTCTGGTCGCTCGTATGTTTTTGCCGTAAAGCAAGACTGCAACAACAGCGGCAGAAAGGCAACCAGTAAAAGTTTATTTGATATTATTTTATTCATGATTTCTTTAGTTCTTTTATTCTTCAATAGTTGGTTGTGGAGCACCAGTAAAACGCTCTTGAATAGTCTGGAAAATAACGTACAAAGCTGGTATTACGAATACACCGAATATGGTACCGATTAACATACCACCAACAGCACTCATACCAATAGATCTATTACCTACAGCACCAATACCCGATGAAAGTGCCAATGGCATTAAACCAAGAATAAAGGCGAATGATGTCATTAAAATTGGTCTAAGTCTTGCTTTTGCACCATCAATAGCAGAATCAATAATCGACATACCGTGTTTTCTACGTTGCAATGCGAACTCTACAATAAGAATAGCGTTTTTAGAAAGTAGACCAATAAGCATAATCAATGCAATCTGAAAATAGATATTGTTTTCAAGTCCGGCTATACTTACAAAACCAATGGCACCTGCAATACCTACGGGTAGTGAAAGTATAATTGATAATGGTAAAATATACGATTCGTACTGAGCGCTTAATAAGAAGTATACAAATACCAAACTCAATATAAATATGATGATAGTTTGGCTACCTGCGCTATTTTCTTCTTTAGTTAGACCAGAATATTCATAGGTATAGTTATTAGGCAATACTTCTGCAGCTACCTCTTCAATTGCTTTTATCGCATCGCCGGTTGAATACCCAGGGTTCATAGCTCCGTTAATTTTCACTGAACTTAAAAGGTTAAATCTACTTACCAGCTCAGGACCGTAAATTTTCTTCAACGATACAAATTGAGATACAGCAACCGACTCTCCATTGGCATTGGTTACAAAAATATGGTTTAATGAATTTTCGTCGGCTCTATCTTCTGGTTTAGCTTGGATCATTACACGGTATTGCTTACCGAATTTATTGAAATCGGTAGTATAAAGACCACCATAATATCCTTGCATTGCACTAAAAATATCAGTTACAGTTAAACCTGCCATTTTGGTTTTCTCAACATCAACATCTAATTCATATTGAGGGAAGTTGGCATTAAAGTTTGTAATTGCGTATTGTACCTCTGGTCGTGCGTTGATAGCACCTAAGAACTCATTGGTAACTTTGTTTACGGTTTGCCAATCATCGGCATCTTTACTCTGCAAGTTCATTTCAAAACCGGTAGAGTTACCAAAACCACGAACACTTGGTGGTGTGAAGAAGAATATTTTAGCATCTTTTAATCCCGCTGTTTTTGCGAAAAGACTTCCTATTACTTCTTGTACTGATTCTCCTTCTCCTTCTCTTTCGCCCCAATCTTTAAGACGAAGTACAGAGAAACCATATGAACCACCGTTAACACTGTTCAGAATACTGAAACCGGTAATATTCATTCTATCTTTTATGATATCCATAGAAGCATAAATAGAGTCGAGCTTCTTTACAGTCTTTTGTGTTTGCTCTAAAGTAGTACCGGGAGGCATGGTAACATCGGCAAATAATAGCCCTTGATCCTCATTCGGTATAAAGCCTGTAGGCGTAGATTGAAATAATAAAATTGCTATAATAGCGAATATTACAAGGGACACCCCGGTAAGCCAATTTCTTTTTGCTATATATTTAACTGATCCAATATATTTATTGGTTACGGCATCAAAACCAGTGTTGAAAGCTGAGAAGAAACGTTTTACAACACCTTTCTTTTTTTCTTCGGATGTATGATGAGGCTTTAATAAAAGAGCAGCCAAAGCCGGACTTAGTGTCAATGCATTTACTGCAGAAATAAGAATTGCAATTGCTAGTGTAATTCCGAATTGTTGATAGAATACACCCGAAGATCCGCTGATAAATGATACAGGAATAAATACTGCCGACATTACCAAAGTAATAGAAATAATAGCACCAGATATTTCTGACATAGCAGATTTCGTAGCCGTTTTAGCATTTGTAGCGCCTTCTTCCATTTTGGCATGCACGGCTTCTACCACTACAATAGCATCATCCACTACAATACCAATGGCGAGTATCATCGCAAATAGCGTTAACATGTTAATAGAATACCCAAATAATGAGAGGAAGAAAAATGTACCAATAATTGCTACCGGTACAGCAATGGCGGGTATTAATGTCGATCTAAAGTCTTGTAAAAATAGGAATACTACTAAGAATACCAATAAAAAGGCCTCAATCAAAGTTTGTATTACGTGATCTATAGATGCACTCAAGAAATCTTTTGTGTTATAAGGAATAACATAGTCTAATCCTTTAGGGAAATCTACCTTGCTCTCTTCTAAGATAATTTGAATTTCTTCGATAATTGCATTCGCATTTGATCCAGAAGTTTGAAAAACACCAACGGCAGCACCGGGCTTACCCATGCCTTCATTTTTAGTTCCATAATTAAAAGCTCCCAATTCAATTTCGGCGACATCTTTAAGTCTTAAAAACTGTCCGTTTTCTTCAGCTTTAATAATGATGTCTTCATATTCGGCTTCATTAGAAAGGCGACCTTTATATTTTAATACATACTCATAAACACCATCGGCATTTTCACCAATTTTACCCGTTGCTGCTTCGAGATTTTGTTCTGCAAGAGCTGCTTGAATATCAGATGGCATTAGCTTGTAAGCAGCCATTTTTTCTGGATTAATCCAGATACGCATAGAATAATCTTTAGCTCCAAAAACTGTAACGTTACCTACACCTTCGATACGTTGTAATTTTGGTACGATATTAATTTTAGCATAGTTTTCTACAAACGTTGCATCGTACTCATCATTATCAGAAAATAAGGAGAAGAATAATAATGCACTGGTTTGAGATTTTTGAGTAATAACTCCTGTTTGAACAACACTTTGAGGTAATACACTGTTTGCTCTTGCAACTCTGTTCTGCACGTTTACGGTAGCAATATCAGGGTCTGTACCTAACTTAAAAAATACATTTATGGTTGAGGCACCATCATTACTTGCGTTAGAGGTCATGTACAACATGTCTTCAACACCATTAATTTGCTCTTCTAATGGAATTACAACACTATTAAGTACGGTTTCTGCATTTGCACCTGTATAGGTACTTGTAACCTGTACCGTTGGTGGTGCAATTTCAGGGTATTGTTCTATAGGCAAGGTTGTTAAACCTAAAACACCTAGAATAACTATAATAATCGAAATAACCGTAGAAAGTACGGGACGATCTATAAATCTTTGAAACATTGTTCTTTATTTATAAGTTTTAATGAATACCGGATGCTTACTTGGCTGGGTTAATAGTCATTCCGTCTTTTAATTTAGATACTCCCTCGACAACAATGGTAGTTCCATCTTCAATTCCATTTTCAACTACAAAACCTTTTTGGGTGGTCGTAATTATGTCTAATGGCATTGTAGTAACCGTATTATCATTTTTTAAAACGTAAACCAATTTTTTACCTTGAAGATCAATGGTTGCAGTTTGTGGTATTTCATATGCACCACTATAAATAGTTGGAATTTTAATTTTACCGGTACTACCGCTATTTAGTAAATTGTTTTTATTGTCAAAATCGGCTCTGGCCGTTACACTACCAGTAGTGCTATTAATAATAGTATTGATCATAGCGATTTTACCAGGTTCAGCATAATCTTCACCGTTGATCATTATTAAGGTTACCTCAGGGGCTTTCTCTAAGTCTAAAACGTTATTATCGTTTTTAGGCAAAGACTCCTTTAGTTTTAAAAGCTCTTTTTCGTTCATTGAAAAATAAGCACGTACTTCGCTAATATCAGAAACTGTAGTTAATGGTTTAGCCATTGCTGAGCTTACAAGCGCACCAATTTTAAAAGGAATTTCACCAATATAACCATCTACAGGGCTAGTAATGCGAGAATAACCAATGTTAGACGTAACACTATGATAATTAGCCTGTGCTTGTGCAAGTTGTGCTTTTGCAGTTTCTAATTGCACAGGGCTAATAATATTTTTATCTACTAAGGGCTTCAGCTTATCTACCTCAACTTGGGCTACATTTACAGAAGCTTTTGCAGCGTTGGCGTCTTGATTTAAAGTCTGAGTTTCCAATTTAAAAAGTAGTTGACCTTTTTTTATTTTCTGACCTTCTTCAACATATACCTCTTGAACAAAACCAGATACTTTTGGCCATATCTCTACGTTTTGCTTACCTTCAAGAGTAGTAGAGAATTCATTATAAATTGTTAAGTCTTGTTTTACTAGTTTAGCAACTTTCAAGCTTGGTGGTGGGGGAGCTGTAGGACCTTCTGCTGGTTTTTCTGATGAACCAAAGCAGGAGCTCAAAAGAAGAGCTGCACATAATATTCCTATAATTGATAATTTTTTCATTTTAATCGGATGTTTACTTGTTTAAATAGTCGTTGTTTGCTTGTTAAGGTTTTGTTAATTCAGTATGTTCGGTAAAAAACGAACCTACTGATTAAATTTTTTTATATCAGCTTTTTTAAAGCTTCTATCGTTTCTTTATAAGTACTTTCATTTTGGTCTAAACAGTGCATATATGCTTCTATTTTTGCTTTATTAGAAATATATTTTTCAATGTTATATTCTTTATCGTATTCAGCAACTTTCTGTATCATTTTAGATTCGTTAGCTGCTTTTTTAAGTGCTTGTTCTAGCTTTTTAATGAAAAATGTGCTCTTGTCAGATATTTGAAAATATCTTCTTCTATCTCCAGATTTAGTGAAATAGGTAATCATACCTAACTGTAACAATAAATTCAGTGAGGTAGAAATAGAGCTTTTACTAGCCCCTCTTTTCATTTGGCAATCATCGAATGTTAATCCGATTTCTTCAGTAACTACAAGATTCCCGAATATTCTTGCAGCTAAAGGAGGTAAACTATATTCAGCCTCAAAATGAACACCTAGCTCTTCTATTAACTTTTGTTTACGTTCTTCTTTTTCCATAATTCGAAATTTGAAGCTACAAAGGTATTGTTAGTTCGGTAACAAACAAACTAAAAGAACTTAAAAAATGTTAAAGTATTGAAATTTAAAAGAATCGAAGAAGTTGTTTAATCTCGTTTAACAGTTGTTTAGCCATAAACCACTTCTATTTTTAGTAGAACAAATGGAATAGTTTAGTCACTTGACTACAGTAATTTTAAAAAAATCATCATTATTGTTAGTCAGAATTTCATAATTGGCACCATTATAAGTAGCACTTTGAACTGCATAATAGGGACCGCAGCAAACAGAGGCTTGGTCCAATTCAACCAGATTTAGATTTAACGTATCAATTTCAGATTCTGAAAATCGAATGGTATAAATACTTTCTCCACTTTTATTTTCAACTATAAAATTTAGAAAATCGTTAGAGTTAAAGGGTATTAAATCTATTTCTGATTCATTATTAGTTATTGATATTTCTGAAATGGCATAGGTGCCGTTGGTTATTAAATTATTACCGTCATTATCGATCAACTCAACAGAAAATAATTGTCCAATTGCACAATCAACTAAAGAACAATCTGTTCCTTCCTGAGAAACGTCACAGGCATTGTTTAAAATAATGATGAATAATAAGATGGCAATTTTAAGCTTCATGTTTTAATTATTAGATAGCCGCATGACGCATAGGATGCTTTTAAAAACCTTATTTAGCAAAGATGCCCTCTTTATCGATCAATTGAATGTTAACCAAATTATTTTCTGTCACGGTATTCTTCTCGAACACAAAGCGTTTTTCGTACAACTTATTATCCGCATAGAATGTGACAAAAAACTCATTGTTCAATCCCAAAACATCTTCTTGAACTACTTCTATTTTTCTAAAGGACTTTGGTTCCATGTCGCCGATACCGTGCCTCATCGTAGACGATTTGCGATCTTGATCATACCCCTTAGAGACCACCATGGTCATTTCAATAGCAGTTTTACGGTCATTTAAGATATAGGCATTCCAATCTTTGTCCAAAAATTCTTCGTTCCATTCGCGAATGATAGCAACATGTACATCTTTAACAACAGGTATTTCAATATCTTTTTTCACGAAGTGATTTTATAGGGCGCTTTTAAATTGCTCTAAAAAGCGTAGATCATTTTCACTTAACAAACGAATATCGGTTATTTGATGTAATAGCATAGCAATACGATCAATACCGACACCAAAAGCAAATCCAGAATAAATTTCAGGATCTAGTCCGCAATTTGTAAGCACATTTGGGTCTACCATACCACAGCCACCAATTTCTAACCAACCAGTACCTTTTGTAATTTTGTAATCCGATTCTGTTTCTAATCCCCAGTATACATCAACCTCTGCACTTGGTTCGGTAAACGGAAAATAAGAAGGTCTTAATCTAATTTTAGATTTACCAAAAAGTTCGGCAGTAAAGTATTGAAGCGTTTGTTTTAGATCGGCAAAAGAAACGTCCTTATCAATATATAAGCCTTCTATTTGGTGAAAGAAACAGTGAGATCTTGCCGAAATAGCTTCGTTTCTATATACTCTACCCGGAGATATGGTACGAATAGGAGGTTGATTGTTTTCCATATAACGCACTTGAACCGATGAGGTGTGTGTACGTAAAAGTATATCTGGATCTGTTTGAACAAAGAAGGTATCTTGCATGTCTCTCGCAGGATGATATTCTGGTAAATTCAACGCTGTGAAATTATGCCAGTCATCTTCAATCTCTGGACCTTCAGAAACATTGAAACCAATTCTAGAGAAAATATCAATGATTTTGTTCTTTACTATAGAGATAGGATGACGTGAACCTAATTCAATAGGATTTCCAGGTCTGGTTAAATCGCCATACACCTGTTCATCAGTTTGGTTATTTTCTAAAACTTCTTTTAAAGATTCTACCTTTTCTGTAGCAGCTTGTTTAAGTTCGTTGATAGTTTGGCCGAACTCTTTTTTCTGGTCCTTAGGTACATTCTTAAACTCTGCAAAGAAGTCGTTAAGTATACCTTTTTTACCTAAATATTTAATACGAAACGTTTCAACAGCTTCCATATTGTCAGCTGTGAACGATGCTACTTCAGAGATTTGTTCTTTTATCTTATCAATCATGAATGTTGATTAAAGCCGCAAATTTAAAACTTTTAAAACAGGTATGATATGTTTTTGTTGCTTAAGATGAATCAGCTAGAGGTAAATTCATCTTTTACATTAGCCTTTACCCAAATTAAACACTCATCGAACTCATCAAAAATATGTTCTTCTGGTATTAGTTCTGGTATAACGCCAACACGCTCCATCATATAACGAGGCTGATTTAAAACATCGACAAAGAGAATATTTATGCCTGATTTTCGAAGGCTTATAAGAACATCTTCAAGAGTGTATAAACCAGATTGGTCCATGTATTGCATTCTGCCCATTCTTATAATTACGGTAGATGCCGTTTCAGGTATTTGATCTGCCATTTGTTGAAACTCACTAGTAGATCCAAAAAATAACGGTCCTTTCAAATGTTTAATAAAAACTTCTTCTTGTAGACTTTTAGGAAACGCAGCTTCATCTGGCCAGTTTACTTCTTTTTCTAAAGATTTTACATCTGATCGTTCTGCTGTTAAATCGCCCATTTTCTTCATAAACATTAAAGAAGCAATTACTAGACCTACACCAACGGCGTAAACCAAGTTCCAAACAGAAGAAAGTACCAGAACTACAAGCATTATAACTACCTCAGAGCTGAATTTAATAGGTCCTAAGCTCATATCTTTTGGTAAACTTGGAATTGCCTTTAAACCTTTATAATCCATAACACCAATACCTACCGTAACTAAAATACCGGCTAATACCGCAGCAGGAATTTGAGAAGCAATAGGGCCAAGAGCTAGAAGTACAATCAATAGTAGAACACCGGCAACCATACCAGATAATTTTGTTTTACCACCTGCATTAATATTTACAACAGTACGTATAGTAGCTCCTGCCCCTGGTATTCCACCAAATATTGCGGCAATACTGTTACCAATACCTTGGCCAACTAATTCTTTGTTAGGCTTGTGTTTGGTTTTGGTCATGTTATCTGCAACTACAGAAGTTAAAAGTGAATCTATGGCACCAAGTAATGCTAAGGTAAGAGCGGTAAATACATATGGAGTTACTGAGCTTAATTGAAATTCGGTGAATATGCCAAGGTTAGGCATAGGAAAACCGCTTGGTATTTGTTCTATTGGCCTATAGTCTAAGCCAAATCCATAAGCCACACCAGACACCACAATTAGTGCAACCAAAGCACTTGGAATTGTAGTGGTTATTTTTTTGAAACCATAAATGATGGCAATGGTAGAAAGTGCAAGAATTAATTCGAGCCAATTAATGTTGTTAAGTGCTCTTGGTAATACTTTAATTGCACCTATTACCCCAGATGCTTCAGATTTAGCTAATGTTTGAGCCTCTTTCATCATATCGGCTTCCGTTATTCCTTCAGCACGAGAGATAGTCTCTTTAAAATCCTCTAAAACCAATATACCTTCACCAGCTTCTTCTTTTAAGATATTATCTAGAATAATCTCTTCGGCCATAGGTTTGTATAGGTTTACAAACTCAGCATCTTCTTTTGGGTAATACCCAATAGCCGGTAAAATTTGTGTAACTAGAATTATAACACCAATAGCTGTCATAAAACCAGATACTACAGGGTAAGGAATATATCTAATGTATTTTCCAATACCCAAAAGGCCTAAGCCAATTTGCATTAATCCCGCTAAAAGAAAAACTATTAAAATTGCAGGTAGGGCTTTTTCAAGACTACCATCGTTCATGGCAACAATACCGGCTATTACCACCATACTCACAGCAGTCATTGGTGCTGTAGGTCCAGATATTTGTGTACTGGTTCCGCCAAAAAGTGCTGCAAAAAAACTTATAAAAATAGCACCATAAAGTCCGGCACTAGGTCCTAGACCTGAGCTAACCCCAAACGCAAGTGCTAAAGGTAAAGCAACAATACCCGCTGTAATACCGCCAAATAAATCTCCTCTGAAATTTGAAAATAAATTCTTCATAATTTAAAATAATGAATTTTAATGAGATAGAGTCACAATAATTAGAAGTGATTCTACTCGTGTTTAATTAATAAATTTTCGTTGGCTGCGAATAATTGATTGATTTCCCTTAAGTATAGAGCCGATGGTTTAACATCGGCTCTATTTGTGTTATGTACAGTTGATTCTAGTTGTAAAAATCAACGGCACCAGTAGCGATATCATACATAGCTCCCACTATCATGACTTCACCATTTTCTTCCATTTCTGCTAATACCGGACTTTGTTTTCTGATATTATCAATAGTTAATTCAACATTTTTTGCTGAAACACTATCTACGAAATCTAAGTTTTTTGAATTTCGTAAGCTTTCATCGGTCGGTTCTTTAACAGCATCTACAGCTGGCTCTATTTTTTTGATAAGCGCAGTTAAATTACCTAACCTAGCATGGTCACAAGCACCTTTTATAGCACCACAACTTGTATGGCCTAAAACAACAATTAAGTTGGTACCAGCTAATTTGCAACCAAATTCCATACTTCCAAGTATGTCTTCGTTTACAAAATTACCAGCTATTCTAACACTAAAGATATCTCCTAATCCTTGGTCAAAAACTAGTTCTGCAGAAACTCTTGAATCTATACAGCTTAATATTGTGGCGAAAGGAAATTGACCTTCGCTAGTGTCATTTACTTGCTCTAAAAGGTTACGATTTGCTTTTAGGTTATTCTGAAATCTTTGATTTCCTTCTTTTAAGAAATCTAATGATTTCTTAGGAGTCATCGTTGATTGTGTTTCTTTAGTATGTGCTTTCATATTTTTTTATAATTATTTACAATGTATAATTTGTTTGGCCCATTAGTATTAGAGGAACATTAAGATTATTGATGATGTCGTTAATATTAGTGGGCATAGAAAGAGATTTGTTTTTAGAATCTCCCTTGTTTTGTGATCTATTGATGCAAAGTAGATTAATATTATTGATAGCTACATAGTTTGATATATTCTTTATAGAATTATCGTTACTATCAAATACAAATTCAATCTCCTTTCTTTCTTTTGACACTTTTGTTTTATCTGAAGTGTCGGCATTCTTCAATATTCTAAATGATTTTAAAGGCTTTTGCGAATGTAAAAGTAAATTTTCTGTCAGTGAAGCAATAGATGTCTCTTCGTCACCACTTAATACACCTAAAGATAAATCTTTGTCGATGTTAAGAACTTGATTTTCATCAGACAAAAAAACAGGTCCATTATGCTTTTTAAGTACAAACGGAATAAGATTGTCTCCAAGGATGTTAAATACCTTAGATTTTCTTTTTCCTAATACTATAAAATCTGGCTTTTCCTTTTCAATGTAATTGGCTATTTCATTTTTAAGATTTCCAATAGTACAAGAATAGGTTAATGGTACACCAAAATCTTTGGAATATGTTGTGACGATAGAATTTATATCGTTATCCATATCTCTATATTCACTATTCAAAGAACGTATTGCTGAAAGATGGCTGTCTTCAGTAACTACTTCTGTCGCTTTCTTAACATGGAAAATGGTTATTTCTCCATTGAGCATCTTAGCTAGGCTAAGCGTACTTTTAAGTGTGTTTCCCAAAGATTTTTTCAAATCTGAGAAAACAACGATTTTATATTTTTTACTCATTTTTGTTTTTTTTAGTTGATTGAATATAATCCCAATCTGTTAGCTTAAGCTCAATTTAGATTTTGGGCGTTCCTCAAAGAATCCTATAAAACTTGGCGGATTTTCAACAACACCTCTCTTTGAAATTAACTTAATATCTATGTTTCTCTCTGATGCCTTAAGCCTGAAATCTTCTAAAATCTCAACAATATCATAATCCAAATACCTGGTCTTTAAAATGTCTAATTCTAAATACGTATCTCTTGGAAGATTGTCTAGTTCTTTAAGAATAGCACCTTTATTGAAAAAGGTTACTTCTTCTGCCAAAGACATTTTTATCTTATGCTTACCGTTACTATTATCTTCAATATGCAGAAAATGCGAGTTTTGGTAGCTTTTTAAAAGAATTACTACAATACCTACGGCAAGACCTAAACTAATACCGATTAATAAATCTGTAAAAACGATACCGAATACCGTTACGAAAAAAGGCACGGATTGTTTCCAACCTAATTGGTACATTTTTACAAATAACGCTGGCTTAGCTAATTTATAACCTACAATAAATAATATGGCTGCTAAAACTGATAGCGGAATCATATTTAATAGTGTAGGAATTAAAATAACAGAAATCAGTAATAGAAAACCATGAATTATTGCTGAAAGCTTAGTTCTACCATTAGATTGTATGTTAGCAGAACTACGAACAATAACTTGTGTAATAGGCAGACCACCTATTAAACCAGATACGATATTACCAGCACCTTGCGCAAGCAATTCTCTGTTAGTTGGCGTAACATTTTTATGTGGATCTAATTTATCTGTTGCTTCAACACAAAGTAAAGTTTCTAAACTAGCTACCAAAGCAATGGTAAAAGCTGTTACCCAAACTTGCGGATTTGTGATGGCACTAAAATTAGGAAAGCTAAACTGACCTATAAAAGAGGCTGCATCTTTAGGAACAGGTACACTAACCAAATGCTCAGATGAAATAGCAAATATTTCACTGTTTTGTGTAACAATAAAGAATATGATACCAACTGCAACAGCTACTAAAGGACCTTGTACAAGTTGAAATATTTTTCCTTTTTTAGAAAGAACTTTATCCCATAATAAAAGAATGGCCATACCTATAACGGCAACAAGAGTTGCACCAGGACTAATATTATTTATGGTATTGAAAATTTCTGAAAAGGTATTTTCCCCATCAACTTGAAAGAAAGCCCAATCGCCTTCTGGATCAGGATCATAACCGAAGAAATGAGGTATTTGCTTAAGAATTATGATGATACCAATACCGGTAAGCATACCTTTAATTACAGAAGAAGGAAAATAATATCCTATGACACCTGCTTTTAAAATTCCGAAAATAATTTGAATAATACCACCTAATACAACGGCTACCAAGAAATTTTCATAACCACCTAAAGCACCTATTGCGGTTAATACAATTGCGGCTAAACCAGCTGCAGGACCACTTACTCCAATTTTGGAACCACTAAGTGCGCCAACAAAAATACCACCAACAATACCAGCAATTAATCCTGAAAATAAAGGTGCGCCACTAGCTAATGCTATACCAAGACATAATGGTAGGGCTACAAAGAATACAACGATACTCGCAGGAATATCGCTCTTAATATGTTTAAACATGTATAAAAAGTTTATGTCCCAAAGTTATTTTGGAACAGATTAGTTAACTGATGTAAAATAAAAATGAAGAAATTAACTAATGTAGTCGGGAGGAGGAGATGGAACTTCTAATGACAGGTCTATATAGCCTATCATGCTGAAGTTGCTGATTATAGAATTTTCAAAAATGGCTGCTATTGAAAAATCTAACAAACTTTCCTTAACAAACTTTTCTTCGCCCATAGATTTTTTACCAGTCTCTTGCTCTTCTTCGTTAAGATTGGTTATTAAAATAGGGTTTTCAACATCGCATAGGGTTATGATGCTTGGTGCAGTAACTGCAAAAAGCCATAATAACAGTAAAGTAATGCGAGCAAAAAAAGTCATGTACTAAAAATAAGGTATAAAGATAGTACTGAAATGGTTAAAAACTGTTAACTATAATCTAAAAATCCTTTAACAATTTAAGTTCATTGTTTTGAATCCATCCTGTTTTACCATCTGCTAATCTAATTTTATTCCAGTCATTTAGCTTCTCTAAAACATTCACTTTGGTTCCTGCATGAATCAAAAATACTTCTGCACTAGCGTCGTTAGGCTCAGATTTTACAATACTTTCTTCCGAAAATATTATTGCAGGTTGATTTTCATCGAAATCATTTCGTTGAATAAAAGCAAATAGAACCGAGATTAAACAAAAGAACAGTGCAAGTAAACTACCTATAAATGTCCATCGTTTTCTTGTGCTGTAATTAGAGTTATAAAATAAAATATATAAAAGCACAAAAAGTAGCATAAAGACAATCGCTGTATACGCCCACTGATCAAAAGTTAATTTGCCGGTTATATTTTTATACAATTTACTCAACCCTGTTTCAGGCATTGTATCAATAGCATCTATGGTCATATTCTGAGCATAGCTTAGGTTCGTTTTTATTTCATTATCGTTTGGCGATAGTAGCAAAGCCTTCTCATAGTAATAGATACTCTCGGCAATCATATTGAGCTTGTAATACGAATTACCAAGGTTATAGTAAACGGCGCTAGAATGCTCGTCATTGTTTAAAATATCTTCATAATAAGATACGGCCTTATCATAATCACCGGTATTATAAGCCGCTGTGGCCTGCTCAAACAATTTATTGTTCTGAGCGGCACAAAAGAGAACCGTGAAAAGGCTAATAAGAGTAGCTAGCTTTTTGAACATACTTATAATTGTTTATCCATTAAAGAGATTACCTCGCTTGCCTTATCATAATCGGCTTGCATTTGTACGTTTGAGAATGGGCTGTATCTTGCCGCTTCACAATTTTTAAGAAGCGCTATAAAACTGTTTACCGTAGTGTCGTCAATTTGCTTCTCTGTAAGCAGCTCGGTTATTTTATCTTTACTGAACTCTGAGGTTTCTATTTTCAATTTTGCTTTTAGGTAATTATGTAGCGCTCGTTCAAGGGCAACGTAAAAAGATTCTTTATTACCTAGTTGTTTTCTTGCTGCAGATAAATATTTACGGGCAAGTTTATTAGCTTTTCTAATTTTATTTCCAACTATATCACCAGCAATAGCATCTCTTTTCTTTCTAAAGAAAATAGCTAATGGAATTAGTAATAACGGACCCAATAACCACAAGTAAAAAGAGGTAGAACCGAAAAAGTACGAAGCTGATTTACTTGTTAGGTTTGGTGTCAGCTTTAAAAAATTGAATTCATTTCCGCTGCTAACAACAGATTGCTTGTTGCTATTGGTAGTTGCATCAGAATTGGAAGAAGCGCTTAACGGACCCTCTAAAACATTGATAACAATTTCATCTGATGTAAGTGTTTTATATTTTTCGGTGGAAGGATTAAAATAACTAAAGCTTAAAGGTGATATTGGATATTTACCTCTAAAGGATGGTACAATAGTATATTGGTTGCTCACTTTGCCCTGCATACCGGCTAAGGTTGTTCTAACGCCTTCTGTAAACTCAGGTTCATAAACCTCTAAAGCACTAGGTAATTCTAGTTCTGGAAGTTTGAATAATTTTAAATTTCCCCTACCACTTACTTCTATAGTTGCTTGTAAAGATTCTGAAGCGTTTAAGCTTTTTTTACTTGTTGTAACCGAAAAATCAAAATCACCTACTGCACCATTAAAATCAGCAGGTTGATTGTCTAATGGCAACGCTTTTACATTAATAGTTCTGTTTCCTGCAGATACGGTTTTGTTTGTTTGGGCATACATTCTCTGACCAAAGAAATCTCGTCTTTGGGTAGGTACATCTACGCTTACATCAAGCGATAACGGTTCAATATCTAATTTTCCAGATTTTTGCGGGTAAAGAACCACACGTTTTAAGATTACATAACGATATGGCTTGCCCTTGTAGGTACCATTTTGAGCACTAAGAGCATTTACTTTAATATCTTGACTCCAAAAATTATTATAAGTTGGGTTATCTAAAGGTTGATAGTTCGAAACCCTGATATCTGGACTTACATACAACTTGTAAATTACGGTGATAGCTTCGTTCAAATACGGATTCGTTTTTGAAATTTCGGCAACCAAATGTAAATTTTCATCTGCTATATCATCAGCTGTCATTTGATCACTAGGCTTGTCTACTGCCGCAGTGACTTCCACATTTTGTGCCAATGACTTGTATGTTTCACCACCAATTACGATAGAGGCTTGTTTAATAGTGAATTTACCTCTAGCAGTAGGCGATAATGTGTATGAATATGATTTAGAATAACTTCTTACACCATTGATCCATGAAGAACTAATAGATTGTGATGGTCCCATAATAACCTTAAAACCGGTAAAATCTGGTGGATTAAAATTATCGCCATCGCGGTTCATAATAAAATCTACACGTAGTCTTTCGTTTAGACCAAGCTTAGGTTTGCTTAGTTTCATCTCAAAAGTAACGTCATTGTTATCTTGCCCCATCATCAATACGGATGATAGAAAAACGGTTAATACTAACCCAAGTTTAGCTATGGACTTAAAGTCTACCAATCTTTTTCGGTTTTAATTTTAGCACCTTTTACTTTTTTAGCATCGATTTTATCTTGCACCTTTTTTTCTGCATTTTGCATGGCTCTCAATAAATTCTCAACCTGCTGCTTAGAAAGTTGATTCGGTCTAGGTTGCTGTTGCTCTTGTTCGTTATCGCCTTCGCCTTGTTCGGGCTTCTTTTTTTGATCAGATTTATTGTCTCCTTCACCTTCTTTATTATCGTCTTTCTTCTCTTCGTCCTGATCCCCCTCGTCACCCTTATCGCCGTCTTCGCCTTGATCTTTTTTATCCTCGTTTTCTCCTTCGTCTTTTTTATCTTGATCTTTATTCTCGTCTTTATCGTCTTTGTCCTTATCCTTGTCGTCTTGATCCTGCTTGTTTTCGTCTTGTTCTTTTTTCAAAAGCTCTTTTGCCAAGGCTAAATTATAACGGGTTTCTTCATCGGTAGGGTCATTACGTAAGGCTTCTTTATAAGCTTCTACTGCTTTTGCATAATCTTTACGCTTCATAAAAACATTTCCCATATTGTGGTAAGCTTTATGTTTATCTACTTTAGAGGTAGATGCCTCGCCTGCTTCTTTAAATCTACCAAAGGCTTCATTATACGTTTCATTTTCGTAATAGGCGTTACCTAAATTATAAGGGGCAGCACTATTCTCTGTACTTTTTGCAATAGCCTTTCTGTACGCTACTTCTGCAGCAATAAAGTTATCTTCAGATAGCGCTTTGTTTGCATCCCAAGTAAGATTGGTAGACGACTGTAAAGATTTTTCTTTTACTTTTTCATCAACCTCTTGAGCAAGAGATGAAAAGCAAACAAAAAGTAGTACTAAAACTGTGCTTATTTTATTCATTTCTTTTCTCATTGAACAAATTGAGTTTCTTTAACCAGCTTGTCTTGCGGTCCAAGATAAATATATCTAAAAAGAGAAGCAATAGTGCCCCACCAATAAACCATTGAAACTGATCTTTATATTCTGCGAATTGTTTGGCTTCAAATTCCTTTTTATCCATTTTTAACAATTCATCTTTAATAAATTCTACGGCTGCATCGGTGTTAGAGCCATCTATATATTGCCCATCACCTTCATTTGCGATATCTACTAAAACACTCTCGTTTAATCGAGTAATTACGGTTTCTCCTTGACTGTCTTTTTTCAAGCTTTCTAAAATTCCGTTTCTTTTGATAGGTATTGGAGCACCTTTTTCTTTACCAACACCAATGGTGTAAATAATAATGCCTTCATCAACGGCATCTTCTACAGCATCTAATGTAGAACCTTCTGAATGATCTTCACCATCAGAGATAATGAACAATACACGGTTGGTCTGTTCTGCATCATCGTAATAAGTTGTAGCTAATTCTATTGCTTGATCTATAGCTGTACCTTGAGACGTTAGCATATCTGTATTCATGCCCTGTAAGAACATTTTAGCAGCGCCATAGTCGGTTGTAATCGGTAGTTGCGGGTACGCTTGACCTGCGTAAGCAATTATTCCTATTCTATCACTTGCCAATTGGTTTATGATTTCAGAAACCAATCGTTTTGCCTTCTCCAACCTGTTTGGGGCAATATCTTCAGCAAGCATACTTTTACTGACATCGACAGCAAAAACAATATCTACGCCTTCCCTTTTAACGGTCTCTAGTTTTGTACCGATTTTAGGATTCACCAGACCTATAATCATTAAGGCTAAGGCAAGAATAAAAACGACTAATTTTAAACCTCCTTTGTTATAAGAACGATTTGGTGTTAGTCTTTTTAAAAGTTCTGAGTCTGCAAATTTCTTTTGTGTTCTCTTTTTCCATACCAATAATAATAGGAACAACACCACTATCACCGGAATGATAATAAGTAAATAGAAATATATTTTTTCGTCGTACTGTACCATATTATACAAAGCTTCTAAAAAGCGTGTTTCTTAAAATCCATTCTAACAAAAGCAAACCTCCGGCCAATAAAACCCAAAGTCTAAATTTCTCTTCGTAGCGGTAATATTTAAATTCCTCTACCTCTGTTTTTTCAAGCTTATTGATCTCATCATAGATTTCCTCTAGAGATTCGTTGTCCGTCGCTCTAAAATATCGACCTCCTGTAGCACTTGCAATATCTTTCAATAACTCTTCGTCTATCTCTACTTGGCGCATTCCATATCTAAAAGAACCGTCGGCATTATAAGCAATAGGTGAAAGGGCATTTCCGTTGGTGCCCAAACCTATAGTATACGTTTTAATACCAAATTCTATAGCTAGGTCTGATGCTGTTTGGGGTTCAATAAAACCAGTGTTGTTAACGCCATCTGTCAATAGAATAATGATTTTACTTTTGGCCTTACTATCTTTCAACCGGTTTACCGATGTTGCGAGTCCCATACCTATTGCGGTACCGTCTTCTAATTGACCGTATGTAACTTCTGAAAGTGCGTTCAGTACAATAGACTTATCTGTAGTAATCGGTGTTTTGGTATATCCTTCACCGGCATAGGCAACAATACCAATACGGTCGTTAGGTCTTTTCTTTATAAAATCTGCAGCAACATCTTTTAATGCAGATAGCCTGTTTGGCTTTAAATCTCTTGCCAACATACTAGA
Organism: Maribacter caenipelagi; assembly: GCF_004364175.1. Lineage (GTDB taxonomy): Bacteria > Bacteroidota > Bacteroidia > Flavobacteriales > Flavobacteriaceae > Maribacter > Maribacter caenipelagi. Next base: position 322,514 of record NZ_SNZW01000017.1, on the reverse strand, counting down.
AGAAACATCAATGGCCATTACAATATCAATACCTTTTGTGGTTTTGGTGCGCGTAGATATATCTTCTGTCTGTGGTCTAGCCAGTGCTACAATCATAGCACCTAATGCCAATAAGCGTAGAATGAACAAGCCTGGTTTTAGTTTCGGTAAAATACTGCTATAGGTAAAACCTTTTACACTAGAAATGCGTAATGATGCAGTTTGCTCTGTTTGCTTAAATATATACCACACGATTGCTAATGGCAGTAATAGAAACAGCCAAAAGAAATCAGGATTTGCAAATGATATATTATCGAACATTTATAATTCTGTTTTAACTTCTACCGATGCTAAAATTCGGTCTACTATTTCTTGAGCGTAGTTATCGTCTTCTAACCAAGTTAGAATAATGTATTGCTGAAAACCTTTGCCACCAAAAAGTAGTACGGTATATTCACCTTCCATTAATTCTTTTGATCCTGGAGCTAAAAATTTACCGCTACCAAAAACTTTCGCCCCTTTAACACCACTTATTGTACTAAACTCTTCTTGTTTGGTAATGATATTCTTTGCACCCTGACTTTCAAAATTCGATAAAATCTGTTCAATGGTTTTATCGAACTCTGGCTCCACATCTTTTTGTGCCAGCGTTACAGATGTCGTGGCTACATTAAAAAGACCAATAGGACTAGAATATTGAAATGCTTGTATATCTTCAATGGCAGCCTTGGCTTCGGGCGGTAATTTTATGTTTTGACGTACGAGAACTTGCGGAGTCTCTATTTGAACAGGAGGAAAGCCATAGTTACTACGTACCCATTCGCCTTCTAAAAGCTCTTTTGTAGGATGTCCTAAAACGGTATCTTTTAAATAACCAAAACCAAATTTTACGCCGGCAATGGTAATACCAATCAATACTACAGCAATGGTAGAAATTATTGCAATTTTAATTTTCTTCTTTTTAGCTTTACGCTCTAATTCTTCTTGATATTCGGCCTGTTCCAGTAGTTCTTCTTCTGTAGGTTCTGGTAAAGCTTCATGGGTTTTTTCGACAATGTGTTCAACTAACTTTCTGTCTTGTTCTGCTACCGAAGTAGAAGGCTTATTCTTAGCAAATTTTACTAAATCTGCCGTTTGTAATATTTGTGAGAATTGTTTGATGGTATCATTGTCCAACTTTAATTCTCCAGCATCTTTTAATAGCTCTAATTTTTCGATTAATTGACCCGTGGTACTTTCTAGTGCGGTAACATGTGCATCTTCTTCTAAATAAGAACGTACAATGCTAGTTAGTTCAGAATAGTATTGTTTGTACTCGTCTTGTATTAAGTATTTAGAATTCTCTAAACGTTTAAGTTCTAATAAAGCTCTGTCGTATGGTGGTAAAAGTGCTACTTTCTCTTCTTCTGTAAGTGGTTTTTTACGGAAAACGAACCAGTAAAGCAGTCCGCCTAAAATCAGCAATATCAACAAACCTATCAGCAAATACTTCCAAAAAGCTAGCTTGCTTTTCTCAACATTTATCAATGGTTTAATGTCGTACATTTTCTGATTCAAGGTATCTACTGGTATGGTAGCTACATTGATCAGTGTAGAATCGGTCATGTAACCAGTTCCATTAATATCAATTCGTTGCGATGGTAATTTGTATGCACCAGAATCAAATTGGGTAAGGGCGTATATTTTTTGAAGTGTTAGTCTGTCTTTTTTTCTTGTGGTATCAGTCGCAAATGCCTCTACGGTCTCTAATGGTGAAAATGTTTGCCCCTCAGGGAAAATAACAAAATCGGTAGAATCTATATCGACTGTAATTGTCCATTGAACCTGTTCGCCAATTTTTATATAAGTGGTGTTGACTTTTGTTGAAATCGTTGGTCGTTCTTGAGCAGATAGTTCAACGAAGAACAGTAGAAATACCAATAAAGGTGAAATTCGTTTTATGAACGAAACACCGCTTTTAATTATTCTATTAGTATAAATCATTCGTATCAACCTCTTCTTTTAAAATAGCCCAATAATTTTTTTACATAACTTTCATCGACCCTACAATCTAAAACTCCGCAACCAGCTTTGGTAAAAGAATCTTTAAAGTAGGCAACACGTTCTAAGTTATATGCAGCGTAAGCATTACGTACTTTTTTAGATTTTGTGTTGATCAATTGTAATTTGCCGGTCTCTGCATCTTCAATTTGCACCATACCTATATTAGGAATGGTTTCTTCTCGCTCATCGTAAATACGAATACCTGTTAAATCGTGCTTGCTACCAGTAATTTTAAGAGTTTTTTCATATCCTTCATCAATAAAATCAGAAAGAACAAAAACAATCGCTTTCTTTTTCATGATACTGCTTAAGAATTTTAATGCCTGTGCAATATCTGTCTTATTACTTTTTGGCTTAAACTCTAACAACTCTCTAATGATTCGTAAAACGTGTGTTTTTCCTTTTTTAGGCGGTATAAAAAGTTCAATTTGATCAGAGAACAAAATGACACCGACCTTATCATTGTTTTGTAGTGCACTAAAAGCTAATGTTGCCGATATTTCGGTAACGATTTCATTTTTAAATTGATTGGTAGTACCGAATAATTCAGATCCACTAATATCTACCATGAGCATCATGGTCAATTCTCGCTCCTCTTCAAAAACCTTAATGTAAGGTTCATTATATCGTGCGGTAACATTCCAATCAATATTTCTTACATCATCACCAAATTGATACTGTCGTACTTCACTAAAGGTCATACCACGACCCTTAAATGTAGAGTGGTATTCCCCACCAAACATATGGTCAGAAAGACGTCTCGTCTTTATTTCAATTTTTCGTACTTTTTTGAGTAGCTCTTTGGTATCCATTTTTTTAGTAAACAGTTTACAGTCTCCGTTAGCAGTTTAACATATTCGGCATAAATTATAGTATTTACCGAATATCACAACTAGTTTAAGGTACTTCTATCTCGTTTACAATTTTGTTGATGATGTCAACAGAGGTAATATTCTCGGCTTCTGCCTCGTAAGTAATCCCTATTCTATGTCTTAAAACATCGTGTACAATAGCTCGCACATCTTCAGGAACTACATAGCCTCTTCTTTTTATAAAGGCATAACATTTTGCAGCGACACCTAAGTTGATACTTCCCCTTGGCGAAGCACCAAAACTAATTAAAGGTTTTAAACTTTCTAAATTATATTTTTCAGGATATCTGGTGGCGAAAACAATATCAAGAATATATTTCTCGATCTTTTCGTCCATATATACTTCACGTACCGCTTTCTGTGCGCTTAGTATTTGTTCTATGGATACAACAGCGTTTACGGTCTCATAATTACCTAATAAATTCTGGCGCATAATCAACTGCTCTTCATTTATTTTTGGATAATCGATAACAGTCTTCAACATAAAACGGTCCACTTGAGCTTCAGGTAACGGGTATGTTCCCTCTTGTTCAACCGGGTTCTGAGTTGCCATTACTAAGAAGGGCTTGTCAAGAATAAAAGTTTCGTCACCAATGGTCACTTGCTTCTCTTGCATGGCTTCTAATAAAGCAGATTGTACTTTGGCAGGAGCACGGTTAATCTCATCAGCAAGAACGAAATTTGCGAAAATAGGACCTTTCTTAATCGAGAAGTCATTCAGTTTCATATTATAGATTAAAGTACCTACAACATCTGCCGGAAGTAAATCTGGCGTAAACTGTATTCTACTAAAACTCCCTTTAACAGCTTTTGAAAGTGTGTTAATGGCCAAGGTTTTTGCTAAACCGGGTACACCTTCCAGCAAAATATGACCTTGTCCTAAAAGTCCGATTAATAAACGCTCAACCATATATTTCTGGCCTACGATTACCTTATTCATTTCAAGCATCAGTAAATCGATAAAAGCGCTTTCTTTTGCTATTTTCTCATTAACAGCACTAATGTCAATTGAAGTATTTTCTTCCATTTAAAACTATATATTATTGATTGTTAAGGCTTCTAATTTTAACAGTTACGCAAATTGAAAATTTATTCACTCAGTCGCTGTTAATGATAGGTTAAAAAATTGGAAAACCCCTGATTTTTATGAAGGTTTTAAGGGATTTCTTTTTAATTTCATCAATCAAATAACAATATATTGAAATATTCTAGAATAATTGCAGGTACAATGACTTGGGGTAAATGGGGGAAAAAGCATTCTACCACCGAGATGATCTCATTAATGAATCATTGCTTAGATAATAACATTACCACTTTTGATCATGCCGATATTTATGGTGATTATACCAATGAAGAAGATTTTGGCAAAGCATTTAAAAAAAGTGAAATAAAAAGGGAAGATATTCAACTCATTAGTAAATGTGGTATTCAGTTCGATGTAACAGAGCGTACGAACAGGGTCAAGCATTACGATTATAATAAAGACTATATCGTATCATCGGTAGAGCGTTCTTTGAAAATGTTACAGACAGATCATTTAGATATGCTGTTGCTGCATAGGCCTAGCCCTTTAATGAATCCCTCAGAAATCGCTGAGGCAATAGATAAATTAAAGAATGATGGAAAAATCAGGCAATTCGGAGTGTCAAATTTTACACCATCTCAAATTCAACTTATAGAAAAAGAAATACAAGTTGAGGCGAATCAGGTAGAGTTTTCATTGTCATGTAACGCAGTAATGAACGATGGTACTTTAGACGATTGTATAACGTATGACAGACTAGCAATGAGCTGGAGTCCACTGGGTAATTATTTTAGAGAAGAGTCTAAGGCAAATGCAAGAATTAAAAAAGTATTGGCTGATTTTACTAAAAAATATGATGCAACAGAAGATCAACTTTTGTTGGCTTGGATTTTAAAACACCCCTCTAATATTCACCCTGTTGTAGGCACGGCGACACCAAAGCGGTTAAAAATGGCTATGGATGCCGTTTCAATTGATATGGATGTACAAGATTGGTTTATCTTGCTGGAAGCTAACGAAGGACACGAGGTTGCATAATTATAAAAAATAATGAGAAAAACAGCATTTATTACTGGCGCTACAAGTGGTATTGGAAAATCTACAGCGATTCTATTTGCCTTAAACGGAATTAATTTGGTGTTGTGTGGTCGACGTCAAGATCGGCTAGATGCGCTAAAAGAAGAACTTGGTAAAGAAGTTCAGGTACACACTTTAAATTTTGATATCCGTAATAAAGAATCTGTTCAAGAAGCGGTTGATTCGCTACCAAAAGAATTTTCTCAAATAGATATTTTGATCAATAATGCAGGTAACGCTCATGGAATGGATACCATTCAAGATGGCAATATTGATGATTGGGATGCCATGTTGGATATCAATGTAAAAGGCTTATTGTATGTTTCAAAAGCCATAATCCCTCAAATGGTCGCTCGTGAATCTGGTCATATCATTAACATTGGTTCTACTGCAGGTAAAGAAGTTTACCCAAAAGGCAATGTATATTGCGCAAGTAAGCATGCTGTCGATGCCATTAATCAAGGAATGCGAATAGATCTTAACGGCACGGGAGTTCGTGTTGGGGCGGTAAACCCTGGGTTGGTAGAAACCGAGTTCAGCAATGTTCGTTTTAAAGGAGATGATGATAGAGCCGAGAATGTGTATAAAGGATTTCAACCCTTAAAACCAGAAGATATCGCAGATATTATTCATTTCGTTGTCACTAGACCATATCATGTAAATATCGCTGATTTGATAGTAATGCCAACGGCGCAAGCTTCTTCTACCATTGTAGATAAATCATAAATTAGGCAGTAATTGAAGAATCGTTCGTAGATAAATAGCTAATCATGATCAATAAACGCCTTTTGGTAAAAAACTTACTCGCTCATAACGACGAGAATAGTTTTTACGATAAAAAGCGATTTATTTCAATCGGAGAAAAAGAAGGCAAGGGTAAGTTTTTAAAGCATGTTTGTGCTTTGGCAAACAGTAATCCTTCAAATAATTCTTTTATAGTTATAGGGGTTGAAGATGAAGATAATAAAATTGTAGGGGTAGATTTTTTTGATGATAGTAAGATTCAAAATTTGGTGAATGCCTATTTAGATAATCCCCCGTTAATATCTTACGAGAACATTCCATTTCCACATTTGCCAGAAGGTAAAGTTGTGGGGTTGGTGACTATAAAATCTATTGGTAAAATTTGTTCGCTCAGAAAAAACATATGGAAATATTACGGAGGTTCTGTATTTTTTAGAGAAGGTAGTATAAGCTTGCCTAAAGTTTTTGATATAGAATTAAAAGATAGCAATTCTGAGGCTGTCGCCACTATCGAACAGCATGCGAAAAACAATATTGAGCTTACTTTAGATGGTGTTATAGATTTTTTAAATCATCGACATAAAGATTTAGAAAGTGACTACAAGGTTTTTAAAGAACAATTTGTAGTCTGCTGGGCAGGCAATAAAAAAGTAGTAAATGGAGAAACATATTTCTACCGGGTCGATATTGAATTAATAAACGAACAGGTAAAACTATTCTACTCTAATTTAGATGAGGTTACCATTACGTATAACAATGATTCATTTACCACGATTGAGTATGTGCAGCTAGGTTTGGCAGCTAAGCAAAAGTACTATCCTTTAGAAAAGGTGGTTATAAATTTCAGTGAAAACGGCACCTACCAAATTACGAGCGATTTACTTTTTGATCCACCAATACATGATGAAGACGAGCTAAAAAAGATATATAAAAGCAATAATATTTTGGTGGCAAAGGCAAATAAAAATATCGGATTGAGTATTGCTGAAGTTAGGCAATTGAAATATTTAGCAGATTCATATTTAATATGCTTTCTCAACGGATTTGAAGAAGCCAAAGAACAAATGGAAAATGCTAGGCAGATTTTAAAGCCAAAATACCCAGGAATAAATGCTTCGCTTAAAGAAGCGCTTCGTGTTCTTAGAAAAGTTAAATATTCTTAATCCAAAGTTGCTCGTAGGGCTTTAGTGGTAATTCGTTATTAATAAGTTCAAAAGTCTTGCCTGTAAGTAAATTAATAGAATTTTTGCCAGTACGAATTCCTATGTATAGTAACCAAGCTATGTTTAACTTTTCGGTAACCTCATTAAAGTTGGATAGTACCCAAACGCTATTGCCTTCATGAGTACGCTCATAAGCAAATACGTGTTCATTTGGACAACCATGAATTTTTATATCGTTGTTATCTGCAAATACATTGTGCTCTTTTCGTAAACGAATCATGTTTTTTAATCCGTTATAAATAATTGTGGAAGGACTCTCTTTTTCAGTGTTCAATTTAGCAATAACATCCCAATTTTGCATAGGTCTATTCACCCAACGATTATCATTGGCATGATCTTCATTTTGCTCGTAAGAGTAGTCGTTTAATGTGCCAATTTCATCGCCGGCATAAATCATGGGTATACCACCAAAGGTTAGAATAATACCATGCATCATTAATATTTTAGTGATAGCATAGTCGATAATATTTTTGTTGTTCTGCTCTAATGCAGTTTCGAGTCCGAGTAAAGAAGCTGCACTACCAGTAATTCTACCATCACCATTTTTAGGGTTGTACATAAACATTAACCCTTTTGCGGGTGACCATTCTAATTTGCCACAGTAATAATTTAATATAAATTGTTTGTGAGCTGTTGGATCAAAGCCCATGGCACGAACAAAATCATCGTCATAACCAAGTCCGATATCATCGTGGCAACGAATGTAATTGATCCAAGTAGCGTCGCTGGGTTTATTCGGAATCTCGGTAACACTCTTGACCATTAAATTGGCTTTTTTAGTGGCAATAGAGTTCCATAGCAAAGCCATTAAAGAGGCATTGTATGCAACTTCGCACTCGTTACCTTCGTTTATGTCTTCACCAAAATATTTTATAATATTTCTAGGGGCAACAATAGCTTCTGCCAAAAGAATAACACCTGGTGCAATTACTTGCAGGCACATTCTAAAAAGTGAAATAAGCGTATGCGCCTCAGGTAAATTTTGTGATGATGTTCCTAATTTTTTCCATAAAAATGCAAGGGCATCAAAACGTATAACATCTACACCTAAATTCGCTAAAGACATTAAATTACCGAGCATTTCAATAAATACTTCGGGGTTTCTATAGTTTAGGTCCCATTGGTAGTTGTTGAAGCAAGTCATAACCCACTTCTCCATTTCGTTGTTATAGGTGAAATTTCCGGGCGCCGATTGCGGAAATATTTCTGGTAGCGCCTTTTCAAACTCATCTGGTATATGGCGGTCAGAATAGGTATAATAATAATTTTGATGGTTTAGGCTGCCTTCTTTCGCTTTTTTCGCCCATATAAACTCATCTGAGGTATGGTTGACAACGAAATCTAACATTATGAATATATTATTCTCTCGTGCTTTTTTGGTAAACGTGGTAAAATCTGCCTTTGTTCCGTATTTAGGATCAATTTCATGATAGCTATTTACGGCATAACCACCATCGTTTTCACCGACAGGTCTTGTAGTTATGGGCATTAGGTGAAGAAAATTAATGCCTAAATCTTCAAAATAAGGTAATTTCTCTTTGAGTCCGTTGATGTTTTGATTGAAACGGTCAACATACAATTGCATACCGACCATTTGTTCGCTTTGGTACCAGTTTCCCGAATTTAAGCGTACAATGTCTTGTTTTTGAAGTTCTGCTGGGCGGTCGTTGAAAAGCCTTTCTAAAGTATCTAAAAGAGTGTAGAAATGTGCTTTATGTTCTGTTTCTTGATATAATGAAAAAAACTGATTTTTAATAAGCGAAAGATTGGTCGCTAATCTTTGGTCGAATAAAGATGATAAAGATGTAGCATCTTTTTTCTTTTGACCTTTTACGGTCATTAACCTATGTAATTCAGCTTGGTTCATTTTAAGAGTCTAATTGCTGTAATGTAGGTAGTGATACAATGGCACCAAAATTTTCGGTGGTTATCGCGCCAGCTTTATTAGCTCTAGAAACCATATTGCTAAGAAGATATTCGTCGGCTAATAAGTTTTCAAACTTAGAATGTTCTGCAATTTGCTGTAAAAGACAACCTATAAAAGCATCACCGGCACCAGTAGTATCTTTAGGTGTTACTTTTATACTAGGTATAGTTTTGCTGAAATTAGAAGTGCTTAATAGGGTGCCTTCGCTTCCTAGGGTAATAACTATTATTTGGGTTCCCATTTCGTGAAACACCTTGCATGCATCCTCTAAATCATCCTTACCAGAAAGTAACTTAGCCTCTTCTAAACTAAACTTACACAGATGAGATTTCTCAATAAAAGCATGACATTTGCGTATAAAAACATCCTCTTTATTTTTCCAAAGATCAATTCTAAAATTTGGGTCAAAACTGATAAATGCATTTTTTGTGAGTCCGTCAAATAAATACCTGCTATAGGTTTCTTCTAATGAACCACCTAAAAGTGCAGTAGCAGCACCAAAGTGTAAAATATTATTTTCAAAACTAGATTTTAGCGATGAATCATAGGTTAATTCTTTATCTGCACCACGGTTAAAAACGAAATCTCGCTCCCCATCTTCGTCTATAGAAACAAAAGCTAGGGTGGTAAATGTTTCACATTTTTGTGCTAAAGAGATATTTACTTTTTCATTTTCAAGAATGCGCAGTAAAAAAGTACCAAAAGGGTCATTGCCAACTGCACCAACAAAAAAGCTGTCGCCGCCAAGTTTACTAATTGCACAAGCGACATTTGCAGGTGCACCACCTGCTTTTTTAGAGAACTCTTTAGCTTTCGTTAAATCTTTACCTTGATTTTCGGCAACGAAATCAATCAACAATTCTCCAATACAGAATACCTTTTTCATAAATTTTAAGAAAATTAGTGAGTCTAAGTTAATTAGAAAAAGTAGCTACTTCCTAAATAATCTTAATTAAATGTCAAATTATAGCAGTTTATAGATTATTTTTTTGAATTAATATGTTTCTGATTTTGGGTCTGTTAATGAATTGCATATCTTGAATTACATATTTAAAAACACATATTGACCATGAGTATATTTGATGAAATAAAGAAAAAGCTGAGCCATGAGTTTATAGATATAGTTGAATGGCTAGATACTACCAACGATACTATTGTTCATCGTTTTGAGCGTTACCAAAATGAAATAAAAAACAATGCCCAGCTAATTGTGCGTGAGGGGCAAACTGCAGTTTTTATAAATGAAGGTCAATTAGCCGATGTTTTCAAGCCAGGAACATATACTTTAAACACGCAGAACTTACCTATACTAACAACTTTAAAAGGTTGGAAATATGGATTTGACAGTCCATTTAAGGCTGAGGTCTATTTTGTAAACACTCGTTTATTTACAGATGAAAAGTGGGGAACTAAAAATCCGTTCATGTTAAGCGATGACCGTTTTGGTTTGGTGGAGATACGCGCTTTTGGTACCTATAGTTTTAGAATTAATGACCCAGGTAAATTTATAGTAGATGTAGTGGGTACCGATGGTAATTTTACCAATTATGAAATTAACGAACATTTAAAAAGCTTAATAGTAACCCGTTTTACAGATACAGTAGGTGAAGCTAATTTACCAATAGAATTATATGCCGCAAATACTAGCGAACTTTCTGAAACTTGCCAAGAGGTAATGCAGCCAGAGTTCAATAGGGTAGGTATTGAGCTAGAGAAGTTCTACATCGAAAATGTATCGATGCCAGAAGAGCTTAAAAAAGAAATTTTTGAATACAGCCGTTTAGACAAATTGGATATGGGCAAATTGGCACAATTCAAAGCAGCTAAAGCAATGGAGTTGGCCGCTAAAAATGAAGGCGGTACCGCTGGTGCCGGCATGGGTATGGGTATGGGCTTTGTGTTAGCACAACAAATGGGCGGCTTAATGGGACAACCGGGAACACAGCCATTTGGTGGTCAACCTGCACAGCAGCCACAAGGACCACCACCAATGCCAACGCAGGTAACTTATTTCTATGCCGTAAATGGGCATCAGTTAGGACCTGTAGCGTTTGATAAACTAAAAGAATTATTCGCAAGCAGAACCATTAATAGGGATTCATTGATTTGGAAACAAGGAATGGCAAGTTGGACGGCATTGAAAGAGGTAGAAGAATTAAAATCGTTCTTGGGCGGTAATACACCACCACCATTACCAACGGCATAATCTTAAGCAATACGTATACTAACATACCTTTCTAAGATAAGGGATACTTTCTATGGACGATATTCAACAATCGGAGTATAAAAAAGCATGTGCAAATTGTGGTGCCGAGCTAAAATTTAAGCCAGGTTCACATCAATTAATATGCGAGTACTGTGGCTATGAAGAATTTATTGAGCAATCTAAAACTAGCTTTGAAGAGTTAGAATTAGAGCATTACTTAAAAATTGTTGGTGAAAATGCCTATACCGAGACTATAGAGCTGTTGCATTGTAAAAATTGCGGAGCTAACCAACATGTAGAAGAAAACTACAAATCGCTTAATTGTGTGTATTGTAGCGAGCCTTTAATTCGAGAAGATATTGAAAAAGAAGGGTGGATCTTACCAGGGGCTTTAGTTCCTTTTCAGTTAGATGCTAGAAAGGCACAAGCCATATTTAAAAATTGGGTAGATAAAATTTGGTTTGCACCAGACAATTTAAAAAAGGCAGCATTGGATCCAGAAGGCTTGCATGGGTTATATCTTCCGTATTGGACTTTCGATGCCAATCTTTTCGCATCGTACCAAGGGCAACGAGGAGACTATTATTATGAAAATCAAACCTACAATAGTAATAAAGGAAAGAGAACCAGACAGGTAAGAAAAACAAGGTGGACCTATGCTTCTGGAAAAGTGGAAGGTTTTGTTGATGATATTCTAATAAGTGCATCAGAAAAGAAGCGAAAAGAGATTCCGTCAAAAGTCACCTTTTGGAATTTGAAAGATTTAGTGGTTTTTAATTCGAAGTATCTATCTGGCTTTGTAACCGAAAAATATACGGTTTCATTAAAAGAGGGTCATCATAAATCGTTTCAAGAAGCCAAGAATATTGCCTATAATTGGATAAGGCGAGATATTGGTGGTGATACCCAAAGAATAGCAAATGCCGATATAAAATTATCAAATGAAAAGTTCAAACATATTCTGCTTCCTATTTATTTAAGTTCATATAGGTATGATGGTAAGGAATTCAATTTTTATATAAATGGGCAAACAGGGGTGCTAAGTGGAAATAGACCATATTCATTTTGGAAAATTTTCTTTTTAGTGATTTTTATCCTTGTCATAATAGCCATAATTGCGATTTTTGCTAAATGAGTTTAAAAAGAACACTGGTTGTTGGCGACATCCACTCAGGATTAAAAGCATTAAAGCAAGTACTTGAGAAAGCATCGATTACTGAAGATGATACGATAATTTTTTTAGGTGATTATATAGATGGATGGAGCGAGGCCGTTGAAACCATAAATTATCTTTTAGAATTACAAGAGACCTATAATTGTATATACCTACGCGGTAATCATGATGAACTTTGTTATGATTGGTTAACCGGTAAAGCAGACAACCCAACATGGTTTATGCATGGTGGTGAAGCAACTTCGATTTCGTACGGTAAAGCTTCTAAAGAAATAATAGATAGGCACATCAAGTTTTATGAAAGCTTAGAGAACTATTATTTAGATTCAGAAAATAGGTTGTTTTTACATGCGGGTTTTACAAACTTAAAAGGTATAGAGCATGAATATTTTAAAAAAACGTTCTATTGGGATCGCACCCTTTGGGAATTGGCACTTTCTTTAAATAAAGATTTAGATGAAGAGCATATTCATTATCCGAAGCGATTAACCAACTATTCTGAAATATACATAGGTCATACACCGGTAACACGTATTGGCAAAACCACGCCACAAAAAGCAGCTAATGTTTGGAATATTGATACGGGCGCAGCCTTTAAGGGGCCGTTAACTGTATTTAATGCGGATGTAAAAGAATATTGGCAAAGCGAGCCTGTTCATACCTTTTATCCCAATGAAACGGGCAGAAACTAAGAAAACCGTTAACTTTACTAAAAAAATAGATTGTTTTATTGACGATCTTTGAAAAAAAATATACTATGTCTACTAAAAATATAAGATTAGAAGTGATGCAGGCCTTAGAGCCTAAGGTAGAAAGTTTCATGGATTCTTTCCTTATAAAACCAGAGGATATATGGCAACCAACAGATTTTTTACCAGATTCTCAAAAGGATACTTTCTTACAAGAGGTAAAAGATATTCGTGAAGAATCTAAAGATTTAGGATATGATTTTTGGGTAACCATGGTGGCAGATACCATTACCGAAGAGGCATTGCCAACTTATGAATCTTGGTTAATGGATGTTGTTGGTATTGACCAGCACGGTGACCATAAAACGAATGGTTGGGCGAAATGGGTTCGCGCTTGGACAGCTGAAGAAAATAGACACGGTGATGTGTTGAACAAATATCTTTATTTATCTGGAAGGGTAAATATGAAAGAAATCGAGATTACTACCCAACATTTAATTTCTGATGGTTTTGACATTGGTACCGATCGTGATCCATATAAAAACTTTGTGTACACCTCTTTTCAAGAATTGGCTACCAATATTTCGCATAAGCGTGTTGGGCAAATGGCTAAGAAAAAGGGAAATGCCTTATTAGGTAAAATGTGTACCATTATTGCAGGTGATGAAATGAGACACCACTTGGCCTATAGAGAATTTGTAAAGACTATTTTAGGTGAGGACCCATCGGGTATGATGATTGCCTTTGCAGATATGATGAAGAAGAAAATTGTTATGCCAGCACACTTTTTACGTGAGTCTGGTGGTACGATAGGATCGGCATTTGAGAACTTCTCTAACTGTGCACAACGTTTAGGTGTGTATACGGCGCAAGATTATGTAGATATTCTAAGTAAGCTTAATGCGTATTGGGAGCTAGAAACTGTTCGTTCTTTAAATGAAGAAGCTGAAAAGGCACGTGACTATTTAATTAAGTTACCTTCAAGACTAGAAAGAATTGCAGAGCGTATGAAATTTCCGCAAGATCAATACCACTTTAAGTGGGTTGAGGCAAACGGAGCATTATAAAGCAAAAAAAAATCCCGATCATTACTGATCGGGATTTTTTTTGCTTTAAACGGTAGGTTATAATTTACCGTGTTTGTGTTCATCTTGCCACTTTACAAGTTCTGCCCACTTACCTTCATAGCACATTTTAGCTTGTAATGGCCAAGAAGCAGGATCGTGAATCTTATATCGTGTACCGCCAGTATCCAATATTTTTTGACATGCTTCTAAACTAGCCTCAGAAAGTTCTTTCCAGGTTTTAATGCCATGGTCTTTGAACATTCCTTCAATTTTTGGACCTATACCTTCAACAAGTTTCAGGTCATCTTGTTTAATGGTTTTTCCAAAAGCAGCCTTTGCAGCAGAGCCGTCAAAAGCTAAAGCGCTACTTGTAGCGGCACCGGCAGCAAAAGAGGCGGCAGATGCACCTAGATTAGTACTTGGTGCAGCAGGAGCAGCTTTTGCAACCTTGCTTGCAGCAATTACCCTTTGGTTACACGCATCTAAATCAGCTTTCAATTTACTATTACTTGCTTTAAGATTGTTTAGATCAGATAGTTCGGCTTTTAACTTCGTGTTACTAGCGGTAAGACTATTGATTTCAGCAGAATTATCTATAACCTTGGCAGAGCTTTTTCCGAGTAGGTAACCTAGTATTCCACAAATGATACCAACTAAAGCTGGAATTAGCCAGCACCAAATATTCATATTTTCAAAATTCATGTTATTTCTTGTTTATTGGATTAGTGTATGTTTTAATTTAATGTAATAACTGTTCTTCTATTTTTCTCTCTGCCTTCTTCTGTGGCATTATCAGCAATTGGTTGCGTTTGTCCTTTAGACGAAGCGACTATCTTATCAGCGGCTATTCCGTTTTGTATCAGATAGTTCTTAGCGAATTCTGCTCTATCTTGACCTAATCTCATATTTGTACTTGCTTGTCCAGTTGCGTCTGTATGACCAACTACACTTGAAGTAGCATCAGAAACTTTATCTAAATATCTAGAAATATCAGCAACTTTTTGTCTTTGTTCGGCATCTAAATGAATTGATGCTTCTGCAGTATCGAAATGAAGAATTAGTGGATCAGCTTTTATTTTATCGTATAGTGCCTTTAGGTCATCATCTGCAGTGGCAGATTTTTCTTCAAGGCCAAATGAAGCAGCTCCCCAATATGTGCCATCTTTAGGAATCATTTTATCCATAAGTTTGCCTTGGGTATTAATTTGAGCGGTAGAGAATCCTTTAGAAGCCAAATCATTTTTAATCGAGTTTGCTCTTGCAAGTCCTAAGTTCGGGAACGCAGTATTATTTTCTTCTTCACTAGTGTAATATCCGGTTACGTTTATAACATTACTTTCATTTGACTCTAAATGACTTTGTAGACCAGAAACTCCTTGGGTTAATTCAGCACTTAAAGGCATTAAAATGTCGTGAGATGAAATGTTAAAGTTATAATTGTCATTGGTGTTGTAGGTAAACCCGTTTCCATCAATTGCGAATGGATACGATGTTGCCGAGGGCTCTTTAACGATTACCTTTTCTGCAGCGGGTTCCGTGGTTGTAACTGCTGCACCGCATTCGCTGCAACATGTTATGTAAAAATAGGTGCCAACTACAATGGTAATCAACATCAATAATAAATACGTTGTTGTTTTTGTCATTGTAAATAATGTTTAGTGTTTAGCGCACAATTTATTAAAAAAATCTTAAAAATGTTAAAAGATTTGTACCTAATTACCTTACAATCAACATTATCTTAATTTCAGATATGTTAAAATGCGTACCAACTATACAATATGCGAGGCTAACAATAAAAAAACGGGTTGACGCAACAACTATTATTTGCATTTTTACGTAAGTATTGAAACGGTATATATCTCCCCACAAAGTTTGGGCATTGCATATATAATTTCAAGTTTTGAGTTAGTTGGTTAAAAAATCCTGTCCTCTTTTAGTCGATAGGATTTTTTTATGTCTAAAAATAAGGGTGTGAACAATCCAACTATACAATATTTGTGTGAAGCTGTACAGAATTAGTTGAAACTAGTAAAACAATTTACTAGTTTAATACAGAGGTATTTACACTGTAAGATGAAGAAAAAAATAAAAGGTATTGTAAATTTCCTTTGCATGTTTATTGTTCTAGGCGTACAAACTTTGCTTCATGGCAGTTGGTCAAACGAACCAACCAATAGAAAAGCAGCTTAGTTGTAAACATACAAAGGAATTTATGTTTTGGTTATAGATCAAACTTGATACCCTGAGCTAAAGGAAGCTCAGTAGTATAGTTAATTGTATTGGTTTGTCTTCTCATATACACTTTCCAAGCATCAGAACCACTTTCACGACCACCACCGGTTTCTTTTTCACCACCGAAGGCTCCACCGATTTCAGCACCAGAAGTACCGATGTTTACATTTGCAATACCACAATCACTACCCCAAGCAGAAAGAAAATGTTCGGCTTCACGAAGATTGTTTGTCATTATAGCAGATGAAAGTCCTTGTACCACACCATTTTGAATAGCGATGGCATTTTCAACGTCACCAGAATATTTTAATAGGTAAAGAACGGGAGCAAAAGTTTCGTGCTGTACAATTTCGAAATCATTTTTAGCTTCTGCGATTGCAGGCTTAACGTAGCAACCACTTTCATAGCCAGCACCGTCTAGCACACCACCTTCAACGATTAATTTTCCACCTTCTTTAACTACTTTTTCTAGAGCCATTTTATATTGAGCAACCGCATCGGTATCAATTAATGGACCTACATGATTGTTTTCATCTAACGGGTTACCAATTCTTAATTGTTTGTATGCAGCAACAACAGCTTCTTTCACTTTATAGTACATTGATTCGTGTATGATCAATCTTCTGGTAGAAGTACAACGTTGACCCGCAGTACCTACCGCACCGAATACGGCACCGATAACGGTCATTTTTAAGTCAGCGTCAGGTGTAACAATAATTGCGTTGTTACCGCCAAGTTCAAGTAAAGATTTTCCTAGTCTGGCTGCAACAGCCTGAGCAACTATTTTACCCATTCTTATAGAACCTGTTGCAGATACTAAAGGAATTCTTTTATCATGGGTCATTAATTCACCAATCTTATAATCGCCATTAATCAAGCAAGAAATACCTTCTGGTAGGTTATTGGCTTTCATTACTGCGGCAGCAATATTTTGACATGCGATGCCGCATAATGGAGTTTTTTCTGACGGTTTCCAAACACAAACATCACCACAGATCCAGGCAAGTGCCGTGTTCCATGCCCAAACGGCTACAGGAAAATTAAAGGCAGAAATAATACCAACCACACCTAAAGAATGGTATTGTTCGTACATTCTATGCCCAGGTCTTTCAGAATGCATAGTTAAACCGTGTAGCTGACGAGAAAGTCCTACAGCGAAGTCACAGATATCTATCATTTCTTGAACCTCGCCTAAACCTTCTTGGTAGCTTTTTCCCATTTCGTAAGAAACAAGTTTACCTAACGGTTCTTTAAGTTCTCTAAGCTTATCGCCAAATTGCCTAACAATTTCTCCCCGTAGCGGTGCAGGTTTTGTTCTCCACTCTTTAAAAGTAGTCGTAGCAGTAGACATTACTTTTTCGTAATCTTCTTTTGTCGTTGTTTTGACCTTTGCAATCAGAGAACCATCTACCGGTGAGTATGACGAAATAATATCGCCTGATGAAAAATGGTTAGATCCGGTTGAAGTACCCTCATTGACATCTTTAATTCCTAATGCTTTTAGAGCATCGTGTATTCCGAAATCTGTTGCTATTTTTGACATTTTATAACTTTTTACGTAATTTATGTTAGATTTATTACAAAAATACAAAGAATATTATCCCTAGGAAGAACAAATAGTAATTAAGAGAATTTAATAATTGACCAAAAAATAATTCCTAGTAAGGCTGGCACACTTTGAACAATAAAAATCTTTTGACTTACCGATATGGCGCCATAGATACCGGCAATAGTTACACAGCCTAAAAAGAAGAGCGCAATGTTTGCAGACCATTCTGTATGATTTATAAAAAAGCTCCAGATTAAACCTGCTGCTAAAAAGCCGTTATACAGCCCTTGGTTCGCGGCCATTTGTTTGGTCGGCGCGAACAAATCTTTCGGAAAGTTTGCAAACACTTTTCTGCCAGTTGTGGTCCAGGCAAACATTTCGAACCAAAGAATGTATATATGAATGAGTGCTACAAGGGCTGTAATAATTTGTGCTGTTATAATCATTATTCTTTGGCTATAAAACGTTCGTCAACTGGCATAACAGTACCACAATTATCGCAAGTTCTTAATTCTTTTGAGCTGTAAAAATGCTTAAAGTGAGATAAGAAATCTTTTTCTATGTCATGAAGGGTGAAATAGGTTTCATATAGTTTATGGTTGCAATTGTCGCAAAACCATAATAGACCATCGTCTACATTCATTTCTGCTCGTTTTCGTTCGATGACCAAACCTATAGAGCCTTCTTTACGAACCGGCGAGTGTGGTACTTTCGCAGGGTGCAAATACATATCGCCTGGTCCCAATTGCATGGTTCGTTTTTTGCCATCTTCTTGAATGTTAACTTCTATATGTCCTTCAAGTTGATAAAACAACTCTTCAGTTTCATTATAGTGGTAGTCTTTTCGAGCATTGGGTCCGGCAACGATCATAACAATATAATCGCCCGCATCTTTATAAAGATTTTTGTTTCCTACCGGTGGCTTAAGTGAAGCTCTGTTTTCTTCAATCCATTTGTTAAGATTAAATGGTGCTTGTATACTCATTTCTGTGATTTTAAGTGAAAGTTAAAGAAATGATCATTTCTTACCTAAAAGGTAAGCATAAAAAAACCTTTGGGTTACAAAGGCTTTTACTAAAAGTATTTCCTAAATTATTTATCTAAAAAATAATTGTGTAAAATATAAATCTCCTTTATTATTTTCTTGAATATTTATGGCAGAGTAATTATAGTTGCCTTCTATATTTTCTCTGTGACCAGAACTTAACAACCATGCATCAAAAGCATCTTCTATGGTGTCGTATTTTCTTGCTACATTTTCTGCAACAAATACCGCATTGGTTCTTTTTGCAATATTATTTGCTCGGTTACTAAAATTGTCATGACTCGTATTACCTTTTGAAATCATATATGAGGTATGAAGGCTTGCATAGTAATATGTTGTACTTTCAAATTGCATTTCATTTAGACCTATGCTAACTCTATAATTATTTATCATTTCAAAAAGTTCGGCTTCTAGAATACTATGCGAATTAGAAGAGGCCAGATTATAAGTTGAGGATGGTTCTTCAGAAGTTTCTCCGTAGCCCGCAAAGTTCTCATATCTAGAACATGATGATAAGGCTAAAATCAAAGCTAAATAAATAAAAAAGGATTTCATATAGGGGAACTATTTAAGTATTGAGTGTCAAAAATAGGCTCACTAATCTTTTCATAAAGAAGAATATCTATAGAAAGTATATTTTGTACGGTAAGCGACACGAATCTGTAGATTATGGTTGATCGTTAAAATACATCTGAAATTACAACGAATAAAAGTGCATTTTATATGACTTTCTACATTTCATCTATTTAAAGAAACCAGTCAGTTTATTTAAGTTAATCTAAATCCAGAATAGTCTTTAATAAAGTAAAATATGGTTTATTGCTTATAAAACAGTTGGGTGAAGTAATAGTTGCCAAAGTCATCTTTTTTAACACTAATACCAGTATGTGTAAAATCGCCTTCCATAGTTTTTTTATGACTGCTGCTTACATACCACCCTTCAAATGCCTCTATTGCCGTTTGATAATCTTTGGCAACATTTTCAGCAACCATTTCAACATTTATTTCAGAATCGATGTTAGACGCTCTCGAGCTAAAATTATCGTGACTAATACTACCCTTAGATATCATGTAATCGGTATGAAGGTTCGCGTATTTATATGCCACATCACTAAACGCCAAAGCATTGGTGTTTAAACTTAAACGATGTTCATTAACAATATCTAGAAGTTCCTGCTCTATAAATAATACATTTTCAGCTTCAAGTACCGGCGTGTCGTCAATAGAGTCGCTAGTGCAAGAACCAAGAAAAAGTAATATAAAGACAGGGACCGCGTAAAGCAATCTCATTTTCATATAAGTGTCTTTAAATTGTAGCCTCTCGGCGTAGCGCAGTAGGTAAAAAAGTTAAGAGTGTTCTAAGCTCTCGTAATCGATTTGGGTAATCGTTATAGTAATATTATCGAAAAATTAAATGCAGGGCAGTAACAAAAATGCATATTCGATAAAGTGCTCGAAAAGTTAGATTAGTTGACAATGTGTTTAAATAGTAACAGGTTCTTCAGAAGACTCTTTTTGAAGTTCTTCATTTTGTAACACGGTATCAAAAATTAAGGCGCCTATATCTTTAATAGGTTGGTAGAGAATTGATTCCTTCTTAGTGTCTTCATCTAGCAAATTAAATGTACTGTCCATTCTATCAAAAAAAATAAAAGCAGCACCTAATAAAATTGCAACTTTTAAAGCACCGAAAATACCTCCGGCAATTTTGTTCAAAGAACCTAGCATAGCGAAGTTGGCAACTTTGGTCAATAATTTTCCGACTAAATTTACTATGATCATGATGAGCACCAATGTAACAATAAAGGCAATGATGCTCATGTTGCGTTCATCCCAGTTCAAGTGTTCAGATAAATAGTCGCCCGTTATGTATGAAAAATGAATGGCTCCGAAAATACCGGCAACAAGTGCAACAATAGAAGCTATCTCCATGAATAGTCCGTTTTTATATCCTTTCCAAAGACCCCATATTAAGGGTAATCCAAGTAAAATATCTAAAAGTCCCATTCGTAAAGTGTTTTAACAAATATAGAACTTTGATTTGTACCTTTGCAAGGTCAATATCATAGATGAGATTGAAGTTAATTTTATGGCAAGGGATATACAATTAAAAGAACGGTGGGATTATTTGGTAGAAAAGCTCTCTGGAAAGTTTTCTGACGGTGACCCTTTAGAATTAGATGCCATCATTTACTTGATAGGTGTTCAAGAATTAGGGCAGTATCATAAAAAATATAAGAAAGATGATAAGTTAGATTTAATGCACATCGCAATTTGTCGTCTTTTAGAACCTTACGGTTTTTATGAGTTTAGTTTTTTCGATGAAGATGGTTGGCCTCATTATAATGTAATGGAAGAATTACCTTCTTTGAAAGCCGGAGAGCAAACGGTACTTATGAAAGAAGCAATTGTTACCTATTTTGTAGAAAAAGAGTTTATTCAATAAAGATGCAAAAGCCATATTACGCTGTAATTTTTACTTCTACTAGAACAGCAGGTGATAATGGTTACGGTAAAATGGCAGAGTTCATGGAGCGTTTGGCTAAGGAACAATCTGGTTTTATAGGTATTGAAAGTGCACGTCAAGAAATAGGAATAACCGTAAGTTATTGGGAAAATCTAAATGCAATTCATGACTGGAAACAACAGGCAGACCATTTGTTAGCTCAGAAAAAAGGTATAGCAGATTGGTACGAATCTTATACCGTTCGCATTTGTTTGGTAGAACGGGAATATAGTTTTAGCAGAAGCACTTAATTCTTCACATCTCTTCAACATTCGTTGCTTTGCATTAATTTTTATTTCCGCTATATTTAGAGAAACAACTTAAAGCACATGTCAAGGCAATTTATAATATCATTAGATCAAGGTACTACAAGCTCTAGGGCTTTATTAGTGGACCATGATGGCACCATTCAAGGAATGGTCCAAAAAGAATTTAAACAGATTTTTCCTAAATCGGGTTGGGTAGAACATGACCCAAAAGAAATTTTATCTTCTCAGATGGAAGTTTTAAAAGAACTTTTAGAGAAGGAAAAAGTCAAACCCACAGAAATTGTTGGTATAGGTATTACCAACCAAAGGGAAACTACCGTAGTTTGGGATAAGAATACTGGGGAGCCTGTTTATAACGCCATTGTTTGGCAAGACAAACGTACAGCAGATATTTGTGAGCATCTTAAGAAAATAGGTTTAACAGAGCATGTAAAGACAACTACAGGGTTGGTCATTGATTCTTATTTTTCGGGTACCAAAGTAAAATGGATTCTTGACAATGTTGAAGGAGCTAAAATGAAAGCTAAAGCTGGTGATTTATTAATGGGTACAATAGATAATTGGTTGGTTTGGAATATGACGAAAAATCATAATCACGTAACTGATTATACCAACGCGTCTCGTACCATGATTTATGATATTGTAAATCTAAAGTGGGATGATAAAATGTTGAAGGCATTAGATATACCTAAAACCATGCTACCAGAAGTAAAACCATCTGCCGCGAATTTTGGAGATTATGAAATTGATGGAGTAAAAATTCCTATTGCAGGTATTGCGGGTGATCAACAAGCGGCATTATTTGGTCAAGCTTGCTTTAAGAAAGGATCTGCAAAAAATACGTATGGTACTGGTTGCTTTATGTTAATGAATACTGGTGAGAAACCACAATTTTCTAAAAACGGACTATTAACCACTATTGCTTACGGCTTAGATGGCAAGGTTAATTATGCCTTAGAAGGTAGTATTTTTATTGCAGGAGCCGCTATACAGTGGTTGCGAGATGGTTTAGAACTTATTAAAGATGCCAAAGAAACAGAAGAATTGGCAAATTCAATAGAGGGCGAGAATCCTGTTTACGTGGTACCGGCCTTCGCTGGTCTTGGTGCACCTTATTGGGATATGTATGCAAGAGGTGCCGTCTTCGGTTTAACTAGAGATACAGGTAAGGCACATTTGGCAAAGGCGACTTTAGAAGCATTGGCATACCAAACTAAAGATATTTTAAAGGCTATGGAAGATGATTCGGGTATTCAGCTAAAAAACCTAAGGGTAGATGGCGGTGCTTGTGCAAATAATCATCTAATGCAATTTCAGGCAGATATTTTAGATTCTGAAGTACATCGACCAGAAATTATAGAATCTACCGCTATGGGTGCTGCATTTCTTGCAGGTATACAGGTTGGTTTTTGGCAGCAATCTGATATTGATCAAAGTCGACCAATGGACCGAATTTTTAAACCAACTTTTGATCGTGTAAAAAGAAAACGCTTGTATAAAAAATGGCAAAAGGCAGTTGAAAGATCAAAAGGATGGGAAGAAGAGGAATAGCCTATTATCAATTTTACAATTTATTAATTTTATAGAGCATAGAATAGCATATAACTAGCTATATCTTTGCTTCTAGATGTTGGGTGTTGTTTGTGTTACGACCAAAATATCTGCTTAAAACTAAAAATACATCTACTGATGAAAAATATAAAATTCACCAATTTAGAACGCCAAAAAACGATAGATCACCTAGAATCGGAAGATTTTGATTTAGTGGTAATCGGTGGTGGAATTACCGGCGGTGGTATCGCCTTAGATGCTGCGTCTCGTGGGTTAAAAGTAGCCTTGTTAGAAAAAGGAGATTTTGCTTCTGGTACCAGTAGTAAATCTACTAAACTGATACATGGAGGGCTCCGTTATTTAAAACAATTCGATTTTTGGTTGGTGAAAGAAGTAGGTTCTGAACGTGCCATTGTACATAAATTGGCTCCTCATTTAGTGCTACCAGAAAAAATGTTATTACCGTTAATAGAAAACGGTTCTTACGGTAAATGGTTGACATCTATTGGTCTTAAGGTATACGATATTCTGGCTCAAGTTACGGGTGATGATAAGCGAAAAATGCTAGAAAAAAAGGAAGCCATGAAATTGGAGCCTCTATTACCTAAAAAGATTTTGAACGGTGCAGGTTATTATGCCGAATATAGAACAGACGATGCCCGTTTAACCATTGAGAATATAAAAACCAGTCTTTTATTTGGTGCGCAGGCATTAAATTATGCCAAGGTTAATGAGTTTATTTACGACGATGAGAAAATTGCCGGTGTTAAGGCAATAGATACGGTTACAGGCAAAGAGTTTACTATTAAGTCGAAATATGTAATCAGCGCTGCTGGTCCGTGGGTAGATGAATTGCGAAGCCTAAATAATTCTAAAAAAGGAAAACAACTACATTTAACCAAAGGGGTTCACTTAGTTTTTCCATATGAAAAGCTGCCAGTGAAACAATCTTGTTATTTTGATATTCCCGATGGCAGAATGATGTTCGCCATACCAAGAGGTAAAATCACCTATGTTGGTACAACAGATACCAACTTCAATGATAATAAAGACAATGTACGAACAGATCTTGCAGATGCCATTTATTTGATTTCTGCGGTGAATAACATGTTTCCTGATATCAACTTAGAGTTAGAAGATATTGTTTCTTCTTGGGCAGGTTTAAGGCCTTTAATACATGAAGAAGGTAAATCAGCTTCAGAATTATCGAGAAAAGATGAAATTTTTGTATCAGATACTGGTTTGGTAAGTATTGCAGGCGGTAAGCTAACAGGTTACCGTAAAATGGCAGAAAGAGTAGTGGATCGTATTGCCAAGAAAATGGAAGAGGAATATGATACCGAGCTAAAAGAATGCTATACAGAGAAAATTTTTCTATGCGGAAACGTAGATTTTAAAAAATTTAAGCATGTAAAAAAATACATTGACGAAGTGTATGAGCAAATCAAAGAAGACGGTTTTACAAAGCACGATGCCTGGTTTTTGGTAACCAACTATGGTAAACAAACAGAGAAGATTCTTGAAAATTACAAGGGTATTGTTGAAACAGATAAATACGTGCGTTTGGCCAAAGCAGAATTGACATTTGGTATTGATTATGAAATGGTGCAAACCCCTATGGATTTCTTCATTAGAAGAACAGGTAGACTTTATTTCGATATAGATAGCGTTAGAACTCTAATGGAACCGTTAATGGCGGAGTTTCAGAAAAGGTTCAAAGTAACAGATGACGTAGTCGAAGAATGGAGAACAACCTTGAACGCAGAATTAAAAGAGCATTCAGATTTTTCTTTAGAGAGACGTTAATCTAACTTATCAGTTAAATCAAGAAACACCTTTTTAGGGTTTTTATTCTCATAGAGAACTTTGTAAACAGCGTCAATAATAGGAGTTTTGACCTTTTTTGTAAAGTTCTCTTTTATGTTATAAGCGCTTTTGGCGGCATAATACCCTTCGGCAATCATACTCATTTCCATCTGTGCACTTTTTACAGTGTATCCTTTTCCAATCATATTACCGAACATTCTATTTCGACTAAACACAGAGTATCCGGTAACCAATAAATCGCCTAAATAAGCAGACTTGTTAATATTACGATCTAAATTGTGAATACGCTTGGTATAACGTTTCATTTCACGAATGGCATTACTCATTAATACACTCTGAAAATTATCACCATAACCCAATCCATGAGCTATACCAGCGGCAATCGCATAAATGTTTTTTAGCATTGCGGCATATTCTGTACCGATAATGTCTTTGCTAATATTGGTTTTAATGTAATTACTAGCTAGATTATTGGCTACCAATTTAGCCTTCTCAGTATCGGCACATGCAATGGTCAAGTAAGAAAGTCGCTCCATGGCTACTTCTTCTGCATGACAAGGCCCAGTAATAACACCAATATGGTCAAAAGGTATTTCATAAACGTTATGAAAATGCTCACCAACTATTAATCCAGATTCGGGTACAATACCCTTAATCGCAGAAAAGATTATTTTATCTTTTAATGAAACAGTTAATTTTTCTAATTCTCCTACCAAAAAAGCAGAAGGGA
This sequence comes from Maribacter caenipelagi, assembly GCF_004364175.1. GTDB lineage: Bacteria > Bacteroidota > Bacteroidia > Flavobacteriales > Flavobacteriaceae > Maribacter > Maribacter caenipelagi. Next base: position 296,780 of record NZ_SNZW01000017.1, on the reverse strand, counting down.
TAGCGAAAATTAAGACATCGGCATAATTGACAGCTTCGTTGATGTTGTTAGTCAAAATCAATTGCTCTGGTTTAAACTCTACCGAAGTAAGGTAATTTGGGTTGTGCCTTTGAGATTTAATATGTTCAATAGCATCTGTATTTCGCATATACCAACCAACTTCTTTTTGATTATTGGTCAACATTTTTACAATAGCCGTAGCCCAGCTTCCACCGCCTAAAACTGCAAATTTCGCATCGTTATTCATAGGGCAAATTTACCAATAATTTAGATGCTCATAATGTCATTAGTATCAGTCTTATGTAAATTTTGGCATGGAGATTGTTTTATGGTTAATAACCTATTAAATGAAATCATATGAAAACTATAAAACTACTTACAGGATATTTTCTTTTAGCCACTTTAATGGTTTCTTGTTATACAGAAGTAATTATTGAAGATGATTTTATAGAAGAGTCAGCATTTAATACCGATCAAGTTTTACAAAGCTATGATTTATGGTATGTCGATATCAATGCAACACGCGGCAATGGTGAAGTGCCTTTTTTACAAAGAGCGTTTACGGTGTCTTTTGATCGCGGAGTGTTGTATGCGAATAATAATATCGTTGGCATCGGCAAAACGGGTGGTGGTTATGGTATTGATGTAGGTACTTATGGTACACTTAGAGGTACGGTAGATATTGCCCATGATATTGACGGATCTTGGTTTTTAGAAGTTTATGCGGTGAATAATAATACGATTGAATTGTATGATGCCAGTACAGACACTTCTTACTATTTGAAAGGATATCAGATTAATTATTTCGATTATGATACCGTATTCTACGATAATATCAACTACTTCATACAAGAATATGATGCTTGGGAAAAAATATACACCAGTGAAGCAGGCGCTTTAAATGATTTTGATAATGAAAATTATATACAATTTTTACCCAATTTTTTCAGGTCTTCTTTAGATGCACCTAATACGAGTGTTTCTAATTTACAGTGGGATTTTGAAGGTGATTATCAAGTGTATGATGTACAGGGGGACAATTCATTAAAAACATTGACTTTAGATTATGATTTTATGGGCGATGATTACTTTGAATTATATGTGATAAATGACAGCACAATAGAATTATATCACCCAGATAGCGGTACAACTTATGAGTTTAGAGGTAGAGGATACCAAGAGTATTTAAAATCTGCCAAAGGTTCAGAAAGTAAGAAAAGAATAAAATCTTCTAATCCTATTATGAAAGTAGAACGAAAGAAGGCTAAATAGTTTTTAAGTTGATTGTCTCAAGAATGCCCTATTCTGCTAGAATAGGGTATTTTTTATACCTAAGATTTTACGTCTTCCATAATAATAGGATCAATATCTATAGGCTTATTTGAGTGAAGAACCGATATATCGCCAGTAGTTTCAAAAATAACAGCTTTCACTTGCGACAACTGTAAAACATTTGCTTCTCGAAGTTTTCCCATTAAGTCTGCCTGACTAACCAATGCTTTTTTTAAGTTCTCTTTCAAAATCGCACCATTTTTCATTAGAAGAATTGGGGTGTTGGTTATTACTTTTTGCGCTGCATTAGATGATGATAATAGCTTTGCAAATAAAGCTTGTAAAACAGCAAGTAATGCTATAGAAACTATTGCGGGCATTAAACTTGAAACAGGTTTATTAACAGCATCGGCTAGAATAGAGCCCATGGCAATGGTAACTGCAAAATCAAAGCTTGTCATTTTAGCGAATGTTCTTTTACCTGTTACTCGAGTAATGAACATCATATATAGATAGATAAAAACTGCAGCAACACATATTTGTAAAACGGTTTTTAACGAAAGAGGATCAAAAATTTCCATGATAATTATTTTTTAAGAAGTTATTCGCTACCCATCTAAAGTGTAGATGAATGTAGACATTGTGTTCTCTCTAAAATAACAAGGTCTCACGTTACATGTTTCCTCTATTGCTTATAGTTCTAGTTCATTTAATCACGCTGCAATCTCTTTTTAAATGCTGACGGATTTTCTCCTGTTACTTTTTTAAACGTTCTATTGAAATACGACAAACTTTCGAATCCGCATTCAAAACAAGTTTCACTAACATTTTTGCCGGTAAGCAATAAACGCTTAGATTGGCTGATGCGATATTGATTTAAGAACTCGATAAAAGTACTACCTGTAGCTTTTTTAAAGTATCGGCAAAAGGCTGGTTTCGTTAAATTACAGAATTTAGCAACTTCATCGACCGAAATTTTACCTTGATAACGCTCATCTATTAATGCGTAAATATCACGAATTCTACTTTGTTCCTTTTTACTATATCTATTCTTATACGGTTTTTTATGTAGCAATTCGAACTCATTACTTTGAGAAAGCCTTTTTAGAATATTCATGATCGCCATAAAATATTCAAAGGGTTTTAGGGTGTGGAGTTCCTTTAATAATTCGCCTACTTCTTTTTTGGTTTCTCCGTGAAAAGCAATTCCGTATCTAGATAGATCTAATAATCTATTTAAGTTTTTTAATTCAGGAATAGGGTCAACAAAAGTACTCTTGAAAGAAGGCTTAATATGTAAGACTTCTTCACGATACAATGTTTTTACACCGTAGTCAAAATTTAGGTGTGGTATGTTCGAACCTATTAGAACCAGATCGGTTTCTTTATATTCAGAAATATGGTCACCTACATGCCTAGTTCCGTTTGCACCTTCTATATAAACGATTTCATATTCAGGGTGAAAATGCCAATAAAATAGGTGACTTAGCTTAGGGTCGTGCAGTAAACGAAACGGACTTTTACTTGCCGGTTCAATAGTTTCTAACTCAATTTTCATGAGTTAAATGTAACAAAATTACACATGTTTTGACATTTTGAAGAGGTTAAAATCAATATTGTTCAAATTGTGGTCAATATTACGGTAGTCCAAGTAGCTTATGCTCAGTAAATTTATAAAACATTTTCAACTTAAAATTTTATACGATGCAACAGACAGACAATAAAGTTGAGCAGGGTAATAAAGCGCATAAGGATATACCCGGTAATCCATCAACAGCAACAAGCAGTAAACAAAAATTAAACGATCGATCTAACGGTAAGCCACTTCGTGTACTCAGTGAAGAAGACTGGAAATTCTGGATAGAGAATGGATATATAGTTATTAAAAATGCAGTACCGTTAGAGCAAGCTAGAAAAACAGCAGATTTTCTTTGGGAATTTGATGAAAAGAGTCCAACAGATTCTTCTACATGGTATACACCACCAAGAGCAGAAATGCAAATGAAAGAACTAACTGGCACAGGAATGGTTGAGGTGTACAACAACCAACATTTATGGAACAATAGACAGACGCAAAGAGTATATGATGCATTTGTAGATGTGTGGGGTACAGAAAAGTTGTGGGTTACTATTGATCGTGCAAATCTAAATTTTCCACTACCACCAGGAGTAGATAAGAAAGGATTTATACATTGGGATTATGACCCCGAGACCAAGCCCCAAAACGTACAAGGAGTATTGGCATTAGCAGACCAAGAAGATGAGAATATGGGCGGGTTTCAATGTATACCTTGGTTATACCGTAATTATGATTCATGGAAACTTACACAGCCAGATGATCGAGATCATTTTCAACCTTCTTTAGATGGTCTGGAAGATAAAATAGTAAAGGTAAAAATGAAGGCCGGTGATTTGTTGATTTTCAATAGCACAGAACCACACGGTATTAGACCAAATAAGTCGAAAGATAAAGTACGAATAGCGCAGTACATTTCTATGATGCCTGCCGAACCAGAAAATGAAGAAATGCGTAATTGGAGAGTCAATTCTTGGCAGAACAAAATCGCACCCGAAGGCTATGCATTTCCGGGTGATCCACGTAATTGGGAACAAACCAAATATGATACCGCTAAATTATCACCTTTAGGAGAGAAGTTATTAGGCTTAAAAGCCTGGTAGATAGATAATATGGTAATAATCTGCTAGTTAGTGGTGAGGCCAATAAATATGACTTATTTTTGCGCCCTTAAATTCATCGAGCATGCAGAAGTACCTCAATATTTTCGATTTCAACCAGAAAGTAGATTATAAAAATGAAATTTTAGCAGGATTAACGGTGGCAATGACAATGATTCCAGAATCATTGATGTTTGCAATTCTTGCTGGGTTTTCGCCATTAGTAGGTTTATATGGAGCCTTTATCATGGGGTTGGTTACAGCAATATTTGGGGGAAGACCAGGGCTAATTTCCGGTGGAGCAGGAGCGACCGTAGTTGTACTAATGGCATTAATGAATTCTCACGGTTTAGAATATGTTTTTGCGGCAGTTGCCTTGGCAGGTGTTTTTCAATTAATCGTTGGTTTTTTAAAGCTTGGTAAATTTATTCGTTTAGTTCCGCAACCAGTAATGTTTGGGTTTGTTAACGGTTTGGCCATTATTATTTTTATGGCACAAATGGATCAGTTTAAAGTTGGCGTGGGCGATGCTGCAGTTTGGTTAACAGGTGCAACATTGTACACTATGGTAGGCTTGGTATTGTTCACAATTGCAATAATTGTTTTTGTTCCCAAACTTACTAAAGCAGTACCGGCTTCATTAATAGGTATTATTGTAGTGTTTCTAGTAGTATATTTTTTAAATATAGAAACCAAACAAGTAGTAGATATTATTAATCAAGATACGTTACCGGGAGAAGAGTTGAAGTCGCTTAGTGGGTCTTTACCTTCTTTTCATATACCAACAATACCCTTTACACTTGAAGCCTTTAAAATTATTTTACCTTACGGTTTAATAATGGCAGCGGTAGGTCTTACCGAAGGCTTGCTTACTTTGAATTTGGTAGATGAGATTACCAATACAAAAGGTAATAGTAACAGGGAGTGTTTGGCACAAGGTGGCGCAAATATATTGAACGGTTTCTTTGGCGGTATGGGCGGTTGTCCAATGATTGCACAAACTTTAGTAAACCTGTCTGCAGGTTCAAGAGCAAGATTATCAGGTATAATTGCTGCGCTAACTATATTGCTAATTATATTGTTTGGAGCACCGGTAATAGAACTTGTGCCTATAGCGGCTTTAGTTGGCGTTATGGTAATGGTTTCTGTTGGTACATTCGAGTGGGCAAGTTTTAAGGCTTTAAGAAGAATGCCAAGATCAGATATTTTTGTAATGATATTGGTTACTTTAATCACTGTAGTTTTGCACAATTTGGCATTAGCTGTATTGATTGGGGTAATAATTTCTGCATTAGTATTTGCTTGGGAAAGCGCCAAGAGAATTAGAGCTAGAAAGCATATAGATGAAAACGGAGTAAAACATTATGAAATTTACGGACCTTTATTCTTCGGGTCAACAACGTTGTTCAACGAGAAATTTGATGTGCAAGGTGATCCAAGCGAAGTGATCATCGATTTTAAAGAAAGCCGTGTATCAGATATGAGTGGTATAGAGGCTTTAAACAAGATTACAGAACGCTACGCCCAAGTAGGTAAAAAAGTTCATTTACGTCATTTGAGTAATGACTGTATACGCTTATTAGCAGCTGCAGATGACATTATAGATGTAAATGTTATGGAAGACCCTACGTACAAGGTTATGGTAGATAAGCCTCTAACTAAATCAAAAGATAAAGATCCGGAAACCAAAAACCCCTTTAAACTTTGGGGTTTATAGGTGATAGTATTTTGCCTTAATTATCTAAAATAATAGATTGCATAAAAGGTTCCAAATACGATTACAAAAGAGAGTATATAAATGACTATTTCTTGAAACCTATCTTTTTTAGCTTGAGCTCTTATTTTATCGCGTACTATTTGGCGCTCAACATCGGTAAGTTCTTTAAAGTGTAACTTGGTTTCTTGCGAATAGTCCAAATAATCTTTGCGCAACTCTCTAAAGCTTCTACTTTTTTTAAGTAAAACCCTGTTCGACTTTAAAACCTTTGTTGCATGACCCGAGAAACCCATTGTAACTTCTTTCTTAATATGTAAAGAATTTGAAGTTTTTGTTACAGAATATCTAATAAATCGTAGTGCTTCGGCAATATTTTTACTCTTGTCTTTTTAAGCAGAGTATATTTATTATTGAACTAAATATAGGTTTGAATTATAATAATAATAGATAGTAAAAGAAATATCGCCGCAGGCATTGACTGTTTTGGTGAATCTTTAATCTTCATATGCATTAGTATGGCCCCAATCATAAGTATTGCCATTAAACTGGCAGAAGGGATGCTTAGTATAGGAACCCAAATAGAAACTATTAGACCTAGGGCACTAAGTATTTTTAGGGTGCCAATGATATACATTATAGATTCTGATAATCCATAAGCGGCGAATTCTTCTTTCATTGAAGAAGCGTTGCCTCCCCTGTAAATTGTTTTCTTATTAAAACGAAAAATCCACACATTAATAATTGATATGAAGATAATTACTTTGGCTAAAATACTGATATAGTCCATATTGTTTAATATATTTGAAATAAAATTAAACAAAATATTTTAAACTTGTATATGTTATTTGCTAATTTTAAAGAATATATGTTGGTTACAAAAGCCATTATTTTGTTTTCGGCCTTTTCTTTCGTCTTTTTTGGGATAAGTTGTTTGTTCTCGAATTTTATGGTTCTTGAATTTAAAAGGTATGATCTTGAGAAGTTTAGGGTATTAGTAGGGTTTCTTCAGCTTATAGGGGCTGTAGGACTTTTATTAGGGATTTTTCATAAAAACTGGGCAATATTGGCAAGTTTAGGCTTGGCAATATTAATGGTTTTTGGTTTTATGGTAAGAATTAAGATAAAAGACCCATTTTTATTAGCTTTACCTTCTTTATTTTATGCTATTATAAATTTGATATTGTTTGTTATTTTAATTCGATTTGAAAACGACTGACCTTTATGGTTAAAAATCATTTATCTTAATAACTAAATAAGATGGATAAAAACTCAAGTATGAATCTTAATGTTTTAGATACTATATTAATAGCTTGTTGTTACGAACCACTAACAGGTTTTTATCGCGATGGTTTCTGTAAAACAGGGTTAGAAGATAGTGGTAGACATACAGTATGCGCTGTTATGACCATAGAATTTTTGGAGTATTCTAAGCAACAAGGCAATGATTTAATTACCCCGATATCAATGTATAATTTTCCAGGTTTAAAGCCAGGCGACAAATGGTGTTTATGTGCGACACGTTGGTTGCAAGCTTATAAAGCTGGCGTTGCCCCTCCTGTCGTTTTAGAAGCTACTCATAAAAAGACTTTAGATTATATTGATTTTGCGTCACTTTTAGAGGCTAAATTTTAATCATTTATCAAATCGGTTTTGTATTGGGTATTAGTTCTTCGCATAATAATTGTTCTTATTTTTAAAAGATGAAATTTAAAGCCATAATAGTAGTCTTAATAACTATTACCACATTAACAATGATAAACAGCTGTAACGTGGAAGAAATTAAAAATGAAGAGGTGCTGTTTGTAGGAACGTACACCGATAATGGAAGTGAAGGAATTTATAGGTTCAATCTAAATCTAGAAACGGGTCATCTGGGCAATAAATTGGTTGCTGCAAGTCTAAAAAACCCATCCTATTTAGCTTTTTCACCAGATAGAAAGTCTTTGTATGCGGTTGGTGAGGTAGATGATTTTAAAAAAGACCAGGGTTCCATAACTACATTTATGGTAAAAGATACAGCTCTTGTAAAAGTAGATGTACAATCTACCTATGGCGCAAACCCTTGCTTTGTTAACGTTTCCGAAAATGGGAATTTAGTAGCTGTTGCTAACTACACAGGCGGTAATGTTGCTGTATATAATAGACTGGAAGAAGGAAATTTGAAATTACCTGTTCAAATTTTAGATCACAAAGTTTTGGACACAAATAAAACAGCCCATGCCCATATGTCTTCATTTCTAAATAATGAGCTGTTTGTTGCTGATTTAGGATTGGATAGGATAAAAAGGTATAATGATGTAAATGGTTCATTCGTTGCAAGTGAGCAGAAAGAATTGGTGGTTGAAGAGGGTGCAGGCCCAAGGCATTTTGTAAGTTCGAGTAACGGTAAATTTTTATATGCGATCAATGAGTTGAATTCTACGATAACACTATTTCAAAAAGACGGTAATAATAATTTTTATGGAGTAGAGACCTATGATACTTTAGCTTCAGATTTTGAAGGAGATAGCTATTGTGCTGACATTCATTTATCCCCTGATGGAAAATTTCTATATGGCACCAATAGAGGAGAGAATACTGTAGTAATATTTGAAGTGAACCAAGCTACGGGAAAATTAGAATTAGTAGGTAGAGAGTCCGTAAAAGGAGATTGGCCAAGAAATTTCACTATTGACCCTTCTGGGAAATATGTACTGGTGGCAAATCAACGTAGTAACAATATTGTTGTTTTTAATAGAGATGCAGCGAATGGAACTCTAAGTTTTATTAGCCAGGTTGATTTGCCTAGTCCAGTATGTTTGAAATTCTATTAATTTGATTTGATAATCTGTATTAACTCGTTTTTTGGCACTACTCCAGATTGTCTCCAAACCTGCTTGCCATCCTTAAATAGAATCATAGTTGGTACACCTCTAACTTGATATTGAGAGGCTAAAGTTTGATTTTTATCAACGTCGATTTTCACGACTTTAATAGTGTCACCTAAATCTCCTTTAACATCTTTTAAAATAGGAGCTAGCGTTTTACACGGTCCACACCAGTCAGCAAAAAAGTCTACTAAAACCGGAGTGTCCCCTTTTATGATGTCAGAAAATGATGCTTTCATATCTTTTGTTTTATGATTAATAATAATTTTTAGCTAGTATTAAATTAGCAAATTCCTGTTGAAGGATCACAACTATCGCCGGTTGCGATTATTTTTAAAGGAGCGACTTGTTGAAAAGCTTCTAAAAATGCTGCTGGTGGTTGCGCGCCACTAATTCCGAATTTATCATTGATGATAAAGAAAGGCACACTGTTAACACCGCGTTGCTGGTAATGTGCAATTTCTTGTTTTACCGAGTAGGCAATCGCATCATCATTTAAAATTTTTTGTGTTTTTTCTACCGACCAATCATATTCAGACATAATAGTACATAGAACATCAACATCGTTCAAATGAAGGTTTTCATCAAAATAGGCTTTCATTAAGCGTTCTTTCAGGACATCTTTAAAACCTTCTTCTCCAGCTATGTGTAAAAGTTGGTGCAATGGCAGCGTATTTACAGCTAACCATTCTTTGCCAAAGTTAAAATTGATTCCTTCATCCTTTCCACTCTCTTCTAAACGTTTGGTCATTTCAAGAGGTCCGTCAACACTACCGAATTTATTGGTAAGGTAAGTATCTCTGTCAAGTCCTTCTTTTGGTATATTGGGGTCTAATTGAAATGGGTGCCATTCAATTTCTATTTCAGCGCCATCCCATTCTTTTATCGCTTTTTCTAATCTTTTCTTACCAACATAACACCACGGGCAAGCAACATCAGAAATTATATCAATTTTTATTTTATTGTTTTGCATGTATCTATCATTTAATAGCTAATTGGTCGTAAAAAGTACAGAAAACATACTTTTTAAAGTGACAACGAGTTTTTGTAAAAAAGAAAACCCTTTCATGAACATGAAAGGGTTTTCGGTATTAGGTTGGCGTTTAACTTTATAGCGTACGCAAGTATTCTGCTAAGTTACGAGCATCCTCTTCGTTTAAATTCTGATTAAGCATAATTGCATTGTTGTATTCTTTCAATAATGCTTTAGCAATTGGATCTTCTTTCAACATTTTATCAGGATTGATAATCATGTTCATAACCCATTCAGGGCTTCTACGTTCGTAAACACCTTTTAATGCCGGTCCGATCATACGTTGCTCTGCCATATGACAAGCAGTACAAATGGCTTGAAATTTTTCTTTCCCTGCAGCTGCCATCTCTTCATTTACGGCATCGTCAAAAGTAACACTGGTTATCGGGCCAACACCTTTGTTGTCTAAATCAACAGGCACACCTTCACTTGCCGTTTCTTTTTTAACTTCTTTTTTGGTTCTGTTCATTTCAAAACCTTCTTTTTTCTCTTCTTTTTTCTCACCACAACTAATAATCATTGTGCTAAGAGCTAATAAAGTGAATAATTTGCGCATACGTAACTGTCTTTTAAGTGTTGTCTGTAAATTGAGCGACTAATATATGAATTTTTACGGGTCGAAGTGTGTTTTAATACCTATCAAGCTAAGTTTTAACTAATAATTTTATGCAGGTAACAATTTATCTGAATGAATTTATATTAGTTCAAAAAACTTAGACTTTACTATGCAATATTGTCTAAGAACTCTAAAGTACGTCGTTCTGCATAAGTCAAGTTATTGTTACCGTAAAAACCAACGTGACCACCATATTTAGGCATTTCTAGAAATAATTTTTTGTGGTGTTTGGCAATTTCTATTGGGTAACATTCAGAGCCTAAAAAGGAATCGTTTAAAGCATTGATAATTAGGGTCGGAACTGCAATATTTTCTAAAAACTGAAGACTGCTACTTTTTGCGTAATAATCCATCGCGTCATTAAATCCATGAGCTTTACTAGTATAAATATCATCAAAATCTTTAAGGGTTTTAATGTTTTCAATATTGGTATCTGAGATAAGATCAGGAAATAGTTGTTGCTTTTGTTTTAGTTTTTCGATGAGGTTACCTTTAAATCGTATTGCATATAAAGCGTTTTTAAACTGAAGTAATTGATGAAGCGAATCTGCCAATTGGCAAGGCACAGAAATAGCAACTGCTCCTTTAATTTCTGTAGCCAATTCTCGTTTTTCACCTAAGTATTTTAGTAGAAGATTACCGCCAAGACTAAAACCATGTAAGTAAATGTTTAGGTATTCATCTAATTCTAAAATATGCTCAATAACTGCGTGTAAATCTTCTGTAGCACCAGAATGATAAGATCTAAATAATTTATTGGTCGTGCCGCTACATCCTCTTAAATTAATGGCACAAACATCATAGCCAGACTGTGTCAAATTTTTTGCACTACCTTTCATATAAGCGCGCTTAGAACTGCCTTCGAGTCCATGTATAATGACAACCAATTTTTTAGAAGGAGATGAAGCATAGCTCCAGTCCGTGTCTAAAAAGTCAGAATCGGGCAAGGTAATACGAATACGAATTTGCTCTAAACCTTCTACTTTTCTAACTAACCCAGAATATATGGTAGAAAGATGTCCGCTCTTAAAAAATAAAGGCGGATTATATGTAGAGTTAACTAAAGGCATTTTTTAGAAAGGTAAATGTTTATTTACTTAGGATATGTTTCTAGAACTTTTATTTGCTCTTCTATAGCTTCTTTAAATTCTGTTTTTAAATGTGATACCAATTCGGCAACGGGAATAGAATCGTCAATAAGGGCAGACCCTTGACCTGCAGACCAAATTGTTTTCCATGCCTTTGCTTCAGTATCCAGTTCCTTGCCAAAATCAATTTTCACATCTTTCTTAAGATCTTCTTCAGTAATACCTGCGGCGTTTAAACTAGCGCCAAGAAAGTTGGCGTGTACACCAGAAATTGAAGCGGTATAAACCACATCGCTTGCACCTGCATCAATAATCATTTGTCGATATTCAGCTGAAGCTTTACTTTCATTAGTATTGATGAAACGCGTACCCATATAGGCTAAATCTGCACCCATTTGAAGGGCAGATGCAATGTCTCTACCCGTACTTATGCATCCGGAGAGAAGAATAGTTTTATGAAAAAATTTCTTTATTTCAGCAACTAAAGGCATTGGGTTTATGGTACCTGCATGACCACCTGCACCGGCAGCAACAAGAATCAATCCGTCTACACCAGCTTCAGCCGCTTTCTCGGCATGACGTTTTTTAATGATATCGTGAAAAACCAATCCGCCATAGCTATGAATAGTATCTACCACTTGAGAAACAGCACCTAAAGAAGTGATGATCAAGGGTACTTTATGCTTCACACATAATTTTATATCAGCCTCTAATCTTGGGTTTGTTGCGTGTACAATTAGGTTTACGCCGAACGGAGCGGGTTTTTTACCGGTCTCTTCTTCAAAGGTCTTTAGGGCAGATTTTATTTCAATTAGCCATTCTTCAAACCCTTCACTTGTACGTTGGTTCAATGCAGGAAAAGTGCCAACAATACCATTTTTACAACATTCAATAACCAATTGAGGTCCAGAAATTAAAAACATAGGTGCAGCAACTGCTGGTAAGGATAACTCTTTTATGAAATCGGGTTTGTTTGACATATTGATGTAAATTTTGAACGTGACTTAAAAATAACTATAAAAAATGATGTTCTTTAGTTCTTACATTTCAAAACTATGGTATTTTTATAAGGTATTATGCGTGCATAGTAAAAATTATATAAATGTATACAAAGGATTTTGAAGTACGTTGGAGTGATATAGATGCGAATCGTCATTTGGCGAATTCGGCATATGTTAATCTTATGAGCCACACGCGAATGGCTTTCTTAATGGAACAGGGTTTTGATCAAAAGACTATGGTTACTTATAAAATAGGACCTGTAGCGTTTTATGAACATATGTATTATTTTAAAGAAGCCTTTCTCGGCGATCATATTAAAGTTTCTTTAGAGATTATGGGGTTAAGTGAAGATGGAAAATTTTTTGAGTTTCATCATAATTTTTATAATGGTAAGGGAGAGAATATAGCACGTTGCGAAATGATGGGAGCTTGGATCAGTTTAGAGTCTAGAAAGCTAACAGGTCTAGCAATTGAATTACGAAGTAAATTTAATGATATAGCAAAAACAGCGGTTTTTCGAGTACTTACCAAAGAGGATACAAGGAAATTCTTAAAAATTCCCAAAAGCTTATAAGAATTATAGTGTTAAATACTTTATTTTTAATTTTTTAATTAAACCAAAAGAACTAAAGAGGTCATTAGTTTATAAATAACCAAATAACAGATTCGCTTAATGGTTAGCCTGCCAGAAGAAATATTTCAAGAAACTTACGGTAAAGTGAAAAAGTTGATTGTCACCAAAAAATTGGTGCCTGGTCAACTAATCACGGAGCATAGGCTATCACATACTTTGCGTATTAATGACGATACCGTACCTGTAGTATTACAACAGTTAAAAAGAGAGAGTTTATTGGTTGGTAATTTAGATAGTGGACTTTCTGTACGCGAATTGTGTGAGCAAGAAGTTGTAGAAATGTTCGATTGCAGAATTGCGTTAGAAACGATGGCGGTTAAACTCTTTACACGTAACGCACCGCAATCAAAAATTGATGACCTAAGAAATCTTTTAGTGCCTTTTGAAAATGGACCGCAGAACGGCTATGTATTCTATAAAATTGATAGATATTTTCACGAATTCATTATAAAGAATTGTGGAAACAGATCTTTATATCAACTTTATAAGTCTGCAAAAATATTGCCCTTTATGGATCTCGTGGGTCTAAACAGACCTTTAAACGTAATTTTACAAGAACATTTGGATCTTGTATCTGCTATGCATCAACGGGATGATATTAAGGCTTTTGAGGTGATGTCGATGAATTTAGAAAATTCAAAAAGATCACATATTTAATTCTCTTGTAGTTGTCTTTTGGGTCTTTTGCTAGAAAGATAAACCCCTAATAAAACAAAACAACCAGCAATAATTTTTACTGTAGTAATTGTGTCTTGACCTGTAAGTACTGCATATGTAATGCCTACTAGTGGCTGTACGTATACAAAAGCACTTAGTGTAGATGCTTTTAATTGGGTAAGTGCAAATATATTAAACAGGTAGGTACAGAAAGTCGTACCGAGAATTACAAAACCAATACCAAAGTAGGCTTCGAATGGTAAAGTGCTCCATGAAATTTTCATGAATTCTTCATACCCAAAAGGTAGGCAGATGAGTATACCTAAAGAGAATAGCCATTTCATAAATGTAAACGGATGATATTTAGTGATCAATATTTTTACCAATACTAGGTAAGATCCATAAAACATTGAGTTCATAAAAATCAAGAAATTACCTAGGGGAATATTAGGGGCGTCTTGTCTAACCTCGGCACTAAATAATATTAAACCTAGCGCGCCTAGTAGTCCAATTGTAATTCCCACTATTTTTCTGCTAGATATTTTTTCCCTTAATATTACTGCCGATAGAATTAATACTATAATGGGTGTCGTAGTAATTAGTACCGCACTATTTATAGGTGTAGAGAGTGATAGTCCTTTGAAAAACACTAGCATATTAAAGGCCATACCCAATAGGGCACAAACTAACATGCGCAAATAATCTTTAGGGTCTATGCGTTCTTTTGGTCCTAAAGGTGAAATCAGCCAAAAAAGTATGGCAGCACCCAAAACTCTGAGAATGATGAACCCAAAAGGTTGCACATAATGCGGCATAATCCCTTTGGCGATAGTATGGTTAATGCCATATATGGTAGTTGCCCCAATAGCAGCGAGTATGGCTAGTAATCTTTTATTCAAGAGTTAATTGCCGTTTTAGCGGCTTCTACCACTTTCTTGCTATTTCCAATAAAAATTTGGTCGTTTACAATAATTACAGGTCGTTTTAAGAAGGTATATTGTTCTAGTATCAACGCTTTAAAATTTTCTTCTGAAAGATTTTGCTCTTTAAGGTTCCGCTCGCGATATAATACAGCTCTTTTACTGAACAAATCTTCATAGCTGTTAGACAAACTATGCATTTGTTCTAATTGAGAGGGTGTTATAGGTTCTGTTTTTATATCCTGTAATTCAAAATCCGTGAGTGGTTGCAGTTCTTTAATAATACGTTGACAAGTAGAACAGGTGCTTAAATGGTATATTTTTTTCATGACTTTGAATGTTAAGGATGATGCTTTTATCCTTCCGAAAGAAAAAACACCATTATTGGATGTTGGCTTTAGAAATGCAAAGAAACCTAAATATCATTAATTGTGCTATTTTTACAAAGCATAAAATATGAAATGATGACTGAGAATATTTTTGAGATTATGTTGCAAAATCGTAGAAATCTACATGCGATATTAACAAAGACACCTAAAGAAAAGCTACTTAAAATACCAGAAGGATTCAATAATAATGTTTATTGGAATATAGCACATACCATAGCAACACAACAAGTTCTTATCTATAAGTTCAGCGGATTACAAATGCGTATACCTAATGATTTGGTTACCAAATTCAGTAAAGGTACAGTGCCAGATGGTACAGCTACCGATGAAGAGATGATGATGGTGGCAGATTTTTTAATTTCTACAGCAGAATGGCTAATAGAAGATTACAATACGGCACTTTTTCAAACTTTCAACGAGTATACAACGAGTGCACGTGTAACGCTTAAAAATGCTGATGATGCGATTGCATTTAACTTGTTTCATGAAGGGCTTCACATTGGGCAAATCGCACTATTGCTAAAGCAATTAGCTTAAGGCTGTTGTGGGTACTTTAGAAAAGAATTTACCTCTACATAAGGTATGGTTAGTGTAATTGGACCATCTGCAAAAGATGCTATTTCGTAAGGTTCGTAAAAAAGCGAGAGTCCGTTTTCGGTATACCCTAAATTGTCGGGTAAATAAAAACTTTCTGTTTCGAACATAAAACCAGTGTTGTTTATAGGGCCATCTGCGGGTATATTTTCTTGCTTTCTAAAAAGCGTCTCGGCATAAGTTTTAAACTCATCAAGGTTATTGAACAGATCTTCTTGGTACAATTCTACACCATTGAGCTTATCAAAATTCAAAAATCTGTTGGTACCATAACCGTGTGCTCCGCCAGTGTAAATGTAAGATTCTAGTTTAATAGTAATTATATCTTTGTTTTCGAAAGTTATTGTGCCTTCGATTGTAGCCTCCCAAGGCATAGATTCTTCAGGGAATTTTCCGGATAGTTCTTTATAGTCATAAACAAAAGCTTCTTTTGCCTCTTCTAGATTTTGAGCGTCGCTTTCCTCGTCAAAATTTAGTAAAGCAATAATCTCGCCTTCTAAGGCAGAATTAATGGTCTTGCTTAGTTTTGTTTTGCCAGTTGCCTCAGGTATTTCTATGCGAACCGAAGTGCAATTCTCACATGAATCTGTAGCGATAGTCAATGGTTCAAAAGAAAGAGAGTTGTTATTATTACAGGCAAGTATTAAAAAACAAATGAGTAGGCAGGTAAGCTTAGATTTCATGTAGAAAATAGATTTAAGGTAAAAATACAGCTTCATTGTATTCCCCGAAAGATAACAATACATTTGTGTCATAAATACTTGAATATGGCTTCTAAAGACTTAAAATTTAATACAAAAACCATACATGGAGGTCAGCAACCAGACGAAGCTTATGGGGCAGTTATGCCACCCATATATCAAACTTCGACTTATGCGCAAACAACACCAGGTGGTCATAAAGGGTATCAATACTCTAGAAGTGCCAACCCAACAAGAACAGCGTTGGAAAATTCATTGGCAAGCATAGAAGGCGGTGAATTTGGTTTGGCCTTTGGTAGTGGTATTGCCGCTATAGATGCTGTTATTAAATTATTAGAACCAGGTGACGAGGTAATTTCAACAGATGACCTTTACGGTGGATCATATAGAATCTTTAAAAAAATTTTCGAAAAGTTCGGAATCGTTTTTCATTTCGTAAGTATGCAAGGTACTGATGCTGTTCGTGATAAAATAAATTCTAAAACAAAGTTAATTTGGGTAGAGACACCTACTAACCCAATGATGAATATTATAGATATAAAAGCAATAGCAGCATTAACAAAAGATAAAGATATTTTGTTGGCGGTAGATAATACATTTGCTACGCCTTACCTGCAAATGCCTTTAGAGTTAGGTGCAGATATTGTAATGCACTCAGCGACCAAATATCTTGGTGGTCATAGCGATACGGTTGTTGGAGCACTAGTAGTAAAAGACAAAGAACTGGCCGATAAGCTCTACTTTGTACAAAATGCAAGCGGAGCGGTTTGTGGACCTATGGATAGTTTTTTGGTTTTAAGAGGAATAAAAACGCTGCATGTACGTATGCAGCGCCACTGTGAGAATGGCAGGGCAATTGCTTTGTATCTTAAAAGTAATCCGAAAATTGAAAAGGTCTACTGGCCCGGTTTTGAAGACCATCCTAATCATCATATAGCAAAAGAGCAGATGAAAGATTTTGGAGGTATGATTTCGTTTGTGCCTAAAGGTGGTAGTTATGACAATGCAATTAAGATTGTAGAAAGGTTGCAGGTATTTACATTGGCAGAGTCTTTAGGTGGTGTAGAAAGTCTTGCAGGTCATCCTGCAAGTATGACCCATGCAAGTATACCGAAAGAAGAACGACTTAGAAGCGGAGTGGTTGATTCGTTGATCAGATTAAGCGTTGGCATTGAAGATGTTGACGATTTAATAGCAGATTTAGAACAAGCGATAGAATAATTGTCCAAATGTTAAATTATACATAGTAAGAATAGGTAGTTTGTTGTCAAAACAACAATTTTTATCGATTTTTAAAAAAATAAGCTATTGAATTACATAAATAATATAATTTTGACGTTATATTTTGAAATCAATAATTTAAATAAGTTTAAATAGCTTTATGGAGAATAAAATAAAAGCATTTATGGATGAGGTTATCGCCAGAAATGGTCACGAACCAGAATTCATTCAAGCGGTGCAAGAAGTTGCAGAGACTGTTATACCATATATTGCAAATCAGGACATATATAATGGTAAGAACATTCTTTTGAGAATGGTTGAGCCAGAGCGCTTAATTTCTTTCAGAGTGGCGTGGGTTGATGATGATGGCGAAATTCATGTAAATCGTGGCTATAGAATACAAATGAACTCGGCAATAGGCCCGTATAAAGGTGGTTTGCGTTTTCACCCGACCGTAAATGCAAGTATCTTAAAATTCTTGGCTTTTGAACAAGTATTCAAGAACAGTCTTACTACATTGCCAATGGGTGGTGGTAAAGGTGGTTCTGATTTTGATCCTAAAGGAAAATCTGATGATGAGGTTATGCGTTTTTGCCATGCCTTCATGTTAGAATTAAATAGACATATTGGTCCTAATACAGATGTGCCAGCCGGTGATATTGGCGTTGGTGCTCGTGAAATTGGTTTCCTTTTTGGTATGTATAAAAAAATACGTAACGAGTTTACCGGTGTATTGACTGGTAAAGGCCTTTCTTGGGGTGGTTCTAAAATTAGACCAGAAGCTACAGGGTATGGTACTGTGTATTTTGCACAAAGTATGTTGAAAACCAAAAACGAAACGTTCGAGGGTAAGACTGTTGTAATTTCTGGATCAGGAAACGTAGCTCAGTACGCAGCCGAAAAAGCAATTTTATTAGGTTCTACAGTGGTTACACTTTCAGATTCTAGCGGATATATCTATGACAAAGATGGCTTGAACGATGAGAAGCTAGCTTTTGTAATGGATCTTAAGAATAATAGAAGAGGTCGTATTTCTGAGTATATAGATAAATATCCTTCAGCAGAATTTCATAAAGGAAAAACACCTTGGGAAGTAAAATGTGATATCGCATTGCCATGTGCTACCCAAAATGAGCTAAATCAACTAGATGCTAAAAATCTATTGAAAAATGGATGTATGTGTGTTGCAGAAGGTGCTAACATGCCTTGTGATACAGATGCCGTTCATGAATTCAATAATGCAAAAATATTGTTTGCACCTGGTAAAGCTTCAAATGCAGGTGGTGTTGCAACGTCTGGTCTAGAAATGTCTCAGAATTCATTGAGAATTAGCTGGACACGTGAAGAGGTCGATGAGCGTTTAAAAGATATTATGGAAGATATTCATGATTCTTGTATCGAATTCGGTAAAGAAGAAGATGGTTTCTGTAACTATGTAAAAGGAGCCAATATTGCTGGTTTCGTAAAGGTTGCCGATGCAATGTTAGCACAAGGGGTTATCTAGAACCTAAGTTTACTATAATAAACATATGATGCGAGACTCTAAGCTAGGGTCTCGCATTTTTTATGCAAGGTTGTCACCTAAGTACAAACAGCTATCTTTGTTGAAATAGATGTTCTAATATGCAGGTGACTACAAAGGCTATTATATTTTCTGCAATTAAATATGGCGATACAAGTCTTATTGTCAAAGCCTTTACAGCATCAGACGGAATTAAATCATATTTATTGCGAGGGGTGTTATCTTCAAAAAAAGGAAAATTAAAGACAGCGTATTTTCAGCCATTAACACAATTAGAAATTGTTGCCAATCACAAAAACAAAGGCACATTAGAGACGTTGAAAGAAGCGAAGGTTTTTTATCATTACCAAACCTTATATGCAGACATGGCTAAAAATGCCATGACGTTGTTTTTAGCAGAGTTATTGGGCAATAGTATACGAGAAGAAGAAAAAAATGAAGATTTGTTTCAATTTTTAGAAGCATCATTACAATGGCTAGATATGCATAAAGATGTGGCTAATTTTCATCTCTATTTTATGTTGTCGTTGACACGCTTTTTAGGCTTTTATCCAGATGTATATCAGATAGATAAGCCATATTTCGATTTGTTAGAAGGGGAGTTTGCTGCTGTAGAATCGTTGAACCCAATGTTAAGAGGAGAGAATATTTATTACTTCAAGACCTTATTGGGCACAAATTTTGATGCAATGCATACCGTGAAGATGAAGAAAAATAATCGCCAAGAATTACTGAAATCTTTAATCCTTTATTTTGAATTGCATTTACAAGGATTTAGAAAACCAAAGTCGCTTGCCGTTTTAAATGATGTTTTTAATACGTATGTATAAGTATCTATTTATAGTATTTTTTTTATGTTGTTGTTTCGGTAATTCTCAAGAAATTATCGTGCTAGATGCCGATAGTGGTGAAGAGGTTTCCAATGTCGCCGTATACAATAAAGATAAATCTAAGATTGCACTATCGAACTTCGATGGGGTTTTTAATGCCGCTGTATTTACAAGTAAAGAACGCATCACCCTAAAGCATATTGGGTATCAAGAATTTAAAACCACTAAGCTGCAATTGCAAAGACAAGGTAATAGAGCTTATTTAATTATGAAGGCTCAACAGTTAGATGAAGTGGTGATGTCCGTTTCTAAATGGGAACAGCAAAAAAGAGATATACCCAATAGAATAATTTCTTTAGATGCAAGGTCGATTGCATTTTCTGCACCACAAACGGCTGCAGATTTACTTCAAAATAGCGGTAAAGTATTCGTACAAAAAAGCCAAATGGGTGGTGGTAGTCCTATGATCCGTGGGTTTGCCACAAATAGATTGCTATTATCAGTTGATGGAGTAAGAATGAACAACGCTATATTTAGAGGTGGTAATGTTCAAAATGTGATATCTGTTGATCCCTTTACCATTAAGAATACAGAAGTTATTTTTGGTCCGGGTTCGGTTATATATGGTAGTGATGCAATAGGAGGGGTAATGAATTTATACACTAAAAAACCCATGTTGTCTCAAAATGATAGTCTTTTGGTGCAAGGTAATGCAAATTATAGATTTGCATCGGCGAATATGGAAAACACCGTTCATACAGATGTCAATATTGGTAAAAGAATGTGGTCGTCACTCACGAGTATAACGTATAATAATTTTCAAGATTTAAGAATGGGTTCTCATGGTCCTGATTCTTATTTAAGAAATACATACGTACAAACTTTAAATGGCATTGATGAGTTAGTAGAAAATGATTCCCCAAAAAAACAAGTTTCTACAGGTTATAATCAAATGAATTTTATGCAAAAATTCTTGTTTAAACCCAATTCAAAATGGGATTTGAACTTAGGTGCTTACTACACAGAAACATCCAACTATTCTAGATATGATAGATTAATTAGACCATCAAGTGATGGATTAGGGTTGCGATCCGCAGAATGGTATTATGGTCCGCAAAAATGGTTTATGGGAAATGCCCAAGTACAGAAAAAAGGAAATGGAAAGGTGTATGATGGTTTAAAACTAGGTTTGGCATATCAACATTTTGAGGAAAGTAGAATTAATAGAGATTTTCAAGATGAGATAAGAAATACAACCAAAGAGAAAGTAGATGCGGTAAACTTTAATATTGACCTTGAGAATAAGAAAATTGGCGATTTTAGGCTGTATTATGGTACCGAGTATATATATAATAAAGTAAGATCAAATGGTTTTGATTTAAATATTAATACTGACGAAAAATCCGATGCTGCATCACGTTACCCAGATGGCTCAACATGGCAAAGTTTGGCTGGGTATGTAAATGTCGAATACAAAGCAAAGCCTAATTTTACGATTATGTCTGGTTTGCGATATAGCCATGTATGGGTAGACGCTGAATTTGACGATACTTTTTATGATTTTCCGTTTGAGACCGCAGATTTAAGTACAGGGGCATTAACTGGTAGTATAGGTTTCAGTTGGTTTCCAAGAGCGAATCTTCAAGTTACTTTAAATGGATCTACTGGTTTTAGAGCTCCGAATATAGATGACGTCGGTAAAATTTTTGATTCAGAACCTGGGTCGGTGGTCGTGCCAAATACTGATTTAGAGCCAGAGTATGCATATAATGCTGAAATTGGCATTCAGCGAAATATAAATGATAAGGTAATATTAAAGGGTGCGGCGTATTACACGTATTTAGTTGACGCTTTGGTACGCAGAGATTTTAGCTATAATGGAGTTTCTGAAATAGAATATGGTGGCGAGTTAAGTAAAGTACAGGCCATTCAAAATGCAGCTAAAGCCTATGTATATGGCTTTGAGTTTGGTTTAGAGGCATATTTAACGGAGGAATGGTCTCTATCGTCTAACTTGACATTGACAGAGGGTGTAGAAGAGGAGGATGGTGGAATAGAAACCCCTGCAAGACATGCCGCGCCTACTTTTGGAGATTTCCATATCGTATGGAAAAATCAAAGACTACGAACAGATTTATTTTTGAATTATAATGGAGAGATAGCGTATGAAGATCTTGCTATGTCAGAACAGTCTAAAGAGTACATTTATACTACAGATGAAAATGGAAATCCTTTTGCGCCATCTTGGTACACTTTAAATTTTCGTTCTCAATATGATATTACCAATAAATTTAAGTTGACCGCTAGTCTAGAGAATTTAACTGATCAGCGGTATAGAACATATTCTTCTGGCCTAGTTGCGCCAGGGTTAAATATGATTCTTGGTATAGGCTATCAATTTTAAATAAAAAAAGACCCGGTATTAACGGGTCTTTTTAATTTATAAAAAAAAGGATATTGTTAGTGTTTAACCGCCTTTTTTACATCTTCAGCTGTTTGAGCTGCTTTGTCAGCTGCATCATTAGCTGCGTCTTTTACGTCATTACCTGCTTCTTTAGCTGCATCCATAGTATCTTCACCGGCTTCTTTTACTGTTTCAGCAGCATCTTCGGCAGCATCCATTGCATTTTCGCTTGCTTCTTTAGCCGCATCCATTGCGCCTTCGCCAGCTTCTTCTAGATCTTTACCAGCTTCTTTTAATTCTTCACCAGCATTTTCTAATGCAGCACCTGCTTCTTCAGTTGCAGATTTTGCTTTATCGGCAGCATCTCTACATGAAACTGACATACTAAGTGCTAAAATTGCTAATGATCCTAAAATTACTTTTTTCATTTGTGTAAACTTAAATGGTTAATTGTTCATTGTAATATACGTAGAAATTTAACTTTTGGATGTTTATAGTGTTAATAAATCCTTTAATACATGGTTTATAGGTATTTCAGTATACCCAATACACTCCTTTTTGATCAAAATTTTATAATTTTGCAGCCTTTTAAACCTAGTATTATAAGCATTTTGTATGAAGTTCACAGAATATCAAGGATTGAATTTACCAAAGGTCGCAGAAGAAATACTTGACTACTGGTCAAAGAATGCCATTTTTGAAAAAAGTATATCAACTCGCGAGGGTAAAGAAAGTTATGTATTCTATGAAGGTCCGCCGTCAGCAAACGGTATGCCGGGTATTCATCATGTAATGGCTAGAACCATTAAAGATATCTTCCCAAGATACAAAACCATGAAAGGTTTTCAAGTAAAGCGTAAAGCTGGTTGGGACACTCATGGTCTTCCTATTGAACTGGGTGTTGAGAAAGAACTGGGTATTACCAAAGAAGATATCGGAGTTAAAATTTCTGTTGAAGAATATAATGCTGCTTGTAAAAAAGCGGTAATGAGATACACCGATGTTTGGAATTCGATGACCGAACAAGTTGGGTATTGGGTAGATATGGAAGATCCGTATATTACCTATAAGTCCAAATACATGGAAACTGTTTGGTGGTTGTTAAAACAGATATATTCAAAAGATTTAATCTATAAAGGTTATACCATACAGCCATATTCACCAAAGGCTGGAACAGGGTTGAGTTCTCATGAGCTAAATCAACCAGGTACTTATCAAGATGTGACTGATACCACGGTAACTGCTCAGTTTAAAGCTGTCGAAGAAACATTGCCAGATTTCTTACAGAATGAAGGCACAGTATACTTTTTAGCTTGGACGACTACCCCTTGGACCTTACCATCGAATACAGCATTGACCGTAGGTTCTAAAATAGATTATGTTTTAGTTGAATCTTACAATCAGTACACTTTTGAGCCTATGAATGTTGTTCTAGCCAAAAATTTGGTAGGCAAACAATTCTCTGGTAAGTTCAAAGAAGTATCAGAGAAATCTGAATTATTGGAGTACAAATCTGGGGATAAAAAAATTCCTTTCTATGTAGTTAAGGAATTCAAAGGCAAAGATTTATTGGGTGTTCGTTATGAACAGTTAATGGATTATGTGCTTCCATATGAAAATGCAGAAAATGCATTTAGAATTATTGCAGGTGATTTTGTAACTACTGAAGATGGTACGGGTATCGTACATACGGCTCCAACTTTTGGTGCGGACGATGCTTTTGTAGCCAAGCAGGCAGTTCCTGAAATACCACCAATGTTAGTGTTAGACGAAAATGCAAACTTGGTTCCACTGGTTGATCTGCAAGGTAGGTTTAGACCAGAATTAAAAGAATTAGGTGGTAAGTATGTTAAGAACGAATATTATGAAGATGGTGAAGCGCCAGAGCGTTCTATAGACGTTGAAATTGCCATTAAGTTAAAAGAAGAGAATAAAGCTTTTAAGGTTGAGAAATATGTGCACAGTTACCCGAACTGCTGGCGTACAGATAAGCCAATATTATATTATCCGTTAGATTCATGGTTCATTAAAGTGACCGATGTAAAGGATAAAATGTTTGAGTTGAACCAAACTATTAACTGGAAACCGAAAGCAACTGGTGAAGGTAGATTTGGCAATTGGTTGGCAAATGCAAATGATTGGAACCTTTCTAGGTCTAGGTATTGGGGTATTCCTCTGCCAATCTGGAGAACAGAAGACGGTAAAGAAGAAATAATCATAGGTTCCGTTGCAGAGTTGAAGTCAGAAATGGCAAAAGCGGTTGAAGCAGGAGTATTGGAAAAAGATATCTATGCAGATTTCGTAGTTGACGATATGTCTGATGAGAACTACGATAAAATAGATTTACATAAGAATATAGTTGATCAGATTACATTGTTATCCGCATCAGGAAAACCGATGAAGCGTGAAAGTGATCTAATCGATGTTTGGTTCGATAGTGGTTCTATGCCTTATGCTCAATGGCATTACCCATTTGAAAATAAAGAATTGATAGATGAAGGAAAAACATTTCCTGCAGATTTCATAGCAGAAGGCGTCGATCAAACACGTGGCTGGTTTTATACCTTACACGCAATTGCAACTATGGTTTTTGATTCTGTTGCGTATAAAAATGTAGTTTCTAACGGACTCGTTTTAGACAAGGACGGTAAGAAAATGTCAAAGCGATTAGGCAATGCCGTAGATCCTTTTGAAACGATGAACGAGCACGGTGCAGATGCTACAAGATGGTATATGATCAGTAATGCCAACCCTTGGGATAACCTAAAGTTCGATACGGAAGGCATCGCAGAGGTAAAACGCAAGTTCTTTGGTACTTTGTATAATACCTATTCCTTTTTCGGACTATATGCGAACTTAGATAAGTTTACCTATTCTGAGGCCGATGTGCCGATGGCAGAACGTACAGAAATAGACCGTTGGATTTTATCAGAATTAAATTCATTGATAAAAACTGTAGATACGGCATACAACGAGTATGAACCAACACGTGCTGCAAGAGCAATATCAGATTTTGTTCAAGAGAACCTAAGTAACTGGTATGTTCGTTTGTGTAGAAGACGTTTCTGGAAAGGAGAATATGCTCAAGATAAAATTGCGGCGTACCAAACCTTATATACATGTTTAGATATCGTTGCAAAATTATCTGCACCGATTGCACCATTTTTCATGGATCAATTGTATTTAGATTTGAATAAAGCTACGGTAAAAGATGGTTTTGAAAGTGTGCATTTGGCAGATTTCCCAGTTGCAGATGAATCACTTATTGATAAAAGCTTAGAAGTTAAAATGCAGAAAGCGCAAATAATTTCTTCGTTGGTGTTATCAATCCGTCAGAAAGAGAAGATAAAAGTGCGTCAGCCGTTACAGAAAATAATGATTCCGGTGTTAGATGATACGGACAGAGAAGAAATTGAAGCAGTATCAGAATTAATTAAATCTGAAGTTAATGTTAAGGAAATTCAGCTACTAGATGATGCGTCAGGAATATTGGTTAAGCGTATTAAGCCTAATTTCAAGACTTTAGGTCCGAAATTTGGAAAAGAAATGAAGCAAATTGCTCAAGTTGTCAACGGTTTTGACCAGAACGATATCCAAAAAATTGAGCAGGATGGCGAATTAACAATCCAATTAGAAAATAAAAGTATTACTTTACAGTTACAGGATGTAGAAATCTCTTCCCAAGATATTGAAGGTTGGATGGTAGCAACCTCTGGAAAATTAACTGTTGCCTTAGATGTAACAATCAATGAAGAGTTGAGAAATGAAGGAGTTGCAAGAGAGTTGGTCAATAGAATTCAGAATATTAGAAAAGATTCTGGTTTTGAGGTGACAGATAAAATTGCAATCGATATATTAAAAGACGGTTTTGTTGAAGTTGCTGTAAAAAATAATATTGAGTATATTAAAACAGAGACTTTAACGGCAGAATTAAATTTTGTAGAAAAATTGGACAGAGGCATAGAAATTGCTTTTGACGAGGTGAACACTAAATTGTTTATTGAAAAACATTAAGAGATGGCAGAAGATTTAAAAGTAAGGTATTCTGATAAAGATTTGGCAGAATTCAAAGTATTGATCGAAGAGAAGATAGAAAAGGCAAAAAGCCATTTAGAGCTTTTGAAAAGTGCTTATATGAACGATGGTAATAACGGTACCGATGATACGTCGCCCACCTTTAAGGCATTTGAAGAAGGTTCAGAGACAATGAGCAAAGAGGCGAATACGCAATTGGCTATTAGGCAAGAAAAGTTTATTCGTGACCTTAAGAATGCTTTATTACGTATAGAGAATAAGACCTTTGGTATATGTCGTGTTACAGGTAAATTAATCAATAAAGAGCGATTAAAACTTGTGCCACATGCTACATTAAGTATTGAAGCTAAAAATATGCAGTCATAATTAAAACGCCTTAAGGGGCGTTTTTTAATAACTTTTATTTTGAAAGTTTCCCTGTTATGTTTCGTTCTTTTACTCTCTGTTGGGCTTACTGCTCAAAAGAAGATGTATAAGAATATTTTGGCAGATCATATCAGTTTAATTCAGGTAGATGCTACTAACTGCTTTGTTATTGAAGTACAAACGAACAAGAGTAATGAAATTAGCATTGTTGCAGAAATGGAGGGCGAATATAGCCAAGACTTAGATTTAGAAGTCTCAACTAATGGTTCTACGATTATGGTTGAAACAGGCTTTACTCCGAATTTTGAGAATCCTAATGATAAATTAAGTGCACATAAAGTAGTTTCGATTTTATTGAAATTGATAGTCCCTTCTTATAAAAACCTAGAAATCTATGGTACAAATGCTAGGGTAGTTCTAGATGGCGAGTATAATAAAATACATGTATCATTATCGGATGGTACTTGTGTACTGAATGATATAGTAGCTCAAGCTGAAATAAAATCTCAAAGTGGTAGTATAGAGGTCTATTCAACAGCAGCTAGTATTGACGCTACTAGTAAGTATGGAAAGGTTTCTGAGAATATAATACCAGAAGGAAATTCGTTATTTAAGTTAGAAACCATTACAGGGAATATTGATCTCACTAAAACCGAATAATATTTATATTTTTGCGCTCATTGATGAAAGCCCATGAACATTAAAAAATCTGTACTATTTATTCTGTTGATATTAATTATTGATCAATGGAGTAAGATTTATATAAAGACCCATTTTGTTTTGGGTGAGTCGGTTGAGGTATTTAACTGGTTTAAAATTCTATTCATTGAAAATGAGGGTGCGGCTTGGGGAGCAAAACTAAGTGATGTATTGCCTATTTCTGATAATATCGGAAAATTGGTATTAACGGTATTTAGATTATTTGCCATTTTTGGTATAGGGTATTGGTTATTAGATGTCATTAAGAAAAAGGCATCGAACACATTAATTTGGGCTGTTTCATTAATTTTTGCCGGAGCATTAGGTAATATATTGGACTCCGTTTTTTACGGCGCTATTTTTAATGAAAGTTATAATGAAGTAGCAACGCTATTTTCTGATGAGCCTTATGGTAAATTATTTTATGGTAAGGTAGTAGATATGTTGTACTTTCCAATGGTAGATTCTACCTGGCCCACTTGGATGCCAATGGTAGGCGGACAGAATTTTAGATTCTTTGAACCTGTTTTTAATATTGCAGATACAGCAATAAGTACAGGTGTGGGTATATTACTAGTTTTTAATAAAAGAGCATTTAATAGAGAAGAAGAAACGCCAAATCAAGAGAGTGAGCATCTACAAAATCAGGATGTTTTAAAGGAATAGGTTTTAATAGGTGTAACGCAATAATCAAGAGGTATATCTGTGGCGTCAACATCATCGATACAATGTTCAGCTTCAAAGAAAGATAAACCGATTTTTATCACGTCTTCTTTACAATCACTTAGAAATCGGTCATAATATCCTTTTCCATAGCCTATTCTATTCCCTAGCTCATCAAACGCTAAAAGTGGAATAAAAACAACATCCAATTTTTTAGGTTCAATAGTAATGCCGTCAATAGGTTCGGGTATATTTAGACTGTTTGTAGTAAATTTTGTGTTATCGGTAAGTAGATAATGTTCTAATTCGGTAGAAGATTTAATTTTCGGAACGATAACATTTTTATCTAAACCAAGAAGTATCGAGATGATACCTTCTGTGTTGATTTCAGCCTTTTGTTCAATAGGTATAAAAATGTGAAAATATGAATTACTCCATATGGGCAATTGTAAAACTGAATTGGCAATTGCTATACTTTGAGAAGATATTTGAGACGATGTAAGGGAACTACGTAGCTTTGAATATTTTATGCGTAAATCTTTCTTCAACATAATGAAGTGATTTTAGCACAATGATATTTCATATTATTCTTTACCTGCAACAGCAAAAAATACCTTGAAAAATAACATTAAAATAAGGTATGTTCCTAAAGTGATGATATAACTATCCATAAAATTTGTTTTGTAAATGAGCCAATAATTGTTGTTGTTGCGTTAAAAATAGGTAAAATAATTAATATTAGCTCTTTGAAATGCACTTTTTTATCGTTGAAATGCACTTTTTTACAAAAAAATTAACAGTTTCATTTATACAAAATAACATAGGAATGGTTAATTAATTGAAAATCAAATATTTAAATACATATATGTATTTTGGAATTATCGATGTTATAATTTGAATATCATAAAATTATTTATTAGAAAAATTATAGACCATAATAATATGATATTCATAATTGTTCAAAAATGATTGTAATTATAATTATCTAGAATGGAGTAATTCGAAATGGCTTTTATATATTAATTTAGTAGCATTGAATTATGACGGAAATCCCCTTGAATATACAGCTAAGTGCTTTGCCTACCGATCCGGGGGTGTATCAGTTTTATGACAGTAATGACAGCATTCTATATGTAGGTAAGGCAAAGAACTTAAAGAAGCGAGTTTCTT
This sequence comes from Maribacter caenipelagi, assembly GCF_004364175.1. Lineage (GTDB taxonomy): Bacteria > Bacteroidota > Bacteroidia > Flavobacteriales > Flavobacteriaceae > Maribacter > Maribacter caenipelagi. The sequence goes on along the minus strand of NZ_SNZW01000017.1, from coordinate 267,704 downwards.
CATATTTCAATAAGAATCATGAGTATGGTAAAACCCGAGTTTTAGTCAAAAAGATTCGAGCTATAAAGCATATAGTTGTGCCAACTGAGTCAGATGCCCTTTTACTGGAGAACAACTTAATAAAGGAATTAAGACCGAGGTATAACGTGTTGTTAAAGGACGATAAGTCATACCCATGGCTGTGTCTTAAGAACGAAAGGTTTCCTAGGTTTTTTCCAACCCGAAGAGTCATCAAAGATGGTTCTGAATATTTTGGTCCGTATACAAGTATGAAAACGGTAAGAGTGCTTTTAGATTTGATTAAAAGTGTTTATCCGTTAAGAACATGTAATTATGATTTGTCGGCAGAGAAAATTAATGCGGGTAAATATAAAGTGTGTTTAGAATATCACTTAGGCAATTGTAAAGGACCATGTGAAGGATATCAATCTATAAATGAATATGATCGTCAAATAGATGATATACGTGAGATTGTAAAAGGTAATTTTAAATCATCGATCACCTATTTCAAAAGTCAGATGAAAGCATTGGCAGAAGAAATGAGGTTTGAAGAAGCGCAAGAAATAAAGGATAAGATAGATGTTTTAGAAAACTATCAGGTGAAATCCACTATTGTAAACCCGAAGATCAGTAATGTTGATGTATTCAGTATAATTTCAGACAATGCTTTCGCCTATGTAAATTTTCTTCAGCTGGCACATGGATCAATAATAAGGTCTCATACAATGGAGATTAAGAAGAAGCTTGAAGAGAAAGATGAAGATCTTTTAGAATTGGCTATAGTTGAAATAAGAGATCGCTTTAAGTCAGATTCAAAGGAGCTTTACGTACCTTTTAATATAGCCGTATCGCCAGGGTTAAAAGTAACTGTCCCAAAATTGGGAGATAAAAAGCGAATTTTAGATTTGTCTGAGCGTAATGCTAAATTCTTTAGGCAAGAACGATTTAATCAAATTAAAATCATTGATCCAGATCGTCATACCAATAGGATAATGGCGCAAATGAAAAAAGATATTAGGTTATCTGCCGAACCTAGACATATAGAGTGTTTTGATAATAGTAATATTCAAGGTAGCAATCCTGTAGCGGCATGTGTGGTATTTAGAGATGGAAAACCATCTAAAAAAGAGTATAGACATTATAATATTAAAACAGTAACTGGTCCAGATGATTTTGCATCAATGGAAGAAGTCGTGTACCGTAGGTATAAAAGATTACAAGAAGAAATGCAACCATTGCCTCAGTTAATTGTCATTGATGGTGGAAAGGGTCAATTATCTTCGGCTTTAAAAAGTTTAGATTTATTAGGGTTAAGAGGTAAAATTGCTATCATAGGTATAGCAAAACGATTAGAGGAGATTTATTTTCCAGAAGACCCTATACCTTTGTATTTAGATAAGAAATCTGAAAGTCTTAAAATAATTCAATACTTACGGAATGAAGCCCATAGATTTGGGATAACATTTCATAGAAATAAAAGAAGTAAAGGAGCTATTAATTCTGAATTGGAAGGTATAGATGGTGTTGGCGAAAAAACTGCGCAGCAATTATTAAAGAAATTTAAATCGGTAAAACGAATTAAAGAAGCTTCTGTAGAGAGTTTAAGTGAAGAAGTGGGTGCTTCAAAAGCAAAAAAGATATATGAATCTTTTCGTAAAGATTAATTTAGGTAGAATACCAATGGTGTTGTCGGTACTTTTAATAAGTGCTGGTTCTTTGATTGCTCAAAATAAAGAGAAAAAGAATAAGCCTAAAATAGGGTTAGTGTTAAGTGGCGGCGGTGCAAAAGGCATGGCGCACATAGGTGCGTTGAAAGTTATCGAAGAGACCGGTGTTGAAATCGACTATATAGGTGGTTCTAGTATGGGTGCCATAGTTGGTGCGCTATACGCAGCAGGTTACACTGCAAACGAGTTAGATTCTATTTTTAAAGCTACAAATATTGGGTCGTTAATTCAAGACAATTTACCCCGTAGCGCTAAAACCTTTTATGAAAAAGAAGATTCGGAGCGGTATGCACTAACATTGCCGTTCAAGAATTTTAAAGTTACGGTACCTCCTGCATTTTCGGGCGGGCAGAATATATATAATGAGTTTGTTCGGTTATTATATCATGTAAAAGATATAGATGATTTTAATATGTTGCCAACTCCGTTTGTCTGCATAGCGACCGATATTGAAACAGGTAAACAAGTAATTTTAAATTCAGGATATCTACCAGAGGCTATATTGGCCAGTGGAACATTGCCATCTCTTTTTGAGCCTACAGTCATTAATGATAAAGTATTGATAGATGGTGGTGTGGTTAATAATTACCCAATCGACGAGGTTAGGGCAATGGGCGCCGATATTATAATCGGGGTAGATGTTCAGCATGATTTATCTGACAGGGAAGCGTTGTTGTCTGCAACTGAAATATTATTGCAAATTAATAATTACCGTACAGTGGCAGATATGGAAATTAAGTCTAAAAAGACCGATATTTATATTAAGCCAAATATAGAAGAGTACTCCGTATTAGACTTCAATAGCTTGAGCGAAATTATTAAAACTGGTGAAGACGCTGCAAATTTAAAAATTAACGAGCTAAGTGAGCTTGCAACTGGTTATAAGAAGAGTAAAAATTCAATTTCTGTAATTGAGGCAGATGAAAAGCTTACAATAAATAGGTTGTTAATTGATGGTAATACTGTTCATACTAGAGGTTATGTAAAAGGTAAGTTGCGATTTAATTTAGATGAGCCAATTGACTTCAAAAAATTGCAACAAGGTATTAGTAATTTATCTGCAACAGGTAATTTTAGAACCATCAAATATAAATTGCTTGATAATTTTAATGGTGGGGAAGATTTGATTCTGCCTTTAGATGAAACAAGAAATACGTCCTTTTTGAGGTTAGGGGCACATTTTGATGATTTGTATAAAAGTGCTGCTCTAATAAATCTTACAAAACGTAGAATTTTTTCAAAAGATGATGTGGCATCTCTTGATCTTATTTTGGGTGATAATATCAGATATAATTTTGAATATTATTTGGATAAAGGATCCTATTGGAGTTTTGGGATAAATTCTAGATTTAATGATTTTGAGCAAGAAATTAATTTCGGTTTAATAGAGGATAATTTTGAAGTAGGGACAGAAACGACACTTAATAGAATTAATTTAAACGTGTCTGACTTTACAAATCAACTATATATACAAACAGTAGTCAAAGAAGAGTTTGCGTTTACCCTCGGTGGAGAATTTAAACATTTGCAATATAGCACTAGAACCTTTGGTGATACTCCTGGTGTTGTTACGCCGGGTACTACAGCTAGCAATGGTAGAACATATTTTGAAAGAAGTAATTATATAAGCGCGTTTGGATCATTGAAATTAGATACGTACGACGATAAATATTTTCCGTCTAGAGGGCTTTATTTCAATGGCGATATGCATTATTATGTATTGTCTTCAGATTACAATAATAATTTTAAAGATTTTTCTATTTCCAAAGCTCGTATGGGTATGGCAATGCCCTTGATTAAGAATCTTTCTGTTAATTTAGAAACAGAAGGTGGATTTAAATTAGGGACTTCTAATGTTACCTCTTTTGATTTTCTTCTCGGAGGTTATGGTACAGATTTCATAAATAATTTTGTCCCATTCATTGGGTATGACTTTATTAGTCTGCCAGGCAACAGTTATGTAAAAGCATATGCGAGGTTGGATTATGAATTTGCCAAAAAGAACCATGCTTTGTTCACTGCAAATTTTGCAAATGTAGATGATGATATTTTTAGAACAGGAGATTGGTTTAAGGCGCCTACATATTCAGGTTATGGAATTGGTTTTGGTTGGGAGTCTTTTTTGGGTCCAATCAACCTAATGTATTCTTGGACTCCTGAAATTGACAAATCACAATTTTTTGTAAGTGTAGGTTACTGGTTTTAATTCTGGTAAAATCAAATATTCAAATAGAAAAAGGGACCTAAAAGGGCTTCTTTTCTTAATAGTTTCCCAAATATTAATTAGAAGTGTGAATAACTGTTAAGGTTATCATTAAAGTAAGTTAAACAGTACCATGGGTAGAATAATGTGCCTTAAATTTACACCAGCTAAGGGGTGGTTCCCTTACAACTTTAAGTAGTGGTTTTTCATAATTTAAAGTTTGGTTGGTTATTTAGGAAAAGCCCAGTTTTTAAGCTGGGCTTTTTTTATACAACAATACTTTGGAATAAATTTTGTTTAAGATATTGTAATGAAAGTTATAGCGTATTATCTATGACTATTTTTGCTTTAAAATACGGACTATGAAAAAACTATTTTTATTCGCCCTTATCTTAACATATTTTGGTGTCCAAGGTCAAAGTTCACAGTCGGCCTTTAAGACAGGAGAATGGTTGAAGTTTAGAATGCATTATGGTTTTTTAAATGCAAGTTATGCTACGCTACAAGTAAATTCTGCGACTATAGACGATAAATCTGTATATCATGTAGTTGGTCATGGTGAAACAACAGGTGTAGCCAGTTGGTTTTTTAAGGTAGACGATACCTATGAAAGTTATTTTGATAAGCAAGATGGCAAACCATATAGGTTCGTTCGTAAAATTAATGAAGGTGGTTATAAGAAAGATGTTGAAATAAACTTTGATCATGACGCATCTAAAGCAGAACTTAATGACAAGAAAAACAAGAAAAAGCTTAATTTTACATTAGAGAACAATATACAGGATTTAATATCCGCTTTTTATTTTTTAAGGAACAACTATAAAATAGAAGACCTTAAAGTAGGAAAAGCGATTACCCTGAAAATGCTTTATGACGATGATGGTATTTTCGACTTTAAACTTAAATATTTAGGTATAGAAGTCGTAAACACAAAATATGGTAAAGTAGAATGCTTGAAATTTAGACCTTTAGTTCAATCTGGACGTGTATTTAAAGAGCAAGAAAGTTTATCATTATGGGTTTCGAACGATGACAATCGAATTCCTATTAGAATTAAAGCAGATTTAGCCGTAGGTGCTATAAAAGCAGATATTGATGGGTATAATGGTCTTAAGCATCAGTTTAAAATTATAATGGATTAGACCCTAAATGGAAGACAAAGAGAAGATCAAATCCCAAATCTCTAAGCTAGAAGAAAAATACAAAGATTCAGGGCAAGATCTAAGCTCTTATTTAGATGGGTTGTTACACCAACGTTATCTCACCTATTGGGACTATATTCATCTAGACACATTATTAAGTCTACAAGTTCCAAGAACACATTTTCCCGATGAAGAGATTTTCATCATGTATCATCAAATTACCGAGCTCTATTTTAAATTGATTTTGCATGAGCAAAAACAATTAGTAGATGATAAGAGTAACAGTTTAGAATTTTTCATAGAAAAGGTTAGAAGGGTTAATAGCTATTACAAAGTCCTTATATCTTCATTTAGTGTAATGATTAAGGGTATGGAGCGTGAACAGTTCTTGCAATATCGTATGGCATTACTACCGGCAAGTGGTTTTCAATCTGCACAATTTAGAATGATTGAACTTTATGCTACGCCTTTAGAAAACTTGGTTCATGTTTCTGAAAGAGCTCAATTTTCTTCAGAATCTACGATAGAAGAATTATATGAGCACATCTATTGGAAAAAAGGTGCTACAGATGTAGCTACAGGAGAAAAAACATTGACCTTAAAACAGTTCGAGTATCGCTATACGCCTAGGCTTATAAGAATAGCAAAACAGGTAGAGAACGCAACAATATATCATAAATATTTAAGTTTACCCAAAGAGCAAAGAGAAGACAATACTTTAGTTGATTCATTGAAAACTCTAGACGTAAACGCCAACATTAATTGGCAACTAATGCATATGGGTTCTGCTCATAGGTATTTAAGAAAAGAGACAGGTGATATTGAAGCAACAGGAGGCACCAATTGGAAAGAATACCTGCCGCCAAGTTTTCAGAAAATTGTGTTTTTTCCAGAATTATACACTGAACAAGAATTAAATAATTGGGGTAAGCAATGGGTAGATCATATGTTGAATCCAGATAAATCAAAAATAGAATAATGCAGAAGTTTTGGGGGGTATTATTGGCATTAACTGTTATAGCATCATGCAAAGACGGCGATAACAAGAAAAATGAGGTGGCTCAAAATGTTGAGGTCGTTGAAGTGCCAAAAGTGAATGAGAGATTTGGTTTTAATTTAGATGAATTCAATGTTAAGTTAGATACTATCAAATATGGTGATAGTTTTGGCGAATTAATGCAGAAGAATAAAGTAGACTACCCAAAGGTATTGGCTATTTCAGAGAATTTTAGAGATAGTTTTGATGTACGAAAAATTCGCGTGGGTAAGCCATATACCATTCTACAATCTAAAGATACTACCGCTCAAGCACAGGTTTTTATTTATGAGAACGATCCAATTAACTATACGGTTGTAGATTTGCGCGATAGTGTAAACGTCTATAAAGATAAGAACAAGGTAAAATTTGTTCAACGAGAAGTTTCAGGTGTAATAGAATCTAGTTTATCAGAAGCTATATTAGAGCAAGGCGTAGATTATAACGTTACCCATAACTTGGCAAATGTATATGCATGGACGATTGATTTCTCAAGATTACAGAAGAACGATAAGTTCAAAATTATTTATAATGAGAAATTTATAAATGATACTGTATATGCAGGTGCAGAACCTATAGAGGCCGCCTATTTTGAGCATAATGGCAAACCGATATATGCTTTTGCTTATGAAAATGACTCCTTAAGAAGTCTGGTTGATTATTTTGATGAGAATGCAAATAATTTAAGAAGAACTTTTTTAAGAATGCCCGTTGAGTATGGCAGGTTATCTTCTAGATATAATCTTAAAAGAAGAATTAAATACTACGGCTACAAGTTGCGTCCGCATAAAGGTACAGACTATGCAGCACCGATTGGAACACCGATTATGGCTACTGCCGATGGTACTGTTGTAGAGTCTACAAGAAGGGGTGGTAACGGTAAATACGTAAAGATTAGACATAATGGTACATACTCAACACAGTATCTACATATGAAAGCTCAAAAGGTAAAAAAAGGTGAGTTTGTTCGTCAAGGAGATGTGATTGGTTGGATCGGCATGACCGGTAATACAGGTGGACCTCATGTATGTTATCGCTTTTGGAAAAATGGAAAACAAGTTGATCCGTTACAAGAAGAACTTCCGCAGGCAGAACCTTTGCATGATACATTGAAAGAAGAATATTTCGCGTATATCGCAACATATAAAGAACAGTTAGATTGCATAATCTATCCTAAAGTTTTGTTAAAAGACGACGAGGATTTACTAACACTTAATCAAGAAAATGGCACTAAATAAAATAAACCCACAGCAAACTGATATTTGGAAGAAATTAACGGCTCATTACGAGGAAACAAAAGGTACACACCTAAGAAGTTTGTTTTCTTCGGATGTGAAAAGAGCTGAAAAATTTACGTTACAGTGGAATGATTTCTTGTTCGACTATTCGAAGAACAGAATCTCTGAAGAGACTATGCAAATGTTGTTTAAGTTGGCTGATGAGGTAAATCTTAAAGGTGCTATCAAAGATTATTTTGGTGGAGATTTAATCAATGAAACAGAAGGTAGAGCTGTTCTGCACACAGCGCTTCGTGCCAAAAAAGATGATGTGGTGTTGGTTGATGGTGAAAATGTAATGCCAGAAATCTATGAAGTAAAAGAACATATTAAAGAATTTACCGATTCAGTAATTAATGGAGATTTAAAAGGGTATACCGGTAAAGCATTTACCGATGTAGTTAATATAGGTATTGGTGGTTCAGATTTAGGTCCGGCAATGGTGACTGAAGCTTTAAAGTTTTATAAGAATCATTTATCTATTCATTTTGTTAGTAATGTAGATGGTGATCATGTTCATGAAGTTTTAAAGACATTAGATCCTGAGACAACGCTGTTCGTAGTAGTTTCTAAAACCTTTACAACACAAGAAACGTTAAGTAACGCGACTACCATTAAGAAGTGGTTTTTAAACCATGGAACACAAGAAGACATTGCAAAGCACTTTGCTGCAGTATCTACTAATAGTGAAAAGATAGCCGAGTTCGGTATTGATGCTGCAAACGTATTCCCAATGTGGGATTGGGTTGGCGGTAGATTCTCTTTATGGAGTGCGGTAGGGTTAACAATTGCCTTGGCCGTTGGTTATGATAATTTTGATGCACTATTACAAGGGGCTAACGATACTGATATACATTTTAAGGAGACTGAATTTTCAGAGAACATTCCCGTGGTAATGGCATTACTAAGTGTATGGTATAATAATTTTTATGGTGCTGAGACAGAGGCAATAATACCTTATGCGCAGTATTTAAGTAGATTTTCCGCGTATTTACAACAAGGTATCATGGAAAGTAATGGTAAAAGTGTAGATAGAGCAGGCAATACTGTTGGCTATGAAACAGGCACTATTATATGGGGAGAACCAGGTACAAATTCGCAACATGCCTTTTTTCAATTAATACATCAAGGTACTAAGTTAATACCGACTGATTTTATAGGTTTTAAACATTCTTTACATGGCGATAAGGACCATCATAATAAATTGATGGCAAATTATTTCGCGCAGACCGAGGCTTTAATGAATGGTAAAACTAAAGAAGAAGTAGTTACTGAATTAAAAACCAAATATTTATCAGAATCTGAAATTGATAAGCTAGCACCTTTCAAAGTATTTTCAGGTAATAAGCCTACTAATACTATTTTAATGGAAAAGCTTACGCCTAAAAGTTTAGGTGCGTTGATAGCACTTTATGAGCATAAGATTTTTGTTCAAGGAGTGATTTGGAACATTTTTAGTTTTGACCAATGGGGTGTGGAATTAGGGAAACAGCTTGCTGGGACTATTCTTGATGATATTATCAATTTAGATATTTCTGATCACGACAGCTCTACATTGAGACTTTTGCAATATTTTAAGAAATAATTATAAAAACAATAAAGTTCATCTTAAAAGTATAACTATTTCATTCTCACATAAATTGTGTTTGGTTTTTAGGTATTTTTGTCTTGCTGATTTAACGTTCTCTTAACGTTGGAGGTTTAAAAATAAAGGACTTTTGCAGCAAGTTAAAAAACTAACAAATACTCGAAGAAAATGAAAAAAATGTATTTTGCTTTAGCGGCATTTTTAATGACCGTAACTGCTTTTTCACAAGGATCTATTACTGGTACTGTATTAGATGGCGATTCAAATACTCCGTTGCCAGGTGCTACAGTAATGGTAAAGGGAACAACAAATGGAACATCAACCGATTTTGATGGTAACTTTACAATTAATACAAGTTCTGAATCTGGAACTTTAGTAGTTTCTTACATCGGCTTCAATTCAAAACAAATTGTTTTTACTTCAACTGGTAGCATTGGTTCAATTGTATTGGAACCTAATGCTGAGGAATTAGAAGGCGTTGTTGTAGTTGGTGTTCAGGATATTGCTAAGGATCGTAAGACTCCTGTTGCGGTTTCTACAATTAAGGCAGAAGAGATTCAATTAAAATTGGGTTCACAAGAATTTCCAGAATTGTTGAATACTACACCGTCAATATACGCTACTAAATCTGGTGGTGGATTTGGAGATGCTCGTGTTAATATTCGTGGTTTTGATACTAACAATTCTGCGGTAATGATAAACGGTGTGCCAGTTAATGATATGGAAAACGGTCAGGTTTATTGGAGTAACTGGGCAGGTCTTTCAGATGTAACATCTGCAATTCAAGTTCAAAGAGGTTTAGGTTCTTCTAAATTAGCAGTATCATCTGTTGGTGGTACCATTAATGTGGTTACAAAGACATCTTTAAATGCTGAAGGTGGTGCAATCGGAGCAACTGTTGGAAATGATGGTTACGTTAAAACATTGGCTTCTTATTCATCTGGATTGTTGGATAATGGTTTTTCTGCGTCAATGTTGATTAGTAGAACTGGTGGTAGCATGTATGCCGATGGTACTAAATTTGAAGGATATAATTTCTTTATGGGCTTAGGTTATACAAAAGGTGATCATAGTTTTGAATTTATGGTTACTGGAGCGCCTCAATGGCATCATCAGAGAAGTAGAGCCACTTCACTTGAAAATCAAATTCTTTACGGTGAAGGCGATGGTGAACCAAATAGAAGGTATAATGAAGATTGGGGGTATAGAAATGGTGAAGAGTATAGCTTTCGTCGCAATTTTTATCATAAACCGGTTATCAGTTTAAATTGGGATTGGAATTTAAGTGAAAAAACCACGCTGCAAACTTCAACTTACGCCTCATTTGGTCGTGGAGGTGGAACTGGAGAAATTGGCGAAATCAACGGAAGTAGGCAATTTGCTCTTCCTAGAACCGCTGATGGTCTAATAAGAGTAGATGATATCGTTGCATACAACAGTGGTCAATTGGTATCAGATTTTAGTGCTACTCCAAGAGAACAAATCAATGGTCAGTATGTGAATAATAGTGATCAAAATGCTAACGAAAATAATACCAATGGTATTTCTAGAAGAGCTTCTGTAAATTCTCATAACTGGTATGGAATTTTAGCGAACTTCAACAATCGTATATCTGAGGATTTAACTATAGATTTTGGTGTTGATCTTAGAAAATATACAGGTTACCATTATAGAAGAGTTAATGATCGTTTAGGTGGAGATGTTTATCAAGAAACAGATAATAGAAATAATCCTAATCAATTATTCTCTGAAACCTATAATGCAAATCAACCTTGGTGGGTATTTGGTAATATTGATGATGAGGAAAAAATTGATTACTACAATACTGGTTTAGTAAATTGGCTAGGTGTTTTTGGTCAAGTTGAATATAATTTTACTGAAGATATAACTGGTTTCGTACAAGGTGCATTATCAAATCAAGGTTTTGCTAGAGAAGAATTCTTTAATGAAGTGCCAGCAGCAAAAACTGATTTTGAAAATATTCTTGGTGGTAATGTTAAAGGTGGAGTAAACTGGAACGTAGATGCCAAAAATAATTTCTTTGCTAATGCAGGCTATTATTCAAAACAACCATTATTTGATGCAGTTTATATCAATTTTGGAAACAACTTGAATCCTAATTTAACTAATGAAAAAATTACTGGTTTTGAATTAGGATATGGCTACAGAAGCTCAAAATTTAGAGCAAATGTAAATTTATACTATACAAGTTGGAAAGATAGATTTGAGTCAACAGGAGCAACTTTTAATTTTGGTCAACCAGATGAGATTCGTGGTACCGCTAATATTTTAGGCATTACTCAGGTTCACACAGGTATTGAGTTTGATGGTAGATTTCAGGCTAGTGACAAATTTGCATTAACAGGTATGATGTCTATTGGTAACTGGGAATATAAAGATGATGTTACCGCTACTTATTTTGATAACGATCAAGCACCTATTGTTATAGATGGTGTTGAACAAGTAGAAACGTTAGCTTTAGACGGGGTTAAGGTTGGTGATGCGGCTCAGTTCACTGCTTTCTTAGGTGCCGATTATAATGTAGTTAATAACCTAAATGTTGATTTTGGATATCGTTTTGCAGGTAATTTATATGCTCAATTTGACGCCACAGATGTAGGTCCTGATGGTGCTTTAAAGCTACCTTCTTTCGGTCTTGCCGATGCAGGTGCAACATATAACATCCCTTTTGATGATAAAAATTTAAGCTTTAGGTTAAATGTAAACAACCTGTTTGATACAACCTATATTGCAGAGTCTGATACTAATATCTTTGCTCAGCCTGGTGATGATACTTACGATGGTGTTAATACAAGTAATCGTGTGTTCTTTGGTTTCGGTACTACTTGGAACTTAAGTGCTAGATTCAACTTCTAAATTAATTAGAGAATAATAAATTTTAAACCCTGACTGCATAGTCGGGGTTTTTTATGCTCAAAATTCATTACATTTAAAACTTAAAATTAGAACTATGTACGAAACGATTCACATGCTACATTCATACTTGGCCTATATAGCATTGGCAGTATTGATATTAGCGGTTATTAATGCCATTTCAGGACTTGTAGGCAAACGAATCTTTAATATGGGAAAAGACCTTAGACTAAGTCTATTTGCTCTTATTTTATGTCATATTCAATTATTGATCGGACTAATTCTTTATTTCGTATCTCCAAGTGGAATGAGCGCAATACAAGAGTTCGGCATGGGTGGTTTAACTTCTGCTGCGCGTTTATTGGCAGTAGAGCATCCCTTCATTAATATTTTGGCTATTGTTGCTATTACCATAGGTTGGTCAAGACATAAGAAATTTGTTGACGGGGCTAAAAAATTCAAAAGCATTGCTATTTTCTATAGTATTGGATTGCTGCTTATCTTAAGTAGAATTCCTTGGGGACAGTGGTTTAACTAATATTGAAATATTTAAAAGTATTACTAAGACCCTAATATTAATATAATAGGGTCTTTTTTATGGGTTAACCTTTTTAATTAGATGCAGGTATACAGGAAAATGGTCGCTATAACCGCCAATATAACTTCCACCAGCATAAGTCCGTAATGGGTAACCTTTATATTTCCCCTTTGGGTCCATTAAATATTCTGGGGTGAATATACCAACCTTCCAGTAACTGTAACTTTCTCTTTTATTATCTATAAGAGTTGATGTCATATATAGTTGGTCGAACAAATTCCATTTATCTCGATAGGCCAAAGAACCTCTTCCTTTTTTATATAGTTTTTCCATTGGTCCGTAAAGACTTAATGAGTCCAAATTCTTATTGTTTTTTTCAACCTGTAATATTTTTTTAAAACTTGGATCTATTGGGTCATCGTTGAAATCTCCCATACTAATAATTTTTGCATTGGCGTCTTGTCTTTGAACAGAATCTATAATACGTTTATTTAGTTTGGCTGCTTCTAATCTAAAAGGTCTACTTCTAGCCTCCCCACCACTTCTAGAGGGCCAGTGGTTTACCATAAAGTATATCTTTTCATTATCTAATAATCCTTCTACGATAAGTTGGTCTCTGGTGTAATCTCGTTTTCCATCAAGATTAAAAAGGAGTAATCTATGACTATTAAAATTAACTGGTACAAAAGCATTTTTCTTATAAAGTAGCGCAACGTCAATGCCACGTTCATCGGGTGAGTCGAAATGTACTATTCCGTAATTGAACTTAGATAAGTTTTTATGATGTACTAAATCTTCAAGTACACCTAAGTTTTCTATTTCGCATACGCCAATTATGTCTGGTGTCGTTTTGTTATCGGTAGAGCCAATTTTAGAAATAACCTTCGACATATTTTCTAATTTCTTCAGATAGCGTTCCTCTGTCCAATTGTCTTTTCCTTCGGGAGTTCTATCGTCATCAAAAATTAGGGTGTCATTTTTAGTATCAAATAAATTCTCAAGATTATAAAATGCAACTGTTCTAATTTGATAGGTATCAGCTTTTTGAGAGAAAATCAAGAAAGGAAAAAATAAGAAAACGATAAGCGATATTCGCATTGTAGAGAGTATTTTGTCTTTATTATCAGCTAGTATACGGAATTTTCGCGTTAATTATTTCTTAAACAGTATCTTAATGGCTCACGAGTAAGTGATTTAATTTAGAAAATGATTAAGCATACCTTGTTTTTATTACTTTTTGTTAAAATATGTTACCTGCATTCTCAAACGACTACTAACATCTCTGGAGTAATAAAAGAAAAGATTAGTAGTGAGGTAATTAAAAATGTACAGATAGTTTTAGAGGGTAAATCGATGTCGATTATAACGAACGAATTAGGAGAATTCAAATTGGTGACGTCTGATAAAGGAGAGTTTATCCTTCAAATTTCTACTCCTGATTATGATATCAAAAGAATACCGATATATATCAATGATAATGATATTGACTTAGGAATAATTTTTTTAGAGCGAGATATAACCGTAGAGAAATCTATCAACCTAATTAATATTACCGATGACGAGTTGTTAGATGATGAAATTAATTCTAACGCTCTCGCCTTGCTACAATCTACAAAAGACATTTTTCTGAATAGGGCAGCCTTTGATTTTGGTCAGGCATTTTTTAGGGTAAGAGGATATGATTCTCAATATGGCGAAGTACACCTAAACGGATTGCCAATGAATAAAATGTATGATGGCAGGCCGCAATGGAACAATTGGGGAGGGCTAAATGATGTAATTAGAAATCAACAATATGCCAATGGTTTAGAGGCTTCAGATTTTACTTTCGGAGGAATTTTAGGGAATACGAATATAGATTTACGTCCATCTGGGTTAAGACCTGGTACCAGATTATCATCCTCATTATCAAACAGAACGTACAGTGGTAGACTTATGGTAACCTATAATTCAGGAGTTAAAGATGAAAAATTCGCTTATATTATTTCTGCTTCTCGGCGCTGGGCGAAAGAAGGTTATATGGATGGTACTCTTTATGATTCTTATTCAGTATATGGTTCATTTGAATATCTATTAAATGAAAAGAACACAATTTCTGCCACGGCAATTGTAGCATCAAATAGAAGAGGTAGGTCTTCTGCACTCACAGAAGAAGTACAAAAAATTCAGGGAAACAGATATAATCCATATGCCGGTATTCAAAACGGAAAAATCAGAAATTCTAGGGAAAGACATATTCGAGAGCCATTATTTCTAGTCAATTATCATCATGAATCTAAAAGTCTTCGTATAAAGGGAGGTATTGCATATCAAACGGGAATATATAAGAGAAGCCGTTTGGGGTATTATAATGCTCCGAATCCTGACCCTACATATTATCGTTATTTACCAAGTTTTTATTTGAACTCGCCCATAGGTGCCAATTTTGAAAGTGCCATACAAGCAAAAGAAGGCTTTATCGAAAACCCTCAATTAGATTGGGAAAATATATACAAGGCAAATACCAATATAAGCCAAAACGGAGAAGCGGCTTATGTGCTGTATGATGATACCACAAAAGATAATCAGCTTACTGCAAGGGCTACTGCCAATATAGATATTGATAGTCATTTGAAACTCGATTTGGGTGCAACTCACAGGCAGCTTAATTCTAAAAACTATGCTCAAATAAATGATTTATTAGGTGCAGAGTATCATCGTGATATTGATACTTTTTCAGAAACGTTAAATGATGTTTCATCTGAAGTAAATAAAGGTAATGGTGCTATTTTTAATTACAACTATAATTTAAATGGTAGAAATAGTGAGGTTTACACTCAGTTAAATGCGCATTACAATAAGGTTAAGGCATTTATAGCCGGTAAGTATACTATGGTTGATTATCAAAGAGAAGGTTTGTTTATGAATGAACGTTTTTTAGATAATTCATTTGGGGATAGTGAAAAAGTCAAATTTTCAAATTGGTCATTAAAATCGGGAGCGTCATATACAATAACGGGAAGGCATTGGGTTTCTATCAATACCGCAATGATAAATAAAGCACCTGTTCTACAAAATGTATTTATAAATCCTAGGGAGAACAATACTGTAGTTCCCAATTTACAAAGCGAAACTATTACTAGTGTAGATGCTAATTACTATCTTAGAATGCCAAAATTAACGGGTAGATTCACAGGTTTTTATACTCGTTTTCAAAATACAACCGATGTAAATTTCTTCTTCGTTGATTCGGGTGTTGGTTCAGATTTTGTGCAAGAAGTAATCACTGATTTAGATAAATTACATTTAGGCATTGAACTGGGTTTAGAGTACCAGTTATCTAGTGCTGTTAAATTATCATTAGTCGGCTCTGTGGCGAAACATGAATATGCAAGTAACCCTTTCGTGACGATTAATTTTGATACAGCTGGTGCGACCGAAGATTTAATCGATATTTCAGGTTCTAAGTTTTTGGGGCAATCTGCAGTTAAGGGGTATAAGTTGGCACAAGGTCCGCAGAAAGCAATTGCGGCAGGTATAGAATACAGAGATCCAAAATATTGGTGGGTAAGTGCTTCGGCAAATTATCTAGCAAATAATTATGCAAACATTTCTACGATAACTAGAACTCAGAGTTTTTTAATTGATCCAGATACACAATTAAGATTTCCTGACGCTACAGATGAAAATGTGGAGAGACTATTGAAGCAAAAACCACTTGATAATTTTTATTTGTTGAATATGGTTGGTGGTAAGTCATGGCTTAAAAAGGGGAAGTACATCAGTGTATTTGCCAGTATTAATAATGTTTTTGATACCACTTTTAGAACTGGTGGCTATGAGCAAAGTAGAAATGGAAATTATGGCCAGTTAACTCAAGATAATTTAAGTGGCAATCCCTCTTTTGCACCTAAGTATTGGTATGGTTTCGGTAGAACCTATTTTTTAAATTTTGCATTTAGTTTTTAAAAATAAAGTAATTCGTATGAATTTTAGTTTGAATAAATATTTTACGACAATTACTATTGCTATCATGCTTTTCTCATGCGTGAAGAATAGAGAATTTGATACGCCAGCAATAGACTGCTCTGATTCAGAATTTACGTTCATCAGTATATCAGAGTTAAAGAATATTTATAAAGGCGAGACTATTCAAATTCAAGAGGACTTAGTTGTTAAAGGTTATGTGATTTCTTCAGACAAAGAAGGTAATTTTTTTAATACCATATATTTTCAAGATGAGCCAAGTAATCCGTCAGATGGAATGCAGATCGAGTTAGAATTAAGAGATTCACATTTGTTCTTTAATATTGGTCAGCAAATAATTATAAAATTGAAGGGATTGTATTTGGGCGAGTCTAATGATGTTTACAAAATTGGCGGGGTATTTACTTCTTTTGGTAACCGTAGCGTGGGCAGGTTGCCTAAAAATTTGGTTTTTGACCATGTATTGGTCTCTTGTAAAGAGAATGTGGGTGTTGAGCCAACTTCAATTGCTATTTTAGATTTAAATGAAGCTATGTTGAATACATTGGTTGTGGTGACCGATGTAGAAATTAAGCAAGAAGAGCTAGGAGAAACGTTTGCCATTAAGGAACAAGAAACATTGAGAACAATGATTGATTGTGGCGATAACGAATTGGTAATAGTTAACAGCGGTTATGCCGATTTTCAATCTGAAATACTCCCAGATAAAATGGGAACTGTAACCGGAATATTAACTATGGATAATAGTCAATTTCAATTAATTATTAGAAGTCTAGATGACCTTTCATTTGATCAAGACCGATGTGAAGATTTTATAGATGAATTCACTTCTTCATCAATATTTATATCTGAGATCGCAGACCCAAACAATAATGCAGGAGCTCGGTTTGTAGAAATTTATAATGCATCTGAAGAAAGCCTTTCTTTAAAAGGATGGGTTTTGGAACGTTACACCAATGACAATATCGAGGTCAGTTCAAGTATCGACTTAAGTGAATATGAAATACCGGGAAAAGGATTCTTAGTGATTTCGCCCAACACAGAAGAGTTTAATAATGTATATGGCTTTGAGCCTGATGTCTCAGTTGGTACAAATTCACCGGCAGATTCTAATGGCGATGATAATCTTGTTTTAGTAGACCCTTTCGGTACCATTGTAGATATTTTTGGTGTTATCGGTGAAGACGGTAGTAATACCAATCACGAATTTGAAGACGGTAGGGCTGTTAGAAAAATAGAAATAGATTCTAACAATACTATTTTTGACCCAACTGAATGGTTGATTTATAATGATACAGGTGACGTGGGGACAATAAACATGCCTCAAAATGCTCCGTTAGATTTTAGCCCGGGAGTGAGGTAATTCTATATTACTTCTTTCGAATCAATAATTTTTTTAATGGCACTTTCGGTCAAAGGCTTAACAATATAGTCTTTTACTAATTTATAGTCTTTAGCTTTTTCCATGTATTTAGGGCTAATAAAAGAACTAGTAATATAAATTTTAATATGCCCTATTTTGTCTTCAGGCAAATCTTTAAATTCTTCTAAAAATGACCAACCATCTCTATTAGGCATATTTAAATCTAAAAAGATGACATCGGGTAATTTTATGTTTTCAACTAATAAACCGATAAGGCCATCGAGAGCCTCTTGTCCACCTGTGTAGTAAAGAATATTATCGCTGAAGTTATGATGCTTTAAAATATTCTTACTGCTAATAGAAAAAAATTCGTCATCATCAATAATACAACAACTAGAAAATATACTCATTTTTAATTATTTCAAAAGTAGACCTACCTTGATTGGATTTTAGGTTGTCAAGTCTGTAATCAATTATATTTGACTAAATTATATAATTTACTAATTGCTAATAGTTGACAAAAATAAGTTTCACGTATTTTTATTAACAATAACATTCTTAGAATATTAAGGATTTTAATTTTCAATCAATTTCTATCGTGGCACCTAGTATTTTAGCTAAATCATCTGGGGTAATGGGTTTTAGGATGTAAGTATCTACTTGTTCATAATCTTTAACCCGTTCTAAATCTCTTGGATCCACAGAAGAACTAATAATGTAGATTACAATTTTCTTTGACCTTGGATTTTTACAGTTTTTAAACTCATCTAGAAATTCCCAACCATTCATTATTGGCATGTTGAGGTCTAAAAATATGACATCTGGTAATGGTTCGTTGGCAATGCATGTTCTCATGAGTCCGTCAAGAGCTTCTTGACCATTAGAATAAACGGTAATAGATTTAGCAAAATCTACTTCTTTTATGATTCTTTTGGTTCCATAAACGAAAATAGGGTCGTCATCTATGATGCAACATATTTTAACACTTTTCATAATCTTTTAATTAACCTTGTTTAAGTTTAATAAACATGGTGGTTCCTTTGTCAACTTCACTTTTGATATTAATACTACCGCTCATTGATTCTACTTGGTTTTTTGTAATAAATAGACCTATACCCTTTGCGTCTTTATGGCTATGAAAAGTTTTGTACATGCCAAATATGTTTTTGCCATGTCTCTCTAAATCTATTCCCTGACCATTATCGGTAAATGTTATAAGAACATGGTCATTTTTTAATTTTGATTCTATTTCAATTAAAGGAGTGCGTTCTGGCGAGCTATATTTTAGTGCATTTGTAAGAATGTTTAAAAATATACTTTCTAGGTAGGCAGGTACTGCATTTACAAAATGGGTCTTTGAAACATCTATTTTTAATATAGCACTTTGTTTTTCAAGTATGCCGTTTATGCTTTTTGTAATTTGGTTAATAGTATTGAGAACGCTAATACTTTGTGATTTTTCAAGCGCCCCGGTCTTCACCTGTACCACGTCGTTTAAATGTGCAATTGTTTCAGATAAACTTTCGGTGGCACTAACCATCATTTTATTTAAATTTTTACGCTCGTCTTCATCTTCTTCCTCGTTTAAGAACTTGGTCAGCATGGTCATATTTGTTGAATGTGACCTTAAATTGTGTGAAACGATATGGGCAAAATTGGTAAGACTTTCGTTTTGGCTTTTGGTAACTTCAACAAGGCCTTCAAGTTTTTTTTGCGATTCAATTCTACTCGTAATATCTAAAAATTGAGTGATCGCATGACTAGGTTTGCCGTTATCATCTTTCACCGGTGTCACGCCAATTATAGCATGTACAATATTTCCATTTTTGTGAAAATATCTTTTTTGTATATGTAAATTTCTGTTTTTTCCGTTGAACACTTTGGTTTTAAAGGTTTTGCTATTTGGTAAATCGTCAGGATGTGTAATATCCGTTGTTTTAATTTTTAGCAGTTCATCTTCAGAGTATCCTAAGCTATGGCATAAACTTTTGTTCACTTTTAGCCATTTAAGATCAGAACCGACTAAGGCCATACCAATTGCAGAATGCTCAAATGTTTCTGTAAATGATTTTGTACTTCTAGCTAATTTAAGTTCGGCACTACGTAGTTCAGTAATATCCCAATTTGCACCAGTCATCTTAACAGGCTTGCCATTTAGACCTTTAATTGTTTTAGATAAGCCTCTAATGTGCCTGATATATCCGTTTTGATGCACTATTCTAAATTCTTCATCAAAATCTTTTATGCCTTCAATGGCTTTCTTGGTCGCTAATAGTACGCGATCTTTATCTTTAGGATGTATTGTAGATGACCAAGCCTCAAAAGCTCCGGAAAACTGGTTTTCCTTCACATCAAAAATTCGATACATTTCATTATCCCATTTTAAGTTTTTTGCAATTAAATCATAATCCCAAGTACCTATTTGCGCAGTTTGGGTAGTGATTTTTAGTCGCTCTGAGATTTCTTGATGAGCTAATTCAATTTTCTTTCGCTCATCTATATCTTGAAATGTACCTACTAGCCTAACTGTTTTTCCATTTAATATCTCAACTTCGCCCTTTGCACATACCCATACTTCATTTCCTTTGGCAGTAATAATTATGAGTTCGGTATCAAAAGGTTTCCCTTCGGCAATTGCGGTGCTTACTAAATAAGTAATTTTATCCCTATGAATTCCTTCTTTGTAAAAATCTATTCCTTCTTCTAAATTTGGAACAAAATCCTGGTCTACTTCATGAATATCTTTTGTTGTTTTTGTCCAATGTACCGTGTTGTTAATTAAATCTAGTTCCCAACAACCTATTCTGGCAACTTCTTCAGCTTTATGTAATAGCTCAAGTTCTTTCTGTCCGGTCGTAATGTCCTCTAAAAATATAATAGCTCCATCAAAACCTTGGTTCTCAATTTTAGAAGGTATAATTTTCCATTTCAGCCATTGTAATTTGCCGTTTGGCAAAATAAATTTTTGACCATTGTTTTCATGCTCTTTTCCATTTAAACCTTCATTTACGGCAGTTTTGAAAAGTTCAGGGGTTTCAATTATACTATTAAATAAATTTTTATTGAAATTATCGGTTTTGTTTAAGCTAAAAGTTTGGTGCCACTGGTTAGAGTAACTTATAAAGTTTAACTTAGTATCGACGATAGCAATTGCATTGGGGGACTCTTTTAAAAGAAAGTCAACGGCTAATGTTTTCAAAAGTTTTTAGAATTTTAATTTTTTAAAGGTACATATTATCTTTAAGGTAGGAAAAAATTGTTAGAGGTAAGAAAATACATCTTAATATGATTGCTTCCGTATTGTCGTGAATGAGAATAATTTATAACACAAATCTATGAACGAGGTTTTTTTTAAAGAGATAAGAGAAGGTAGCTTTAATGAGGTTAAAGCTATGTTAGAGAAGAATCCTATACTCGTCAATAGTAAAGATGCTAGAGGGTCTACACCTTTAATTTTGGCTACATATTATGATGAAATGGAGATTGCAACACTACTATTAGATAAAGGGGCAAAAATCGATGCAATAGATGCATCTGGTAATACAGCGTTAATGGGTGTGTGCTTCAAAGGTTTTGCTGATTTAGTTAAACTATTGATAGACAAGAAGGCGCAACTGAATGAGCGTAATGCTATGGGTGCAACTTGCCTAATTTATGCTGCTCAATTTAATCGTCTAGAAATTGCAAAATTGTTAATCGCTAATGGTGCAGATAAAACCATAAAAGATAATAGAGGAAATAGCGCGTTAGATCATGCAAGAACTCAGGGATTAAACGCTTTTATAGATTTATTGGAGTAATAGTATGATGGAGAAACACAACGGTCGTTTAAAAATTGCCTTAATACAATCTACTTTACATTGGGAAGATCCATATGCCAATAGAGAAATGTTCGGTACCAAAATTGACCAAATAGACGAAGTTGTTGATTTAATTATTTTACCGGAAATGTTTACTACGGGTTTTACAATGTCTCCTGACAATTTAGAAAAAAAAGAAGGAGATACAGCCCTAGATTGGATGAAGAAAATGGCTGCCAATAATAATAGTGCCATAGTGGGTAGTATGGTGTTTTATGATAACGGCAATAATTATAATAGACTCTTCTTTGTAAAGCCAAATGGCGAATATGAAACGTACGATAAGCGGCATACATTCACATTGGCAGGGGAGCATGAAAAATATACGGCAGGTACAGAACGATTAGTAATAGAATATAAAGGTTTTGCTATTTGCCCTTTAGTGTGTTATGATCTACGTTTTCCTGTATGGAGCAGAAATTCAGAAAATTTTGATGTATTATTATATGTTGCAAATTGGCCTGCACCTAGAATAAATGCATGGGATGCACTGTTGAAAGCAAGAGCAATTGAGAATATGGTTTATTGTGTTGGAGTTAATCGTTTAGGCGAAGACAAGGTGGGTCATCAATACCCTGGGCATTCTAGCGTATATGACCCGCTCGGAGAATTAATATCGATTTCTGAGCAGGAAGAAACAATTATTGTTGAGTTGGTAAAAGATGAAATCGATCTGGTGCGAAATAAACTTCGTTTTTTAAATGATAGGGATGAATTTAATCTATTAAATTAAACGTTTCTATTTTTTCCCAATTGGCACGTAGTTCTATTAACGTAGGGTAATAGCTTATTTTTTCAGGTTGTCTATATTCTAAGAAACTACCAGTGTCCCATTTTCCATTACCGTTCATGTCGAATATTACTCTAGCTTGGTATTTACCAGGATTTAAATTGTTGAAAGCATAATCTTGTGGCTCGGTAGCATAAATTTCTCGTTGTAAGTCTCCTTTTTCGTTAGTAAGCTGAACAATTATTGGATAAACAATTGAACCGCCATTTAGATTTAAGGTTAAGTTGCCATAATCTGCAATACTCTTTGTTCGAAAAGAATAAGCAACCGAATCATTAGATGTTTCAAAAAAGTCAGTTACAGCACCTGGTATCAGTTCCATTCTATAGCTTTGGTCGGGATCAATCTTAAAATTGAAATTCAATAAATTTTCAATGGTATCGAGTTTTAAATTATAGGCGATTTCAACAGAATCTTTATCCATCAATTTAATCTTGGTACTATCAAAACTAATTAATGGTGTATTGCTTAAGAGATTAATGGGTTTGTCCATTTCAATATTTCCATTTTGACTCATGGAAATCTTTAAAGAGTCGAACTCAACTTTTCTATTTTTAACTTTGAACGTGTCTTTTACTTTTAAAGACTCATTGGTGATTACAAAAAGAAGAGAGTCCATTTCATACGGTGTAAACCAAAAGTTCAGTGTGTCTTTTTCTCTTTCTTTAACGATTTTTGTTCTGACGGTATCGGGTATTTCGGTAATGGTTTCTATTGAAATTTCGGTACCATCTCCATAATAGCCAAAGCTAATTCTATTACTTGCTTCCATACTTGGTACTGCTACGCCATAATCAGGAATTTCCTTAAATAGATTCAACAAATAAATAGAATCTGTAGGCAAGTTTATAGTATCTCTTACAAAACCTATTTTATCGGTTTTCTGATCGAATAAATTATTGCCTGCGGCATCTTTAATACCGAACAAAGCATATTTGCCTTCTTTTAAATTATTAAGTTTAAATATAACTGCGCTATCAAGCGTATTAGTAATATAATTTGGTGGTCTCTTGTAAACGGTAGAGTCGGTATAACTAGTATCAATTTTATACAGCATTACGCTTACAAAATCGTCGGCTTTCTTTTTGAAAGCATCTTTTACGACACCTGTAAGCGCTAATGAATCAATATAATCGCCAGTAGAAAAAACATAGGTGAAAAACGATTTCGGGTTTTCTTCGTTATTGTCGACAATACCTTGTCCAAAGTTAAAAGTATAGGTCGTATTGGGCTCGAGTGTATCTTTAATAGTGATTTCTACATATTTATTCGCGTTGCCAATAGGTGAAAGCACAGGGGCATTTTTTAAAGGAGGAGAAATTATAAGTTGCTTTTGAATGTCTTTTAGCTTCACTAATTCATCAAAATACAATCTAATTTTTTGCCCCGTAAAGTTGGTTGTTAAATTAGGTGGCTCTGCCCTTGTTAACACTGGAGGTGTAATATCTTTTGGTCCACCGGTAGGTGTGCCCCGTTGTGCACATTGATATGACACCAATACGATGATAAAAACAAATATAAAACCTAAAATTTTTCTGCTCATTAGTGTAATTATCAATCGCAAAGAAACAACATATTTTATAGAAATCTAATTCTATGGAACAACCGCCATACTTGAAATATAAATCTCAACACCTTCGATATCTTTGAAGGTGTTAGCACAAATTTCCATCGTAGCGCCAGTGGTAATCACATCGTCGACTAATAATATGGTTTTGTTTATTAACGTTTCTCCATTTTTGATTTCATATAAAGATCGGTTGTCATACCACCTATTAAGTCTATTTTTCTTGGTTTGTGTTCTTGTATTGGCAGTTTTCACCAGTATATCATCTGTATAGTTGGCATCGATGTGAAAAGCAATTCGCTTCGCGAAAAGTGCCACTTGGTTATAACCTCTCTTTTTAAGTTTTTTTCTGTGTAAAGGAAC
The DNA here is from genome assembly GCF_004364175.1 of Maribacter caenipelagi. Lineage (GTDB taxonomy): Bacteria > Bacteroidota > Bacteroidia > Flavobacteriales > Flavobacteriaceae > Maribacter > Maribacter caenipelagi. The sequence goes on along the minus strand of NZ_SNZW01000017.1, from coordinate 243,410 downwards.
GGGAATTACAAAGTCGATTTTTGGCAAATGATTTTGTTCTTTTAAAATTTGACCGTGCCAATTGCCTAAAAACTCGCCTATACCTTCTTGATTCTTGTATTTTAAGAAATGAATGAGGTTTTTTACGATTCCAATTTCGGTAAAGAATAGGAATGAATTTGCTTTTTTTATGTTAATTCGACCATAAAAAATACGGTCAACTGCATTTTCATCGTTAAATGTATACTCGGTAAGAGGTAATTGATGTCGGCAAGATGTACAGAGAAGAACCTCTCCTCTATATAATCGTGCATTACATCCAAAACATGATATAGGTAAGAGTATGTTGGTAACATCCTTTAGTATATTTGAAATTCTGTTTTTCATCAAATTTTACAGATTAAACAACCTACAGCCCGCTTTTTAAATGGACAGTCAAGATAATAAATTCAATTATAAAATAATACTAGCAGCTTTCGTTGCAGTTATTATAGCACTTTTAATTGCATTCTACTATAGTTATGCCCAATCAAATGCTCAAATAGATTTTTTAGAGCAAGAGAAAGAAATTCTTGTAAAAGATCTTACCATTATGAAAGCAGATGTAGCTCGCTTATCTGCAAAAAGTGAAATGAACGAAATTGAATTGCAAGATTCTAAATATAGGGTTCAAGAGCTTTTAGATTCTGTTGGGCGATTAAATTTTACTGTTCAAAAGTTAAGAGAATTTAAAACAGAATTACGTAGGTTAGAATCTAAGAACGATAGCTTGCTTTTAAAGAACAATTTCTTACGTTATAACAACATGTTACTTACCGATAAGTATGATGAGTCTCGTAAACAAATTGAAAATCTAAGAACAAACAGCAATTCTTTAGCAGAAGCAGAGGCTTTACAAAGAAGAAAAATATTAGAACTTAATCAGAAATTAAAGACGAAGAGCTATTTGAAAATGGCTAATGCTGAAGGAAGTGGTTTTAGATTAATTCGTGGTACAAGACCAACCAAAACTAACAAGGCATCTATAATTAAAAAATTAAGAGGTTGCGTAACAGTTTTTGCAGATGAGAGTGAAGCTAATAAAGAGAAAGTAATATATCTACAATTTTTAGATCCCAACAAGCAAATTGTTGAAGATAATGCCAATACCATTACCGTAAATGGTAATGTTTACAGCAAAAGAGTCGAGTTTGTTTTTACAGGGTTAGACCAGTTTTTATGCGAGTCTATTACTATACCGGAAGGTTCTTTAATGGAAGGTAATTACACATTAAATGTGTTTGAAGACGAACGTTTAATTACTTCTTCTGAATTTGAATTAAAATAATTATTATTTTTTTGGGCTATTGTTCTATTTTTGCCACATGGCAAAGCAAGAAGATGATTTTAAGCGTGTAATTTCTCACGCAAAGGAATACGGATATGTATTTCAATCTAGTGAAATTTATGATGGTTTAAGTGCTATTTATGATTACGGTCAAAATGGTGTTGAACTTAAAAAGAATATACGCGACTATTGGTGGAAAGCGATGGTGCAGCTCAATGATAATATCGTTGGGTTAGATGCTGCAATTTTCATGCATCCACTAACTTGGAAGGCTTCTGGGCATATAGATGCGTTCAATGATCCCTTAATAGATAATAAAGATTCTAAAAAAAGATATAGAGCAGATGTTTTAGTAGAAGACTATGTTGCTAAAATTGATGCTAAAATTGAAAAAGAGGTCAACAAAGCTGCTAAGCGTTTTGGAGATGCTTTTGATAAAGAACAGTTTTTACAGACAAATCAGCGTGTAGTTGATTATCAGGAACAAGGTAAAACTATTTTAAGCAGATTAGGAAAATCTTTACAGAATGAAGATTTAGCCGATGTAAAAGCGTTAATAGAAGAATTAGATATCGCTTGCCCTATGTCAGGTTCTAAGAATTGGACAGAGGTAAAGCAGTTTAATTTAATGTTTGGTACAAAGTTAGGTGCCAATGCAGAAACTGCAATGGATCTATTTCTTAGACCAGAAACTGCCCAGGGTATTTTTGTAAACTTTTTGAACGTTCAGAAATCTGGTCGTATGAAGCTTCCTTTCGGTATAGCACAGACCGGTAAGGCTTTTAGAAATGAAATTGTTGCAAGACAGTTTATTTTTAGAATGCGTGAGTTCGAACAAATGGAGATGCAATTCTTTATTCAACCAGGTACGCAGAAAGAGTGGTATGAGGTTTGGAAAGAAAAAAGAATGAAGTGGCACTTGTCACTTGGTTTAGGTCAAGAGAACTATCGTTTTCATGATCATGAGAAATTAGCACATTACGCAGATGCGGCATCAGATATTGAATTTCGTTTTCCATTCGGATTTAAAGAATTAGAAGGAATTCATTCTCGTACCGATTTTGATTTAAGCAGTCATGAGAAATTCTCTGGTAAGAAATTACAGTATTTTGATCATGAAGTAAATAAGAACTATGTGCCTTATGTATTAGAAACTTCTATTGGTTTGGATAGAATGTTCTTGGCAGTATTCTCTAATTCACTTAAAGAGGAAGAATTGGAGAACAATACGACCAGAACGGTTCTTAAATTACCAGCTGTCTTGGCACCGGTGAAAGCTGCTATTTTACCTTTACTTAAAAAGGATGGTTTACCAGAAATTGCTCACCAAATTATAGATGATCTTAAATGGGATTTTAATGTTATTTATGATGAGAAAGATGCTGTAGGTAGACGCTATAGAAGACAAGATGCCAATGGTACTCCTTTCTGTATTACTGTTGACCACCAATCGTTGGAAGACCAAACGGTTACCATTAGACATAGAGATTCTATGGAGCAAGAACGTGTTGCTATATCTGCACTGAACGGTATTATACATGATGCAGTCGATATGAAAACATGGTTGAAGAAAATGGAATAAATTAAAGAGTGTAAGTCAACTTTACACCACCAAAATAATTAATAGTGTTCCCAGGGTAGAAATACCTTGGAGCATTTCCTCCAAATCCGGTAGCGTTTATTAGTACAGACTGCGCGTACTTTTTATTTGTTAGGTTGTTGATACCAAAATCTAAACCTACACGTAGTTTTTCCGTGATTTGATTTTTGTAACCTGTTTTAATGTTTAGTAAATTAAAAGAGTCGCTATAAAGTGAATTCGCATCTGTTAAAGGTATTTCATCTACATATTGATGGGTTAAATTGACAAATAGCCCGTTTCCAAAATTGGTTTGAATTCCTGAATTTACTTTGTTTTTAGGTACACCTGTTAAAGCATTTTCAGAGTAATCCTCATCAACTTCCTCATCTGTGAAATCAACAAATTTATGGTTGCTGTAGGTGTAACTTATAAATGGTGAAATTGTTATTTTATTGGTTAAGTTAAAGCGATAGCTCCAATCTAGATCAATACCTTGATGTTTTGTCTTACCTGCATTACGCCCAATATACTGGTTGTCGCCAACACGTTTGGCAACAAGTAGATTTTTAATCGGCATGATATAAGTAGCGACTTCTAATTTTAGTCTATTGTCTTTGCTTTGATGTTTAATACCAATTTCGTAGTTTGTGCCAGTCTCTTGAACAATATCAGGATTTATGATTCCGTCAGGTGTTAGCGTTTCTTCTAAACCAGGGTTTGAAAATCCGCGGCTTACATTCGCATAAAGTTGATTCGTTCGTGTAATAGCATAGTTTACATCTAAACTTGGCAAGAATAAAGTTTTAAAATCCCTAAAAGCACTCGTGCTTGTTGCACCAGAGTTGAAAAGATCTCTAAAATCATATTTAGTTTTATTAATGTTTAATCCTAATTGAGCGGTAAACTTGTTCGTAAATGAATACGATGCTGTGGCGTAACCATTGATTTGATTTCGAAATTCTTTATTTTGAGAAAGCCTCTCACCTTGTAGGCTTCCATTACCATTATTTTCTTGATATAGATTATCAAATGTTCCCCAAGAATATTCATCTTTATAAAGTTCGCCGCCAAAAGTGTAGGCTAGCGTATTATCTGAAATAGCAAGATTGCCAGAGAACAATGTTCTAAAACCATAACCATTAGTGTATTCATCTAAAATATTAAATGGTGCAGGTTCATAATGATCTAAATAGGTGTAGAATAGACTAGTGGTGTTTTTAAGTTTAGAATTTGCATAATAGGTATGAGAAAGTCCTATTAGGCTATAGTTGTTGTCTTCGTATCCTTTGGATGATCTCCAAGTAAAGGCAGCTTGTGTTGGGTCTTCATCAAAATCTTCTTGACTTATGGAGCTGGCGATTTGAGCCGAGTAATCAATATGATTTACCAGAAGTCCGATTTCACTTTTATCTGAAAGTTTAAAAATAGTGTTAAGAAGAAATCCGTCACGTTCAAATCTATTGTTTTCACGGTATCCATCTATTTCCATATGACCATATTGAAAGGTCATATAAAAATCTTTTTGTGAATGTGTAAATCCTAAACTGTTTTTAAATAGTCCGTAAGAACCTATCGTAGTATTATTGGTAAACTTGGTAGGTTGGTTGCTTGTTTGTTTCGTGTTTAAAATAATTACTCCACCCAAATTAGTTCCAAATCCTGTTCCTTTAGGTCCTTTAATTACTTCAATTGAAGTAAGGTTTTCAAGATCAAAAGCTTCTATGGTTGACGAACCTGTTCCGTTTGTAATGGGAATGTTGTTGTAGTAAAGTCTTAGCTTGTCTGTACCGTATAATGTTCTAGAACCAACACCCCTAATAGTAATTCTGTTGGTATTCAGCGCTCCAGATAAAGCATAAAGACCGGAAACTTGATTAATGGAGCTTATAAAATCTACGGGACTATAATTGGCAAACGTAGTAGCACCAATAGTTTGCGAAGGTATAATGCCAATAGCCTTTTTAGCGGTTAGCGTATCTACAACAATAACTTCGTTCAATTGGGTTACACTATCATTTTTGACAGTATTTTGCGCAGAAAGGTTTAACGTAGTAAATGATATTATTAGTAATAGTTGAAATATTCTTTTCATAGGTGGTTAAACCTCAAAAATACCTATTAAAAGCGATAACCTAAAGATAAACCGGCTCTGAACATAAAGTCATCTTGAAAATCTTCTGGATTAATGTTTCTGCCCAGTCCGCCATTTAATTCAATGGTAAATTTTTGACTTCTAGTTGCCCATTTATATCCGCCGCCAAGACCAAGTGCTATAGTAGAGTAATCGTAATTTCTATTACCTAAGTTTGCAGTGTCCTCATCATCTTCACCGGTATAATAAAGTCCGAAAACTTCAGCAAAAAGCCCACTTTTTGGTCCGTAGCCAAAGTAAGCCCTCAGGTTAGGTCCTATTCCAAAATTACCGTTGTAATCTGTAGATTTTCCATCAAAATATAGTGTGCCCCCAATACTGGTATCTTCGTTTATGTAATATTCATACCCAAATTCAACAGTAGTGGTTACCAAAAATTGACCAATGTTCAATTTCACTTCATGGCTGTTTTCATCGTTATAATAGGCTTGCGAAAAAGAAGAAGTTGTAATGAATATTAAAAGAGCTGAAAAAATAAACTTGTTCATGAGATGCGTTTTAAAATGCAAATATTTTTTTAAAGCTGTGAAATTATGATTTTAATAGAAAGTATGCACCTTTAATCTTCAACTCTTTTTTATTTTTAAGCCAAAATGAATATAGATGAAGGTCATATCTTATAATGTAAATGGAATTAGGGCAGCGCTAAGAAAGGGTTTTTTAGAATGGTTAGGTACGGTTTCACCAGACGTTGTTTGTCTACAAGAAATTAAGGCTAACGAGGATCAATTAGATCTTACATTGTTTGAAGAAGCGGGTTACAAGTATAATTATTGGTATAGCGCTCAAAAGAAGGGCTATAGTGGTGTCGCTATACTTTCTAAGACCGAGCCAGATGCTGTTGTTTTTGGAACTGGGATCGATTATATGGATTTCGAGGGAAGAAATATACGCGCAGATTTTGGAGATATATCTATCATGAGTATGTATTTACCTTCCGGTACAAATATGCAGCGTTTAGATTTTAAGCTTACGTATATGGCAGATTTTCAAGAGTATACTGAAAAGCTTAAAAAGACGAATCCGAATTTAATAGTTCTTGGAGATTATAATATTTGTCATGAAGCTATAGATATTCATAATCCTGTAGGATTAAAAAACGTATCGGGATTTTTACCTGTAGAAAGGGAATGGATAGGAGATTTCATGAAAAGCGGATTCATAGATAGTTTTAGGGAGTTTAATTCTGAACCGGATAATTATACATGGTGGAGTTATAGAGCCAATGCCAGAAATAACAATAAGGGATGGCGTTTAGACTATGCTATGGTAGCTTCTACCTTGAAAGACAGGCTGTCGAGGTCTGTAATTTTATCAGAAGCAAAGCACAGTGATCATTGCCCTATTTTAATAGAGGTAGAGAGTTAACGAAATGGATACAAGTGCACTAATTATATTTAGTAGTTTTGCGTTTTAATATTGCAAATTTTAAGTAGAATGATCTATACCAATTTACCACATACCGATATTGAAGTAAGTAAAATATGTTTGGGTACAATGACCTGGGGCAATCAAAATACCGAAGAAGAAGGTCATGAGCAAATCAATTATGCTATAGATAAAGGTGTTAATTTTTTAGATACTGCTGAATTGTATCCTGTTCCTGCACATAAAGATAGATATGCCGCTACTGAAAAAATTATAGGTAATTGGTTTAAGAAAAACGGTAATAGAGAAGATATCGTTTTGGCTTCTAAAATTGCTGGGAAAGCCGATATGACGAAGTTTATTCGTACTAGCGGTTTTACTAGAGAATCTATTATTGAAGCTGTAGAGGGAAGTTTACAGCGTTTGCAAACAGATTATATCGATTTGTATCAACTGCATTGGCCAGATAGAAGTACTAATTATTTTGGTCAAAGAGGATATAAACATGATATAGCTGATCATTGGGAAGATAATATTCATCAAGTTTTAGAAACCTTACGTGATTTAATACGCGAGGGTAAAATTAAACATGTGGGTATTTCTAATGAGACACCTTGGGGTACCATGCGCTTTTTAGAAGAAAGTAAAGTTCATGGAACATTACCAAGAACAATAACTGTTCAGAATCCATATAGTTTATTGAACAGATTGTTTGAAGTTGGCATGGCAGAAATTTCTATGCGTGAGCAGGTAGGTTTGTTAGCATACTCTCCAATGGGTTTTGGAGCATTAAGTGGAAAGTATTTAGGAGATAGAATGCCAGAGGGCTCTAGGTTAAGCTTGTTTCCGCAGTATAATAGATATATTGGCGATACTGCTGTTGAGGCGACAAAAAGATATTATGAATTGGCACAAGCCAATGGTTTAACACTTGCGCAAATGGCATTGGCATTTGTAAATACAAGACCTTTTGTAACTAGTACTATAATCGGTGCTACTAGCATAAGGCAATTAGAAGAAAATATTGGCAGTATAGATGTTGATTTGTCTGATAATATTATCGAAAAAATTGAAGCCATTCATAATTCAATACCAAACCCAGCACCATAATATGGGAAGCCTTATTTTGTTAAAAGTCGGATTCGGACAAATAGTCCTCATTTTAGTGGTAATAATAGTGATTATGGTGTTGGCTAGAATAATGAGAGATAAGCGTTAGTTAAATAAATTACCAACAACTTCTTCAATTTTAGAAGCCATCAAGATTTTAATTTTGGTTGATTTAAGACCTATTTTATTACTTTTTGAGATAATAATGGTGTCATAACCTAGTTTTTCGGCTTCAAGAATACGCTGCTCTACCCGTTGTACAGGTCTAATCTCACCAGCTAGACCTACTTCCGCAGCAAAACAAATACCCTTATCAATAGGTATATCTTCATTGCTTGATAAAATAGCTGCAACTACAGCCAAATCAATAGCGGGATCATCTACCGAAATTCCACCGGTTATATTCAAGAATACATCTTTAGCCCCAAGTTTAAAGCCGGCGCGTTTTTCCAATACAGCCAATAACATGTTTAATCTTTTAGCATTGTAGCCAGTTGTAGAACGTTGAGGTGTTCCGTATACAGCTGTGCTGACCAATGCTTGAATTTCTATGAGTAAAGGGCGCATGCCTTCAACTGTCGAGGCGATTGCGGTACCGCTTAGTCCATCGTCATTTTTAGAAATCAATACTTCAGATGGGTTGTTGACTTCACGCAACCCGCTGCCTTGCATTTCATAAATGCCAAGCTCTGCGGTAGAACCGAATCTATTTTTTAACGATCTAAGAATACGGTACACATAATTACGGTCGCCCTCGAACTGTAGCACGGTATCGACCATATGCTCTAGAATTTTAGGACCTGCAATAGATCCATCTTTGGTAATGTGCCCTATGAGTATGACAGGCGTATTGGTTTCTTTAGCAAATTTAATAAGCTCGGCAGTACATTCTCGTATTTGCGAAATACTACCTGCTGCAGATTCGATATAGTCAGAGTGAAGTGTTTGTATTGAGTCGATAACTACAATATCGGGTTCTGTAGCTTCAATCTGTTTAAAAATGTTTTGGGTTTTCGTTTCCGTCAGAATAAAACAGGTTTGGCTGTTCGGGTGAATTCTATCGGCACGCATTTTAATTTGTTTTTGGCTTTCTTCACCAGAAACATATAGCGTTTTATAAGGTAATTTTAATGCTATTTGAAGCAGCAGTGTACTTTTGCCCACACCAGGTTCGCCACCAAGCAGGACTAGTGCACCAGGTACTAGACCACCCCCAAGAACTCTATTAAATTCGAGGTCGAAAGTATTTAGGCGTACTTCTTTTTCAATACTGATTTCATTCACCAAAAGAGGTTTAGAAACTCTTTTTGATGTTTGAGAGGGGGTTTTCCAACTTGCTTTCTCTTCTTTTTGCACCACCTCTTCAACAACGGTGTTCCATTGTTTACAGGCAGAACATTGCCCTACCCATTTGGCATATTGAGTACCACAATTTTGACAAAAAAATGCAGTTTTAGTTTTGGCCATCTTTAGCTTTTATTGAAAATGCTAAAGGTAGCAAGAAGTTTGAAATGATTATATTTTAGAGTGAAATTATAAGCTAATTTTCACCGGACCGCTCTTTTTTAATAGCACTAAAGGCGAGGAAAAATGATGCCCACGCCATAAATAGGGCAATACCGTTATAGGCTAAAATGAACTCTCCTTTTAAGCCAAAATAAGTAAAGAGCACTCCGGAGAACACGAAGTACATTGCGTCAATTTTAATCATAATTAAGTAGGTTGGGCTAATTTGGGACTAGCCGTTTATTAATATTCTTTAAAAACCGAAATCGGCTTTTATTGCATCCATTTTTTCAAGGGCCATTTCTTTAGTTAAAAAATCTATTTCTTTCATTTGAAAAGATTTTTCAAATGTTTTTAGTGCTTTCTTAGGCTCACCAAGTTGCTCGTAATACTCAGCTTCAAAATAAAAACCTAGCATCGTCTCTGGGTATTCTTTTTTACAAAGGTCAGATAAAGGTTTTAGGGACTCAAAATCTTCTTTCTTACGAGATGCCGCATATATTGCCATAATGTCATTTAGTTCAACAGGCTTAGTAAAGCCGAACATGTCTGAAATACCTTGGTATTTGTTTTCTAAATAGTGATAAACTGGCTCTTCGCTGGTAAGAATTTGAGTTTTATATTCCTTCGGACTGATAGGTTTGAACATTCCGAAGATATTATCAAATGCTTTGCCTATGCCGTAGGTAGCAACAGATATGTGATCTGCATTCGTATACTCATCAAAGAAATAATGCAAAGACTCTTTATCGATAGCCTTTAAGTCTTTATCCATAGCTAAAATTCGCTGCTTGTCATTGCTAGCTTCACCCTCAACGATTAACTGGTAAAAGATTTGATTTTCAAAAGTGCCTAAACGCATAGGTACCCTGCTTTCCATTTCTGGAGCAAGAGTTGGTGAGATACTCACATAGCCATCAAAAATAGAATTGTCTTTGAACAACCAGTAGTTCATGAAATTGGCTGTAATATCATACCCCACAATCATTTTAAAAGGCGCTGTACTATAATTTAGATCTAGGTAGGGTATTAGCTCCATTCCTATAAATTCATAAAAACTTTTTCCTTTTTCTGAAGGTAAACCACTATTTCTATCGAAGGCACAATCTTCATATCTAAGATCATTTTCACTTTGGTTAATACCTACAATAATACTTTGTGGCATGCCATGAAAACGACTATAAAATTTTGAATTTGCCACTACCTGTTCAAAAAGATATTCACCATCAAGTACAATGATCAAAGGGTACTTTTTGGTTTCATCCATATTCTCAGGAAAATAGTAATGTACATCTCTTCGTTCTTGAAGTTTAAAAGATTCGAAGATTTCTTGTGTCACTTGAGCATAGGAGGTTATCCCGAATAAAAGTGCGAATATTAAAGATACATAACGCATAAAAGGTAATTATTAGTTGAAAGTAAACTATTTGTTACTGTTCAATAACGGTAATAGAAGAAAAGATATTGCACCAAAAACAACTATCATAAGTGTCTGGGCGATCCATATAATCCACCCAAAGGCATCACCAGATACTGCACTGATTCCAAAAATTGCCAAAGCACTGCTTACGGCGATGGGATAAAGTCCTATGCCACCATTGGTCGTTGCCATGGCGAAAGCCCCAGCAACAAAGGCTACCAAGAGTTGACTAAGCGTAAGTGAAATAGTTTCTGGGACCGTAAATTTTATTATCCAAAGCATGCCTATATAGCATCCCCAAATGAAAAAAGTATGAAAAATAAATAGCCATTTATTTTTCATTTTAAAAATACTGAACACCCCGTCAAGAAGTCCCTTTACAAATGTTTTGATTTTTTGGGCAAACGGTTTTTTTGATTTTTTAATAATAAAAATGAACACAAAGAACAAAGCTATTCCCGCTAATGCCAAAAGTATGAGTCCGGTGGCATTGAAACCACGGTCTTGTAAAATGCCCATAATAATATCGGTCTGTAGCAAAAATGCGATAGCTACTATTAAAAGTAACATAATTACGTCTATCACCCTTTCGGTAACAATAGTGCCAAAGCCTTTCTCAAAAGGAACATTTTCATAAGTTGTCAGTGCTGTAGCCCTTAATATTTCTCCAGTTCTAGGGATGCCTAAGTTGGCAAAATAAGAAGTTAAGATTATTAATATATTGTTTATGAGTTTAGGCTTGTAGCCTAATGGTTCTAGAAGATAGTTCCAACGAACGGCTCTAGAAATATGCCCTAGAATGCCTAATAGAACAGAAAGAAATACATACAGCGGATTTGCTTCTTTAACGTAAAAGATAATTTCCTTTCTATTTTCTGGGGTTGTTGAATTGTAAGAGTACCAAACTAAAAAAACTCCCAATGCAATTGGGAGTATGGTCTTAAGATTTTTTTTTAGGGTATTCGTCAATTTTTAGGTTAAAAGATTATTTGCTTCGTTAGGGAAAACTAAAGAAGGATTGAATTTTTTTGCATCCTCAATATCCATCCAAGTATAAGAAATTAAAATTAAAATATCACCAACAGATACTTTTCTTGCTGCTGCTCCATTTAGTGTAATTTCTCCACTTTTTCTTGGACCGGGTATAATGTAGGTCTCTAATCTTTCACCATTGTTATTATTGACAATCTGAACTTTTTCGCCACGAATAAAATTTGCGGCATCCATTAAATCTTCATCAATCGTTATACTACCTACATAATTAAGGTCGGCACCAGTAACTTTTACTCGATGTATTTTTGATTTAACTACTTCTACTTGCATATCTTGTACTAATTTAAGGCTATGTTATCTATGAGTCTTACGTCTTCAACATAAACGGCAATAAACGCCCTGTATTTTACATTATTTATTTTATTCTGAATTGGGGTCAATGTTTCAACATCTGTTATATCAAAATATTCTAATTGAAATTCGTCAGTTTTTTCAAACTCCTTAAAGACCCAGTCTTTAACGTTTAATGCATTTTCCATGCCAAATTTTATTTTGGCAGTTTTTAATGTTTCATATATAAACGCAGCCCTTTGTCGTATTCTTTTGCTCAACCTTTCGTTTCTTGAACTCATTGCCAAACCATGATTCTCTCGTACTATTTCGCAACCAATTATTTCAACTGGTATATGTTCTATTTCGGTAAGTTTTTGAATGATACGTAATTGTTGAAAATCTTTCTCTCCAAAATAGGCTCTTGTAGGTTTTACAGTTTTTAGAAGCTCTTCGACTATTGTACCGACACCATTAAAATGGTCATCTCTAAATTCACCTTCCATGACTTTGTCAAGTCCTTCAAAATCATAAATTTTTGGTATAACCGTGTCAGGGTATATTTCGGCAACATCAGGTGCAAAAACAATAATGTTAGCTGAAATAGCTGAAATTAATTGAACGTCAGCTACTAAAGTTTTCGGGTATTTGTCTAAATCCTCTTTATTATTAAATTGTGTAGGGTTTACAAAAATACTTACAACTACATTCTTATTTTCTTCAACCGCTCTTTGTATAAGCGATGCATGCCCCTTATGTAGAGCGCCCATAGTGGGTACAAGACCTAAGTCATTATCGTTGCCTAGTTTATTTAGTTCTTCTGTTAGCTTGGTTTTGGTCTGTATTACCGGCATTGAAAAGTTCATTAGCGAGCAAACTTACTATAATTACTGCTAATCTCTATATTTTTTGTAATTTTGCAGTTGCGTTTCAGTGAAAAATAAAATATAACCTTTATGAATGGTAAAAAGATATTATTTGTATCTTCTGAATTAGTTCCTTACTTACCCGAAAACGAAGTTTCCCTAATGTCTTATGAAGCACCTAGAATGGTCAACAGCAATGGTGGTCAGATCAGGATTTTCATGCCTAGATATGGGAACATTAACGAAAGAAGGCATCAATTACACGAAGTAATTAGATTATCAGGTATGAACTTGGTCATCAATGATATGGATATGCCATTGATTATTAAGGTGGCTTCTATACCTAAAGAGAGAATTCAAGTTTACTTCATCGATAACGAAGAGTACTTTAAGCGTAAAGCTACATTTACAGACAAGCAAGGAAATCTATTTCCAGATAACGACCAACGTGCAATATTCTTTGCAAAAGGAGTTATGGAAACTGTGAAAAAATTAAATTGGTCACCAGACATCATTCATGTACATGGATGGATGGCAAGTTTATTACCACTATATCTTAAGAAGTATTATGCAGACGAACCACTTTTTGCAGACAGTAAAATTGTTTTGTCGGTTTACGGTAAAACTTTTGAAGGTTCTTTAGATAAAGATATGGTTAAAAGAATTTCTTTTGATGGTATTCCAGAAGAAGAGATTGCATCTTTAGGTGATCCTACCTATAATAATTTGTTAAAGGTAGCTGTTGATTATTCTGATGCAGTTATTTTAGCTTCGGAAGATATTCCAGAAGAATTAGAAAACCATATTTCCAACCAAGAAAAACCAGTGTTGCCATATGTTCCTGTTCAAGAGTTTGAAGAGGCTTATGCTAATTTTTATAACACCGAAGTTTTAAAATAATCTGAATGAATTTTATTGCTAATTCCGCTCTTCCCAAATTTTCGGGATTGTTATTGATATTGGGTCTTTTAGTTTCTTGTGAGCAAGATTTAACTACTGTAGGGTCTGGTGTAGTTGGTAACCAGCCTTTTACTACTGGTACAGAGGTGTATGATGTTTTTGCATATAATAAGAACATTGAGGCGGTGCAGACCAATAAATTGCCGATATATCAACTGGGTACTTATAATGATCCTATTTATGGTAGAACAGAGGCTTCGGTAACATCGCAACTTTTTCTTAGCGCGGCAAGCCCTTCGTTTGGTAGTTTTTCTCAAGACAAAGAAGATAGAGAGGGTATTACAGATGAATCGATTACAACTGTTCAAGAAAATGAAACTATTAAAGAGGTATATCTTTATATTCCTTTTTTGACAAATACTAGTGCTTTGGATAGTGATGGTGATGGCGTTGCAGATGAATTTGATGCTGAGCCGGATAATAGTGATAATGATAATGATGGCGACGGAGTTTCTAATATTATTGAAACGGCATCTAATACCGATCCGTTAGACGATACTAGTGTAGATGAAGATCGTGATGGTTTAAATGATGGTGATGGTGCAACTATATTCGCAAATAACTTCGCGAAAAAAGTAGAATTAGACAGTATTTATATTAATGGTGAAAACTATGATGATGTATCTAAATCTACATTGCCTTCTTTTAATTTGAAAGTAGAACGGTCAACGTTTTTCTTACGCGACTTGGATCCGAATGCAAGTTTTCAAGAGGCACAAGAGTATTATTCTAATCAGGTTTTTTCGCCAGATTTTGTTACTGGAGAGCCATTGTACGATGGTGTTGTTGAAATTATCGATGAAGAAATATTGATTCAGAACGAAGATGATGAATCTACAGAAGATACAGATGAGTCTGAAACCTTCACGAAACTTCAGCCAGGTATTAGAGTTGCATTAGATAATGAGTTTTTTCAAACTAATATTCTAGATAAAGAAGGTGATTCAGAATTAGTAAGTCAGTCAAATTTCACTGAATTCATTCGTGGACTTCACTTTTCAATTACTGATGATGCGAGTAACGATGTTATGTTATTGTTTGACTTAAAAAGTTCTAATATTACTATGACGTATAGTTATACGAATTACGATACTAATGGTACAACAGACGATACAAGTGACGATAATCCGAATAACATTTTAGAAAAAGATTTTACGTTTTCATTCTTGACGGGCAATACGAGTGGAGCTGTTTCTGGTAATGCGGTTAATACCTTGCTTACAGAAAATTATGGTCCTCAGATTGTACAGGTATTAGATAATGGAGAAAATGCATCAAGAATATATTTAAAAGGAGGTGCGGGTACGTATGCTGAAATTAATCTTTTTGAAGAAGATGGAGGTGAAAGTATTTTGGAGCAGATTAAAAGTGAGAACTGGGTTATAAATGAAGCTAATTTAGTTTTTTACATAGATAGAGATCAATTAGATGCTTCTGGTAGTAAATTAGAGCCACCAAGACTTTACTTATATAATGCAGAGAATAAATTTCCTTTGATAAATACGTTGACAGAGCAAACAGATCTAGAATCACCTTCTTTATTTGGAGCTTATCTTAATTATGATGGCATTATAGAAAAATCTAACGATAAAGGTGTAAAGTACTCTGTCAAAATAACAGACCATATCAATAATATGGTGGTTAGAGATTCTACGAATGCAACATTGGCATTGACATTGACTACCAATATTCAAAACTGGAGTATTGCTGATGCGCAAGTTGTAGGGGGAGAAGAAAGATTGGCAATGACTTCTACAGTTACTCCATTAAGTACAGTTTTATTTGGAAGTAATCTAGAGGCAACAGATCCTGATTTTGATAAAAGGTTAAAGCTTGAAATATCGTATACTAAAGCAGATTAGAAAAAGAATTTAGTTTTAGTTTTTTATTTACAGTTTTTATACCACTTCCGAATTATTTACGTTGTATAACCTAAATAGGCTAAATTTTGGGCTAGTTCGTATATCTAATGTTCTAAAAATTAGATAAAATTTTCAAATTGATAGTATTATGTGTGGAATTGTAGGTTACATAGGATATAGGGAAGCTTTTCCTATAGTTATAAAAGGACTTCAAAGATTAGAATATCGTGGTTACGATAGTGCTGGTATTGCATTGTTTGATGGTAACCAAATCAATCTAGCCAAAACAAAAGGGAAGGTTGAAGATTTAAAAAATAAAGCTAAGGAGATTTCTCAAAAGGGTAGTATCGGCATAGGTCATACCCGTTGGGCAACACATGGTGTTCCAAATGACGTTAATTCTCACCCTCATTATTCTAACTCAGGGGAATTAGTGATTATCCACAATGGTATTATTGAGAATTATGAGGCCATAAAACAAGAGTTAACCAAACGTGGATATGTTTTTCACTCAGACACAGATACTGAGGTATTAATAAATCTAATTGAAGAAGTTAAGAAAACTGAAGGTGTGAAATTAGGTAAAGCAGTTCAGATAGCACTTAACCAAGTGGTAGGTGCGTATGCAATTGCTGTATTTGATAAAGAAAAGCCAGATGAAATAGTTGTTGCCAAATTAGGTAGTCCTTTAGCTATTGGTATTGGTGAAGAAGAATTTTTTATCGCTTCAGATGCTTCTCCGTTTATTGAGTTTACTAATAATGCCGTTTATCTTGAAGATGAAGAAATGGCTATTATTAGATTAGGAAAAGAAATTAAGCTTCGAAAAATTAAGGATGATGCAGTAGCATACCCAAGAATTTTAGAGCTTCAAATGAATCTTGAGGAAATAGAGAAAGGTGGTTATGATCACTTTATGTTGAAAGAGATTTATGAGCAGCCTAGAGCTATAAAAGATACATATAGAGGTCGCTTGTTGGCTGATCAAGGTATAATTAGAATGGCAGGTATCGACCTGAACATGGAAAAATTCTTAAATGCCAATAGAATTATTATAGTAGCATGTGGTACCTCATGGCACGCTGGTTTGGTTGCTGAGTATATATTTGAAGATTTGGCAAGAATTCCTGTAGAGGTAGAATATGCATCTGAATTTAGATATAGAAATCCTGTTATTACAGATAAAGATGTTTTAATCGCTATTTCACAATCTGGTGAAACTGCAGATACTTTAGCAGCAATTAAATTAGCTAAAGAAAAAGGTGCTTTCGTTTTTGGAGTTTGTAATGTGGTTGGTTCTTCTATTGCAAGAGAAACTGATGCTGGTGCGTATACGCACGCAGGACCTGAAATCGGTGTGGCATCTACCAAAGCATTTACCACGCAAATTACGGTTCTAACCTTAATGGCGTTAAAATTGGCGAAAGCAAAAGGTGTTTTTTCTGAATCAAGGTATCATGAGTACTTAACAGAATTGGAAACTATTCCAAATAAAGTTGAAAAGGCATTAGAATCGAATACATTGATTGAAATTATCGCTGATGTATACAAAGATTCAACAAACTGTCTTTATTTAGGTAGGGGTTATAATTTTCCTGTAGCCTTAGAGGGTGCTCTTAAATTAAAAGAGATTAGTTACATTCATGCAGAGGGTTACCCTGCTGCAGAAATGAAGCACGGACCTATAGCCTTGATCGACGAGCATATGCCGGTTTTCGTAATAGCAACTAAAAAGGGGCATTATGAAAAAGTGGTAAGTAATATTCAAGAAATTAAATCTAGAAAAGGTAAAATCATAGCAATTGTTACCGAAGGTGATGAGCAGGTTAAAGATTTGGCTGACCATGTTATTGAGGTACCAGAAACTTTAGAAAGCTTAACGCCGTTATTAACAACAATTCCTCTGCAATTACTTTCTTATCATATTGCAGTAATGAGAGGCTGTAATGTTGATCAACCCAGAAATCTTGCCAAATCGGTTACGGTAGAATAAAAAATAAATTTTAGTACATTATAAAGGGGCGTGATTCATTTCACGCCCCTTTTTTCATTTGTATGTTGTTCTTTTCTATGTAGATAAATCAATTTTTAAATATTTTATAGACCAACTGTTATAGTAAAGTTAATTGCGTATATCGTAGAATTCACCCTATTTGGTTATGAAAATTTTACTATGCGTGCATAATTTTTTTGAAATTCTTATAGTTCGTTTAAAATAATCTGTATCTTAACCCTCAACTAATTTTAAACTTTAATTAAGAATGAGAACAATACTACTTTTAGCATTGATGATTATTGGTACATTTGGGTATTCCCAGACCAATATCAATGGTAATGTTGTTGATCAAAACAACGAGCCTATCCCGGGGGCCAATATTGTTATTGTTGGCACAACCGTTGGTACAGTAACAGATTTCGATGGTAATTTCAATCTAGCAACATCCGAAGTACCGCCTTTTAAAATAGAGGTATCAAGTATCGGATATACGAGTACTACAGAAAGTATTACTAGTGCAAGCCAAACAATTACAATTACTTTAAATGAGTCACAAACTTTTTTAGATGAGGTTGTAATCTCGGCATCTAGAACACCAGAACGTATTTTCGAATCGCCGGTTACGGTTGAGAGAATAGGTGTTTCAGAGATAAAGAATACTACGGCTGCCGATTTCTATGGCGGACTAGAAAATTTGAAAGGTGTTGATGTAAACACAAACAGTTTAACTTTTAAATCGGTAAACACCAGAGGTTTTGCTTCTTTTGCAAACACCCGTTTCATGCAACTTGTAGATGGTATGGATAATTCTACACCAGCGTTGAATTTCCCTATCGGTAACTTGGTGGGTATGGTTGAAACAGATGTACTAAGTGTTGAATTATTGCCAGGAGCTTCTTCTGCGCTTTATGGTGCAAATGCCTTTAACGGTATTTTGTTCATGCGTAGTAAGAGTCCGTTCGATTATGAAGGTATCAGTGTTTCTATTAAGCAAGGTATAACTTCTCAGCAGTCGGCAGGTGATAACTCCTATACCGATTTCGGTATTAGAGCTGCGCATAAGTTCAGTGATAAATTTGCTGTGAAGGTTAATTTTGGTTACTTGAAAGGAACTGATTGGGCAGCAGATAATCAAGATGATAAGGTAACACCAGGTGGTACAAGAGATAATTTGAACTACGATGGGGTAAATATTTATGGAGATGAGGTTTCTACAAACATAAAAGAAGTTGCCCTTACATTAGAAGGGTTAGGTGTTTTGCCTTCTGGAGCAAATGCATTGGTTCCTTCAGAAATAGTAAGTAGAACTGGTTACAGAGAAAGTGATCTAACAAATTATAATGCAGAAAGCATAAAGGCTGATTGGGGTTTGTACTATAGACCTATTGAAGATAATAGTTTAGAGCTTTCTTATGTTGGTAAAGTTGGTACTGGTAATACAATTTATCAAGGTACAAATAGGTATAATATTAAAGGCTTCTTTCAAGAGCAACATAAATTAGAAATCAAAAATGATAACTTTTTTGTAAGGGGTTATATGGTTGGCGATAAATCAGGTGATTCTTACGATATGGTATTTACAGGTATCAATATTAACAGAGCTTGGAAAGATGACAATACTTGGTTCGGTGAGTATGCCGGTACTTATGTTCAGGCTACTTTAGGAGGAGCTACTGATGAGCAGGCACATGCTGCCGCAAGAGCACAAGCGGAATCTGGAAGATATTTACCAGGCTCTCCGGAATTTGAAGCTGCTTTTAATAGAAGTATTAATGATCCAGATTTATCTACAGGATCAAAATTTCAAGATGCATCAAATTATTACCATGCAGATGCTAACTATAACTTTAGTCATTTAATCGATTGGGCAGAAATTCAATTAGGTGGTTCTTTTAGAGAATACGACTTAAATTCTTCAGGAACAATCTATACAGATTTAGATGGTCCAATTAGATATTCTGAATTTGGTGTCTATTCTCAAGTTCAAAAGACACTTCCTTTCGAAGGTGAAAAAAGTTTGAAATTAACAGGTTCTATTAGATATGATAAATCAGAACTTTTCGACGGTTTTTATTCCCCTAGATTATCTGCAGGTTATACATTAAGCAGAAATCATAATATTAGAGCCTCAGCGCAAACAGGATTTAGAAACCCTACTACTCAAGATTTGTTCATCGGTTTAGATGCTGGTAGAGCTATTTTGGTAGGTTCTGCTTCAAGCAATCTAGACCGTTACACTAGAGATTATGATGTAAGTGCTAGCGGTCAACTTTTAGGTCAACCATCACAGATTACACAAACTGGGGGCGCTGCATATACTAATTCATATTCTGCCGCCTCTGTGACAGCTTTGGGTGAAACAGGAAACCCTGCGGTATTAGAAGTTTCTAATCCAGATTTAATTAAGCCAGAAAAAGTTACTTCTTTTGAAATTGGGTACAGAGGTAAAGTTGATAAGTTGGTTATAGACTTTAGTACCTATTATAACACTTACGAAGATTTTATTTCTCAAGAAGTGGTTATCGCTCCTTTTTATGGTGAAGTAGGTGATGGTGGACTTTCTGTAGCGGCAATTGCAAATGGAGATTTTCAAGCATATAGCGCTTACACTAATACTGATGCAAATGTAAATTCATACGGAGCATCTTTAGGTTTGGATATGAAAGTACTAGGTAATTTTGATTTAGGTGGTAGTTATACCTTTACTAAATTAGATTTTGACCGTGAAGCTAATCCAGATGTAATGTTGAATTTCAACACGCCAGAGCATAAGTTCAAGGCATCTTTTGGTAACAAGGAGTTATTTGATAATTTCGGATTTAATGTATCATACAGATTTAGCGATGATTATTTCTGGGAAGCTACTTTTGGTAATGGCGTTGTTCCAGAATTTCATGTAGTAGATGCGCAAATTAACTATGATGTGCCAAGTATCAAATCTTCTTTCAAATTAGGGGGTACAAACCTTACTAATAAAGAATATTTCACAGCATTCGGTACCGGCTTCATAGGTTCTATGTACTACCTATCTTGGACAATTAACAACTAATTAAAATCAAAAGTTGAAATGAAAAACTTAAAATATTTATACATTTCTTTAGGTATATTGGCCTTTACAGCTTGTAATGAACCTGAAGATGTTGACCTTGAGCCAGAAATATTGGCTGAAGAGCTGCCAGCATTAACCGCTGGATCAGCAGATTTTTCTAATTATGTTTCTTTAGGAAATTCATTGACTGCAGGTTTTACAGATGGTGCCTTGTTTCAGGCAAGTCAATCATTATCTCTGCCTAATTTACTTTCTCAAAAATTCAGTCTTGCCGGAGGTGGTAGTTTTGCCCAACCTTTGACCAATGATAATATTGGTGGCTTGGCACTTGCTGGTACAAGAATTCAAGACCCAAGATTAGTTTTTGGGGGAGCCGGTCCGGTTTCTTTAGAATCTTTAATTGGTGATGTTACGGTTACAACCGATATTGCATTGAACAATCCAACAGGTCCTTTCAATAATTTAGGTGTTCCTGGTGCTAAAAGTTTTCACTTATTGGCACCTGGTTATGGTAATATAGCTAACGTGCAATTAGGTCTTGCGAATCCTTATTTTGTTAGAATGACGGGTGCAACACCTGATGTTAGTGTGTTAGAAATGGCCGTAAGTCAAGCACCTAGTTTTTTCTCATTATGGATCGGTAATAATGATGTATTGGGTTATGCTACTACAGGTGGTGACGGTACCAATCCTATTACTCCTGTTTCAGGAGTGCCTGGTCAAGGTTTTGATGGTAGTTACGGGGCTTTAATCGCTACGTTAACTGCAGGAGGAGCACAGGGTGTTGTTGCAAATATTCCTAATGTTACAGATGTACCACATTTCACTACAGTACCACATAATCCTTTAGACCCAACAAATCCAGATTTTGGACCACAGATAGCAACTTTAAACGGAATCTTCGGTCAATTAAATCAGGTTTATGCTTTTTTAGGAGTTCCAGAACGTTCTATTGAATTCTCGACAACTGCAGCAAGTGAAGTAGTTATTAGAGATGAAACGTTAACAGATTTATCTGCTCAAATTGCGGGCGTATTGAGTGCTAGTCCAACTTTCCCTGCATTTGTAGCGTCATTTGGCTTGCCAGAACAGGCGGCACCTTTGGTTGCTGGTCTATTAGGTAGTACTTATGGGCAAACAAGAGAAGCTACAGCTGCAGATTTATTTGTATTACCAAGTTCTTCGGTAATAGGAACTGTAAACTTAGAATCAGTAGGTGCATTAATGGCGGCTGGTTTACCACAAGCATTGGCAGGTCAGTTTTCTGTTGAGGGTATTTCTCTTCCTTTAGAAGACAAATGGGTGTTGATACCTAGTGAGCAAGAAGAAATTGCGGTTGCTACAGCGGCATTCAATCAAATTATTGCAGCAACAGCTAGTCAAGCAGGTTTAGCTTTGGTAGACGCAAATACATTGTTGAATCAATTGGCTAATGGTGGTATTACTAGTGGTGATTACACTTTACAATCAAATTTAGTAACAGGTGGAGCCTTCTCTTTAGACGGTATTCATCCGACTGCTAGAGGTTATGCCTTGTTGGCAAACGAGTTTATGAAAGCGATTGATGCTACTTATGGCTCTAATTTTGAGGCATCAGGTAATTTATTGAATGTAGGTGATTACCCTACGAACTACCCGGTTACACTACAATAGACGTATATAAAATAGTAAGATTTAAAAGGTGCTTAATAGGCACCTTTTTACTTTTGTAAAAAAGGAAAAAAACAATTTTTCTTTAAAATTGAAAACTATATCTTTGCAGCCTGAAAATGAGAGCATTTTTCAGAATATATTAAACGTAATACATAAACATATAAGTAATGTCAAAAGTTACAGGTAAAGTTTCGCAAATCATTGGACCCGTGGTTGATGTAGAATTTCAGTCAGGTGCTGATCTTCCTAGAATCTATGATTCCTTAGAAATTGTAAACAAGGATAAGTCGATTTTAGTATTAGAAGTACAATCTCATGTAGGTGAAAACACGGTAAGAACTATCTCAATGGATTCTACCGATGGCTTAAGCAGAGGAGTAGATGTAGTTGCTACAGGTAGTGCGATTCAAATGCCGGTAGGTGATGATGTATATGGTCGTTTATTCAATGTGATTGGCGATGCTATTGATGGTTTAGGTAATTTGCCTAAAGCAGGAAAAGCTGGTCTTCCAATACACAGAGAAGCACCAAAATTCGAAGATCTTTCAACTTCTACAGAAGTTTTATTTACAGGTATTAAAGTAATCGATTTGATCGAGCCTTATGCAAAAGGTGGTAAAATTGGATTATTTGGTGGTGCCGGTGTTGGTAAAACAGTATTGATTCAAGAATTGATCAACAACATTGCAAAAGGTCATGGTGGTCTTTCTGTATTTGCTGGGGTAGGTGAAAGAACTCGTGAAGGAAATGATTTACTTCGTGAGATGTTAGAATCAGGTATTATAAAATACGGTGATGATTTCATGCATTCTATGGAAGAAGGCGGATGGGATCTTACCAAAGTTGATAAAGAGGCGATGAAAGGTTCAAAAGCGACATTCGTTTTTGGTCAAATGAACGAGCCACCAGGAGCACGTGCTAGAGTTGCACTTTCAGGTTTGACAATTGCTGAATATTTCCGTGATGGAGCAGGTGAAGGTCAAGGTAAAGATGTACTTTTCTTCGTAGATAACATCTTCCGTTTTACACAAGCAGGTTCAGAGGTATCCGCACTACTGGGTCGTATGCCTTCAGCGGTAGGTTACCAACCAACTTTGGCAACAGAGATGGGTGCTATGCAAGAGCGTATTACATCAACAAAAAGAGGTTCTATTACATCTGTGCAGGCGGTTTACGTACCTGCGGATGATTTAACCGATCCTGCACCGGCAACAACCTTTGCTCACTTAGATGCAACAACGGTATTGTCTCGTAAAATTGCCGAGTTAGGTATTTACCCAGCGGTGGATCCATTAGATTCTACATCAAGAATTTTAACAGCTGAAATTTTAGGAGATGAGCATTATGCTTGTGCACAAAGAGTAAAAGAGCTTTTACAACGATATAAAGAACTTCAAGATATTATTGCTATCTTAGGTATGGAAGAATTGTCTGAAGAAGATAAATCTGCCGTAGGTAGAGCAAGACGTGTACAACGTTTCTTATCTCAACCTTTCCACGTAGCAGAACAATTTACAGGGCTTAAAGGTGTGTTAGTTGATATTAAAGAGACTATAAAAGGATTTAACATGATTATGGATGGTGAGTTGGATCACTTGCCAGAATCTGCTTTTAACCTTAAAGGTACGATCGAAGAGGCTATTGAAGCTGGTGAAAAAATGTTGACTGAAGCGTAATTAAGTTCAGAGTTAAGGGTTCAGAGTTCAGAATTGTAACTCATAACTCATAACTCATAACTCATAACTAAAAGAGATATGTATTTAGAAATTGTATCACCAGAAGCAACATTATTTGCAGGCGAAGTAACTTCGGTTACGGTACCAGGTATAAATGGTGAGTTTCAAATGTTAAAAGACCACGCCCCAATTGTATCATTGTTACAAGAAGGTAAGGTTAAGATTTCAGGTAATATTTCTTTAGATGAAGAATATGCCTCTAAGTTTACTAAAGATGCTAGCGGAAGTACAGTATTACAAATTTCTAGCGGTACTATTGAGCTTAAGAATAATAAAGTAATTGTACTTGCAGATTAGTAAGTAGAATACGTAATAAGTTTTAAAGGCTACACTGAAAAGTGTAGCCTTTTTTTATTCCTTTTCATATGCTAAAATATCAGCTGGCTGGCAATCTAAAGCTTTGCAAATTGCCTCTAGTGTAGAGAAACGAATTGCTTTAGCTTTACCTGATTTAAGAATGGAAAGGTTGGCTTCGGTTATACCAATCATTTCGGCTAGGTCTTTGCTTTTCAAATTTCGCTCTGCTAATACGGTGTTTAAGTTTACGACGATACTCATAGTTATATGGTTAGGTCGTTTTCTTGCTTAAAATTATATCCTTGATCAATTATTTTAGATATTATTAAAAGGAATAATGAAGTAATTAGCAACGTTACAACTCCTTCAATGACTCCTTTACCATTATATTCTGTTAATTTTTGATAGTTTTCACCTAGCGAAATTTCAATTACGTTAATGAATAATCTTATAAAAGAATAATACAAAAATACTCTTCCAATAGTTCTAAAAGATTTTCCGTTTTTCTTGGATAGAAAATTTTCTAGGTTTAATTTATTTATGACTCTACTAAATTTGAATAAATAAAAGGTTACAATACTATTGATACTAATTTTTATTAATAAAATGCAAATAGGAATTGTTAAGTTATCGTTGGTGTTATGTATAAAAATCATGTTGTA
This sequence comes from Maribacter caenipelagi, assembly GCF_004364175.1. Taxonomy (GTDB): domain Bacteria; phylum Bacteroidota; class Bacteroidia; order Flavobacteriales; family Flavobacteriaceae; genus Maribacter; species Maribacter caenipelagi. Next base: position 218,562 of record NZ_SNZW01000017.1, on the reverse strand, counting down.
AACTTCTGAGCATGATCTAAAAATTGCGGTCAATCCTCCTATAATCCAAAGGCAAATTAATAGGTATAGGGAAAAAATAAGATTTTTCATATTATTATCGTTTAACGATAACAAATATATAAAAATTATCGAATAACAATAATAAAAAAGAATATTTCGTGAATTAGTTAGTCTTCAAAGAAATCAATTCCCAATCTTGCCCTAAAGAACTATAAGTGCATATTTTCTCAAATCCTACGGCGTAATGTGCCCCAAGAGAACGGGAGTTGGTTGCGTCAACTTCAGTGATAATGGCATCGTATTTTGGGTAAGAGGCTATTTTCATAGCGCTATAAAGTCCGCGGAAAATCCCCATTTTTCTATGGGTCTTTGCAACACAAATTTGCCCCATGGTAATAAAATTTTGAATGTTTACGTTTTCTAATTCGGTAAACATCGGTCTTAAAACAGAGATTTCATCTTTAAAGTCATCGGTCATTGAAAGGGCATAACCAACTACGTTGTCTCCATCTTTTGCAATAATATGCGGACAAGCATTATTCATTCTAGTAAGCACATCTAAAGTGTGGTGTACAGTAACGAAACCTTCTTTTTCCATTTCATCGCTAGAAACAGCTGATTTTAAATTCATCTGCTGTAAAGAAAGAATCTGTATCAATTCTTCATTTGTGGTGGCGGTGGTATATATCAAATTCATTTACTCAATTTTTAACCAAGCTTTGCGGGCTTTTAATACTTTTTTTGAAGGAGCTTCTTCATTTTTCTCAATCAAGCTAATGGTATAGTTAGGGTTAGCGGTCAATGTGACTTCGGTTTTCCTTTCCAATCCATCTCTTAAAAAGGTTATTGAAAGGTTGTCTTTTGGCTTAAATTCATTTTCTATGAATTTGTTGAGCTGAATGCCGTTGGGGAATTTTTCTCCATTAATAGCGGTAATGATATCGCCTTTATCTAGCCCAGCAATATAAGCAGGACTCCCAATTTTGGTATTGCTTCGAATTTTACCATCTAAATCGTCTGTTATAGATACAGCGGCGCCAAAATAAGCAGCTTCTTTGTTTTGAGATACACTTACCCCAACAGTTTTAAATAGTTCGGCATAGCTTGGCATTCCGCTTTTGTAGATAAAGCTATTAAAGAAGTTTTTACCAAAATCTTCGCCAGCGTACGTGTTCAAAGTTTTGTTCAATTTTTCAATGGTATATGGATTTTCAGTTTTCCCATAGGTAGTCCACACCAGTTTCATGAAATCATCTAGATTCAAACCTTTCTCTCTTAAAGAAAGGTCTAGGGCTAAACCTAGAACACTACCATAGGAATAATAAGAAATAAATGTGTTCTCTCTATTCACAGGATCTACAGAAGTTGCGGCATCTACAAATGGAGCTTGGTAGCTCATTTCAATTGGGTTAAAAAACTGCCTGGCGGGTGAATTCCAAACATAGTTGAAAGTCCCGGCTAATCCCTCTATATATTTTTCAGGTGTAATTAAACCTGCTCGGCAAAGTATGAGATTGGTGTAGTAGCTGGTAAAACCTTCTGCAAACCAAAGCTCACCGCTCATGTTGGCTTCTTCAAAATTAAAAGGTTCTAAAGATTTTGGTCTAATACGTTCAACATTCCAACTATGAAAAAACTCATGTGAAACGGTGCCAATATTTCCATCCAAACCACCGTTGGCTAAGGTTCTTGTGCTAGTTAAAATGGTAGAATTTCTATGCTCCATACCATCACCAGAGGCATTTGGTATGTAACAGGCTAAAAAGGTATAAGATCCGTAATCAAATTTAGGTAGTTCACCAAAAACCTCTTTTTCAGCTAGAACAACTTTTTTTACTTTCTCAAAATATTGATCAGCTTCATTTTCGGTACCAGGGTCATGTAATGCTAATTTTATAGTTTGCCCGTCTACTTCAAATTCGCGCACTTTATGATTGCTTAGCTCTGTAGGACTATCCATAAAATAATATAGATTAGGCGCGCTGTAGGTATTGTCTTTTACATGAGGTAATTGCGTAGCAATCTTCCAATTCAAATCTTCTCTTATTTTGAAACTTACTTCAATTTTTCTTTCTCTTAGTGAGGGGGCATACATAAATGTTGCCGGAATATTTAAATGCGCATGGGTTTCGTCTATTTGAGAATAGGTGCCGTCACCTCTATTTGCATAAAGTGAATATGTAATTTTAACGGTACCATCATGCCCCGAAACTTTCCATTCATATGGGTTTGTTCTCGAAATAGTTAGGGCATTTCCTTTACTGTCAATTGCCTTGAAATTATATACATTTTTAGCAAATTCATGAAGTGCATATCTGCCGGGTGAGGTTCTACTCATTCTAAGCGATAACGTATCTTCTGCTACATCGATGAACGATGCCGTAATGTTCGCTTCATGATGAACAGCATTTTCAAATGATATGGTGTAAGAGTTGGTTTGTGCAAATAGTTGAACAGATTGTAAACCAAATAATAATAAAATAACAAGATAGCGCATACTATGATTTTTAGCTAAGATAATGAAGCTAATTCATGTTGTATGCAGTTTAATTTTTAAAATGTTCAGGTTAATTATATGGGCTGATTTTTTTCAAATTTATCTTCAATAGTCTCTTTAATACCATTTAAATGATACTCGGTAATTGGTTTGGTAACAAAATCTACTACCAAGGGTTTTTTCTTTAGGCGTTCAATATCATTGCGGTAAGCTGAAGATGTTAAAATAAAAACCATGCAATTGTCAGCCTTTATAATTGTTTCTAATTGATCCATAAATTCCCAACCGTTCATTACGGGCATATTAAGATCAAGAAATATGATATAGTTGTCCGCTTCTGAATATTCTTTTGTTAAATATTCTATAGCTGGTTTTCCATTAGAGAAACTAATGACTTCGCCCTTTAACTCGGCATGTTGAATACCTTTTTTGAGTAAAAAAGTGAAAATTGGATCGTCTTCTATTAATAATAGTTGATACTTCATTTATTTTCTTCTATATCAATTACATTGATAGTGTTTTCAACAATGTCTTTAATAATATGATCAATTTCATTTGCTGAGGTAAGTATAAAACTTAGTACCTGTTCTTTTTCTTCAACGTTTAGTTTTCCTTTATCGTCTGTCAATAAATTAATTAAACCCATTAATCTTGCAACAGGTGCTCTAACAATATGAGATTGTGTCCATGCAATTTTTTTAAGTTGAGCGTTCTGTTCTTCAATTGCGTTTAGGTGTTGTACTTTGGTAGTTACATCTTTAGAATTTACCACAATACCTTTAATAGTGGGTTCATCGAGTTTATTGGTGATAGCGGTTTCTAACCAGACCCAATGACCCGCACCGTGCTTAAATCTAAATGGTTTAATATTTACTTGTGGAATATTGAGAACCTTTAGAAATTCGTTGTAAACAGTATCATAGTCATCTGGGTGAACATAATCAAAAGCATTAGACCCAACAAATTCTTCTGGTGTAATTTCTAAAATTTTTGTAGAAGTTGGGCTGGCATAAGAGAAAATAGCCTTTTCATCAACAATACAAATCATATCACTGCCTTCTTGAACTAAAGTTTTGTAACGACGTTCGCTATTTTCTAATTGCTGTTCTGCCTTTTTCTTTGCGGTAATGTCTCTAGTAGTTACAACTAATCCGTTTATTGAAGGCTCAGTAAGTTGATTGGTTATTACGTTCTCGAACCATTTCCATTCGCCATTAATATCTCTAAACCTAAACGAATCTATTTCAACAGATTCATTTTGTAATATATAATTAAATTTTTCTTTAACCCTTGCTATATCATTTGGGTGTATATAATCAAATGCGTTGGTGCCAACATAATCTTCTGGAGTAGCACCCAATATCTTAAAAGAGCTAGGGCTTACATAGGTGAAATTCGCTTCTAAGTCTAAAATAGAAATGATATCACTGCTTTCTTGAACTAATGTTTTAAATCGACGCTCACTATTTTTTAATAGTAATTCTGCTTTTTTCTTTTCAGTATTATCTCTTGCAATACAGTAGTATACACGGTCTTTTTCGTCCCAAAAAGATGACCATAGCATAGGCACAATGGTTCTGTTCTTGTGTATGTATCTATTTTCAAAATTGACAACTTTTTGACCAGACAAAACCGATTCGGCAGAATCTTCAGTTGATTTTATGTCTTCTTTATAAACTAATTCAAGATATTTAGTACCTATTATATCTTTAGGAAAATACCCCCAAATTTGTTTACACGCTTTATTTACGCTCAAGAAATAGCCTTCTTCATCTAAGGTGCAAATAATGTCTAAAGAAGTATCCATTATTTTTTGCATTTCTTCTTTAGCACTTATTAACACTTGTTGAGATAATACTTCTGAGGTAATATCTTTTGAGAAACAAGTAATACCTATTTTATCGCCCTCTTTATTGTATAAGAGGTCGAATGAGGTAAGACCATACGTCGTCCAGAATTTTTGAGGGTCTTGAATTTTCTGTTTCACAGAAAAGGCACCACTAGTAAGAGCTCTGTTGTAGTAGCCTTTCCATTTTGTAGTTACCTCCATAGATACATGGTCAGAAAATACTAACTCTCCTTCTTCAAAAGGTTTGCCTTGAATTTTTTTAACTAACTGGTGATATGCGGTATTTGCGGTTATAAGCCTAAATTCAAGATCAACACACCACATCAAGTCTTTAGTACTATTGATCATGGCTTCTTGATTATTTTTAACTCTTTGAAGCTCGGCGGTATAGTTCTTTTTATCAGTTATGTCTTGAACTGTACCGTACATTAATTGTGGTTTCTTATCATTGCTCCACTGAAGTACTTTTCCTTGATCTTGAATCCATTTATATTCACCTCCTTTTTGTAACATTCTATATTGAACAGTACAGTCGTTAGAAGGGTAGCTTAAACAGGCTAACATTTTCTTCTTTACTTCTTCTAAATCATCTTTGTGAATGAGGTTAAACCATGTATCGGTTTTAAACTCTGATAAGTTTGCTTTATTTAAACCATAAATATTAAGTGCTTGTTCATTTAAGGTAATTGAGTCATCGATAAGATTACGTTCCCAAATACCAATGCCCGTAGCATTCACGATATTGTCTAAAAGTTTACCTTTTTGTTCTAAGTCTAATTTTTGATCTTCTTCTACCTTTTTAGATTTACGAAGTTCGAATAATTGCACCACTTGTTTTGCAAGTGTCTGTAGTCCATTAATTTGAGCGTCGTTAAGTTGTTTTGGTTCATAGTCTAGAACACAAATGGTACCAAGGCGTTGACCATTTTCTGCTGTTAAAGATGCACCGGCATAAAAACCAACATTCGGGTCGTTTTTTACTAAATTGTAATTACGAAACCTTTTGTCCTTATGCGTGTCTTCTACTACCAGTATATCAATATCATCTGTAATAACATGCTTGCAGAAAGAGTCTTCTAAAGGTGTTCCGTTAATATCTAATCCGAAATGAGATTTAAAAAACTGTCTTTTATCGTCAACTAATGAAATTAAACTTGTTGGGGTGTTGCATATTGAAGCTGCTAAAGAGGTTATTTCATCATAGATAGCTTCTGGGTGCGTATCCATAACATCATAAGACATCAATGTTTCTAATCTATTTGTATCTAAAATTGTACTCCCTTTCATTTTATCCTGATCAAAACACATATAGTTAATCTAATACTTTAACATCAAAGTAGGAAATTTCCTTAAAAAAAGACGCAAAAATATACTTTAAGTTTATCTTGAGCGCATAATAAATGGTTTTTTTTCACAATTAAGGCGATTTTTCATATTTGTAAGTAGTTATTAATCAGAATCATAAAATGATTTTATCAATAGTTTTCAGGTAAATTTGAACTATTTTCAATTTTATAGATACTGAGCTTAGAAAAATTTTACTAATTAGTTAATTAAATACCATTCATTTCGTAGAAAGGCTATTTTTGTGATATGACCCAACTGCCTAAAAAATTGCTGAAAGTACTAGCAAATCGTAAAAAAGAGGATATTTTCCGTTCCTTAAACTCCCTTGATAGGTTAATAGACTTTTTGTCTAATGACTATTTAGGTTTTGCGACCGATGAAACTTTATTTTCTAAAACGTTTCAGCTATTATTGACAGAAGGTGTTGCATCAAATGGTTCTGGGGGATCTCGTCTTTTGTCTGGAAATCATAAACTCTATAAAAAATTAGAGCCATTATTAGTTGATTTTTATAAATCAGATGCAGCTTTAGTATTTAATTCTGGCTATGATGCCAATATGGGTCTTTTCAGTTCAGTGCCCCAACGAGGCGATTTAATATTTTATGATGAGTATGTACATGCCAGTATAAGAGAAGGTATTCGAATGAGCAATGCCAAAGCGTATAGTTTTTTACATAACGATTTATCAAGTTTAAAAGAGAAAGTAGATTTAAATACTGCTAGAAACGAACATGAAGATAGTGCTGTTTATGTCGTAACCGAAAGTGTTTTTTCTATGGATGGAGATACGCCGGATTTAAAAGTATTTGCAAAGTTTACAAAATCTAATGGCTACCGTTTAATAGTAGATGAAGCTCATGCAGTTGGTGTTTTAGGAAGCAACGGAGAAGGACTGATACCAGATTTAAAACTTGAAAAAGATGTTTTTGCTAGAACAGTAACATTTGGTAAAGCTTTTGGTTGTCACGGGGCAGCTATACTAGGCTCTGAAGAATTAAGAGATTATTTGATAAATTTTGCCAAGCCCTTCATTTATACAACGGCATTAACACCACATACCTTGGCGACAATTATTACGGCGCATAATTATATGGGTGAACTGGGAAAGGAACCCAAAGCACTTTTGAGCGAAAATATAGTTTATTTTAAAGAGCAGCTGAGGTCACATAAAATCGAAAGGTTTTTTATACCAAGTGATACCGCCATACAGGGTTGTATAATTTCTGGTTCTAAAAAAGCCAAATTAGTATCGAAAAAATTAATTGATAAGGGCTTCAATATAAAAGCAATTCTATCGCCTACGGTGCCAGAAGGTCAAGAAAGACTTAGAATATGTTTGCATAGTTTTAATTCTAAAGAAGAAATAGGTCTATTGGTGAAATTGTTGGCTAGTTTTATATAAAATATGGAAGATAAATTTTATCTGCTAGCTTCTTTTGAATACGTGGCCGATGTACAGATTGTAAAAGGTAAATTGGAGTCTGAAGGTATACCGGTATTTCTTAGGGATGAAAACACCTTAAATTCAGATCCGCTAATTAGCAATGCAATCGGCGGAGTTAAATTACAGGTGTATACTAAAGATAAAGAACGGGCAATCGCTATTTATGACGAAATAAGGGCTTATGCAGTTGATAATTACGGCGAACCTATTGTTTGTCCTAATTGTAAGGCTCAAAAATCTGAATCATATTATAACAGTAAAGGAGTATTTTATAAACTTTTTCCATTTTTTGAAAAAAGAAAATATAAGTGCCTAAATTGTGGAATGATTACGAACTCAAAGTAAGAATACATGCAAAAGATATTTGTAACCGGAATTTCAACAGAGGTTGGTAAAACAATTGCATCTGCAATTTTTACCGAAGCATTACAAGCAGATTACTGGAAACCTGTACAAGCTGGTGATTTAGATAACACTGATACCGATAAGGTGAAAAGGTTAATATCTAATGATGCATCTAAATTTCACCCAAGTAGTTATAATCTTAAAGCAGCAATGAGTCCGCATGCAGCTGCTGAAATTGAGGGTATTACAATTGATAGATTTCACATTAACGAACCAGAGACGGATAATCATTTAATTATTGAGGGTTCTGGGGGTATTTTGGTTCCTTTAAATGAAGAGGATACCATGTTCGATATCATCATGCCCGATTATAAAGTTGTGGTGGTATCTAGAAATTATTTGGGAAGTATCAATCATTCGCTATTGACCATAAACTGGTTGTTGCACAAAGGTTATGAAGTTTCTGTATTATTTAGCGGAGAGGCGAATCCTCATACAGAGAATATTATTCTTCATAAAACGGGAGTATCCTTAATAGGAAGAATTGATGAAGAAAAAGAATTTACCAAAGAGGTCATTAAGAAGTATGCCGATAAGTTTCAAGGAGTTTTGAGAACCTTATAATCGCTGTAAGATTTCAGCATTATCTACTGTAGCAAATAGCTTATAATGTTGCGCTAAATAAGTATCGAGATATTTATTTTCTTCAACTTCTTTTTTATCTAAAATTCGTCTGCCTTTTCGTATTATAACAGTTTTGGGTTGTAACTCTTCCATGATATATTCAAGTTCTTCGATAGAGTTTTTTCTTGGATTATAAAAAAAAGGAAATAGTTCATCTCTACAGATATTACTTGGGTGTGTTGACGCTGTTGTAGGCGGTAAGGTTTCTAAATTCCAATACCCTATATGGTATTCAAAAAACAATATGTTTTCAGTATCTAATTTATGCTCTATAATGTACTGCGGAACAGAAAAACCTTCCCCATTAAAGAAAGTACCTTTTTCAATTTTATTCTTTATAATATTTACATATTCCAGATAACTTTCAGCAGGAATCAATAATGCAATGAACGACAAATAAACGGGTAGTTTCGGCTTGTATTGCACTGTTAAGTTGTAGATGACTATACCAACTAATATAAGTAACATAGGGTGTAGTTGTATAAGGTAGTGACCATTGATTCTTCCTCCTTTTACAAACGAAAATAAAACTCCAAAAATGGCGACTAAAAGTAGCTGAACAGTTCTGTTCTTGAAATCAAGCTTTTTGCTTTTGTAGGCATATACAAGAAATAGTCCCGTAATTACAAAAATAGGTGCTAGTTTAATGATGGAATATCTTCTAGCTCCGGTATATTCTAGTGGGGCCAGCACTACAGATTCCCACCATATATATGTTTGATCACTTAAAAAATAAGGTATTATGGTAGCGAAAATTATGGAGAGTACACCTGTGCCAAATAAAAGAATAGATAAAAAATTGCTATTCTTTTTAGTAATTATAACCTCGTAAACCAGATACAGGCCAATAAATAAAATAGGGAAAGCCATATTCAATTTTACCATAATGGTGGCACCCATTAATACTCCTGCCAAGAAAACATAAGCATTAGATTCTTTTGTTTTCAGAAGGTAAACAGCAGGCACAAATAAGGCAATACAGATATGTTCAGACATGACACCTTGTAGGCTGCCAAAAAGACTTAAAAGAACAATGCAGAATACACCAACGAAAATAGAAGCCTTTTTAGGTATAAGGGTTAGCGCAATTTTATAGGTGTAAAATGCTGTGATTATAACTAAAAAAACACCCGCCAGGCGTATTGCAATAAAGCTTTTGCCGAATATAGATATGATTGTTGCGAAAAAAGCAAAGGTTAGTGGTGGTTTTAAATCCCACAGTTGTGTGTAGGGTAGAAATCCGTCTGCCCAAGATTGACCTAAAAGAATAAAGGTGCTTTCATCGCGATCTACGTAATCTCTAAAGAAAAAAGGAAAACGAATAAAAAAAGTAATTAAAAAGAATAGGAAGAATACAGCTGTATTCTTCAACTCGGAAAAATTTAAAAATGCTTTTTCGTTTCTTTTTAAGGGCATCTCTTTGTTGAGGTTTATTTTCCCGATCTTTGCAAGATAGATAAAATGAAGAATTATAAATTCTATGAAAGTGGAAAATCTATCTAGTCGAGATAAAAAATATTTATGGCATCCGTTAACCCAGCATAAGTTGGGTAAACCGCAATTACCTATAACTAGTGCAAAGGGTGCTTTATTGTTTGATGAGTCGGGAAAAGACTATATTGACGGAATAGCATCTTGGTATACCGTAATGTACGGTCATGCAAATGACACTATAGTTTCGGCAATGACCGAGCAAATGCAAAAGTTAGATTTTGTAATGTTCAGTGGTCTAACTCATGAACCGGCCATAGAGTTGTCAGAAAAATTAATGGCCATTTTGCCCGATAATCAAGCAAAATTATTTTTCAATGATAATGGTTCTACCGCTATTGAGGCGGCTATAAAAATGTCACTTCAGTATTTTCATAATAACGGAGAAAAAAGAGATACGTTAATTGCTTTTGAAGACGGTTTTCATGGCGATACCTTTGGTGCCATGAGTGCATCGGGTCTGTCGTCGTACAATGGTCCTTTTGAAGATTTTCTATTAAAAGTAGTGCGAATACCCACTCCAAAAGAGGATAATATAGAAGAAGTAAAAAGTAAGTTATCTGAAATTTTAAAAGAAAATAGTTGTGCAGCTTTTATTTTTGAGCCACTAGTGCAAGGTGCTGCTGGTATGAAATTTCATTCGGCCCAAGGGTTAGATGAGTTGATCGGTCTTTGTCAACAACATGAGGTTTTATGTATTGCCGATGAAATAATGACCGGTTTTGGTAAAACAGGTAAGAATTTTGCATCAGATAATTTATCGAATAAACCTGATGTTATCTGTTTAAGTAAGGCGTTAACGGCAGGTATGTTTCCTTTAAGTATTACCAGTTGTACGCAGAAAATTTATAATCGTTTTCTTAGTGATGAGGTGCATAAAGGTTTCTTTCATGCGCATACATTTAGCGCGCATCCTTTAGGTTGTGCAGCTGCTTTAGCAGGAATTAAACTTTTAAATTCGCCAAAAATCTTAGAAAGAAGAAACTATATTGAAAATGCACATAACTCATACGCAGACAAAATTAAGGATCATAAAAAAGTGAAAGAGGTTAGGGTAATGGGTGTGATCTTGGCTATTGATCTACAAATAGAAATGGAGCGTTACGGTAGTCTACGAGATGAGCTATATAATTTCTTTTTACAAAGAGGAGTCTTGCTAAGACCATTGGGGAATACTATATATGTATTACCACCATTCGTTATTTCAAATAAAGAGTTACAGAAGGTTTACGATACCATTGCTGAAGCATTAGATACATTTTAGATAAGAAATTGAAAGAAAAAATATCCATAACATCCATAGCTTCGCTTTCCCCTTTAGGAAGCACTTTAGAAGAAACTTGGCAGTCATATCAAAATAATGACCATAGCTTCTCTTTGTCAGAAATAAATGGTGATAAAACTTGGATGGCACCTTTGTCTGAATCTTCGAAATTACAAGTAGATGAACTTAGGGAGTCTGATGGTAAATACAGAAAATTAGATGACAGTGTACTATTCGCAATGGTAGCTTCAAGAATGGCAGTGAAGCAATCTGGTTGGGGAAACACAGCTGAATTCGGAATCAATATGGGCTCGTCTCGTGGAGCAACGAAGTTGTTTGAGCAGTATCATAAAGAGTATTTAGATACTGGGGTTACATCAACATTAAGCTCCCCAACGACCACGTTGGGTAATATATCATCTTGGGTATCTCATGATTTAGGAGCTACAGGTCCAGAAATATCACATTCCATTACCTGTTCCACAGGCTTACATTCGGTATTGAATGGAGTGGCTTGGCTCAGTAGCGGAATGTCAACTAAGTTTTTGGTAGGTGCTAGTGAAGCGCCGTTGACCAATTTCACTATTGCCCAAATGAAGGCATTAAAGATTTATGCAAAAGCACCTGAGTCGAATACAGATTCAGTAGTTGAGCGTAGCCGAAACTATCCTTGCCAAGCATTAAACATGGAAAAACAATATAATACCATGATTTTGGGCGAAGCGGCATCTGTAGCTTGTTTAGAAACGGGTGTGGTAGAAAATGCATTAGCAGTTATTGAAGGCGTAGGGTTTGCTACGGAAATATTAAAACATAATACTTCTATTTCCGCGAACGCCGTTTGCTTTCAAAAATCCATAAAAATGGCTTTGGGTAATTTAAATCCTGCTGAGGTAGATGCTATTGTAATGCATGCGCCAGGTACTATAAAAGGAGATTCATCAGAATTTAATGCCATCAAAGAAGTGTTTGGTGAGAATATGCCTCAATTGACCACCAATAAATGGAAGATAGGTCATACGTTCGCGACATCAGGAATGCTAAATCTAGAATTGGCGATTTTAATGTTGCAGCATAATAAGATGATTTCGGTACCTTTTGTAGCATCTGAATTTACTAATGGAAACCTTAAAAAAATACTGGTAAATGCTGTAGGTTTCGGTGGAAATGCGGTAAGTATTTTGATATGTAAAAATGAATAATCAACTTTAGATACCGAGGTAAGTCATTATTTTAAAAACATCCAATTATTTTTTCAATTTAAATTCCGTTATTTTTGAACCTTGGTAACAACCTAAGATTATATGAGCGAAGCAAGACACAATTGGTCAAAAGAAGAAATTTTAGAAATATACAACAAGCCTTTAATGGAGCTACTTTATGAAGCTGCAACTGTGCACAGAAAAAATCATGACCCTAATACGGTTCAAGTTTCTACCTTACTTTCTATAAAAACCGGTGGTTGCCCAGAAGATTGTGGGTATTGTCCGCAAGCTGCTCGTTACCACACAGATATTGAAGGTAACGATCTTATGGCTGTTTCTCAAGTTAAAGCTCAAGCGCTAAGGGCAAAGGCTTCTGGTAGTTCTCGTGTTTGTATGGGTGCTGCTTGGCGAAACGTAAAAGATGGTCCTGAGTTTGACCAAGTATTAGAAATGGTACGTACCATTAATAAGCTTGATATGGAAGTATGTTGTACTTTAGGTATGATTACCGAGAATCAGGCAAAACGTTTGGCAGAAGCTGGCTTATATGCTTACAACCACAATTTAGATACTTCAGAAGATTACTATAAAGATGTTATTTCTACTCGTGCTTTTGAGGATCGTTTAGATACGATTGAAAATGTTCGTAAAAGTAATGTAACCGTTTGTAGCGGGGGTATTATTGGTATGGGCGAGGCATTGGAAGATAGGGCAGGTATGTTAGTTGCTTTGACATCATTGAATCCGCAACCAGAATCAGTGCCAATTAATGCGTTAGTTGCTGTAGAAGGTACGCCAATGGAAGATATTGAGCCAGTTTCAATATGGGATATGATACGTATGGTAGCTACGACCAGAATTGTAATGCCAGAGACTCAAGTGCGTTTATCTGCAGGTCGTACCGAAATGAGTAGAGAAGGGCAGGCAATGTGTTTCTTTGCTGGTGCAAATTCAATATTTGCAGGCGATAAATTATTGACTACCCCGAATCCTGATGTAAATGAGGATATGGCAATGTTTAAAATGTTAGGTCTAAATCCACAAAAGCCATTTACCAAGGTATCACAGCCTAAAACGGTAGAAGCAGAAGATTCTCAAATTAACTCATTGGGCGAAAAGCCAAAATGGTCTAGACCGGGTCACTCTATCGAGCGAAATGAAACTGCGAAGCAAAAGGCTAAAATTGCCGACTAAAGCTACATTAATACATTTTTAAGAAAATATTTTCTTAACGTTAATTACCTTTGGCTTCCCTAAAAACCATTAGTAATTGAAGTTAACAGATATTCCCAGGGTAAAGCATATTACCAAGGACACTTTTATTAACGACTACTTTAAGCCTCAAAAACCTGTTGTTTTAGAACAGGCTATTGAAGATTGGCCTGCTTTTAATAAGTGGAATCTAGACTATATTAAAGAAGTAGCAGGTGATATAACCGTGCCTTTGTATGATGATAGACCAGTTCAACATAAAGATGGTTTTAACGAACCACATGCCAAAATGAAAATGGCAGCATATGTGGATCTATTAAAGAAGGAACCTACAAAGTATAGAATTTTTCTTTGGAATATTTTGAAGGAAGTTCCAGCACTACAGAAAGATTATAGGTTTCCTGACTTTGGATTAAAGCTTTTAAAAGGTGTGCCGATGATGTTTTTCGGCGGACGAGACTCGTATACGTTTATGCATTACGATATAGATTTGGCCAATATTTTTCATTTTCATTTCGATGGAGAAAAGGAAGTAGTGTTGTTTCCTCAGTCAGAAACTGAGAAGCTTTATAAAGTTCCACATTCTTTAATTACACATGAAAGCATAGATTTTTCAAACCCTGATTATAACAAGTGGCCTGCTTTAAAAAAAGCAAACGGATTTAAAACTACCCTTTCTCATGGCGAAGTTTTATATATGCCAGAAGGTTATTGGCATTATATGAAATATAACACTCCGGGTTTTTCAATGAGTTTGAGGGGATTAGCGCGAAACCCTAAGAATTTGGCTAAAGCTTCGTATAACATTCTTATAATGCGTTATTATGATGTGTTAATGCGTAAATTGAAAGGTCAAGATTGGATAGATTATAAGAATGAAAAGGCGATATCCAGAACCAATAAGAACAATAAGGTTTTGATGGAAAACTAAGCAGGCTTATTTTATGAGTTCTTGCAATTTCTCATACACCAAATGACTTTCCCAACCACGATATAAAAGATAATCAGCTAATTTTTTTCTCCGTTTTTGAATATTGGTTTCAGTAATTTGATTTAATCTTTTTTTAGCTAGATTATCTAAAGTTTCTAAGTATACTTCGGGTTCAATTTCTTTCAAAGCAGTAGTGATATTATATTTAGATATGTTTCTAAACTTTAATTCCCTGACAATCCTGTTTTTCCCCCATTTTTTAATGTTGAATTTTCCTCTTGCAAAACTTTTTGCAAAGCGTTCTTCATTTAAGAATCTGTCTTCAATAAGTTGGGCTATAATAGTATCTACCGCTAATGGAATCATACCCATCTCTTTCAATTTAGAAACCACTTCTTTATGGCAGCGATCTTGGTAGGCACAATAGTTTTCTATTTTTTTAGTGGCTTCTTGAATGGTGAAGCCTTTAGTTTTTTGGTTCATGTAGTTCAAAAGTAATGAAATTGTTGCCTTAAGTGCTTCAAATATCAATAGTCGAATTGGCAATTCTTGATGTTGGTCACTATCAAATTTTGAGAGTAGTTTGTTTTAGTATTCTCTGAAATATTATTAATTTTTCGGCACAAAAAAAGCGACCCTGTTATAGGTCGCTTTTTCTTGTATAAAGCCATTAAAGCTTAATATATTGTTTTGCCGTCTTTGTTTTTAAAACGGTACTCAAGATACGTATACGCATCACGCGGCTGAATTTTAATCCATCTTTTGTATTCTAAGAACCATTTAATTCTTAAAGATGGAAAACCTTTTGTAATATAGGCTGCTATAAACGGGTGTATATTTAGTGATATACTGTTGTCTTTTGCAGGTCCTTTAAGGAGTTTTTCAAGGTCCGCTGTAATTTTATCTATTAAAACAATAGGTGCTTCCACCTCTTTCCCTGCGTTGTTAGGGTCCTCTTCAGTTGTTTTAATATTCATTTCAGGTCGTACCCTTTGTCGGGTAATCTGAATTAAACCAAATTTACTAGGAGGTAGTATTTTATGTTTGGCACGATCATCTTTCATCTCATCTCTAAGATGTTCAAATAGCCTTTTTCTATGTTGTGGTTTTACCATATCGATAAAATCTACAACTATAATACCGCCCATATCACGAAGGCGTAATTGCCTTGCGATCTCTGATGCGGATAAAAGATTTACCTCTAGGGCAGTGTCTTCTTGGTTTTTGGCTTTATTAGATCTGTTACCACTGTTTACGTCTATTACATGAAGTGCTTCTGTATGCTCTATAATTAAATAGGCGCCTTTGCTCATTGCGGCAGTACGGCCGAAAGACGTTTTAATTTGTCTTTCAATACCAAATTTTTCAAAAATAGGTACGTTGGTGTTATAGTGCTTAACGATACTCTCTTTTTCAGGAGCAATTTCCGACACATAATCCTTAATTTCATTGTATAAGGTGTCGTCATCTACATGTATTCCAGTAAAGCTATCATTGAATACATCTCTTAAAATAGAAGATGCTCTATTGAGTTCTACGAATACTTTTGATGGTGTTTGAGCACGATGTAATTTTTTACACATTGCTGTCCATTTGTTCAGCAAGTTTTCTAGATCTTTGTCCAGTTCTGCAACTTTTTGTCCTTCTGCGACTGTTCTAATGATAACACCGAAACCTTTAGGTTTAATGCTTCTAACGAGTCTTTTTAACCTGTCTTTTTCTTCCTTGCTCGCAATCTTTTGAGATACGGATACACGGTCAGAAAAAGGAACCATTACCAAGTAGCGTCCGGCGATTGATAGCTCAGAACTAATTCTTGGTCCTTTAGTAGATATAGGTTCTTTTACAATTTGAACCAATAATGATTGGTTCGCTTTTATGACATCGGTAATAACACCGTTTTTGTCAATATCGGTCTCGAACGGGAAATTTCCTAAAGAGTAATCCTTTAGTTTTCCTGTACTCACTTGTTTAATGAACTTAAGCATAGAAGATAATTGTGGACCAAGGTCGTGGTAATGCAAGAATGCATCTTTCTCATAACCAACGTTTACAAACGCTGCGTTAAGCCCAGTTACCGGCTTTCTGATTTTGGCAAGAAAAATGTCGCCTACAGAAAAGTCGTTACTATTTTCTTCTTTATGCAGTTCAGTGAGTTTTCCGTCCTTTAACAAGGCAAAGTCAACAGATTGGGAACTAGATCTTACGATTAATTCTCTATTCACCTGAATATATTTTTAGTCGTTTCACCTATAAAAATAGGGAACGAACTGATTAAACAATACCATAGACAAATACAAATGTACTTGCCGAAACCCAATTTCTGGATCTCTATGTCAATGAACGTATTTTAAAAAGAAAAAGTAGTTATTAAAACTACTTTTTCTTGTGTCGGTTAGCTCTTCTACGCTTCTTGCGCTTGTGTGTAGCTACCTTATGTCTCTTTCTTTTCTTACCGCTTGGCATAAAGTTCTTTTTTTAAGATTAATTATTTTACGTGTACGTTGCTCTTAACTCCTTCTACAAAAACCTTCGCAGGCTTAAATGCTGGAATGTTGTGAGCGGGTATTTTAATAGTTGTGTTTTTGGAAATATTTCTACCGGTCTTTTCGGCTCTAGTTTTAATGATAAAACTACCAAAACCTCTTAGGTAAACATTATCACCACTTTCTAATGATGTTTTTACCTCTTCCATAAAAGATTCAACAGTTGCCTGTACATCTCCTTTTTCAATTCCCAGCTTATCTGAGATCTTCGATACAATTTCCGCTTTCGTCATCTTTCAATATTAGATTTTCTGTATGTTTTTTCGGGTTGCAAATATATAAATTAAATTCAATCTTTCTTTCTAATAGGTTAATTTTAAGTGTATAAACTGCTACTTTTATAACTTAGTATTGAATAGCATGTCATTTTCGAGTAAAATTTTAGATTGGTATCATGAAAATAAGCGCAGTTTACCATGGCGTCAGAGTACTGATCCATACAAAATTTGGCTATCAGAAATTATACTTCAGCAAACGCGTGTAGCTCAGGGAACCCCGTATTACTTGAGTTTTGTGGAAAATTTTCCTACTGTATATGATTTAGCCAATGCAAATGAAGAGCAAGTTTTAAAACTTTGGCAAGGACTCGGGTATTATTCACGAGCTAGAAATCTTCATGCAGCTGCAAAAATGGTGGTCGATCAGTATAAGGGAAAATTTCCTGATAATTACAAGAAACTTTTAACACTAAAAGGTGTCGGTGACTATACTGCAAGTGCTATTTCGTCTATTTGTTTCAATGAAGCGCAAGCCGTAGTAGACGGAAATGTCTATCGAGTACTCTCTAGATACTATGGTATAGATACTCCTATTAATAGTACAGAAGGTATCAAATATTTTAAAAGCTTGGCTCAAAAAGTCATGGATTCCGCTAATATTCGAGATTATAATCAGGGTATTATGGAGTTTGGAGCCATACAATGCTTCCCGAAAAAGCCTTTATGTTTACTTTGCCCACTTAACGATAGTTGTGTTGCTCTAGAAAAAGGCTTGGTAGATACCTTGCCTGTAAAGTTAAAGAAGACAAAAGTCCGCAACCGATACTTTAATTATCTTATACCTATATATAAGGATACGGATGGAAACCAATACACAAGTATAAACCAAAGAATAGGTAAAGGTATTTGGCAGAATTTATGGCAGTTTCCTTTATTGGAGTCAGATGATGTATTAGAAATAGATGATATTACTATAAGGTATAAAGAAGTTCTCGGTAATATGAGGTCTGACGAAGTAATAGAATACAATGAAAGCGCAATCGTTCATAAATTGTCGCATCAACACCTGCATACGAAGTTCTGGTTGGTGTATATAAATGATGATTTTGCCGATAAGATTCCCATTGAAAAAATAACTGATTTTCCGGTACCAGTTTTAATCGCAGATTTTATCAAAGCATTTAAATTTTAGTACTTTTGATTTTTATATCTTTAAGTTATGAGCGGTACATTAAATAAGGTAATGTTGATTGGGCATTTAGGTGATGAAGTTAAAATGCATTATTTTGAAGGAGGCGGTAGTATTGGTAGATTTCCAATAGCTACAAATGAGACTTATACCAATAAATCTACTGGTGAACGTGTTACAAATACAGATTGGCACAATGTGGTAGTTAGAAATAAAGCTGCTGAAATTTGTGAAAAATATCTAAGTAAAGGAGATAAGGTATATGTAGAGGGCAGATTGAAAAATCGTCAATGGCAAGGTGAAGATGGTAACACCAGGTATTCAACCGAGGTACATGTACAAGAATTTACTTTTTTGACTACCAAGAAAGAAGGTATGCAAAACAATAGTGGTTCGGCTCCAAGCGTTCAAAAACCAACAAGTATTGAAAATAAAGCACCATCTAAGGCCTCTGCACCTGCACCTGCATCTGCAAGTCCAGAAGAGGATGATGATTTACCATTCTAACAAAAATTTAAATAACAACTATTGGACCCAGACCCCTTACCGTTATTAATGACAACATTGGTTGTAAACGGTGTTTTTGCAATGAATATAGTTGTACTATGTGTACTACTTGTTTGTTCTGCACTTATTTCTGGAGCAGAAGTGGCAATGTTCGGTCTTTCATCAACCGAAATTAAAGAGCTGCAAGACGAAAAATCTGCTAAAAGTTCTATTCTAATTAAGCTGCTCGAGCGCCCAAAAAAATTATTGGCAACCATATTGATAGCCAATAATGCTATTAACATTGGGGTAGTGTTGCTATTCAGTATCATCGGCGATACCCTTTTTGAAAATGTAAATCAAGTATGGTTTGGTGTTGTTTCGGTACGTTTTCTTTTAGAAGTCGTAGTCGCAACATTTCTTATTTTAATGTTCGGTGAAATTCTACCAAAAGTGTATGCGAACAGGAACAGAATGAGCTTTGCACATTTAATGGCGTATCCGTTAAGGGTTTTAGATTTTATTTTTTCACCATTGAGCTTGCCAATGCGTTCTGGTACATTGTTTCTATATAACAAGCTTGGAAAACAGAAGTCGAGTTTAAGTGTAGATCAATTGTCGCAAGCCTTAGATTTAACTTCTCATGGCGATACCACAAAAGAAGAAAAGAAGATATTAGAGGGTATTGTTACCTTTGGTAATACAGATACCAAGCAGGTTATGAGACCTCGTATAGATATTTTCGCCCTTAATGAGCAAATGAAATTTCCTGAGGTGTTAGGTGAAATAAAGAAGAATGGATATTCTAGAATTCCGGTTTTTGGCGAGAACATCGATAGTGTAAAAGGTGTCTTGTATGTAAAGGATCTATTGCCTTATTTAGATAGAAAAACGTTTAATTGGATGACTTTGATCAGGGAGCCTTACTTTGTGCCTGAAAATAAAAAATTAGATGATTTATTGGGCGAATTTCAAGAGAAGAAGAATCACTTGGCTATAGTTGTAGATGAATATGGTGGTACTTCTGGCTTGGTGTCTTTAGAAGATATTATCGAAGAAATTGTTGGTGATATCAGTGATGAGTTCGATGATGAAGATTTAATTTTTTCGAAATTAGATGATTTTAATTATGTGTTTGAAGGTAAAACACCTCTTAAAGATTTTTATAGAGTTATTAAACTAGAGGATAGTGAAATCTTTGAAGAGAATAAAGGGGAGTCAGAAACCTTGGCTGGTTTTGTGTTAGAAAAGGCAGGAAGTTTTCCTAGACGTGGAGAGAAAATAGTATTTGAGTCCTTTACCTTTGTTGTAGAGGCAATGGACAAGAAAAGATTGAAACAAATAAAAGTAACCTTGCCACATGAAGAGTAAGTCGTTAGTTGGATTTTTAGTAGTATTTCTGTTTATGGTAAGCTGTAAAGATGAAGAGGTGTTACCTAAGCCCAAAGCTAAAATGAGATTGGAATATCCTCAAGGGAAATTGGCTGACCTAGAAACTGAGAACTTTAGTTTTAAATACAATCAACTGGCAAATGCAGAGTTGAATGGCGATAAAGCTTACACCATCTCATATCCTGAAATGAAAGGTGCTATTTTTCTAAGCTATAAAAAGATTGATGGTAATTTGGCTCAGCTAATTAACGATTCTAAAAGGCTTAGCTATGAGCATGCTGCAAAGGCAGATAACATAGTGGAACAACCATATGTGAATCCTGATGAGAGAATCTACGGCGCTTTATTTGAGGTACAAGGTAACGCAGCTTCTCAGTCGCAATTTTTTGTTACCGATAGCACAGAGCATTTTTTAACTGGGTCTGTCTATTTTTATACGAAACCCAATTATGACTCTATTCTTCCGGCAGCATCCTATCTTCAGAATGACATCAGGGGAATCATAGAAACACTTCGTTGGAAAAAATAAAGTTGTATGATGACAAAACAAGATCTTCTAGACTGTCATAAACGAATAACTCCATTTATTCATAATACAGCTGTTTTAACATCAAGATTGATTGACAAAGAGGTCAATGCTCAGGTGTTTTTTAAGTGCGAGAACTTTCAAAGAGCGGGAGCTTATAAAATGAGGGGCGCTACTAATGCTATTGTACAGTTGCCAGAAGAGCAAAAGAAAAGCGGAGTAGTCACTCACTCATCTGGTAATTTTGCCCAAGCTTTGTCATTAGCAGCTCAAAGTGTTGGGGTAACAGCACATATTGTAATGCCCAATACTGCACCAGAAGTCAAAAAAGTAGGTGTTAGGGAGTATGGGGGTAAAATTTATGAATGCGAACCTACAGTTGCGGCGAGGCAAACGTTGGCAGATGAAATAGGATTAAAAACGGGAGCAACTTTTGTGCATCCTTCAAATGATAACAATGTTATTTTAGGTCAAGGCACTGCTGCATTAGAGCTACTAGAAAAACAACCCGATTTAGATTTTATTTTTTGCCCAGTAGGGGGTGGCGGTCTCATTGCCGGTTCTGCATTGACAGTTAAATATTTTAGTGCAAATTGTAAAATTTACGGTGCTGAGCCATTTGAGGCAGATGATGCTTATCGTTCTTTACAAAGTGGAAAAATAGAAAGTAATGATACCACGAATACCATTGCAGACGGATTAAAAACAATGTTGGGCGATAAAAATTTCCCGATTATAAAAGAGCTTGTTAGCGGTATTGTTAGAATTACCGAAGATGAGATTGTTGCTGCTATGAAATTGGTTTGGGAGCGTATGAAAATTATCATAGAACCTTCTAGCGCTGTAACTGTGGCTGCAGTTATGAAACAATCAAAAGAGCAGCCAGAAGTTTTTCAGAACAAGAAAATTGGAATTATAATTTCTGGTGGTAATGTAGATCTTTCTAAATTACCCTTTTAGAATACGTGTCTTTTATTTATTGCTTACCTAGAATCTCTTCAGCACGCTCAATACTAGAATTGATGTTCTCTTTTACTTGTTGAACTTTCTCTTCCTCTTCTTTTAACCATGCTTTCTTTTCATCAGAAAGTTCTTTTCCGTTCATTATTTCTTCAGCATCAAAACGATCCCCAAAACCTTGCATCCAATCCATCATAGACCTATTTGCTTCTTGAAGGTCTTTCATTGCCTTGAATTCAGCTGATTCTGCTCCAAGTGAATCTGCCATTGGTTTTAATTGACCAACTAACTTTCCTAATGTTCCCATTTTTGGCATTACCTCGTCATGAATACTCATAACATGCTCCATTTTAGAAGGCTCCTCCGTTTTTTTGTTTTCCTTACATGAGGTAAAAGTTAAGAATGTTGCTATAACAAGTGTGTAAAGTATCTTTTTCATATTAGTTGTTTTGAGGCGTAACAGATGTAATGGTGTAATTGTAATCTTTGACTTTAGTATTGGTAATTATAGCCTTTACTTCTTCAATAGTAATAATTGTAGGTTGAAAAGTTATTAGTCCGTTTTTGTTTTCAAAACTAATTTCTGAAGAAACGACTCCATCGCTATCCGTAAGATTAGACGAAATTTTATCGGCACAACCTTCTTGGCAGGCCATACCTTCTATAGCTACCAGAATGGTACGTGCAGAATTATGTTCAATTTCAGCAGGTAATGCTGCATCTTCTTGAGCTAAAGAAACATTTATTGCTAAGGTAAATATAGTAACGAAGAGGGTTAATATTTTGAATTTCATTTTTATGGATTTAGTATACGTCTTAAATAAAGTAAAGAGCTTTATAGTGTAAAGATACCAAATATGTAAAATCCATTAGTAAATGAATTATAAAAATAAGTAGATAACGGGTTGGTTTATTTAGAAAAAAGCCCACTTTTGCTTTAAACTTATTAGCATTGAAGAATTTAGATCAAAAATGGATTTACCTAGTAGTTTTATCGCTTATTTGGGGCTCCTCCTTCATACTTATTAAAAGGTCTTTATTAGGTTATACGCCTTTGCAGGTAGGCGGTTTAAGAATAGTATTTGCATCTATTTTGTTATTTGTTCTGGGTTTTAAGTCGTTGAAGACACTTTCAAAAACAGATTGGAAATGGGTTGCTATTGCCGGGTTGTGCAGTTCATTTTTTCCTCCGTTTTTCTTTGCGATGGCACAAACTGAAATTAGTAGTGGTATAACTTCAATTTTAAATTCTGTAGCACCCTTGTTTACTACATTGGTAGGATTGGCACTTTTTGGTCTGGCGTTAAAAGGAAGGCAGGTGCTCGGTGTGCTAATAGGTCTTTTTGGTACGGTTGTGTTGATTGCAGCAGGAATGGAGAATAATGTAAATCAGAATTACTGGTATGCTCTCTTCATAATTTTTTCAGCTCTAGGATATGCCTTTAATATAAATATAATCAAGAAGTACTTATCTCATTTAACCCCTCTAGCGGTAACCACTGCTAGTTTTGGTGTAGCTTTTCTTCCGGCATTGATTATATTGGTGTATTCAGGCGTGTTTCAACAATTTGTTGGTAATAGTGCTATGTATGAGGCAGTGTGGTATATTATGGCTTTGGCTTTTTTAGGAACCGCTTTGGCAAATATTCTGTTCAACAAATTGATAAAATTATCTAGTCCCGTATTTGCGGCTTCTGTTACGTATTTAATACCTCTTGTGGCTGTGCTATGGGGTTTTTTGGATGGCGAGAATATAAGTGTTCTACAGCTGTTGGGCGGTCTTATTATCTTATTCGGAGTTTGGCTTGTAAATAGAAAAAAGGTGGTAATTCTGCAGAAATAGTGATCTGCACTGTAACAAAAGAAACTTTAGCTTGTCTTTGTATAGAACTAATCAAAAAAACGAAATCATGAAAAAATTAATATTTGCGCTACTTGCAGTAACCTTTGTTGTAGGTAGCATAGAGGCTCAGGATAAAACATTCAACGTAAAATCTTTTGATAAGCTAATAGTGAGTCCGCATATTGAGGTAAATTTAGTGCAGGGAGAAGAAGAAAGTGTGGTTATTGACAATGCTAAAGTTTCGTTAGAGAAAATAAATGTGGAAGTAGAAGGTAGAACATTGCGTTTGTACTTAGACGGTGCTAAGGTTGTAACCAAATCTGAACGTATTTCAACTGATAATTGGAGAGGTAGCAAATCGCTTTATAATGGTACTATGGCTTCTATTACGGTAACGTATAGAAAGCTAGAAAATCTATCGATACGAGGAGAAGAAATAATAAGATGCAAAAACCTTTTTAATGCCGATGATTTTAAAATGTCATTATACGGAGAAGCGAAAGTATACTTTGATTCGGTTTCAATAGATGAATTGACGGTAGCGATTTATGGTAGTAGTTACTTAGAAATTGGAGAAGGCAATGTTGCTCGCCAAGTATTTAGGGCATATGGTGAGAGTGAAGTTAATACAGAAGGTATGGTAGCAGATGAAACTAAAATTACCGCCTATGGCGAAAGTAATTTTAGAGTTAATGTTGTTGATAGATTGAAGGTAACGTGCTATGGAGAAACAAATATCAACTATACTGGTAACCCAGAAGTGGATAAAGGCTTGATTTTCGGAGAAGCAACCATTAGAAAAATAGGATAAGAACTTAACCTAGAAGATTAAAAGCAAAAAACCCGCTAAGTAGCGGGTTTTTCTATTGTAATAAATTATTGTTATTCAAAATCGGCTGGCGATACACCGTCATTTACTTTGATTTCAGAAACTATAAATTCAAAAGATTGCGAACCAACAGTCTGCATTATTTTAAAAGGAAATAATATGCCAGATACCTCTTTGTAATCTTCAAAATTAGAAGTGCTGGCAATTTGTTGCCCCTGCATTTCGGTTACGGTAACCTCTTGCAATTTTAGTCCGGTTTCGGCATCAAAGAAAGCAGATTTATTTTCGCCTACTTTTAATTTATAAGCATTTTTTTCGCCTACCATTTCCATACCTTCTAAGGTTACAGAATCATCTGTCAAAAGATGAAGTTCAGAAAAAGGAGCAGATTCTTTTTTAATGTTTTTCATTTCCTCTTCTTCAAGATTCTTACGTTGACCTTGCATGACCATGTATCCAGTATCTCCGTTAAGAACTTGCTTGCTAACAGAATTCCCCATCATTTGTACATCTTGCATAAGTTGGTTGCTAGATGTCTTTTTTACGTTGAGGTCTAGTTTCATTCCTTGCATTTCTGCTGCGGCCATCATGGCTAAGGTATTGACACTTTCAAGTTTGTCTTTTCCGCCAATGGCTTTAATATATTTTTCAAGTATAGATTGTGCAGATACGTCACTTGGTAAAGCAGCATTGTAATCGGGAGTGTCAACTCTATCGGCAGTTTTAGAATAAGCAAGCACAGGAAGTTTTTTTCCTTTAAACTCAACATTTTCTAGGTTAGTCAAAATATCGCTTCCCTTGCCAACGACAATTACTCGGGCATTATCAACGTTGAAATATTTTTTAGCAGCTGTTTCTACTTCCTCTTTGCTAACCTTATCTAGTTTCTCTAAAAATGTTTTGTAAAAATCTTTAGATAGATTTTCTTTCTCAACGTTCAAAGCATACCTGGCAATTGTTTCGGGATCTTCTAATGCCATTATAAAACTACCGGCATATAGTGCCTTTGTAGTTTTTAGCTCATCGTCTTTTACGGGTTGTGTGTTAATGAGTTCAATTTCCTTTAATAATTGTACGACAGAACTATCTGTAACCGTATTTCTTACTTCGGCAGAAGCGGCAAATCTAGATGGTCCGTATTTGTCATTTCCAAGAGACGAATATGCACCATAAGTATACCCCTTATCTTCTCTAAGATTAAGATTTATTCTACTATCAGAACCACCACCTAATATTTGATTAGCTAATAATGCCGCAATGTAATCGTCATCGCTCATTTTTAGGTTTACAATATTCTGTACGGTAATTTCAGATTGTACAGCATTTGGCATATCTACCAAGTTAATTTGTGTGTTCGGTACATTCTTAGGTTGAGAATAAGAGAAACTTGGTGGCACGGCTTTCGTCCAAGATGTAAAATAGGTTTCTGTCAAAGTCTTTACTTCTTCAAAATTCACATCTCCAATAACAATTAAATAGGCATTTGCAGGCACAAAATATTCTCTGTAAAACTCTTCAACATCACCAAGGGTAACATTGTTTACGGTTTCTTCGGTAGTAAATTCTCCGTAAGGGTGATTTTTACCATAGGCTAAAGCTCTTTGAACTCGACTAGAAATAGCAGAAACTACTTTCTCTTCAGTTTTGAGCCCGGTAATAAGTTTATCCTTTTCCTTGTCAAATTCCTCTTGCGTAAAATTCGGATTTATGGCGGCATCTGCCATAAGCTCCATCATTCTAGAAAAGTATTTAGAAAGAGATTGTGCATACGCACTTTGAGAGCTAAAATAAAGTCTGGCACCTAAAAAATCAATTTCTTCATTAAATGCTTCTTTTGTTATGTTTTTAGATCCTAGACCTAAAAGACTACCGGTTAAACTAGCAGTACCAGCTTTATCACCTTCTAAAATAGGTGGGTTGTCAATTGATAATTGCATTGATACTCTTGGTAGTTTATGGTTTTCGACTACCAATACTTTTAATCCGTTATTGAGGTTAAAAGATTGAGGTTCTCCTAAATTAATTTCAGGTGCAGGTCCTGGTGTTGGCATAACCGAACGGTCTACCTGGGCTTGTAGAGCAATTACCGAGAATAATGTTAAGAATAGTATATATGTATTTTTCATAGTTATTTTTAGTTTGCAGTATTTTGTTCAGGTAAATATTCTAAAACTAACCTTTGGTTAGGTTTTAAATATTTGTTGGCAACTTCTTTGATTTCTTCTCTTGTAATAGATCTATAAACTTCTATTTCTTTATTAATTAAAGAAGTATCATCATAAAGCATATAGTATTCAGCTAGAGAACTTGCAATACCCTCAACACTTGAATTACTGTTTACGAATTGGTTTTCAAACTTGTTCTGTAATTTTTGATAATCATTTTCTGAAATAAGATTACTTCTCAATTTCTCTACTTCCGCTTCAATTGAATTATTAAGTGTGATCAAGCCTGTTTCGCCGACCGGAAGCGCAAAAATGATATACATACCGTATTCTTCTAGAGTAACAGGAATAGCTCCAATCTGTAATGCTTGCTTTTCTTCATCAACCATTTTCTTGTAAAGTTTTGAAGATGGTCCGTCAGATAGATAAGTAGAAATCATTTCTAATACCTGGCTATCCCTATTTTTAAGACCGGGAGTTCTATAAGCAATCATAGAGGCCGGAATTTGAATATTAGAGTCATAAGCCTTTGCATTAATTTCTGATGTGATAGGAGTTTCTTTTGGGAAATTTCTTGCAATTTCTGCTCCTTTTGGAATATCCTTAAAATAATCTGAAATCAATTTTTTTGCATTTTCTTTCTCAAAATCGCCAGCAATAACTAAAACGGCGTTATTAGGAGAATAGAATTTCTTCTGAAAAGCAATAAATTCATCTAAAGTAGCAGCATCTAAATCTGCCATTTTTCCAATAACGGTCTCTTTATAAGGATGGCTTTGAAAAAGGTTCTTCTTTATGTTCTCAATAAATTTTCCGTAAGGTGAATTATCAACACGAAGTCTTTTTTCTTCCTTAACTACTTCGTTTTGTGTGTCAACTCCTTTCTGGTTGATTACCGGGTGAAGCATTCTTTCAGATTCTAACCAAAGTCCTAATTCTAAATTGTTAGAAGGAAAAATTTCATAATAATACGTTCTGTCTTCATTGGTAGTGGCATTACCTGATCCACCGTTAGATGATACGATATTGTCCCATTGTCCTTTTTCAATGTTCTCGGTACCTTCGAAAAGAAGATGTTCAAAAAAGTGTGCAAAACCAGTTCGTTGTGGGTCTTCATCTTTAGAGCCCACATGGTATAATACGGAGATGGAAATAATAGGGGCGGTGTTATCTTGATGTAGAATAACGTGTAAATCATTTTCAAGGTTGTACTCTTCGTACGTAACCTCTTGTGCGAGTACGGCAAATCCAAAAAGGGATAGGGCCGAAACCAGTAATAATTTCATTTTCATTTAAAACTGTTTTAGGTAAGTGTTTAATGTTCTGTTTTGTTAGTATGTAATTTTACAAAATTGTTACATAAAAAGTATTTTTTTGTAAGAACAATCTTCAATATAAGTATTCTTTAACAGATTAAATTCAATTTATAGTTGTTTATTGTTTATATTAAAAGTCTAAACAAAAAAAACTCTCTATTATGAATAACTATGCTCTACCAATTAGATTTGGCGTCGCTGCCAGTGGCTCTTTGATTGCTTATTTTTTAATTTTGTCCTTACTTGGCTTACATGTAAATGTATTTTATAGTCTTTTTAATGCTGTAATTACAGGCTTTGCCATTTACGAAGCCATTAAATATTACAAGTTAAAAAAGGCAAATGAATTTACATACGCTGGTGGATTTATGGCGGGTTTGATAACAGGTGGTGTAGCAACATTAATATTTACGCTATTTTTTACAATATATTCAACTGAGCTTCAGCCAGGCTTTTTAGAGGAATTATCGACTAAATGGGCGAGCACTTATCGTAGTTTTGAAGCGATTGTATTTTTAGTGGTTGCAACAATGGGTTTTACGACAAGCTTGGTATTGACCTTAGCTTTCATGCAACTATTTAAGACTTCGAACACTAGAAGTATGAAGAGCGTATAAAAATCATAAAAAACACTTGTAAATTCACGATTAAGAATTATATTTGCACCCGCCTATGGAAAAAATCCATCAGGTTTAATAATTACATTTAACAATATGTACGCAATTGTAGAGATGGCAGGGCAGCAGTTTAAAGTTGCAAAAGACCAGAAAGTGTACGTTCACCGTTTACAGGTTGAAGAAGGTAAAAAAGTCACTTTTGACAATGTACTTCTTTTAGCTGATGGATCGAACGTTACTATCGGCGCCCCGGCTATAGACGGAGCCGCAGTAGAGGCTAAAGTCGTTAAACACCTAAGAGGTGACAAAGTAATCGTTTTTCATAAGAAAAGACGTAAAGGTTACAGAAAGAAAAATGGACATCGTCAGTCTCTTACAGAGATTGTAATCGAATCTATTATTTCTAAAGGAGCAAAGAAAACTGAAACTAAGAAAGCTGAACCAAAGGCTAAAAAGGTTGAAGCAAAAGCAGCTCCAGCAGCACCAAAAGCAAAAGCTAAGAAAGCTAGCGCTAAAGGTGATGATTTGAAAAAAGTTGAAGGTATCGGTCCAAAAATCGCTGAGACTTTAAACAATGCAGGTATTTCTACTTTTGCTGAATTAGCAAAAACAGACGCAGCTAAAATTTCTGAAATTATCGCTGACGTTCGTGGAAATCACGTAACTGACACTTGGCCAAAGCAAGCACAATTAGCTGCTGATGGTAAATGGGACGAGTTACAGAAATGGCAAGATGAATTAGATGGTGGTGTAGCTAAATAAGCTAAACCATTAAGTATAATAAAATTTAAAACCTTAGACAATGGCACATAAGAAAGGTGTAGGTAGTTCGAAAAACGGTAGAGAATCAGAATCGAAACGATTAGGAGTTAAGATTTTTGGTGGTCAAGCTGCAATCGCTGGTAACATTATTGTTAGACAGAGAGGAACAAGACACAATCCTGGTGAAAATGTTTACGCAGGAAAAGACCATACATTACACGCACGTGTAGATGGTTTAGTAAAGTTTACTAAAAAAGCTGGTGGAAAATCATTTGTTTCCATTGAGCCTTTTGAAGCTTAAGCTTTAAATAATTTAATTTAAAAAACCCTCTTCAGCAATGAAGAGGGTTTTTTGTTACCACAGTGTTAACCTAAAGTAAATAGCAAAAGAAAATAGGTTAATCTTAAAATAGTCTTAAGATTAAGACAACACTGTTTTGCGTTCAATCTAATTTCTTTGTGGCCAAATAACAACCACTTAGAAAATGAAAAACTCAGTATTTTTTTATCTATTCTTTCTTGCGCCATTTATTCTACTTGCGCAGTCAGGTAATGTTCAAGGCACAGTAACAGATGAGAACGGACTTTATTTACCTGGCGCAAGCGCGGTAATCTCATCACTCTCAAGAGGGGCGATTACAGATTTTGACGGTAGGTTTACCATTGTAGATGTCCCTGCAGGTACCTACACAATCCAGGTTTCTTATTTAGGTTATGCCGATTTATCTCAAGAGATTACGGTAATAGCAAATAAAACAATAGATGTAAGTTTAAGTGTAGATCCAAAAACGATGGAGCTAGAAGGTGTTGAGGTTTCTGCTTATGGTTTAAGTGGTCAATCAAAAGCATTGAATACACAGAAAACTAATTTAAATATTACCAATGTTGTATCTACTGATCAAATAGGGAAATTTCCAGATGCCAATATCGGTGATGCTGTAAAAAGAATACCCGGTATAACTATGCAGGTAGATCAAGGTGAGGCTAGAAATATAATTGTTCGTGGTCTTTCACCTCAATTAAACTCCGTTACGCTCAATGGTAGTAGAATACCATCAGCAGAAGGTGATAATAGAAATGTACAGATGGATTTGATTCCTGCAGATATGATACAGTCTATTGAGGTCAGTAAAGCTGTTACACCAGATATGGATGCAGATGCACTGGGTGGGTCGGTAAATTTAATAACAAGGACATCGCCGCAAGGTTTTCGACTTTCTGCAACACTTGGTTCAGGTATAAATTTTATTACTGATAAACCAATATTAAACGGCTCGGTTTTGTTGGGTGACCGTAGCAAAAATGACAAGTTTGGATGGATGATTTCTGTTTCGGGTAACGATAATGACTTTGGTTCTGACAACGTTGAAGCAGAATGGACAGATGAATTTGAATTTAATACAGGTTTAGAAGATGGTGATGGTGAGGCAATTTTAGAAGAAGTAGATGTTGATCCTTATGTTAATGTATATGAGCAACGAGAATACTTGGTTCAACGTATTAGACGTAGCTTTTCGGCCAATTTAGATTATAAGTTCAATGTTAACAATACAGTGTTTTTAAAAACAATGTATAATTGGAGAGATGATCGTGAAAACAGATTTCGTTTAGAGCATGAGATTTTAGATGGTGAAGATATTGTAGAAGGAGACTTTACAATTACCAACGGCGTGCCTACTAGGTTTCCTGTCGAGGTTAAAAGACAATCTAAAGGTGGTATTGACAGTAATAGAAATAAAAATCGCCGTTTAGAAGATCAACGTATGCAGAATTACAGTTTAGGTGGTAATCATCTTTGGGGTAATCTAAAAGTAGATTGGATGACCTCTTTTGCAAAAGCATCAGAAGAGCGATTAAATGAACGATATGCTGAATTTGAATCAGAATATATTATTAATAATGATGTGTTGAATTCTAGATATCCAAGATTTTCGGCGGCCAACATGGCAGATGAAGATTTAGATAATTTTGAGTATGGAGAGATTACAGAAGAAAATCAGTATACCGAGGAAGAAGATGTAAATGTATTCGTCAATTTTGAAGTTCCTGCAGATATATTTGGACAAGGAGATGGATCTATAAAATTTGGAGCTAGAGGTCGTTTTAAATCAAAATTAAGGGATAATAATTTTTATGAATTTGATTTAGAAGATACTTTTTCAACTTTGGCAACCGTACCGGTTAAAGATTACAGCGATCCAGATTATCTAGCGGGAAGTCAGTATCAAATTGGTTCTTTTGCAAGTGAGGAATGGTTAGGTGCTTTAGATCTAAATATTGCAGAAGGGGAGTTGGTCGTAGATGAATTTGCCCCAGGTAACTTTAAGGTAAACGAAGATGTTTTGGCTGGTTATGTTATGCTAAATCAGAAACTCTCTGAAAAACTTAGTGCTTTGGTAGGGGTAAGAATAGAAAACACCAAATTGGAATCTAAGGGTAATAGGGTCGTTTATATAGAAGAAGATGAAGATGCGGGTATAGAAGAGGCAATTTTGGTCGAAGAGGTCAATGGTGAAAATTCATATACAAATGTTTTGCCTGGTGTACATTTAAAATATGACGTATCTAAGAATACAATACTCCGTTTTGCATGGACCAACACCTTGGCAAGACCCAATTATCAAGATCTAATTCCAAGGGCAGAAGTCATTAATGAAGATAAAGAGTTGGTCTTGGGGAATGCAGATCTAAATCCGACTACTTCAATGAATTTTGACCTTATGGCAGAACATTATTTTCAAAGTGTAGGTTTAATTTCAGGAGGTATGTTTTACAAAAATATAGATGAGTTTATTTACACTTTTATATATGAGGCGCCAGATGATAGTTTGGGTGCAGGTACAGAAGGTTATGATGTTTTTCAGCCTTTAAATGGAGACAGTGCCACACTTTTTGGTTTAGAGTTCGCATTTCAGCGTCAATTAGATTTTCTACCTGGTTTTGCCAAAAACTTTAGTCTTTATTTAAACTATACCTATTTGTCCTCTTCAGCAGATGGTATACGTAATGAAGATGGTGATGAAAGAGAGGATTTGGACTTGCCCAATACGGCACCGAATATGTTCAATGGATCATTGGGCTATGCAGATAAAAAGTTCAGTGCTAGGTTATCCGCTAATTTTTCTGATAGTTACATTGATGAAATTGGGGGCAATGATTTTGAGGATAGATATTATGATACGCAACTATTTTTAGATTTTAACGCAACATTTCAAATCAATAAGAACCTTAGTGTGTATGCAGATTTGAAGAACATAACCGATCAACCGTTACGCTACTTTCAAGGTGTTAAAGAGCGTACGCAACAAATAGAATTCTATGGGCAGCGTTTTACTGTAGGCTTAAAGTATGATGTTTTTAGAAAATAATATAGCACATGTATCAATTACTTAAAATGAAAAAGATATCATATTTATTAACCTTGGTTGCTGTTTTTAATTCTTGTAATCAAAGTATGTTACCTAAAATAGCACCAGATGTTATTACTGAATTTACCTTGAACGATACAGATGATCCTGCAATTTGGGTTAATCCTGAAAACGCAGAAATGAGTATTGTTTTTGGTACTGATAAGAAAACCAACGGAGCTATTTATGCTTTTGATTTAGACGGCAAAATAATAGAAGAGAAAACTATAAGGAATATTAAACGACCGAACAATGTAGATATTGAATATGGTTTTCAGCTCAACGACTCTACTAAAACAGACATTTTGGTGTTTACTGAGCGTGAAAAACAGCAAATTAGAATGTTTTCTGTACCAGATATGAAGCCTTTAGATGGTGGCGGTTTTAAGGTTTTTGAAGATGAAACGTTTGAAGGGAATAGATTGCCAATGGGAGTTAGCTTGTATAAGTCTCCTAAAGATGCAAAGGTATATGCTATTGTGGGTAGAAAAACCGGTCCGGCAGATGGTTATCTGTACCAGTATGCTCTAAATGCTGATAGTTTAGGTATAACCTCTAATTATGTTAGAAAATTCGGCAAGTTTAGCGGCGTAAAGGAAATTGAGGCTATTGCTATTGATGATGAAAATGGGTTTGTTTATTTCTCTGATGAAGGTGTCTGCATAAAAAAATACTATGCCGAACCAAGTATGGGAAGTGAAGAAATATCTTGTTTTGGAGGTGAATACTTTAGTGAAGATATTGAAGGTATAGCAATTGCAAGTTATGCTGATGGACATGGGTATTTAATAGTATCTAATCAACAGAAGGGTGAGTTTAATATTTTTGATAGAGAGACCAATGCGTTTATTACAGCTGTAAACCTATCAACTACTGAAACAGATGGTTGTGAGGCGGTAACGGTACCGTTGAACGATATGTTCAAAAACGGACTTTTCGTCGCGATGAACGACGAAAAGAACTTTTACTTTTATGATTTGGGGAAATTAGGTTTACAATAATTTCTCCCCAATCTCAAACCATGTATTAACACGTTCAAAACCTTCGGTGTTTACATTGTGGGGTGAGGTAAACTGTAAACTTCTACCATCAAAATTCTCTAGATTAAAACTGCGGTCATCTATCAAAAGATCTCCCTTTAGAATGTGCTTATGACCACAAAGAATTCGATTTTGCCAAGGTAGAAAAGGAAAGTGTTCATCTAACCATTCGCTTTTTTCTTCTAATGAATTCGGAAACTGCATGGCGGCAGATGCTATATAGATCTCATGTTTGTTGGCTAGTTTAGATAGTATTTCTTGGCTACCGGCAATAGGTTTTAAGTTTCTGAAAAAACCTCTTCTAGTAGCGTGTTTGCGCACACTATCTTGGTGTGCCTCTGGCACCATATGCCATACCTCTGATCCTTTGCATATTTCTGTGGTCAGCTCACCCTTAAATTCTGCATTGTAGATTTCTATATGGGCACCATAGGTATCTGCAATAACCTCGTCCATATCAACAAATAGTATCATATATATTTTTCTTGATTTAATAAAAGAAATGCGGTCGTTGAAAATCAATTTTCCATTTAAGAATTAAAGCTATGAATTTTGAAATAAACTGGTGGACTGCTTAACAATCATTTAATGCCATTTATAGAACAAAGCACCAATTGGGTTAATAATAAAATTTATAAGAGAAGATTTACGGTTTGTCTTCGTGTATTTTGCAGATCTAATTCTAAATAATCATATCATGAAAAAATCAATTATCTGCATGGCAATGGCGAGTACGTTATTATTTTCTAGTTGCTTGGGGTCTTTTAGCGCCTTCAATAATTTAAAAGACTGGAACCAAGGTGTATCTGATAGTAAGTTTGTAAACAACTTGGTGTTTTGGGGCTTGAACATTATACCGGTTTATGGCTTATTCTTTTTAGGTGACACCATAATCTTTAACGTAATTGAATTTTGGAGTGGCTCTAACCCAATAGCGATGGAAGATGGGGAGTCAGAGACTCAAATGGTAGAAAGAGATGGTAATACCTTCGAAATGACTGCTACTAAGAACAGAATGCAAGTAACCGTAGTTGAAGGTCCTAAAAAAGGGAAAAAAATTGATTTGGTTTATAAGCCAGCTGATAAATCTTGGAATGCCGTAAGACCTAATGGGGAGATAATAAAATTATCATCTTTCGAAGAAGGTTTTTATATTGTTTACATGCCAAATGGAAAAGAGGTTAAAATTAATCCGTTAAGCTCTAAAGAAGAAGGTTTGGCTCAAATTAAAGAGCAAACAGATTGTTATTTTTTAGAGGGGATGTTGGCAGAAAACAACTAGTCCGAAGAAAATAGAAGTATAAAAAAAGTCCTGATGACAATCAGGACTTTTTTAGTTTCTAAAACCAATGTTCTAGTATCTGTAGTATTCAGGTTTGAAAGGACCTTCAACTGTAACACCAATATAATCGGCTTGGTAATCTTTCAATTCTGTAAGCTCAGCTCCTAAACGAGATAAGTGAAGTTTTGCAACCTTCTCATCTAAATGCTTAGGTAGCATATAAACATCGTTCTCGTAGTTGGTACTATTTTTCCAAAGCTCGATTTGAGCAAGCGTTTGGTTGGTGAATGAGTTACTCATTACAAAACTAGGGTGCCCTGTTGCACAACCTAAGTTTACCAATCTGCCTTCAGCTAAGATGATTAAATCTTTACCATTAATAGTGTATTTATCTACTTGTGGTTTAATTTCATCTTTAGTACTACCATGGTTTTTGTTCAACCATGCCATATCGATCTCATTGTCAAAATGACCAATGTTACAAACAATAGCTTTATCCTTTAGAGCTTCAAAATGCTCAGCTCTAATAATATCTTTATTTCCGGTTGTAGTAATTACGATATCGGCGTTGCCAATAACCGTTTCTAGTTTTTTAACTTCAAATCCGTCCATACAAGCTTGTAATGCACAAATTGGATCGATTTCTGTAACGGTTACAATAGAACCAGCGCCTTTAAAAGAAGCTGCGGTACCTTTACCTACATCGCCATAACCTGCAACAACAACACGTTTGCCTGCAAGCATAGTATCAGTAGCTCTACGTATAGCATCAACAGCACTTTCGCGACATCCGTACTTGTTATCGAATTTCGATTTTGTAACGGAATCATTAACGTTTATAGCTGGCATAGGTAAAGTTCCATTCTTTACACGTTCGTATAAACGGTGAACACCTGTGGTAGTTTCTTCAGAAAGACCTTTGATTTCTCCTGCCATTTCTGGGTACTTATCCAATACCATATTGGTAAGGTCACCACCATCGTCTAAGATCATGTTTAATGGTTTTCTGTCTTCACCAAAGAACAACGTTTGTTCGATACACCAATCAAACTCCTCTTCGTTCATACCTTTCCAAGCATAAACGGGCACGCCTGTTGCTGCGATAGCTGCAGCAGCTTGATCTTGAGTAGAAAATATGTTGCATGAGCTCCAAGTTACATCTGCACCAAGAGCGGTCAATGTTTCGATAAGTACAGCAGTTTGAATCGTCATATGAAGACAACCTGCAATACGAGCTCCCTTTAAAGGTTGCTCATCTTTATACTCTTCTCTTAGTGCCATTAAACCTGGCATTTCAGCTTCTGCTAATTCGATTTCTTTTCTTCCCCAATCAGCAAGGGAAATATCCTTAACCTTATAAGGCACATACGGAATAGTTTTCGTGCTCATATCTTTATTATTTTATACTTTCGTTTATCTGTGTACAGCAATTTTTAATTCGTGCAAAGGTACGAATAACACTAAGAATCCCATGCCGCTTTACAAAACTATAACAGTAAATGAAGAAACCTCCTTAGCTATTTGGATGGTTGACGAGACCGAAGAAAACCTTTGGACGGGTATAGAGCTCACACCCTATTGTCAAAATAGGTTCAACGGTATGAAATCTGAACTTCATCGTAAGGCTTTCTTGAGTATTAGACACTTACTTGCTAAATATGGTTATACAGATGCCGATTTAATCTATGATGAAAATGGCAAGCCGCATTTAAAAGATGGTAATTTTATTTCCATAACACACTC
Organism: Maribacter caenipelagi; assembly: GCF_004364175.1. Lineage (GTDB taxonomy): Bacteria > Bacteroidota > Bacteroidia > Flavobacteriales > Flavobacteriaceae > Maribacter > Maribacter caenipelagi. The sequence goes on along the minus strand of NZ_SNZW01000017.1, from coordinate 181,970 downwards.
TCATAATTTTACGGGAATTATAATAAGTTCTTCCGAGCATGTAGGTATTGATATTGAAATGCAGCGCGATAAAATTTTACGAATTGCACATAAATTCACTCCGTTTGAAGAATACAAAACACTCGCGAATACTGCTGCGGTGGTTAGAAAGTTGACTATTGTATGGGGAGCAAAAGAATCGCTCTATAAAATTTATGGCCATAGGGGAGTAAGTTTTTTACACCACATCAATGTACAAGATTTTAAATTCGATGCTTACGCCACTACTGCGCAGATTATTTTCGAAAGTAATTTATCGAATTATAAGATTAGATTTCTAGAATTTGAAGAGTTCACCTGTGTTTATGCCACAAGGGATAAAGAATAGAATAAATAAAAGCATACTATATATGGATATATCAGTAGAATTGACCTTTTCGCCATTGCAGGACGATTTTGAACAACACATTATAGATTTCATAAAAAAACTGCGTGATTGTGGCTTAACCGTTTTAGAAAATCCGTTAAGTACACAGGTATTTGGATCTTATGATGAGGTAATGAACGTATTGAACGCCGAAATCAAAACAGCATTTGAACTCATGGACCGCGGACTCCTATTCATGAAAATAGTTAAATCTGATAGAAGCGACTATGAGCCCCATTTTTGATTATCTCTTTGGTCAATATTCCGATTATGATACTTTAGATATTATCCTAGAGATTGTAGCGGTCATTTTTGGACTGTTATCGGTGTGGTTTTCCAAACAGAATAAAATTTTGGTGTACCCTACAGGGTTAATCAGTACTTCTATATTTGTCTATCTCTTATTAAAATGGGGTTTGTTAGGTGATATGATGATTAATGCCTACTATTTTATAATGAGTTTGTATGGTTGGTATATTTGGACTAGAAAGGTAGATGCAGACCACTACACACCTATTACCAGGGTAACCAAAAAAGAAAATATCACCTCGGTTTTAATTTTTATAGGTACGATTATTTTTGTGTTTACCGTTTACCAAATTTTTGATAAGTGGAATAGTTGGACGGCTTATGTTGATACCATAACAACAGCTATATTTTTTGTGGGTATGTGGCTGATGGCCAAAAGGAAAGTAGAAAATTGGATATATTGGATCGTTGGAGATTTAGTATCTATTCCATTATATTTTTATAAAGGATTTACATTTACTAGTTTTCAATATCTCATTTTTACAATATTGGCCTTTTACGGGTATAATGCATGGAAGAAAAATACAGACAAGAACCTTCAAATGTCTTAAAAGTGGTTCTTTTTGGACCAGAATCTACAGGTAAGACAACATTGTCAGAACAATTGGCAAGGCATTACCATACCGTTTGGGTACCAGAATATGCCAGAGATTATTTGCAAGATAAATGGAACAACGAACGTAAAACTTGTGAGCCTCACGATTTGTTGCCCATTGCCGAAGGACAAATGCGCTTAGAGAATAAGTTGACCAAAAAAGCTACGGATATTCTTATTTGCGATACCGATTTGTTAGAAACCAAAGTATATTCAGAGGCATATTATGTTGGTGATTGCGATCCTATTTTAGAAAAATATGCATTGGAGAATTCATATGATCTTTATTTGCTGACCTATATAGATATTCCTTGGGAAGCGGATGATTTAAGGGATAAGCCAAATGAAAGGGAACAAATGTTCAATTATTTTAAAGATACTTTAGAAAAATACGGTAAAAATTTTATTACCTTGAAGGGGAACAAAAAAGAACGTTTACAAAAAGCCATTAACCATATAGATACCTTATTACATAAATGATTGAACTTACAGATAAAGATATAAAACAATTAGAGAAAAAGGGAATTTCTAAAGAGCAAATGTTGAGTCATATCAACACTTTTAAAGAAGGTATACCTTTTGTGAAATTGGAGAATGCGGCCGTAATAGGAAATGGTATTCTTAAATTTTCTGATGCAGAAGAGAAAGCACTCATTGCATTTTATGATTCAAAACTAAAAGGACTTGATATTTTAAAATTTGTTCCAGCTTCTGGTGCTGCTTCAAGAATGTTCAAGGCTTTATTTAGCTTTTTAGGAGCTTATAATCCTGCAGAAGAAACCTTAGATGCTTATTTAGCGAGAACTAATGATAAAGATATTAAAAAGTTCTCTGAAGGTTTAGAGCGTTTTCCGTTTTACCAAAAGGTGATGGATAGAATAACGTTGAAATCTGATTCTCAAGGAGAAAAAGTTTTTAGTTTTATCTCTGAGCTGTTAGGCGAGAATGCACTGAACTATGGTTTTTATCCAAAAGGGTTATTACCATTTCATAAATACGAATCTTCTGCTGCAACTCCTTTTGAAGAACATTTAAAAGAAGGAGCTTTATATGCAGGTTCTAACGGAAAGGCAAATTTACATTTTACAATCTCTGAGCAGCATGAAGAAATGTTTGGGGAAGAATTTAAAGCCTCTGGACCAAAAGTTTCAGTAGATACAGGTATTACCTATAATGTAGATTATTCTTTCCAAAAACCATCGACCGATACATTAGCGGTAGATATGGATAATAACCCATTTAGAAATGAAGATGGTACTGTGTTGTTTAGACCAGGTGGTCATGGTGCATTGATACAGAATTTAAACGAGCAGGATGCCGATGTAATATTTATAAAAAATATTGATAACGTTGCCGTAATGAAAGATGCTAAGGCGGTTGCCGATAGTAAAAAAGTATTGGCAGGTGTACTTCTAAAAGAGCAGGAAAAAGCATTTGAATATGCGTCTTTATTGGACAAGGGTACTGTTGATGATGCGCAAATTGAAGAAATTAGAAACTTTTTAGTTACAAATTTAAATGTACGTTTCTCAGATGACTTTGATTCAAAATCAGACAGCGATAAAATAGCCATATTAAAAGATAAGATTAACAGACCTATTCGTATTTGCGGTATGGTGAAGAATGAAGGTGAGCCTGGTGGTGGTCCGTTTTGGGTAACTAATGGTAAAGGTGAAGTGTCTTTACAGATTATAGAATCTGCCCAGATAGATATGGACGATCAACAACAGGCAAATCTTCTGAAGAATTCTACGCATTTTAATCCGGTAGATTTGGTTTGTGCCGTTCGGAACTATAAAGGAGAGAAATATGACTTATTAAAGTTTGTTGACGAGAAGCAAGGTTTTATTACAGGTAAAACTAAAGATGGTAAAGAATTAAAAGCTCTGGAGCTTCCTGGCTTATGGAACGGTGCCATGGCATTTTGGAATACTATCTTCGTAGAAGTTCCTTTAGTGACCTTTAATCCTGTTAAAAGTGTTGTAGATCTTTTGAAAGATTCTCATCAGGCTTAGAACATAACATATAGTATTGTATAAAAAAGTGTGTAGTTTCTACACACTTTTTTTGTTTACACACATTTTTACCCAGAATGCAAATCAGCTGAATAATTATAATTATATGATATAGAGTATTTTATGTGTTGCCTATGGATAAATTATTTAGTGGCACAGTTTTCCTATTATACTTTTCAAGAATGTTTAATTTAAGTTATATAAATATGAAAAATTTAGTTTTTGCCACAGCTTTAGCCATAGGTAGTTTAACAATAGGTACTGCCGCTACCCCAATTATATTTCATGATGGTATTATGGAAGATATCTTTTTACAAGATTATACAGAAGTAGCTGCTTCTGATTTACCCACACCAATTGTAAACGCTTTAGAAACAGATTATGAAGGTGCCATGTTAAATAAAGCTTATGTTGACGACGAAAATAATTACAAATTAGAAATTACTTCGCAAGACGGAACGGCAACAGTACTTTATGCAGATGCAGAGGGTAACTGGTTAGAAATGTAAGAATTAGAAGTTTGAGTTAGTTGTTTATGAAAAGCTGCCTAGGCAGCTTTTTTACTTTTAAAGTTTTAAAATTTAGTTATGTGATAATCCATATGTAAGATTACTCCGTAAGTATTCTAAGATTGAGAGTTGTTAACGATTAAAATATTAAGCATGAAAAATTACGCATTACTTGTATTCTTAACTTTTGGAATAATGTTGAACGCAACAGCAAAAACTAGTTCAGATATAATTAAAACAGAAGTTGTAATTAATACGGTCGACGAGTACGTAAAAATAAAATCGAGCGAACTAACACCGCCGGTTATCGAAGAAATATTAAAGCAGTACCCAACATCTAAACTTGGTGGTGCTTTCAAAAATGATAAGGGAGAGTTCAAATTAATAATGGTACTTAAAAGCGGAACAAGAAAGACCGTTTACATAGACCAGTACGGTAATTGGATCAATAAAAGATAGTCTGCTATACGGACAGAAATAAAAAAAAACTGCATTTCGCAGTTTTTTTTTATTTAAAATGTGACCTATCAGAAAATGTTGTGTCTAAATAAGTGAAGCAAGTTATGAAACAATGGTCACATTAGTATTTATTTTAGTATTAAGCACAGTTTTGATTTTTTCATTAGGTGTCATATCAAAATTATGTTTAGAGAAATAAATAATTAAAACATCACTTTCGCGTAAACACTAACCGTTAACTATGAAAGTGCCACCAAATAATTGTATTTGAAATAATCCCCCGGATTAGCATTGCCAATTTTAGTTGTTGTTGAATTGATTGAGGTGTTGATTTAAAATTTTAAGACAAGAGTTTGATAGGTGGTTTGAGGGGGGCTGCAATTTGCAGCTCCTTTTTTTTTGTCTTCAATAAAGTTCTCAGGCTATTTTTTGGGTGTAAATATTGAGTAAAAATTACACAGTACTATGTATTAGATACAATTTTACCCAGGTATTTAATAGATGGATAAATGTAAATTACTGATAATCAGATATATTTTCATGTGTTCTTTTTATGGCACTCTTTTTTCTTAGTTAATAGTATAGAAATGTATTATTAACTTAAATATAGAAAATATGAAAACTTTATTTTTATTAGGAGCAATGACAATAGGAGGTTTTGCAATGAATGCACAAGAGGCATTGGTTTCAGAAAATGGAATACAGCATAATCAAGTAAATGAAATTTTAATTCTAGCGGAAGATTTTGAAGAGATTTCAGTAGCAGAAGTACCACAAGCAGTAACAGATGCAATATCTAAAAATTTTCCAACGGCAAATTTAGATAAGGCTTATACAAATGAAAAGAAACAATATAAATTAATATTATCTCTTGAAGACGGCACGCAAGGTACAGTGTATGCAGATGAAGAAGGTAATTGGATAGATATGTAATTATAGAGAAACTTGTTTGTTCAAGTTGGTTTGGTCAGGAAAGGATAGCTAAAGGCTATTCTTTCCTTTTTTTATGTCATTTTTTAAATGAACGTTTAAAAGCTTTATGATAATTTTAAAATACAAATAGTCGGCTTATGGTATTTTTACGTAGATACTGAGAACACCTAATTGACTATGACTAAAATTCTAATCATTGAAGATGATACTTCATTTGCTCAAATGCTTCAAAAGTTTCTGGTAAGAAATAGTTTTGATGTAGTAATAAGTCACACTGGGTTAGAGGGTGAAAAACAATTAAAAGAACACGATTTTCAATTAGTAATTACAGACTTACGTCTACCGGATTATGACGGAATTAAATTGGTGTGTGAGTTAAAAGGAAAGATTCCAGTAATTGTAATGACGGGTTATGCAGAAGTCACTACAGCGGTAAAAGCAATGAAAATGGGTGCTTACGATTATATTTCTAAACCATTTACACCAGATCAAATGTTGTCGGTTATTGACGGTGCTTTAAATTCAAAACCTGTGTATTCAAAAGAAAGTACTCAAGAAAAACCTGAAAATTCTAAGGATAAACTAGTAGATGTGCTGAGTAAATCTAATTCAAATGAATTGATTCTAACGAGTGATGCCACCCAAAAATTAGAAGAATACATTGCTTTGGTAGCACCAACAGATATGTCAGTTTTAATTATTGGAGAAAGTGGAACAGGTAAAGAAGTTACGGCAAAATCAATTCACCAAAAAAGTACTAGAAGTAAAAAGTCTTTTGTGGCATTAGATTGTGGGGCAATACCAAAAGAACTTGCGGCAAGTGAGTTTTTTGGACATATAAAAGGAAGTTTTACAGGGGCTGTAGCCGATAAAATGGGAAGTTTTGAAGCTGCCAATGGGGGAACTTTGTTTTTGGATGAAGTAGGTAATCTCTCTTATGAGAACCAAATACAATTATTGCGAGCCTTGCAAGAGCGAAAGATTAAGAGAATAGGTAGTAATACGGAAATTCTGGTTGATGTTAGAATTTTGTCGGCAACGAATGAAGATTTAAAAGCTGCGGTAGAAAAAGGAACATTTCGTGAAGATCTGTACCATAGGTTGAATGAGTTTTCATTACAAATTCCCGCTTTGAAAAACAGGTATGGAGATCTGCCGGTATTAGCCACTTACTTTTTAGGAAAATTCAACGAAAAGCTAAATAAGGAAATTATTGATTTTTCAGATGAGGTGTGGGATATTTTTGAGGCATATCATTGGCCAGGAAATATACGAGAATTACAAAATGTCATACAACGTGCCGTGCTATTGACCACAACAGATAAAGTGCAGGCAAATACATTACCGTCAGAACTAATGAGTCCGGTTTTGGAAACAGTAGCATTGGGTAATCTCTCTAAGGCAGATTTTGAAAAAGAACAAATTGTAAATGCATTAAAGCGTACCAATTACAATAAATCTAAAGCGGCAAAATTGTTACAGGTAACCAGAAAAACACTGTATAATAGAATCAATTATTATGATTTGGATCTTTAAGTATTTCTTCAGAAAGTACTTCTGTTAAAATATTGATCTCTTTCTGTAATTCTTGATATTTTTCTTCTAATTGCTGATTACTGAATTCATCGGTTTTCAATACTTCAAAAATCTCTAAAATAGGTATAGCGGTATATACTTCTAATTGACGAAACATGGGGAGCATTTTATGGGCAGTTTTGTTTAGTTGCCCAATGTCAATATTAGTTGCTGCAGTACGAAGTTGCTGTAGGTTTTCTGCAGTATCTTTTTTGAAAATTAGTAATACTTCGTTAATGGCATTCTGATCATCACCCAAAAACATCTTTATATTATTTAAGCTAAATGGCTTGTTATTTTCTTCATCAGTCAAAACAATGGTACTACTTTGAGCTTCGGTGTAGTTATTGAATAATCGATGGAGTTTTTGTAATAAATCTGTTTTAGAAAATGGCTTACGGATAAGGTCGGTAAATCCCTTTTCTGTAAAATGTTCTAGTGATAAATCTCGCCTTCCTGTCATTGCCAAGATGGGTTGATTTTGGTAATTTTTTAATACGCCAGATTTTAATTGGGTTACAACCTCATAGCCTGTAACGGTAGGCATTTCTATATCGGTCAAAACCACATCAAAGTTAAAATTCTCCTTGGGGTTTAATTCGTTAAAGTCTGTAAACAACTGCGCTTCAATTCCCTCAGATTTTAGCATTTCGCCGATGAGGTTTAAGAGAGATGTATCATCATCAAATACAATCATTTTTATATCTTCTAATGCTATAATTGATTGATTTTCATCTTCCGAATCTTCTCCGAATTCAATAGGTATTTCAAGCGTGAACGTACTCCCTTTATTAATGTCACTTTCTAACAAAATGGATCCTTCAAGTAACTCGGTAAGTTTTTTGGTGATGGTAAGGCCTAACCCGTATCCACCATATTTTTTTTCGGTATCGTTCTCGGCTTGCGTAAATTCTTTAAAGATCAGCTCTTGTTTCTCTTTAGAAATTCCAATTCCGGTATCGGTTATTTTTAGTTTTAAGGTTTTAGAATTTTTATTGTCCAATATGATTCCGTTCAAGGTAATAGTCCCTTTTTCTGTGAACTTGTAGGCATTTCCTAAAAGGTTTGATATAATTTGTCGCAGACGAAAAGCATCTGAAATAATAGGTAGTTTTATAGAATCATCTAAATTTAAAACCATCTCAATTTTCTTGTTTTGGTATTGAGATGCTATGTTCTTGGAGCTTTCCCGTATTAATTTATCTACCCTAAAAGTAGAATTTTTAGCAACCATTTTTCCTGCTTCTAATTGAGAGAAATCCAACAAATCATTTACTAGATTGTTGACATAGGCAGTAGCAGATTTAATATGGGTAATATGTTCTTTATTGTCCTTTCTGTTGTCACTTTCTTCAATAATATCGGCATAACCACTTATGGTGTTTAAAGGAGTACGCAAATCATGACTAACAGTAGCTATTAATTGTTCCCTGCTTTTTAATAAAGATTCTGAATATGCCTTTTCTTTTTCTAATTTTTCTCGGTAAACGTTCGCTTTCCAAAAATCTCTATTAAGAATAAAAGTAAAAATTCCAACTACTAGAAAACCAAGAATTGCGGCAATAACAGCTAGGCGAATACTTCTTTTTAGCAACGTTTCTTTTTTAATGGAATTTGCTAAGCTGTTCATGATGATCTCTTGCTCAAAAGATGAAAGTATGGTGCGTAATTGCTGCGATAATTCTACATCTGTTCTGTTGATAGTTGTTTCTCTAATAGCTAAAGAATTTTCATTTATAGTGTTTTCTTCCTGTATGTCTTTTAAAAGATTTTTAGACACCTGAACTACACTATCCATAGTTTGTGTATTCTGTTTTGGGTCACCATCGGCAGGTACGTTTGCATTTAAATAATCTGCCACCTTTTTTATGGCACTCTGTGCTTTAGGTGAAAGCTCATTAAGGTTAGGTGCTAAACCTTCAGGTTTAATTATGCCTAAAGATTCTTCTAGCTTATCAAATTCCTTAAGAGCAGAGTTTATGGCCGTACCTGTTTGATCTTTAAGCCTAATGGAACGTAAGGCATTTATATTGGTAACTTTTTTATTAAGTAAAGAACTTAGGCTATCTAAAAGACCGCGTTGATGTTCACTCTCCGTAAGTGATTTTAATTCTTCGATACAAGTGTAGAGGGAGTCTATCTTATGCTCATAAGCGGTAAAATTGATTTTGCTTTTGGTTTGCAAGGCAAGTTTAGAGAGACTTTCAGCTTCATATAATTGCGCAAGAAAAGAGTTAGTTTTAAGCAGTTTATTATCTTTTTCCGTTGTTTGTTCAGTAGATACATAGTCTTGTACTTCATTGTAGATATAATAAGAGGCAATGACCCCTAGAATAATTAGAAGTAGATAACTAATAGTAATCTTAAGAGTGAATTTATTTTTTTTTGAATCCATATGCCGTTTCAATACTCGTAGTATATGTACGATAAAACTGTGGCAAGAAGCTCTAAAATGATGTTAATTAAACAAGTTGTTATTTTTTTAAATTTATTTATGACAGTTTAAATAACTGCATTACATTTGCCGCATCTCAAAGGGGTGCCGAGTTCTAATTTTAGAACAAAGCTGAGATTATACCCAAAGAACCTGGGCAGGTAATGCTGCCAAGGGATAGTCCAAAAAATATTTTATTTTTTGGAGTAAGATGTAGTATGAGTTTTTTATTCATGTGAAGTCTTTTGGAAATCGAGCTTAGTTGCTCAAAAATCAATTTTAACATTAGAATAATAGCCCCTTTTATTCGTAATTATTTTACGAATGAAACTATCTATTTTCACAATTGCGGCGTTTTTTACGCTGAGTATGGGTGTCTGTGCCCAAGAACAGGAAACCGACTCTTTAGAGGGTAAAAAAGTAGTGTTGGACGAAGTTTTCGTCTCAGCGATTAGGGTAACCAAAGAATCTCCGGTTACATTTTCAAATCTTACAAAAGAGGATATTAAGCCTAGAAATTTGGGTCAGGATATTCCTGTTTTAATGAATTTTTTACCATCTGTAGTAACCACCACAGATGCAGGTGCAAGTGTAGGTTATACAGGTATTCGAGTTAGGGGTAGCGATGCTACACGTGTAAACGTTACCATTAACGGTATACCTTATAACGATGCGGAATCTCAAGGTACATTTTGGGTAAACATGCCAGATTTTGCATCTTCTACAGAGAGTTTGCAATTGCAGCGTGGTGTGGGTACATCAACTAACGGTGCAGGAGCTTTTGGTGCTAGCTTAAATGTGTTGACCGACGGATTCTTGCAAGATGCATACGGGCAAATATCTACTTCTATTGGTAGTTATAGTACTTTACGAAGTAACTTGAAATTCAGTACCGGACTCTTAAATGACCATGTTGAAATTTCCGGTAGGTTATCACAAATAAATTCTGACGGATATATAGATAGAGCTCGCTCAGATTTGGAATCTTACTTCGTGCAAGGCGCATACAAAGACGACAATACGTTGATTAAAGCATTGATTTTTGGTGGTCATGAAATTACCTATCAAGCATGGTATGGTATAGATGCGCAAACTTTAAAGGATGATAGAACGTTTAATCCTTCAGGTATTTATACAGATTTAGATGGAAACACCCAATTTTATGATAATGAGGTAGATAATTATAAGCAGGACCATGCACAGCTCTTATGGAACGAACAAATTTCAGATTTCTGGAGTACAAATATTGCCTTACATTATACACGAGGTAGAGGCTATTTTGAGCAATATAAAGAAGATGATGATTTTAAAACTTATGGTTTTGATCCATTATTAGTTGATGGGGTAGAAGTAAACTCCACGGATCTAATAAGAAGGCGTTGGTTAGATAACGATTTCTATGGTACTGTTTTTTCTGCTAATTATAAAAAAGACAAGCTAGACTTAATAATGGGTGGTGGCTTTAACAAGTATGAAGGCGACCATTTCGGAGAAGTAATTTGGGCTAGATATGCTAGCAATAGTAGTTATAAAGACCGCTATTATGATGATAGTTCAACTAAAACTGATTTTAATTTGTATGCAAAAGCAAATTATCAATTAACAGATCAGTGGTCGTTATATGGAGATTTGCAATATAGAACCGTTGGATATAAAGCTAATGGAGATGAAACAGGTTTGGTAGATGATACATTTAATTTTTTCAACCCAAAGGCAGGGGTAACGTTCGATTTAAATGCCAATAACAATTTCTACTTGTCTTATGCGGTAGCTAATAGAGAACCAAATAGAAATGATTACGAAAGCGGGAACCCTAAGCCAGAAAAATTAAATGATTTTGAATTAGGGTGGAGATACGTATCTACCAATGTGCAGGTCAATACCAATCTATATTACATGAACTATAAAGATCAATTGGTTGTAACCGGAGAGTTAAATGATGTTGGTGCACCATTAAGAGAGAATGTTGGTGATAGCTACAGATTTGGTTTAGAGGTCGATGCGAATATTAGATTGGACGATAAGTTTAGTGTAAGACCTAATATTGCTATCAGCGATAATAAGAACAAAGATTTCTTTATTGATAGAGATGGACTATTACAAGGTTTGGGAGATACCAATATTGCATTTTCACCAGGTTTAGTTGCGGGTAATGTTCTCACTTATATGCCATGTGAGGCATTGAGTCTTTCGCTGTATTCAAAGTTTGTTGGAGAACAGTATTTAAGTAATACAGATACAGAAGCTTCAAAATTGGATTCTTATTTTACAAACGATTTCAATATTACCTATGAAATTAAAATGAACAGTGTGGTGAAATCCATCATATTCTCTGGATTGGTAAATAACATTCTTAACGAGAAATATGTTTCTAACGGATATACCTATCTAGATAGTTGGTCTACACCAGGTAATACTTTTGAAGTACAAGGGTATTATCCACAAGCAGGTACTAACTTTTTGTTAGGCGCAACGGTGAATTTTTAATTGTGGAATAAAGGATACAAAGTTGTCTTAAATATTTGCTGATAATGTAAGGCGTATAGAAGAATAATCTAAATTAGAATACTAATTTTCAGGTTTATGGAGCGCAACATTCCGGTATTTGGCAGTAGGCTTAGAAACAATATAGTAACGGTGCCAGAGGTCATATCTCAATGCTCTGGTATTCGTGTATTTGGGCAATCTATAAAGTCGTTTTTGTTCAGTACAGATGTGGCAATTATTAGAAATACGAATGCCAATGCAATTATAGCGGTGTATCCGTTTACACCGCAACCGGTGATGTCTAATGCGTTGATCTTAGCTGCAGACAAACCCATTTTTTGTGGTGTCGGAGGCGGACTAACAACTGGTGTGCGATCATTAGAATTGGCAATACATGCAGAATTTCAAGGTGCATTAGGGGTGGTTTTAAACAAACCAACCCCTAATAGCCTTATAACAATGCTCAAAGAAAAAATTGATATACCGGTAACTATTACCGTGGTTTCTGAAAAAGATGATTTTAAGGGAAGGTTAGCTGCAGGGGTTGATATTTTTAATGTATCGGGAGCAGGTAAAACCGCGGATATCATTAAACGAATAAGAGATTTAGATGCCAATGTGGGTATCATTGCAACTGGCGGTAAGACTGAAGAAACTATAGTACAGGCAATTGATGCAGGGGCAAATGCGATATCGTATACTCCGCCAAGTACGGGCGAATTATTTAAGGAAATAATGGATAAATACCGTGCCGAAGAATAATATTTAGTTAGAGATAATTACGCTGCCTCCACTAAAACTGGTGCGGTATTCGAGCATGTCATAATATCGATTTTCATCTTCAGGCGTATTCAATAGTTGACCGGTAAATAGGCTATAGCGATAATCGTCGCATGAGCAAGTAGCAATCTGACCGTCAAGCTCCATTGTTGAACAATCATTAGGGGCGTGATTTGGACAACTGCCTTCAAAAGCTCTAAATTGATCAAAACCTGAGTTAATTACAAAAACACCTCTTGTACCTGCAAGATCACTTGGAATATAGATTGCGCTACCCGTATTTGTAAGAGGACTGTAAGAAGGAAGATTTAAATTAGCTTCAAAACGAAAACCTATTTCTTGTAAATACGGATTTCTGTTTGTACCGTCATTGCTACAAGCAGTGATAATCAATAGAATTACGATGCTTAATCTCTTCATCATGCTTAAATTTAGTTTTAAAAAACTTCAGCAAATGTGCGTAAAAATTATGTATATTTGTGTTAAATCCTCGCTTAAAAAGCCGAATTAACAGGCAATTGCAGAGGATTTGTCTATTTATAAAACGAGGAAGTTATGAGTAACATATCATACTATACAGTCGAGGGGTTAAAAAAACTCAAGGCAGAACTAAATCATTTACGAGATGTAGAACGCCCAAAGGCGTCTCAAGCAATTGCCGAGGCAAGAGATAAAGGCGATTTGTCTGAAAATGCTGAGTACGATGCTGCAAAAGAAGCGCAAGGTCTTTTAGAAATGAAAATTTCGAAAATGGAGAACACAGTGGCTAATGCACGTTTAATTGACGAATCTCAATTAGATACTTCAAAGGTTTTGGTACTATCTACGGTGAAATTGAAAAATCAAAATAATGGCATGGAAATGTCGTATAAGTTAGTGGCTGAAAGTGAAGCTGATACCAAAACAGGAAAAATTTCTGTGAATTCACCAATTGGTAAAGGGCTATTAGGTAAAAAAGTAGGTGACACGGCAGAGATTGCAGTGCCAAGCGGAGCTATTAAATTTGAAATTCTTGAAATTACAAGATCTTAAATTTTTTAAATAACTATATTTAATCCTATCCTTTTTAAAGGGTAGGATTTTTTTATTACCACAAAATAAGAATTACTATGCCAACAATATTTACTAAGATTATAAATGGTGAAATTCCATGTTTTAAAGTTTTCGAAGATGAAAACTTCTTAGCTTTTTTAGATATCAATCCGAATGCAAAAGGGCATACATTGTGTATACCTAAAAAAGAGGTGAACAAAATATTGGACTTAGATGAAGAAACCTATTTAGGTTTAATGTCTTTTTCAAGAAAAGTAGGTAAGGCATTGGAGAGAACAGTTGATTGTAAGCGTGTGGGTATGTCTGTTATTGGTTTAGAGGTGCCACATGTGCATGTTCATTTGATTCCATTAAATGAAATGAAAGATGCTACTTTTCAACACAAGGTAAAATTAAGTAACGAAGAACTTGCTGATCTTGCCAGTGAAATTGGTTCTAAAGTTGAATAGCTCCAGAAATAAATAAGTAAACTAAGCCGGCGAACAATGCTATTAAGACTAAGATAAGGCTATAAAAAAGCAATGTAGGTTTAGATGATTTTTTAGCGGGTATAGCCGTTTTTTGGTAGTAGTTGAACATGCGTTCAATATCATCTGTCCAGCTAACAGGGTAAATTGTTGAATGGCAAGTATTGCAAATTAATTTGTTGCTTAGTTCGCTCGTAATTTTATGAAAGAAGCTACCGTAGGTATGTTTTTGATAAAAAGTAAGATTTAAATCTTGATTAAAACACTCAGGACAGTTATTGCTTAGTTTAGCTTCCTTAATAACTTCTAATTTTTCCTTCGCCATAATTAGTGAGATACTTTTAAAGAAATTTGCATTATAGTTCCTTCTTTTCCAGATGATAACACCTTTATTTTTCCATCGTGATATTCTTCCACAATACGCTTGACCAAAGAAAGTCCTAGGCCCCAACCTCTCTTTTTTGAGGTAAAGCCGGGTGTAAAGATACTATTATAGTTGCTTTTAGAAATACCATGACCCGTATCGGCTATTAAAATATTCACAAATTTATTGTCTTGAACTATTTCTATGGCAATACTACCCTTGCCTCTCATGGCATCAATTCCGTTTTTTACTAAATTTTCTATTGTCCAATTGTATAAAGAACTGTTCAGCATAACAGGTAAGTGATCCACCTTGGTATTAAATGAAAAATGTATAAGTTTTGAGCTTCTGCGCTTTAGATATTCGAAAGCATCTTGTGTTTCTTTTACAATGTCACTTTCTACAAGTTTAGGTAACGAGCCAATTTTAGAAAAACGCTCGGTTATGGTCTGTAATCGATCAATATCTTTTTCAATTTCCTTGGTAATGCTGGGATTGATTGCTTCAGATTTCAATAATTCGTTCCAGCCTAAGAGAGAAGAAAGTGGTGTGCCGATTTGGTGTGCGGTTTCTTTTGCCATACCTGCCCATAGTTTATTCTGTTCTGAAGCTTTATTTGTTTTAAAAAGAAAATAGATTACCGCTGCGAATAGAAAAATAATAAGAAGTAGGGCAATCGGGTAAAATTTTAATTTAGTTAATACATCAGAATTGCCATAATACAAAGTGGCTAAATGTTCTCCTTGTTGATCTATGGATATGGGTGTGTTTTCGTTCTTGAATTTTCTGAGTTGACTTTGAATATAAGCGGAGTCTTTAGACTTGTTCGGCGGAAAATTATTTACCCTTATAGACTTATCTTTATTGATAAGGATCATTGGGGTAGAGGTATTGTTTTGGAAAACTTTCAAGTGAAGACTTCCTAAATCAACGGTTTCAGAAGATTGTAAAAATTCTGACTGTGCGGTAGCCCAAATTTCCATTTTAAGGCGTTCTTCTTCTTTAAATTGTTTGAAAAAGCTATTGGTATTCCATAAGATTAGACTCACCACCACGAAAGAGCCTATCAATAGAAAAATGTTGGAAATTTTGTTTTTAGGAATAAAGTTCATCCAATAGCTGTCTAATACTAAAGATAACCCTAATTGTGAATAATTGTTGTGTTGTTATCCTAGTAGCATGTTTTATTACAGCATCATTTTATGTATTTTTGGACTCTATTGTAAAAAGAGTTCAAGATGGAAATAGAAGGTAAAGTAAAATTGATTGGAGAAACCCAAACTTTTGGGTCTAATGGCTTTAGAAAAAGAGAATTAGTTGTTACTACAGACGAGCAATATCCACAACATATAATGGTCGAGTTTGTTCAAGATAAATGTGATTTATTGAACAGTTATGCTGTTGGGCAAGATGTTAAGGTGAGTATTAACCTTAGAGGAAGAGAATGGACAAATCCTCAAGGTCAAGTAAAGTACTTTAACTCTATTCAAGGATGGCGTATAGAAGGTGCATCTCAAGGAGCGGCATCGGGTATGCCACCAGTTGCACCAATGGAGGCTTTTGAGCCGGCCGATAATTTAAATGAAGAGGATCATGATGATCTTCCTTTCTAAGAATTGTAAAGAAATTTTATAAGACGTTTTGTCTTTATAATAGTAGACTTGTTTAGCTTTAAATAGTTAAACAAGTTTTTTTGTTTTACGACCTTTAATTATTTTGAACGAAAATTAAAAAGCCGCAGCTAGTCATGTATTTTTTGACCGATGAACTTATTTTTCCACCAGTAGATAGTGCCAATGTAGAAGGCTTATTGGCAGTGGGCGGCGACCTCTCTCCAGAACGATTGCTTTTGGCATACCAAAGCGGAATTTTCCCATGGTTCGATAATGATTCTATTATTTTATGGTGGAGTCCTGATCCCAGAATGATCCTATATCCCGATCAAATAAAAATCTCAAAAAGTATGCGAAAAGTTATTCGCAACGAACAATTTCGATTAACTAGAAATACTTGTTTTCAAGAAGTGTTGGAGTATTGCTCATCTGTACCTCGAGAAGGTCAAGATGGTACTTGGATCACCGATGATATGAAAAATGCATATTTAGAATTACATGAAAAAGGTATCGCAAAATCTTATGAAGTATGGGAAGGCGATACTTTGGTTGGGGGACTTTATGGTGTTGATTTAGGTAATGTGTTTTGTGGTGAAAGTATGTTCAGTTTAACTTCTAACGCATCAAAATTTGCTTTTATTAAACTAGCCGAAGATTTAAAAGCTAAAGAGTATAAGGTTATAGATTGCCAACTACATACTGATCATTTAGAAAGTATGGGCGCACAAGAAATATCAAGAGAAGAATTTATGAAGTTTCTAAATTGAGATGACTAGACTGTTTAAAAATAAGAAAACGTATTCTGTTTGCTTGGTGTAATTCTCCATTCTAAACTGCACTCCTAATTGTGCTTTTAGATGTTGTGTGATAGACCAACCTATTTGTGAGGTTAGTCGTTGATCATACATAGGTTTTATATTTTTACCTACACTTAACAAAGATTCTGTGGTGGCTACTAGATAAGGCTCCCCAATATCCAACTTTAAACCATTTAATGGCATATCTACTGCGAAACGATATCTAAAACGATGAACTAAATTAGAGGGTTGAATACGTTGCTCTAATCTAAATCGGTTACCAAAGCGAGCACTATTTGTTTTTTTAGTAATATTGAATTGCTGGGTAAGCCTAAGTTCGTTTTCCTTATCACTTTCAAATGCCTCTCTAAATCGATATTGAACACCTAAACCTATGCTCTTATAAGGATCGATTGTTAAAGATGAAAAATGGGCAATTTCTATTTGTCGTATGGTCAGTTGAGACTTGTTGTCTTGGTACGTATAGTTTCTATTCGATAAAGAAAAGTTCTGTTTAAGTACCGGGGTAACCTTATAGTTTAAAGCAACTTCAGGCTCCCAATAGGCGGTTGTATTATTTTGCGATCGAGCGAGGTAAGTGCCTAAAAATAAAAAAAGGACTATACAGAACCGCATTCTAGTACAGTACGTAATCATAATTTGGAGGAAGAGAAGTTCTTATTTTTTTGAAATTACCTTCTGCATCGAACAGAATTTCATAGTCTAAATACCCTTTGTCTTTTTTGCCTACCACAACAATTTCATAGTTGTTAGAAGGTAGGATTAGGTTCTGGAATGCGTTTTTAAAGATATCCTCCACAGTATCATTATTTGAAGGATATTGTTGTTGAAGTCTCTTTATTTTATATTTAGAGAAATTATTGTTTAAATAACCTACTATTTTGGCATAGGTATCATTAGGTACATCAGTAGATTTAATGAGTATTTCTATATCTTCTAATATACCTTCTTCATTAAATTCTATACTGTACCAAAGCTTGTCTTTCTTAAGTTTGGCCTCATAACTAATTTTAGTGCTATCGGTTTCTTTGTAGAATTTAATACGCTTAAAATCTGTAATATTTTCCTTAATGTTCGCAATTGCCAAAGCTGGGAATTGAGATTTAAGAATACGATGTTCTCTTTCATATTTGTATTGAGAATAACTTAATTGAAAACAGAATAGAAATACAGCAATAGTTATTTTTAAAAGATGATTTTTCATGTTAGTTGAAATTGGTTTTTGCTATACTTGATTATACCTAAAGCAATCTGCTTGATGATCGTTTACCATACCTGTAGCCTGCATAAATGCATAAACGATGGTACTACCGACGAATTTAAATCCTCGTTTTTTTAGGTCTTTACTAATAGCATCTGAAATTGGAGTATTGGCAGGGGCATCTTTATAATTTACGACCTCATTTATAATAGGTTTGTTGTTTACAAAATTCCAAATATAGCTGCTAAAACTGCCAAACTCTTTTTGAATTTCTTGATATGCTATGGCATTGGTCACAGTAGCCCGAACTTTTAGTTTGTTTCTAATAATACCTTCATCCTGTAATAAAGATAATATTTTAGTTTCAGGGTATTTGGCAATTTTCTTATAATCAAAATGATCAAATGCTACTCTAAAGTTCTCTCTTCTTTTTAAAATGGTTATCCAGCTTAAGCCTGCTTGAAAGGTTTCAAGTACTAAAAATTCGAACAAAAGCTCATCATCTTTAACAGGAACTCCCCATTCTTGATCATGATAAGCTTCGTAAAGTGTATCACCTTTGCACCAGCCACATCTATTAGGTTCCATAGTAAAATAATTAAGTAACAAAAGTATTGAAAATGATGAGAAATAAGATGTGTTCTGGTGTATTGAGGTATGATGTTTATAATTTTAATAGAACCAAAGTTCTATTAAAATAGGTATATGAGTTACAAATTAATTGTTTTGCATTCTTTATTAAATGTTAAACTGTTATATTATAATAGTAATACTATTATATTTGCAATCGAATAAATTACAGTCGATTATGGATAGATTGCTGCAAAGTGTACAAATTAGAATCAATGAGAAGTTATTTTTAAAAGACCCTGAGTCTTCAGATTTGGGTAGAAAAATCATTGAGATCAGTATTCAAATGATTAATGAAAAAGGCTTTGAAAACTTTACGTTTAAAAAATTGGGACTTCAAATAGGATCTAACGAAAGTTCTATTTACCGTTATTTTGAAAACAAGCATAAATTACTATTATATCTAACATCATGGTATTGGGGATGGATGGAGTATCAACTCGTATTTGCTACTAATAGTATAAAAAATCCGAAAGAGAAATTGCTGAAATCTATTTTAATTATTACAAGAGAAGTAAAAGAAGATTCAGCGTTTTCACATATCAATGAAGTGTTGCTGAATAAGATTGTAATCAATGAATATTCAAAATCTTATTTGACCAAAGAAGTAGATGCAGAAAATAAAGAAGGTTTTTATAGTATTTATAAAAGACTTGTAGGTAGGCTGGGTGAAATGATATCAGAGGTGAATTCAGATTATCCGTATGCTATGAGTTTATCCAGTACAATACTTGAAAACGGATTACATCAGCATTTTTTGAAAGAACATTTTCCTTCTCTAACAGACTGTAATGAGATAGTAACTCCGACACAATATTTAACTCACCTAGTATTTAATACACTAAACAAAGACGTAGATGAATAAAAATATACTAACCGCCTGGCAACGATTTCTTGGCTTGTTGAAACTAGATAAGAAAGATATATTTCAGGTATTCTACTACGCCATATTTGCTGGTATCGTTAACCTTTCTTTGCCTTTAGGTATACAGGCGATTATCAATTTAATGCAAGGTGCTCAAATAAGTTCATCATGGGTGGTTTTGGTAATAGGTGTGACCGTAGGTGTGGCATTTGTTGGTATTCTGCAATTAATGCAAATAAGAATTATAGAAAATGTTCAGCAAAAAATATTTACTCGGGCATCGTTCGAGTTTGCATATCGTTTTCCTAAAATAAAAATGAGTGAACTTCATAATTACTATCCGCCAGAATTGGCGAATAGGTTTTTTGATACCTTGACCATTCAGAAATCTTTGTCAAAAGTGTTGATAGATTTTCCTGCTGCACTATTGCAAATTGTTTTCGGGTTGTTGCTATTATCTTTTTATCATCCATTTTTTATAGTGTATGGTATGTTGTTGCTTTTATTGATTTATGTGGTTTTTAAGTTTACGGCACAACGAGGTTTAGACACTAGTTTAGATGAATCAAAGAGTAAATATAAAGTAGCACACTGGCTTCAAGAGATTGCTCGTTCTATCGTTAGTTTTAAATTATCGGGTAAAACTTCTCATGCATTAGATAAGAACGACACCTTGGTGGTTGAATATTTGAATGCAAGGGAAAGTCACTTTAGGGTCATTGTACTTCAATTTATACAAATGATCGGTTTTAAGGTTCTGGTTACTGCCGGACTTTTACTGATTGGAGGTTTGTTGGTACTGAATCAAGAGATGAATATTGGTCAATTCGTTGCTGCAGAAATTATAATTCTTTTGGTGATAAGTTCTGTTGAGAAATTGATTCTTGGTTTAGAGACCTTTTATGATTTGTTGACATCTTTAGAGAAAATGGGTCAGGTGGTAGATAAAGAGTTGGAAATACAAGAAGGTGAAAAGCCTTTCTTGGAGAACCAAGCTTTCACTGTTGAGTTAAGTGATATCTCTTATAGTGTACCCCAACAAAAAAGACAGATAATTTCTAATTTAAGTTTGACTATTTCACCAACATGTACAATTCTTTTAAGAGGTAGTAGTGGGTCTGGTAAAAATACCTTGTTGCGAATTATTGCCGGAATTTTAGAGCCAGATAGCGGTGGAGTATATGTAGACGGAGTTTCTTTAAAAGGGATGAATTTAAATTACTATCGCTCACATCTTGGTCAATCATTACCAGAAGAATCTCCCTTTGAAGGAACCATTTTACATAACATCACTTTTGGAGATAAAGAAACTACAAATGAACAAGTGTATTGGGCGTTGGATAAGGTTGGACTTACAGATTTTGTAAAGAAACAACCAGATGGTTTAAATACGGTGCTATATCCAGAAGGCAAGCAGATTCCGTATACGGT
The DNA here is from genome assembly GCF_004364175.1 of Maribacter caenipelagi. GTDB lineage: Bacteria > Bacteroidota > Bacteroidia > Flavobacteriales > Flavobacteriaceae > Maribacter > Maribacter caenipelagi. The sequence continues at coordinate 161,026 of NZ_SNZW01000017.1, read as the reverse complement.
ATCTAAAAAAATTGTGCTGGCAAGAAGCATTGTTCGAAAACCTAAGCTTCTAATTCTAAAAGATCCTTTGGATCAGTTTAATGGTGAAGAGGCAGATCGCATTCTTAACTTTTTAAGTGATTCATCTAACGGTTGGGCTTTACTTGTAGTAAGTGAAAATGATAAGTGGATCAAAAAGTGTTCACGAATAATCACCATGGACAAAGGACAGATTATTAACGAAATCTCAGGAAAAGATGCTTAATATATCTCATAAAAAATTAAACGAAAAGGTATCTATTGAACGATTTAAATCCGTTCAAAAAGTAAATCACCAAAGGCATTACAAGCATTTTAATAGATTTCTGTTCGCTTTTGCCGTGGTAGGTGTAATCGTATTGTTTCTACCATGGACACAGACGATTAATGCAAGAGGATTTTTAACTACACTAACACCTGGTCAAAGACCACAAACTATTCAATCTCAAATACCGGGTAGAATTGAAGAGTGGTATGTACAAGAAGGTGATTATGTAAAAAAGGGCGATACCATCCTTTTTATATCTGAAGTTAAATCAGAATATTTCGATCCAGATTTAGTAGAAAGAACAGGGCAGCAATTAAAGTCGAAAAGTTCATCGGTAAGCTCATATGGTGATAAAGTAAAATCATTAGATAATCAGGTGGCGGCACTTATTAATGAAAGACGATTAAAGCTAGAGCAAGCTAAAAACAAGTTGCTACAATCAAAATTAAAAGCACAAAGCGATAGCATAGATTTTGAAGCTGCAAAAACCAATATTAAAATTGCCGAGCGCCAATATGAGCGTACAGCTCAGTTACAAAGCGAAGGCTTAAAGGCGGTAACCGATGTTGAAGAAAAGCGTTTAAAATTACAAGAGACACAGGCAAAGTTGCTTTCTCAAGAGAATAAACTGTTGGCCGCTAAAAATGAGATTATCAACGCAGAGGTAGAGATTAATAGGGTTCAGGCTTCATACACCGATAAAATTTCAAAGGCGCAGAGCGATAAGTTTACGGCAATGTCAAATCAATTCGATTCAGAGGCACAGGTAAGTAAACTAGAAAACGATTATACGAATTACCAAATGCGAAGCGAGCTACGTTACATTCGAGCACCACAAAACGGTTATATCAATAAAGTGCTTACTGCAGGTATCGGCGAGACTTTTAAAGAAGGTACTCCGTTAGTAGGTATTATGCCGGCACAGTATGATATGGCAGTAGAAACTTTTGTGAATCCTATAGATTTACCGTTGATTCATTTAGGCGAATCGGTTAGGATTCAGTTCGATGGTTGGCCTGCAATTGTATTTAGTGGTTGGCCAAATGCATCTTACGGTACATATGCCGGTAAGGTGGTTGCTATAGAGACCTTTATAAATCCGAATGGAAAGTATCGAGTATTGTTGTCGCCCGATACAGAAGATCAAGCATGGCCAGAAGCCTTACGTGTAGGTTCTGGGGCAAATACGATTGCATTGTTAGAAGATGTGCCTATTTGGTATGAATTATGGCGTCAGCTGAACGGTTTTCCTGCTAATTATTATCAGCCTGAAGGTGCTCAAGATAAACCTATAAAAAAATAACGATGAAGAGAATTGTTATTTTTTTATGTCTAATGACTGGGTTGTTTGCGAATGCTCAGACTACAGATTCTGTACAACTAAATTTTAGAGAGTACTTGGGTTATGTAAAAAAATATCATCCTATTGCAAAACAAGCAGAGATGGTGATGAGTGTTGGTCAAGCAAACCTAATGAAGGCACGAGGCGGCTTTGATCCTAAGATTTCTGTTGATTATTCAACCAAAGAATTTAAAGGTACCGAATATTACGATTTATTGAATTCAACCTTTAAAGTGCCTACGTGGTACGGTATTGAATTGAAGGGTGAGTTCGAGCAATATTCTGGCGAATATTTGAATGCAGAAAGAAATGTGCCCGATGATGGATTATATAGTGCAGGGGTTGCCCTTTCTTTAGGTCGCGGCTCTTGGATGAACGAGCGTATGGCTACCGTAAAAAAAGCAAAGTTTTTTAGAGAGCAGTCAAAAGCAGATAGAGATTTATTGGTTAATCAGATTTTGTTCGATGCATCTTTGGCGTATTTCAATTGGTTGCAAGCGTATAGAAATAGTTTGTTGTTCAATGATTTTTTGTTGAATGCTAAAGTTCGATTGAAGGGAGTTAACCGAAGTGCGCAAGCAGGTGAAATAGCTGCTATAGACACTGTAGAGGCAAAGATTTCGGTACAAAATAGAGCATTAGAGCTTGAACAAGCAAATGTAGCTTTACGTAATGCCAGACTAGAACTTTCTAATTACCTGTGGATGGGTGAAAACATACCGATGGAATTGCAGCAAGAAGTTGTGCCAGATACGTCTTTAGATACCGAGATAGATCAAGCTCTAGAAATTTTAGGAAAACCGTTGGATAGTTTTGTGTTAGAGAATCATCCGAAGTTAAAATCATTAGGATATAAAATTGATGGACTGGTTGTAGATAAACGACTAAAAACAAATAAGCTGTTGCCTAGAATAGATGTAGAATATAAGTTTATAACTGATGAGCCAGAGTACTTGAATTCATTTGAAACACAAAATTATAAAGCGGGATTGAATTTTGAGCTTCCCTTATTTCTTAGAAAAGAGCGGGGAGATTTAAAATTGGCGAAATTGAAATTAAAAGATGCACAATTCGAGCTTGATAATGCTGAGGTTCAGATTCAGAATAAAATAACGGCCATTTATAATGAGTTAGATTCTTTTGAGAACCAGAATATATTGATAGATGATATTGTGGCGAGTTATGAAGTGTTACTAGCTGCCGAAGAACGAAAATTCAGTTTTGGAGAAAGTTCACTTTTCTTGATTAATTCTAGAGAAACCAAACTGATAGATGCTGTTTTAAAACAAAACCAGGTAGAGAATAAATATTTTACGGCAAAGGCTAAGCTATTCAATAGTCTAGCGGTCAATCCTGAGAATTTGTAAGTATTGTACTTTAATTGCTACTAAAGCGTTCGATTAGAGATTATAAATTTAGCCTTCGCATGGAATTAGTAATAGAAAATTTAATTAAAAAAGGACTAGCGTCAAGTTATAGCTATTCAGAATACAGAACACTAGTTTCAGATTTGGCTGAAAAGGGTGAGTCTACTGGTTCTGAGCAATCAGAAGCATTATCTCAGTACACACAGTTGAATAATAGCCGTATGCGTAGATGGGACAAAACCTTGAAGTTTAGCGATGCTGCCGTGGCTAAGATTAAATCTGTCGATCAGAAAATTTCGTGGTTGGTATTATCAGAAAGCTGGTGTGGTGATGCCTCGCCTGCATTACCGGTAATGAACAAGATTGCTGAGATTAATCCGAATATAACCTTGTCTATCATTCTTCGTGATGAGAATTTAGATATTATGAATCAGTTTTTAACCAACGGTGGCATGTCCATTCCGAAGTTGATAGCAACAGATATAGCAGAAGCTTCTGTACTGGCAACTTGGGGACCAAGGTCAATGATAGCAACAAAGCTGGTTGAAGATTATAAAACAGCGCATGGAACTTTAACACCTGAGTTTAAACAAGATTTACAGTTATTTTATAATAAGGATAAAGGGCAAAGTATTTTAGAAGATTTGCTGAAGTTATTTCCCTTGAAATAAGTAGGTAATAGTACCTTTTTGAGAGTCTTTATCAGAAGAATCGAATCTTGCTTTTAAAGCATAATTAATGGCGTTGTCAACAAGACATCCGTTAGAAGTACCAGAACTTTTTTCATTATAATCTGCATCGGTTACATAGCCTAAAGCATTTACTTCAATATTGATAACCACTTTTCCTCCTTCGATACAAGTATAAATCGGAGGGGGTAATTTATAATTGTTTCGATCCACTAAAGAATATGAAACTGAGGTTCTTCTTGCTGCAAGGTTGTTTGTAAACTCTTTCTTTTGCGCTTCCTTTTCGCCTAAAAGCTGTTTTTTCTCTTCTCGTTTTTTAGCTAGAGCTTTTACTCTCTCAGAATAACCTGAGTCAGAAATTAAATTTTCGGTAGGATCGCCATCGCTCATCTCATTGCGCTCTTCCATTAACTCTTCTAAAGTTTGCAAAGGCTCAGGATTGCCATAACTAGGTTTTGCTGTTTCGTTAAAAGCTAAATGACTTTTTATAGGATCTGCTTTTGCTAAATCTTCTTGTGGCTCTTCATCTTTTAAAATTTCTTCTAAAACTTCAGGATCCATGACCATTTCAACAACATAATCTTCTTTAGATTCTTCTTGACCACCAAACTGAATATTATACAATACCAACACTACAATAGACAAGCTAAAGGTAGTGGCAAGTAATGATAATTGTTTTCTGTTCAGATTCATAGATATATAACCTTAATAATACCAAAATATTTTAGAAAATCGATAAATGGCAATCAAATGTTTGTTACCTATTTTCTTCTGGTCCTAATAATATATCGGCAAAAACCAAAGGGTCTTGAGCATTATCTACGTTAAAATCACCTATTTTGGTTCTTCTTAATTCAGATAAATGTGCTCCAGAATTTAGTGCTTTCCCAAAGTCATGGGCAATAGATCGTATGTAAGTTCCTTTGCTGCATGCAATTCTAAAGTGAATATTCAAGCCATCGATAGCGGTAATTTCAAAAGCACTGACATTTACTTTTCGTTTTGGGATATCAACTGTTTTTCCTTCACGAGCCAGTTCATAAAGCCGTTTACCGTCTTTTTTTAATGCAGAGAAAACAGGTGGTGCCTGTTCGATATCACCTATGAATTCTTTGGTGGTAGATTTAATAAGATCAGGCGAAATGTGATCCGTAGCGAAAGTTTCGTTTATTTCTGTTTCAAGGTCGTAAGAAGCTGTGGTGGCACCTAAAGTAAATATACCTGTATACTCTTTTTCTTGACCTTGGTATTCGGTTATTTTTTTGGTGAATTTTCCGGTACAAATAATAAGTAGTCCCGTTGCTAAAGGATCTAAAGTGCCAGCATGCCCGATTTTAAATTTCTTTAAACTGAACTTTTTTCTGATAGCCCACTTTAATTTATTGACCGCTTGAAAAGAAGACCATTCTAGTGGTTTATCGATCAATAATACCTGACCGTTTAAATAATCTTCTTTGGTCAAATCTTTCATGAATATGGGGTGTTTTATTTAAGTATTACGGATTAGTGAATCCGTATATAACCGCAATCAATCCTACAACAAGGCAGTAGATGGCAAAATAGGAGAGCTTACTTTTACGAACTAATTGGATCATCCATGTACAAGCGGCAAGTCCGGCAACAAAGGCGGCGATGAAACCTGCGCCCATCGCTACATTATTTTCTCCGTCAAAAGTTAAATCTCCGCTCATAAGATCTTTGGCAATTTTGCCAAAAATCAATGGTACGACCATCAAGAAAGAAAATCTTGCAGCTTTCGATTTGTCTACACCTAAAAGAACAGAGGTAGAAATTGTAGCTCCACTACGTGAAATACCAGGTAACATGGCAATTGCTTGAGATAGACCTACGATAAATGCGTTTGTAAAACTCACTTTCTTGTCTGTATCTTTTGCTTTGTCGGCGAAGTATAATAAGATCGCGGTTATAATCAGCATAAAGCCAACAAATCTAATATTACCACCAAAAAATGCTTCTAATTGTTCTTCAAAGAACAAACCCACAAATACGGCAGGAAGCATAGAGATGATGATCTTGGTAGAAAACTGATTTTCTTCGTTCCATTTAAATTGAAACAAACCGCTTAAAATTTCCCAAATATCTTTTCTAAAAACAACGATGGTACTCAATGCAGTAGCAAAGTGAAGTACTACGGTAAATAATAAGCTTTCTTCTTGTACAGAATTGTCTCCTAAAATGGCTTTGCCCAATTCTAAATGACCACTCGAAGAAACGGGTAGAAACTCGGTCAATCCTTGAATAATACCGAGTATAATAGCATCTAATGTATCCAATTAATCTTTCTTTTTGTGTGGGTTCAATAAAATGGCATAAATTTCTATACCTAAGCCAATTAGCACTAAAGTCGGTGCAAGTCTAATTCTTCTAAAATTATAGATTTCAGGGTTAAATACGTTGGGGTCATCGCTGCCGCCACCGCTCATTAAAATAAAACCTATCGCAATACAGGCAAGACCAATGAACATGAACATATAATTTTTCTTTTGAAAAATAAATTCTTGTTTAGTATGCTGTTCTACTTTGTTATTTTTACTCATGCCGCAAATTTAATAATATAATTCGTCCGTTCTAAGATTTAAGAAGCGTTGGGTCGCGAAATAGGTGCTAATGAACGAAATAAGTATTCCCAATAGAAAAACGCTAACAAATAAAATGACCAAAATATAAGGCTCATCGAACAGCCCTAAATCTTGAAAATTAGTATTTACGTAGTACACGACACCACCAATAGCCAATAAAGCAATTGCGGCACCGATCATACCAAGTTTAATGTTTTGCCATATAAAAGGTCTTCTAATAAAGGTCTTTGTAGCCCCCACCATTTGCATGGTTTTGATGATAAATCTTTTAGAATAGATAGATAGTCTGATAGAACTGTTAATCAATAATACAGCTATAAAAGTGAAAATAGCGCTGGCAACTAAAATCCAGAAACCAATTTGTTCAACGCTCTTGGCTACCATGCTTACTAATACCTTGTCATAACTAACTTCATCGACAAAACTCTTTTCTGAAAGGGTATCGGCAATTTCTTGTACTTTCTCTGCAGTAACGAAATCTGCATTCAACTTTACATCGATAGAGTTCTTTAGCGGATTGTAGCCTAAATAGTCAACAAAGTCTTCGCCGATTTCTTCGCTATGTTGCTCGGCAGCTTCCTCTTTAGATACGTAAGTAGAAGATTTCGTGTATTCAGACATTGCCAAGGTCTTTTGAAGTTGTTCTACTTCAATTTCTTTTGTATTTTCTTTTAAAAAGACAGAAATGGTGATTTGCTCTTTAGAACGATCAGCCATTTTTTTGGTGTTCAAAACCAATAATCCTAAAATGCCCAGTAGGAACAAGACTAATGCAATACTCAGCACCACAGAAAAATAGGAGGAGATAAGTTTGCGTCTTTGATAATTTTCGAAGGAGTTCGCCATAGTACTTAAAAGTGCAGTAAAAATAGCAAAGTATTGTTAAATGGAACTTAAAAAAATAAAGCCTTAACGTTTTAAACTAAAGTTACCCTTTAATTGAATAGAATCTGCGGTAATGAGATACCAATAATCATCTTCTGGCAATCGTTCACCTTGAAAAGTACCGTCCCAAGAGGTGGAATTTGTATTTCCAAATTTTAAGAGCTTTCCGTAGCGGTCAAAAATTGAGATCGTAACAGAATTAAAAACCTCAAGTCCGTCAGGAGCAAAAATATCATTGAATGTATCTCCGTTGGGAGTAAAGAATTTTGGAATGACCAAGTGATAAAAATCTTCTGTTACTACGCCACAATTTGTATTGTCTTGCACGTAAATAGTATAAAAACCGCCTGCTACGGCATCAAAAAAAGGACTAGGTTGAAATGACCTACCATCTAAAGAATATTCGAAATTTCCACCGTTGGCAGTAGAGACTACTATTGTGGGACCGTCAGATACTATTTTATCAATTCGAGGTAAATCTATTTGTTCAACTGTAAATTTACGTGTGGCTGAGCATCCATTTGTATTGGTGATGATGACATCGTATTCGCCGGGTTCGGCAACATCGATTTGTTGGGTGGTCGCACCAGTAGACCATTGATACGTAACATTTTCAATTTCTGCATCTAAGGAGGTAGAAGAATCTTCACATAAAAATGTACTAGAATCATCAGGTACAACGGGTGACGGATTAACGGTTAAAGTGACTGCCGTTCTAGTAGTAGATGCGCATTCAATTTCTGTAGAATTAGCTTCTGCATAATAGGTGCCGGCAATGCCAATTTCTAAATTCTGGTTGTCAGATAAAATCAAATTTCCGCCAATGGCGGCATCGTACCAATTAATGGAATATGAATTTTGTGTATTGACGGTTAGCGTGCCTAGTTCTCCTTCACAGATGGTTACATCTCCGTTACTCGTAGGAGCAGCGGGAATAGGTAGAACGGTAATGTCAAAAACATCGGATACCACGTTGCACAAATCGTTATTTACATTGATAATATCTTCTGCAATTTTTGTTCTAAAATAAGTGGTGGCAGTAACTGCCGGGGTGTCAAATACAGCACTGTTCTCTTCAGGGATATCTGTCCACGTTTGTTGGTCAGTGCTTTGCTGCCATTGGTAGGCATGGGTACTAAAAACAGAAGAGTCCGGTGTTGCGGTTAACGTTCTCGATATGCCACCTTGGTCTTCACAAACTACTAAGCTAGCTTCATCGGCTGCAGTAGCAACGGTAACATTATCGCCACAAGATCTGAATAATATATCATCGATGGCAACATCATTCCCACAACCGCCATTACTATTATTTCTCATTTTTAAAATAACTGATGTTTGACCCGGTTCGGTTTTAAAAACTAGAGCATATTGCTCCCATTCTGTGGTTCCTGTTGCTGGTATGCTCCCTGTATCTCCTTGAGCAAGCATATTGGTGTCCGTTTCATCCCATATTTGAAAACGTACATTAACAGGTATGCTATTGCCTTCACAACTGTTGGCAGATTGTAGGTTGATCAGCCAAGATGAAAATTCATAGGTGGTATTCTCGCACAAGCCAGTTACTTGACGTTGGTAAAACTCGCCGGCCGTAAAACTTGCATTGACAATAAAAGCTTTTCCGTTACTGTCACCCGGTGTATGGTCTTGAAGAGATAACCAGTCAAAATAGTTGGTAGTGCTAGAGATTGTATATTCACCATCATTGGGCGTACCAGTGGTAAAATTATAAGTGGTAGTACCGGCAGGTAATTCTGGTCCGTCGGTGGTTCCAGAACCAAAATCTTCGGTAAAAATAGGGTCGCCTGAATTACCGCCACAAAAACCAAGTTGTGCATGCATTTCTATAGAAACAAAGCAAAAAATGGTTAAAAAACAGATTATTTTTTTGGGACACGATAATTTCACGATTCTAAGATACCAAATTTAGAAATAGGCAATATTCTTTTAGTTTGGTGAAGTAAAACTGTTAATTACCAATATCTTTTTAACTCTCATTGATTCAACCTATTTTTGCGACTTACAGAAAAGAAGTAAAGATCATGCAATACAATTTCAACGAAATTGAAGCCAAATGGCAAAAATACTGGGCAGAAAACCAAACATTTAAAGCAGAGAACGATTCTGATAAAGAAAAATTCTATGTGTTAGATATGTTTCCTTATCCGTCTGGTGCGGGGCTACATGTTGGGCATCCGTTGGGCTATATTGCAAGTGATATTTATGCGCGTTATAAAAGGCATAAAGGGTTTAATGTATTGCATCCGCAAGGGTACGATTCTTTTGGTTTACCTGCAGAACAATATGCTATTCAAACAGGTCAGCACCCGGCTGTTACTACAGCGGCAAATATTAAAACCTATAGAAGACAACTAGATCAATTAGGCTTTTCTTTCGATTGGAGTAGAGAGGTTAGAACATCTAGTCCCGATTATTACAAGTGGACACAGTGGATATTCATTCAAATTTTCAATTCTTGGTACAATAAAGAAACCGATAAGGCGGAAGATATAGAAACCTTGATTTCTAAATTTTCTTCGGATGGAAACGCCAATGTAAATGCCGTATGTGATGATGATATAGTATCATTTTCTGCGGATGAATGGAATTCTTTTTCTGATGTTAAAAAACAAGAAATACTATTACAATATCGATTAACATATTTGGCGGATACCGAGGTAAACTGGTGCCCGGCACTAGGTACGGTATTGGCGAATGACGAAATCGTAAACGGAGTGTCAGAACGTGGTGGTCACCCGGTTGTTCGTAAAAAAATGACCCAGTGGAGTATGCGTATTTCTGCATACGCACAGCGTTTGTTAGATGGATTGGATAAGATAGATTGGCCACAACCTTTAAAAGATTCGCAGACCAATTGGATAGGGAGAAGTCAAGGAGCTTCAGTCACGTTCCCCATCCTAACCTTCCCCAAAGGGGAAGGGACTGCACCTGGATATATGACAGGAGGTAATAATTCTCATTTGTTGCTTGATAGAGCAAAAGAAATGAGGGCTAATCCTACTGCTGCTGAATCAGTTCTTTGGGAGTCTATAAAATCTAAGAAACTAGATTATAAGTTTAGGCAACAACATTTAATAGATGATTTCATAGTAGACTTCGTTTGTTTATCTAAAAAATTGGTAATTGAGGTAGATGGGGAAATTCATGAAACTCAAAAGGAAGCTGATTTAAAAAGAACTAAAGTTTTAAATGGTTTAGGTTATAAAGTCGTAAGATTTAAAAATGAAAAAGTAATTGGAAATATTGATGGTGTTTTAGAAGAGATAAAGGCTCATTTGGAACAACAAAATATTCCCCCTTCGGGGGCTAGGGGGATTGAGGTTTTCACAACTCGCCCTGACACCATTTTCGGAGTGTCATTTATGACTTTGGCGCCAGAGCATGAGTTGGTTTCTAAAATAACCACTGCCGAACAAAAAGCTGAAGTAGAAGCGTATATAGAAGCAACTGCAAAACGTTCTGAGCGTGATCGTATGGCAGATGTGAAGACTATTTCAGGTGCTTTTACGGGTGCATATGCAGAACATCCATTTACAAAAGAACCTATTCCTATCTGGATTGGTGATTATGTATTGGCAGGTTACGGTACAGGTGCTGTAATGTCCGTTCCATGCGGAGATCAGCGCGATTATGATTTTGCGAAACACTTCAATATCGATATTCCTAACATATTTGAAGGCGTTGATATTTCTGAAGAAGCTTTTGCTGACAAGGATAAGACTGTCATTGCAAATTCTGATTTCTTAAATGGTCTTCCGTATAAGAAAGCTATGAAATTAGCAATCTATGAGTTGGAGAAAATAGGACATGGTGAAGGAAAAATAAACTATAGATTGCGTGATGCTGTTTTCAGTCGTCAAAGATATTGGGGAGAACCATTCCCGGTGTATTATGTAGACGGAATGCCGCAGATGATTTCTCCAGAACATTTACCAATTGAGTTGCCAGAGGTTGAAAAATATTTACCTACTGAAACCGGTGAACCACCTTTGGGTAATGCTGAGGTTTGGGCATGGGATACCGTTGCAAATAAAGTTGTAGATAACAATGAGATAAATAATGCCACCGTGTGGCCTCTTGAGTTGAATACCATGCCAGGTTGGGCTGGTAGTTCTCAGTATTTTAATAGATACATGGATCCGCATAATAGCGAAGAAATATTCTCACAAAAAGCGATTAATTACTGGCAAGATGTAGATTTATATATAGGTGGTAGTGAGCACGCAACAGGTCACTTGTTGTATTCACGATTCTGGCAAAAGTTCATGTTCGATAAAGGTTTGGTGCCTAAAGATGAGTTTGCGAAGAAGTTGATCAATCAAGGAATGATTACGGGGACTAGTGCGTTTGTTTATAGGTGGAATCAGAATTATATTAAAAAACCAATTTTTATTTCTCAAGATATTATTCAGAAAGCTATTAATGAAAAGGGTTTCTTAGACGATTATTCTAAAAACTTAAAACAATTGATTGAATCTTTATCCTCTAAACCTGGCGGTAGAAATATTGTTGAAGCTAGTTGGAAAAACTTTTCGCCATTACATGCAGACGTTTCATTAATAAATGCTTCCGATGAACTTGATATTGAAGGTTTCAAAAAGTGGAGAGATGAATTTTCCGATGCAGAGTTCATAACGGAAGAGGATGGTTCTTTCAAAGTAGGTCGCGAAGTCGAGAAAATGTCCAAATCTAAATACAATGTCGTAAACCCTGATGCTATTTGTGAGGAATACGGTGCAGATAGTTTGCGTTTGTATGAAATGTTCTTAGGTCCGTTAGAGCAATCAAAACCATGGAACACGGCGGGTATAACAGGAACACATTCTTTCTTAAAGAAATTATGGAGACAGTTTCATACAGGGGAGAACGTATCATTTTTGGTAACTGAAGATGAGCCTTCTAAAGACTCTTGGAAGACCTTGCATAAAACCATTAAAAAGGTAGAGGAGGATATTGAGAATTTCAGTTTCAATACTTCGGTATCTACTTTCATGATTTGTATAAATGAGCTTTCATCGCAGAAATGTGTGAGCAGACAAGTATTAGAGCCGTTGGCAATTTTGGTGTCACCTTATGCCCCACATATTGCAGAAGAACTTTGGAGTAAGTTGGGTCATGCTGAATCTATAGCAACTGCGACTTTCCCGAAGTTTGAAGAAAAGTATTTGGTAGAAAGTAGTAAAGAATACCCGATATCTTTCAATGGTAAAATGAAGTTCACCTTAGAGCTTTCTTTAGATTTATCTAAAGATGAAATAGAAGCAGCGGTAATGGCAAATGAAAAAACCCAACAGCAACTAGCAGGTAGAACACCTAAAAAGGTAATTGTTGTGCCTGGTAAGATTGTCAATATCGTAGGATAAATAAGAAAATATGTTTAAAGTAAGAGGCGATTTCCATCGCCTCTTTTTGTTTCATAGATTTACTTTTGTGGTTATAAAATAAAAAATATGGATGGTATTGAAATCTTAGGTTTAGTCGCAGCAACCTTCACTACAGGTTCATTTGTGCCACAAGTGTATAAGACTTGGAAAGATAAATCGACCAAAGATATTTCTTTGACCATGTACAGTGTTTTGCTGTTAGGGGTTTTAATGTGGCTGGTATATGGTTCTTCACTAGGTAGTCTACCTATTATCATAGCAAATTTAACAACGGCAATATTATTATTAATAATGGTGATTTTAAAAATTAAACATAAATAATCAATTAGACCCCTAAAATTTATAGGGGTAAATACTTATAAAATCATATTTTTACCAATCAACCCCTACGTTTTATCGAATTATTGTTTGTTATCTGCATAATTAGCTTCAATTTTGCAGTGTAACATAAAATGATAAATCATGATTGTTGGTATTCCAAAAGAAATTAAGAACAATGAAAGCAGGGTAGGTATGACGCCAGCCGGAGTTTTCGAATTGGTAAAGAACAACCACAAAGTGTATGTCCAGTCAGATGCTGGAGAAGGCAGTGGTTTTTTCAATCAAGATTATCAACAGGCAGGTGCTGTAATACTAGATACTATTGGTCAGGTATACGCCATGTGCGAAATGATCGTAAAAGTAAAAGAGCCTATTGAAGAAGAATATAATCTAATTCAAGAAGGTCAAATATTATTCACCTATTTTCACTTTGCATCAAGCGAAGCCTTAACGAAGGCAATGATTAAACAGAAAGCAATCTGTATCGCTTATGAAACCGTAGAAGATGAAGAAGGTACATTGCCACTTTTAACGCCAATGTCTGAAGTAGCTGGTAGAATGGCGATACAACAAGGTGCTAAATATTTAGAGAAGCCGGTAAAAGGTCGTGGTGTATTATTAGGCGGGGTGCCAGGTGTTGCGCCAGGTAAAGTTTTGGTATTAGGTGCCGGTGTAGTGGGTATTCAAGCTGCTAAAATGGCAGCAGGTTTAGGTGCTCACGTAACGATATTAGATGTGAACATGAAACGTCTACGTTATGCAAACGATGTAATGCCACCACATGTAGTTACCGAATTTTCAAACGAATTTAATATCAGAAGACTTATAAAAACGCACGATCTAATCATTGGTGGAGTTCTGCTAAAAGGAGCAAAAGCACCGAATTTGATAACTAGAGATATGTTGAAAGAAATGAGACCTGGTACGGTAATCGTAGATGTAGCTGTAGATCAAGGTGGATGTGTAGAAACAACCAGGCCTACCACGCATGAAGATCCAATTTATATTATAGATGATGTAGTCCATTACTCCGTTGCAAATATGCCAGGTGCAGTGCCTTATACATCAACAATGGCATTGACCAATGTAACCTTGCCATATGCATTAAAATTAGCCAATTTAGGTTGGGAAGCTGCTTGTGAAAAAGATGCGTCTTTAAAGAAAGGATTAAATATCGTAGAAGGGAATGTAGTATATCAAGAAATTATTGAAGCCTTTGGTTGGGAAGAAATAGTTGCTTAGTTAGTACATTTTGTCAGTAAAATAGGCCTCGCCATTTCCGAAAGGAATTTGGCGGGGTTTTTGCTTTTAAATAAATAGATTCTTAAAAAAGTAGGAATCTTTAGTATATTTAATCGATTTAAAATTTGAAACGTTATGATGGGATATTATATACTGATTGGAGCAATTGCTTTGGTCAGCTGGTTAGTGAGTAGTAAGTTAAAGAGTAAGTTCAAGTTCTATTCCAAAGTTCATTTACAAAATGGAATGAGTGGTGCAGAGATTGCAGAAAAAATGTTGGCAGATCATGGTATTAGAGATGTAAAGGTTGTTTCTACACCTGGTATGCTTACAGATCATTACAATCCTGCTAATAAAACAGTAAACTTGAGTGAAGGTGTTTATAATCAAAGAAATGCGTCAGCAGCTGCGGTAGCGGCTCACGAATGTGGACACGCCGTACAACATGCACAGGCCTATGAGTGGTTAGGTATGCGATCTAAATTGGTACCCATAGTCAGTGTAACATCTAGCATGTCGATGTGGGTAGTATTTGGTGGTTTGGCTTTAGGTGCTGCAGCCGGTGTAGGTTTCGGGTATTGGGTAGCCGTTGCCGGTCTGGTAATGATGGGTATGGCAACTTTGTTCAGTTTTGTAACCTTACCGGTTGAATATGATGCTAGTAATAGAGCATTGGCATGGTTAAAAAATAAAAATATAGTTACACCAGAAGAATATAAAGGTTCTGAAGATGCATTAAAATGGGCTGCGCGTACCTATTTGGTTGCTGCAATTGGTTCATTGGCAACTTTAGTATACTGGGGACTTCAAGTTTTTGGAGGTAGAGATTAATTTTGAATTCAATCATTAATAATTTTAAACCTGCCTCAAAAAGGCAGGTTTTTTTGTTTTCAATTAAAAGCAAATGAAACAATTACAAACCGAAAGATTGTATTTAAAATCTGCAAACCTGAAAGATGCACAATTTATTTATGAATTGCTGAATACTGATAGCTGGTTAAAATTTATCGGGGATAAGAATATTGCTGATCTTGATCATGCAAAAAAGTATATTCGAAATTCATTAATTGATGGGTTTACTAAAAACGGATTTGGACTTATGGTGGTTGCTTTAAAAGATGGCACTCCTATAGGGCTTTGTGGTCTTTTAAAAAGAGATTATTTGGATGCTATTGATTTAGGTTTTGCTCTATTACCAAAATATGAAGGTTATGGTTATGCATTTGAAGCTGCAAGTGCTACTATGCAATTTGGTAGAATAGAGTTAAAGCAAAACCGCATTTTGGCTATATGTATGAAGACAAATGAAAAGTCACTTGCACTATTGGGGAAATTGGGGTTCAGAAAAATAGATACTATTAAACTAAGTGAAGATGCAGAGGAATTACTCTTACTTTCTACCTAAATAGATATTTGTCGGTCGATTTGTTGCGCCAAAGAAATGAAGGTTTCTGTTCTTGAAACACCTTCTATAGCTTGTATTTCTTTGTTAAGCACCTGCATTAAATGTTCGTTGTCTCTACAAAGTACTTTTATTAGAATAGACCAGTTTCCTGTGGTGTAGTGACATTCTAATACTTCAGGTATTTTTTCCAATTGTTTTACCGCCATTGGGTTGCTCATAGCTTTATCTAAGTAAATACCAATATAAGCCATAGTGGTATAGCCTAATGATTTCGGATTAACAATGAACTTAGAACCAGATAAAAGTCCCGATGCTTCTAGTTTACGAAGTCGTTGGTGAATAGCTGCACCAGATATTCCAATACTTCTTGCAATTTCAAGTACCGGTTTACGGGCGTCTTCCATTAAAAAACGTAATATCTTTTTATCTATTCCGTCAATTTTTGCCAATGAAGTTGCGTTTTTCATGTTTTGTTAAATCAATAACCTCATTCTAAGGGTTGGAGGTGTGCTTATGAATATATCTATTATTCCAAGGCAAGCCTTGGGTAATCAAATCCTCAATAAGGAATTAAAACATAAATGTACTTATTTGGTTTCAATTTGTTAGTTAAAATGCTTAGTTGACTACAGAATTTGGGTTATAACCTAAATAAGGTATATCGTATTCCTTGAAATTGACTCCGTAATCTTCAAGTTCCTTTAGTATAGGTTCATACACTTCTTTGGTAATAGGAATTTGCACTCCGGGAATAGTTATTTTTCCGTTCAAGATTTTAAGTGCAGCCATAGCAACGGGTAATCCTACTGTTTTTGCCATTGCCGTAAACGTTTGATTTTCGCCCGTAACCACTAGTTTAGAGTCTATTTGTTTCTTTTCGCCATTTAATTCGTAACCGAATTTATGGTACATAACAATCATATCTTTCTCTTCGGCTTTAAGTGTCCAGCTGTCTTCAAGAATTTTTTGAAGTGCTTGAGCGGGTGTGGCATTTGGTATGCCTATTTTCTTAGTATTGTCAAAAATGTTCAATTCTAATAATTTATCCCAACGGATATCATCTTGATCTAATTTCAGGTAATGTCTAAGTTTCAATTCTACAGAATCTGTTGGGGAGTAAGGAAGAAATAGATTGATGAATTCACGATAACTCATTTTTTCAGAGTTTTCAATAGTAAATGTATCGTCGGTAGCCCCTAATTGAATAAACATATTCCAGGCTTTCGAAAATCCTACACGACGCATGGTGCCTCTGTATATGGTTAAGGCATCTTGTAATTTATAGGCTTCTCGGTAGTTTAAAGAATCACGATTGGCGTATCCTTCAAAACGACCATAACCTTCAATTTCAAAAAATTCGGTACGTCTAAATAAACGGTGGTAAGGTATATATTTATAGGTGCCTTCTTGTATAAATTTAGCGGTACCACCTTGCCCAGCGAGCACCACATTTCTTGGGTTCCAAGTAAATTTATAGTTCCAAAGATTGTTATCGTGTTCAGGTGCAACGAGTCCTCCACAGAAAGATTCAAATAATATTATTTTACCACCTTTATCGCGAATTCGATCGATCACTTGCATGGCGCTCATGTGGTCAACACCAGGATCTAGTCCTATTTCATTCATAAATACCAGTCCCGCTTCCTTCACTTCTTTATCAAGAGCAAGTAATTCTGGACTAACGTACGATGCTGTTACTAAATGCTTTTTATGGCGAACACAGTCTTCTGCAACTTTAATGTGAAAACGAGCAGGAAGCATAGAGATAACGATGTCTGAGTTTTCAATAGCCTTATGCCTCGCATTTTCCTCAAAAATATCGAGTTCTATAACGCTACAATTTTTATGATTTGCAATCGAGGAGGAAATTGCGGCTGGGTTGATATCACCAATGGTGATTTCTAAATTTTCGGTTTCCGATTTACCTAAAAGATAATCTAACAAATAAGAGGTTGATTTGCCTGCGCCTATAACAAGAATTTTTCGCATCATACGATTTCAGTATTTTTGATTGGTAACGATTTACTAAGGTATCAAATTGTTACATTTATAAAGAAAGTTATATAAAAAGTTATGAAAAAAACAATTTTAAGTACAGCGTGCTTATTTGGAATGCTAGCGGTTGTACTAGGTGCATTTGGTGCACATGGATTAAAAGAATTAGTAGATATACAAGCTGTAGCAACCTTTGAAACGGGAGTTAGATACCAAATGTGCCATGCTTTTTTTCTGTTTGCAGTTGGGTTATTGCCAAGTGAATATTTGAAGTCTAAGAAAAGTATTTACGTATGTACTATCATTGGTGTGGTGCTATTTTCATTTTCTATTTATCTGTTGGCGTTAAATTCTTTGGTTGCATTCGATTTTAAATTAATAGGTATTGTAACCCCTATCGGTGGTTTGTTTTTAATAGTGGCTTGGGCAATGACTGGCTATGGAATAATGAAATCAAAACTTATAAAATAGCGGTGAAATACGTCGTTTGAGTCTATAAATAGCGTATTTTCAACGTATCAATGGCATTTTCATGACTAAAACAAAATTATTAGGACTGGTCTTGGGTCCTCTTTCATTTGTACTCATTCTATTGTTTTTTCGTCCCGACGGACTTTCAGAGCAAGCAAATGCAGTATTGGCATCTACAATTTGGATTGCTATTTGGTGGATTACCGAGGCGATACCAATTGCGGTAACAGCTTTGTTGCCATTAGTATTATTTCCGCTCTCTGGCGGGCTAGATTTATCATCGACTTCAGGTTCTTTCGGTCACAAGTATGTATTTCTCTACATGGGCGGTTTTATAATAGCCATTGCTATAGAAAAATGGAACTTACATAGAAGAATAGCCTTGAATATTATCAACCTCATAGGGTCGGATGTTAGAAAGATTATTCTGGGTTTTATGATGGCAACCGCTTTTCTATCGATGTGGATATCAAATACCGCAACCTCGGTAATGATGCTGCCTATAGGTTTGGCGATAATAAAGCAATTACAAGATAATCCTGATACTATAGAAGACGAAAATAAGACTTTTGGTAAGGCACTTATGTTGGCAATAGCCTATAGTGCTTCTATTGGTGGTTTGGCCACTTTGATCGGTACACCTCCAAATTTAGTATTGGCGGGTGTAGTATTAGATACCTATGGTTATGAAATCACTTTTATGCAATGGTTTGCTTTTGGCCTGCCTATTTCTATTATTCTAATTTTTATATGTTGGAAATATTTGACTAAATATGCCTTTAGTTTTAAGCAAAAGTCTTTTCCGGGGGGAAAGCAAGAAATTCAACGCCTACTATCTAATCTTGGTAAAATATCATACGAAGAGAAAGTAGTGGCATTTGTATTTGCATTGACTGCATTCTGTTGGATCACGCGTTCATTTCTGTTACAAAAGATTTTACCCGGTTTAGATGATACTATCATTGCTATATTTTTTGCAATTGTATTATTCTTGATTCCTTCAAAGAAAAAAGGAGAGCAACTCATTAATTGGGAAGAAGCCGTAAAAATGCCGTGGGGTATAATTCTTTTGTTCGGTGGTGGTATGGCATTGGCAAAAGGATTTGAAGTTAGCAGATTGGCAGTATGGATCGGTAGTCAAATGACATCGCTATCGGGGTTGCCAATAATAATTCTGATTTTAGTGTTGATAGCTGCGGTAAACTTTCTGACTGAAATAACATCTAACTTAGCGACCACCGCGATGTTGCTGCCCGTTTTAGCCCCTATGGCGTTGACAATAGATGTACACCCATTTGTGCTAATGGTGGGCGCAGCGGTCGCGGCATCGTGTGCTTTTATGTTACC
This sequence comes from Maribacter caenipelagi, assembly GCF_004364175.1. GTDB lineage: Bacteria > Bacteroidota > Bacteroidia > Flavobacteriales > Flavobacteriaceae > Maribacter > Maribacter caenipelagi. The sequence continues at coordinate 141,674 of NZ_SNZW01000017.1, read as the reverse complement.
GGTAGCCACACCACCTAATGCCGTAGTTTTTGGGTCTGGTTACTTGAGAATACCCGATATGGTGAGCAAAGGGTTCTTTATGAATATAATCTCTATAATTATATTAACGTTTTTCGTATATTTTATACTCCCAGAGTTATGGGATATTTCAATAAATAGTTTCCCCGCTAAATTCAAATAAATGAAGCTATTACTTATACCAGATAAATTTGATGGTTCTTTAACAAGTGAATCATTTGCTAATGCCTTTATTGACGGTATGAAGAAAACTGGGGCGCCTTTTACATCCCGTTATATTAAAGCAACAGATGGTGGAGAAGGTTTTTTAAGAGTTATTGCTAATTATAAACCTTGTATTTCGGTTGAAGTAATTAGTGAAAATCCGTTAAGGGAACCCATAAGGTCATATTATTTATACAACAAAGAAGATAATTCGGCTTATATAGAGCTCGCCAATGCTTCGGGTCTTGAATTGTTGCCTTATGATAATCGTAACCCTATGTTGACCACTACTTATGGCACGGGAATTGAAATAAAGGATGCTGTTGAAAAAGGAGTGAAGCATATTTACATTGGCCTTGGCGCAAGTGCAACCAATGATGGTGGTATTGGTATAGCGAATGCTTTAGGGTATGATTTTTTAAATGAAAACGGAGTAATGCTGCCTCCAGTTGGCTCAAGCTTGCAATTAATTAGGTCAATTGATGATTCACGTGTAATTGAAAAATTAAAGCAGGTGAAGTTTTATACGGTTAATGATGTAGTCAATCCGTTATTCGGTAAAAATGGAGCAGCTTATGTATATGCAAAATACAAAGGAGCTTCCGATGATGTTGTTACAGAGTTGAATAAGGGTTTAATACGATTGAACAAGGTTGTTTCAGAAAAGTATAATGTACGTTATAATAGGGTGCCCGGTGCTGGGGCGGCAGGAGGTGCTGCTTTCGGATTGAAAACTTTTTTAAACGCAGAGTTCTTAGGTGCCATGGACTTTATTTTAGAGCTATCCGGTTTAAGTGAGATATTACATAAAGAGAAATTCGATTATATTATTACAGGTGAAGGTAAAATTGACGAGCAAAATTTGAATAGTAAATTATTACAAGGGGTTATAGGCTTGGGTAAGGAATATGGTATTCCTGTAATTGCCATATGCGGAGTTCTTGAAATCTCAAAAGAAAAGCTAAAAGAAATAGGTGTTTTTGACGTTTTTGAAATTCAAGATGAGCGTAAGGATTTTGAGTACAATATGAAGCATGCAGCTGTGCTTTTAACTACAAAAACGGCTGAATATTTTGCTAAAAAGTAAAAATTACGTGTCAAAAAAAGACCTCTTTTTTTATTTATTTCTTAATATTTACATTCAAAATCAATAATGACGTATTCAAAATAGTTATTTACTTATAATAGTTTAAAAAAATGATTGGTTTGACTGAGAATATTTTTATATATCGTTCATATATAATAGAATTCGTATTTCGACCGTAAATAGCTGTAATTGAGCTCTGAAAATCTGTGGTTCAGCTTTTATTTTTTTAGTTTTACATGAACAAATTTTCTAAAGCATGAAAAGCTCAATGACAAATGCGAATACCATATCCCTGAAAAACTACGGGATTACACACGCCAATTTTCATTATCAGGAAACACCAGAACAACTTCAAAAAGCCACTCTAGAAATGGATATGGGAGTTGAGACTAGCAATGGAACACTTGCGGTCAATACTGGTGAATTTACAGGTAGATCCCCAAAAGATAGATTTATTGTAAAAGATGATATCACAAAAGACAAAGTCTGGTGGGGCGACATTAATATTCCATTTGAAAAGGAAAAATTTGATGCATTATATACTAAGGTAATTTCCTATTTAAACGAAAAAGAACTTTTTGTTAGAGATAGTTATGCATGTGCAGATGAAGATTATAAACTGAACATTAGGGTAATAAATGAATATCCTTGGTCGAATATGTTCGCTTATAATATGTTTTTGCGCCCTACGGATGCAGAATTGGAAGATTTTACTCCTGAGTGGACGGTAATCAACGCACCGGGCTTTATGGCCGATGCGGAAGTTGACGGAACAAGACAACATAATTTTGCAATCTTAAATTTTACAGACAAAATTGCACTTATTGGTGGAACTGGATATACGGGTGAAATCAAAAAAGGTATTTTCTCGGCCTTAAACTTTATACTACCGGTTTATAAAGAAACATTACCAATGCACTGTTCTTCTAATGTTGGTGAAGATGGTGATACGGCTATCTTTTTCGGATTATCAGGAACAGGAAAAACAACATTGTCAACAGATCCTAATAGAAAGCTAATAGGTGACGATGAACACGGTTGGACGAGTAGAAATACCGTATTTAACTTTGAAGGCGGTTGCTATGCTAAGGTGATCAATCTATCAGAAGAGCAAGAGCCAGAAATTTATGGTGCTATTAAGCCAGGTGCTATATTAGAAAATGTAGTATTAGATGGTAATGGCAATGTAGATTTTGCCGATACTTCAATTACACAAAATACAAGAGTTAGTTACCCCATTCATCATATAGATAACATTCAACAACCATCTATTGGTAAGAATGTAAAGAATATATTCTTTTTAACTGCAGATGCATTTGGTGTACTGCCTCCAATATCAAAGCTTACGCCTAGTCAGGCTGCTTATCACTTTATATCTGGTTATACTGCAAAAGTTGCTGGTACAGAAGCAGGTGTTGTAGAGCCGGTACCATCATTTTCGGCATGTTTCGGTGCGCCATTTATGCCATTGCACCCAACAAAGTATGCTGAAATGTTAAGTAAAAAAATGAAAGAATCTGGTGTAGATGTATGGTTGGTGAATACGGGCTGGACAGGCGGACCTTACGGAATCGGAACTAGAATGAAATTAAAATATACAAGAGCAATGATATCTGCCGCATTAAACGGTGATCTTGGCTTGTATTCTTATGATAAGTACCATATTCATTCTGTATTTGGTGTAGCGCAACCTAGAGAGTGCCCTGGTGTGCCAACGTCGGTATTGAGTCCGAGAGCAACTTGGAACGATGATGAGAAATATTACACCACAGCATTTAAATTGACAAATGCCTTTAGAGAAAACTTTAAAAAGTTTGAAGGGTATGCCAGTGAAGAAATAAGAAGAGGCGGACCACAACGGTACGCATTTTAAGACAATAAAAAAGCCTTGCATTGCAAGGCTTTTTTTATAAAATTATTTGAGTGTATTATTTATTTACGCTCATTATGTATTTCTGTAATGCCATCGTCATAGACGGTGTTTCAGGTGTTGGTGCTTTGATATCTATTCGTAAGCCGGCATCGGTTGCCGCATCTACTGTAGAGTTACCGAAAACAGCTATTCTAGTTTCCTTTTGATCGAAATCTGGAAAATTCTGTAATAAGGATTCTATACCAGACGGACTAAAAAATACCAAAATGTCATAATAAACATTTCGTAAATCAGAAAGGTCGCTAATTACAGTTTTGTAAAAAATAGCTCTTTTCCAATTAATACTTAATGAATCTAAGGTGTCAGGTACATCTTGTTTAAGTACATCTGAAGAAGGAAGCAAGAATTTTTCATCCTTATATTTCTTGATCAATGGTACTAAATCTGTAAATAATCTTTTTCCAACGTAAATTTTACGTTTTCTGTAGACGACGTATTTTTGCAGGTAATAGGCTACCGCTTCAGATTGGCAGAAATATTTCATAGAATCTGGCACTTTGAACCGCATTTCGTCTGCGATTCTAAAGAAGTGGTCTACTGCGTTTCTGCTTGTTAATACAATCGCGGTAAAATCATTCAAATCTATCTTTTGTTGTCGCACTGTTTTTGCGTCAACTCCTTCTACATGAATGAATGGTCTAAAATCAACCTTTACTTTCTCTTTGTCAATAAGCTTGGAATAGGGGGAGTTTTCCATTTTCGGCTCAGGTTGAGAGACCAAAATCGTTTTTACTTTCATATGCTGCACTATTTTAGAAAGCTTCCCATAATAACTAAGGGTGCAATTTCGAGTGCGCAAAGGTACAAAATAAAATAGAAAAAATAGGAGCTTATGAATTTTTGATAATTCCTGAGGACTGTTACCCAACCAATTATATTAATAATAAAAAACAGAATAAGGGCGATAATAATTACGATTTGTGAGTCAATAAAAACATAGGCTAAAAATATATTAGCAATGAAAAGAACAATGCCAGCATAATTTAAATACGTTAGTTTCTTAAAAATCAACTCATTAAAGGTGTTGTACGAATTAAATATGAAGCCATTAAATAGCTGCACCATTGTTTTCGCAGTTATAAATAAGAAAACACCTGCAAGAAGTAAAGGAAAAATATAAGGGTTTTTTGCTTCGGTAGGGTTGAAATAGGAGCGCCAAATAAAAAAAATAAATAAGGTCGTATTTATGATTTGAAACACGCTCATTTGAAAATGAAACCAATTAAACAGTTTTTCTTTCTTTGTATACATCGTAATGTACTTGTTATTGAAAGGAAGAATAATGAAGTTTATAAAACGGGTGTAATAGATACTTTTTGCAATTAACGGAAACAACAGACTAACCATAAGTGTTATGGTGATCCAATCAGTTTGCTCAAAAGTTCTTGCAATAGGTTCCATTATTTAATAGGAATTGCTTTGCCGTTTAGACCGTATAATAAATCGTTCTCAGAAATAACTACTCTAAAGTAACCAATGTTTTCCTTTTTTGTTTTAGGCAGTTGAAATATAAAATGAGTTGTGTCTTGTTCCTTTAATAAGGTGTTTCCGGTTTGTGTAGACTCTGGTGTCATTTGCAGCGTTTCTACGGGACTTTTGTAGTGATCCATATACGTTATTGCAAATTTCAACTTTTTAAGGTCTATATCCTCTTGATACGGATTGTAGATTTTAAGGTCAACGTCTTCTTCGGAGTTCAGAGCAACCGGAATGTCTGCAACAATACAATCTAGTTTTCGAAACGATTGAAAGTTCGCTATGTACTTGCCTTTGTACAAACCATCGTCTTCTCTTGTATAAGTGAACGTAGGGTTGTTTAAATATTTAGAAACGTATGCGACATCTTTACCACGTACTTGTTCTTCAGAGTCGTTTATAGAATACTGATTTTTTCGATACATGAAGTTGTTCAATGAAAAGGTTGGTGTTGCATCGGTGTAGAAAGAATACATAGGTGCATTTCTATACGAGTTTTCAAATACCACTGGTATATCGCCAACTTCCTTTTCAATTGCCTTTGCCCACTCTTTATTGCCATGAGTTTCGTAATAGAAATTAAAAAGTAGCGGTTGGTAGGCAAGCCCCATTCTTAAATAAATAATTAAAATAGTATTGATGAGTCCTAATCTAAAAATCCAGTTTAAGGCCTGTTTGTTTTGTAGCATATAGTTGAAGGCGATAATCACCAGAGGAATACAAACAATGATAATCCATTGTGTTTGTACCCTTCTATTAAAACTAGAAACAAAAAAGAAAATAAGCACGCCGTAGGTAAGGTATATTAGAGCCTTGTTGAACAAGTCGTTTCCTTTAGTTTTAAACAGCGCCTTATAAATAAACGGAAAGGTTAAACCGAATATGGCAACCAAATTTACAATAAAGCCTAGTGTGTATTTTTCAAAACTATATGCACCGTTAGGCCGTTCATATAAATGATATTTTATAGATACAAAGTCGTTTTCGTATAGCCAATAAAAATGCGGGGCATAGCAAAACAAAGCAATTGCTACGGCAAGCCAGGCAAATTTGTTAGTGGTAAGCTTAAGGTTTGAGAGTAGTACAAAGAATATGACCAGTACGGCATGGTACTTACTGTACATTAAAGCGGCCATAAATATACCTATTACTATAGCTAAACCTGCAGTTGGTTTTTTAATAAAGTACTTGTATGTCAATAAAAAGCAGCTCGTAAAAAATAATAGCGGTGTATCTGGTAATGTAAAAAAGCCATAGGCATTTAACAGCGTCATCGAAAAAACCAGAACAAAGAAATGTTTAATGTAATCGTTCTTTTTTGGGTTGTCTATCATCATCCAAAGAAGAATGATATTGATGGCAGATAGCACGCAGCTCATGAAACGTACACCAAGTTCACCATTAAAAAAGAAGCTGCTGATTTTCACCAACAGCGCCACCATCGGCGGGTGGTCAAAGTAACCCCAAGCCATGTTCTGACTATAATACCAGTAATAAGCTTCATCAAAAATGAGTTGCGTAAAACTAGATTGTACAAGGTTTAGAATGAATATTGCAGCTAAAAAAAAGTAAAACTGCTTTGGAATTTTAGTCAACATTTGCATCGATTACTAAATGGCAAAATTACAAATTTAAGGTTAGCTACCTAGTTTAAAAATTTCATAAAGGTATTGTTAGCCATTTTAAGAAGACTTTTAAAACCTTACTTTTGTCGAAACACCTATAAATAATATATGTCCAGTAGTATCGTAATCATACCTACGTATAACGAAATTGAGAATGTAGAGGCTATAATTCGGGCGGTATTCAATTTGCAGAAAGAATTTCATGTACTCATAGTAGATGACAATTCACCAGACAAAACAGGAGATTGCGTGCGCGGCCTTCAAGAAGAGTTTAAAGGAAGATTATTTTTAGAGACTAGATTAGAGAAATCAGGTTTAGGTACCGCATACATTCACGGTTTTAAATGGGCAATTGCCAAGCGTTACGACTATATATTTGAAATGGATGCCGATTTTTCGCATACCCCTTCAGATTTATTGAGACTCTTGAAAGCTTGTGAGAACGGAGCTGATTTGGCAGTAGGCTCTCGATATAAAAAAGGAGTAAACGTAGTAAATTGGCCACTGCACAGAGTGTTGTTGTCATACGGGGCTTCGATATATGTGAAGCTGATTACCGGTATGCGGGTAGATGACCCTACCGCTGGTTTTGTTTGTTATAAAAGAAAAGTATTAGAAGCTATAGATTTAGATTCGGTTCGTTTTGTAGGCTATGCATTTCAAATAGAAATGAAGTTTCGGGCGCACTTAAAGCACTTTAAAATAGAAGAGGTTTCTATTATTTTTAGAGATCGGGTATTAGGGAAATCAAAAATGAGTTCCTCAATTATAAGCGAAGCTATTTGGGGTGTGTTTGTAATGAAAATGAGAAGTCTATTTTTGAAAAATAAGTTTTAGTTATGGGTAAAATTTTATTGAAAAACGGAATAATAGTTAATGAGGGAGTAGCAGAAGAAAATGATATTCTAATTGTTGATGAACTTATTACAAAAATAGGAAAAGACATATCTGATGCAGATGCTGAGGTTATTGATGTTTCTGGGAAATATATAGTACCCGGGGTTATTGATGATCAAGTTCATTTTAGAGAGCCAGGTCTTACCCATAAAGGTACTATAGCAACCGAAAGTAGGGCGGCACTTGCTGGTGGTATTACCACTTTTATGGAGCAACCTAATACAACGCCGCAAACGACCACAATTGAGAAGTTAGAAGAAAAATTTGCAACTGCAGCGAATTCTGCCTTTGCCAATTATTCTTTTTTGTTCGGCGGTACCAATGATAATCTTGAAGAATTAAAGAAGTTAGATAAAAATGCCTGCTCAGGTATAAAACTGTTTTTAGGTTCTTCTACGGGCAATATGTTGGTTGATGATGAAAAGGTAATTGAAAGTATTTTCAGTAATACCGAAATGGTCATCTCTGCACATTGCGAAGATGAAACGACCATACGTAAAAACATGGCGAAGTATAAGGCAGAGTATGGTGATGATATTCCTGTCGAAATGCATCCTATCATAAGAAGCGAAGAAGCTTGTTACCTTTCTTCATCAAGGGCAATTGCGTTGGCAAAGAAAACAGGTGCAAGGTTACATGTGTTCCATTTATCGACCGGTAAAGAAACCGATCTGTTCCGTAATGATATTCCGTTAGAACAAAAGAAAATTACTGCTGAGGTTTGTATACATCACCTTTGGTTTTCTGATGCAGATTATGCAGAAAAAGGGACGTTGATAAAATGGAATCCTGCGGTAAAAACAGCAACCGATAGAGATATGCTTTGGGATGCATTGTTAGATGACCGAATAGATGTTATCGCAACAGATCATGCACCACATTTATTGGAGGAAAAAGAAAATGTGTATACAAAATCACCTTCTGGCGGACCGTTAGTGCAACATGCCTTAAATGCCATGTTAGAGAAGGTAAAAGAAGGGAAAATTACAATAGAGAAAATGGTGCAGAAAATGTGCCATAACCCGGCAATATTATTTCAGATAGAAAAGCGTGGGTATATACGTGAGGGCTATTATGCAGATTTAGTAGTTGCAGATTTAAATAGTTCTTGGACGGTTACTAAAGAGAATATTGCTTATAAATGTAAATGGTCTCCTTTTGAGGATACCACATTTTCATCTAAGATCGTACATACCTTTATTAACGGACATTTAGGGTATAGTAACGGACAGTTTTCTGAGAAGCGAAATGCAAAAAGGCTAACATTCAATAGACCATGAAGCACTTATTATTTTTAGTGGTAGCACTGTTAATGCTTTCATCGTGTGCCGAAGAATTAGTAGAAAAGCCAGATAATTTAATACCAGAAGATAAGATGGTGGCGGTTATTAAAGAAATGGCTATCGTCAATGCTGCAAAAGCAACTAATCTTTCTAAGCTACGCGAAAATGGTGTAGAGCCAACATCTTTCATATTTAAGAAATACGAAATTGATAGTGCCCAATTTGTAGATAGTGACAGGTATTATGCGTCAAAACCTTTACAATATGAGAATATGTACAAGAAGGTGGAGTCTGATCTTGAAGATCAACGTCTAAAATTAGAGGATGAGAAAAAAATTAGGGATAGTTTAAGTCTTGTAGAGAAATCTAAAAAGAACATTGATATTAAAGGGAAAGACTCGGTATCGTCTAAGAGTGTTCAGAAATAAATAGCTTCGAAGAAAATTTTACTTGTTCGTCTAAGCCCTCAAATTCCATATTTAGAGCGTTCTTTATTTTCTCGTTATTGAATGTTGTAGGGTGTTTTAGTCCGTAAATAGTGTTTTTTGTTATCGTTCTAGGGCTTCCGGTCATTAGGTTTCTAAGCTTATCTGCAAACTTTCCGATATTTAACTGCCAGAATTTTAAGGATTTAAAGGGAGGCTTTTTATCCATCGATATTGCAATTTTTTTCAAAATTTCTTGATATGTCAAGTTTTCGGCTACCAGAATAAATCGCTCGTTATAAATACCAGAATTCATTAGTGCGATCATAATATTGGTAACATCGTTTATGGTTATAAATCCTGATCCACCAGGTGGGTAATATTGATATCCTTTAGCAGCTGTTTTAAAAAAAGAACCGCTACCAGCATTCCAAAACCCTGGTCCAAGTATAACGCCCGGGTTTACGATTACAACTTCTAATTCTTCTTGTGCGCCACGCCAAACTTCCATTTCGGCAAGGTGTTTTGTAATGGCATATGGGTTGGCATTTTGGCGAGTCCATTCGGTTTCTTCGTCCGCTTGATTATTACTAATCGTTCTGCCGATAGTACCAATGGTACTTACATGACACAATTTTTTAATACCCTTTGCTATGCAGATATTTACGATATTGGCAGTACCTTCTCTATTTATACGTTCAAGCTTTTTAAAATCTGATGGATTAAAAGAAATATATGCCGCACAGTGGTAAACATTATTAATACTTTCAAAAGCATTTTCTAAAGAAGGTATATCTAAAATATCTCCCTGTACCCAATCGATTTTAGCAAATAAAGAAGCAGCATCATCAGCATAGTAAGAGAAGATTTTTTTTACCTGAGCTAGCTTGTCTTCAGTTCTGTACAAAGCCCGAACTTCTGTATTGTTCATTGTTAATTTCAGTAGCAAATGCGACCCCACCAACCCTGTGCCTCCTGTAACTAATACCATAATTCAAATTTAGGGAATACAGGTGGATAAATTCATGCTTTAATCTACTGTGTACTGGCAAGAATTCCATTTATATTTGCAATTCAATTAAAATTCAGGAAGAGATGACAAATTTTGTCAAGGAGTTACAATGGCGCGGAATGTTGCACGATGCAATGCCAGGAACAGAAGAGCATTTATTAGAAGGCATGCAGTCTGCGTATGTAGGTATAGATCCAACAGCAGATTCTTTACATATAGGTCACTTGGTAGGGGTAATGATGCTTCGCCATTTTCAATTGGCAGGGCACAAACCTTATGCTTTAATAGGCGGTGCTACTGGTATGATCGGTGATCCTTCTGGTAAATCTGCAGAGCGTAATCTACTTGACGAGAAAACGCTTCGTCACAATCAGAATGCCTTAAAAGAGCAATTATCTCGTTTTTTAGATTTTTCTGGAAATGAGGATAATGCTGCCGTATTGGTCAATAATTATGACTGGATGAAAGACTTCTCTTTCTTAGAATTTATTAGAGACGTAGGTAAGCATATTACGGTAAATTATATGATGTCTAAAGACTCTGTAAAAAAGCGTCTTTCATCAGAAGCAAAAGAAGGTATGTCATTTACTGAATTTACCTACCAATTGGTTCAGGGATACGATTTTCTGCACTTGTACAGAGAACATAATTGTAGCCTTCAAATGGGTGGTAGTGATCAGTGGGGTAATATTACGACGGGTACAGAATTAATTAGAAGAATAGCGGGTGGTAAAGGGTATGCACTTACGTGCCCGTTAATAACAAAGGCAGATGGTACTAAATTCGGTAAAACAGAAGGTGGTAACGTTTGGTTAGATGCAGAAAGAACATCGCCATATAAATTCTACCAATATTGGTTGAACACGTCAGATGATGATGCCAATAAATACATTAAAATTTTTACGTTCTTAGGGCAACAAGAAATTGAAGATTTAATAAAAGAACATACGGAAGCGCCGCACTTAAGATTACTTCAAAAAAGATTGGCAGACGAGATTACGGTAATGGTACACTCGCAAGATGATTTGGATAATGCGGTAAAAGCTAGTCAAATACTCTTTGGCAAGTCTACAGCTTCTGATTTAAAAGGATTGAATGAAAAAACATTCTTAGAAATCTTTGATGGTGTACCGCAAGCAGAACTTTCAAAATCTGAATTAACAGACGGTCTGGATATGATCGGGGCATTAGCAGCTAAAACTGACTTTTTGGGCTCTAATGGTGAGGCAAGAAGAGAATTGAAACAAAATTCAATTTCGGTAAATAAAGAGAAAGTAAAAGAAGACTTTTTAATTACTGCAGATGATTTGATCAATGACAAGTTTGTATTACTACAGAGGGGTAAGAAGAACTACTTTGTATTGGTTTTTAATTAGATAAATCTTTTTTGACTGTATTTTATGAAGTTTAAACTTGTAGCGGTATTGTTCTTGTTATTTATTTCTTGTCATGATGATGATCCATTAATTGCAGATGCCGAATTAGAAGGTGAATGGACGCTTTCTGATGTTATATGTTATTGCGCATTCGCATCTGATATTGATTTTTCGTTGACTAAAGTAAGTTTTAATCCAAATAAAAATAGCGTAACCGTTACTAGTGAAAGCGAATACTCATTTTTTAGAAATAATGGGGAACATACTTATGGTGGTCAAGCCAACCGAATCAATTTTTCTGATGGATCTGTGTACTATTTCGAAACTAAAGGTGAGTTACTTACACTAACCTTTGAAGACAATCCTGATATTGCAGATGATGAGATAACCTATATTTTTAAACGATAGGAAAGATTGCGTGAAATATAGTAGCGATTTTTAAATATTTTTATGTGAATAGCGTTTGTTAGCATAAACCCCCAAGTTATGTTTAAGAAGAGTATTACTATCATTTGTTTGTTTGCATTAATTATTTCGTGTGATAAGCTAGACGAGTTGACAAAGTTTGATATGGAGTATAGCCAACGTGCTACCATACCTTCTACAGCAGGTATTGATTTACCTTTCGATGTTTTTACGCCAGAAATGGAAACCAACTCAGAATCTACTTTTGAAGTAAACGATACCAGAAAAGATTTAATTGAAGAGATTAAGTTGACCGAATTAGAGATGGTCATTATATCGCCCGATGGTGCTGATTTTAGCTTTTTAAATTCTATAGAAGTATACATCTCTGCCGATGGTTTAGAAGAAATCAAAATTGCCTATTTAGAAGAAGTTCCTGAAGATGCAGGTACTGTTATTACTTTAGAAACCTCAGATTTAGATTTGAAAGAGTATATAAAGAGTGATGAATTCAGTTTACGATTAAATACCGTTACCGATGAATTAATGAGTAGCGACCACGAATTAGAAGTAAATTCCACCTTTTTTGTAGATGCTAAAATATTAGGACTTTAATTTAATATTGCCTTAACGCAACTATTTTCTAAGTTGGGTATCTTGTAACTAGTTAAAAGTCTTCGTGCTATGAAAAGATATACCCTTTTGTTTCTGTTTCTAGTTTTTCTTGCCTCTTGTGCTAATGACGATGACTTTGGGTTGGAATCTACGCAGTTTGTTTTCTCAGAACAAAAATGGCAGCTAACTCAAATGTCTGGTAGTTTTCAAAATTCAGAAACTACAGGAGAAGAAATGGAATGGCAAGAATATTACATTTTCTCACCTGAAGGTACTTTTGTAAAATCAAGAACTATAGATGATGAGATTATTGAGGCTACGGGTAGTTTTGAGGTTGTAGAATACGAGAATAATCTAAATCACTACTTAGAACTTACTTTTGAAACCGGAAACGAACTAGCAGGTAATTGTACGGGCGATGACAAAGAACTTTTAATGTACAGAAGTTCTACTATGATTTCAAGCCTATGGATGGCATGCGATGGTCCTGGTTTAGATTATTTGCTTATCAAGAACTAAAGCACCATTAAATTACATCCTCTAATATCAGAGTTATCGAATCTTCCTATAATTTCAAAAGTGCCATCTTGATTTATTTTACCTAAATCTTGAGTAGCGATAAAAGAACAAGAATTTATATTTGCCAAATCGATTACGTTGATTCCGCCAGATTTACCAGTGTTTAAATAAGTAAGAGGGTCTTCGGTATCGCGCACTAAAATCTTCATCCAGTTAGGGCAATCGAAAACACCATTTCCTTTTGAATAGGCTTGTGAAAGTAGCTCTGTCATTCCGTATTCAGAATGTATTTTAGGTACACCAAATCCGTTTGATAGTAACTCATGTAACTCTTGGCGTACAATTTCTTTTCTTCTCCCTTTCATACCACCAGTTTCCATAATAATGGTGTTTTGTAAAGACATCTGATATTGCTCGGTAAACTCTAGCAATGCAAAAGACACACCTATAATTAAAATTTTGGTATCGGTTTTTTGAAGCCGTAGCAGCAATTGGTGAAGTTGTTCGTATTCATTTAAGAAGAAACCGCTTTCTGGTTGATTTGATTTCTTAATTAAATTATTTGCCATATATATTAATGAAGAACCTGTACGTTCTAAATAAGAAGGTAAAAGCGCTACTACACAATAGTCCTCGATATCGCCGTAAAAGTGTTTAAAAGCCTTCAAATAGCTCTGCTCGTAAAGGCTGAGGTCGGTAACATAGTGCTTACTGGTTTCGCTGCCCGTAGTGCCGCTACTGGTAAAGGTTATTTCTGGGGTATCTGTAGTACTAAGAACATCTTTAGATTTAAAGAATTCTATAGGTAAAAAAGGAATCTGTTCTAAGGTGTGAACAGCATCTGGTTGCACATTTAAATAAGTGCAAAAATCGTGGTAGACTACGTTGTTGTCGTATTGAAATTTAAATATACGCAGTGCTTGGATTAGAAAATCCCCTTCTGTTTGTATATCAAAAATAGCGTTATGCTCCATGTTCCTTACCAATTCTGGCAAAGGTACTGAACCAAATTATTTTAATTGTTTTGAGATGAGAATATGTAGCGTATTTATTTCACCACTAACTTACGGGTAATCGACTTTTCGTTTTCAGTTACCTGAACAACGTAAACACCGGGCGATAGTCTAGAAATGTTCAATGCTTTAGCAGACAATTTTTCGGTTAGTACTAGTTCACCGAATACATCATAAACTCTAACTTCTTTTAAGTTGTTTTTCTGTGTTGTTACATAGACAACATCGGCAATTGCCGGGTTAGGGTATAATTTGAATCCGACAATTTCATCGTTACGTAGGTTGTTGATATTTATAGTGTCTTGGGCATATACCCCAACGGAGACTACCATAAATAGCATAAAGTAGATTTTCTTCATTTTTTATTGATTTGGGATCAACACTGTAAAGGTAGATAGAAGTGTAGCTGGTACACTGAAAATGTTGTGAAAGCTAAATTTATGTAGGTCAATGAAATACGCGAAGTATTTCGTCGTAAAAACGTGTAGTTAACCGATAATGTATTTTGAGAATATCGAGAAAAATAGGGAAATTATTACTTAACAATTAACTTACGTGTGCACATCTTGTTCTTTTCAAGAACACGTAAAACATAAACACCAGAATCTAAATCTGAAAGATTTAATTCTTTGCCCAAAATAGTAGTCTTCAATAGCAATGTTCCAAAAACATCGTAAATAAAGATTTCTTTAGGAGCGTTAAGGTTGGTAGAAATATAAACTTTACCTGTAGTAACCGGATTTGGATACATACTAAAACCATCAATATCTCCATTGCTTTGGGTACTTTGTCCATAGCTAAAAGAAATAAAGAAAAAGAAGATGATTAGGTAAAGTTGCTTCATATAAAGCTGGTTACAAATGCTATGCCACAAATATAGGAATTTAACAGTCTCTTATATTTTTGTAAGAGGAGATATTGTGAAAAGATCGATGAAATGCAAAAAGATCGATGAAATGCACAGTTTATGACGTCAACTACCAATTTTATTGGGGTTTTAAGTTGCGTGTAGTCTTTGATCGTAAGAAATATTTTAAACAAAAAAGCCCGCAATTTGCGAGCTTTTTATTAGAAAAATAAGTTTAAAATTAATCTTGAAGATTAAAATAATCGACCAGCTCATCAAAATCTCTATAATCTAAAGTACCAGTAGGGATATCTCTAATTTTGGAAATATTTAAGCCAATAATCGTTAGGTTTTTAAGTTCGAAACTTGAACCAAAATCATTGGTTCCGTCAGCATTTTCAATATAAATGGTATAGTCTAATTCTTCAAGGTCGCTTCCTCCTTCGTAGAATATGCGATAGTCCCTTTCTAGATTTATATAAGCCAAAGATTTCATTTCATTTAAATTGGGATCTTTAAAAAACAAAGATATGGAGTGAATTTCGTCAAAATCGATTTCAAGATCAAGGTCTTTTAGGCTCAATGTAAATTGTAAGGAATCTTTTATAGTCTGATTTCCAAAAGGAATTAGAAAGGCATCATCATTAGATACGGTGTTAATATTTCATCAGATGTTGACTCGTCTATATATTCTTCTTTTGAGCAAGATGCTAAAAAGACCATAATAATGCTAGCTAAAAAGAAGATGCATTTTTTCATTATATACATATTAAGATTCTTACTAAAATTAAGATATTATCCCACATCTATTTTGAGTTAAATGTTATCAAATAGTTATCGGTTTTAAGAATAAAAAAAAGCCCGCTAATTGCGGGCTTTTGGCTATTGAATTTTAAAGATTTTAGAACTGGTAGCTATATCCTAAAGAAATAGCTTGTCCTGGATATCTAGAAGAATATATTTGGTCTTGAGCACCAAAAGATTGGTAAACACTCTCAATATCATCATTGATAATGTTTTCAAACTTTAAGGTTATTTTGCTAGAGTTTTCTTTACCGAATTCTTTACTTAAGTTCATTTTTAAGTTGTGGAAAGGTAGCGTGTAAACATCTGGGATATCGCCATTACCTACAATTTCCAAGGTTTTACCTTGAACATTGTAAACGATACCACCTTGCCAGCCATTATCATTATTTGAGTAGTCAAATCCAACGTTTAAAAGTAAAGGAGACTGCCCTTGTAATTGTCTAGTGTCATCTAATGTTTCACCTGTTCTTAAGTTATCTATTCTTGCAGCTTCTTCATCTTCACTATATGTTTGCTGAGATTCAATAACAGAAATATTAGCATTGAAATTGAAATTTTCCCATCCTGGAATAAAGCCCATATTTCTTCTATATTCCAATTCAGCACCAAATACCTTGGCATCACCTAAATTTAAGGGGATAAATTGCCCTCTAGCTTCTCTAATGAATGTAAGTTCAATAGGATCATCAAAAGTTTTGGCAAAACCACTGATCGCAAAGAAATTCGTTCCTTCACCATAAGCTTCAAATCTTATATCATAGTTATTAATATAAGTTGGTTGAATATCGATATTACCAATAAAGAACGTACTTGATACAGGGTCAAAAATCTGTGCGTTAGATGCCTCTTTAAAAGAAGGTCTAGCTGTAGTACTAGAAAACGAAGCTCTTATTTTCTTATTTGCTTCTTCGTTTAGTTCGTAGATAAAGTTGGCAGAAGGGAAGAAATCTGCTTTGTCTAAAATTGTTTGATTGTCAAATACTTCACCATCTTGGTTTTCACCTGAGTAACGTAGGTCAAACTTTTCAAATCTTACACCAACAATAGCGTTGAACCTATCAGATAGTTTAAATTCATCGCCAACATAACCTGCGCCAACGGTAATTTGAGAGTTGAAAGAATCAGATATATTAGAATCACGTCTTACATAAGTACCTTCTCTTGTTTCTGGATCATAAATATTTTCAGGAGCTAAAACTAAATCTGCATTACCTTCAAAATTTAAACTATAGTTTCCTGCTTGTGATTGGATAGGTGTAGAGAATTGATTAACAACAAAGTCTCTTTCTTTAATAGTAAACGCACCACCAAATTTAAGTTTTGCATCTCTACCAAATAATTGATGCTTTCTTGTAAGATCTAATTTACTAGCTACGTTGTATTCTTCTAAGTCTCTCCAAATTCTACTAGGGTCTCCAGATTCACTAGGGGAAATAGTAAAGTTTCCAGTTTCAGGCTCAAATCTAAAAGGAGTCGTTCTCAAATCCTTATCATAGATTTTAGAGAATGTTGGCGAAACTTTCCAAGAAACTTTCCAAGAAGCATCTTCGTTCGTGTGTTCACCATTTAATAAAATGTTGGTAATAGAACGTTGTGTATACGTTAATACATCTTTGAAAATAGTGTTAGAATTTACATTAAAGTTATCTTGTCTAATGTATGAAGCACCAGATTCTCCATTTTGTATGTGTAATACATTCAACTTGTATTTAGACTGAAGGCTTTTTAATGAAATACCTGCAAGCCCACTAATAAGTACGTTGTTGACACCGATATTACCAGATTGTGTTCTATCATCGGTTAGCTCAAGAACAGATTTATCTTGGTCTTGTTTTCTAAATACTTGTCCGCTAACAGCATCTTCGTAGAAATCAGTACTGTTTTTATATGTAAGAGAGGCTAAGTAACCTATTTTTTTAGTTCCATCTTCATTAAGGTCATATTGGTTACCAGCTGTAAAACCAATATTAAAATCTGCACCACTTTGATTTTCCAGTGCTTTTAGATTTGGTTCCAATAATCTTGTTAAGGCAGCGGATCTATTGCCGTCTACAACAGGTAAAGGAGTTTCTATATTTTGAGGTATTGCCAAATCTCTTTGGCCATTATCAAAACCTAATGCATCTGTTGGGCTACCATCATAATTAAGGTAATTGTCCTTGAAGTGCATGCTAGAGTTGTAGCCTAAACCTGTAGATATACTGTATTCAGCTCTAGTAGGAAAATCTTTAGTGACAATATCGACAACCCCACCTGTAAAATCTGCAGGCTGATCTGCGGTAGCAGATTTAATAACTATAATATTGTCAAGGATGTTAGTTGGGAAAATATCTA
This sequence comes from Maribacter caenipelagi, assembly GCF_004364175.1. Classification (GTDB taxonomy): domain Bacteria; phylum Bacteroidota; class Bacteroidia; order Flavobacteriales; family Flavobacteriaceae; genus Maribacter; species Maribacter caenipelagi. The sequence goes on along the minus strand of NZ_SNZW01000017.1, from coordinate 123,798 downwards.
ATTGCAAAGTGTTTCTGTCTGGATCAAGGCCGGGCACATCTACACCATTTAAAATAGATTTAGTGTAACGGTCGCCTAAACCACGAACATAAACAAATTTACCTCCTTGTACAGATACACCAGGTACCGATTTAATAGCACTAGCAATATCGCTAGCGCCTGATTTTTTTATACTTTGTATAGATAAGCCATCTAATAGGGCTACCGAATTCTTTTGAAGATTTAGAACGGAAGCTTCTGTGTTTTTACTAACTGTAGTAGTAACAACTACCTCATCAAGTGCATTTGCAAGTGGGTTTAATGTTATGTCAATTATTTGCTCGGCACCAGGCTCAACGATTACTTCTGATATTTCTTTGGTTTCGTAACCTAAATAAGAAAATGTTACAGTGTAAGTGCCAGGCTCTACGTCTAGAACATATTTTCCATCAAAATCTGATGTAGTTCCTTTTGTTGTTCCTTTGATAAGAATATTTGCAAAAGGGAGAACGTCATTAAATTCACCATCATTCACAGTTCCTGATATAATACCCTCTTGTGCAGATATAATTTGAGCGGAAAAGGTGATAAGTAAAATTAATAATAACTTGAGTTTCATAAGTAATGAATTGAAATTGTTAAAAAGAAATAAATTGCTCGCCTAAAAAATATCTTAGGACGAGCAATTATTATGTGTAACTATTATTTGTATTTATAATTAGAAACCTAAGCTAGCTTTAGCGTTAGAGTAGGTCCAAGAAAAAGCAGATGTGTCAGCACCAACAGTTGCTTCTGTAACGGCAGATGAGAAAGTTGCAGCATCAGCTTCAAAAGTAGTACTGTCAGTTGTATCGTTGAATACATCAGAAGAGTTAGTAACACCTGTTGGTAAAACTATTTCCCAGTTTGTCAATACTAATGTACCGGCAGTATAATTTGCAGCAACACCTTCATTATCCAATTCAACATCAGAAAGTACTAAATCAGTACCTACACCTGTAAAACCAGTAACTAAGATATTATTGTTTGTACCCTGCGCGTTTGATCTGAAATCAGCGATTTCACCACCAGCAATATTTTCGGCAAGTCCGATTAAAGTAGCGTTTGTTAATGTGTATGCACCTTGTAGAGAACCTTCAGGACCATCAATTTCTAAAGCATGATCAGAAATACCACCTTGTACAACCACTGCATTATCAATAGTACCAGAGTAAGCTTGGTCAATATCAAGACCATCGTCACCTTGTGCCCATACAAATAGGTTAGTAGCGTTAACGCTTCCACCAAAGAACTCTACACCATCATCGACATTACCAACAACTTCAATATTGTCAATAGTTGTTCCAGTACCAACAGCACCTAGGGTAAGACCGTTAATTTCATTTCCTTCACCTATTAAAGCACCACCGTGACGTATAGAAATATATTGAAGAGTTCCAGAGTCATCGGCAGCATCAGTACCACCATAAAGACCTTTGTCTCCGTCTGTATCTGTTGGTACACCTTCTATTTGAGCAGACACTGCATCTCCATCAAAAGATGCTGGTGCGTTACCTAATAAAATTAAACCACCCCAAAGACCACGATCGTTTTGGTCAAGGTTAGTACCACTTGTTTGTCCTATTACTATATTATCTGCAGCAGAAGTAAAAATAATTGGTGCTGCAGCCGTACCTAAAGCTTCAATTTTACTACCTCTTGTCACGATTAATACAGAAGCATTAACACCTGATCCCGCATTTGCTTTTATTATTGTTCCTGGTTCAATGGTAAGTGTAGCCCCTTCTGTTACGAATACTCTACCGTCTAAAGTAACAATCTTATCAGCAGTCCAAGTAACATCTGTAATGATGTCTTCAGAAACAGTTATTGAAGTTTCAACTTCAACTTCAGTTTCTGTTGTTACCGTATCTACAACGATAACTTCTTTTTCAACTTCCACTACGGTTTCTTTTTCACAAGATGCTGCAGCGATAATAGCAGTTACTGTAGCAAATGACCAAATAATTTTTTTCATCTTTTCTTTTTAAGTTTATTATTTTAACTAGGTTGGCAATAGAGTTCTTTTCAATTATTATTTTATTGCACTGCAAAGAAAGAGAGCGGTTGTAATGTTCGGGTTAGATCCATGTTAAACATTTATTTTGTTAATGTTACCTAAACGTTACTACATTAAATCAATGTTAACAGCCGTTGCAGTAATAGTATTATCTTTACTTTTGAGCGAATCAATCTAATTTGAAAACCATGAAAAAGAAGGACATTAAGATACTCTTAGTTGATGATGAGCCAGACATTCTAGAGATAGTGGCCTATAATTTATCTGCCGAAGGTTATGATGTGTACACTGCTAAAAATGGTGCTGATGGTGTCGCCAAGGCAAAAAAGAAAATGCCACACCTTATTATACTAGATGTAATGATGCCCGAGATGGATGGTATTGAAGCTTGTGAGATTCTAAGAAGAACTCCTGGTATGGAAAATACTATTATAACTTTCTTAACTGCTAGAGGAGAAGATTATTCTCAAGTAGCAGGTTTTGATGCTGGTGCAGATGATTATATTACAAAGCCTATCAAACCAAAAGTTTTGGTAAGTAAGGTTAATGCACTTCTTAGACGTATCAAGAACGAAGAAAACGCTCAAGAAGATATTACCAAAGTAGGCGATATCGTAATTAATAGGGAAGAATATAAGATTGTCAAGAAAGGTAAAGAGATCATTTTACCTAGAAAAGAGTTTGAACTTCTTGCCTTGTTAACTTCAAAACCTAGTAAAGTATTCAAAAGAGAGGTTATTCTTGATAAAGTTTGGGGTAACGAGGTCGTAGTTGGTGGTCGTACCATTGATGTACACATTAGAAAGCTTCGTGAAAAAATAGGTGAAGACCATTTTAAAACCGTAAAGGGAGTAGGATATAAGTTTGTACTCTAAATGGCTGATAAAGTTCGTTCAAGAAAGTCATATCGTTTTGCATTTCGCTCATCACTTTATATCGTGATAATCGGCATATCGGTGCTAGCATTGTTACAATGGCGCTTTAGTACCATAAATTGGGGTATTTTGCTATTTGCAGCGTTGTTCTTTTTTATTATTTCTTTTATCACCTTACAATTAAGAATAGAAAAATTCATCTACAAAAGAATCAAGAAAATTTATGATGATGTAGAGTTGTTAGAATCCAGTACAATACCCTCATACCCTGTTACCACAGATATGAGAACTTTAACGCAAGAAATAGAAAAATTTGCAAAGGATAAGAAAATCGAAATTGACACTTTAAAGATTCGTGAAGAATACCGTAAAGACTTTTTAGGTAATGTTTCTCATGAGCTAAAAACTCCGCTTTTTACTGTTCAAGGGTATATAGAGACTTTATTAGACGGTGCAATGGAGGATAAGAATATTCGAAGAAAGTATCTTACTCGTGCCAATAAAGCAGTAGATCGTCTCATTTATATTGTAAAAGATTTAGATCTGATCACAAAATTGGAAGTTGGTGATCTTAATCTTGAGAAACACTCTTTTGATATTATAGATTTAATACAAAGTGTATTTGATTTATTGGAGATGAAAGCGGCGAAGAAGAACATTACCCTTACTTTCGATATGGAATATGTTGATTCCGTATTTGTTTTTGCAGATAAGGAAAAAATACAACAGGTGCTTACCAATTTATTGGTGAACTCTATTAAGTATGGTAATGATAATGGTACTACAGAGGTTAGTGTAGAAAATCTCGTAAAAAACAAGGTAATTGTTCGGGTGACCGATAATGGCGAGGGCATACCTGCCGTGCATATTCCGCGACTTTTTGAACGTTTTTATAGGGTAGATCAAAGTGGTAGCCGTCGCGAAGGTGGCTCTGGCCTGGGTCTAGCCATTGTAAAACATGTAATTGAAGCACACGGCGAAAAAATTTATGTAGAAAGTGCCGTAGAGGTAGGATCTGAGTTTTCTTTTACTTTGGAGAAAAGTATCATTCAAATAGAGGAAGTACAATAAACGCTAACCCTCTCTTTTTTCTTAGATTTGCCCCAGTTTAGATGTAATAATTGTGGGAAGTAAAAATAAATTAAAAAGATTTCAGGAAAACGAGACGTTTTCAAACGTAATTCAACCAACAAGAGAAGAAGTGGTAGGCGGTTTTCCGTTGAAGGGAAAGTGGGATACCCATTTCAAAAACGACAATCCTATCGTCCTAGAATTGGGTTGTGGTAAAGGGGAATATACTGTTGGCTTGGCAAAGAAATTTCCGAACAAGAATTTTATTGGTATCGATATCAAAGGCGCCCGATTCTGGAAAGGGGCTAAAGAAGCCGTTGAAGGAGACTTACCTAATGTTTGCTTTATAAGAACACAAATAGAATTGGTAGATCATCTATTTGCAAAAGAAGAGGTATCTGAAATTTGGATAACCTTCCCTGATCCTCAAATAAAATATAAACGCACCAAACACCGTATGACCAATGCGACGTTTTTAGAGCGCTATAAACAAGTGCTAAAACCTGAAGGAACGGTGAATTTAAAAACCGATAGTGAGTTCATGCATGGGTATACTTTAGGCTTATTGCACGGTCTTGGTTTAGAAGTGCTCTATGCCAATCATGATGTCTATAAGAATGAAGGTAGCCCTAAAGAAGTCTTGGAAATACAGACTTTCTATGAAAATCAGTATCTTGAAAAGGGAAAACCTATTACTTTTATTAGGTTCAAGGTAAACTGATTCAATGCAACAATTACCTATTTTATTTGTATTCACTTTTGGTGCGGCCTTCTTCGCATCGTTACCACCCGGGTTGCTGAATTTAAATGCAGCAAAGACCAGTGTAGAAAAGGGAAAAGCAAATGGAATAATTTTTGGTTTAGGTGTTGCTCTTGCGGTAATGTTACAAACGTATGTGTCGGTACGCATCGCAAAATTAATTTCTAGAAATCAACATGTTATAGAGGTATTGCTGCAATTGGCATTGGGTATTTTCTTTGTGTTGGCAATTGTATTTTATATTAAAGGGAAAAAGCAAGAGAATAAGCCATTGATATTAACCGAAACAAAAAAGCGAAATAGTTTTTCTAAAGGAGTGTTCTTGGCGCTTATTAATCTTTTGGCGATACCATATTATAGCGGTTTAAATACCGTTTTTCATTCACAAGGATTCATGACCTTCGAAATTATAGATGAGGTTTTGTTTATTCTTGCTGCAGGCAGTGGAACTTTTTTTGCCATGTATTTATATGTAATCTATTTTAATAAGTGGGAGCATAAAACAACGTCCTTCTCCAAAAACAGTAATTTTATTTTAAGCGGATTAATGGTATTGCTATTTGTGATCACAGCTTTTAGATTGTTCAATTAAACGGATGTAGCAAATGAAACCTGAAAATGAGAATTTCTTTGAAAGAGTATATCAGGTGGCACGGTTAATACCAGAAGGGCGTGTAACTTCCTACGGCGCAATAGCCAAATATTTAGGTGCGGCCCGCAGCGCTAGAATGGTAGGTTGGGCTATGAATGCATCGCATAATATGGATGATATTCCTGCGCATAGAGTAGTCAATAAAGCCGGTTTACTTACCGGTAAACACCATTTTGACGGCACTAACCTCATGCAACAACTATTAGAAGGTGAAGGAGTAGTAATAAAAGACCTGCAAATAGTAAAACTAGAAGATTACTTCTGGGATCCTTTTACAGAACTTAAAGCGGAATTATAATACTATTGAAAGGTTAAAGTAAACGTAGTTGTTTCATTTGATGCTACCCGAATAGATCCTCCATGCATTCGCATAATTTGTTTGCTTAAACTTAGACCAATACCGGTACCAGTACTTTTTGTGGTAAAAAAAGGAACAAATACCTCGTCTAGCATTTCAGGCGATATTCCTGGTCCATTATCGGTAACGGTAATGTATTTTTTCCCCTGTTGTTCTATTCCGGCCTTAATGATAATACTACCAGAATCTTGCCCTTCTAGAGATTGTTTGGCATTTTTACCAAGGTTTAAAAGTATTTGGGTAAGCTGTTTTTCATCAATATAAAGTTCTAGATCTTTAGGTTCAGACGATATTTCTAAGCTGATGTTGTGACCATTCGTATATTCTTGTAATAGCAACCGCACTTTTTCTAAAATCTTGCTGGCGGGTATCAATTCTCGATCAGGTTCGGGTACACTTAAAAATGTTCGGTAAGATTGTACAAAGCTCATTAAATCATTCCCTTGCTCTTTTATGACCTCTAGCCCCTTGGCAGAATTTTTTATCTGAAGTTCTCCAAATTCTTCAGGTTTAGAAAGTTCGTTTCCTTTTTTGAAGTATTTTAAGATAGATTCAGAAATAGAGGTAATTGGTGTAATGGTATTCATGATTTCGTGGGTTAAAACGCGAATCAATTTTACCCAAGAATCGGTTTCTTTATCATCTAATTCTTTTTGAATATCATGAACAATGACCAATAATAGCTGCTTACCTTCAATTGCGATAGGTGTACATTTTAAGGTTAATTCTTTTTTACCTCGTTCATTCTCTAAAGCATACAAGGTACTTTCAAAAGGTTCAAGAGATTCAAATAAACCATAAAGTTTCGGGTCTATTAGCTTTAGTTGCTTGACATGATTTAATGGTTTGTAATTAAGTAAATTCTGTACGGTAGGGTTTGCATAAAGAATATGTCCTTTCTCATTTACGGTAAAAATACCGATATCGGCTTGTCTTAATATCTCTTGATAATACTGCTCTTGTGCCTGTTTTTTTACATGAATGTCTTGAATCATAGTATTCAACATATTCAAGCTATGATTTAATTCTTCAATAGACTTAACACTCAATTTTTCTGGAAATCGCAAGGTGAAATCTTCATTTTTAATAGCATCGAAGAAGTAAGCGATTTTTCTATTGGTTTGGTTTACATAATGTATTAAACCATAAGTTTGTCCTATAAATACCAAGCTTAGAATAAAGCCAAGTAGATAATGCTCTTTGGCTATTAAGAATGCGGTGAGCAAAGCACAGACTGCAATTAAAATAATCCTGAAAACAAGTTGGTAGTATATACTTTTGCTAACCATTATTTACCAGATTTTTTGAGTTTATTATACAGTGTTTGTCTAGAGATACCTAATTGGTCCGCAGCTGCACTATAATTGCCATCATGATCGCCTAGGGCTTTATTTATCATGACCAGTTCCATTTCTTCAAGAGTCTTTGGTCCGCCCTCCATTGTAACTGTTGTTTTGGTATCCAATAGAAAGTCAGTTGGTTTTAATACATTTCCTTCCGATAAAATAACAGCACGCTCCATAGTATGTAAAAGCTCTCTTACATTACCGGGCCATAGGTAGCTCATCAATTTCTCTTGTGCAGATTGATTGATTTTCAAATTGGGCTTTCCGTATTTGTTAGCGAATTTTTTCAGGAAGAAATCTGATAATACCAAAATGTCATTATCTCTATCTCTCAAGGATGGAACCTGAACTTGAATAGTATTTATTCTATATAAAAGGTCTTCACGAAATAGTCCGTCCGCAACCATTTGATCTAGATTGCAATTTGTGGCGCAGACTAATCTTATATCGACGGCAACTGGTTTATTGGATCCTACACGAACTACTACCCTGTTTTGAATAACAGATAATAGTTTGGCTTGCATTTGTAATGATAGGTTACCAATTTCATCTAAGAAGAGCGTACCGCCATTTGCGGCCTCGAACTTACCTGCACGATCGTCCTTGGCATCGGTAAAAGAACCTTTTACATGACCGAATAGTTCGCTTTCGAATAAATTTTCTGAAATTGAACCCATATCTACCGAGATAAAAACCTCGTTATTTCTAGCAGATGATTTATGAAGTTCTCTTGCTATTAGTTCTTTTCCAGTACCGTTTTCACCGGTTACTAAAATGTTGACATCTGTTTTGGCAACTTTCTGTACCAGGTTTAAAACACTGTTAAGTGCTTTGGAGTTGCCGATAATGTAATTTGAATTCTGGTTAATAACCTGCTTGAGGTTGCTCTCTTTTTGCTTTAAATGTTGAACCTCTTTTTGTGACTTTCTAAGTTCGTAGGCAGATTTTACCGTAGTTAATAGTCGTTCGTTGTTCCAAGGTTTGAGTACGAAATCGGTAGCACCTTCTTTAATAGCTTCAACTGCAAGCTCAACGGCACCATAGGCAGTCATCATAATTACCGAAATATGCGAAGCTTTCTTTTTTATCTCGCGTAACCAGTATAATCCTTCGTTACCAGTGTTCACTCCCGCAGAAAAATTCATATCTAATAATATGATATCAATTTCCTTTAAGTTAGGGAAAGAGGTAAGTAAGTTAGGGTTGGATATTGTTTGAACACTTTTATATTCAAATTGTAACAATATTTCTAAAGCGCTCAATACACTTTTGGTATCATCTACTACAAGTATTTTAGCATCTATCATGGCAACAATCTATTAACGCATTTAAATCTACACATAGAAGTTTGTATTTTCATGGCATTGTAAAAAATTTTGACATTATCTGTACAACATTTTTACACTAGTAAAATATTAATAATTTTTATTTAAACATAAGCTACTGATAATCAATATAATAAAATTATGGCACGCATATAGTATTGAGAATGGCATACCAATTAAGAAATGAATCAAAAATTTAAAATAACGGCATTTTTACTACTTTCAATTTGGGGGTCTATTCTTGCTCAAGAAAGTTGGACATTAGATGAATGCGTCACTTTTGCACTAGAGCATAATTTACAGTTGAACGACTTTAAATATACCAACCAATCTAATAGAGAAACCTATAGACAATCGGTTCGTAATCTGTTGCCATCAGTGAATGCATCTTCTAGTTATCTTATTAATTACGGTAGAGCTGAGGATCCTAATACCGGTACATTCGTAAATCTGGATTTTTACTCCAACAATTATTCTTTAGAATCTTCTATCGATTTGTTTCAGGGGTTTCAGAAAATCAATGCCATCAAAGCATCCAAATTATTGTTCAAGGCAACACAAGAAGAAGTGTTACAGCAAAAATATTTGTTGGCATTTAGAGTGATGCAAGCTTTTTACGATATCCAGTTTTTTGAGGGATTGGTAGCAATTTCAAAAGAACAACTAACCGTATCGCAATCGAATTACAACTTAGTAGAAAAGCAGGTAGAATTAGGGTTAAAAGCAGGAGCAGATTTATATGAAGCAGAATCTTTATTGTTGACCGATAAGCTAAACGTAACTCAAAGTAACAATCAATTGGCTACGGCGAAGTTGACCTTGATTCAAGAAATGAATTTAGAGAATACTTCAGATATAGAAATTCAAAAAGATTTAGAAGAAATAGCAACGGAGCTTAATAGTCAAGAAATGAAATCTGATGCTGTTTATACTGAGGCAAGGGAGTTTATACCAATGATCAAGGCACAAGAGTTTAGGGCAGAAGCAGCTAAAAAGCAAGTGGCCGTTTCAAGAGGTCGACTATACCCTTCGTTGTCATTCTTTGCAGGTATAGGCACAGGATATTTTGAAACTTTTAGAGATACTCTTGGTAATACCTTACCCTTTAGAGAGCAGTTTAGAGATAATACATCGCAGTACATAGGTGTGAACCTTAATGTGCCTATTAGTAATGGTTGGTCTGCAAGATCAAGGGTTAAGCAATCTAAAATAGAAAAGTTAAGAGCAGAGAATAATTTAAAAACACAAGAGCAAGAGCTGTTTCAGGCGATACAGAAATTGGTGCAAGATTATAATTCTTTGCTGGTAGAATTGGTGCAGAGCAATCAGAAAATGGAGGCGCAGAACTTGGCGTTCACCATTGCTCAAAAACGCTATGAAAAAGGCTTGATAAATGCCTTGGAACTGTTTACCGCCAAAAATTTATACGCCAGTGCACAAAACGAAAATTTACAAGTGAAATTACGATCAGAAATAAATAAAAGCACATTAGATTTTTACAGGGGATTACCAGTTTTCAATATTGCAGCCCCCTAACCCACAAAAGGGGAACCAATAAAGCAAACTACCGAACATAGAAAGGAATGCTCTAAAGAAGAAGTAATTTTTAATAAACAATAGTATTGCTGTAGGCAACGAACAACGAACAAACGATTACCATGGATATAAAATTAGAAAAGAAAAAAGGATTAAAGCTAAAACACATCGGCTACATTGCCTTAGGTGTATTGTTATTATTAGTCGGATATCAACTATTATTTGCAGGTTCTGTATCTACATTTAGAACAGAAAAGGATAAGCTTTCTATTGCCGAGGTTTCTGCAGGTAAATTTGACGATTACATTACTATTAATGGTAATGTAGCCCCAATTGCTACCATTTATATGGATGCTTATGAAGGTGGTCGTGTAAGCGAAAAACTAATTGAAGAAGGTGCTATGGTGAAGAAAGGCGATGTCATCTTGAAGCTTGAAAATATGAATCTGTACGAGCAAATTTTGGCAAGCGAAAGTAACTTGGCATTAAAGCAAAATGATTTACGTTCCACAAAATTAAATTTCGATTCTAGACAGGTTGAAGGAAGAAAATCTTTGGCAACGGCAAGTACAGACTTGCAACGCTTAAAAAGAAATTACGAACAGAACAAAGAATTATTCGATGAAGAATTGATTTCAAGAGAAGCTTTTCAGTTGTCGAAAGAAAATTATGAACTGTCTCAAAAACAATATGAGATCGTAAAATTGCAGACAGAGCAAGATGATGAATTACGTGAAACATCATTAAGAGGCTTGGATACCGATTTGGCGCGTATGCAGAAAACTTTAGGTATGGTGTACCAAAGGTTGGATCACTTAAATGTACGAGCTCCTGCAGACGGTCAATTGGGATTTTTAGATGCAGAAATCGGTCAGAGCATTTCACAAGGGCAACGAATAGGTCAAATCAACGTGTTGACAGATTATAAAATTGAAGCGGATATTGACGAACATTATATTGATCGTGTAAAGAGAGATTTAGTGGCGGTTTTAGAGCGTAACGGTACCGAATTCCCATTGCGATTGCGAAAAGTATATCCAGAGGTAAGAAACGGAAGATTTAAGGTTGATTTGGTTTTCACCGATAACAAACCAGAGACCATTCGTTCGGGTCAGAGCTACAATATTAAATTACAGTTAGGCGAATCTAACGATGCATTATTACTGCCAAAAGGAAGCTTTTTTCAAAGTACGGGCGGACAATGGATTTTTGTTGTAAATCCTGATGGTGGAGAAGCCATTAAAAGAAATATTAGAATAGGAAAACAGAATTCTAGATACTATGAAGTATTGGAAGGCTTGGAACCAGGGGAAAAAGTAATTACCAGTAACTACGATAATTTCGGGGAAGCGGAAAGAATTGTCTTAAAATAAAAACTGTCACATCAGAGTAATCTGAGCGTCATTATAACAAACAAAAAACGCAGGAATATGATAACCATTACAAACCTAAAAAAGAGTTTTAGAACAGAAGAAGTAGAAACCTTGGCATTGAACAGTGTCAACCTAAAAGTAGAAGATGGCGAATTTGTTGCCATTATGGGTCCGTCCGGTTGCGGTAAGTCTACCTTGTTGAACATTATTGGAATGCTGGACAACCCTACGGAAGGCAGTTACAATTTTGCGGGCAATGAAGTAGGCGGACTAAAAGAGAGCGAGCGTACGCAACTGCGAAAGGGGAATTTAGGCTTCGTATTCCAAAGCTTTAACCTTATAGATGAGTTAACCGTTTTTGAGAATGTGGAGCTACCCTTGATCTATTTAAAAATGGGTAAGGCAGAACGTAAGGAAAAAGTAATGAAAGTATTGGAGCGTATGAAAATAGCACATAGAGAAAAGCATTTTCCACAGCAATTATCTGGTGGGCAACAGCAGCGTGTGGCTATATCAAGAGCAGTGGTAACCAACCCAAAATTGATTCTTGCAGATGAGCCAACAGGTAATTTGGATTCCAAGAACGGTATAGAAGTAATGAATTTGTTAACGGAACTAAACCAAGAGGGAACCACCATAGTTATGGTAACGCACTCAGATAGAGATTCGCACTACGCGCACAGAGTAGTCAACCTATTCGACGGTCAAATAGTAACGGAAAGTCAGAACAGGGCAATCGGTGCCATGATGTAGTGCCCCCAAAAGGGTTTGAAAAAGAGTTTATTCGTCAATCAATTATCAATTCCATTCACTGAGCGGAGCCGAAGTGAAGACAACTAATCAACCAAAAACCGAACCAACCCAACCTATCCCTTAATCACGGATAATAGAATATCATCAATCAATCACCAAACCATTCCCCCTCCTTCGAAGGGGGTTAGGGGAGGAAAAAACAAGAATCATGTTCAAGAACTATATAAAAATCGCTTGGAGAAACCTTTGGAAGAACAAAGGCTATAGCCTACTCAATATTTTTGGTTTGGCAATTGGCATTACCTGTGCTGCAATGATCTTACTTTGGGTAGAAGATGAGGTTGGTTATGATGCTAATTTTGAGAAGCAAGATGTGGTGTATTATGTGCCGACCAATCAACAGTACGAAGGCGAATGGCGAACATTTTTTCAGGCAACTCCCGGTCCGTTAGCAGAAGTTTTAAAAGAAGAAGTACCAGGAATAGTTGGGTCTGCAAGAACAAAAGGGGAAGACTTTTTATTTCAAGTAGGCGAAACTTCTATCAATAAATTTGGTCGATATGCCGACCCAGATTTTTTTAGCATGTTTAGTCTCTCATTTGTAGAAGGTAATTTAGAAACCGCTTTTAATGATGTAGATGCCATTGTCATTTCACAAGAAACGGCTAGCCAGTTATTTGGTGAGAATACTTCTGCAATTGATAAAGTAATTAAAATAAATAATGAAACAAGTTATACCGTGTCAGGAGTTTATGAAGATTTACCACACAATGTAACTTATAGTTTTGACTGGGTTGTTCCTTTTGAACGTTTTGCAAAGGATAATGAATGGGTAAAAGAATATGGTGCTAATTTTTCAGACACTTTTGTAGAGCTTTCACCAGAGGCAAATTTTAATGTTGTCAATAATAAAGTCAAAGCAATACTTCCTATGAAAACGGAAGATGACGAAACCATAGCCTTTTTGTTTTCTATGAAAGACTGGCATTTAAGGTCAGCCTTTGAAGGAGGTAAAAATATAGGAGGACAAATAACTTATGTAAGACTGTTTAGTCTTATTGCCATTATAATTTTATTGATAGCCTGCATCAATTTTATGAACTTGGCAACTGCTAGAAGTGAAAAAAGAGCAAATGAAGTAGGTGTACGAAAAGTATTGGGCTCAGGAAGAAAAGGGTTAGTAGCTCAGTTTATGGCAGAAGCCGTAATCACCGCAACACTGTCTGCGGTGCTCAGTGTGGTGTTATTAAAATTACTGGTGCCACAGTTTAATATGATGATAAGCAAACAGCTAGATTTTAGTTTGTTCAACCCTACTCATATAGCAGTACTATTGGGAATTACACTGATATGCGGATTGGTAGCTGGTTGGTATCCGGCGTTCTATTTATCTTCTTTTAGACCCGTAGATGTGTTGAAAGGAGCACGTAGAACAAAAGGCAGCGCATCGTTTATTAGAAAAGGATTGGTAGCCACACAATTTGTAGTATCCATCGTATTTATCATAAGTACTATTATCGTCTACCAACAAGTACAGCATGTAAAAAGGCGCGATTTGGGTTACAATAAAGAAAACCTCGTTAAGATTCCCGTTACCGGAGATATGATTAAAAACTTCAATCCGATAGAAGAAGACATGAAAGCTTCGGGAATGATTGAAAGTATCGGACTCATTAATTCTGATATTTTATCCGGAGGAAATAATACATCAGGATTAAGTTGGCAAGGCGGTGTAGATACTGAAGACGTTTTGGTTTCTGTACGTGATATTACGGCGGATTTTTTCAATACTGCTGGACTGAAGATAATTGAAGGTAGGGGATTCAGTAATAATCCCGCTCAAGACAGTGTCAATATTATTGTAAGTGAATCCTTCGCAAAATTAATGGGTAGCGGTAGCGCCATTGGGAAAACTATTGAAGAAGATTACCCGGTTATTGGCGTAGTAAAAGATTATGTCTACGGCGATATGTATGGTTCTAGTGATCCGGTCATATTTTTTAATGACCCAAGTCAAGCACGTTTTATGTATGTAAAAGCCAAGTCTGGCGTAGCAACAACAGCGGCATTAGGGAGTATGGAAGCGTCGTTGAAAAAGTTTAACCCTGCATTTCCTTTCGAGTATGAATTTGTGGATGATACCTATGATGCGAAGTTTAAAAGTGAGAAGCTGATAGGTAATCTTTCTCAGGTTTTCGCATTGCTTGCCATATTGATTTCATGTTTAGGATTGTTCGGTTTATCTGCATTTACGGCAGACCAACGTAGAAAGGAAATTGGAGTTCGTAAAGTTTTGGGGTCTAGCATTACAGGAATAGTTGGCTTATTGTCTAAAGACTTTATGCGCTTGGTATTTATGGCAATAGTCATCGCTATACCTATTGCGTGGCTATTGATGCAAAATTGGTTAGAAGGTTATGCATATCGCATCGCAATTAATGCTTGGGCATTTATTATAGCTGGAGCGGTAGCCATAGTTATAGCCTTGTTGACGATTAGCTTTCAAGCGATCAATGCAGCTAGGGTTAATCCGGTAAAGAGTTTACGTTCAGAGTAAAATCCCATCCCCAACCCTTCCCGAAAGGAAGGGAGTTAAATAAAAGAAATTCCAATCCATTCCCCTCCTTTGGAGGGGGTAGGGGGAGGACTAAAAACTAGAACCATGTTTAAAAACTATTTAAAAATCGCCTGGAGGAGTTTAAAAAAGCAAGCCTTTTTCACTTTTCTAAATACATTCGGATTAGCCATTGGTATGGCTGGAGCATTAATAATATCTTTATACATCTATGACGAACTTAGTTATGATAAAATGTTTGCCGATGCAGATAGAATTTATCGCATAGATTCTGATATCAAATTTGGCGGAGCGGAAATCAAGGCAGGTGAAGCTGCAGCTCCAATGGCAGAAACCTTAAAAAGAGATTATCCACAAGTAGAATCTACTGTTCGATTCAGAACCATAGGCAGTGCGTATGTGAAAAAAGAAGGGGGAAACAGAAGTGCCAAAGAAAACCAAATCACCTATGTCGATTCTACAATGTTTGAATTCTTTGGAATAGAGTTGCTCGCAGGTAATGCAAAAACAGCATTAACGGGTACCAACTCCTTAGTGTTGACCAAAACTGCCGCGGAGAAACATTTTGGTGCTACAGATGTCATTGGTCAGAATCTACTGTTGGATAATACAGATACGTATACGGTAACGGGGGTAATAGAAGACATGCCCAAAAATTCCTATTTCAATGATTACAGTGTTTTTTTGGCAATGGCGGGCAACGTGGCATCAAGAGAAGATAATTGGGGCGGAAATAATTATTTTACGTTTATAAAACTAATACCGGGAGCATCGGTAGAAGATTTTCAAGGACCCTTGCAAGACATGTTAGAGCGCTACATGTTACCATGGGCACAAAAATATTTTCCGGGGATGACGGCGGAGTCGTTTGCGGCATCGGGTAATTATATTCGGTACCATACCATGGCATTGACCGATATTCATTTGCATTCGGATAAAAACTCAGAAATGAGTGCAACGAGCAGTATTCAGAATATTTATATTCTTTCATTTATCGGGTTGTTCTTGATCATTTTGGCAAGTGTTAATTTTATGAATTTGTCTACGGCTCATTCGTTAAAGAGAGCTAAAGAAGTAGGGGTGCGAAAAACCTTGGGCTCAAATAAACTGAATTTGGTCTTTCAATTTTTAACCGAATCAGGATTAATTGCATTTGTGTCTTTGTTAGCTGCACTATTGATTACACTGGTAGCCTTGCCGTTTTTCAATGGCTTTACAGGCAAATCAATTGAAATTCCGTTTACGCAGCCCTTATTCTGGTTGGCGTTATTGGGGGCAACTATGTTACTTGGGCTGTTGTCAGGAAGTTATCCTGCGTTTTTTATGTCGAGGTTTACACCTGTTAAAACGTTAAAAGGTAACAGTTCTGAAAGTGTGGGCAATGGTAGGGTACGTAATGCCTTGGTAATTTTTCAATTTTCAATTTCGGTATTTCTTATTATCAGCACCTTGGTAGTATTTCAGCAATTGAATTACATACAGAATAAAGATTTGGGCTTCTCCAAGGACCAAGTATTGCTAATAAATGAATTGGGTGCATTAGGGTCCAAAACCAAGGCTTTTAAAGAACAGATTGCTAATATGAGTTTTGTAGAGAGTGCTACGTTGAGCAATTATTATCCAACGCCATCTTGGCGGTCAGATACTTCGTTCTTTGAAGAAGGTTCTAGAGATCAAGAAAGTGCCATTCAAATGCAAGAGTGGGATGTAGATACAGATTATCTAAAAACTATGGAAATGGAACTGGTTGCCGGTCGTGATTTTAATTCCGCCTATGCATCAGACTCTACAGCAATTATTATCAATGAAGCTACGCTGCCTATTTTAAATGTTACGGCAGAAGAAGCTTTAGGCATGCGTATATCCGAGGAAATGGATCAAGAAAATCCTGCCTACTATACCATAATTGGAGTGGTCAAAGACTTTCATTATAGAACGTTAAGAACGAATATAGGCGCTTTGGGAATGCATTTGAATTCAAATGCACAGAACATGGCGGTAAGAATGAGTGGTGGAAATTATGCCAATAATATTGCTGCGATAGAAAATACGTGGAACACCATGGCGCCTGGTCAACCTTTTGATTATCGGTTTATGGATGAAGCCTTTAACACCACTTACGAAGCCGAACAAAAACTGAGTCAGATATTTTTCATTTTTACTATGCTGTCCATTTTTATTGCTTGTTTGGGATTATTTGGATTAGCTGCCTTTAATGCCGAAAAACGAACAAAAGAAATCGGTGTTAGAAAAGTGTTGGGAGCTACTGTAAGTCAAATTTCTTACCGACTTACGGTAGACTTCTTAAAATTGGTTGGGGTGGCTATTTTAATCTCCCTACCCATAGGCTGGTTTGCCATGAATAAATGGCTTGAAGATTTCTCGTACCGGATAGATATGGGTATTGGCGTATTCTTGCTGGCAGCTATTCTTGCCATTATCGTAGCAATTGTAACAGTAAGCTACCAAAGTATAAAAGCGGCAATTGTAAACCCGGTAAAAAGTTTACGATCGGAGTAAAAAAGAACATCAATCTTCATCAATCAAAAAAATATCATGATAAAGAATTACATCAAAATAGCTTGGCGAAATTTATTAAAAAACAAACAGCAAACAATCATAAATCTTTTAGGTCTTACGCTGGGTACTGTTAGTTGTTTGGTAATTCTCCTGTATGTTTTTGCACAGTTAGGATATGATCAGCACCATAATGAGGCGGCATCTATTTATCGTGTTGAGACAATTATTGAGCGTGATGGTCAAGAATCTTTTGATTCCGCTACCTCGTCTCCACCAATAGCATTTGCATTAAAAGATGATTTTGCTGAGGTAGAAGAAGCAACGAGGGTAGTACTGACCGATGTTTTTTACAGCCCGCTGATTAGAGCTGCAAATAGTGAAGATGCATATTACGAGCCAAGGGTATATCTGGCAGATTCAACTTTTTTTAAGGTATTTAATTTTAAAATACTGGAGGGTGATGTAAAAACGGCTTTAGACGAGCCAAATGCAGTTGTACTTTCATCTTATATATCCAATAAATTATTCGGTAACTCCAGTCCCTTAGACAAAACTGTGGTTTGGGGCAGTGGCGATGATGCGTTAACCCTTACGGTAAAAGGCGTGTATCATGAAAAGGCATATAAAACGCATTTTAATCCTAGTTATATTGTAAGTATGAGTACCCCGGGAATGGGAACTTTTGTGCAAAATTTTCAAAGCTTTGCCACCAATAATTTTGTGTACAGTTATGTCAAGCTAAGACCTAATAGTAGTGATGTTGGCTTGCAAAAGAAAATGCCCCAATTCATGGAAGATAGGGGTGCACAAGATTTGCGTGATGCTGGCATGAGCAACAAGACACTAGAACTAACAAAGGTGACTGACATTCACTTATATTCAAATGGTAGAAAAAATCAGCTAGACCGTGTATCTAATAGTACATACCTTTATTTTTTGCTGAGTTTGGCATTCTTTATACAATTGGTAGCCTGTATTAATTTTATAAATCTAAGTACGGCTAGAGCAAGCAAAAGGGCACGTGAAATTGGAGTTAGAAAAGTAGTCGGTGCAGGTAAAAATGCATTAATGAGGCAGTTTTTGGGCGAGTCATTGTTATTGTCCATTTTTGCGATGCTATTAAGTATTCCTATTGTTATATTGCTTTTACCCTTGGTAAATGATATTACTCAAGAATCATTGAGCTATATAAACTTATATCAATGGCATATTGTAGTAATCTTACTAGCTATTGGTGTAGTAACAGGATTGGCTTCCGGTATATATCCTGCCATTGTTTTATCCTCGATTAAACCAGTGAAAGCATTAAAAAGTTCGGCTATTTTACAATCTGGTAGCGGTACGTTTAGAAAGGCTTTGGTGGTATTTCAATTTGTAATTTCTATATGTTTAATAAGCACGGTAATTATTATAGGTCAACAGTTTAAATATGCCCAAACCAAAGATTTAGGGTATAAAAAAGATAACCTTTTAGCATTGCGGGTAGGGACCGAAGAATCATCTAAAAAGTTTGAATCTTTAAAAGCATCGTTTTTAAAAGTACCGGGCGTATTGCAAGTTTCAAGTGGAAATTATTCGCCATCGGAAATTATATTGGCAGATAACGGATTTTACTTGCCTGGCGGAAATAAGGAAAATAAAACAGTGGTAAAACGTAATGGTGTTAGCGATGGCTATTTTAACACCATGGGTATAGAATTGTTGAAAGGTAGGGATTTTAGTGCTGCCGATACCGTAGACCAGATCATAGTGAACGAGGCTACGTTAAAAGCTTTTAATATTGATATTGAAAATGCGTTAAGTGCCACCTTGATGCAAAGTTATGGCGATGAAATTGACGAATTACGAATTATAGGGGTAGTAAAAAATTATCATTTTGCTTCGTTAAAAGAAGAGATACAACCATTGTTTTTACACAAGGAGACGGAACCAAACTGGGTGGTTATAAAAACAAAAACAGATAATTATGGTCAGTTGCTACAAGGACTAGAGCAACAATGGAAATCAGCAGTAAATAATATTCCTTTTGATTATCGATTTGTAGATAAAGAAGTAGAAAAGTTATACGAAGAAGAAAAGCGTTTAGGGTTTATCTCTGTAGGATTTACCATTTTGGCAATATTCATAAGCTGTTTGGGCTTATTTGGACTTATCTCATATGTAGCAGAGCAAAAGAAAAAAGAAATAGGTGTACGCAAAGTATTGGGCGCAAGTGTACAGTCTGTAGTTAAATTACTAACGAAGGACTTTATTAAACTGGTACTCATAGCTTTTGTTCTTGCATCACCAATAGCCTATTATTTTATCTCTAGATGGTTAGAGGGTTTTACGTATCGTATTGAAATTAAGTGGTGGGTGTTTTTAGCAAGTGGTGTACTTGTTATGGTGATTACATTTTTGACCGTGGGACTGCAATCATTAAAATCAGCAGCAGCAAATCCCGTAAAAAGCTTGCGCTCAGAGTAATTTTTGAAATGAATGTTCAAAACTTGTTTTTCCATTGATTAGAATGGTGTAACATTCTCATTTTTAAGCAGTCTTTGTAAATATATTGTACAACTGTTGTCAAATTATTTTACATATTAATTTATGTGTTTTATTGTAAACAATTGATAAACAATGTATTAGTAGTGTGGCATGAATTTAGGTTTAAATTTATGGTCATCAATCAACAATCACTGTTTAGTACCGACTAAACATCAATCAAAAAACGAACGATCATGTTTAAAAACTATCTGAAAATAGCCTGGCGAAATCTTCTAAAGAACAAAGGATATACCATTATCAATGTTGGAGGTCTAGCTTTGGGAATGGCAGTTACCTTAATCATAGGGCTGTGGATCCAAGACGAACTTACGTATAACAGCTATTTTAAGAACAAGGATAGTATAGCACAAGTATTTCAATCGCAAACTTTTAATGGCGAAACAGGTACGGGTCCTGCAATACCTAGACCTTTGGAAAAAGCGCTAAGAGACGGTTATAGCGATAATTTTAAGCACCTGATCATGTGCTCTTGGACCAACGACCATTACTTAAAATATGGTGATAAAAGCATATCCAGACCTGGTAATTATATGCAGCAAGCGGGTCCTGAGTTATTTGGATTAAATATCATAAAAGGAGAAAAAGACGGACTAAGGGAAATCAATTCTATAATGTTGTCCCAGTCTACTGCAGATGCTTTATTTGGTAGTGAAGACCCAATAGGTAAAACGGTAACCGTTAGCAACGAACATAAGCTGAATGTAAGCGCGGTGTATAGTGATATACCGGTAAATAATTCCTTTAATGATACAGAATTTATCATTCCTTGGGAAAAGTATTTGGCAGTTAATGAGTGGATTAAGAACGCGGAGGATTCTTGGGGGAACAACTCCTTTCAAATGTTTGTGGAGTTGGCAGACAACACTACTATTGAACAAGTAACGGATAGAATAAAAAACGTAAAAAAAGATTTAAACGAAGATACGGCTCAGTTTAATCCGCAGATATTTCTGTTTCCTATGAAAGACTGGTATTTGCGTAGCAGTTTTGAAAATGGCAAACAAGAAGGTGGGCGTATAAAGTATGTTTGGCTCTTTGGTATTATTGGTGCATTTGTGTTGTTATTGGCATGTATCAATTTCATGAACTTAAGTACTGCACGGTCAGAGAAACGTGGTAAAGAAGTAGGTATTCGCAAATCGATTGGTTCGCAGAGAGGTCAGTTGATCTATCAGTTTTTAAGTGAATCCTTCATCGTGGTGTTATTTGCATTTATTGTGGCAATTTTATTGGTACTCTTATCGTTGAACGGCTTTAACGACCTTTCTAGAAAAGAAATTGTATTCCCTTGGGGTAACGGATTGTTCTGGGGCGCTTCACTGATTTTCATTTTGTTTACGGCATTGCTGGCAGGTAGTTATCCTGCATTATACCTTTCTTCTTTTAAACCTGTTGATGTGCTAAAAGGCACCTTTAAAACTGGAAAATATGCTGGCTTGCCCAGAAAAATATTGGTAGTCGTACAGTTTACAGTTTCCGTGGCATTTATAATCGGTACGGTGATTGTAATGCAACAAATCAATTTTGCAAAAAATCGTCCTGTTGGGTATGATAAGGAAGGGTTAATACAGATACCTACTTTT
The DNA here is from genome assembly GCF_004364175.1 of Maribacter caenipelagi. Taxonomy (GTDB): domain Bacteria; phylum Bacteroidota; class Bacteroidia; order Flavobacteriales; family Flavobacteriaceae; genus Maribacter; species Maribacter caenipelagi. The sequence goes on along the minus strand of NZ_SNZW01000017.1, from coordinate 102,486 downwards.
AGTCAAGATTTTAATGGTAAGTACGATTTAATGAGGACGGAGTTTATAGGGTCTGGTGCTGTGGTGGAAATGTCGACCTCAAGTAGCCCAACCACCCGAATATGGTCTAACCGAGGCGGATTTGTTTGGGATGGTAAACCGGAAGGATTTCAGGAGGATTTGGCGTGGACAGAAGTATCTCCGGAATATGCAAAATCATTGAATCTTAAAATAGTTGAAGGGCGTGATTTTTCAAGAGATTTTGCTTCGGATTCCTTGGGGATACTCATCAATGAAACTGCAAAGAAGTATTTAGGGATGGAAAACCCTATAGGGCAGTTTTTACGAGATGATGATGAGGAAGATCCCAATCCACCATTGAAAATTATAGGCGTTGTTCAAGATATGATTACCCAATCGCCATATGAACCGGTAAAGCAAGGAGTGTATGTGTATGATAGGCATGATAATGCCAGTTATTACAACATGCGATTAAATCCAAACGAAAGCGCAACTCAGAATATTACAACCATAGAAAATGTTTTCAAGGAACACTTTCCGGATATACCATTCGAGTATGATTTTATTGATGGTGAGTATGGAGAAAAATTTGCCTCTGAAGAACGTATTGGTACACTATCGGGTGTGTTTACTGCACTTGCCATATTAATTAGTTGTTTAGGATTATTCGGGTTGACCTCATTCGTAGCAGAACAAAGAAAGAAAGAAATAGGAGTGCGCAAGGTGCTTGGGGCATCTATTTTCAATGTATGGAACATGCTTTCCAAAGATTTTTTAAAACTGGTGGTCATCTCTTGTTTTATTGCAGTTCCCATTGCCTACTTTATAATGAACGGTTGGTTACAGGAATATCCTTATAGGATAATTCTTAAATGGTGGATTTTTGCCTTGGCCATGATGGGAGCCATGTTGGTAACCATAGCTACCGTAAGCTTCCAGGCAATCAAAGCAGCAAGGGCGAACCCGGTAAAAAGTTTGCGGACGGAATAGTATAAAATCATCAATCAATCAAAATAATGAAATCATGTTCCATAACAATTTAAAAATAGCTTGGCGAAGTCTTAAAACAAATAGAATGTTCTCGGGAATAAACATTCTTGGCCTCTCCTTAGGTCTTGCCATTACCATCGTCTTATTTTTATTTATCAGTTATGAACGGAGTTTTGATAAAGAGTATGAGCATAAGGAAGAAATTTTCAGGGTTTTGGTTCAAACCGATGAGAGTTATGGAAAAGAAATACTATGTACGGCACCAGCGGCTGTAGCCCCGGCAATTAAGACAGATATACCATCCGTGAAAAAAGCGGCCCGTATTTTAAAGCATGGTTTTGGCGAAACCGCTTTTGTTAAGGTGGGTAATACCAATTTCTTAGAAAAAGAACTTTACTGGTGTGATCCAGAATTGTTTGAGATATTCAACATTAAGATTTTAGAAGGCAGATCGTATAAGGAATTGGAAAGACCCAATACGGTAGCGCTGTCCCAGAGTACGGCAAAAAGGTATTTTGGAAGTGAGGACCCCATAGGGAAAACAATTCTTGTAGACAACGAAGATCAACTAGAGGTAGTAGGAATTTTTCCGGATTTTGCTTCTAATAGTTCAATTTCATTCAATGCTATTGGTTCTTTTAGTTCCACTTTTGCATTTAAAGAACCAAGTTGGGGAAATTCAAGCTTTGAGACCTATGTTCAATTAGACCCGGGTGCTTCTATTGCTACAACGGAGTTGCAAATGCAATCGGTATTGGATAAAAACGTGGACAAAGCGGGGCAGTGGTTTTCCTTGACCTTGCAGCCTTTGGAAAACGTTCATTTATTTTCTGCAGGTTATGTAAATTCTTACTCAAAACATATTGGTGACATTTCGGAAATACGAAATTTAACATTTCTTGCCTTGTTGATATTGTTGATTGCCTGTGTCAATTATATGAATTTAATGACGGCAAAATCCCAAAAGCGTACCAAAGATGTTGGTATTAATAAAACATTAGGGGCATCCTCCAAAAGTTTGGTTATTCGTTTTTATGCGGAAACAGGTTTAGTGACCTTAATTTCTCTTTTTATCGGAATTGGAATTTCGGCACTGTTGCTCCCGGCATTCAATACCATAACTGGTATGGAGTTAGAAATGTCTTTGTTATTTCGTTTAGAAATGCTAACAGGATTGGTTGTCTTTTGGTTAACAACCACTTTGGTTGCCGGTTCTTACCCCGCTTTCTATCTTTCAAAATCTTCTCCAAATGCTGCTTTAAATCCAGGTTCTAAAGGGGGTAAGGGAGTTATAAACCTAAGGAAAGGTTTAGTGGTATTACAGTTTGCGGCATCTGTAGTTTTAATTGTGTCCGTAACGGTTATTTACCAGCAATTAGAATTTATGCAGCAACAAAAATTGGGTTATGAGCCTGAAAATACAATTGCTGTAACCACAGGCGGAATTAGGGGAACAAGCATTAAACAAACATTGGTCAAGGAATTTAAATCGCTTAGCATGGTTTCAGATGTGGCAATGGCACAGGGGTTTCCTGGTATTTCCGTTAGCGGGCGTACCTTATTTAAAAATGAAAATGATGAAAACGGAACTCAAATAAGTACAAATCATTCAGACGCTCAAGTTATAGAACTATTAAAGCTTAACCTGTTGGCAGGTAAAACATTGCCGTTGGTAAAACAGGAAGGGGATACCCTAGTAGAAGTTGTTCTGAACAAAAAAGCTATAGAGTATCTGGGATATTCTCCAGAAGAAGCCGTAGGCAAGAAGGTTTTGATTGGTGGCTTTGGTGAAAAAGCCAGAATTATGGGCGTAGTGGATAATTTTAATTATGAATCCCTTCATAGACCAATAGGGGCCTATGCATTCCATAATAGGAGAAGTGAGGCTAAATCATTTGTTCTTTTACGGGTTAAAAGTGCAGATTTAACGGACACTATGCATCAATTAAAATCAACTTTTGAATCAGTTATCACAGATGCAGCCTTTGAGTATGTCTTTTTGGACAAGAACATGGAACGCCTTTACGCTCAAGAACATAAAACGGCACTAATGGGTCTTATCTTTTGTGTTTTAGCCATTTTTGTTGCTTGTTTAGGTCTTTTTGGATTGGCAGCTTTTACTGCAGAACAACGTAAAAAAGAAATTGGGGTAAGAAAGGTGCTGGGTGCTTCTGTTTTGGGAATTACACAAATGTTATCCAAGGATTTTCTTAAATTGGTGTTGGTCGCCGTTACCATCGCGTTTCCCATGGCGTATTGGTTAATGACTAATTGGTTACATGATTTTGCATATCGCGTTACCATTGGCTGGACGGTTTTTGCCTTAGCCGGTATTCTGGCCCTTTTTATAGCACTGGTTACAGTAAGTTTTCAAGCCATAAGTGCAGCTAGGGCAAACCCGGTAAAAAGTTTACGAACGGAGTAATATAAAAATCATCAATCAATCAAAATAATTTTATCATGATAAAGAATTATCTCAAAATCGCTTGGCGGAACTTGCTTAAGGATAAGGTGAATATCAGTTTAAATATCACTGGGTTATCGGTAGCCTGCGCCGTCGCTATTTTATTGGGAATGTCAGCCATGTTTCAACTGTCGTATGATGGTTTTCATGAACGGGGAGAATCAATTTATAAAATGGTAAGAACTGAGCAAACACCTAAAGGACCCAAAGCAGGTACCGTTCATGCTGCACCTTTAGCGCCAACTTTAGAAGCTGAAATGACTGGTGTTAAGCATATTTCTAGAATGGTTCAAGACGGCACACTTGCATTGTTTGGTGAGAAAGAGGTAAATATGGATATTGTTTGGGTGGACCAAGACTTTTTTTCCATGTTTAGTTTTCCTGTACTTCATGGAAATGAAAAAGAACCGCTGGCAGATTTAAACGATGTAGTGTTTACAGAAGAAGGAGCACAGAAACTTTTTGGATCAACCGATGTCGTTGGAAAAACATTCAATCTTATGGTAAATGGAGAAGAAAAACCATTTACCGTTAGTGCCATAGCTAAAGATATAGTGCCGCAAAGTAATTTAGACTTTCAAATTGCTGCCCGCTTTGAAAGTCATAGAGAGTACAATGAAGCCAAAGAACAGTGGGATAGGCAATATCACGAAGTGTTCGTAGAGCTGAAACAAGGGGTTTTGGCGTCATCATTTGAACAAAGCAGTAGATCGTTTGTAGATCTTTATTATGGCGAAGGTATTGAACGATTGAAAAGGGATGGCGCTACTGCAGACGAAAATGGTCGTTTTATAAATCTCGAGCTAGTTCCTTTAAAAGATGTACATTTTGCAAGTTTTAAAAACGGAACTGTTGAGGTAAGTAGAAGTAGACCCTATTTAATTTTTGGTGTCGCCTTGTTGATTTTGTTCATTGCATGTATTAACTATATAAATATGAGTATAGCCAAGACTGCAAAACGTCTAAAAGAGATAGGTATGCGTAAAACTTTGGGTGCGCAAAAAAAGCAACTATTTTTTCAGTTTTGGAGCGAGAGCCTGTTCGTGTTCATTATATCCATTAGCATAGGTGTAGTATTAAGTCTTGTGTTTTTGAATGATTTTAAATCTATGTTCAACACGCAGATTTCATCAAGTATGTTTTGGTCGCCCATGTTTTTAGCCGGGCTATTATTGTCCATTCTTGCAATTACTGTAGTAGTTGGTGGATATCCTGCACTCTTAATGAGTCGTTTAGGTACAATTCAGTCGTTAAAAGGAAAGCTCGAATCTTCGGGGAATAATCAAGTAAGAAATGTGCTAATGGTATTTCAGTTTAGTATTGCTATCATCATGATTGTGGGTACTTTGGTGTTATGGAGCCAAATTGATTACATGCGTAATAAAGATTTAGGCTTTGATAAAGAGCAGGTTGTGTCTTTTCCTTTAAACGGAAAACGCAACAGTCATGATATGGTAGATTTGTTACGCGATGAGTTGAGTGGTAATGCAGAGATTGTTTCTGTAAGTGGATCGGATAGTAACTTAGGACTTGGAAAAGATGGCAGCAGATCTTCTAGCGGTATCGGTTTTGAGTATAAAGGTCGTATCGTTATGACCAATTTTCTTATTGTTGATCATGAATATGTGCAAACCCTTGGTTTGAATATGGTAGCCGGAAGAAATTTTGAAAGTGCCGCGGATAGTTTAGGTGTGGTTATCAATGAGTCCATGGCAAAAGAATTAGGCGAGCAAGACCCGTTAACTTCACAGCTGGAAATTGAGGATGGAATTTTTTATCCTGTGTTGGGGGTGGTAAAGGATTATAATTTTAAAGACTTGGATAGGGCAATAGCGCCAATGACCTTTTTTATGAGTAGGCAACAAGATCTTACCTATGGATTTGTAAAAGTAGCCCCGACCAATATGGCAAATTCATTTGTTGCCTTAGAAAATGCTTGGAAAAAATTAGAGCCCAATGCAGATTTTTTAGGTTCTTTTTTAAATGAGAATATAGATAGAACATTTAGGCAAGAAAAAACCACGGCAAAAATGATTTCAAGTGGTTCTCTACTTGCTATTGTTTTAAGCTGTATGGGCTTGTTTGCAATGTCTTTGTTAATTGTACAACAACGTACCAAAGAAATAGGTGTAAGGAAAGTTATAGGTGCTAGTGTGGGTTCCATCACCTATATTTTAACCAAGGATTTTTTGAAATTGGTGCTATTAGCTTTTATCATAGCATCACCCTTATCATGGTATATTTTAAAGGAATGGCTGCAAAATTATACCTATAGAATTGATCTAAGTGTTTGGTTTTTTGCTGGTGCAGGTGCTATTGCCGTAGTAATAGCCATGCTCACCATTGGTACAAGAACCATAAGGGCAGCAAGAGCAAACCCTGTAAAAAGCTTAAGAACAGAATAATAAATAAGATTTTAACCAATAAGCGCTAACTCACTATTTCACTAATCAACTAATTCACAAGATAAAAATGTTATTACAATTAAGAAATATATTCAAATGGGTACAGCAAGGCGGGCAACGCGTGTTTTTACTTAAGGATATTAATTTGGAAGTTCAAGAAGGCGAATTTATTTCTATCATGGGTCCGTCAGGATCAGGGAAGTCTACATTGCTTAATGTGATTGGTATGCTAGATACGTTTGATGAAGGAGAGTATGATTTCTTGAGCGAATCTGTACACACCTTAAAAGAAAAATACCGCTCTAATCTGTATAAAGAGTATATCGGCTTTGTATTTCAATCTTATCATTTGTTGGATGACCTTACGGTAGAGGAAAATCTAGAAATGCCATTATTATATAAAAATATAAAAGGTTCTGAACGTAAAGCATTGGTAGCCGATATGTTGGATAGATTCAATATCGTAGGTAAAAAAGATTTGTTTCCAGCGCAATTAAGTGGAGGGCAGCAACAATTGGTTGGTGTGGCAAGAGCGTTGATCGGAAAGCCAAAATTGATACTTGCAGATGAACCCACAGGAAATCTAAACTCTCAGCAGAGTGAAGAGATTATGCAGCTTTTTAAGAAGTTGAATGAAGAAGAAGGCGTGACCATCATACAAGTAACACACTCAGAAAAAAACGCTGAATATGGTTCAAGAATCATCAACCTTCTAGACGGAAGAAAGATTTAGTTTTTGAAATATATAAAATGTCACTTCGAGCGTAGTCGAGAACTTAAATGTTTAAATGTGATTTTCGAATATAATGTTAGAATGTCAGTTCGAGTGCCCATTATTCAATAAAAAAATGAATAATGGATGTACTTCGGCTAAGCTCAGTAGAACTATCGAGAACCTTTTGAAAATAAATAGTTCTCTGAGTAAACTCCAAAACTCCAAAACTCCAAAATTCCATATTCTAACAACCAATTGCTAATCCGTATACCCTTCAGGGTGCATTTCATCAAACTCGGTTTGGTCTTGAAAAGCTTTTGCTAATAAAAGAATACTGGCTTCATCGTAAAGATTTCCAACAAGAGTAATACTTGTAGGATGTTTTTCTTTATCTAAACCAGTGGGTATTGCTATTACAGGGTGTCCGGTTAGGTTTGTTATAATCAATTGGCGATTACCAAAGGTTGGCGAGATGATAATATCAAAATCCTTCATTATAACCTGCATTTTTTCGATAAGCACTTGTCGGTGACGGTTGGCTTGTATGTATTCCACTGCAGGTATAAAACGTGATTGGCGAAGTGAATTTGCTCGTGAACGTTGTGTTTGTTCTACCATTTTATCTACTTCTTCTGCACGTACCATATCATCAAAGAAAGCACCTGCTTCTGCTCTCAGTATAATGTCAAAACTATTGTAGGGTACATCTTTTGGCAATTCAACTTCGGTTAGCGTTATTCCCATTTCTTGAAAAGTTTTTAATGCCTTTTCAAGATTACCTTTACTTAAAGAAGTGTCTTTTTCAATATCTTTCTTTAGGTATCCAATTCTTAGTGATTTGTAATCTTTTTTTGGTTCAAATCCGTCAGGGTAATCTGTGGTCATTCCGTCCTTTGGGTCCTTTCCTGTTATTATGCTGTATACAATAGCACAATCTTCGGCACTTCTCGCCATTGGTCCAACTTTGTCCATAGACCAACTTAAGCTCATTACCCCGTGTCTACTTACTCTACCGTATGTAGGTCGTAATCCTGTAATTCCGTTTCTATTACTGGGCGATGTTATAGAACCCAATGTTTCTGTACCCAAAGAAAAAGGAACCAATCCTGCTGAGGTAGCAGATCCAGAACCTGCTGATGATCCTGTGGCACCTTGTGTGGTGTCCCATGGGTTTTTAGTTTTTCCATCAAACCAAACATCTCCACGGGCAAGCGAACCAGATACGAGTTTTGCAACTAGAATACCGCCAGCAGTCTGTAATTTTTCAACTACGGTTGCGGTCATTTCAATTTGTTGATTACGGTAGGGTTCTGCTCCCCATGTGGTTTTATAACTTTTGACCGCCATTAAATCTTTTACCCCGTAAGGTATGCCATGTAAAATTCCACGGTAATTACCAGCAGCCAGTTCCGCATCTAGAAGCTTAGCTTGTTCCAATGCCATTTCCTCAGTTACGGTAATGGTACATTCTAAAATAGGATTATATTTTTTTAATCGAGCAATAAAGAATTCGGTCAACTCAAGAGAACTAATTTTTTGATTTTTAATAAGTGATGCCAGTTGAGGTATGGAGTAAAAAGCAAGATCAGATTTTTTGCTTGGTAGCGGTACATTATCTGGAATTTCCCATTCAGGAAATCCTGTTTGTGCTTTTGGAGTGAAATTCAAGGGCAAAGGGTCAAACCTAACTGCGGGAATTATATCGTTATCCAAAGTGTATTTTCGCAGGCTGTCAAATGCCTCTTTATTCCTTTTTAAATATGGGTAAAGCGTGTCAATATATTTTTTGTCAAAATCTAGACCTATTAACTTTTGCGAACTTTTTACGTCTTTTTTAGAAAATTCACTTTTAGAACTAGAGCAAGATGTAATAAGCAATATAGTTAGGAGACTAAAAAATGACAGTAAAGCTGATTTTTTGGTAGGTCGGTACATGAGTTAATTTTTAAACAAGATTCTAAATTACGGTTTTTAGGCAGTTTATTTTTCCTTGTAGATCATAAATAATTGAGAATTAAATTTCTGACAATAAGAGGATCTGTTTATAATGGCATCTTCATTTTCAATACACTAACTTCATAATCTAACATCTAAGGATTATCTTTGTTGTTTAGAATGAATTTATATAATGAAGATAGATAAAAAGGACGTTTTAAAGGCATTAGAACATATTACCGTTCCTGGTGAAGGTAAGAACATGGTAGAAAGTGGTGCCGTTACCAATATACAGATATTTGGCGATGAAGTTGAGGTTGATATTACTATAGCAAACCCAAGCCTACAAGCACGTAAAAAGACCGAGGTAGAGATTTTAAAAATCATACACAGAGAGGTTTACGAAAAAGCAAAGATTAAAATCAATGTTAAGGTAGATGCACCTGCTGCAAAGCCTAAAGTTAATGAGATAAAAGGTAAAGCCATACCTGGTATTTCTAATATAATAGCGGTAGCTTCCGGTAAAGGTGGGGTAGGTAAATCTACCGTAACGGCTAACCTAGCAGTTACTTTGGCAAAAATGGGCTTTAAAGTAGGTTTATTAGATGCCGATATCTACGGTCCATCAATGCCTATAATGTTCGATGTTGCTAATGATAAACCACTTGCAGTAAATGTAGACGGCAAATCTAAAATGAAGCCGGTAGAAAATTATGGCGTTAAACTATTGTCTATTGGTTTTTTTACTCAACGAGATCAAGCGGTAATTTGGAGAGGACCAATGGCTTCTAAAGCATTGAATCAAATGATTTTTGATGCACATTGGGGCGATTTAGACTTTATGTTGATCGATTTGCCACCGGGTACAGGCGATATACATTTAAGTATTATGCAAGCCTTACCAATAACTGGAGCAGTTGTAGTAAGTACGCCACAAGAGGTTGCGCTTGCCGATGCTAGAAAAGGTGTGGCAATGTTTCAACAAGATTCTATAAACGTACCTGTTTTGGGAATCGTAGAGAATATGGCATACTTTACACCTGCAGAGTTGCCAGGCAATAAGTATTATATTTTTGGTAAAGAAGGTGCCAAGCACCTTGCAGAAGATTTGAATGTGCCTTTTCTTGGTGAAATGCCATTAGTACAAAGTATTCGTGAAGCTGGCGATGTTGGTAGACCGGCAGCATTGCAAATAGCTACACCTGTAGAAAAAGCATTTGAAGAATTGACGAAAAATATTGTTAGTGAGGTAGTCTCTAGAAATAAAACACTACCACCTACCGAAGCAATTAAGATTACAACGATGGCGGGTTGTTCGCCTGTTAATAAAAAATAGATATGACATCAGTAGAACTAAAATTAAATGTTGAAAAAGCTTTAGAAGAAATCAGACCTTTTTTACAAAGTGATGGTGGTGATATTACATTAATTTCTATTGATGATGAATCTTCTGTTAAAGTAAAGTTAGAAGGTGCTTGTGTTGGATGCAGTGTCAATCAAATGACGCTGAAAAGTGGTGTTGAAATGACGATTAAAAAATACGCACCACAGATACAAGAAGTTATTAATATTGCAGATTGAATCCTGATAATTATCTTAACTTTTAATAGGATAGATTGATAGTTTTGAAGGATATTACAAAGAATTGAAGTAATGATTAAGACCGATATATTAATAATTGGAGCAGGACCTACGGGTCTTTTTGCTGTTTTTGAGGCCGGACTACTAAAACTAAAATGCCATTTAATTGATGCCTTACCACAAGCAGGTGGGCAGTGTTCAGAAATTTACCCCAAAAAGCCTATTTATGATATTCCTGGTTTTCCAGAAGTATTGGCGGGCGATTTGGTAGATAATCTGATGGAGCAAATCAAATCTTTTCAACCTGGGTTTACTTTAGGCGAACGAGCAGAAACAATCAAAAAATTAGATGACGGTACCTTTGTGGTAACCACAAACAAAGGAACTGAGCACCATGCGCCTATAGTAGCTATTGCTGGAGGATTGGGAAGCTTTGAACCTAGAAAACCCCTATTGGATAATTTGTCAAAATTTGAAGACAACGGGGTAGCTTACATGATTAAAGATCCTGAAGTATACCGAGATAAGAAAGTAGTCATAGCCGGTGGAGGAGATTCTGCTTTGGATTGGAGTATTTTCTTGTCAGATGTAGCTTCGCAAGTAACCTTGGTACATAGAAGAAACGAATTTAGAGGAGCTTTAGATTCTGTTGAGAAAGTTCAAGAATTGAAAAATTCAGGAAAATTGAATTTGATTACCCCAGCAGAAATTATTGCACTAAATGGTGAAGAGAAATTAGAATCTGTATTAATTAGAAAGATTTCTGATGCTAAGGAAGAGATTACTTTAGAGGTAGATAATTTTATTCCTTTATTCGGTCTTTCGCCAAAATTAGGTCCAATAGGTGATTGGGGATTAGAGATTGAAAAAAATGCCATTAAAGTTGATACGTTCGATTATCAAACTAATATACAAGGTATATACGCCATTGGCGATGTAAATACATACCCAGGCAAATTAAAACTAATTCTATGTGGTTTTCACGAAGCTACGTTGATGTGCCAAAGCGCTTTTCAAAAAATTCATCCAGATAAAAAGTATGTCATGAAATATACTACCGTAGGAGGAGTAAGCGGATTTGACGGAACTAAAAAGGAAGCGCCAAAAGCGGTAGTGAAAACAATTGAATAAATAAACTAAAATGTCATCCTGAGCGTAGTCGAAGGGCTACAACGCTATAAGTTTGAAAAATTATTATTGAATGACTGATATCAAAATAAAAATAATCGACCGCGAAGGAGTGTTGCATGAAATAGACGCCCCTACAGATATGAACATGAACCTAATGGAGGTTGTTCGTTCTTATGAACTAGCTCCAGAAGGAACCATTGGTATTTGCGGTGGTATGGCTATGTGTGCTTCATGCCAATGTTATGTAGTGTCAGACACAGAACTTCCAGAAATGAGTGATGACGAAGAAGCAATGCTTTCTGAAGCATTTAATGTAAAAGATAATTCACGCTTAGGCTGTCAACTTCATATTACCGAAGAAATGGACGGATTAGAAGTTGAGCTAGCTCCCGAAGAACTTTAGTTTTTATTGCGAGGAGTCTCTTTGTTAGGAAGTAATCTGTAATAAGAAAGGCTACGATTATGGCATTAAACATAATTAATAGTCGTAAAGGTTAAGAAATGAAAGTTGCTAATAAGATTTTGTCGATTTCAATTATTCTTATTAATTTTTATTTTTTGCCATTTACCATTATCTCTCTTAGAAATCTTATTGAATCTTTAGAATATGGGCTTTCTAGTATTCCACTCACCCTTTCAATCAATTTGTTGTTGATTAGTGCTTTTCTTGTTTTTAAGGATGGGTTTAGTAAAAGTATGTTACTACTGGTAATTAATGCCTTAGGCTTAGTTTGGGGGTTGTTTGTGCTTTGGCTATTATTGACTGTTCCATTAATGGATTGAAATTTTCAACATCAATTAACAGCTATATTTTCCAAACAACGCATAACGACCCTATACTTGATATTACGAAACAATAATTTAGCAGTCATTGAGAGGAAAAATAGAGAATGTCCCAGGTACTCACAAGGGTTCTTGATACAAATTTTCTCATGCTTCGAAAATTCACTCGAACTAACATCTTTTTAATTTCCAATAACCATCAGATACGTGTTCCAAACGAACAGATAGCCGCGTTACACTCGCTAAGACGAAGGGATTATTGTTTCCGTCATTGCGAGGAAACGAGATGAAATCAAGATTGAAGAAGTAATCTGCTAAATTCGTGTTCCTAAGTTTTTCAACTGCGCTCAAAATGACAGTTATTGTTCCAACAACGAACAACCTTCAACCAATTTATATTCTAGCCTGGTATGTAAACAAGTTGTGGTATCTGCCTTCTACTGCAATTAGTTCTTCGTGAGTACCTTGTTCTGCTATGCGTCCGTTTTCGATAACTAAAATTTGATTCGCTTTTCTAATGGTACTTAATCTGTGGGCAATGACAAAAGTTGTTCTTCCTTTGGTAAGTTCAGCTAAACTTTTTTGAATTAGCGCCTCGCTTTCGGTATCTAAGTTAGAAGTAGCCTCATCAAGTATTAATATTCTAGGGTTTGCCAATACAGCTCTGGCTATAGCTATACGTTGTCTTTGTCCGCCAGATAATTTGACTCCTCGCTCACCAATAACGGTATTTAACCCTTCTTCAAATCTATCTGTAAACTCATCAACATAGGCTGCTTTAATAGCGGCTTGCAACTCTTCTTCAGAAGCATCAGGTCTTGGGAAAAGTATGTTTTCTCTAATAGTACCTTCAAATAGAAAATCGTCTTGTAAAACAACGCCTAGATACTGTCTAAAACTAGTAAGATCAACTTTTGATAAATCTGTACCGTCTATGGTAATCTCTCCCGAATCCGGATTTAGGAAACTAGCGGCCAAGCCTGCAATGGTAGATTTACCAGAACCAGAACTGCCAACTAAAGCAATTACATCGCCAGATTTTGCTTCAAAGCTAATGTTGTGTAAAACATCTTTGTCTTCTTCGTAGGCAAATGACACATCATTAAAAACCATATCGCCTTTAATATCAGATAGTGTTATGGTTCTGTCTTTTTCATCAGATTCAGATACCTTGTTCATTAACTCTTCCGTACGGTCTAAACCTGCTAAAGCTTCTGTCAATTGGCTTCCTATATTACTCATTTGCACAATAGGCGCTACCATAAGAGCTAGAAGAAATGTGAACTCAAAATACTCACCGGTAGTCAATTCTCCCTGCATCATTTTATAACCGCCAAAACCCATCATGATTCCGGTTGTTGCCAGACCTAGTAAAAAAGTGGAGGCACTGGTCATAAATGCTGTGGCTGTTAAACTCTTCTTTACATTTTGGTATAATCTATCTACACCTTCTTCAAAAACTTTACTTTCTTGACCTTCAGCGTTAAATCCTTTTATAACGCGAATTCCGCCAAGGGTTTCTGTCAACCTACCTTTTACTTCCGCATTAATTTTACCGCGCTCCCTAAATACCGGTCTAATAATCTTGAATGCTTTCAATGCAATAAATGCAAATAATATTAAGGGAACAAAGGTTAAAAGCGTCATGGTCGGGCTAATTCTTAATAAAAGAATAAGAGATACCACTGCGGTAATTGTACCACCTACAAGTTGTACGAGTCCGGTACCGATCAAGTTTCTTACACCTTCAACATCGCTCATAATTCTAGAAACCAGAGAGCCCGATTTGGTATTGTCAAAAAATCGAATAGGAAGCGAAAGTACTTGTTTTTGTACTTGAGAGCGCAATTCAGAAATCATGAACTGCGCCTGTATACTTAGTACTTTAGTTAATAAGAATGACATAACCGCTTGTACCAAAAATGCAAAAATCACCACTGCAACCAATATTTTTAATAGGTCGTAATTTTTATTGGGTATGATGTCATCTAAGAAGTAACGTAAGGATACCGGCGCAACAAAACTTGCCGCTTTACTGATAACAATAAGCAATAAGCCCAGCAAAACCAATTTTCTACGAGGCCAGATGATAGTTTTGAATGCGGTTAGAATACTTACTTTTTTTTCTGCCATAGGGGTTTACTCTTACTAATTACTGTTTAAAATACTATTGTCCGGACGAGCGCAGTCGAGACCTTATTTGTTCTCTGGTTTAAAATCTGAATGTGATGCATTTCTACATTCTGCTAAAATCTGGATTAGGTCAAAATTTCCATTGGCTAAAGCATATTTCTTTTTTGCACTCCATTTTTTTTATTTTCTTCTCAAATAATATTGCCTGTTTTACATCATTAAATTCTTGATGAAAAATTAGTTCAACCGGTCTACGTTTGTATGTAAACTACCTGTATTCATGCCTTTTTGGTGTTCTTCTAATCTTCTAGAAATATCATTAGTTATACCTGTGTAGGCTAAGCCATCAGAACATTTTAAAATATATACATAATACAATTTCATTTACATTATAAAAAGAGGTCTCGACTGCGCTCGACCTGACATCGATCTGCAAGTTACTTCAATTCTAAAGTTTTACCGAATCTAGAATAGATTTTGATAATGACTATTTGTGTCGATAAAGGTTTTTATATTTGAGTAACCTGATTACCGACCAATGCTTAAAAAAACAATTCTTCTTTTTTTATTAGTTACATTTTATTCGAATGCCCAAGAGCAATACTACGAATTGCGCGATTTCGTAACTGACAGTGCTATCATTTTTACTCCAGATCAAGTGGTTGATTTAAATCAGCGTTTGGTTGATTTTGAAGACGCTACTACAAATCAGTTGGTGGTGGTAACCATAAAAGAATTAGGCTTTGATACCATTAAGTCTTATGCCAACGGTCTATTTAATCAGAATGGAATTGGTCAAAAAGGGAAGGATAACGGACTATTGATTTTATTTTCAGAATTGGACAGAGAGGTTAGAATAGAGGTCGGTTACGGATTGGAACCCTACATTACCGATGCCGTAGCATCAAGAATTATAAGAAATACCATGATTCCTAACTTTAAGGAAGAGAAGTATTTTGCAGGCATAGATAAAGCAACGGATCAGCTTATAACGTTTCTTAATGATCCAGAAGCACTTGATGAGTTTAAAAAAGAAATTGCCGATGAAAATAGTAGGGAAAGACTTTATATGATTATATTTTTAGGAGTTTTTCTATCCATATTTGTAGGTGTTGGTGGGTTTTTCTTTTATAGAAGTTACAGGAATATCATAGAGGTTTTTAGAGGGATATTTATGGGTAAGCTGGGAGTGTTACCTGGTTTTTTTATGCTATTAGGAGGTTCTCTTTCTACATTGTTTGGTATGGTTTTCATGGTTGTGCCACTTTTTGTTGGATATAGTGTTTATACAGCTGATCAAGATATTGCCATGCAAATCTTTGATAATCCTAAAATTTTGTTGTGGTTGTTACTTCCGTTTTTTGGCATAGCTGCTATCATCGCATTTATAAAGCTAAAACTATCGGGTAAGGAAGATTTGAGAATTTCGTGGCTAAAAAACGATAAAACATATTATAGAAAAACATTTTCTTCATCAGGAAGTCATTCTTTTGGTTCTGGCAGCAGTTCTTCAGGCGGAGGTGGTAGTTCATTTTCTGGAGGCGGTGGAAGTTCTGGCGGTGGTGGATCAAGCGGAAGTTGGTAAAATTCAAGTACTTTTATAATCCTCAATAATTCATTAAAATAATGCTCATGAACAGAATTATTTATTTGCTAGTATTTCTATTGGTTTTATCGTGTAAGACAAATAAGCCAGAGAAAGGTGAAATAGAAGAATGGGAAGCGCAAGCAGCCAATATTGAAATAATAAGAGATGATTTTGGTGTGCCTCATATTTATGGTAAGACCGATGCCGATGCGGTTTTCGGATTGTTATATGCACAGTGTGAAGATGATTTTAATCGAGTTGAGCAAAACTATATTTGGGCAACAGGTAGGTTGGCAGAAATAGATGGGAAAGAAGCGTTGTATAGCGATTTAAGAGCAAAGTTGTTCATGACTGAAGAGGAGGCAATCGTTAATTATGAAAATAGTCCCGCTTGGTTAAAAAAATTATGTGATGCCTTTGCTGACGGAATCAATTATTACCTATACACACACCCAGAGGTAAAACCGAGATTATTAACGCATTTTGAACCATGGATGCCTATGTATTTTAGTGAAGGATCTATAGGTGGAGATATTGAGCGTATTTCAACTAAGAAAATTGCCGCGTTTTATGAAAGTGATATGGCGTTACCAAAAGTGGAATTGATGCAATTACAGAAAGAAAAGGAAGCTGAAGAACCCCAGGGTTCTAATGGCATTGCTATTTCAGGAAAATTGACACAGTCCGGCAATCCGTTATTATTGATCAATCCGCATACCTCTTTTTATTTTAGGGGAGAAGTTCATGTAGTTTCGGAGGAAGGATTAAATGCTTACGGTGCGGTAACTTGGGGTCAATTTTTTGTGTATCAAGGTTTTAATGAAAAAACCGGATGGATGCATACATCTACCTATACCGATGTTATGGATGAATTTAAGGAAACCATTGTTGAGAACGATGATAATTTGTTCTATGAATATGGAGAAGAATTACGACCTGTAAAATCATTTGAAATCGTATTGAAATATCTTGATGGTAAAAAGTTGAAAGAGAAGAAATATCCTGCCTATAGAACTCATCACGGTCCCATAACCCACGTTGCCGATGGACAATGGACAGCATCTGCGATGATGTGGGAACCAGTAAAAGCTTTAGAGCAGTCATTTATACGAACCAAACAAAATGGGTACAAAGGTTTTCGTGATATGATGGATATTCGAACCAATTCAAGTAACAATACCGTGTATGCAGATGCGGAAGGGAATATTGCTTATTTTCATGGCAATTATGTTCCAAAACGCGATGTACAATTCAATTATGCTGAACCCGTTGATGGTAGTAATCCTAAAACAGATTGGCAGGGATTGCATACGGTAGATGAAAATATTTTGGTTTTGAATCCTGAAAATGGGTGGATTCAAAATTGTAATTCTACTCCGTTTACTTCAGCTTTAGAATTTAGTCCTAAGACAGAAGATTATCCATATTACATGTCAAAAGATCAAGAGAATTTTAGGGGAGTACATGCAATAGAATTGCTAAAAGATAGAAAGAGGTATACTATAGATAGTTTAATTCAATTAGCACACGACCCATATTTACCAGCATTTAAAGCTTTGATACCTGGTTTGGTCAAAGCCTATAATTCTCATGATGATAAAAATCCGAAACTAAGGGAGCCAATAAAAATTCTTGAAAATTGGGATTATACTACGGGCGAAGATCAAGTTGCTATGACCTTGGCTCATTTTTATGGTACCGCAATGGGTAATAGG
This sequence comes from Maribacter caenipelagi, assembly GCF_004364175.1. Taxonomy (GTDB): domain Bacteria; phylum Bacteroidota; class Bacteroidia; order Flavobacteriales; family Flavobacteriaceae; genus Maribacter; species Maribacter caenipelagi. The sequence continues at coordinate 85,046 of NZ_SNZW01000017.1, read as the reverse complement.
GCTAAGCATCCAGAAAATATTAGTGATATGGAGCGTATGACCTATTTTGGTACACATACAGAAGAATCATTAAAAATCTTCGAAGAAGTAATCGATCAGCTAACGGCTGATTATGTGACGTGGAAAATACCTTGGGGAGAGGTGAATAGGTATCAACGCATAACAGGTGATATCGTTCAACAATTTGATGACAATAAACCTAGTATTCCTATCGGTTTTGCCTCAGGAAGGTGGGGAGCACTGGCTGCATATGGTGCGCGATACACAACAGAAGGTGCCAAAAAAATATATGGTACAAGGGGTAATAGCTTTGTGGCCGTGGTAGAATTTGGAGATATGGTAAAGGCTAAGAGTATATTGGCAGGCGGGCAAAGTGGTGATCCTTCCTCACCACATTTTGATGATCAGATTGAAAGCTATAAGAATGTAGATTGGAAAGAAGTGCCTTATTACCGCGAAGATGTCTTAAAAAGAGCAGAGAAAACTTACAGACCTGGTGAAAGAAAGTAGTATATTTAGGTAATAATCAGTGTGTTAATCCGAATATCACTAAATACCTAACCATACATGGAGCTAAAAATTGAAAACCTAAGTAAGACCTATTCCAATGGCGTACACGCTTTAAAAAATATTACATTAACCATTCCACATGGTATGTTCGGTCTTTTAGGACCAAATGGTGCCGGTAAATCTTCCCTTATGCGTACCATGGCTACATTGCAACAGCCAGATTCTGGAAGTATTACCATGGGTGATATCGATATTTTAAAGGATACTGACAGGGTAAGGGAGGTATTAGGTTATTTGCCACAAGAGTTTGGTGTGTATCCAAAAGTGACTTCTTATAAAATGTTGGATCATATAGCTTCGTTAAAAGGTGTTTCTAATAAAGGCGAACGAAAAGATTTGGTTGAGGCGCTATTGAATAAAACTAACCTTTGGCATGTTCGAAATAAAAGTTTAGGAACTTACTCCGGTGGTATGAAACAACGTTTTGGAATTGCCCAAGCGTTAATTGGTTCTCCCAAATTAATTATAGTTGATGAGCCTACAGCTGGTTTAGATCCTGCAGAACGTGTTCGATTTCATAATTTGTTGAGTGAAATAGGAGAGAACACTATTATAATTCTTTCTACACATATAGTAGAAGATGTGGCTAACCTTTGTAAGAATATGGCAATTATTTGTCTAGGGGAGGTAGTGGCCCAGGGTAACCCTACAGAATTGACCTCTGGAGTACAAGGTAAAATCTGGAAAAAAATGATTGATAAGAAAGATCTCGATGCATATAAAGCAGAGCATCAGGTAATTTCTACGCATTTAAAAGCTGGTAGAACTATAATTCATGTATACAGTGAAATAAAACCAGATGAAACCTTTCAAGCTAGTCCTGCCAATTTAGAAGATGTTTATTTCACTGAAATAACCGCACGCTTGAATGCTGTTAACGCATAGTCAACAATTTCCACCAAACTAAAACCATTCAACATGTTTTTTGAAATATTCTTATTTGAATTAAAATATCGTTTAAAGCGCCCTGCTACTTGGGCTTACTTTGGAATTCTTTTTTTATATGGAATGATAATTTCCATTGGAGGTTTTGAGGGAGGTTCTGAAAAGGTGTTTTTGAATGCACCCACTAATTTAGCTTCAACTTTGAATGTTGTCAGTATTTTTGGTATTATGTTGGCAAGCGCCATAATGGGTGTGCCCATCTACAGGGATATTGAGCATGGTACTCAAAATTATTTATTTAGTTATCCTATAAGTGAAAAGGGATATGTTTTAGGTAGGTTTACAGGGTCGATGGCCATACTTTTTCTAGTCAGTTTAGGCTTGATTCTTGGTTTTATGATAGGTTACGCTATTGGTCCATTTGCAGGTTTTGAGCCTGCAGAACGCTATGCAAGTTTTAACTTATGGCACTATTTACAACCATCATTAGTATTTTACTGGTCTAATTTTTTCTTTACCGGTTGTATTTTTTTCGCTCTGGTAGCATTGACCAAGCGCATAATGCTGGCCTATGCCGGTGGCGCAATTTTGTTTATTATTTATTTGGTGACATTAACGCTTACACAAGATATTGAAAATAAGGAGTTGGTAAGTTTACTGGATCCATTTGGTTTTGGCGCATTGAATAATACAATTCAATATTGGACTCCAGAAGAGCAAAATACATTAACGGTACCTTTCAAAGATACCGTTATGTGGAATAGAATATTATGGGTAGGTATAGGTCTGTTAATTTGTTTGTTTACAGTTTTTAAGTTTGATTTTCAACGCTTTTTAAATAAGAAGTTAAGTGCAAAAAAGAAAGACACTACAGATTCAAATAGTTCGTCTGCGGCTGTATTAACAAAAATACCAGTAGTATCTCAGGTTTTTAGCGGCTCGCATAACATAAAAATGTTACTGAAACTGGCTTGGATGGAATTCAGAAATATAACCAAGGATCTGTTCTTTAAAGCAATTCTAATTGCTGCCGTGGCGTTCTTATTTTTTGATGGATGGTTCGGTAATCCGACGTATGGCACACCAATGATGCCCATGACATATTATATGCTTGAAATTAAAGATTATAACTATGTAGTTCTCATATTTATACTCATTGTTTTCATGACGGGTGAAGTTTTGCATAGAGAACGAAGTGTAAAATATGATCAGATCTATGGTGCACTACCGCTACCAAATTGGGTGGTATACGGTTCTAAATTTATGGCTTTGGTCTTTATATGTTTCGTATTGGTAAATATGATTTTATTAAGTGGAGTATTGAATCAAGTTTTAAAAGGTTATTTTAATTTTGAGTTCGGCATGTACTTTACCGACCTCTATTTGATAGAATTTCCAAAATATATTTCTTACGTCATGTTGGCATTTTTTGTACATGCCGTAATTGCTAAAAAGTTTTTAGGTCATGTAATAACCATTGCTATTTGGGCAGCTTTATTTGCTATAAGCAGTTTGGGCGATATTGATTATAACATGTATTTATATAGCTACGCACCTGGCTATACAATTTCAGATATGAATGGTTTTGGACATTTTCTTTCTGGTCAGAATTGGTTTCGATTGTATTGGTTAGGTTTTGGTCTAGTACTAGCAGTGATCGGATTATTATTTTGGAAACGAGGAACAGATTCAGGAATCAAGGCTAGGTGGAAAGAGGCAAAACAGCGCTTAGGTATTAAAGAGAAATTGGTAATAGTAGTTGGTGCATTGGTATGGATTTGTGCTGGGTGGTATGTGCATTATAATGTCAGCGAATTAAATTCTTATAGAACAGTAAAACAAGGTAGGGAATTAGCAGCCAATTATGAAAAAGAAATTAGTAAGTACAACTTTATCAATCAACCAAAATTTACAGATGTAAAGGTAGATGTGGATTTGGTTCCGGAAGAAAGATACGCAACAATGTCCGGTACGTTTACTATGGTAAATAAAGGAGAAACACCTATTGATTCTTTACATCTTAATTGGGGAGATAGTCAACTACTACATACAGAATTATTAAAGTTAGCTGTAAATAATGTCGATTTGAAAGAAGGTAAGGTATATAGTGAGTCTAATTATAAACTCTATAAACTACCAAATGAGATGATGCCAGGCGATACCGTAGTGATGACTCTTGCGGTAAAGAAGGGTTATAAAGGTTTTCCTAATGAGGGTTCTGGGTCTGATATTGTGTATAACGGTACTTTTTTGAACAATGACTTTTTTCCGACTTTTGGCTATAATTTACAATATGAGCTCACAAGTGATAAATATAGAAAGGAATATGATTTGCCTGTAAAGGAGTATACGGCACCTCCTCAAAATGATAAATGGGGTTTAAGCAATTTACTATTCAATGATGATGCTGATTATGTAACCTTCGAAGGCACTGTTAGTACAGATCCTGACCAGATTGCCATAATGCCCGGCTATTTGCAAAAGGAATGGGAAGAAAACGGTAGAAAATATTATCATTATAAAATGGAAGGTGAAATGGATTACTTTTTCAATGTTTCCTCTGCGCGTTATGATGTTTACAAAGAAGATTGGAAGGGTAAAAATGGAGAAAAAGTTGCCATTGAAATTTTTCATCATCCAGGTCACCCTTACAACGTGGAGCGATTTGCCAAAGCTGTTCGGCATTCGTTAGACTATTTTTCGGAAAATTACGGACCATATCAATATCGCCAAATGCGAATAATCGAATTTCCAAGGTATCAGTCTTTTGCTCAATCTTTTCCAAATACGGTACCGTATGCTGAAAGTTTTGGGTGGACAGGAGATTTCAGTGATCCAGAAGATTTGGATTATGCCTATATGGTAACTTCTCACGAAGTAGCACATCAATGGTGGGGGCATCAAATAACACCATCGGCTACACGTGGAGCCAACCAGATTTCTGAATCAATGGCAGAATACTCTTCACTTATGGTTATGAAAAAAGAATATGGAGTAGATGCAATGCAAGATTTCTTAAAAAGAGAGTTGGATAATTATTTGCGAGGAAGGGCAGGTGAGAATAAGTTTGAAAAAACTTTATTGGATAATGATACCCAAGCATATGTTTGGTATAGGAAAGGAGGATTGATTCTGTATGCTTTACAAGATTATATTGATGAAGATAGGTTGAATGTTGGGTTTAAAAAATTTATTGATAGTGCTGCATTTAGACCACATGCACCTTTCGCAACTTCAAATGAATGGTATGGGTATATAAAAGAAACCACTCCAGATTCTTTGCAATATTATTTAAAGGATAGTTTTGAGAAAATAACTTTGTATACGAATAAGGCAAAAGAGGCAACTTATAAAAAATTAGATGATAATACTTATGAAGTAAAAGTTACGGTTGAAAGCGCAAAAAACTATTATGATGGAAATGGTAAAGAATTAGAAGCACCTGATCAACCAAATTTATTAGATATTGCCATATTTCAAAATGACACTATTATAAACGGAAAAACAAAAAAAGTTCCACTTGTATTAGAGAAAAAATGGATTAAGCCAGGCACAAGTACTTTTATATTTATCATCGACAAAAAACCGTTAAAAGCAGGTATAGATCCTTACAATAAAATGATAGATAGAATACCAGATGATAATTTAATAAGTCTAGAAGAATTAGAATAAAAATTAAGAAATTTAAAACAACTAGAATTCTGTAAAGCACCTTTTACATTGATTCTTTGGTAACGATTAACGTTGCCTTAGAACCTGCCGACAATAACCATTTGTTAGAATAGATTAATTCCCCTTTATCGTTATACACATCAACTTGTGCAGTGTTTGGTGCAGATGAACCGTGGTTTAAAGCTTCAAAATCTAAACGGTTAAAACCGTCTTGTAGGTCAACATTAATTCCTTTAAAAGCCCCTGTTAATAGTAGGTTATGTTCAACTACCATATCGTTCATGTATATTTTTACACGATCACCGTCTACATACTCATGATCTCTACAAACGATACCAATAAATTTTCCGCTACTTTTTACATCGCCTAAATATTGGTCGGCAAAATATTGTCCAGAACCACCTAACCGTTCTCCGGGACCAATTCGTGGATCAATTTTCATACCCGTGCCTGCCTGTACCAATTCTTCATCACGTAGCATTTTTACAGGGTTGGGAGATTTCATATCCACACTTGGTGACTCTTTAATTAAATTGGGCATGTTCAGAACAGATCCAGAACTAGGGGTTCCGTTTGAGTTAATAGGGTTTACTTTGTCAATTTTCAAAGGTTTAGCCGTAGGTAAGTCTGTTTGTGCAGACACCTCAATCGCAGAAAAAGAGAACAAAACAATAAAAAGAAAAAAAAGCTTTCTCATCGAATCTTTAATATGATGAAATAAAGATAACAAATACCCTGTCATGGGCACTTAAGGCTTCGTTAAAAAACTGCCGATGTCCTAATTATTCGATGAACGATGGTTTAAGATTTCAAATTTCGTCTTAGAAAGTTAATGAAATTTCGGTTCATGATTTTCTCAATATCAGGTTGCGCATAACCTCTATCGTGCAATAATTTTGTCATTTTCTGTAAATCTGCTATGGTATCTACATCTGAGGGTCCTTGTTCTTTTCCAAAACCACCATCAAGATCAGAACCAATTCCTACGTGATCTGCATTTCCTGCTAATTGACATATATGATCTATGTTATCCATTATTTGCTGTAGACTTACGTTTGCTGATTGTGGTGTAGAAACGCCTCTCTCCCAAGTAGGTGTCATCATCCAAGCATCGAGAACAACGCCAATGACCCCTTGTCTAGCAATAATTTCTTTTAATTGCTCATCTGTAAATTGTCTGTGATGATTTACTAAAGCTCTGCAGTTGTTATGACTTGCCCAAAGCGGACCGTCATAATTTACCATCGTTTCCCAAAAGCTTATGTCGCATAGGTGGGTAACATCAAGAATAATTCCTAGTCGTTCAATTTCTTTTAAAAGTTCTCTTCCTTTAGTTCCGATTCCCCCTACTGAATTTGTGCCGTGGGCATAGGTGCCCGGACCGTAATGCGCCGGACCAATGGCTCTTAAACCTGAATCATACGCTTTCTGAAGGTATGAGATGTCAACGATAGAATCTGCACCTTCAAGACTAAGTAAGTAGCCAATAGGCTTTTTTTCTTCGTCCGTTTTCCAAAGTTCTAAATGAGCATCAAGTTGGGATTTGTTGGTAATCTGAACCATTTCACCAGCATCTTCCATGCTTTTGTACCATGCCAGCTGCCCTTGAGTGTGTGCCCATGCCTGTTGGGGAGATTTCCATCCCGGCAGGGTATTATCTTTATGTACATAGCGAGCAATTTGCGTCGCCATGCAGAGTCCGACATTCCCTTTCCTCATCGCTTCTAAACAAACGGTATTGTTGCCACGACCAGCCTTGTCGGTTAAACCCTGTTCGCTTTTTCTGATTTCTTCAATAGACCAAGTAAGGTCACGATTCCAGTCCATCGCATTCATGGACAAGTCTAGATGGGCGTCAAATATAAACATGCTTAAATAGTAGATTTTTGGGTTCTTGCAGTTACTGGCCAGTAATCGATAACGGTATTATCTTTTATAACGGTTAGGGTGTCGTATTTCGCCACAGTTGGGCAAATATGTCTAGGTATGGCATAATAAGCATCACCAACCTCTGGTATGGTTAAATCATCATACTCTACCACCAAATGCTCCTCAGAATGGCTTATTTGTTTACTGTGTTTTAAGTCTAAGAATTCAATTCTAGGAAAAGGCATTTCAGGAGCTACAGATTTATGACCTAGGTCGAAACATAGAATTCCGGTAGTCGGTTTACTTACTATTCTTGTAAACAGCACTGCAGCTGGTAAAAAGCCCATTTCTGGAAATTGGTTTCCGTAACCAGAATCCCAAAGAAGAGTAGTGCCAGGGCTTGCATCAACATCTTGCCGTTTACAGTGAAAAGGAAACGTTGGCGAACCACCTGCCACAATTTTTGGGCTAGGTATATTTTCTTCTTCGATACTTTTTTTCAAATCGATTGCCGCTTCGAAAGCTGTATTACATTCTCGTTCTCGTATTATGGGATCTGAATTACGCAAATGACCGTCATAAACATGTAAGCCTTCAGCGATTAAATGTTCATTTTCATGTAATTGAGTATATAATTCTAAGGCATCGTGGTCTGGTATAATTCCCGTTCTGTTCATACCATTATTAATATCTAACCAAAGCGAAATTTTAATGTTATGAGATTTGGCAAGTTCACTAAGAATTATCAATGTTTTAGAATTATCGACAATGGTCGATAACTTGGTGTTAGGGTATTTTTTAATCAATTCAATAAAACGTTGTGAATTTGCGCCTACAGGTTGCATTGCTAATAATACATCAACTGCATTGCAGTCACCAAGTAATTCGGCTTCGGCAATTGTAGCGCATTTGAATTTTTGAATACCTGCCGCCATTTGCATTTTGATAATATTGGCATTTTTGTATGTTTTGATATGTGGGCGTAGTCGATTTACATCACCAATCATAGAAATCATCAAGTCGATATTATGTTGAATTCTATCAGGATACACCAATAATGATGGAGAAATTACATGCTCAGGATGTTGTATGGAATACCAGTTTTCGTTTGCCATAACTATTAATGATGTAGTTCAAAATGAGCTTCTATTTCAACAGGAATTCCTCCAGGTAAAATCATACCAACAGCACTACGTACACCAACGCCATTATCCGGTCCGAAAATATCTGCCATAAGCTCACTGAAACCATTAATAACCAAAGGTTGTTGACCAAAATCAGGAGTAGAGTTTACCATTCCCAATGTCTTTACGATTCTCTTGATTTTATCGATATCGCCAAAATGAGTCTGTATGGTAGACAGCATGGTTAATGCAACTTGACGTGCAGCTAATTTAGCTTCGTCCATTGTCATATCATGACCTGCTCTGCCGACAATCAATGAGCCATCATTTTGCATAGGTCCCTGACCGGAAACATATAAAAAATGGTCAACGACTAAAACAGGTTTGTACAAACCTGCAGGAGGTGGGGCAGGTGGTAAAACCAAGCCTAATTCTTTAATTCTTTCAGAAGGTTTCATGTGCAAATTATTTGATTTTAAATAAATGTATTTATAACAAGAACACCGATAAGTCCCATGACGCCAACGGTAGTTTCCATAACTGTCCAGCTTTTTAATGTATCGTTGACAGATAAATTAAAATACTCTTTGAACAACCAAAAACCACTATCGTTTACATGAGATAACATTAAGCTGCCAGAACCAATAGCTAGCACCATTAATTCAGGACTAACGCCAGTACCTTGTACAAGTGGCAATACTATGCCCGCAGCAGTTAGACCTGCAACGGTTGCAGAGCCAACACAAACTCGAATAACGGTTGCGATCAGCCAAGCCAAGATTAAAGGAGAAATGGAAGATTGCTCTAAAATACCACCAATATATTCACTAACACCACTATCGATCAGCACCTGTTTTAATGCTCCGGATCCAGCAATAATTAATAAGACCATGGTAATACCGGTAATTGCACTTCCAACAGAATCCATAACCTCTTTCATGCTTCTTCCACGACCTAGACCTAAGGTGTAAATAGCAACTAGAACAGCTATTAGCATAGCAATGGCAGGGTTGCCCATAAAAACTAAAATCTTAGTAAGAAAGAAATCTGCAGGTAGTAAAAGTTGAGCCAATGCAGCAACAGCAATAAGTATAACCGGTAAAAGTGCACTGATAATGCTATTCGCCATACTTGGCATTTCATCTTCTTTTAAAACTACAGGGTTTAGAAATTCTTTAAGCGGTGTTGCGTTAATACCTTTTAAGGTTCTTGAAAGTAATGGTCCGGCAACGATTATTGCGGGTATGGCAACTATGATTCCGTATAACAAAGTTTTACCAATATCTGCGTTGAACATGGTAGCCAAAGCAGTTGGTGCAGGGTGAGGTGGTAAGTAACCATGTGTTACTGATAAGGATGCTAACATAGGTAAACCTACATATAATAAGGGTAGACCTGTTGCAGCAGCAATGGTAAAAACAAGAGGAACCAAAATAACAAATCCTACTGAATAAAACATTGGGATACCCACAATGAATCCTGTTAATACGACAGCCCATTGAATGTTCTTTTTTCCAAATTTCTCTACCAATTTAGTGGTAATTCGTTGCGCTGCACCACTATCGGCAACCAATTTACCTAGCATAGCACCGAGACCTAAAATAATGACAAGAAATCCTAAAATATTACCGATACCTTTTTGAATGGAATCGACGACACTAATAGGCTCCATACCCTCTGCAATACCAACGAATAAAGAGACGATGATAAATGTGATAAAAGCATTGAGTTTAAATTTGGCAATAAGAATGAATAGGAGGAGAATTCCTAGAATTACAATAAATAAAGGCATATTTGAATCGAGTTAGTTTAGTTGATTCTCTAAATATACCATAAAAAAAAAGCTCATCATATTTATACTAAACATGATAAGCTTGAGCTAAAAAAAAAGTTATTATTTATCAGTTATTTCTGGTGAGATAGCTTTGTAAACTATTCCTGCTAAAATAGCCCCAACTATAGGCGCCAACCAAAATAACCAAAGCTGATCTAGAGCCCAATCGCCAACAAAAAGAGCCTGACTTGTACTACGTGCAGGATTTACTGAAGTGTTGGTTACAGGAATACTAATTAGGTGAATTAAAGTAAGACAAAGTCCGATTGCCAACCCTGCGAAACCTCTTGGTGCTTTTGTATAAGTAGAACCTAAAATAACAAATAAGAAAATGAATGTCATGACTACTTCTATAATCAGAGCAGAAGACATACTATATCCGCCAGGTGAATGTTCTCCATAGCCGTTAGAAGCGAATCCGCCTAAAACGAAATCAGATTTACCCGAAGCAATAAGAAATAGTATGGCAGCGCCTGCAATACCTCCCATTACCTGAGCAACGATATATGGAAAAACGTCTTTACCTTCAAAACGCCCGCCTATCCAAACACCGATAGTTACTGCCGGGTTTAAATGACAGCCAGAAATATGACCTATGGCGTATGCCATTGTTATTATAGTTAAACCGAAGGCTAAGGACACACCAACAAAGCCAATGCCCATTTCTGGAAATCCTGCGGCGAGTACAGCACTACCGCAACCACCTAATACCAGCCATAACGTGCCGATAAATTCTGCAATAAATTTTTTCATTTTAATAAGGTTTAATTGATTGTATTAGTTTAGAAACCAAAACTTTATATAAGTCACAATTATTTGGAAGTTTTATTAAGAATTTAGTTTTTTAATACATCATATACAGGTATAATCATTTTTTTAGACCGAAAAGAGGATGCAAAATTCGAATTTTTAAAATAACAAAATGGTAAATAAACCAGCATATAAAAAAAGTGCCTATAATAAGGGTGGTAGCCTTTATTAGTAATCCCCAATCTAAATCTTTAATATAATATGCGATTGAAATTGTAACCGTTTGGTGTAAAATGTAAAGTGGATATACCGCTCGATTGGCGTACTTTAATAAAGGGCTAGGTTTGTTTTTGTATTCAGCAGCATATCCTAACAATACTATGATCCATGACCATAGATTCATAATTTTTAGAAAAGCTTCGGTAAAGTGACGAATATATCCATCCTCAAATTGCCAAGTAATTAGCATACCTGTAAAACAAATGAGCCCTAAATACAAAGCCTTGGTTCTGGTCTTTTTAATTGAAATCCATAAAGAAGGACCGCAGGAAACCATAATAAATCCAAAGAAAAATAAAGTCATTGAAGAGAAGAAATTGAACCAATCGTTTATAAGGTCATGTGTAATATCGTAAAACGGTTCAAGAAGAGATTCTAGTAAGTAAAGTGGAATGGTGAAGATATAAAGTCCGTATGGTTTTTTAATGACATTACTTACCCAGTCCATAAATTTTGTACTGTTATTTTTCAAGTAAATAAGGCAAGGAGACAGAAGTATTGAAAAAATTAGAAGGTAAGGTAGAAACCAAAGGTGATGCCAACTTATATTGCCTTCAGGGTATATTCCATTATAGGCAATAGAGCTAAGGTATTGCCAATATGACCCAAGAAATTGACCTTTTGAAAACCTTTCAAAGTATATTTGTGGAGGCACAATTACCAGCATACCAAACAAAAGTGGCACCCCTATACGTAAGAAACGTTCTTTATTAAATTGCCAAATGTTTCTTTTTGATAAGGCATAAAATGTTCCCATACCAGAAATTAGAAATAATATGGGTAGCCTCCACTGGTTTAAAAAAAGCATTGGCCACTTAAGCCATTCATAGATGTTATTGTTTTTTAGGTGCCAACCCCAAGGCACAAAGAACATACCGGTATGATAAACTATAAGTAGTGAAAAAACAACAACACGTAGCCAGTCAATATCATACCTTCTAAACTTAAATTCCATATTCAACATTTTTTTCAAAGTTGAAGTTTAAAGTGCTAACTGATAAAATTTTGTGCTTACAATACGTCCATAATTACAATTTTGGAGAAATTGACTTTGCAAATTGAGATGGTGAAATATTGGCAATCTGCTTGAAAGCATTGTAAAAAGAAGACTTGGACTTGAAACCCACGGTATCACCAATAGCTTCTATCGTTAGATGACTAAAATGTGGGTCTATCAATCTTTTCTTTGCCAAATTAACTCTTTTACTATTGATGTAATGGCTGAAATTAGATCCGAAATCTGAATTGATAGTTTTTGAAATTTGATTGGGATGTATTTTTAACTGATTTGCTAAATCTTTTAAGCTTGCTTCTTTTTTAATAAAATAATCGTTGTTGTTAACAAAGGTTTCTATTTCATGAAACGTTAGTTCATGCTGAGAACTTCCCAGTGTTTCATATTTGTCGGCAGCCCATGATTTTTCAAAGAATTTAGATTTCGAAATAATGATGTAAGAAGTTGCAAAGGCTACCATCGTTTGAAAAATAGCAATATAATGGTCGCCACCATCATCATCGTACAGGTAGAAAACAACGAATAGTAAAATAAAAAAGAGGCTAAGAATAATAGCGGAGTTTCTAGTAAAAATGTATTTGGAAGACTGATATGTTTTTTTACTTTCAGTATTTCTATTACGTTCATCTTTTACAAGTTTTAAGGACAAAAGAGTATATAACAAAAGACTAAAAAGTATTAGCCAATCGAATATGTCTTTAATGTGATGGTAAGAATAGTTAAATGTATCTGGTACTAGTGTCGTACCCAAATTTCGGTAGTATGCGCCTAGGTAAGCATTTAGTTTAACTGAAATTGGGGCAGTATAAAAAGGTATTTGTGAAAGTAAATATCCAATAGGAAGTATAAAATGCCACCATCCGGTCTTAAGAGAAACCAATTTTCTTTTAAGAAAACAATATATAGAGAAGTATAATAACGGACCAATTAACAATACAAATACTTCAGAAGAATCATTCCATTCAAGGGCGTATTTAATGAGTCCGGTGTAGCATAAATAAGTGTCTAAAAAAATAAATGCTCCACTTAGAATTAGAAAAGCAAAATAAAGTAAAAATTTGTTATCCTTACTTTTCATAAAAAGGACAAAACTTAAAAAGAGATTTTGGGCAACACCTAAAAGCATAATGGTGGAAGTAAGATTATGTCTTATAGGTATTTGCTCTATGAGATCATGAATCGTTTCCATCTTATTTTTTATCTATATAATCTACCAATTTTTGAGGACCTTCCAACAGAATACGAACCACACGTAACGTACCATCATCTGTGGTGTTTATTTGCCATTTGATCAAAGATATATTACCCTTTTCAATTTCAATACCGGTAATACTTCTAGGGTGAACACAACTACCATCATTAAAAAGAGGAATGTCACCAGGCTCGGGGAATCGAGGTCTATGCGTATGTCCTACAACAGTAACTTTCAGATTGTTTTTAAGAATCCACTTTTTTATACGTCGCTCTACTTTTATAAGTTCGGTGTAATTTTTAGCTGGCGAAGTAGGATCGGCAATACCCCATACTTGTAAAGGTTTCCATAAGACTCTCACTAAAAACCTGCCCCAACGCCAAAATGTATAATTCCACCAATCTGCTTGGTGACCGTGGGTTAGAAAAACTTCTTGTTGGGATTCTTTATTTTTTAAAATAAGTGCCTCATGATATTTGATGCCTTCAAAAAGAGATTTGTCTTTGTCATCAATAGGCTCAAAATAACTGGAAAGATGTTTTTTTACATAAGCTTCATCTTTGTAGACCATGTCATGATTACCCCATATCATATGCAGTCTATGATCAAGATGAAACTGCTTTAGAAGCTTAAAGACATTTTTATGAGCTTCAAAAATAGATTCGAAATGAATGTTCTCCCAAAGTTCGTCGCCATCGCCAAGTTCACAATAGTCGAATCCTTCAGAATGATAAAATTTTAGGGCATGAAAATAAATATTTCTATTGTTCGCAAATTCATCTGAAAAACTGTTGTCTCCTCTATGGCAATCACTAAAAAGTATGAATTTTGAGGTATCGTCGAACGGAATAACTTTGGCGTTTTTGTATGCTCTGGTAAGTCTACTATCCGATGACATGGGTTATTTTTCGTTAAATATCCGAAAATCCAGTCAACCATAGGTCTTAGAGCCTCAAAAAACTTGGTATGTTTTGTAACTTTACAGCCAATTAGTAGACTAACTAAACCATGGGAAAGCACGAGAGAAAGATAATGCCGGTTAAGCACCTCATAAGTTTTGAAAAACTTCTAGAGAAGTACGATGAACATTTGAAGGGTGATGATCCTTTTTTGGCAGCAACTGCTGAGAGGATATTGTCTATTGAAAAAGGTTTTCCTGAACTTCGAGATGGTTTTTCAGATTTTACTTTATTAGAGAAGAATAAAGATCTCATTAATCGTATTCTGCAAGATACATTTACAGAAGCTTTAAGCGGTAACGAGATAAAGGTAGCGACGTTGCCTTATCAAGATATGATTATAAAATCGTCTACTCGTTTTCAAAAAATTATTGAAGAAGCAGGGGAGAATTATGTGCCAGAATTAAGAAATGTTGGCGATGATATGGATTATATCATGAGCTGTGTAGTGGTGTTGAATTATTACTATGGTTACCATTTAGATTTTAGTCGCCCTTATTTTTACGATATTCCAGATGCCAATGGTGTAATGCGCCATTATCGTATTTTATATAATGCTGATTTTATTGACATTATTCCTACAGAGAAAGCTAAAGAGGTGCTTCAAGAAGATGTAGATGAATTATTGGCCAGCCCAAATGATATTAAACTTTGGATGGAAAAAATTCCTCCAGAGAGTTTTATATCCAAAGGCTTTGTAATTGCCAATTTGTTCGATGTTACAATGGAACAAGCAATTTCTAATATTAAGTCAAAATTGATTTCTAAGAATACCATACAACCTACAAATTTCATGCATGATTTGCAGGAAACTTTTAAGTCGTTTTTTAGACTGCCTAATATTAAAGTAGGTTTTGCATCTTTTGATGCTAAGAAAAATGAGTTTGAAGAGGTTGCAGGTATGGGCTTTGAAAGCTTTCTTTTAGGAGGGGAGCACCATATGAATTGTAAGTCTGCTTTGTGTGAAGATTCTTATGAGAAATTAATTGACAAAACCGCATACTTTACTATTACCGACATGGATCGCGAAGTAGAGCAGTCAGGTAATATGAATCCCTATAAAGGACTAAAAGAACAAGGTATACAAAGTGCAATTTTTGCTCCAATAGCTTATGAAAATAATCTTTTAGGGGTCTTAGAGATTGTTTCTGAGAAGAAAAGTGTGCTTAACGGTGTAAATGCCCAAAAGTTAGATGACGTATTGCCTTTTATTGTATCTGCTGTTGTACGTGCCAAAAACGAAGAAAATAATAGAATAGACGCAATCATACAGAATGAATGTACTTCTGTTCATTCTTCGGTTTATTGGAAATTTCAAGAAGAGGCCAAAAAATTCATTTTAGACGAAACAGAAGGTCGATCTCCTTCATTTAAAGAAATCGTTTTTAAAGATGTGTATCCTTTATTTGGTCAAATAGACATAAAAGATTCTTCACAAGCTAGAAATTTAGCAATTCAGCGCGATTTAATGATTCAGCTTTCAGAGATTGACAATGTGCTTAATATTGCGGTAAAAAAGTGGGATTTGCCAATTTATGAGGAACTAATTTTCAGGGTAAATAATCACCTTGAAAGCATAAAGGAAATGCTTTATACAAATAGTGAGCAAGCTATTTTTGATTTTGTTCACGAAGAAATATCCCCTGTTTTTGAGCACTTAAAAAAATCTGACAAAGATATAGAGAAGCATATTTTAAAGTATGAGTCTAAAATTGATATGGGTACAGGGTCATACTACGACCATAGAAAGAACTATGACGAGAGTGTAACATTGATCAATAAAAAACTTTCTTCGGTTATTGATAAAAGACAGGAGAGTGCACAAGCGATGTTTCCTCATTATTACGAGCGTTATAAAACAGATGGTGTAGAGCATAACATGTATATTGGAGCTTCAATTTCAGAAAGTCAAGAATACAACCTGTTATATCTAAATAATTTAAGGTTGTGGCAATTACAGGTAATGTGTGAAATGGAAAATGCTCATTACGCTCTAAAGCCAAAATTACCGGTACCATTAGATGCTGCGTCGTTAATATTAGTGTACAATACATCATTGTCTATTCGATTTAGAATGGATGAAAAACAATTTGATGTTGACGGAACCTATAATGCACGTTATGAGGTAATTAAAAAGAGAATTGATAAATCTTTTATAAAAGGTACCGATCAAAGGTTGACTCAGAAAGGAGTTCTTTCTATTGTGTATTCTCAAAAGAAAGATGAATTAGAGTATTTAAGGTATATCAAATTTTTAAAATCTAAAGGTTGCTTTACAGACAAGATAGAAATTGTTGAATTGGAAGGTCTGCAAGGTGTATCTGGGCTTAAAGCAATTCGCGCAGAGATTCTTTACAAAAGAGATCAAGAACCTGAAAAGACATATACCTATCAGGATCTTATGGATGCTTTAAAAGAGTAGCACCTGGCTTAGTAGCTCAATTTTACGTTCAGGACCAAAGAATTTAAACGAAATGGCAAATGCAATTACAGATAGAATCATACCGATCATGAAAATGGTATAGGTCCATCGTAGTAAAGAGTATTTTCTATTTAGCACGATCCCAAGAAAATAAAGGTCTTTCGTTAAAGAATTGTAGATGTAGTCTTTGTCTTTGAGCATTTCTTTTATAGCCCATTCATATTCGCTTAAGGCCATTTTATGAAAGTTGCCAAAGAACAATAGGTTTACATTTTTGTTTGCAACATCTTCCTTGGTGAATTCACCACTTGTAACATTAGGTCTGGTAGCTAATACCGCTAATACCATAGAGACCACACTAAAGAATACGAATATTACGGTAGGGTAAATAAGATAGTCGTTAGATGGGTTGTCTAATTTTGGTATAAGGTTGGACAGTGCCAAAGAAATTATAATTGCATTCACAGAAAGCAAAATATTTGCTTTTGTATCTGCTATATCACTAAGGGTAATATGATTTTTTAGGGTAACGCGGTAAAGAGTCTGTATACCACGATCCGGACTTTCGCTTTTGAATTGAGCTTTTAGTTTTTCTTTTTTTGCAAGCTTCTTTTCAGACTTCTTGTCCTTTATAAGTTTTCTTAGGTTTTTGTCTTTTTTTGCAAGCCAATTTTCTTTAGCGTAATCTGTATAGTATTGATGGTCAGTTCTAAATACTTGAATATTAAGTTCTAGCCATTCTTTTTGGCTGTAAGTTTTTAAGCCGAGCAGCTTGAGTTCTTCACGTAAAAGGTCAGAGGTTTCAAGGTAGCTGCTTTGTGCAAAATGCGAAGAATCTGCATCGCGAATAATCTCTTCCATCAAATTGTTTGGCTTTGCTTTCCATTTTGTGGCAAGAATGCAAGACTTCACCTTCTCTATTCCTTCCGTGTTATATCCTTCTTTTGTTAAAAATTCTTCTGCAATTTCACAACTACTTTCTTCGTGGTTAGCGGTCCCTTTTGTGTACCCGGTATCGTGTAACCAGGCCACTATTACAAGAAGTTCCTTATCCTGATCGGATAGAGAACAAGATTCCAGTAATTGTTTAGTACTTTTAACGACTCTTTGTGTATGTCTTAGGTTATGGTATAAAAACTTCTTGTCCAAATGATTGGTAAGTAATTCAATTACAAACTGTTGTGTGTTATCTACAATCTTTGACATAGAAGAAATTGGTTTGAAATATCCAAATTACAAAATTTTAAAGAGGGCAACGTTACTATGAAAAAATTATATGCATATCTGTCGGTTTTTATATTCATTACTAGCTGTGCTACTTATGAAACTAAGTATGTTGATGAAAAATATGCTATAGATGTAAATGATTCAAAAGAAATATCTCATACCTTTTATTTAATTGGGGATGCTGGTTTATCTCCAATGGGTGGAATGAATCCTGCGCTGAAGATATTTAAAAATAGGTTAGATAAAGCCGATAAGAATAGTACTGCTATTTTTTTAGGAGACAATATTTACCCGGCCGGGCTACCAGATCCTAAAGATTCTACTGATGCATTCAGAACTGCAAAAAATCATTTAGATGCTCAGTTAAATACTTTGAATGATTTTAAGGGAAGACCTCTTTTTATACCAGGAAATCATGATTGGTATACCGAAGGTTTGATAGGTCTAGAAAGAGAAGAAAATTACATTAAGAAAGCGCTTAAAAAAAAGGAGAAGGATCCTTTTTTACCAGAAAACGGGTGCCCAATAGATGTTGTAGAAATAGGTGATGATGTCGCTATAATAACCCTAGATACAGAATGGTATTTGACCAATTGGGACAAGCGCCCAGATATTAATGATAAGTGTGATATAAAGAGTAGAGATAAGTTTTTCTTGGAACTTGAAGATGCTATAAAAGACTATCGCGATCGCACAACGGTCATTGCAATGCATCACCCCAGTAATAGTTATGGAGAGCACGGTGGACAATACTCGTTAAGAAAACATTTTTATCCTAAGAAAATGGCAGTGCCTGTGCCCGTTCTAGGTTCATTTATCAATGTGCTTAGAAGTACATCGGGTGCATCGGTAGAAGATGTGAACAATAAGCGTTATAGAGAATTGATGAATAGGGTCACTACCTTGGCACAATATTCGGATCGCGTAATTTTTGCATCTGGACATGAACATACATTACAATATTTTGTAGAAAATAACACCCCACAAATTGTTAGTGGATCTGGAGCAAAAGAAGGTTTTACACGTTTGTTGAATGGTTCTCAGTTTAACACCGGTAAAATGGGATATGCTACTTTAGAAGTATATAAAGATGGCTCATCTAGAGTTCGGTTTTATGGTGTAGACGATAATGATAATGAAGAGTTTTTGTTTACCAATGAAGTTTTACCACCAACTCAGAAAGAATATGTTGGGGAATTTACCGGGCAATTTCCAGATAGTGTAAAAGCATCCGTATATACAGAAGATGAAATTGACAAAAGCGGATTATATAAAGGAATATGGGGAGACCGTTACCGCAAGTATTATGGTACCGAGGTGAAAGTGCCTACGGTGAATTTAGATTCTCTTTTGGGTGGTTTAGAGCCTGTTAAAAAAGGAGGTGGTCACCAGTCTAAATCGTTGCGTTTACGCGCAAAAGATGGAAGGGAGTATGTAATGAGAGCCTTAAGAAAAAGTGCAGAATTGTATTTACAATCGATGGCATTTCAAGATCAATATGTACTTGATGACCTGAAGGAAACCTATACTCAAGAAATATTGCAAGATTTTTATACAGGATCACACCCTTATGGTCCGTTTACAACTGCGAAATTATCTGATGCTGTAGGTGTTTATCATACAAATCCTGTTTTATATTATGTGCCTAAGCAACCAGCCTTAAAAGAATATAATGACATCTTTGGCGATGAGCTATATATGATCGAAGAACATACTGGCGATGGTCATGGAGATTTGGCAAGCTTTGGGTATTCAAATAATTTAACGAGTACTGACGGTATGCTTGAAGACCTTCGTGATGATGAAAAGTACGAAGTAGATAAAGACCTTTATTTAAGAGCTCGACTTTTTGATATGGTTTTAGGTGATTGGGATCGTCATGTAGATCAATGGCGTTGGGCAGAGTTTAAAGATGAGAAGAAAGGTAAAACCATTTATCGACCTGTGCCCAGAGATAGAGATCAGGTATTCTCAAAAATGGGAGACGGCGCTTTAATGAAAATTGCCACACGTATTATACCTGGTTTACGATTAATGGAAGGTTTTAATGAAGATATTAGAAGTGTAAAAGGGTTCAATTCATCGCCAATGACCTATGTTTTAGACTTGACCTTATTGGGGGAGACAGAAAAAAGTCAGTGGATAGCGCAAGCGAAATACTTACAAGAAAACTTAAAGCCAAGTGATATTGATGAGGCCTTTAAATCTTTTCCTGTAGAAGTACGCGATGAAACAGTGGATGAAATTAAAGAAATTCTTCTGGCACGTTTAAGTAACATTCAAGAGACCGCCAATAAATATTATCAAATATTGAATAAATATGCTGTAGTTGCAGGTACAGATAAAGATGATTGGTTTGAGATTAATAGACTGAACAATAAAGAAACCGAAGTAAGGGTGTTTAGAAATATCGGTGACAAGAAAAAGCGTCTATTCTATTACAAAGTATTTTCAAAAGAAGATACTAAAGAACTTTGGGTTTTTGGATTAGATGATGACGATATTTTTGAGGTTAAAAATCCGTCAAATTTCTCTGGTGTAAAGGTTAGAATAATTGGCGGACATAATAATGATATCTATAAAGTAGAAGATGGTAGAAATGTTGCCTTGTATGACTTTAAAAGTAAGAAGAACACATTTGAGGCAACAGGAGGGGCAAAGGTCAAATTGTCAGATGATTATGAACTGAATACGTATCAGCCGTTAAAATTAAGAAATAGTTTTAATCAAATTATACCAACTATAGGTTTTAATCCAGACGATGGTATGCGAATAGGTTTTGTAAATACCTATACCTATAATGGTTTTAGGCAAAATCCTTTTACACAGCAACACACTTTTGCAGCATCGTATTATTTTGCTACAAGCGGATTTGATTTTAAGTATCAAGGTGAATTTGCACATGTATTCGAGAATTGGAACGCTGAACTGAAAGCAAGATTTACGAGTCCGAATTTTGCTATAAATTTCTTCGGATTTGGGAACAATACCGAAAATTTTGATGACGATTTAGAGCTGGACTATAATAGGGTGAAGCTACGACAGATAGAGTTTTCTCCATCATTAGTTTGGAGGGGGCAGTTAGGAGCTAAGGTAAAATTAGGAGTGTCTTATGAAAATATAAGTGTTGAAGAAACTAACGATAGATTCATTAACACATTTTATCAACAGAACGGAGAAGAAACTAATAGTGATTTTGTAGGAGCTCATGCTACCTACACTTATCAAAATAAAGATAATGAAGCGTTCCCAACTTTAGGAATGTCATCGTCATTACAGGCAGGTTTCAAAGAGAATATTTCAAAAGAAGCGGGTAGTTTTGGTTACATTATACCTAGCCTGGGTTTTGATTATAAATTGATACCTAATGGTAGGCTGGTATTAGCAACTAAGTGGAAAGCACATTTTAATATTGGTGATGATTTTGAATTTTACCAAGCAGCAAGTATTGGAGGTATAGATGGTCTTCGCGGATTTAGAAATCAACGTTTTACCGGTAAAACATCATACTATCAGAATACAGATATAAGATTTAGTTTAAAAAAGAAACGTACCCGATTATTGCCAATGGCAATGGGTCTTTTTGGAGGATTTGATTATGGTAGAGTTTGGATGCCTGAAATGAGTTCTGGTCGTTGGCATACTTCATATGGAGGAGGATTCTTTTTAAATGCTTCTGATATCATTTCGATCAATACTGCCATTTTCGCTAGTGAAGAAGGACCAAGATTTACCTTCGGACTAGGTTTTGGCTTTTAGGTGATTTGATTACTTTAAAGAGTAAGTGTAGAGATTTCCCCCTTCACCATGCGATTTTTCATCAGAAATGAGTAAGGTATTGTCATTTAAAAAGCAAACTGACTCCAATTGGGAGCGAGCGCCTAGGTCAATTTCTTGCATATTTCCTTTAGTGAAATCATCCCAGGTGAAATCCGTAAAAATGAAAAGCTTTCCATAACTGAGTGCTATAATTTTATCACCTTTTGGTGATATGTCAATAGAAGTTATTTGGCAAGTTTTCCAATCTTTACATGGTGTAAAAGAACCGACCAGCTTAGCTTCGTAATTACCTTTAGTATCAGGTACAGAATAAATATGAGCTTCACCAGTAAACGATTTAGATCTATTTTTAGTTACAATATATAATTGGTTACCGTGGTGAAATATAGCTTCAGAATCATAGAAAAAGGCATCTTTTTTTGGCGGGAATTTTTTTTGATCTGGGTAGTATAGCTCAATCTTTTCTGCATCAATTTTGTCGCCAGGTTCAATAGTGGGGTTTGGTAATTTTAGAATGACCAAATTTTTACGATCATTTGCGTTGTTGCCGATATCGGCTATGTAGAGATTACCAGAAGTGTCTTTAGTAAGATCTTCCCAATCATGGTTCTTACCATTTTTCACCTCTAAACTTTTAAGGATTTCGCCATTTAAATTTACTTGGTAAATTTCGTCTTTATTGCCACCGTCTTCAACGACCCAAACTGTAGAATCATTATAGGTTACCAGTCCTGAATTTTCAGCTAAACTATTAGGTAAGTCCGCAATTACTTTTAACTGTCCGTAATTATTACATGATGCTAGGGAAGTAAGTATTATGAGCGTGGATAGTATAAGTTTATTCATATCATTCTTTTATTGGTAAAAATACTTCGGCTTTCCAACGCAATGCATCTCCACCCATGTTAGGGTTGTTAAAAAAGAATTCGATAGGTTTGGGGTCTACTTTTATATTTTTCTCTTTTGCGTAATCAAGTAATGTATACCAAGCTCTATCAGAGGTCATATAATTACCATTGTAAATTGCTTTTAAAGATTTCATGCCTATAAATTCTTTATAAATAAGGTCTTTAATGGTTGGCAACGAATCGGTTTTAATGATAGGATAGCAGAAATTGAAGCTAATACTGTCGTTTTGCATATTCCAATCAGTAGTTTCAATAAAAGGTACTCCATTAACTTGAATTCCATTACTTGCGATAACCGAGTTTATAAAAGGGTAACTTTCCATCATTCCAAAAGCTTTTTTGCTTTGAATGGTTTTATGTTCAACACAAGCACAATAGGTAGAAGGTAAATGGTCCTCGCCCATAAAAGTTACTTTAAATTCTTTTTTATGGATATTTAAACTCTCAATAAAATCAGTAACCGTTTTTCTAGCTTGCTTCTCAAAATTGGTATCGGTAAAGGGAATAGACAGCTTGTTTGCAAAACTGTGGTCTAAATCTTTTACGTCTATAACTAATTGAGATGTTGAATCGTTGATAGGGGTGATATTCCAATTATAAATATGTGTAGAATCACCAGAAGCAATCATTTGCTCTAGATGTCCTAGGTCTTTTGTTTGACGTATAGAGGCTTCTTGTAGTGTTTTACTCCATGATTTTAATGCTTGGTTAACTGTACCTGTGTTAGACTTGGCTACAACTCTTATTTGGTAATCTTGTGGTTTTATGAAAAAATACCAAAGTAGGCCAATGCAAATAATGGCAATTATAATTGAAAGCGCTTTTTTCATGATGATTTAAAATGTAATAAAATTTAATTATTCTTCATTTTAATTTTTGAATTCAATAGTGCTCCAATTTTTCTGCCTTGACCCACACCAACTTCGACAGCGGCTCTATAGTGAATTCCACCATACATTCTACTAATGGCAGCTTCGTCAGCAGCATCGTTGAAAGAATTGAATTTTCTTATAGGCAACCCATACGGTGTTTCGGTGTCGTCTTCAAAGCTAAAATCTTCACCGAAAATGCTGGTCAAAGCAGTTGCTGCAGCACCTGAAACAACACTGTGTCCACTAGTGTATTCGGGGAACGGAGGCGTCTGTAGAATAGGTTTCCAGTTTTCGTCAATATGCTGGTTGATCAGTGTTTCTGGTCTAATTAGATTACTGCGATATTTTTCATCCCAGCAGCTAATAAAACCGTCAGCAATTGCCATTGATGTTTTCGTATACGCAAAAACGGTATCGTCGAAGTTACTATTGGTTTTTTTACAGGCAATTTTAGTAATTCCTATCCAATGTGCACCTGGGGTAATTTTCTTGGTAGCGAACATTAAATGTCCTCTTGTAACTGATACATACGGATTGCAATCCCAGAATTTAGCAATTGCTACTTCATCAGATTCATCTCCATTCTTGGTTATTTCATTACTAATATTATAAACTTCAATCAATTCCCTGTAAAAATCTGAGTCTTTTTCTAATGAAAACGGAGGTGGCGGGATTGGCTTAAATTGAGATGCCGAGTCTATAATAAAAGGGCGAATTTTGCTCCAATGTGGCTCTATACCGTCCATATAAGCTGGTGGTGTTGGTTGCCATCTAGTAGGATCATCTGTATTTACTGTAAATTTAGGCATGGTACGCGTTTGACTATAATTGTCTTTGCTCATCCATTCTTTAATGTGGTCTGCAACTTTTAATCCGTAGGCTTTAGAAGCTTCGAATTCAGGTTCGTTCATTGACTTCCATTGCGTAAATAAACTGTCTTGCAAAACATCGAATTTATCTTCAGAGAATATTAATTGTCTACTAATATTCATATGTGCGATCAGTGCAGATAATTGAGGATTAATACTGGAAACAGTATCTATTGCAGGAATCGGCTTTAAGTCTTTTAATTGCCCAGCCAATGTTTGATAATTAGGGTTTACCTGCGCCACAATTTCATAGGCGGCAATATTCGGATAAGCAAAAATTCTACTTGCTACCGGTGGCGAAAAAATATCATGAATCATAATATCTATTATCTTGTCAATTGAATTGTGTAATTGATCAGGAGATACTAATATGGGTTCTTGCTTCTTTTCGGTACAGTTCGCGAATAAAAGCCCTGTAATTAAAATTATTAAATACCTTTTCATTGTACTATTGTTTGAGAATGCTATAC
The DNA here is from genome assembly GCF_004364175.1 of Maribacter caenipelagi. GTDB lineage: Bacteria > Bacteroidota > Bacteroidia > Flavobacteriales > Flavobacteriaceae > Maribacter > Maribacter caenipelagi. Next base: position 60,349 of record NZ_SNZW01000017.1, on the reverse strand, counting down.
ACCTCTGCTGCCTCGTTATTAAAAGTGAGCAAAATGTATGTGTTGTTATTTGAGTTTATAATATTCATGCTTCGAATCGATTTACCAGTTAAATCGAGTCCTATTTCATTCGCTAAGGTAATATTGTTGCCAGTACTAATCAATGCTCCTGGAAAAGAATCAAAACGACCATGATATGGTTTTACACCAAAATAATTTCCTGCAGCTAGTACTTCGGTTTTGTTATCGTTATTAAAATCATATTCTAAAAATACCATAATAGGTGCCAGCTGTAATTCGTGACTAAATGGTATAAAAGCAAATTTGCCATTGTTGTTTTCTAGATATCCGGAATTTAAAGTATGTACTTCATGAATTTCCGCATTGAGTAACATTTCCTTACCAAGAATTTCTTCCATCGATTTTCCTGCAAAAGAACTGTAGGTATTGAACTTTTTACGAAGCGAAACCAATTGACTCGACAATTCTTTTAACCCGTCTATTGGGTAGTCTTTGCCGTCTTTGTAAGTGCTAACAATAGTTTCGGTAGCTCCATTTTTATCAAGGTCACCATAATACATTTTCATCGGATGCTTTGGTGATGTAGTAAACTTGGTATTCATTCCCCAGTTCCCTAAAAGGTAGTCTTGGTCCCCGTCACCATCAATGTCAAAACCAGTAACTGCTTGCCATAAACCATTAATATTTTCATTGTCTAACGGTTGAATTTCTTCGAATTTGCCTTTGTTGTTTTGAAAAAAACGAGGTGACATCCATTCCCCAACAAATAATAGATCTTCCCAGCCATCATCATTGAAATCTGTAACTAGGGCATCGGTAACCATACCTAACTTTTCAAAGGGATTATTGGCTACTTTAAAGTTGCCATTTTCATTTTCTAGAATATAGCTATTAGGTTTGTTTCCATAGTCTGCACTGATAGATTGATTACATATAATAATATCTAAATCATCATCGTGGTCATAATCCAGTTTTAAAAGAACAGAGGTGTTTTCGAACATCTCAGGAAATTCTCTTTGAGTAAAAGTACTATCTTTATCCACGTAGTAAGAGTCGGTTAATGGCTTCATTTTATTAAAGAAGTCTGCCCCGCCTGTACCTATTATGATATCATTTTTCCCATCGGCATTAAAATCATCAATGATAGATGCGATGTCTTCTTTGATGCTATCTTTTTTAATTTCAGGATAGTTTTTTAATTGAAAAGTGGAATCTTCTTGAATATAAATTTGTGACGGAATATACTTAGCTCCTCCGAAAAATATATCATCTTTTCCATCAGCATTTAAATCACCAACACTGACTGCAGGTCCGCGATCGGACATTTGATAAGGTATTAACTTTTGGCGTAAATAATCGCTGTAGGCATCTTCAATGTGTGCATAATTTATGCCTAGATTATTTGATGTTTTTTGAAAAAGGTTCTGCTGTTTTGGGTGCAAAACAGTATAGTTAAAAGGTTGTGTTTTTTCAGGGCTTACATAAAGCGTTTGATTGACGGCGACATTTTTCACCAATTGACAGCTCTTATCTGGCCATATAATTTTCAACGAATCAATAGTATTAAGTTCGCCGTAACCAAAGTGTATAATGGGTTCAGAAGATGATTGAAAGCCGCGAACAGTATACATTTCTTTAAACTGTTGAATTCCGTTGGCATATGAAAATACTTTGGTGCCAATACCGAATTTGTTTTTATCGGAAAAGTTCAGTTTAATTTTTAGCCAATTGCGCTGACTGTTGGTAGTGTTCTCTTGAATCAATGAAGGGCTAAATAGATTGTTTGTTACCAGATCTAAATCGCCATCGTTATCTAAGTCGCTATATGCAGTAGCCCCAGAAATAATTGTGTCTTGAGCTATCCAAGATTCAGATTCATCTATAAATTGAAGATCAGCTGCTCCTTTAAAAATCATGTTACCAATAAAACCAGAAGGCATCATTTCTAACGCTTTTTGGTCTACAAGATTGGTATTATTGATTTTTGATCGAATATTTTCGTTAGATATATAGTTGATGTAATCTAAATCATTTGGACGTTTTGGTATACCATTGCTAATATATATATCTTGTTCTCCATCTTGATCATAATCACCGAACAAGGCACTCCAGCTCCAATCTGTTGCTGCTACACCACTCTGCAAAGCAGTTTCTAGGAATTTACCGTTGGGTTGATTTACCGAAAGCATATTTCTAGTATACTGGTTGTGATATCCAAAGGTCTCGGTTTTCATTTTTTGAATTTGGATATCATCATCGCCTTCAGATGATTTTAAGACAATTTCGTCTTTACCTAACATATCCAAAGAAATTAAATCTGGCAGACCATCATGGTTTATATCTGCCACATCACTACCCATTGAAAACCTAGTAGTATGTCCAAACGCTTCTTTCAGACTTTCTTTAAAAGTACCGTCTCCGTTATTTAAGTAGTAGTAATCATCTTCATGAAAATCATTACCGATGTATAAGTCAGGATAGCCGTCTTGGTTAAAATCAGATACTGCGATACCTAGTCCATATCCATTTATGCCACCATAAATACCAGCATCTTCGCTGATATCTATAAATTTACCATTGTCGTTACGAAGTAATTTATCACCTGTTTCATAAACTCTTTTGTAGCGGATTTTTGCATTACCGTAAGAGTCTAGGGTGTGTATGGCATGATTAAGAAGGTAAATATCTAAGTCACCATCTAAATCATAATCTAAAAAAGCAGCAGATGAACTGTAGGATTCAAAATCTAGTCCATATTCGGCAGCACTCTCTTTAAAAGTGTTATCACCTTGGTTAATAAAAAGCTCATTGTATCCATTAAATCCGTTTAGGCCCACAACTGCACAAACATAAATATCTAGAAGACCGTCACCATTAACATCACCCATTATGGTACCGGTGTTCCAAGAACTATTTCCTGCTACACCCGCTGTTTCGGTAATGTCTTCAAACTGTAAATTACCTTTGTTCAGATATAGTTTGTTCTTTACTTGATTACCAGAAAAATATATATCTGGTAGGCTATCATTATTTATATCACCAATAGCAACACCACCACCATTATAAAAATATAGATAATCTAAAATACTAAGATCTTTAGATTCTGTAAGTGTGTTTTCAAAAGTAATACCAGTTTCTGCGGCAGAACGTTTTACGAATAATTCACCAGAGTTTTCGTTACAGCCAATTGCAAATATCAATACACAAAAGTATAGTATGTTATTCTTCATTTATTCGATAAAGTTTTGGAGCATCATTGTTAATCGCAGCAATGATGAATTCATTTCCGTTCTTATCCTTGATTGTTCTTAGTTGCTTTACCTCATTACGAATAAAGAAACCGCTATTGGCATAATTTTGCCATTCAAAATTCAATTTACCATCGCCAAGTAGAACGTTTCCGTAATTAGCATCTAATCTCGAATATTGAGGTTTAAATTCAAAATTATTACCTGCCATCACAATGTCAAGGTTTCCGTCTTTATTGATATCTAAACATTGTATGCCACAGATACATGAAAATTGAACTTGAGGTGGTAGTATTTTAATAGTAAAGTTGCCATTGCCATCGTTTATGGCAATTATAGACTCAGAGATATTTGACTGCTTTAATATGGTATTTTCGATAATGTACTTTGGGAATAACTCTTGAATGGTTTTTGAAGCATACTCAGAAGCTTTAATATTTTTCTTCTTCAATGCAAGAATTTGGGTTGTTAATTCCTTCTTTTGATGAAGAGGATAATCACCGCCATCATAATTTTGGGTGGTAATTTGTTCTATAGTACCATCATTGTCAAAATCGTTTACCCACATTTTCATTGGATGCCCAGGTTCTGGTTTATAATGTAGATTACTACCCATGTTACCGAGAATTAAATCTTGATCGCCATCATTGTCTAAGTCATACCCTTCAACAGCTCCCCACCATCCACTAAGGCTGTCAAGAGTACTTTTTGAGTCGCTAAGCCTTCTGCCAGAGTTCTTATAGATTTTTGGACTTCCCCAGTCAGATACCGTCACAAGGTCATCTTTGCCATCGGTGTCGATGTCTATCCATTTGGCATCGGTTACCATACCGGCATCTTTTAAATCATAAGCCGATCGTTCGGTTATATCAGTAAAAATTCCGTCTCCGTTATTCGATAGGAATAAGTGTTCAGGATTGATGCCATATGTACCCACCACACTTCTTATACCAACGAAAACATCAATATCGCCATCTGCGTCAAAATCGGACGGAGCTATTACGGAAACATTTTTATTAATACTAGGTAGTTTGTTTGTGCTTAAAGAGAAAGTGCCTTTTCCATCATTTAGGTAAAGTCGAATTCCATAAGTGCCTTGCATGCCCAATTCGTTACCACCGGTACCCACCATAAGGTCTAAATCGCCATCATTATCTGAATCAAAAAATGAGGCAGTGGTGTCTTCAAGTAGGGCTTCTGCTTCAAAATATTTTACAATAGGTTTAGAAAGTGATCCATTGCCATTGTGCAGATATAAAGCACCAGCTTGATTTTTTGCGCCACCAATAAAAATATCTTCATTGCCATCACCATTTACATCGCCAACGGCTAAACCAGGACCTTCTTCTGCCAATGACTTAGATATCAATCCCTCATTGTCAAAATCCATATAGCTATTTTCTTTATGGGTCAAGAAAGAGTTGTTGTCTATTGATTTTAAAAGGGTAGGGGTTTCGGTCTTTTTGATTTTAAATACTTCTATAGCTTCTTCTTGCTTAAATGTTATAGTCTGGTTCGCTTTTACATTGGTTAATTTTACTGTAGCGTCATTTGGCCATATAATACGAATGGAGTCTAACATTTCTGTAGCGCCCAAACCAATAGTCATTGGGTATTCTACCGAAGATTGAAAACCTCTAGACGGCATTAATGTTTGGTCAATAATATTATCTGGGTAATATAAACGAGCAACTGTTCCTATACCAAATTTGTTGCCGTCAGTACCTTCGAATTTTAATTTGATATAATTATTTTCTGATTGAGATTCAGAATTGTTACGATATACGAATGTCTCCATATTTACATTGTTGACGACCAAATCTAAATCGCCATCATTATCTAAATCTCCATAAGCAGAACCGTTAGAGCGACTGGGTAATTCAAAACCCCATTTTTTATTATAGTTACTGAACGTAATGTCTCCGTTATTTCGGTAAGCGTAATTTGGTAATGGGGTAACTGGCATTTTATTAATGATAGAATCAATAGATTCTTTTCTGCCGGTCAAGGCCATTTTTTGAATGATTTCGTTAGCAAAGAAATCAACGAAATCTAAATCTGTAAGATCATGGTTAATTCCGTTAGTAATATAAATATCTTTTAGACCATCATTATCCATGTCGAATAACAATCCAGACCAGCTCCAATCTGTGGCTTCAACACCGCTGTAATATGCAATTTCAGAAAAGGAGCCATTACCGTTGTTTAGCTGTAATGTATTTTGAATGTATTGCTGATGGAAATCTTTACTCTGCTTTAGTTTAAAGATGTTATAACCTTCGAATTCCATGACAGATTTTACACGTTGATCTGGTTCGGGCAGCATATCTGTAATGAAGATATCTGTTAGTCCGTCATTATTTATGTCGGCCATATCGACACCCATTGCAGATAAGCTTAAGTGATTCGTCCATTTTTGAACTTCTTCTCTAAACGTGCCATCTTGATTATTGATGTATAAATAATCTCTTTCATAAAAATCGTTAGAAACATATATATCCGGATACAGGTCATTGTTAATATCCACAACCATAACTCCAAGTCCAAAACCGATAAGGCTACCATAAATACCAGCTTTTTCACTCACATCAACAAATTTACCATTGTCATTTCTTAGAAGCATATCGCCTACACCTCTAAAAATTTTTGGAACACCTTCCCAGTCTTGTGCTCTTACGTCTCGTTGTTCGGCATAACCAAGACTACTTACAGGTATGTTACTATTGTTTAAAATATAAGCATCTAAATCTCCGTCTTTATCATAATCAAAGAAAGAAGCGTGAGTAGAAAATCCTGTTTCCGCTAAATTGTATTCATGCGCTTTTTCTGTAAAAGTTCCATCACCATTATTTATGTAAAGGTCGTTGTCATGGTTATTACCTTCCATATTACCTGCATTACTTACATATATATCGAGAAAGCCATCATTGTTAATGTCAGCCATAACCACCCCTGTAGACCATGGCTTATTCCCTGATATCCCGGCATTTTCCGAAATATCTTCAAATTTCATATCGCCTTTGTTAAGAAATAGTTTGTTTGGCTCCATGTTTCCGGTAAGAAAAACATCCGATAATCCGTCGTTATTAATATCGCCAATAGCAACACCGCCACCGTTATAAAAGTTACGATATTTAAATATGTTGAATTCTTTTGAGTTGGCAACTTTATTTACAAATGAGATACCTGTTTCTTCGGGTGGTAATAATGTAAATAAAGTAGGCTCTATTTTTTCATCTGATGCATTCGCATCTTCTTTAGAGCCGCAAGAATATAAAAGGGAGAAAACTAAGCTGAGACAGCTTAGTTTAAGAAAATTAGAGTTCATTCTTGAGTATGTTTGAATAGCACTTTGAGTTATTTGGTAAACTATTAAAGTTGAGTTAATAATCTTTATATTTGTTCGTTCAAAATTAATTTGCAAGATAGCCAAATACCGACTATTTGACGGGCTTATTTAGTAAAAGTCGGCGTTAAAATTTAAAGAAAACGTTATAGGTTTGGTCGAATATTATGAATAATGAGATTTTGTAGTCAGTTTTTAGAAGTAATGGAAATAATCCAATATATTTAACCTTGACTAAATAACAAACAACTCAACCAATGATAGGAATTTTATCTTTTTTAGGCTTTACCTTACTAGTGGCCGTAATTGCGTATTTCGCAACAAGAACAACCGATGAGCAAACCTCCGATGGTTATTTTCTTGGTGGACGAAGTTTAACTGCGGGAGTAATAGCTGGCTCATTATTATTAACGAATTTATCTACAGAGCAGATTGTAGGTTTAAACGGTAGTGCATACACGGACGGATTGTCGGTTATGGCTTGGGAGACATTGGCTGCAATAGCTATAGTGATTGCTGCTATATTTTTGTTGCCTAGATATTTAAAAGGAGGGTTAACCACTGTTCCGCAGTTTTTGGCGAAACGATTCGATGTCACGACCAAAACGATAACCTCGGGTCTATTTCTAACCGGGTATGTTGTGGTATTGTTGCCGGTTATTTTGTATTCTGGTTCTGTAGCCATAAGTGGTATGTTCGATGTACCTTCTTTATTAGGGGTTTCGGATAATTCGGCTTTGGTTATTTGTATTTGGGGAATAGGTCTTATAGGTTCTGTATATGCGGTTTTTGGTGGGCTAAAAGCTGTCGCAGTATCAGATTCTATTAATGCAGTGGGTTTATTGATCGGTGGGTTGTTGATTCCAATATTCGGATTGATGGCAATTGGTGATGGCAGTGTTTTTAGTGGACTAGATATTTTGGTAAGTTCAAACCCTGAGAGATTTGATTCTACAGGTAATACTGGTCAAGAGGTTCCATTTGCAACCATATTTACCGGTATGATGTTGGTACAGTTATTTTATTGGGGAACAAACCAACAAATAATACAGAGAGCATTAGGAGCGAAAAACTTGGCAGAGGGTCAAAAAGGATTATTGTTAGCTTCATTTTTGAAAATATTGGGTCCATTAATTTTGGTGTTACCGGGAATGATAGCATATCATTATTTCGATGGTGGTTTGGCTTCTAGTGATTTAGCCTACCCAGAACTGGTAAGAGCTGTGTTGCCAAAACCGTTGGTTGGCTTTTTTGCAGCAGTATTGTTTGGTGCTATTTTGAGTTCGTTCAACAGTGTGTTGAACAGTTCTGTAACCTTATTCGGTATTGATATTTATAAACAACATATTAACCAGAATGCACCAGAAACTACCGTAGTAAAGTACGGTAAGATTTTTGGGATATGTTTGGCGTTAGCAGCGATGTTCATTGCACCCTTAATTGCAAATGCAGGTAGTTTATTTAATTACTTACAAGAAATCAATGGGATCTATAGTATTCCGATTTTCACCATTATAGTGGTTGGTTATGTGACCAAAAAAGTGCCGGCTATTGCGGCTAAAGTGGGTATTGTTTCTGGTTCATTGTTATATATTATTAGTCAGTTTTGGTTAAAGAATAAATTTGTTGATGAGGCTTTGGCAGATGCTAATGCTGCAGGTATTACAGAACCAATACAATTAAAATTAATAGAAGCAGAAGCATACCCCCACTTCTTGCATATAATGGCTATTTTGTTTGTGACCAATATTGTTATAATGCTGATTATAGGTGCTATTAGACCAAGAAAAGAGCCTTTCGTTTTGGAATATACAGATCAAGTTTCTATTACTCCGTATAAGTATGTTAATCAGGTAGGTATAGCAATTTGTTGTATTGTTATTGGAATATACGTGTACTTTGCTAAGTAGTATGCTTTAATTATTTTAAATAAAAGAAAAGCCATACCATAATCATATGTTGTGGCTTTTCTTTTGATAATTATTAGCTATAGATAATTGCTTATTATATTTCTCTAATTCAAGCCAACTATTAGAAGATATTAAATCCTAACGTTTTATTGTTCGTTAAGGTAGTGGCTGTTTTACTTGAATGGTTTTACTTATATAGGAAGTACTCTCTTTTTGTATTGTATAATCTTAATTCTATGAATCATATTATTCTTAGGTATTCAACATAAATTGATTGGTGAAAGTATAAGCTGATAGTTTGAAAAGTTATTTAGAAAACAAAAAAGCCTCCAAAATGAATTGGAGGCCTTTTCAACTTAAACTTAAATTTATATATGCTTAGTATCCTGGGTTTTGAACCAAATTAGGATTAGCAAGCAATTGTGCTGGTGGAATAGGGAACACGTTGTAATCATCATTGTTAATAGTCCCTTCCGCTTTAAATAACCAATCTCTACCGAATTGTCCAAAACGAATTAAATCGTTACGTCTCCAAGCTTCTTGATATAATTCTCGACCTCTTTCATCTAAGATATCTTGTTCAGTCACTGTTCCTAACAACTCTTCAGTGTTACGTATTGTTCTTAAATCATTGATCATTGATGTTGGATCACCACCGCTTCTAAACATAGCTTCGGCTTTCATTAAGTGAGCATCTGCATATCTAAAAACGATTTGATGGCTAATTGAGGCATCACCATTTCTTGCGGCATATTTTTGAATTCTAATACCAGTAGTTTCATCATTGTTGATGAAGTTTACTGCACCAGAACCATCTTTAAATTCTCTTTTGAAAGTAAGTGGCGCACCTTGTCTGTCTTTTAGTGGTGTCCCGTCAAGAGCATATTGTTGATTGATAAGGAAACCATAACCAACGTTAGAGCCGTCTACATAGCCGTCATTTTCAGCAGCATAAGGTTGATCAGCAAAAGTTATACCTACAGTCGGTACACCACCTCTACGCTCTTCTTGATTATTGGCTGGTTCTTGGTTGGCATCTAGTTCATTGAAATCTTCATCACCTTCAAAAAGATCATAAAATTCAGCAAGCGTACTAAAACCGTTCCAACCACCACCTTGAATACTGGTGTTGTTGTAGTGAAGTCCCATTACTACCTTATTGATTGTATTAGCTTCTAAAGACCAGATAGTTTCAGTATCGGCATCTGGTAAGAAAAGGTCAAAATATCCTTCTTGTAGAGCATAACCGTCAGCGGTAATAGCGTCAACTAAAGAAATAACTTCTGCCATATCACCTGAATCAGGAGAACCGCCTAAATAGATATGCTTGTTTAAAAGAACTTTAGCCTTTAAATACCTAGCTGCGGCCTTGCTTGCTCTTAAGCTAGTGTTTCCACTTGCAGCAGCTGTAGCAGGAGCATTTGCAATAGCAGTTTCAATGTCAGCAAGAATAAAATCAACAGCAGCTTGTCCACTTAGTACTTCAGGTACAGATGTAGAGGGTAATGCGGTGTCTCTATAAGGAACCTGACCAAAATTGTCTAAAATAACCCACATGCTGTAAGCTCTAATAAAGCTTGCATCGCCAATGTTAGTTGCTGATGGGTTACTTCTAGGATCTAAAACTTGAGAAGCTTGAAGTTGGTTTCCGTTCCATAATTGAAATACGTTAACAATAAAAGCATGTTGCCCACTCCAATCGTGTGTGTGTAATACTCTCCATAGCCCGTTATCACCCCAGTCACCTCCACGTGTTGGGATTAAATGCTCATCTGAAGTTACTTCTTGAAGAGCAAAGTAGTTGTCTTGTCCGGCATATTGTCCGGCAAGCGAACCATAAAGATTCGTTACTGTTGATGATGGGTCGGCTAATCCTTGGAATCCCTCAGAAATGATGGAATCTGTTTCTTCTATTTCTAGGTCGGTACAAGAGGTAACCCCTAGCAACGATAGAATAGAAAGCGTTAAGATTTTAAAATTATTTTTCATGATATACAATTTTTTTAATTAAAATGATGCATTAATACCAAAAGTGAAAGTTCTTGGTCTTGGGTAAGACCCGTAATCAATACCTCTAGATGGTACACCTGAACCTAAATCACCAGTATTTGCAGTAACCTCTGGATCTAAACCACTATAATCCGTAATTAAGAAAAGATTTTGACCAGTTAATGAAAAACGTAACGAGTTTAAAGCACCTTCACCAGATAAAGGTACATTGTAACCAATGCTAGCATTTTGAAAACGTACGAAATCTCCTTTTTCCAAGAAACGAGTAGAAGCATCAGCAGAAGCTCCTGGGTCTTCACCACTTGTTAATACGCTTTGAGTTACATTTCTAGAGTTAGAAAGCGCTCCTGCAGTAAAGTACGCATTTTCGGTGTTGTTATATACTGAGAAACCAAATTGACCTTGAAAGAATACAGATGCATCAAAATCCTTAACTTTTAAGTTTAAGCTTAAACCAGTTGTAATATCTGGTAAAGCATCTTCGCCAACGAAGGTTTTATCTGCAAATGGGTCTCCTACACCATTTCCATCAACATCTTGGTATGTTGGCGAACCAGCACCATCAAATCCAGTGAAAATTGGTAGGTAGTAAGAATATAATGACTGACCAGAAGCAAAACGTTGTGCAAATGCACCTGTTAAACCAGGACCGTTAACTGCACCAGTATCAATTAGACCTTCGAAATTTTGAACTTCGTTGTTGTTGTAAGCTATATTGAAATCTGCAGAGAACGTTGCGTCATCAGTTTGCACAAAATCGTAAGCTAATGCAAATTCAACCCCTTGGTTGATAATACTAGCGTCAACATTTTGAAATTGGAAAGGGTCAACAGCAGGTGCTGCAGGTGGAGTTTGTAAAAGAACGTCAGTAGTCTCAGTTCTATAAACATCAACACTACCGCTTAAGCGATCATTGTTAAATCCGAAATCAAAACCAGCGTTTAAGTTGAAAGAAGACTCCCATTTTAGGTCGGGTCTATCAGTAGCTACAATTGCAGTACCGTTGGCGTTAATATCAAGATTTTGTTGAACAGTTAAATCAGAAAAACGTTGTCTTGCTACGAAGTTACCATAACCTAGACCATCTTGGTTACCAGTGATACCCGCACTTAAACGTAATTTAAGTGTAGAAACGTTCTCTCCAACAAAATCCTCTTCGTTCATTTTCCATGCAAAAGCACCAGAAGGGAAGTAACCGTATTGATTTTCAGGTCCAAATCTAGAAGAACCATCAGCTCTCATTGTCGCTGTAAACAAATACTTATCTTTCAAAGTGTAATTTAATCTAGCAAAGAAAGACTGTAGCTCATCTGTATTGTCAAATGAGTTTGTGAAAACAGAAGTAACAGGACTGTCAAGAGTTCTGCCTAATTCTTCTTGAGCTACAACGGTTGGTAATAATCTATTCACCAATACCCCACCCGTGTTAGGAGCGTAATAAGCTTGTTGGTAAGACCCAGTTACAGCATTCTGTAAATCGACTACAGCACCTCTTAGGTCTCTACCCATTGCATTTAAATCACTAGTTGTGTAACCTCTACCACCAGCATTAAATCCATAAGTTTGAAAATCTTGGTAACCGAAACCTACTAAAGCTTCTAAGCTAGAGTTTTCGAATTCTTTATTGTAGTTAACCGTAGCTTCAAAAGTTTTGTTGTCTCTCTTTAAAATTCCGTAATTACCACGACCTATATCGGTAACACCGTTAAGGTTGATAATATCTCTTGAAATAACAGAAGTATTGGATGCCTCTGCAACATCTAAACCTGCATTTAATTTTGCCGAAAGTTCAGATGTGAAATTGTACTGAATAGATCCGTTCAATAAATATCTATCGGTGTTGGTAATATTTTGAGTATTATCTAAAGCATTCTGGGGATTTACGTTTAATCCGCCTGCATTAAAACTTGAGTTAGCTGGCCATGTTGGGTTCGCAGCATAAGCCCCTCCTAAAACATCACCTGCAGCACCTGCTTGGGCACTAATTGGCGCTTGAGAATCATTGATTCTAGCAATCGACATTTGAAGGCCAAGAACTAGTTTATCATCTAAAAAACGTTGGTTAAGATTTACTCTACCGGTAATTCTTTCTAAATCAGAGTTTTCAACGATACCAAATTGTTTTCCGTAACCAAATGTTGCTCTTACGTTACCACTACCATAATTCTTAGAGTAAGAAAGGTTTTGGTTTTGAGAAGCAGTAGATCTTAATACAACTTGTTGCCAGTCCGTATTGGCACCGAAATTTACGGCACTTGCATTACCACCTACGGCAGTAACTCCAGATAAAAATTCTGAAGAATCTAAAAGGTCAAAAGTATTTGCTGCTTTGGCAATACTTAATGAACTTGAAAAATCCCATACACCTTTGCTGCTGCCTTTACCACTTTTAGTAGTAATGATTACAACACCGTTAGCACCACGAGAACCATAAATAGCAGTTGCAGATGCATCTTTTAAAATACTGATACTTTCAATATCATTAGGGTTTATAAAGTTTAATGGGTTTTTAACAGCACTTTGCCCAAAACCTGTTTCACCTTGTGGTGAAGTATTACCACCGCCTAATGGAACACCATCTACTACAAAAAGAGGATTGTTGTTTGCACGTACAGAGTTAGAACCTCTAATGTTAATCTGGATGCCCGCTCCAGGTTCACCACTAGTTTCTTGAATGTTAACACCGGCAGTTTTACCTTGTATTAACTGTTCTGGCGAAGCAATGTTACCACCGTTAAAATCTTCAGCAGTTACAGCAGTTACCGAACCTGTTGCATCTTTTACAGTTGTTGTACCGTAACCGATAATTACAACTTCTTCCAATGCTTCAGCATCTTCTTCTAGAGTAAAGTTAATTGAAGTTCTACCATTTATAGCCACTTCTTGAGTTTTGTAGCCGATATAACTTACAATAAGTACAGCACCTTCTTCAGCGGTCAATGTGTAATTACCGTCAAAATCGGTTTGTGTACCATTCGTTGTCCCTTTTTCTAGAACACTAGCTCCTGGTAAAGGTCCACTTGAATCTGAAACAGTTCCAGATACTTCTTGCGCCTGTATGTATCCAAAGCACAAAAATGCACCGAGAACTAACAGACTTTTTAGGAATGTAATCTTCATAAATTGTTAATTTAAGTTGAGTTAATTTAATTTCAATTGTTAAAAATATGTAAAAAGGTGTGTTAACAATAGTTTAAGCAAAATTAAAATTTACGAAAACGGTTTCGTGTTGATAACTTTTAATTTTTGCGAGTATAATGAATGTTAATAGACAATATTATGATATTCTTAATTAACATACAGGTTAAATATGAATATATGATTATTCTTCAAATATAAGAAAAATCCTTTTTTATATATATTTACGATATAGAATCTATTTTTGAACTTTTGTTTCTAGATTAATTTAAGTTCTTATCTTAAATTTTAAATTCCTTTTTTTTGAAACCAAAAATCACTTTAAAAGATATTGCTAAAGAACTTGATGTTTCTATTTCTACAGTGTCGAAGGCATTGAAGAACAGTAAAGAAATTAGCAAAGACACAAAAGATAGAATTAAGGCTTTTGCAAAATTCTATAATTACCGTCCTAATAATATCGCACTTAGCTTAAAAAATAAGAGAACCAAAAATATTGGTGTTGTTATTCCAGATATTGTGCATCACTTTTTTACCACAGTTTTTAGGGGTATAGAAATGTATGCCAATCAGATGGGGTATAATGTTATTGTCTGTATTTCTGATGAATCTTATGATAAAGAGGTAATTAACATGGAAATGTTGGCAAACGGCAGTATAGATGGGTTTATACTTTCATTGAGTGCCGAAACCCAGCGAAAGAATGATTTTACCCATTTAAAAGAATTGTTAGATCAAGGTATACCAATAGTTCTTTTTGATCGAGTAGCCCCAGAGGTTGCATGCGATAAGGTTATATTGAATGATATGGAAATAGCTCGAGAGTCGGTTGAGCATTTAATAGAGAAAGGATCTAAGAAAATTGCCTTGATAACGACCGATAATTATTTTAATGTAAGTGAACGTAGAAAAGATGGCTATATACAAGCTTTAAAGGATAATGATATTCCGTTCGATAAGAATTTAATTTTGACTTTACCTCATGATTTAGACAATACAAAGCTAATAACAGAGTTTTTTCAGAAAAATGAAATAGAAGCGGTATTGTGTGTTAATGAGATTTTCGCAGTTCAATGTATGAGTGTTATTCAGCAAATAGGTTTGAAAATACCTGAAGATATATCTATAATAGGATTTACGGACGGAATCTTATCTCGATTCTCTTCGCCCAAACTTAGTACGGTTGCTCAGCATGGTGAAAAAATGGGGGGATTAGCAGCCGAAATGCTGATAAAAAGAATGGAGTCAACTGAGGTAGTAGAAGAGCCTTTTAGAACAGAGGTAATTGAAGCGACATTAATTAAAAGAGGTTCTACAATCAACTAATATTTTTGTAATAATGGAAAAAGTGGGTTTTATATTTGACTTAGATGGTGTTATTGTTGATACAGCTAAGTATCATTATTTAGCATGGCGAAAACTAGCCAATGAATTAGGTTTTGAATTTACCAAAGATCAGAACGAACTCTTTAAAGGAGTGAGTAGAAAAAGATGCCTAGAAATTCTTTTAGATATTGGCAATATTACTGCTACACAGGATCAGTTCGATAAATGGATGGTTGAGAAAAATGTTGATTATCTAGCTTACATTGAAAAGATGAATTCAAGTGAAATTCTCCCAGATGTTGCAAAGGTTTTACAATATTTAAAGAATAAAAATATCCCCATAGCATTGGGCTCTGCAAGTAAAAATGCCAGACCTATTTTAGAAAAGGTTGATTTATTACCATATTTCGATAGCATTGTCGATGGTAATAGCGTAACCAAGGCAAAGCCAGACCCAGAAGTGTTTTTGATTGCAGCTGATAATTTAGGTGTTGCAGCAAATTCATGTGTGGTCTTTGAAGATGCAGTTGCAGGTATTCAAGCAGCAAATGCAGCAAATATGGTAAGCATAGGAATAGGAGATACTGAAATACTAAACGAGGCAGATTACAATTTTAACGATTTTACCGAAATGAGCGATGATTTTTTAGAATCATTGATCAAAAAACAACATAAAGAATAATTTAAGGTAGCTATATTTCAATTCAATATAAATTTCATGAATCAAGATTATATTAAACCAGATAAGTGGTGCATCATAGAAGAAGGTTTCGATCAAGAAAACGTAAAGTCTTCTGAAAGTATATTTAGTATAGGTAACGGTGCCATGGGACAACGTGCCAATTTTGAAGAAACCTATACAGGTGATACTTTTCAAGGTAGTTATATTGCTGGGGTTTATTATCCTGATAAAACCCGTGTGGGATGGTGGAAAAATGGATACCCAGAATATTTTGCAAAGGTTTTGAACGCTCCAAATTGGATCGGAATCAAAATTTATATTAATGAGGTAGAGTTCGATTTGGCCACGAGTAAAAAAGTGTCAAATTTTAGAAGAGAATTGAATATGAAAGAGGGCGTTTACACCCGTAGTTTTCAAGCAGTAGCTTCTAATAATGTAGAAATAGAAGTTGTTGTAAAACGATTTTTGAGTATAGATATTGATACGGTTGGTGCTATTTCATACACCGTTAAGGTTTTAAAGACAGATGCTACCTTAGTTTTTGAGCCATATTTAGATAGTGGTATTACAAATGAAGATAGTAATTGGGATGATAAATTCTGGAATACTACGAATGTAAGCACAACAGATAACCGTGCCTTTATCGAGGCGCATACTATGAAAACTGAATTTAAGACCTGTACGTTTATGCAGGCTTCATTAGAATATAATGGGAATCAGATTTCGGGTGTGCCGTATGAAAAGACAGATTCATTTGTGTCTTTAAGGTTTGAGCAGAATTTAAAGGCAGACGAATCTGTTACGTTGACGAAATTTGGTGGTTACACTGTTGCAAGAAATCACCCTAATCAAGAATTAGTACAAGTAGCTAATAATAGTTTAGATGAAGTAAGTGCTTTAGGCTTTGATCAGTTATTACAAAAACAAAAAGATGCTTGGGCAGCTATTTGGAGCATGAGCGATATTGTTATTGAAGGCGATGTAAAGGCGCAACAAGGTATTCGTTTCAATATATTTCAATTAAACCAAACCTATTTAGGTACAGATTCTAGGCTTAATATTGGTCCTAAAGGATTTACTGGTGAAAAATATGGCGGTAGTACCTATTGGGATACCGAGGCATACTGTATTCCTTTCTATATGGCTACCAAAGATGATAAGGTTGCTAGAAAGTTATTGAAGTATCGATACAACCATTTAGAAAAGGCTATTGAAAATGCCAAAAAATTAGGATTCTCTAATGGAGCGGCATTGTACCCAATGGTAACAATGAATGGTGAAGAATGCCATAACGAATGGGAGATTACCTTTGAAGAAATTCATAGAAACGGGGCAATCGCCTTTGCAATCCATAACTATTTTAGATATACTGGCGATTACAGCTACATACCAGAAATGGGGTTAGAAGTATTAATCGGTATTTCTAGATTTTGGCACCAACGTGTAAACCTATCAAAGGATAAAAATAAATATGTGATGCTTGGGGTAACAGGGCCTAATGAGTATGAGAACAACGTAAATAATAATTGGTATACTAACTATTTAGCGAAATGGTGTATTAATTATACGCTAACTCAGTTAGACAAAGTTAAAAACGGTTATTCAGACGATTATCATAGAATAATTGGTAAAACTAAACTAACTGATAGAGAGTGTGATAAATGGAGGAAAGTAGCCAATAAAATGTATTTTCCGTATTCGAAAGAGCATGGGGTATTTTTACAGCAAGATGGCTTTTTAGATAAAGATTTGGTAAGGGTAGATGATTTGCCAAAAACAGAAAGACCTATAAATCAAAAATGGAGTTGGGACAGAATTTTAAGGTCTCCATATATAAAACAAGCAGATGTTTTGCAAGGTTTTTATTTTTTTGAGGAAGATTTTTCTGTTGAAGATTTAGAAAAACACTTCGATTTCTATGAGCCTTTTACTGTTCATGAATCTTCTTTGTCGCCATGTGTACATAGTATTCAAGCAGCGAAATTGGGTAGAATGGAACAGGCGTATAATTTCTATTTAAGAACATCTAGATTAGATTTAGATGATTATAATAAAGAAGTAGAAGAAGGCTTGCACATTACTTCTATGGCTGGTACTTGGATGAGTATTGTTGAAGGTTTTGGTGGTATGCGCGTTATCAATGATAAATTATCATTTAAGCCTCAAATACCCAATCAGTGGAAAGCCTATTCTTTCAAGGTCAATTTTAGAGATCGAATAATTAAGGTATCCGTTACGGCGCAGAATACTACGTTTCAATTGATTGGTACTGAAGAAGTATCTATTCGGGTCAATGGAAAAAAAGTAGCTTTAATACCAAATGAGTTGATTACGGTATAAGTAGTTGCTATTATAGTATTTTTAAGATTAAATTGAAATTTCCTCATGAATAGTAAAATTGTAATTTATCATGTATTTACCAGACTTTTTGGTAATACAAATACCAACAACAAACCTTGGGGTACCATTGAAGAAAATGGTGTAGGTAAGTTTGCAGATTTTACTAAAAAGGCACTTGATGAAATAAAAGATTTAGGTGTTACCCATATTTGGTTTACAGGTGTTCCGCATCATGCGGTTATTAATGATTATACTGAAATCGGTATTTCAAATGATGATCCAGACGTTGTAAAAGGGAGAGCAGGTTCGCCCTACGCGGTTAAAGATTATTACAATGTTAGCCCCGATTTAGCAAAAGATCCTGCAAAAAGGTTAAAGGAGTTCAAATCTCTAATTGACCGTACGCATAAAGCTGATATGAAGGTGATTATTGATATTGTACCGAATCATGTGGCCAGAAAGTATGAAGGAAAGACGAACCCGAAAGGTGTTTCTGATTTCGGATTTGGTGATGATACATCCATTGAATATCAAAAAGATAATAATTTTTATTACATCCCGGGAACGGAATTTAAAACTCCCCAATGGCGAGATGGTTATGTGCCTTTAGGAGGGAATACTCCTCATTTATCATATACTGAATTAGAGGAAATTCCAGCGAAATGGACAGGTAATGGGTCTCGCAGTCCGCAACCAGATATGAACGATTGGTATGAGACCGTTCGTATAAATTATGGGGTAAGACCAGATGGCAGGTTAGATTTTGATATGTTACCTAATGATTTCGGAGAAAAAGATCATGAAGAGCATTTTAATTATTGGAAAAAGAGAGTAGTACCTAGTTCTTGGCGCAAGTTTAGAGATGTTGCCTTGTATTGGATGGAAATGGGCGTTGATGGTTTTCGGTATGATATGGCAGAAATGGTTCCGGTAGAATTCTGGAGCTACATGAATTCGTCAATAAAAATGAAAAATCCTGATGCTTTTATAATGGCAGAAGTGTATAATCCAGATCTGTATAGAACATATATCTATAAAGGAAAAATGGATTATTTATATGATAAGGTCGATTTTTATGACGGATTAAAACATATAATGAAAGGCTATGGTTGGTCTGATCATTTACCGGTGGTACAAAACGGCTTGCAAGACATAGAGCATAACATGCTTCATTTCTTAGAGAATCATGATGAGCAGCGTATCGCTAGTCCAGAATTTGTGGGTAATGCTGAAATAGGTAGGCCTGCAATGGTAGTATCTGCAACGATAGGTACATCGCCGACAATGATTTACTTTGGGCAAGAAGTAGGTGAACCAGCTGCTGAACATGCAGGTTTTGGAAGTCCGTCAAGAACATCGATATTCGATTACATTGGTGTGCCCCACCACCAAAGATGGGTAAATAATAAAAAATTTGATGGTGGTCAATCTACGCCAAAAGAGGCTTTATTAAGAGACTTCTATAAGCGACTATTGAATTTCACTATTAATAGTGAAGCCTTAATGGGGGCTTACCGCGAAATTCATTTTTATAATAAAGAAATTACTGAAAATTATAATCACCGGGTGTTGTCATATGTACGTTGGTCAGAGAATCAAAAACTTATAGTTGTTTCGAATTTTGATGTCAATGATCATTTTGCTTTCGATTTAAAACTACCGGTTGATTTAATGAAAACTTGGGAATTAAAAGAAGGTAGTTATCCTTTAAAAGATGCACTTTATGGTCACACCAACTCATTACGAATAGAAAATGGAGAAGGTCATGTCGCAATTAAACTAAATCCTTTAGAATCCTTTATTTTTGAATTAAAATCTTAAGTTATGCTCAAAAAAATTGCCTTAGCTTTTATTTGTATCACTTTAGCATCTTGTAATATGAAAGAACCTTTAGTAATTGGTCATAGAGGTGCTATGGGTCACGAAACAGAAAACACCTTGCCATCGATTCAAAAAGCAATGGATTTGGGTGTTGATATGATAGAGATCGATGTCTTTAAAATTAAAAGTGGAGAGATTGTAGTTTTTCATGACGATAAGCTTGATCGATTAACGAATGCCCCTGGTAATATTGAAGATTATTATATAGTTGACCTAAAAAAGGTGATTGTTGAAGGTGGGCACGAGATACCAATGCTACAAGATGTCTTAAAATTAATAGACAATAAGGTTACCTTAAATATTGAGCTTAAAGGTGCCGGTACTGCAGATAAGGTTAACCATATTATGAAGTATTATATCGAGCAAAGAAACTGGTCGCCAGAAAACTTCATAATTTCAAGTTTTAATTGGGATGAATTAAAAGAAATGCGCAGACATAACCCTAACGTGGCTATAGCTGTATTGACCGAAGAAGACCCTGTAGATGCAATACCTATAGCCAAAGAATTGAATGCCGTAGCTATTAATCCGTATTTCAAAAATCTAAATTTAGAGAAGGCGAATGCGATTAGAGATGCCGGATTTAAAATTTATACTTGGACGGTTAATGAACCTGCAGATATAGATGCCATGAAACGTATTGGAGTTGACGGTATTATTACAAACTTTCCTGAACGGGTAAAATAATGTACGACGTTTTAGTAATTGGTGGTGGTGCTGCAGGCTTTTATGCGGCAATACATATCGCAGAAAAAAGACCAAATACTAAAATAGCTATTTTAGAACGGGGAAAGGATGTGCTGACCAAGGTTAAAATTTCTGGTGGTGGTCGTTGTAATGTTACTCATGCAGAATTTAATCCGGCAGATTTAAGCAAAAACTATCCTAGAGGAGAAAAAGAACTTTTAGGTCCTTTTCATACCTATGCCAGTGGTGATACCGTCGGTTTTTTTGAAGAACGCGGTGTATCTTTAAAAATTGAGGAAGATGGCAGAATGTTTCCGGTCAGTAATTCATCACAAACAATTATAGACTGTTTTATTTCTGAGGCAGATAGATTAGGGGTTCAGGTGAAAACACTTTGTTCGGTAAGCGGAATTGAGCAAATCGAGGAAGAAGGAATTAAAAAGTGGAAGGTTGCCGTAGGGGAGGGTTTTATGTACTGCAATAAACTCATTTTGGCAACAGGAAGTAATCCTAAAATGTGGAAGTATCTTGAAGCTTTAGGGCATACCATTGTTCCGCCTGTGCCATCGTTGTTTACTTTTAATATAAAAGATGAGCGTATAACGGATATACCGGGTATTGTAACGCTTGCCGAGGTAAACGTTATACCCAAAAAGAACTTCGGTAAAAAGACAGCAAGAACAAAATTAGATGCATCTGGTTTAAGCTCAGACGGACCTTTGTTGGTTACCCATTGGGGAATGAGCGGACCGGCTATTTTAAAACTGTCTGCATGGGGAGCAAGAATTTTAGAACAGTATAATTATCAATTCAAAATTCAAGTAAATTGGGTGCCAGAGTATCACCAAAACGGATTGTTAGAATTGTTCTTGAAAGTAAAACAGGTAGAAAAGAAAACTATTCTAAGAACCAAGGTCTTAGATATTCCGAAGCGTTTATGGGCGAACTTGGTAAAAGCATCTGGTATAGCCGATACTACAACCTGGCCAGAAGTATCTAAACAACAGTTGCAATCACTTGCAGAGCAATTAACCATGGGTGTTTTTCAGGTTAACGGTAAAAGTACTTTTAAAGAAGAGTTTGTGACGGCCGGTGGTTTAGATTTAAAGGAAATCAACTTTAAAACCTACGAAAGTAAAATTCTTCCAAATCTCTATTTTGCTGGGGAAATCATAAATGTAGATGCCATTACTGGTGGATTCAATTTTCAGAATGCCTGGACAGGAGGTTATATTGCAGCCAATGGAGTGGTAGAAAGTTTGAATGTAAACCAATCATAAAATGAAGACATATATTGCATTTTTAAGAGGGATAAATGTCAGCGGAAAACATAAAATTCCGATGGCTGAACTTCGAGAATTATGCGAAAGTTTAAACTTGAAAGACGTTAAAACATACATTCAAAGTGGTAATGTAGTTTTTAAAAGTGAACTTCAGAATACATCAAAATTAGAATCACTCATTTCTAAAGCTATTTTAAAAAGTTTTGGTTTCGAAGTACCTGTAATAGTGAAGACTACTTTACAATTACACGATATTCTTAATAATAACTCGTTCGAGTCAGAAGGTGAAATTATAAGAAAGCAAATCTATTTTGTACTGTTAAATGATGTTCCGAAAATTGGAGAGCTTACGGAGTTTAAAGCAGAATCCTACAATAACGAAGAATTTTCAATTTCTGATAATTGCATATATTTAAAGTGTAAAGCTGGGTATGGTAAAGCAAAGCTGAATAATAATTTAATAGAGCGAAAGCTAAAAGTTTTGGCAACCACTCGAAATTATAGAACCATGCACAAATTGTTAGAGTTGGGCAATTAAATTAATTCAGCTCCCAAATTTTGTAATTTAAAGCTGTAGCAAAACAAATCCACAGTAGATACGGAATTAGCAATACAGCGGCAAATTTGCTAACCACATTGAACCATTTAATCGTAAGAGATAATACAACGAGAAGGGCCATAATTACTAGCAGCCCAAAAAATGGTTGTTTTAAACCGAAAAATACAATACTCCACAATCCATTTAAAAGTAATTGAAAACCAAAATGATACAATCCGGTTTTTACCCACTTGTGATGAAAACCTTTAGCCCAGACCCAACCGGCAGAAACACCCATCATAATATAAAGAGCGCTCCATACAGGAGCAAAAACCCAGTTAGGCGGATTAAAAATTGGTTTGTTCAATGTCATATACCATCCGTTTACAGAGCTTTGTGTGACCACGCTACTAAGAAACCCAATAGCCGAGCAAATGACAATACCAATAATAATATATGTAAGCTTTCTTTTCAATTGGTTGGTGTTTAGCTCTAAAATAAGGATTTATTTTAATTGATAGCCCTAAAAACTATATTTGCACAAATTGAAAATTCAATGTCAGAAAAAGAATTCATTCCAGCATCATATACCACATTGAAAGAAGAAGGTACTGTGGCGTATTCTTCGCCCAGCAATATTGCTTTGGTAAAGTATTGGGGCAAGAGAGAGAATCAGATTCCCGCAAACCCATCAATCAGTTTTACTTTGGCAGCCTGTACAACTAAAACTAGTGTGCAGTATAAAAAGAAAGATAAAAAAAGCGATGAGTTCTCTTTCGACCTATTGTTTGAAGGAGAACCAAAAGAAGAGTTTAAGCCGAAAATTAATACATTCTTAAAAAGGATAGAAGCCTATTTACCGTTTTTAAAAGAGTATCACTTTGTCATTAATACATCAAATTCTTTTCCGCATAGTAGTGGTATAGCATCTTCTGCGAGCGGTATGTCAGCATTGGCATTATGTTTTATGGAGATGGAAAGGTCATTCTCTGAGTCTATTTCCGATGAAGATTTCAATAGAAAAGTTTCGTTCTTGTCTCGTTTAGGTTCAGGTTCTGCATGTCGAAGTATTGAAGGGCCTTTGGTACAATGGGGAGAAACAGCTTCAATCGAAGGAAGCTCAAACCTATTCGGTATAAAGTATCCGTACGCAGTGCATGAGGTATTCAGTAATTTTCATGATACTATTTTATTGGTCGATAAAGGTGAGAAGCAAGTAAGTAGCACTGTCGGGCATGAGTTAATGCACGGGCATCCGTTCGCGACTCAACGTTTTGATCAGGCACATAGTAATTTAGAAAAGTTAAAATCTGTTTTATCAAAAGGTGACTTAAAAACTTTCATAAGTATCGTAGAAAGCGAGGCACTTACCTTGCATGCGATGATGATGACGAGTAATCCATATTTCATATTAATGAAGCCTAATACGCTTTCAATAATTAATGAGATTTGGAAATTTAGGCAAGAATCTAATACCCATGTATGCTTTACCTTAGATGCAGGTGCCAATGTTCATGTATTATATCCGGAATATGAAAAGGATATCGTTTTTCCATTTATAAAAGAGAAGTTAGTACCTTTTTGTCAAAATGGGCAGTATATTTGTGATCGAATTGGTCTGGGTGCTAAGAAGTTGTAGTATTTGATGTACTATTTTTTTATAAAAAACGTTTGTAAAAGAATGATTTATCTACTTTGTTTAACCTTTTAAGGTAAAACGTTCAACTTTATATCGATCTTTGACTATATTTATAAAAGTTTAAAAAGTAGCTTAGTATTTAAAAATGAAAGGACCTCTTTTTTATTCAAAAATTCTTCTCTTCGGAGAGTATGGTATCATTAAAGATTCCAAAGGATTATCAATACCTTATAATTTTTATAAAGGAGCTTTAAAATCGGATGCCAGTATTTCAAAAGAGGCAATAAAATCTAACAAAAGTTTAGCAGCATTTGCTCTTTATTTAGAAGAGTTAACTGTTGAAGAGCCAAGTTTGGTTTCTTTCGATTTAGAACTTTTAAAAGCTGATGTTGCCGAGGGTATGTATTTTGATAGTTCTATACCGCAAGGATATGGTGTAGGTAGCAGTGGTGCTTTAGTCGCAGCTATTTATGATAAATACGCACACGAAAAAATAACGGTTCTTGAGAATTTAACTAGAGAGAAATTATTGAAGCTCAAAACGATATTCGGTAGAATGGAGTCGTTTTTTCACGGTAAATCATCTGGGCTTGATCCTTTGAATAGCTATTTAAGTCTTCCGATTCTTATAAACTCTAAAGATAATATTGAGTCTACAAGCATACCTTCACAAAATGCAGAAGGTAAAGGAGCTGTGTTCTTATTAGATAGCGGTATTATTGGAGAAACTGCACCAATGGTTCAGATTTTCATGGAACAAATGAAGAATGACGGTTTTCGTAAAATGCTAAAAAATCAATTTATAAAGCATACAGATGCTTGTGTAGAAGATTTTGTAAACGGCAATATTCAGTCATTGTTTGGTAATTTAAAGCAATTATCTCATGTTGTTTTAGATAATTTTAAACCTATGATTCCTGCTAAGTTTCATGCCTTATGGAAAAATGGAATCGATACTAACAATTATTACTTAAAGCTTTGTGGCTCAGGTGGTGGTGGTTATATTTTAGGTTTTACAGAAGATTTTGAAAAAGCTAAAACTGCGTTAAAAGGCTACAAACTAGAAGTAGTCTATAATTTTTAGGTAATTTTCATAAATGCTTAATAGAAGAAATAAACTCTTACTTTTAAAAGTACTGAGTCTGTTTTCAGTAGTAAGGGGGTATAACATTCTAGTTATAGCTCTAGCGCAATATTTGGCGTCCATTTATATTCTTGCGCCAGAGCTTCCTGTTCGTAAAGTAGTTTTTGATGTCAATCTTTTTGTAATTGTTATCGCTTCTGCCATGGTTATTGCTGGTGGTTATATTATAAATAATTTCTACGATGCAGAGAAAGATCTCATCAATAAACCACGTAAGAGTATGTTGGATCGCTTGGTAAGCCAGCGATTTAAGCTTACGACTTATTTTGTGCTAAATTTTCTGGCGGTAATAGCGGCCAGTTATGTTTCTTTCAGAGCTGTTTTCTTTTTCTCTTCATACATATTCGGTATTTGGATCTATTCGCATAAGTTGAAGAAAATTCCATTTTTGGGCAATTTTATTTCAGCCACTTTGGCAATTACACCATTCTTTGTAGTATTCATTTATTACAAGAATATTCAGCCTGTGATTTTTATGCATGCAGTATTTCTTTTTTTATTGATATTGGCACGTGAAATGATCAAGGATCTAGAAAATATTTCAGGAGATTTAGCCCAGAATTATAGAACTATTCCGATAATTTACGGATCTCGTACTTCTAAAATTCTCATCAGTTTATTGATTTTATTGACCATTGTACCCTCATTACTTCTAATTTTTAAGTTCGATGTTGGGCATATGAACCTTTATTTCATGCTTTGTGTAATATTATTGGTATTGTTTATATTTCTATTATTCAAAGCAAAGGCTCGTAAAGACTATGTTTGGCTGCACAATATTCTCAAACTAATTATAGTAATGGGTGTCTTTGGTATTCTACTTATAGATGTAGACCTTGTTTTAAACAGAATACTATAGTTGTTGGTAATATGTTTCATATAACTATTTGAACCGCAATGCAATTTGCTACCTTTGTGCAAAATTGGTACAGTTATGAGTAGGGATGATTCTAGTAGGGGAAAAAATGCTTCAGGTAGGCAAGGCGGTAATTTTAAAAAGAAGAGCTACGCTCGTGGTAATGCGCCCATTAAGAAAAATGTGACGCCAGCTAAGCCACAAGACCCAAATTCTATTAGATTAAATAAATATGTAGCTAATTCTGGGGTATGTTCTCGAAGAGATGCAGATATATACATAGCAGCTGGTAATGTAACTGTAAATGGTAAGCCAATTACAGAAATGGGATATAAGGTTAAGTTGAGCGATGAGGTAAAATTCGACGGTCAATTATTAAACCCTGTAAAAAGAGAATACGTATTGCTGAATAAGCCTAAAGACTTTCTTACGACTATACGTGATGAAAAAGGTAAAAGACATGTTTCTGGGTTAATATCTAGTGCGTCTAAGTCAAAATTACTTCCTGTAGATAAATTGGAAAAAGATCACACTGGTTTACTTTTGTTTACCAATGATGGTAGCATGACCAAGGTGTTGAAAAGCCCTGTAAACGGCATGCGTAAGATTTATCATTTGGTTTTAGACCAAGAATTAAGAAGTGCCGATTTAAAGAAGATTCAAGAAGGTGTAGTTGTTGATGAAAAGGCAGTTCGTGTTCAAGAAGTAAGTTTTATTGCAGATGCTCCAAAAAGAGAAGTCGGTATTGAGATTTATAGTTCTAGAAATAAAATTGTAGAACGTATTTTTGAAAATTTAGGATATAAGATTCAAAGAATGGATAGGGTTGTTTATGGTGGTCTAACTAAAAAAGATTTACCAAGAGGGCACTGGAGGTATTTGACCGATCAAGAGGTTATAAATCTCAAGATGATCAAGTAATACAATGTCCTTGTCTATTAAAAAGACGATAGGATATGAAATTATTTCAGTGTACAAACTGTAAGAATACAGTTGTTTTCGAGAATAACAAATGTGTAAACTGTGGCTACCTTTTAGGGTATTCATCGTATTATAATAAGATTGTTGCTTTAGATACGAATGCCTCTAAATGGCAAGTACTTGAATTAGATGGCAAAACCTATGAGTACTGTGAAAATTATAAACACAAAGTTTGTAATTGGCTGGTAGATGTTTCTAGAGGGCGAAAATTTTGTCTGGCTTGTTCCTTAAATAGAACCATTCCCCATATATTAGATGATGCTAATTTAGCTAAGTGGAAGCATATTGAAATTGCTAAGCACAGACTTGTTTATCAGTTATTGCGTTTTTCATTACCGGTAGTAAGTAAAATTGGAGATGATTTAAAAGGTTTTTGTTTTGATTTTTTGGCTAGGGAAGATTTGCCGGAAGAATCAAAAGATACCAAAACAGGACACGCCAATGGTGTCATTACCCTTTTAATATCAGAAGCCGACCCCGTTGTTCGTGAGCAGGTAAAGCAGCAAATGGCCGAGCGTTACAGAACATTACTTGGTCATTTTAGACATGAAGTAGGCCATTATTTTTGGGACCTGCTTATTCGTGATAACCCTGATATTTTAGAGGAGTTCAGAATCATTTTTGGTGATGAGTCAAAATCATATGCAGATGCATTGACCAATCACTACAACAATGGTCCGCAAGCAAATTGGCAACAAAATTTTATAAGTAAGTATGCTTCTTCTCACCCTTGGGAAGATTGGGCGGAAACATGGTCGCATTATTTACACTTGACCGATGTTTTGGAGACCGCCTATAATTTCGGATTAAGATCAAATCCTAAGATTACCGCTAAGCAAAATATAAAAATGAATGCTAGTTTTGATCCCTATAAAGAGACTAGTTTTGAAAAAAAAATGGATACCGGTATCCCATTATTGTTTACTTTAAATAGTATGAACCGTTCTATGGGAGAAGATGACCCTTATCCGTTTATAATTTCTAAACCCGTTGAGAGAAAATTAGAATTCATTCACGATTTATTGAGAAAGGTCTAGTCTCTACTAAAGCCTTCTCCAAAACGATAGGTAGCAATAATACCATGGGTGTTTCCTAAAGGAGAATCATTTGTTGCTAGGTTATAACTGTAAATAGCTCTAATATTTTTGAAAAGATAAACTCCCGCCAACAGATTTATAGAGGAATTGGTTCTGTAACCGGTACCTAGTTCAAATCGGTTTCTAAAACTTACGGCTATATTTACATCTGCTTGAAAAGGAGCGCCATTTTCATACTTTAATAATAGGTTGGGCTTGATCATTAATTCTTCAAATTTACTAGAGAAAAACCGATAGCCTAAGTACCCGTAATAAGGCACGTAAATTTCCACATTATCATCAGATACCAGCATATCTCCAATTACATTTGGTGTGGAGAAGCCCACATATACATCTGCTAAGTTTAATAAGAAACCAAGTCCTAAAGTAGGTATGGTAGCATTAATGTTCATAGCAAAATTAGGGTCGTCCATAATACCCAGTTCCAGTAAATTTTCTTGATATTGTTGCACGCCAGGTGATATGGAAAATGAAAAGGAATTAGGGGTATATATTTGCCAATAGGGTCTATTCTTTTTGGTGTCGAAAAATATTTTGTAAGAATATGTAGCAAATACACTGGTTGAAGTGGTGACTCCAACTTCATCACGAATTAATCCGGCTCCCAAACCAATTTTACCTCTGTTTAATGGAGTATGGAAACTTAAGGCAAAACTTTTTGGACTACCTTCAAATTGATTGAAAGTTTCAGTATTACTAATACCTATTTCTGCACTAGGTGCCAAACCGGCAAAAGCAGAATTTACTAGGTACGGATTGTAATTGTACTCTGAGAATGTTGGCGTTTGTTGAGCCATTGTATTATTGATCAATGCTCCTAAAACGAATGCTATTAAAGTGATATTTTTATATAAATTCTGCATGTAATTATCGCTTTAATACAAGGAAACCTTGTGTTTTTCTTAATATAGTTTCACCATCTATTTGAATGTTGAAGAAATAGGTGCCTGCAGGTAATTGGTCTGCGCCTAATTTCATACTCATATTCGCAGTACCTGAAAACACATTAGCGGCATTGTCATAGTTTTCAATTTGAAAAACCATATCTCCCCAACGGTTATAAATACTCACTACATTTTCAGGGTAGTAATCTATGTTTTCAATATGCCAGTATTCATTTATACCGTCACCATCAGGTGAGAATCCGTATTTTGTTTCATCTTCTGGAATCATTGTAGTAAACGATTGAGTTTCACAACCAGCGGATTCTCCTGCGCTGTTATATGAGGTGATATTTACAAAAATTTCAGTGTCAAATGGAAACTCATCATGATGAGTATATGTTGTTAAATTACCCATATCCACATTGTCGATGATGTCGTTAGAATTCGCTGAGGTTCCAATGGAAATACGATAGCCATTGGTTTTTTCGACTTCATTCCATGAAATTGTACTCTCTAATGAAACATTTGTTTCTCCGTTTGTCGGACTAATAAGAACCGCACAATCGGGTGCGATTACTTCAGTTGTGAAACTTTCGGTAGTACATCTTTCAGCGTCTCCAGAACTATTGTAAGGCGTAATGGTGATGAAAATTTGTGTTTCAGAAGGTAAATCTTCATTCAGTATATAACTGGTCAAAGAGGCTATATCTTCATTGTCTACGATATCGTTTCCGTTGGCGGTTGTACCTATTGAGATTCTGTAACCATCTGCATCGTTTGAAGGGTTCCATTCAATATCTGCGGTTACGGCAACATTATTTGCATTTTGTAACGAAGCTATCAAATTGGTGCAAGTTGGTAATGGTCTTATGGTAAAGCTCTCAGAAACACAACCAATGGCATCGCCAACATCATTAAAAGGAACTATCGTCACTGTAACTGTTTCACCTTCGTTAAATTCATTAGGGAAAGTATATGTAGTATCGGTAACTTCTAAATCGGATACATTGTTTGCTGTACTGTTATTTGCGGAAACAGTTAATCTGTATCCGTCTGCATCTGGTATAGCATTCCATGAAATTTCATTTACTTCTGCCAAAACTGCACCGTTTAGAGGAGAGGTTAAGAAGGTACAATTTGGAATAGACTTAATGCTGAAACTTTCCATAGTGCAACCAATGGCTTCCCCAGCATTGTTGTAAGGTACTATAGTAATCGATACGGTTTCGCCTTGATCAAAATCATTGGTAAACATATGGGTGTTACCAGTAGTTATATTCAGTTGGTCAACATTATTTGCTGAGCTTGAACTACCTGTGACCGTAAGAAGATAACCATCTGCTTCAGGCACTGTTGTCCATTCTAGATTTGTGTTTACAGGTACATCTATAGCACCATTTGCAGGTGAAATTAAACCTGTGCAAGTAGGCACTGCCTGAATGGAAAAACTTTCTGTAGTACAACCAATGGCATTACCAGACTCGTTGTAAGGTATAATGGTAACTGAAACGGTTTCACCTTGCGTAAAGTCATCAGTGAAATCTAAAGAAGTAGCTGTGGTTTTAAAATCCGTTACATTGTTAGCGGTACTTGTATTGGCGGAAATGGTAACGAAATACCCAATGGCATCATATACTGCATCCCAAGATATTGAAATACTGGCATCGACCGCGTCATTACCATTTACAGGTGTGTTTAAGCTAGTACATGTAGGTACGGGCTTAATGGCAAATGATTCTGATGTACAGCCGGTAGCGGCACCAGATTCATTAAATGGTGTTATGGTAACTGTTACCATTTCACCTTGTATAAAGTCATTCGTGAAATCATAGGAAGTTGCAATAACGTCAACCTCAGTTAAGTTATTGGCGGTACTTTCACTTGCTGTTACGGTTATCGTGTAGCCTGTTGCTCCGGCAACAGCATTCCAGCTAATATCAGTATCTATATCTGCATTTGCAGTATTGTTTACAGGTGTCATAAGCGTAGTACAAGTGGGTACTGGTGGAGGCACGATTGTAAAAGTTTCAGATGTACAACCGCTGGCCTCTCCGTTGCTGTTATATGGTTTAATAGTTACCGTAACCGTTTCTCCTTCTATAAAATCATTTGAAAAGTTAAGAGTATTGTCACTTGTCACTTCAAAATCGGTCATGTTATTTGCGGTACTGTTGCTGCCAATAACGGTAATTCGGTAACCGTCGGTATTAGTTACTGTGTTCCATTCAATATTGGTGTCTACGGGAACATTTGTAGCTCCATTTGCTGGAGTTGCTAGTGTGGTACATAAAGGAGCACCATCTGTAGTAAAACTTTCTTCGGTACAACCAATAGCATCGCCATTATCGTTATATGGTGTTATTGTCACATAAATAGGTGTGCTTTCTGGTAAATTGGCGGCAAGGTCGTACGTAGTTACATTTAGCACATCATCTGTAAAAATATCTGAACCTCCACTTGTTGTTCCTACAGTCAATTTATAACCGGTTGCAGATGATAATTCTGTCCAAGTTAAATTTGTGCTAGGGTCAACCGCAGTTGCATCATTAATAGGAGCTGTTAATGTGGTACATGACGGTGGACTTGTAGAATCACCAGTGGTAAAAGTTTCTTCGATACAACCAGTAGCATCCCCTTCAGCATTATAAGGAATAATGGTTACATAATGCATTCTAGCTTCTTGTAAATCTACAGGAATATCATAGGTGTTGGCGCCAACAACATCTGCATTGTTTACTATTTCTATACCGCCAGAGGTAGTACCTACAATTACTAAATAACCTGTTGCGTTAGCTATTGGTGTCCAGCTTAAATGAGTGTCAATAGCAATATCGGTAGCACCGTTAACAGGGCTGGTTAAGTTTGTACAAGTTGGTGGTACAGGAATTATCTCGGTATGGAAACTTTCTTCGGTACATGAAGTAGCATCTCCTTCATCATTATAAGGAATTATAGTGACGAAAATATCACTATCTTCAGGTAAGTCAGAAGTAAATTCATAGGTATTTATGTTACCAACATCTTCAGGGCCTAATATGTCGTTAGCTCCAGATGAAGTACCAACAGTAAGTTTGTAGCCATCGGCATTTGAAATCGGGTTCCAGCTTAAATCTGTAGTTACGGCTACATCTGTTGCGGCATGTAACGGCTCGGTTAAACTAGTACATTCAGGTATGGTAGCAGGACTACTGGAAATAGTAAAGCTTTCTTCGGTACAAGGACCCACAGCATCTCCTTCTGTATTAAAAGGAATCAAGGTTACGTAGATAGTATCTCCGGTATTAAAATCTGATGCAAATTCGTATGAAGTTTTATTGGTAATGGTAATATTATCTACAATATCATTACCACCTGTAGTGGTGCCCACCGTTAAGCGGTACCCTTCTGCATATAAGGCATGCTCCCATGTAATGTTGGTATTTACCGGTACATCTATATCTCCATTAAGCGGAGATGTTAGTAGCGTACAATCTGGTATTGGACAATCTCGAACATCTTGGTCAAACGACCATCCAAAATTATCGATCATAGACTGTCTTTCTTCTTGAGCATCACAATAAGGTAAATCTTCTGCACCAAGTGTAATACCAGGAGTTAAGTTTTTCTCAGACCAAGCAATTAAAGTAGTATCATAATTTTCTCTTATGAGTGCCGTATTATCCAGCATATCTCGCATATCGGTAACACCACTAACATCCCAATCCGCTAAACTTTGGTTTAAAGCAATGGCATCATCGAACATAGAACGCATAGTTACATTACCAGGATTCCATAAATCCATTGGTTGGTTGTATGCCGATGCATTTCTAAACATATAGTCCATATTGCTTACACCCGCTATACGCCAGTTATTTAGGTCTTGGTTAAAGGCGGTTGCGCCACTGAACATTTCTTCCATTGTGGTTACGCCTCTAACGTTCCAATCACCAATGTTCTCATTAAAAGTACTTGCATCTTTAAACATTTCTTCTATAGTGGTTACAGAAGCTACGTTCCAAGAGTTCATGGTTTGGTTATAACTGGTAGCACCATTAAACATAGCTCGCATAGTAGTTACAAAAGAAACATTCCATGGGTCTATGTTTTGGTTAAATGCTGTTGCTCCACTAAACATTTCTTGCATGGTTAATGCTTCGCCTGTATTCCAATTCGATATTGTTTCATTAAAAGTCAAGGCATTTTTAAACATGGCTTCAAAATTGGTTACTACCGCGGTATTCCAATTATTTAAATTTTGGTTAAATACTGCAGCATCTTCAAACATAGATTCCATTAAGGTGACTGAACTAACATTCCAAGTGTTTATTGGTTGATTAAATAGAACTGCATCTTCAAACATACTTGTCATATTTGCTACGGCACTTACATCCCAATTATCTAAAGGTTGATTAAATGCTGATGCCCCACGAAACATACTTGACATATTTACCACAGAATTTACATCCCAACTATTTAAGGGCTGGTTAATTGCAGCTGCATAGCTGAACATGGAAGACATATTAATTACATTAGTAACATTCCAACTATCTATATTTTGATTAAAATTATCTGCTCCGTTGAACATAGAATTCATATCTGTTACCGATGATACATTCCAATTATTTAAAGGTTGATTAAAGGCATCTGTATTGTTAAACATTGAAGCCATATTGGTTACATTAGTAACATTCCAGCCATTGATATTTTGGTTAAAGTCTATTGCTCTCCTAAACATCATTGTCATGTTGGTAACGCTACTAACATTCCAATTATCTAAAGGCTGATTAAATGGAATATCAAAAACAAAACCATCGAACATTTTAGACATATCGGTTACATTACTGACATCCCAATTATTTAGTGGTTGATTAAAAAGTAATGCTCTTTCAAACATACTAGACATGTTGGTTACATTACTGACATTCCAATTATTAATGTTTTGATTAAATAATTCGGTCTGTTCAAAAGTTCTAGACATATCGGTTACATTACTGGTATCCCAATTGTCAAGTGGTTGGTCAAAGGCATTCGCACCAAGAAACATTGTAGATATATTTGTTACATTGCTTATATCCCAATTATTTAATGGTTGGTTAAAAGCTTGAGCCGCTAAGAAAACACCTCTCATATTAGTAACATTGCTTACATCCCAATCATTAATATTGCCATTAAATAAGAAGCAAGAGCCAAACATATTTTGCATGCTTTCAACTTGTGTAAGATTAGGAATATCTGTTGCATTGTATTCCATATTTTGGCAGTAATAGAATGTATTCTCCATAGAACCCCAAACCTGATCTCCCCATTGGTCTATTGAAATAAGTTTTTTATTATCTCTATTGCTTGATTCTTGACGGAACGAAGGGAAATCTCCAATAATGGCAATGGTATAAATATCTGGAGTTAAGTAAGTATGTGTTATATCATTTGTAACATTATTATCATACTGTCCATCTCCCCAATCAATATTGAAATCATAGGTTAAATAATCAGGATAACCATCATTTAGCTCAATTCTATATTGATTAGCTGCGGTAGAATGGGTATCTAAATTTCTAGTGTCAATAGTGATTTTAAAAACATCGGTTCTGTTTACCCAGCTTTCTACTACAGTATAACTAATTTCTTGACAACCTGTCGCTGGTCCTTCATCATTGTAGGGAACAACTGTTACATAAACAGTATCTCCAGGGTCAAATTCACTAGAGAAACTAATTCCAACAGTATTGCCAACATCAAGATTGTTTGCAGGTGAGCCATTGATATTAACATAATTTCTTGCTCCACCTCTTTCAATTTCTAAGTAAATACGATATCCCGTAGCATTAGGTGCAGGATCCCAACGGATATCACTATTTGCTGGTGTAGCAGTGTCGCTAGCATGTGGCATGGTAATATCGGTACACAATACATAAGAACAATTTACGGCATCTCCAGTAATAATCCACCCATCATCATCTATTAAACTTTGTCTTTGGCTTAAGGCATCACAATATTGTAGGTTTGTTGCCCCTAAATTTATTCCGGAGTTTACAGTTTGTGCAGACCAAGCTATTAAAGTATTGTCATAATTTTCTTGTGATAAACCACTATTTGACAACATGTTTGCCATGTTGGTTACAGAAGAAATATCCCAAACACCCAAGTTTTGGTTGAAAGTGCTGGCAGAAGTAAACATACCAGACATATTGGTGATACTAGATGTATTCCAGCCCGTTATATCTTGATTAAAAGAACTTGCAAGGTTAAACATATTTTGGAAACTAGTAACATTGCTGAGGTTCCATAAATTTAATGGTTGATTGAAACTTGAAGCCCTTTCAAACATTGATGAAACATTTTCTACATTACTTATATTCCAATTGTTTAGAGGTTGATTAAATACCTGTGCCTGTTGGAACATTGTAGACATATTTGTAACACTACTAACGTCCCACCCACTTATGTCCTGATTAAAAACATCTGTTTGCGAAAACATACCTTGCATATTGGTGACATTGCTCACATCCCATCCGCTAATATCTTGGTTAAAACCAGAGTTGTCTCTAAACATGTAACTCATGTTCGTTACGTTACTAACATTCCAATTGTCTAATGGGTGGTTGTAAACTTGATCCCAATACCAACCATCAAACATACTAGACATATCCGTGGCATTTGTTACAACCCAAGTATTTAAAGGTTGGTTAAATGTTCTATTTCTTTGAAACATTAATGAAAAATCAAGAACAGAAGATACGTCCCAACTAGCTAAGGGTTGGTTATATTTAGCGTGTCTAAACATGCCAGACATACTAGTAACATTACTAACATTCCAATTGTCAATAGGCTGATTAAAACCTGAGCCATCAAACATAAATGTCATATCTGTAACACTGCTAACATCCCAGTTATTTAAAGGTCTATTAAAGGCATTAGTATAGGCAAATGTTTGTGACATGTCAGTAACATTGCTAACATTCCAATTGTTTATATTTTGATTAAAACGTCCAGCAGCTATAAACATTCCTTTCATAGTAGTAACTGATGAAGTGTTCCAATTATCCAAGGGTTGATTAAAAGCTGTGCTTTTAAATGTCTCGGACATATCGGTAACGGAGTTTGTTGTCCATGTATCAACAGGTCTATCAAAAATGGTACAACCAGAAAAGATTCCTGAAATATCCGTTATTGTAGAAACGTCCCAATTGTTCACAATTCCGGTGAATGAAGTGCCTTCTCTAAACATATTTTTTAAAGAAGTAACTTGACTTAAATTTGGGGCGTCAATTAAATCAAAATTTAAGTTCTCGCAACCATAAAAAGAATTTTCCATGGTTTGCCATTGGATGTTTCCCCAACTAAGTATTTCAATAATTTTAAGTTTATCATTGGCTACTTCATCATTGAAATAAATTGAAGGAAATGTGCCGCTTATTTGAACGGTGTAAGTGCCAGGTGTGGCATAGTCATGGGTAATGTTTCCCGTTACGCCAGTATCCGTTGCTCCATCTCCCCAATCTACATCATAATTATAGGTAGTGTATGCAGGGTTTGTGGGTATGGTAATTTCGTTATTGGGAGAGGATCCAGATTCTATATTATTGGTATTCCATGTAGAGGTGAAAGATTGAGCAAATAAATTAACGCTTAAAAATAAAAGAAAAAGGGTAATACTCTTTTTAAATAATGGCATGCTGTTGTTTTGATCAAATGTGTATATCAAAGATGCCTATGAATGTTAAATGTTAAAATTATTTGTTGTGAATGTATGATTATGGAATGTGAAGTCGTCTTTTTTTGTTGAACTACATAAATATTAATGATTTAATTGTTTTTTCTAGCTTTTAAGGGATACTATTATACGGTTTAGAGTTACAGTCATTATATTGATGTTTTTATTTTTATTCTAAGTTTAAAACATCACTAGATGTCACAGAAAGAAGATAGTCAACATTCTAAATTCCGATTCAGCCATATTCCTAACTTGCTTATAAGAACCTACAAGGCTTGGATGGCTAAAGAGCCCTTTCAGATAAGTGCCGTTATTGCATACTATGCGATTTTATCACTACCTGGTTTACTCATTTTAATATTAGAATTGGTAGGTGGTATTTGGGGAAAAGAAATAGTTCGTGGGGAATTGTTTGCTGAAATCTCATCTGCCATGGGACCAGAAACTGCACAATCTATTCAAGAAATGGTGGCTGATAGAGGTAGTGAGAATACTTCTATTATAGCTACTATATTAGGTGTAGGTGTTCTAATATATGGTGCTACGGGTGTTTTTTATCAGTTACAAAATGCCTTGAATGAAATATGGAGTGCAAAGCCAAAATATACAAATGAAATATTATCTACACTTTTTATGCGGCTAAAGGGATTTGGATTTATTCTTATTTTCGGGTTTTTATTATTAATTAGTTTTGCCCTTACTTCATTTTTATCAGCATTTTCTAAACAACTTTCTCGTCTATTACCAGAAGGGATGTTAGAGCTTGGTTTTGTCTTGGATATTGTTATATCCCTTTCTTTTATTTATCTCCTGTTCGGTGCAATGTTTAAATACTTGCCAAGCATACACATTCGATGGAAAGCGGTTAAGGTTGGTGCTGCATTGACTGCTTTATTATTTTTAATTGGTAAATATGCGCTAGCCTTTTACTTTGGAAAAGCAGAACCAGGTTCAACATATGGCGCTGCCGGGAGCATAATTTTAGTAATGCTATGGGTATCTTATTCTAGTTTAATAGTCACTTTCGGTGCCCAATTCACTAAAATTTATTCGGATAGGTATTTGAAAGAGAATTAAACCTCCTTCATTTTATCATTAATTTCCTTCAAACAAAGATTGCCTAAACTGCCTTCGTGCGTATGATGAATATCTCTCTTCGGAGTGAAAGTACCTTCGTTGATCTCCATACCCATTTTCTTATAGGCGTCTCTAAAAGGCATTCCGTTTTGTACCAGTTCGTTTAAAGTGTCAACACTAAATAGATAGTCATACTTTGGGTCTTCTAGAATTTCTTTGTTGACCTTAATTTCTTTAAGGCTAAAGGTCAAAATCTCCAAGCATGCCTTCATATCTTGTATTGCCGGTACTATAATTTCTTTCACCAATTGTAAATCTCTATGATAACCACTAGGTAAATTATTGATGATTATAGTCAACTGATTAGGAATAGATTGTAGTTTATTACACTTGCCTCGTACCAATTCAAATACATCAGGATTTTTCTTATGAGGCATTATACTAGAACCGGTAGTCAGCTCATCTGGGAAAGAGATGAAGTTAAAGTTCTGACTCATGTACAAACAAATATCCATTGCCATTTTAGAAAGTGTTGCTGCAATATTTGCGATGCCGAATGCAGTTGCTTTTTCTACTTTCCCTCTGCTCATTTGAGCGGCAACTACATTATATTTTAGTGTGCTAAAGCCCATTTCTTTAGTGGTAAATCTACGGTCGATAGCAAATGAGCTACCATAACCTGCAGCACTGCCTAACGGATTTTGATCAGCAACTTTATAGGCAGCTTCAATAAAATATAGGTCATCTATTAAACTCTCTGCATAAGCAGAAAACCATAGTCCGAATGAAGAGGGCATGGCAATTTGTAAATGCGTATACCCTGGTAACATAACATCTTTATGTTCTTGGGCTTTTACTAAAAGAAGATTAAAGAGCGACTTGGTCATCGATTTAATTTCTGTTAACTCATCCTTTAAATATAGGTGCATAGCCACTAAAACTTGATCGTTTCTAGAGCGTGCGGTATGTATTTTTTTACCAGTATCGCCTAAACTAAGGGTAAGCATGTATTCTATTTTAGAATGCATGTCTTCAAAAGAATTTTCTATGGTAAAAGTTCCTTTTTCTATTCGTGCAGCGATAGTATTCAACTCTCTTACGAGGTCATGAGTTTCTTTAGGCGTAATCAATCCGATCTCTCCTAACATTTTAGCATGAGCTCTAGATGCAATAACATCGTATTTGGCCAAAAGTAAATCTAGTTCTCTGTCATTACCAACGGTGAAATGATCAATCTTTTTATCAGTGCTAAATCCTTTATCCCAGAGTTTCATAATTCAAGTGTCAAGTTCAAGTATCAAGTTCAAAAACTTAATAATAAAATTAGTTATAAAATTGGCCGTACGCCTAGTGCATGAAGCCTTTTAATATTTTAATATACAAATCTATACCTTCTTCAATTTCATGTACATAGATAAATTCATTGGCTGAGTGAGAACGAGTGCTGTCTCCAGGACCTAGTTTTAACGATTGGCAACTTAATGCTGCTTGGTCAGAAAGCGTAGGAGAACCGTAAGTGGTTCTGCCTAGTGCAATACCTGACTTAACCAACAGGTGATTCTTATCTATTTTTGACGAATTTAGGCGTAAAGATCGCTCCTTTAATTCGCATGGCGCGTCCTTCTTCAGTAAATCTGCAATTTCTTTGTTGCTATAGGCATCGTTTACACGAACATCAACAACCATATCAACCTGAGCTGGCACTACATTGTGCTGCGATCCAGCACTAATTTGGGTAACTGTCATTTTTACATCTCCTAATGCTTCAGATGATTTTTCGAAGCTGTAGTTCTTAAACCATTCTAAAACTTTAATGGAGTTGTAGATCGAATTGTCGTCGTTAGGGTGGGCTGCGTGAGACGGAGTCCCTTTAATCACGGCATCAAAAACAACCAGACCTTTTTCAGCGATAGCAAGTTGCATCAAAGTAGGTTCGCCTACGATCGCTACATCAATATGGGGTAGTTTAGGTAACAATCCACGTAGACTGTTCTCACCGGCATTTTCCTCTTCGGCAGAAGCGACCATTAATATATTATGGTTAAGGTCTTCGGCATTATAATAATTCACAAAAGTTGCCAGAAGTGAAACTAATGGTCCGCCAGCATCATTACTTCCTAATCCGTATAGCTTGCCATCTTCAATATGAGGAAAGAAAGGGTCTTTAGTATAAGCCGTATTCGGTTTTACGGTATCATGATGCGAATTCAGTAACAACGTCGGTTTAGAATCGTCCCAAAATTTGTTCTTCGCAATAATATTGTTGAGGTCTCTTTCTGTGGGTATATCGTAATGTGCCAACCAAGATTGTATAGCATCGGCAGTTTTATCCT
Source organism: Maribacter caenipelagi (assembly GCF_004364175.1). GTDB lineage: Bacteria > Bacteroidota > Bacteroidia > Flavobacteriales > Flavobacteriaceae > Maribacter > Maribacter caenipelagi. The sequence goes on along the minus strand of NZ_SNZW01000017.1, from coordinate 20,256 downwards.
CTTCCTTAGAAAAAGACTCTATTGAAATTAATTCCTTTAATAATGCTATAGCACTTTCTGTAAGTTCTGTTTGGTTCATCTTAAAGCTTTATTGTAGTGAACAGTTCTGTATTTTTATCGAGCATGGTAACATCACCTAAACATACTTTTGAAACTGTGTTGTTCAAAGCATGAAAGCAATTATGTAGTTTTGGCAGCATTCCGTCAGCAATAATGTTATCTGATAAAAGCTTTTGGTAAGTAGCAGTGTTAATATGCTTAACTACGCTATTATCATCGGCAACATCCATTAATACTCCTTTTTTCTCAAAACAGTAATATAAAGTCGTTTCATAAGTAGATGCCATACCAATGGCAATCTCTGAAGCAATTGTATCTGCGTTGGTATTTAGTAATTGTCCGGCGCCATCATGCGAAAGAGCACAGAAAATAGGCGTAAGGTTGATGGATAAGAGGTTGCTGATTAATTCAGGGTTTACCCCTTCAATATCACCTACGAATCCGTAATCAATTTCCTTTACGGGTCGTTTATGTGCTTGTATGCTATTACCGTCGGCACCGCTTAGGCCAATTGCGTTTATATTTTTAGCTTGAAGTTGAGCCACTATTTTTTTGTTTGCGAGACCACCATAAACCATGGTAATTACATCAACAGTTTCTGCATCGGTAATGCGCCTACCATCTACCATATTGGATTCAATGCCAAGTTTCGTAGCCAATTGAGTTGCCAATTTTCCACCACCGTGCACTAATATTTTTAAGCCTTCAATTTTGGAAAAAGCGGTAAGAAATGTGTCTAAAGCATTTTCATCTTCAATGACATTGCCTCCAATTTTTACAACGCTTAGTTTATTTTTCATAGTCGGCAAATTTAAACATGAGTACCATGGCAATAATGAGAATAATATTACTGACCGGACCCATATAGGTTTTCCAGTGCGCAGTACTATGGTCTATATTCATCATATTGGCAATAAATAAAATGAATGCAAATAAAGCGATACCTATGTAAATCCATTTATTAATTTTCATTAGTCTCCAGTATTTTCTTTAGAACCAATTGTGCAGCGTAAGTTCTGTTATTCGCTTGTTCAATGACCAATGATTGTTCGCTGTCTAAAACTTCATCGGCAACTACTACATTTCTACGTACAGGTAGGCAGTGCATAAATTTAGCTTTCCCTAGTTTCTTTAGGGTCATTTGCCAATTAGTGTCTTGAGATTTTATCTGTCCGTAATCAGAATAGCTACTCCAGTTTTTGACATACACAAAATCGGCGTTTTCTAAAGCTTTCTCTTGGTCATACTCAATTTTGGAATCTTTGGTTATGTTTGGGTCAAGTTCATATCCTTTAGGATGCGTAATTACAAATTCAGCATTTTGCTTCTGCATCATTTGAATAAATGAATTGGCAACCGCATGTGGTAAAGCCCTAGGGTGAGGAGCCCACGACAGAACTACTTTAGGGTTATTTTTGAAATTATGTTCTTCTAAAGTAATGGCATCGGTTAGTGCTTGTAATGGGTGGCCAATAGAACTTTCCATGTTTACTATTGGTACAGATGCGTAAGTTTTAAATCCGTTCAAAACTTTTTCGGCTTCATCTAATTCTTTGTCTTTCAAACCTGCAAAAGCACGAATAGCAATAATATCGCAATATTGAGAAATTACTTGTGCAGCTTCCTTAATATGTTCAGAAGTACCTTGGTCCATAACTGTTCCATCAGCATATTCTATAGCCCAGCCTTCACTACCAAAGTTCATAACAATGACTTCCATGCCTAAATTTATAGCTGCTTTTTGGGTGCTTAATCGTGTACGTAGCGAATTATTGAAAAATAGGAGTCCAATAGTTTTATCACTTCCGAGTTCTTTATGTTTTTTAGGCTCTTTTTTAAGAGATATAGCTTCTTTTACCCATGTAGATAAAGAGTCGATATCATTTATTGAAAGGTAGTTCATGATGCTTTAATTTTTGTAAATGTGCTTTTATTGTCAATGGCATCGGTAATGAAATGATCTTTTAAGCCATTGGTGATCCAGGTTTCAATACCTGCTTTTTGGGCTATGGTTGCTGCATCTATTTTTGATTGCATTCCCCCCGTACCATGGGTCGATTTAGATTCCCCTATTTCTTTTAAGAGTTCACCCAAGTCTGATGCTAACTCAATTGTTTTTGGTGTTGAAGAAGCTAAAGACGATTTTGTATAAATTCCGTCAGTATTAGTGGCAATAATTAATATATCTGCAGATAAAAGAGATGCTGTCAACCCCGCTAATTTATCATTATCTCCAAACTTAATCTCATCAGTGGCTACAGTATCATTTTCATTGATAATTGGTATGAAATTATTGGCAACGAGAACATTTATTGTGTTTTTAATATTCACTCTAGTTTGCTCCTTTTCAAAGTCGGAATAGGATAATAAACATTGTGAAGTAAAAAGCCCTAGTTCTCTAAAATTCTCTTGAAAAATACGCATTAGGTGTGGTTGACCTATAGATGCGAGTGCTTGCTTTACATTGATTTCTTCACCATTATGTTCCAGCTTTACGAATTGCTTCGCTGCCGCAATAGCGCCAGAACTAACAATAATAAATTCGTACTGATCTTTAAGTGCAGCTATTTGCCTACCAATATCTTCGATTTTACCACGAGAAATATGGTCAGTGTCCTTGGTTAAGGTATTGGAACCTAATTTCAATAAAATTCTCTTTTTCAACATGCTAATTCTGATTTTGTCAGGTAAATTTTATTTTACCTAACTCCTAACTCCTAACTCCTAACTCCTAACTCCTAACTCCTAACTCCTAACTCCTAACTCCTAACTCCTAACTCCTAACTCCTAACTCCTTCTTTCAGGTCTCGACTGCGCTCGACCGGACACAATTATCATTTGTTTTACGAACAACCTATCTTACTTGTCCATTCCCTTTAACATACCATTTATTGGTAACCAAATGCTGTAAGCCAATGGGACCACGTTGGTGTAACTTATCTGTACTAATAGCTAGTTCGCCACCGAGACCAAATTGACCGCCATCGGTAAAACGGGTAGATGCATTATGGTATACCGCAGCAGTATCTACAGATTGCATAAAAATATCAGCTTCTTCTTCGTCTTTAGTAATGATAGAAGCAGAGTGACCGCCGCCATATGTGTTGATATGCTGAATAGCCTCGTCAACATCAGGCACTTGCCCGATAACAATTTTATAGTCTAAAAATTCTTCATACCACACCGACTCATCTTCCATTTGGGATGTGCCATCCATACCTGCTAGTTTGGTATCGGTTAAAATTTCAACATTATGTTTCTTCAAAGTTTGAATTAAGTGACTTAAAAATTCGGCCTTACGAGGTAAATCTCTAGAAATAATCACTTTGTCAACCGCATTACATGCCGATATTTTGGTAGTCTTGGCATTGACGATCACGTCTAAAGCCATTTGCAGATCTGCTTCATGAGAAACATATACAAAGTTGTTTCCACGACCACTAACAATTACAGGGCACTGAGCATGTTGCTTTACAAAAGCGATTAGTTTTTCGCCACCACGTGGAACAATCAAATCTAATTTTTGAGTAGGATTTTCAAGAAACTGTTGGGTTTCTATTCTTGAATAATTCAAGTACGTAATCCAATCTTCAGAACAGTCACAAGACTCTAAAGCTTTATGCCATAAATTGACTAAAACCAAGTTCGAGTTCAACGATTCTTTGCCGCCTTTTAATAAAATTTTATTTCCAGATTTAAAAGCGATACCGGCAGCTTCAATTGTTACGTCTGGTCTAGATTCATAAATAATCATGATCGTACCGAACGGGGCTGTTTTATTACTGATTTCTAAACCGTTATCATGTGTAAACTGAAAACTTTCTACATGTAAGGGGTCGGGCAGAGCGGCTAATTTCTTCAAAGAAGAAATCATTTCCCCTATTTTGTTTTTATCTACTTTTAAGCGGTCTATCATTGCGATATCACCCAATTCGAAAGAATTTAAATCTTTTTCATTGGCAGACATTAAAATAGATTCTTCTTGTAAAACCAATTCTGCCATACGCTTTAATACGGCATTTCTTTTTGTTAAGCTGAGCGTTTTTGTCATGATAGGGCTTTATTAAGAGCTGTGAAAAACACGTCTAAATCTTGTTTTGTAATATTCAATGCCGGTAATATTCTTAGAACCATTTTATCTTTGGCACCCCCAGTAAAAAGGAAGTGCTCATGAATTAATTTTTTACGTAGATCGGCTACTTGAAAATCAAACTCTAGCCCAAGCATTAAGCCTCTGCCTTTTACGCGCTTTACTTGCGAAATTTCTTTTGCCTTTTCGTTGAAATAATCTCCTAGTTCTTGGGCGTTTGCAATTAAGTTGTCTTTTTCGATAACTTCTAGAACTGCCATGGTGGCGACACATGCTAAATGGTTACCACCAAAAGTAGTACCTAACATACCATATTTAGCTTTAATATCATCGTGAATAAGAACGCCACCAACAGGGAAGCCGTTGCCCATACCTTTAGCTATACTGATTATATCAGGTTGTATGTCGTGATGTTGAAATCCGAAGAATTTTCCACTTCTACCAAATCCGGATTGTACTTCATCAGCAATTAATAATGTGTCGTTTTCTTTACATAGAAAAGCCACTTGTTGTAAAAATTCGGTAGAGGGTTCATCTAAACCGCCTACACCCTGTATAGATTCAATAATTACGGCACAGACATTTTTAGAAATTTCTCGTTCAAAACCTTTAATGTCGTTCAAGTCTAAAAACACAACCTCATGTTGTTGATTAAGCTCTGCGTTGATAGACGGGTTGTCGGTAGCCGCTACTGCAGCAGACGTACGACCGTGAAATCCGTTATTAAATGCAATAACTTTTGATTTTCCAGTTACGAATGATGCCATTTTTAAGGCGTTCTCATTTGCCTCGGCGCCAGAATTGCACATGAATAAGTTATAATCTTCACAACCGGAAACTATACCTAATTTTTCGGCAAGTTCTACTTGAAGCGGATTTTGAACAGCATTACTATAAAATCCGATTTTATCTAACTGTTCTTTTAATCGCTCCACATAATGCGGGTGCGAATGACCAATGGATATTACGGCATGCCCGCCGTAAAAGTCTAAATAATCTTGTCCTTTATCATCGGTTACAACTATTCCTTTGGCGGAAACGGGAGTAACATTATATAGTGGGTAAACGTCAAATAATTTCATAATTCAATAGAATCAATTTTAATAATGAATCGGTTTGGTAACTTGTTTTACTCGATAATCGAGGATTATATACTGAGATGTTTGCGTCGAAATGATAATTATATTTTCAATTCAATACCTCGCAATCTTTCTTCAAGGTTATTTACTTCGTTTTAAATTCGGTAATTTTATCATAGGAGGCTATAACACCTCGTATTAAAGAAGAGCTTAAACCTTGGTGTTCCATTTCATTAAGCCCGGTTATGGTACAGCCCATTGGTGTCGTCACTCGGTCAATTTCTTCTTCAGGATGATTACCAGAATCTATTAATAAACTTGCGGCACCATTACAGGTGTGCATGGCTAGCTCTTGAGCCTCTTTGGCATCAAAACCTAATTGTATGGCGCCTTGTGTGGTGGCGCGAATTAAACGCATCCAAAAAGCGACACCGCTTGCACAAATAACCGTCGCAGCTTGCATTTGACTTTCAGGTATTACCATAGAATGCCCCATTCTATTAAAAATTGCCTTTGTTAGATCTATTCGTTTTTTTCCTTTTTCATTGCTACAAATACAGGTCATAGATTTACCAACTGAGATTGCGGTGTTTGGCATACTTCTTACAATGTAATTATCTTTACCTATAACTGCCTCTATTTTTTCGATTCCGAAACCGGTTATGGTAGATATTACTACATGATTTTCGGTCAATAGATCTTTTACACTTTCTAGGATCACAGCGAAATGAACAGGTTGTACCGCAAAAATTAAAATATCTGAATTTTGCACGGCCAAACGATTATCGTCAGTAACCGTAACCTTGTCAAATTTCTCAAAATCAGCAATAGATTTAGTGTCTCTTTTTGTAAGGTACATACTAGTGGCACCATTACTTTTTAGAATTCCGTTTGCTATAGAAAGTCCTAAATTACCTGCACCTATAATGGCTATTTTCATGTTTTATATATTTCTGTACCAATTACTCAGTACTTTTTACATTATTTCTAAAAGACTCCTGCTTTCAAATTCAAGCCTAAATTTTCTTCTAGACCAAAAATTAAATTCATATTCTGTATCGCTTGTCCAGATGCACCTTTCAATAGGTTGTCAATTGCCGATGTAATCAACAAAATATCATCGTGTTTATGCAAATGAATATGGCAATGATTCGTATTTACCACTTGTTTCAGGTTGATGGGTTCATCAGAAATTTGGGTAAACATGGCATCTTTGTAAAAGTCTTGGAAGATTTTTTCGGCATCACCTAAACTGCCTTCAAATTTGGTATAAGAAGTCGCTAAAATTCCACGAGTGAAATTTCCTCTATTGGGCATAAAAAATAAGTTGCCAGTATTTTCTTGAAGTGAATGTAGGCTCTCGTTAATCTCACCCAAATGTTGATGGGTAAATGGCTTGTACCAGCTAACATTATTATTTCTCCATGAAAAGTGTGAAGTAGCAGACGGACTAACACCTGCACCTGTACTACCGGTTACGGCATTAATATGCACTTCATTTTGCAATAGATTTGCTTTTGCCAATGGCAGCAACGCTAGTTGTATAGCAGTAGCAAAACAACCAGGATTCGCAATATATTTAGCGTTTTCTATTTCATTTTTAAATAGCTCTGGAAGACCGTAAACAAATTGTTTACCATCAAAATCAGCATCGTTATGTAATCTAAAATCATTGCTTAAATCAATGATAACGGTGTTTAAAGAGAAATTGTGTTCCTTTAAAAATGTAGTAGAATTACCGTGACCTAAGCAAAGAAAAACAACATTAACATCTAGATTTACATTTCCCGTAAATTCAAGTTCTGTAGTTCCTAATAGATCTGGGTGAGCCGTGGTAACTTTTTTTCCAGCTCTGGTGGTACTGAAAACAAAATCTATTTCCGTTGCGGGATGATTCAATAAGATGCGAATAAGTTCCCCACCCGTATAACCAGAACCACCAATAATACCTGCTTTAATCATAATTTTATTTTGTGTAAAGAGTATCAAGTATCAAGTAATAAGTATTAAGTACGAAGTACTTGAATAACATTTTTAATCTTTTCACTTAATACTTTGTACTCATTACTTAATACTATTTTTTTCCTAACTCCTAACTCCTAACTCCTAACTCCTAACTCCTATTTATCCCCATTTACATGGTTATATATCTTTCCTGAATTCGATAGAATCTTGATAAATCCTTTGGCGTCATCTGCCGTCCATCCTTTGTTGACCTCACCATATTTACCAAAAGCATCGGTCATAAGATCATGTTTAGATGAAATACCGTGTAATCGAAACTGAAAAGGGTATAGACCAACAAATACATCGCCAGAAACGGTTTTTTGAGTATCCGTCAAGAAGGTTTCGATATTTCTCATTACCGCATCTAGATAGTTGCCTTCGTGAAGTAACATACCATAGAAATTACCTTGTTGCTCTTTTTGGTATTGTTGCCATTTCGTAAGTGTATGCTTCTCTAGCAAATGGTGTGCTTTTATGATAATCAATGACGCAGGAGCTTCAAAACCGACTCTTCCTTTAGTACCAATAATGGTATCACCAACATGAATATCTCTGCCAATGGCATATTTAGAAGCTAATGCTTCTAACTTTTCAATATTGGCAACGGGAGTATCTTTTTCTCCATCAATAGCGACCAATTCTCCTTTTTCGAAAGTAAGCTTTACATCTGTAGGGTTCTTTTCTTGTAATTGGCTAGGGTATGCACTATCTGGCAATGGTTTTTCTGAAGTTAGCGTTTCTTCACCGCCCACAGATGTTCCCCAAAGCCCTCTGTTAATAGAGTATTTTGCTTTTTCCCAAGGGTAATCTACTCCGTTTTCTTTTAGATATGCAATCTCTTCTTCTCTTGCTAGTTTGTTATCTCTAATCGGAGTGATAATCTCAATTTCTGGGGCAATGATTTGAAAAATCATATCGAAACGAACTTGGTCGTTACCGGCGCCGGTACTACCGTGTGCAATATAACCTGCACCTACTTTCTTCGCATAGTTTACTATCTCAATTGCCTGTACGATTCGTTCTGCACTCACTGAAAGTGGGTAAGTATTATTCTTTAATACGTTTCCAAAAATAAGGTACTTTACTACCTTGTCGTAAAAGGTTTGTACGGCATCAATAGAGGTGTATGAAGTTGCGCCAAGTTCTATAGCTTTTTTCTCGATTTCCTTTATTTCATCCGATGAAAATCCGCCAGTGTTTACACTTACTGCATGAACCTCAAATCCTTTGTCTTTTGATAAATGTTTAGCGCAATAAGATGTATCTAATCCGCCGCTGTATGCTAGTACTAATTTTTTCATTTTAATATGTTCAAATCCGGTAATACCGGGTAATTATTGTTTTATTTGATTGAAATTAGGCAAATAGAATAAAGAAAAAAGAGGTTGGAAAATAGATCGATATTTTCCTCATTCAATTCATTTTTTTGATTGCCATATTCTATACTCCTTATTTCTTTTTAAGAAACAAACTCTCTTTAATACTTTTTAATCTTGTAAAAGCTTTACCGTTCATTTCTTTAGCTTCTTCGGTTTTTTTCTTTGTGTTGCCATCATATAGCATACCTGTGCATAAGCACATCTTTTGTTCTGTTCTGGTAAGAATATCGAAGTTTTTACACGTTTGGCAGCCTTTCCAAAATTCAGGATCGTCAGTAAGTTCAGAAAATGTAACTGGCTTATAACCAAGTTCATAGTTAATTTTCATAACCGCTAAACCAGTAGTGATCCCGAATATTTTGGCATCTGGAAATTTCTCCCGACTAAGATCGAATATCTTGGCTTTTATTTTCTTGGCAAGTCCCTGACCTCTGTAGTCTGGGTGTACTATGAGTCCAGAATTGGCAACAAATTTCTCGTGCCCCCAAACCTCGATATAACAGAACCCTGCAAATTTTTCTCCATCCAAAGCTAAAATAGCATTGCCGTTAGAAAGTTTTCTCTGGATGTATTCTGGAGTACGTTTCGCAATACCCGTACCGCGAACTTTAGCAGAATCAGCTATAGTATCGCAAATATCCTGAGCGTATTTAAAATGTGATTCGTTAGCAACAATTAAGTTCATTGCCAGTTAGATTTAAAAGTGTAAAAATAAATTTGATTTGTCGTGCGGAAATGGACTCACCTAATTCCATAATTATATCTTACCCTTACGGGCGACGACGGCGAGATGTGAACGGACGCGCAAGAGCAACTGCGCTCACGGTACTATTTAGAAAGTAGTTTTTTTCGTTCATTACGGGGTAAATGTACAAATTATATTTATTTGACATCACTCATCGTATAATTTTTACAAAAACTTCACTTTTTGTTATTATGTGCAATTATTTCATAAATAATGAAGCCGTACACTGAAATATATTCAATGGTAAGAAGCCAGAGGTTCTCTTTAAAATCTGCTTGAGAATAAGTGAAGTAGCTCAGTACAATGGCGGCAGACCAAATAATAGCATATCTATATGTTGTGAATACAGAAAGTAATACTATAAAAATGACATACCAAGGGTGCACCGTAGTAGAAATAAAATAATAGATAGTTAATACCCACATCATAGACCATAGTACTCTATTTAGGTCATATTTTTTAGGTAAAAACGTAAATAGACCTACTGTGGCTATACTTAGTATAGGGGTAATTTTGCCATATTCTTTAATAAATTCCCACGGCTTGGCATCAAAATGTATGGCAATTTTTTTAACTATGTTATAGATGCTAGCATTGAACTCAAAATTAGAAAACCACAGTTTCAAGGTTTTAGAATAGTTGTCAATGAACTCTGGTGTGTAAAAGGGAAGAAATAAAGCAATCGAGGTTATACCGATGATAGCATAGAAAGCGAAACTTTTTTTCCATCCTAGGTACTTGAAGAAAAGAGGTAAAAATAATAAGGGTACGAGTTTTATTGAAATAGAACAAGCTAAAACAATACCTGCAATTTTCCATTTATCTATAGATAATAAATACATAGATAAAATAAAGAAAAACAGCATAACCCCTTCAAAATGAAGGTTACCGGTAAGCTCTACAATTATAAGCGGATTTAAAAAATACCAGAATATTAAGTGCGGAGATCTGTTCAGGTTCTTTAGTAATTTTCTGCCGAAATAGAATATACCAATGTCGGCAAGTATAATGATCGCCCGTAGGGTTAGCACTGAACAAAAAATACTCTTACCACCTACGAATGCTGCTATAGCAAAAATAAGCTGATTTAATGGTGGGTAATTACTGTAATGTCGAGCACTTAAACTGCCCATGCCTTCATAAAGAATATTGGCATTTGGTATCATAGATACCATGTTTTCCATTAGCTGATCTGGTGTGTTTAAATAGGGGTTGGCACCGTTAGATACCAAGTGACCGTCCCAAATAAAACGATAAAAATCTTGAGAAAGATTGGGTTCGGTAAATAGAAAAATAAGCCTAAAAATTATCCCTATTCCCAGTAGAAATCTAAAGTTGAGTTTTTCGAACTGTATAAGTTTAAAACAGAAAAAGTAAAGCGCAACAAACAGCGTAAGTAGCTTTATAAAATCTGTTCTCTGCAAGTGATATGCAAACGTATAATAGAATACAAAACTCAATACCGCCAATATCAAGGAAACCCTATGGAGTTTCATAAAATTTTTAAAGGAAAACGGCATTAGGGTTTTGGGTTTAGTAACAGGTCAATTTAATGGTTTTTATTGAAATATGTTTCAACGTTCCATCATTTTACCTAAAAGTTCTTTCATCATTTTTGCGGCCAAATATGCGGTCATGTCTTGAAAATCTCGATCTGGGTTATATTCTACGATGTCGGCACCAACTACTTCGGTATCGATACTATGGATCAAATCTAAAACTTGTCGCGATGAGAGTCCGCCTGGTTCATGATGAGAAACTCCTGGTGCAAAGGCAGGGTCAAACCCGTCCATATCTAAAGAAATATATAGTGGGTTCTCAAATTTAGGAATGTTATTTAGGTCAAGATTCCGCATTTCATGTACGTCTACATTGTACTTTTTTGCCTGTGCAGCCTGATGCGGATTCAAAGTTCGTATACCGACTTGAACCAGTTTAACCGCAAAACCATTTTCCATAATACGAGCAAAGGGGCATGCGTGAGAATAAGGGTCGCCTTGGTAATCATGATATAGATCTGCATGAGCATCGATATGCAGAATATCTAAAACTGGGTAGTATTCATGAAAAGCTTTTATAATAGGAAAAGTTACCGAATGATCACCACCTAAAGAAAGCAATTTTGAGCCAGATTCCATGTTCTTTTTGGTAATTTCTGCAATATCAAAATAGTCGTTTATGATAAAATCACCTTTATCGGTTATGGCATCATTTTCAATCGATACCCCGAATTCGGTACATAGATTCATAGAGTCGCTATACAATGCTTTTCTGATTAAATTAGGGGCTTTCGCCGGACCTTGTTGAAAAGAGGACTTGGCATCCCAGTTTAGGCCTTGAATAGTAATGTTCTTCATGAAAGTGATTTTCGTCTTGTTGTTGAATTAATACATGGTGTTGGGGTTCTCAGATTTCTCGGGAATTTGCTGAATAGCATCCCAGTGTTCGCAAATTTTGCCATTATCATCAAACCTAAAAAAATCCATCGTAATATATTGGTCGTTACCAGGCCACGTTTGGTGGGTGTGTAAGGCAACAAGATCACCTTCTGCAATACTGCGTACAAACTTAATGGACTTCTCAGGATATTCTTTTTGCATACGTTCAAAGTAATCGATGAAGCCCTGTGTGCCGTTCGCTACGGCCGGGTTATGCTGAATATACTCGTTGCCTACATATTTCTCTATAGCCAATTTAGGTTGCCCCAAATAAGCTGTATTGTAAAAAGCAATGGCATTTTCTTTATTCTTCTGTAAGTCCATACTTGAAAATTTAGTCCTTAAGGATTTCAGTGATCGGGAGTTTTAATTTTTTATACTCATTAGGTAAACCAGCAAAAGCTTCATTGGTAAAGCTAAATTTGCCGTTTCCGTCAAAAATCCAATAATTACCTTCTAATTTACCGTTTTCGCTAGTAGTATGCTCTCTTGGAACATTATTAATTGAATATTCATTTTTCTCTTTGTTATACCAAATACCCAAGGCGCGTAAATCATTTTCATCAGTGTAATTGAAAGAAATGCGTGGTTCTATAGTCCCTCCGTTATTTTTAATCGTCACATCTTTGTTGGTGAAGTTATCTAGTTCTTTGGCCCATGGTAATTTGTTTTCTTTCCAATTTACTAATTGCTGCCATTGTGCCAAGGTCAGTGCGGTGTCTTTTTCAGTTTGTATAATGGTAAAAAGATGTTCTTGTACAATCTCAATTTTATGGTCTTTTGGGTAAACCGTTACGGTGTTTTTGTCTGCAGCAATTTTACCGTCTTCAATACCAAAAAATGAGGCTAAGAGAAAGAATATTATTTTTATTTGTTCCATATATAATTCTTGGTTTTAAATAATGCCAAATTGATTTAGTGAAAATACATTTTTCTAAATTCCATTGGCGTCATTCCTATTTTAGATTTAAAGAATTTTGAAAAGTAGGCATAATCAGAAAACTCAAGCGTATTTGAAATACCGGCTAAATTGTCTGTAGAATGTACAATTAATCTTTTTGCCTCAAGTAATATGCGTTCAGATATTAATTGGCTAGTGGTTTTATTAATAGTTTTTTGTACCACTCTGTTCAAGTGTTTTGTAGTGATATTTAGTTTTGATGCGTAAAATTTCGGAAGTTTTTTGCTGTAGAAATGGATGTTGATTAACGTTTCTAGTTGCTCTAGTATTTGAGAATAACTAGTAGATCCTAATTTTTCTATGGCGACATCAGCGGTATAGACACGGGTCAGTTCAATATAAATGTAATTGATGAGATTGATGATTTTAGCTTCTCGAAGAAGATTATTTTCTTGATATTCTTTAAAAAGCTCGGAAAAGTGGATTGAGATATCAAGTAGTTTTTCTGCGGATAGTTCAAGAAATGGCGGATTTTGATTCGAGTAATAAAACGGAAAAGAACTCAAGGTGTGGTCTAAATACTTTAGCTCATAAAATTCTTGTGAATGAAAAAAGATGTATCCTTCTGGTTGTGTATCGAACTTCCAAAAATGTGTTTGACCTGGTTTTAAGAAAAAAACCATACCAGGTTTAATGGTGTAGCTGTTAAAATCAATTTCATGCGTACCGCTGCCTTTGGTAAATAGAACGCATAAGTAGAAATTATGGCTGTGTGGTCTATTGATTAAATTTTGGTTAAGTACAATATGAGTGGCAAAAGAGTTTACGTACAAGCTATCTAAAGGCTTTTTGTCTAAGAATTGTTGAATATTTAAAGCAGGTATTTTCATATAAATGTCTTAAAAGTACAAATAATGGGGCTAATAATATAACCGAAATAGATACTTTGTGTCTTAATTTTGCAGTATTATAATAGTAGTTATGAGCATTGTTGTAGATGTATTAAAATGTAAATGTCCTAATTGCAGAAAAGGAGACGTTTTTAGTGAGGGCGGAAATATTTTCTTGTTTAAAATGCCTAAGATGAACGCGAGGTGTCCCGAATGCAATTTCAAGTTCGAAAAAGAGACAGGTTTCTTTTTTGGCGCTATGTTCGTGAGTTATGCTTTGGCTGTAGCGCAAATGATTATATGCTTAATACTCTTCTGGTACTTTGTTGATTTATCACCTGTTAGGGTGTACGTTATAATAGCTTCAAGCGCAATTTTGTTGAGCACCTTAAACTTTAGGCTATCTAGGTCTATATGGATTTATATTTTCTACAAGAATTAACAAGAATGACCCGATAATTTATATCGATAAATTGATTTTTTTGGTATGGTCTATAAGCTTTAATACCTACGAGCTTGATATTCCATATGAGAGATTTTGATTATAAAATGGAAACCTTATTAGCAGAATTCATTTCGGTAAAATCATTATCTTTAATTCTTCCCCGACAGCTGTTCTTTACTAAATAAGTCAGTAGAATTATAACAAATTAAATCCAAAATCAATTATCATGAAAAAAATTATTTCTACGAGCATTGCGACAAGCTTTTCCATTGCTTTTCTGCTACTCTCTTCTTGTAAAGAAGAACCAAAGGTTGAGATAGATCAAACGGTAGCGTTGAACCAATGGTTCGACGATAAATACGAAGAGCAATTACAGATGAGTCCGTTAGGGTTGACCGCTCAAGGTAGAAAAGACCAATATGATAAAATTGACGATTTAAGTAAGGCGGCTGAAGAAAAAGAGTTGGCGTGGTATACAGAAACAACCAACGAACTAAAAGAGAAATTCGATTACGATAAGCTAAATGATGCCGATAAAACGTCTTACGATTTATGGGTATACCAATACGAGACATTAAAAGAAGGTGCCGCATTTGATAATTTAGATTACGTTTTTGACCAAATGCGAGGTATGCATACGCGTTTGCCAAGTTATTTGATCAATTTTCATAAGGTTGATAGTCTGTCAGATATGAACGCTTATATCTCTAGGGTTAAAGAAGTATCTAGAGGTATTGATCAGTTGGTGGTTAGAGCAAAAGAACAAGCTACAGCGGGTAATCTTCCACCAAAATTTGCATTTACTACGGTTATCGCTCAAACAAAGTCATTAAAAGATGGTACACCATTATTAAATGATATGACTGGTAAAATCGATGCGCTTGTTGCATCAGAAAATATAACGGTAGAACAAGCTTCTTTGTTGAAAGAGCAATCAGAAAAAGCGTTAAATGATTATTTTAAACCATCGTATGAAAATCTATTGGTATGGTTAGAAACTGAAATAGATAATGCCGAAGAAACACCGACCGGCGTTAGCCGTCATGAGAACGGAAAAGATTTTTATAATTATCGCTTAAAGGTTTTTACGACAACCGGAATGACAGCCGATGAGATTCATGAAGTCGGACTCCAAGAGGTTGCTAGAATCAAAGGTGAAATGATGGCTATTAAAGAAAAGGTTGGCTTTGATGGCGATTTAAATGCCTTTTTCAAATTTGTAAATACAGACCCACAATTCTTCTTTCCAAATACAGACGAAGGTAGACAGGGGTATTTAGATGAGTCGACAAAGTACTTAGATGATCTGACAAAGAAGTTGCCAGACTACTTTGGTATTTTGCCAAAAGCAAAGCTACAGGTAAAAAGGGTAGAGGCATTTCGTGAGCAAGATGGTGCGCCACAGCACTATTCTGCGGGTACGCCCGACGGTTCTAGAAAAGGTACCTATTACGTGCATTTATCTGATATGAATGCGATGCCAAAAACTACGATGGAGGGTGTTGCCTATCATGAAGGTAACCCTGGTCACCATATGCAAATTTCTATTGCACAAGAGTTAGAGGCGGTACCAAAATTTAGAACCCAAGCAGGTTTTAGTGTGTATAGCGAAGGTTGGGGTTTATACTCAGAAGCATTGGCAAAAGAAATGGGCGGATACCAGAATCCGTATTATGATTTTGGTCGTTTGGTAAATGAAATCTGGAGAGCCATTCGTTTGGTAGTCGATACAGGTTTACATGCCAAGGGATGGACAGAAGCCGATGCAATTAAATATTTCACCGATAATTCTTCCATCTCTCAAGGTGCTATTGTAGCAGAGGTTCAGCGTTATATGGTAATGCCTGGGCAAGCAACATCATACAAAATAGGAATGCTTAAAATTCAAGAATTGCGTAAAATGGCCGAGATCGAATTAGGTGATAAATTTGATATTAAAGGCTTTCATGATACTATACTTGGCGGCGGTGCTTTACCTTTAGATTTATTAGAGCGTAGGGTTAAAGCTTGGATAGCAACCCAGAAATAACAAGAATTCATCTATTTTAAAGTAAATTGACACGTCATAAACAAAAAATTTATGACGTGTTTTTTTTAAATAGGAGTCCGGTGGATAAGGAAGAAAATAAATCGAAACGGAATAAACAACCATGGCCCACAAAGAATGCCATGCAGCAGGTCTATGAAAATAACCTGTGGGGTAGTGGTACTTCAGATTTTTACTCTGGTGAAGGTTCACATAAACCAGAAATTTTAAAACCTTATATCGAGACATTAATTGCATTTTTAACTTCATTTAAAAACCCGATTTCAGTGTGTGATCTAGGGTGCGGAGATTTCAATGTTGGTAAAGAACTAGTGGTTTACACCAAAAAAATTGTAGCGGTAGATATTGTCCCAGAACTTATTGAACGTAACAAGGAAAAGTATAAAGCACGGAATTTAGAATTTCTATGTGTAGATATCGCCAAAGACATGTTGCCTGTTGCAGATTGCGCAATTCTTCGTCAAGTATTACAGCATATCTCTAATGATGAGGTAAAGCAAGTTGCACGTAAGTTATCTGGTTATAAGTACGTGATTGTCACAGAACATCTTCCCAATAAAGATTTTAACCCCAATTTAGATATTATCTCTGGTCAGGGAACGCGTTTAAAAAAGAATAGTGGCATCAAACTTCTTGAGCCTCCATTTAACTTGGAAATTGTTGAAAAGCGAGAACTACTGAAAATCGTTGATGCCCACGGTATTATTGTAACTACATTATATATGATGAATTGATTTCTCAACCCTGATAAATGTCATAGAATACATTGTCGTTGTTCTCTAGCTTTGATGGTATCATTAAAACAATAGTAAATGAGCAATGTAGAGATAAATCAAGGAGAGATAAAAGTAAAATTTAATGAACCAACTTCGGGTAAATTATCGTTTGAAGAATTAGGAATTTCTAGTGAAGGAGCCTCTTTAGAGGGCGGATTGCTTCGTTTGGTTTTTGATTTAGAAGGTATTGGTGAGCACGAATATTATCAAGTACCAACTTTAGAATTATTTTATGAAGAGAATATGTCTGAGACCCATTGGGTATGTGAGTTCAACGGAAAAACTATTCTAGATAAACTAGATCATTACGGTCATTCAACCATTTTATTGTTGAACAGAAAAGTGTTGAGCGAGCTAGAACAGCATCATGAAAATGTATTGATAATTCACGCTGAGTTTCCACAACCGGCAAAATTAAATTTGAAAGAATCTTCTATTCGTTTATTTAAATAAGCGAGAATATTTTTTTAGAAGAGGATAGCGAAAGGTTCGTTTGTTTTAAAGTGGTAGTTCATAACAAGCAGGCCATTTAGATTGTTGTTTAGTTCACAGGTCATTTTCGCTATCCTTCTTTTTTTATCTTCTTGCTTAATATAACCAAGAGCCCAAACGGCGATTCCGGTCCAAAAAAACAGTTGATTGTATTTTGTTATTTCAGGTATGGGATCTTTACCAAAAACTCCCATTTCCATAACTTGAAATATCAGACCGATTATAACAATTGCTAAAGCGATGTATACTGCTGTATTTGGTTTTTTCATTTTGTTATATCTCGGACATTAATTTTTTAAAATTCCAAACAGTTGCAAATTCATCATTCAAATTAGCAAGGGTTGTTAAATGTATTGTTTCCGAATCATATTTTTCTCCGTCAATCCCAATTCTGTCAAATGTAGCGGTCGCATCAGAAATTAGATAGGTTTCGTATCCGAAATTACCAGCCATTCGTGTTGTTGTTGACACACAATGATTTGTTGTTATTCCCACGATAACAAGAGTGTCAATGCTTAATTTGTCCAGTTGCTCTTTTAAGTCAGTTCCAATAAATGCACTATTAACTTCTTTTGTAATAATTGGCTCTTTTTCCAAGGGTGTTACATTTTCATTGAATTCAAATCCCTTGTTAGATGGGTTTAATTTGGATTTTAGATTCGTTGAGCTGTGTCTAATATGAAATATTGGTAAATCTAATTCTCTCCATTTATCCAAAATTTTACCACAAACAATCTCAGCATTTTTATTGTTTCTATTTCCTCCCCAATATTCTTCGTCCATAAATGCTTTTTGTACATCGACTAATATTAGAGCAGGATTATTATCTCTTAATTTCATTATTTTCTATTTTTTACTTTAAGCACAACGGTTGAGATATGAACAGTACGGGAGCAAACTAGCGTTTGCTTTCCGCCACGTACATAGCAAAATCTTTTGGTTTTGTTTTTTCTTTTTTCTGTCTAAAGCGAAATCCCAAAGATTTCGCGACCTCATAAAAATACGCAAACCATTAGTTTATACTCGAAGCCCGTATTGTTTATAGGTGTTGTTGTAGTTTGTTTTTAATTGAGCGTAAAGTTTATGGGAATGGATAGTTTTACTTTAGAGTAACTACCATCTTTTTTCGGAGGAATAAATACAGGACCTTCTTCAATTAATCTTTTCGCCTCTTTCCCAATGCCATAACCTGGATTATTTGTAATACTGTAATCTGATTTTTTAAAATTTTCATCGACAAAGAAATTGACAAACACCCTTCCAGACACCCCATTCCACTGAGCGTCTTTTGGATATCGAAATTCTCGACCTATATAACTATGAAAACTCTTTTCTCCACCCAAGACGAGTCCTTTGAAATCTGTCAATTCTATCAAATCATTAGCTTGTTCTTCGAAGCAATCCTGTTTCTCCGTATAGTATAAAAGTTGGTTGTCCGAATGATTAAATTTATGAATTAAAACACCATTTTCATTAAAATACTCCCAAATACCAGTCTTTAAATCGTTAAAATAGATGCCTTTACTACTAGGATGTTTTTCATTGAACGTATGAAATGTCCAAAGCCCATTTTTCAGCCCATTTTCATACCTACCCTTTTTATATAGATTCCCCTGCCAATCGAAGTATGACCAGATACTATCTTTTTTATTTTCAGAATAATATCCTGTTATCTCCTTTTTTTTCCATTTTGGATATATATAAAACTTCGTGTAAATCCCGTCCCTAAAGCTTTTATCTTTTTTATACGTCTCGAATATTTCGCCAGTTTTTTTAATTTTTACATCCACAATTTTTTGCGCAAAATTGCACATTGGTAGTAAAAAGTATAGAATTAAAATAAGGTTTTTCATAAATAAACTACAACGGTTTAGCTAAGCGTAGTGCAGTGTTAAGGAAACTTTTCGTTTCCGTCTGCGCACGAAGCTATAGCTTATTGTTTTGCTTTTTCTTTTTTTGTTCCAAAGCTAAATCCATAAGATTTAGCGACTTCATAAATATACACAGACCTTTCGATTTTGCCCTAAAGTCCGCATTACGTTTAGGTTTTGTTAGCAAACGTATTTATATCATTCCTGTATATGTCATTACAAATTTTTCTACTTTATTTTTTGGCACTTCTATTATTGCCACACTATCATTTTCTTTAAGTCGATTATTAAAGGCTTTCTTTGAAATGTCATTTTCTCGAAGATGATAAACAATAAGATAGCCAATAATAACGATTGAATAAGCTGTTGAGTGACCAAATTTGTGTCTTCTTGGTTGCCCAATGAATGATGAGTAATTTGAGCCATCTTCAAATTTGTAAATCGTTATTTGAATGTTATTGTCTTCCGAAGTTTTATTTTCAAATATCTGTTTTCGGATTATTTCACTATACATCCCAAGGTCTACTTCTTTATACTCCTCACGAGTTGAAATTCCAGCACGCCATAGCAGAGATAGTAGAAAAAGCTTTGTTTTAGTGTAATTCAAATTACTTATCTCAATAAACTTTAGCCCGTGAACGTTAGTTACTCTTTTACAAATGATTTTTTCTTTTTCAGCAAGGTTTTCTTTTATTACGTTAGAAATATAAGTTTCGAATTTTCCAATCGTTTCGTTATCGCAAATATTGCATAAAATTCCGCCTTCATAACTTCCTGAAGATGGTCTAGATTCCCTATTGATTCCATTAGACAATGCAATAACATCCATTTGTCTCAGTTTGTGATTTTCATCGTACAAATCAGAATGTAGGAAGTCGGACAGAATATGAGATTTTTTTATGAGTTCCCTCTCTTGTTTACATAATTTACAGGTTCCCATTATATGTTTGCTAACGGTCATGTGTATGATTAGTTGCGGACTTTTCCAACGGAAAATGTCCGCCCGTACCGAAGATAGTTAATTGCAAGGATTTCC
>NZ_SNZW01000016.1:157132-459982 GCF_004364175.1 Maribacter caenipelagi | reverse complement strand
TGTCGAAGTCTGAAGCTTCACCGTATATAGTAACCTTAATTCTCTCTTTTGTTCTTTCTGATTTATATCCTAAAAGTTAGGGAATCAAACTTAAGCCGTATATAATTTATTGCTAATTCTAGCATACTTACGAAAGTCCTCGCGGACTTTCTATTCGGTTTTTATTTGCTAAATTAAGTGTTAAACCACGCAACAAACCATATACAAACACGTTAGGCACAAGCTCAAAAAATAAAGTTGGAATTTCAATATTATATACACGAAGACACATTTAGTACGAACAAACAAGGCTTGAAAGTTGGTACTACAATATCAAAGGTTCCCATCATTTACCAAATCAAGTATGCAGAAGATAAAGATGAAGGACCATTTAAAGACATCCCAAGTCTTCGAAAAGATTCCAAAATCTTTCAAAAACTTCTAATAACAAATCCAAAAAGGGCTCAACAGATTTGTTTGGAAAAGAATATCCACGTGATGAAAGATTTCGCCCTTACAAATGAAAATACTCGTGTTTCACCTGACTTTATAGAATTGATAGAACATTGTAGTAAAGGGAAAATTAAAAATCGTAGAATTACTGGAATTCATTTTTACGATAAAGAATTAGTAAAAATTAAAAAAGTTTTTAAAAAGAATAAGTTCGGAGTATTTGAAGCCAAAATAGAGTTTTATGACTCTGAGATGAATAGATGGACAAAAAAGGAAAAACCTAGCACATTCTTCCCTTTAACATGGACTTACAATAAGTTATTCCATGAATGTTTATTTGCGGTAAAAAATAAAAATAAAAAGTTTGGGACTTTAAACGTTTATAAGTCTAAAACGGAATCTGGAATCAAGGTTGAAATTATAATTAAAAACGGACTACTAAAATCAATTTACCCCTTGATATAAAAGCCTGTGCCTAACACAACCTAAACGTAATGCGGACTTTAGGGCAAAACCGAAAGGTCTGTGTATACCTGCCTACCGGCAGGCAGGTTTATAAAAACGCTAATCCCGATAGCTATCGGGAATGGGTTTAGCTTTAGAAAAGAAAAAAATAAATCAAAACAATAAGCTTTAGCTTCGTGCGCAGACGTAAACGAAAGGTATCCATACTAACCGGACTGAGCTTAGAACCAAACATAAGAGCAGAAACGTTGTATACAATATCCAAAAAAATCGTAATCCAAAAGAAAAGCTATATTATAGAATGAAATTAAAAAGGAGCCTATTCTGTCTTGTCATTATAATTTGTATTTCATCTTGTAGAACTTTATCTATTCCCAATGATAAAACATTAGATAATATTGTATTGGTTACGGGTGATACACTGTACGGAAAGGTTGATTATTTCAAAGAGCAATATGTATTTAGTGAATTTTACAAAAAAATAAGGCTTACAGACACTAATGGAAGAAAAAGAAGATTTAAACGAAAAAAGGTGCTTTCTTACAGAGTAGATGGATATGATTATGAAAGCTTTAAACTAGATCAGGAAACTAAACTATTTAGGAATGGTCGTTATCTTGACACCAAATATTATATTAACCCTAATAGTGTTCAATACTTTTTAAAAGTAATTACGAAAGGAAAATTATCACTTTATGAATTGGAATGGATAGACCACGACAATAATGACCTAAGGTCTGTTGATTTAATTAAGAAAGCTGAGGACAGATTCTTCACACCTGCAAATAGTATGCTAGGTCATGTAGCGAAAAAAACAGTTAGTCGCTACTTATCTGACTGTCCAGAAATTGAGAAAAAAATAATGGAAAAAGACTTTAAATATGTTTTCCAAGTAGTAGATTTTTACAATAAAAACTGTCAATAAAAATGATTGGCTTTTCTGTTAATCCTATAACTTTTAAGAAAAAATATAGTGTTAAACAACGTATGTAGCTCATAGTTAATCAGTTGATTAATCGAAGTTAAGGCGCATTTGCAAGTCCGCCAAATTTTTTAATTTGGTTTATTGAAAAGAAAAAGTAATAAGAAAATTAAAAAATTCGGCTCGTGCTTACCCGAAAAGTTATCGCTAACTTACACGCTACGAGCTATATACACAATACCGTTAAAGTTAAAACTAATAACTTACAAACCGTTAATTTGAATTTATACGATTACGTTAAAAGAAGAAATGGTGTTCCATTAGGGAACAGCGATTCATTTCGTAATATGTTAAGTCGTTCTCTCGGGGCAGGAAAATTTTCAATATTCTGGCACTATTGGAATCCGGTTTGGGGCTTCTATCTAGGTAAATATATATTCAAACCACTTAAATTCATCTTACCCTCGGCATTATCACTGATAATCACTTTTGCCTTCTGTGGCTTAGTACATGATCTAGTTATTATGCTACTAAAACGAAAATTTATTCTATTGCTGACTCCATGGTTTCTATTTATGGGTATTGTATTAATTATAAGTGATTATTTAAAAATTGATTACTCAAAATTTTCGTGGGTAGTTAGAGCAAGTATAAACTTAGCAATCATATTCAGTTGCTTATTTCTAGCTTACCAAATAAAAATTTACACGTAAGGTTGAGCGTTAAAATTAAATAACCCCATCCTTTCCAAAAAAGAAGATGAAAAAGAGCAATCATTTTAGCTAATGGCAAAAAGAGAAACAAATAATTTCAACTTCCGTAAATACGCTAAGCAAAATACATTACAATAATAAAACTACGATTTGAGTAAACGCAAAAAAATATTTGAACTATCTGTTCTAGGCGTCTTATCAATAATTTATCTTATAGTAATATGGGGCAGGTTTAAATCGGCAAAATATTAAACTTGAAAAAACCATAGAACTTCAAGGTGTCGTGACTCACAAAGGAATTGATAACCATTTAAACACTTATAGAAAAAAAACGAAATGTTTCTATATAAAACTAAATAACCTTGACTACAAGGTTGGCGTAAAAAGATGGTTTAAAGGTTATAAAAACCTTTCTTTCAGTATCAATATAGGTGATACACTTACCATAAATTACTTTGACACCTACCTACCGTATGAAAATATTAATACCGATTTAGTACAAGTTAAAAAACAAAAGGTACTTATTTTTAAAAAAAGATGAATATGAAGAGGGTCAAATTGTATTTGTATATGTTGGAATACTCGGATTGATTGTGAACTTTTTACTTGTGCTATCAATTGACAAAGAGGAAAGCTTAGCTACTACAGGTTGAATTATTGTAAATTACCAGAACTATAAACCACAAACCAAAAATGAAAAACTTCTATTTTACCTTCTTGGCTATTTTCTCTCTATCGTTCACTATACATTCTCAAACGCTAGATACATTAGTAGATATTGGTGGCTATAATATGCATTTCAATATTATGAAAGGTGAAGGAACTCCCATTCTGTTTGAAGCCGGTGGAGGAGATGATAGTTCTGTTTGGGCACCTATTTTAGAAAGAATACACAAAGTTACTGGTACAACTCTAATTACGTATGACAGATCAGGTTTCGGACAAAGTGAATTGAATTCAACATTAAAGAACGACTCAGATTTCGGAATTGAAAACGGAATAAAGGAATTAGAAACCGGACTTGCAAAATTGGGATACGATGATGATATTATTTTAGTATCACATTCCTACGGCGGACTTTACAATCTACTATACGCAAATAAACATCCGAAGAAAGTTAAATCGATTATTTTAATAGATGCTACTCTTAGTAATTTCTGGAATGAAGATTTCTTAGCCATGAGAGATATGTTTGTTGACATAAATACCATACCAAAAGGCACTGGCGATTATTATCTGAATTTCAATTACAATGAAATTATGCGTTCCTTAAGAAATACACAGTTTCCTGAAAACATTACTATAACAAATATTTTTCCAGATAAATCTGCTCCAGTATATCCAGAAGAATATTCTAATAGATGGAAAAAAGTCCATGTAGATTTAGGCGAGCAAAACAATAATATAACTAACATTATAGCTAAAAGCAGTGGTCATGCTATATTTCAAGATAATCCTGCATTAGTTATCAACGCCATCATTAAGACCTATTCAGAAACATTAGATAAAAACCAACAATATGCGGTCTTACTAAAAGCATTAGATAATGCTATGGAGTTATCAATTGAAACAAAGGTTCATAATCGATCAGAATATGATTTAAATGCATTGGGCTATTCATTTTTACAAACGCAAGAATTAGACAAGGCTCTTGACATATTTAAAGCAACTACCCTATTATTTCCAGAAAGTGCAAATGCATATGATAGTTATGGTGAAGCTTTGTTGATGGCAGATAAAAAAACAGAAGCTATTGCAATGTATGAAAAATCTATCGCGTTAAACCCTGATAATGAACATGGGAAAGAGGTGCTATTGAAATTGAAATCAAAAGAATAATCAAGTAAATAAGTTTGAGAGCATAAATCACAAACAAATCATCCAAAATCAAATTATAACCTCAATTGCGTTTCACTCAACAAATGACCTTTAAAGACGTTTGCTAAATTCAACTTAAACCATTAACTATCATGTATAAAAAAGTAATTATCGTTATCGTTTTAATGATTGCATTTGTAAAAACGAGTACCGCTCAAGAATTACAAACACAAGTAAAAGCAATCAATGAATTTATAGAGGGGCATAGTGAAGGCAACAGAAATTATTATGCAAAAATTAATGCAACGCAAGGCAATATTTACTTCTTTAATGGACTTCAACATTCAACGATGCTTACTTTCTCTGTATTGAAAATGGACGCTGATAATATAAAAATCACCAAAAAAGGACTCACATTCTATCCAAAAGAAAAGGGCTTGGTCGTGCTTAAAAACTTTTCAACTTTTGCTCCTAAAAACATTGGTACAGCTTGGCTTATTATTATAAAAATGAGTAAGAAAGATAAAATGGAACTACAAGCAATGATGAAGAAGTTCATTATAGATTATCAAACTGCCATGAAATAATAGCTTCTAATCAAACGACTGTATAGTAAAGGAAAAGCCCTAAGAATATACCTTAGGGCTTTTTGTTATGTTTGGTTTTGGCAATTATTTACCGCCGTCTAATTTATCTTGTAATACTTTCAATTTATCCCAATCACCAGAAGCAGCTAATTTAGCTTGCTTTGGCCATGAACCAGGTTTGTGCATGGTATAACGTGGTCCGGCTTCTTTTAGAATTCCTTCAAGTGTTTTTACAGACGCACCCGCTAATTTTGCAAAGGTTCCAATACCTTGATTAGTTAAGATAGATGCAATTTTTGGTCCGATACCTTCAATCTTTTTTAAATCATCATTTTTAGCTTTGGCAGTAGATTTTTTTACTGCAGCCTTTTTAACTGCTGGTTTCTTTTTTGCCGGCAAAGCAGTTAAATCTACAACGCTATTATCAATACCCGAATACGGTGAAGGCACATACGCATCTGCAGCATGATCATTGAACCAACCCTTATCTTCGCTCAAATATCTAAACTCGTAACGTTTTCCTGTTTCAAGTTTTATGCTTTTTACATAAGACCCGTTCTTTTTTTCCATTCGGTAAGAACTATCGTTTGTTTGCCAATCATTGAAGTCTCCCAATAATATAACATTTGCTACGCTCGGAGCTTCATTTTCCCCAACAGTAAACGTAACGGTAGTATGCGTACCCTTTCCTTTTGTCACTTTTGTTAATGCCATTTTCTGTAGTGTTTTAATTCTAGATAAAAGTTACATAGAAATTACTCATTTTCAAAAGTTTGCACTAAGTAATTAGAATATTTTACCAATAAGTTAAGGTTTTGACTGCCCGTAAATTTTTTTATTAAAAGGCACGGAAACATATTATTAATTCTCTGTTATGATTATAGTTACTTTTAGAGAAAGAATTAAATAGTGTTAACGATAGCTCAGAAAAATAACAATTTATTTACTTCAATATAATTTTTATATCGTAATATTGCAATGAAACAATTAAATGAAAGAATGGGATTAGCAAAAACGGAAATGTTTACCGATGAACAGAACAAGATTTCTCTGTTCGCCAAAGTATTTGGTCACCCAGCACGCGTTGCCATTTTACAATATCTATTTAAACTAGACAGCTGTATTTGTGGAGATTTGGTGAATGAAATAGGCCTCGCCCAACCTACCATCTCTCAACACTTGAAAGAACTAAAACAATTAGGTCTTATAAAAGGTAATGTAGAAGGCACCAGTGTTTGCTATTGTATAAATAAAGATAACTGGTCTAACATGAAAGATATCATGATTGAATTTTTAGATCAAGATATTTCAAATACAGATTGTTGCTAAAAAAATTTACTTCCATTTATCGCATTATTACGATTAATAAATAATATATAATTTAAAATTAAGATTATGAAACTATCAAAAATTAAAAAACATTTAGCTGAATTAGAAACTATAGCCTTTTTATTACCAAATGGTGAACTGGTACCAAATCACTTTCATGTAACAGAGGTTGGTAAAATAACCAAGAATTTTATCGATTGTGGTGGTACGGTCCGAAATGAAGAAGTCGTAAATTTTCAATTATGGAATGCAAATGATTACGACCACAGGTTACACCCAGAAAAATTGATAAATATTATTGAATTATCTGAGAAGGTATTGGGTATAGAAGATTTAGAAATTGAAGTAGAATACCAAGGACAAACGATAGAGAAATTCGGACTCGATTTTGACGGTTCAAATTTCGTATTAACATCGAAACAAACAGATTGTTTGGCTAAAGACAACTGTGGTATACCTGCAGAAAAACCAAAAATAAAACTTGCTGAAATCAATAACGAACCTTGTTGCGCACCTGACGGAAACTGCTGTTAACATAACAATAAACATTATAAAGAATGATAACTACAAAAACCAATATGTTACCAAAAATTGAGAATTTAATCAAAGAATTAGATCCTGATTCAATTACGTCAGAACGTAAAATTGTTTTACAGCCCTTGGTAGATTTTATAAAAGAGAAAACTACTAATGACCAAGAAATTAGAATAAACTTCATTTGCACACATAACTCCAGAAGAAGTCACCTATCTCAGGTATGGGCACAGACCATGGCAAATTATTACGGCATTAAAAATGTGTATTGCTACTCAGGCGGCACCGAAGCAACGGCGTTATTTCCTATGGTTGCAGAGACATTAAAAAATCAAGGATTTCAGATTCAAAAGTTATCCGATACAAGCAATCCTGTGTATGCTATCAAGTTCTCTGAGAATGAGCATCCGGTAATTGGCTTTTCTAAATCATATGAAGATTCCTTTAATCCTACTTCTCAATTCGCTGCGGTAATGACATGTTCACAAGCAGATGGTGGTTGCCCTTTTATTGCTGGTGCAGAAAAGCGGGTTCCCATAACTTTTGAAGACCCAAAGGCATTTGACAACACGCCGCAGCAAGCAGAAAAATATGCTGAAAGGAGTATACAGATCGCTACTGAATTGTTTTACATATTCTCACAAATTAAATAAAAATGGCATCTAAAAAACTAAGCTTTCTAGATAAAAATTTAACCTGGTGGATTTTTACTGCCATGGCACTTGGTGTGGGTATCGGTTATTTTGTACCATCTTTTCCAGACATCATCAATACATTCAATCGTGGCACTACGAACATTCCTATAGCTATTGGTTTAATTTTAATGATGTATCCGCCCTTGGCAAAGGTAAATTATGCGTTGCTGCCTAAGGTGTTCAGAAATACGAAGATTCTTTCGATCTCATTAATCTTAAATTGGATTATCGGTCCTGTTTTAATGTTCATACTTGCCATTACTTTTTTATCCGACTATCCAGAATATATGGTAGGTCTAATCTTAATAGGTTTGGCACGTTGTATAGCAATGGTATTGGTATGGAACGACCTTGCGGAAGGCAGCAGCGAATATGGCGCCGGCTTGGTTGCGCTGAATAGTATTTTTCAGGTATTTGCCTATAGCTTTTATGCATGGATATTCATTACCGTACTACCACCCTATTTCGGGTTTGAAGGTGCTATAGTAGATATATCAATTGGTACTATTGCAGAAAGTGTAGCCATCTATTTAGGCTTACCTTTTTTAATGGGAATATTAAGTAGGCTGATTTTAGTGAAATTAAAGGGTGAAGAATGGTATACTAACAAATTCATACCTGCAATTTCACCTATGACATTAATTGCGCTGTTATTTACAATAGTCATTATGTTTTCTCTTAAAGGCGAGCTTATTGTTGAAATACCAATGGATGTATTAATTATAGCAGTGCCATTATTGATTTATTTCACCTTAATGTTCATTATCGGATTTTTCTTTACCAAAGCAACAGGTGCCGAATATGATAAAACAGCTTCGGTAGCCTTTACCGCAGCCGGAAACAATTTTGAATTAGCCATAGCTGTGGCAATAGCAGTTTTCGGATTAAATTCTGGTCAGGCATTTGCTGGTGTTATTGGACCATTGGTAGAAGTACCAGCATTAATATTTTTGGTGAAAGTATCTTTTTGGCTAAAGAAAAAATACTTTGGTAGTTCTACCCCTAAAACAGCATAATTTAACTAGTTACAAACATCTTTTTTAAAAGGTCAGGATTAAAACCTGACCTTTTTTTATGGACTACAAAAATACTATTACAAGTCTAAAAAAACTTCATTACCAATTTATGTGTCAAAATCACCAATAAGTGTAAAATTACTGGCAACTACATTAATATCTTTACCGTTGCTTATAAGCATCAACTTACCTATCCTTTTAAGATAATGCGGTTACATCGATATACTATCTTTGAAAAAATTATTTCGAGATAGCACCTAGCTTATAAACACAAGAAGAAAAGGGCAAAGAAAATTTATATGATAATACAAATTATAAAAAATATAATGATAACCACTTTAATTATAATAGGTCTATTGGCCATATTTGTTCTCGCATTAACCAATCTCTACCCCAGTTTTGGTGGTAATAGCTCCGAAAGTCAAAAATTGACCTATGAACAATCACAACAATTTAGAGAAGGTAAATTTCGAAATGTGGAAGCAGTACCAAAAGATCTAGAGTTATCTGGCAAGCTAGGTTTGGCATATAAATTTTTCACTACTAAGGTCCCAAACGGTCGCCCTAAAGCCGATTTAATTCCTCAAAAAATAGATTCTATACATTTAGCCGATTATGACGGAGTAGCAAGAATGATATGGTTCGGTCATTCTTCTTTTTTATTGCAGATTGATGGAAAGAATATTTTAATCGACCCCATGTTCGGCGCAGTGGCAGCCCCTCACCCACTTTTAGGTGAAAAGCGATTTAATAAAGAATTCCCGATTTCGATTGATAAACTACCACAGATTGATGCGGTTATTTTTTCGCATGATCACTATGACCATTTAGATTATGAATCGGTTTTAAAGATCAAGGATAAAACAAATCATTTTTACACTCCACTAGGTGTTGGTAACCATTTGACCAAATGGGGAGTTTCTGATGCTAATATTACAGAAATGGATTGGTGGCAAGAGACACAGTTCGGTTCTTTAAAATTCGTCTGTACGCCGGCCCAGCATTTCTCTGGCAGAGGATTAAATAATGCTCAAAGCACCTTATGGAGCTCTTGGGTAATTACTTCTGAAAATGAAAACATATTTTTTAGCGGAGATAGTGGTTATGCCTCCCATTTTACAGAAATAGGAGAAAAATATGGACCTTTTGATCTTGCCTTGATGGAATGTGGCCAGTATAACGAAATGTGGTCTGATATTCATATGATGCCCGAAGAAACTGCTCAAGCCGGTATCGATGTCAAAGCAAAAAAAATAATGCCAATTCACTGGGCAGGTTTTAAACTTGCCTTACATGAATGGACCGACCCTATTAAAAGAGTTGAAGCAAAAGCGGTTGAATTGAATATTGAAGTAATTTCACCCCAAATAGGACAAGAGATTATAGTTAAAGACTCCGTAAACAACTACTCTGATTGGTGGAAGAGCTTATAATCTATACAGACAACTGCAAAGATTAGTACCGTTAAGAATAGGTTAAACATAATCAAAATCGATTTACATAGTATTTAAATAAGCATCTTTATGGTACGAAGTTGTTCTTTAAATTTGAATGCCATTAAAAACACTTATGATTTACTCATTTGGGCTTTTTAATGATGATTATTTTAAATCATTTTGGAAAAAATAAGGCACTACTTCGACTAAGGTTGCCTTTCATATTCATATTAAACGGACACTATGAAATTAGATGATAAAGTAGTAATTATAACCGGTGCATCTAGAGGCATTGGACAAGAAATCGCGTTTTGTATGCACAGCGACAAGGCAACTGATAAAGGCGCAAATTCACTTCAAATTATTTGCGCTATGCAAGAACAATTAGAAAGTACCTCAGGTAAAACCAAATCCGACCCACTTGCTTTCATAAGAAAGGTTCACTAAACTTTATAGCGAAATGGTTCAAAAAATATATGCGGACAATGACATAAAAAATTTGATGAAACAGGCCTAGTTCAATAAAAGATCGATTTTAGCCAATATTATTAATTCAGATTTATTATTCCCAGAGAATGAGCTTGTAATAGCCTTGGCCGTCTTTTTGGTCAATGATTTTATTTTATCAGAAAATGCATGCGGGTGAATTTCATAAAAATCTTTAAACTCATCAAAACATTCTTCACTACTTTTTTCAGTCTCCATTAGCACATCAAAAACAATCTCTATTTGGTTTGCGGCATCGGTACCATAGCGATCTGTAAAATCATCTATATACAACCAATCTTCTTTTACATACTCCTTAACTTTTTCCCATTCATTATTGTGTACGGTACCGTCAGATATAGCCACGGCATAAAATAATTTACCTAAATTTTCATAAAGTCCGTTCATTGTTTTCGCTGTATTTTCCATTTTACCTTGTTTTAGTTACATACCCAGTAAAAATAAAAAGTTGGGTGCGGTTTTTATATGATAATAATCAGTAGTAATCTATATATTTGATATATGCAGGATTTTCAGGAAAATAGTGACATTTTTAATTTACTTTCAGAAGGTGTTTCTGAAGGTATTATAGTGGTAAATGCCGACCAAATAATTGTAGCTACCAATACATCGTCTCAGCAAATGTTTGGCTATGAAAAAGAGGAACTAATTGGCAAGCCTTTAGATATTCTTATTCCCAAAAGATACCATGCAGGTCATGATGCTCATGTAGAGAATTTTATTGCTAAAAGTGATAAGCGTCAAATGGGACATGGCAGAAATTTATATGGAATCTGTAAAAATGGAAAAGAGTTTCCTGTAGAGGCAGGTTTAAATCCGTTTGAGTTTTATGGCGCAACTTATGTAATGGCATTGGTAATAGACATTACAGAGCGTAAAAACAAAGAAGAAGAACTAAGCCATTGGGCCCGTATTTTTGATGAGTCATTAAATGAAATTTTTGTATTCGATGCCGAAACCTACAAGTTCTTAAATGTAAACAAAGAAGCACAAAGAAATATTGGCTACTCAATTGATGAGCTTTATGAAATGACCCCGGTAGATATAAAACCGGAAATAGATATTCCTCAGTTCGAAAATTTAATATCACCCTTATTAAAAAATGAGACCGCCAAAGTTAAATTTGAAACTAGACATGGTAGAAAAGATGGAACTACGTACCCCGTTGAAGTTCATCTTCAATTATCAAATTTAGGTGACAAGAATGTTTTTGTAGCTTTTATTTTAGATATCACAGAAAGAAATAATTATACAGAAAATTTAGAGAACATAGTTGAAGAACGCACCCATCAGCTCACAGAGGCTCTTGCCGTAGAAAAAGAACTCAATGAATTGAAAACACGATTCTTGTCACTTGTATCTCATGAGTTTAAAACTCCGCTAAGTAGTATTTTAACATCCATTACTTTACTAGGAAAATATACCGAAACAGAACAACAACCAAAAAGAGATAAGCACGTAACCACCATAAAAAACAAGGTAAAATATTTAGATACCATTCTCAATGATTTTCTATCTGTAGAACGCTTGGAATCTGGTAAAGTAAACTATAAAATTGAAGAATTTCCGCTAAGTAAAATTGTAAATGAAGTAGTATATAATTCTAACATGTTACTTAAATCTGGACAACAGATTCGCTACCCAGAAAATATTGATGAAGTAAACATCCAATTCGATGAAAAGACTTTAGAATTAGCATTATCTAATTTAATACACAATGCCATAAAATATTCTCCTGAAGAATCTACTATTGATATTAAAGTAGAAATTGAAACTACTGGATACGCCATTAAAGTAATAGATGAAGGAATCGGTATACCAGAAGAGGAGCAAAAACATATTTTTAATCGTTATTTTAGAGCAGAGAACGCTTTATTGACACAAGGCACGGGAATAGGTTTAAATATTGCAAAACAGCATATTGAAAACTTAGGCGGCAGTCTTGAATTTTCAAGTGTGGAAAACAAAGGATCAACATTTATTCTTTATATACCGAAACTAAAAACCAACTAAAAGATGAAAAGAATTTTATTGATTGAGGACGACAAAGCCTTACGCGAGAATACTGAAGAACTTTTAGAATTAGCCGATTACGATGTAATCACGGCATCAAACGGTAAAATTGGTATTGAAGCTGCCATAGAGAAAATACCAGACCTGATCATCTGTGATATTATGATGCCAGAGGTTGACGGGTATGGAGTTTTAGAAAATCTCTCGAACAACGAAAAAACAAAACAAATACCTTTCATTTTCTTATCTGCAAAAACAGAACATAAAGAAATTAGAAAAGGAATGGATTTGGGTGCAGATGATTATCTAACCAAACCTTTTGAAGAAGAAGACCTAATGAGTGCCGTAGAGAGTAGATTGGCAAAAGCTGAACTTCTGGTACGTATGCAAGATGAAACTTCAAAAGAACATGGTGTTTCAGAAAATGAAATGCGTACCATTCATGAACTTAAAAATTTTTTTGATGATAATGGTGAGCTCATAAACTTTAAACAAGGAGAGAACATATATGAAGAAGGTTCTCGCTCAAACAAAATTTACCTTGTTTTAAAAGGACTCGTTAAATGTTACAGTATGGATTCTGATGGTAAAGAATTAATAACATCTTTAGCTAAAGCAGATGACTTTTTGGGCTTTACTTCATTTTTAAACAATGTTCCTTACCAAGAATCTGCTACTGCTTTAGAGAATGTCGAATTAGCAGGTATATCAAAAGAAAGCCTAAAAGACATACTCAACGAGAACAAAACCATTTCATTAGAACTTATGGAGCTTTTATCAGAAAGCATCTCCAACATTAAAGCTCAACTACTACAAATGGCATATAGTTCGGTTCGTAGAAAAACGGCACAAACCATATTGCAATTTGCCGATATTATGAATAGCAAAACAGATGAACCTATTAGAATTTCACGAAACGACCTTGCCAGTGTGGCCGGTATAGCTACTGAGAGTTTAATACGCACCTTATCTGGTTTTAAAAAAGAAGGCTTAATTTCTATTGAAGGTCGTAATATTAAAATAATAGAACTTAAAGCTTTACAATATGTAAATTAAACGATATCTGATAAATATCATTTATCGCGTTCCATCAACTTTTTACTTTTGTAAAGTAAGTCGATTGAATGAAAAACATTTTAATTCCCACAAATTTTTCAAGTAATTCATATAATGCGCTTGAATACGCCATAAATCTGTTCAATAATGAGCCGTGTACATTTTATATTTTGCATGTTGATGAATTAAGCAATTCAGACATTCATAGTAATTCTTTAATAGTAATAACTGCGCCAAAAAGAATCTCTGCAAAAGAAAAACTACAACTTCATGTTAAAGAAATATCAGAAGGTTTCAACAATCCTTCTCATCGATTTATTGCTTTAGAAGAGTATGGAAATCTAATAGACTTAGTAAAAAAAACGGTGGTCGATAAAAAAATAGATTTAATTGTAATGGGTACAAAAGGAGCTAAAGGATTAAAGGCTTCAATTATTGGCAGCAACACTGGTAACGTCATAACTAAAGTAGCTTGCAACGTTCTAGTTATACCTGAAAATACGCTAATAATAACACCCAGTAAAATTGCTTTTCCGACAGATTTCAACTTGTTCTACACTTATTCAATTTTAAATTCAATGACAGAAATCTTAGAGATTTCAAATGCAAAATTAGAAGTAATTCACATTACACTCTCTAGACCTACTTTTTCAAATTCTCAAGTTATCAATAAAGCATACCTACACGATTATTTAAAAGAAATTTTTACTGATGCCCATAGCTTTCAAAATATTCTAGGCGATAACATTAGAGATTCAATTTTAACTTATATCGCAGAAAACAAAATTGAAATGTTGACAATGGTCGCTAAAAACCTAAACTTATTTCAGCAAGTATTCTTTAACAACTCGGTTGAAGAATTAAGTCATCAAACTTCAATTCCATTATTTGTAATGCATGAGTAAAACTTTTTGAGCAGTACCTCGGTATACATTTAATTTGTTATGCAATAGCTAAAAAATATTATTGAACCTCTATTTCGCGATTGCATCAATAATTTAAGACATTCAGCTTTTTCAAAGAACATAAGAACGTATGTAATTAGCACTCAAAATCGTACTTTTGCAACTTTGCTATGAATACATGATTAATTTTGAAGAAAATATAGAAGTTAAGGGCGCACGCGTTCATAACCTTAAGAATATTGATGTTACCATTCCCCGAGACAAACTGGTTGTTATAACCGGTCTATCTGGTAGTGGTAAATCTTCGTTGGCTTTTGACACCATATACGCCGAAGGACAAAGACGTTATATTGAAACCTTCTCGGCTTATGCAAGACAATTTTTAGGAGGACTAGAAAGACCAGATGTTGATAAAATTGATGGTTTATCTCCTGTAATTGCAATAGAACAAAAGACCACATCGAAATCGCCAAGATCCACAGTAGGTACTATTACTGAAATTTATGATTTCTTAAGATTGCTTTTTGCCCGTGCAGCAGACGCGCATAGTTATAATACAGGCGAAAAAATGGTTAGTTATAGCGATGAACAAATTAAAAATTTGATTATTGAATCGTATAACGGGAAGAAAATAAACATACTTGCACCGGTAGTTAAATCTAGAAAGGGTCATTACCGTGAACTTTTCGAGCAAATTGCCAAACAAGGTTTTGTAAAAGTGCGAGTTGATGGTGAAGTAAAAGATATTGTTAAAGGCATGAAGGTGGATCGTTACAAGACCCACGATATAGAGATTGTCATCGATCGTTTAAAAGTAGTAGAAAGCGATGATTTTCATAAACGTTTATCTGAAACTATAAATACGGCCATGTATAGTGGCGACAATGTATTAATGGTTTTAGAAGAAGGTACCGATCTACCAAGATATTTCAGTAGAGATTTAATGTGCCCTTCAACGGGTATCTCCTATCCTAACCCAGAACCTAATACTTTTTCATTTAACTCACCAAAAGGCATGTGCCCCTATTGCAGTGGTTTAGGTCATGTCTATGAAGTAAATAAGAAGAAGATCTTCCCTAACAAGAAACTTTCTATTAAAGGTGGCGGTATAGCCCCATTAGGAGACTATAAAAAATCTTGGGCATTTAAACAGATCGAAACTATAGCAGAACGTTATAATTTTCAAATAACGGACCCCATAGAAACTATACCTGCTGAAGCCATAGAAATTCTTTTAAATGGCGGCAAAGAAAGTTTCGAAGTAGACTCTAAAACTTTAGGTGTAAAACGCACTTATAAAATTGATTATGAAGGAATTTCTAATTTCATAAAAAATCAGTTTGAAGAAGCTGCATCAACATCTATAAAGCGGTGGGCAAAAGAGTATATGGACAGAATTACGTGTCCGTCATGTACAGGTTTCCGTCTTAGAAAAGAATCGCTTTACTTTAAAATAGAAGATAAAAATATTGCAGAGTTAGCTAATTTAGACATTGTTGAACTAGCAGCTTTCTTTAATTGTTTAGACAAAAAACTTACTGGCAATCAGCTTAAAATAGCTGAAGAAATTATAAAAGAGATAAGTACTCGAATACAATTTTTACTAGATGTAGGTCTCGATTATTTATCACTGAACAGAAGCTCTAAATCGCTTTCTGGTGGTGAAGCACAACGTATTCGATTAGCTACCCAGATTGGATCGCAGTTGGTAGGTGTACTTTATATCTTAGATGAGCCAAGTATTGGTTTACACCAACGAGATAATGAACGATTGATTAAATCGTTGGAGTCTTTACGAGACATTGGCAACTCTGTGATCGTAGTCGAACATGACCGCGATATGATAGAAAGAGCAGATCATGTTATTGATATTGGTCCGAAGGCAGGTAAAAATGGTGGCGAGATTATTTCTCAGGGTACGCCAGAAGAATTGAAAAATGTGCATACCCTTACTGCCGATTATATGACCGGTGTAAAGGAAATTGAAGTCCCGAAAAATAGAAGACCTGGTAATGGCAAAGAAATAGTATTATCTGGTTGTACAGGTAATAACTTAAAAAACTTGACCGTCAAATTTCCTTTAGGTAAAATGATTGGCGTAACAGGAGTTTCAGGTAGTGGTAAATCTACCTTGATCAACGAAACACTTTACCCAATTATGAACGCTCATTATTTCAATGGC
Organism: Maribacter caenipelagi; assembly: GCF_004364175.1. Classification (GTDB taxonomy): domain Bacteria; phylum Bacteroidota; class Bacteroidia; order Flavobacteriales; family Flavobacteriaceae; genus Maribacter; species Maribacter caenipelagi. Next base: position 443,372 of record NZ_SNZW01000016.1, on the reverse strand, counting down.
GTTAAAATACCGATGCCCTATAAAAAAATTACAGGGTTAGAGCATATCGATAAAGTTATCGATATCAATCAATCACCTATTGGTAGAACCCCAAGATCAAACCCAGCAACCTACACTGGTGTTTTCAGTGAAATACGTTCGCTGTTCGCAAAGACTACAGAAGCATCTATACGGGGCTATAAACCGGGTAGATTCAGTTTTAATGTAAAAGGTGGACGTTGTGAAACTTGTCAAGGTGGAGGATTACGTGTTATAGAAATGAACTTCTTACCAGATGTTTACGTTGAATGTGAAACATGTAACGGTAAAAGATTCAATAGAGAAACATTAGAAATACGCTATAAAGGCAAGTCCATTTCAGATGTTTTAGAAATGACCATTAACGAAGCAGTGTCATTTTTTGAACTTATTCCTAAAATACATCGTAAGTTAAAGACCATACAGGATGTTGGCTTAGGATATATTTCACTTGGACAGCAATCTACAACTCTTTCTGGTGGTGAGGCGCAACGAATAAAATTGGCTACCGAGCTTTCTAAAAGAGATACGGGCAATACGTTCTATATTTTAGATGAGCCCACAACCGGACTTCATTTTGAAGATATTAGGGTATTAATGGAAGTTTTGAATACTTTAGCTGACAAAGGAAATACCGTATTAGTTATTGAGCATAATATGGATGTAATTAAAATGGTAGATTACATTATAGATATTGGTTACGAAGGCGGACGCTCAGGTGGGCAGTTAGTAGCAAAAGGAACTCCCGAACAGGTTTCAAAAGACAAGAAAAGCTACACCGCAAAATTTTTAAAGAGAGAATTAAAGTAATTTTAGATAAAAATCTATCTAAAAGAATATAAAACAAAGAATGAGATCAGAAAAACATCATAAAGGCTGGAACGAAATAAAGACCAATGACTCTTGGGCGATTTTCAAGATAATGGGCGAGTTTGTCAATGGTTTTGAACGCATGAGCAAAATTGGACCATGTGTATCTATTTTTGGATCTGCCAGAACAAAAGAAGAAGACGCTTACTACAAGCTTGCAGTATCTATTGCAAAATCTATTGCAGAAGCTGGTTACGGAGTTATTACCGGTGGTGGACCAGGTATTATGGAAGCTGGTAACAGAGGTGCAAACCTAGCTGGTGGTACATCCGTAGGTTTAAACATTGACTTACCTTTTGAACAACATGACAATCCGTATATCGATAATGACAAGAGTTTAGATTTCGATTACTTCTTCGTAAGAAAAGTAATGTTCGTAAAATACTCTCAAGGCTTTGTAGTTATGCCTGGCGGATTCGGAACGTTAGATGAGCTATTTGAAGCCATCACATTAATACAGACACATAAAATAGGAAAATTCCCGATTATTTTAGTGGGCAGTGAATTCTGGACCGGACTTATGGATTGGATAAAAGGAACTATGCTTAAAATGGGAACTATTAGTCCTGAAGATTTAAATCTTATTAAAATAGTTGATACAGAAGAAGAGGTTGTTGAAATTATAGATTCATTTTACAAAGGACACAGCATGAGTCCTAATTTTTAATCCTCGCCTTGACACACAATTTAAAATTACTTTTCTACTTGTGCATAGTAACTTTGGTTACCAATGTAACTACTTGCTATGCACAGTATGAAACTAACCTTACCGTTAGTTTAAACGAGTATGCCAAAGAATTAGATATTCGTCAAGAGTTTACCTATTACAACAAGTCCAACTACAATCTAGGTGTAATTTATTTTAATGACTGGGCAAATGCCTATTCAGATAAAAATACAGGACTAGCAAAGAGGTTTGCCCAAGAATTTAAAAAATCTCTTCATCTAGCAAAAGCAGATGAACGAGGTAAGACTACTATAATTTCTGTTGTCGATGATTCTTATAATGGTCTAGAATGGAGCCGTACAAAAGGTAAAGACATTTTAAAGGTTACGTTAGACGATTTATTACCCCCAAATACATCAACAAAAATTTTCATTACCTATAAGGTAAAATTACCACCAAATAAATATACTCCATACGGCTTCGGCAGCAGAGGAGATTATTACTTAAAAGATTGGTATTTAACACCTGCCGTGTACGACGGCAAATGGCATTTATATTCAAATAAAAATCTTGAGGATCTTTATATGAATGAAACCAATACCACTATTAATTTCAAATTTCCCGATAGCTTATACCTAGCCTCTAATTTTGATATAAGTACCGAATCGAAATTTCCTAACGGGCAGTTTGCCCAATTAAAAGGAAATTTACAACGTGGCGGAGAAATTATTCTGAATACACAGAAAAATTTCTACACACACCGAACACCTTACATGACCTTCGTAACAGATTTTAGTGCCCCTAGATATAGCCCAATTGGTCAAGGTTTATCCATAAATAAAGTTGCCAATTTTATACATAACAACCTTGGCGATTACCCTCATGAAAAGATTTTGGTTAGTCAAATAGACTATAACAAAGACCCTCTTTACGGCTTAAATCAACTCCCCTCTTTTATCCGACCTTACGAAGAACAGTTTCAGTTTGAAATGAAATTCTTAAAAACTTCAATCAACAGTATTCTAAGAGAAACTATGTTCTTAAACCCAAGAAAAGAACAATGGTTGAACAGCGCTATAGCGAATTATTTAATGATAGCGTATATAGAAAAATATTACCCAGACCAAAAATTAATGGGTAAGCTTTCTAAATTATGGGGCTTTAGAAGTTTTGAACTGGCTAAGATGGATTTTAATGATCAGTACGCTTTTTTATATAATCTTACTGCTAGAAAAAATTTAGATCAAGCGCTTCAAACATCAAACGATTCACTTATAAAATTCAATCAGAAAATAGCGAATAAATATAAGGCTGGTTTAGGCTTGGCATATTTGACAGATTACATTGGCAAAGAACATGTAGACCAAAGTATTAAGACATTTTTTGAGTACTATCAACTAAATACGGTAAAGGTTCATGATTTTGAATCGATTTTAAAACGTTCAACCGAACAAGATATTAATTGGTTTTTTAAAGACTATGTTTCTACCGATCGAAAAATTGATTTTAAAATTAAAAAAGTAAAGAAAGAATTAGACTCATTACATGTAACTATAAGGAACAAGGAAGGTACCAATGTACCCATTTCTGTATTTGGTCTAAAAAAAGATTCTGTGGTTTCTGAATATTGGTTTAAAGATATAGAGCTTGAAGAAACCTTCACTATTGCTAATAATGAAGAAGATAGACTGGTATTAAACTATGATCAAAAAATACCTGAATTCAATCAACGTGACAATTGGAAATCCTTAAAAGGTTTTTTATCGAGTAACAAGAAATTAAAGTTCACCTTCTTTAAAGATGCTGAAAACCCGTATTACAATCAAGTTTTCTATGTTCCCGTTTTAAGTTTTAATGTTTATGATGGATGGACACCAGGTATGCGTTTGTATAATAAAACCTTGCTAGAAAGACCATTTGTATATGATTTCTCACCCTCCTACTCCTTTAAAGAAAAAGCCTTTGTAGGTTCTGGAAAGTTCAGTTATAGAAAATACCTCAGTAAAAGCGGATTGTATGTAGCTCAATATAATATTGGTGCCGGCACGTCTCACTTCAATGAAAACTCAAGATATTCTTCTATAACACCATCATTAAGTTTTGGTTTTAGACCCGCAGATTTGTTATCGAATAAAAGAGATTTTCTATCCTTTAGATATGTAAACATTTTCAGAGATTTTGACCCAGCATTGGTAAGCTTATCAAATGACCCTGAAAATCCAGATTATAGTGTTTTTAATACGCGATATTCTAGTAGAAACAACGGTATATTAGATTACAACTCATGGTTCTTAGATTTTCAATTAGCAGGTAGTTTTACTAAACTATCCTTTGAATATGAATATCGAAAGCTATTTGAAAATAACAGACAATTAAATCTTCGATTTTTCGCAGGTAAATTTCTTAGCAACAATACAGAGACAGATTTCTTCAGCTTTGCCTTAGATCGCCCTACAGATTATCTTTTTGATTATGGGTATTTAGGACGATCAGAAGATTCTGGTATTTACAGTCAACAGATTATTATCGCCGAAGGCGGATTTAAATCGTTCTTAGACCAGCGTTACAGATTTTCTAATGATTGGATGGCGACGGTCAACGGTAGTTTCAACATTTGGAAATGGATTGAATTATACGGAGATGCTGGTTTAGTGAAAAATAAAGGTCTTGATGGCAAGTTCGTTTATGACTCTGGTGTGCGTTTAAATCTAGTAACCGATTATTTTGAACTATATCTACCCATTCACTCAAATAACGGTTGGGAAATCTCACAACCCAATTACGGTGAAAAAATACGTTTTATCATTACGGTGAGTCCTAAAACCTTAACAGGATTATTTACAAGAAAATGGTTTTAAACTATCAATTCTCAATACGTATAGTAATTTTTTTAGCTTAAATTCAGATATTTTCAAAAAAATACCAAATTTGTTGAAAAATATGGAATAAATTAACTGGTTACAGCGTTGCTAAAAAGTACTTGATTCGGTAATTTTGTATAAACACATATAATACATGGATGTTTCTTCTAAAACCAGTAATGATATTTCTTTCGAAGATTTCAAAGAACAAATTATCAATGACTATGAAATTGCTTTTTTAAGCAGAACCTGTAGTTTATTGGGTAGAAAAGAAGTCCTAACTGGTAAAGCTAAATTCGGCATCTTTGGAGACGGAAAAGAATTACCACAATTAGCAATGGCCCGATCTTTTAAAAATGGCGATTTTAGAAGTGGTTATTATAGAGATCAAACGTTCATGATGGCCTTAGGTCTTTTAAAGCCCAAAGAGTTCTTTCACGCATTATATGCAACAACTGATATAGAAAAGGAACCTATGAGTGCCGGCAGGCAAATGGGCGGTCACTTTTTAACACATAGTTTGAACGCAGATGGCAGCTGGAAAGATTTAACAAAACAAAAAAACAGTAGCGGAGACATTTCATGTACTGCTGGGCAAATGCCACGTCTTTTGGGGTTGGCCCAAGCATCTAAGGTATATAGAAATCAAAAAGGTTTAGATAGCGCCAAGTTTTCTGTAGAAGGTAACGAAATTGCATGGGGTACTATTGGTAATGCCAGTACTAGTGAAGGAATGTTTTTTGAAACTATTAATGCCGCAGGTGTTTTACAAGTACCCATGGTAATTAGTATTTGGGACGATGAATATGGCATCTCTGTACCTGCAAAATTTCATACTACAAAAGAAAATATTTCAGAAATTCTATCTGGTTTTCAAAGAACTGAAACTGAAAAAGGTTATGAGATTTTAAGAGTGAAAGGTTGGGACTATACTGCATTAATGCATGCTTATGAAAATGCAGCAGATATCGCAAGACAAGAACATGTACCGGTATTAATTCATGTAAATGAATTAACACAACCTCAAGGTCACTCTACATCAGGGTCACATGAGCGCTATAAAGATAATCAGCGTTTAGAATGGGAACGTGACCATGATTGTAATAAACGTTTTAAAGAATGGATTTTAGAATCTGGCATTGCAACTTCAGATGAATTAGACTCCATTGAAAAAAGAATTAAACGTACCGTTAGAGAAGCGAAGAAAGAAGCTTGGGATGAGTATTTAAAAGATAATCTAACCGAGAAGTCTGTATTGATCAACATAATAGAAAAAGCAGCTTCTAAAAGTGCCAACAAAAATTTTCTAAATAAGCTAAAAAATGATTTAATTGCGGTCGAAGAGCCGCTTCGAAAAGATTTGGCAATTTCAGCAAGAAAATCTTTACGCTATTTATTAGGAGAAAATACGCAAGAAAAGCAAGAATTAATACGATGGACTTCCACCTTTCTAAATGAATCTCAGCATAAATATAGCTCATATTTATATAGTGAGAATGATAATAAAGCTACAAACATTACGGCCATCATCCCTGAATACAATGACGGTGAAGAGCAAGTAGATGGTAGGGTTATTCTTAGAGATAATTTTGACAAGCTATTTGAAAAATACCCTAATACCTTAATTTTCGGGGAAGATACAGGCGCAATTGGCGATGTTAACCAAGGTCTTGAAGGTATGCAAGAGAAATACGGTAAAATACGTGTAGCAGATACCGGTATTCGAGAAACAACGATTATAGGTCAAGGAATTGGAATGGCCTTGAGAGGACTTAGACCTATTGCTGAAATTCAGTATTTAGATTATATTTTTTACGCACTATCTACCCTTACAGATGATTTAGCTACATTATTATACAGAACAGCCGGTAAACAAAAAGCGCCGTTAATCATTAGAACAAGAGGTCATAGACTAGAAGGGATCTGGCATTCTGGATCAGAAATGGGCGGATTAATACATTTACTGCGAGGTATGTATATTTTGGCTCCAAGAAACATGACACAAGCTGCCGGTTTTTATAACACACTTTTAAAGAGTGACGAACCTGCACTGGTTATTGAAAGTCTAAATGGTTACAGATTAAAGGAAAAGAAACCTAAAAATCTCGGTGAATTTTGTACTCCTATTGGTAGAGTTGAAACTATGAAAGAAGGAAGCGATATTACCTTGGTCTCTTATGGATCAACATTACGTATCGTTGAAAAAGCAGCCAAAGAATTAATTGAGGTTGGTATTGATGCTGAAGTAATAGATGCTCAAACGTTATTACCATTTGATATTGAAATGGAAGTATTAGAAAGCGTTAAAAAAACAAACCGATTGTTAGTAATAGATGAAGATGTACCAGGCGGATGTTCAGCTTATCTTTTAAATGAAATCGTGGAAAAACAAGGTGCATTTAAGTATTTAGATAGTTCACCACAAACTTTAAGTGCAAAAGCACATAGACCTGCTTATGGTACTGACGGTGACTATTTTTCTAAACCGAATAGAGAAGATATTTTTGAAAAGGTTTATGCTATAATGCATGAAGTAAATCCTGATGACTATCCGAAATTACGATAATACAGAAACTTTTAGGTAAGAAAAATCCCATGTATTTTGGGATTTTTTTGTGCCTTTATTTCTCTCTTAAAAATATTTAAACAATTTAACGAAAGCTCACAATCCTCTAACCCACTGAAAACTAAACTACCTCCGTATTTCATTCTAAAAATAATTGATTAAATACCAATCATACAGAAACATTTCTCAGAAAAACAAAAAAATTCTATACTTTTAAAGGAAATTATGAGTATTCATGAAAAACACTTTGTTAAAAGATATTGGTCTAGCCTTTTTTAGAATAGCAGTTTCAGCCATGATGTTAACCCATGGTCTTCCAAAATTCCAAAAGCTTATTTCTGGCGATTTTAAATTTGCAGATCCCTTTGGTATAGGTGAAACTCCCTCATTATTTTTAGCTGTAATCGGTGAATTTATCTGTCCTATTTTGATTATTATAGGTTTTAAATCTCGTCTAGCAGCAATACCAGTAGCCATAACTATGGCAGTCGCTGCATTTATCACTCATGGTGCAGATGATTTTGGAACAAAAGAAAAGGCATTATTTTACTTAGTTGCCTTTATTACCATTTCATTGGTAGGTCCAGGTAAATTCGGAATAGACAAAAAGTAATCGCTATACTATTTTATAGAGTAGTTCTTTAAGTAGATCGGCTTCCTTCATTGGTGTTGCCCCTACTCCTTTTCCTTTTAAATCCATCTCACGGAGGCTTGAAATGATTCCGCTTACTTTCTTCATAGGATAATTTCGTGCCGCAGTTTGTATTTCGCTTACAAAATAAGGGTTAATACGTAATGCACTGGCCACACTTTTAGGCGAATGATCAGAAAGTCCGTGATATTGCAACAACTGCGTAAAAAATGAATTTAACAAAGTAATCGTTAGTATAAACGGATTGTCTTTCGGGTTTTGAGCAAAGTAGTTGATAATCTTAGTCGCTTTAAGTATGTCTCTATCACCAATAGCTCTTTTCAGCTCAAAATTATTATAATCTTTACTTATACCGATATGCTCTTCAATATGCTGAGGGTTTATCTCGGTCTGTTTGGGAAGAACTAGTTTTAGCTTGTCAAGTTCTTTGCTAATCTTACCTAAGTCGGTACCTAAGTACTCAACGAGTAATAAAGCAGCTTTGTGAGATATCGTATATCCTCGGCTTACTAAATGTTTTCTTAGCCAATCGCTAACCTGATTTTCATATAATTTTTTACTTTCAAAAACTACCCCGTTCTTTTTAATAATCTTGTGTAGCTTTTTACGCTTATCTAGTTTCTTGTATTTATAACAAATGACAAGTACTGTAGATTGCTGGGGATTCTCTGCATAAGCACATAGGTTCTCTATAGTACGTGAAAGATGTTGCGCTTCTTTTACAATAACCACTTGTCTCTCGGCCATCATTGGGTATCGTTTGGCATTGCCAACAATATCTTCAATAGATACATCTCGACCATAAAGTACCATTTGGTTGAAACCTTTCTCTTCTTCGGTCAACACATTAGCACTTATATAATCAGAAATTTTATCAATGAAATAAGCTTCTTCCCCATACAGGAAATAAATAGGGCTGATTTGCCCTTTCTTGATTGCATTGACTATTTGTACGGCTTCATCCATTCAGAAAAAATCATCAACTTTGTATAATGCAGCCACTAAATTTCCCTAGCTACACTTTCAGGGTCAAAAATAGCGAAAATAGAACCTTGATCTTTGACGCTATACGTAAAAAATTTTTGATACTCACTCCCGAAGAGTGGGTTCGGCAACATGTAGTTCAGTTTCTAATACAAGAAAAGAAATATCCTTTAAGTCATATCAACGTTGAAAAGCAACTAACACTTAATGGTTTAAAGAAAAGATATGATGTAGTCGTATTTAAACCAAATGGTGAACTACATATACTAGTAGAGTGCAAAGCACCCGAAGTTTCAATATCTCAAATGACGTTCGATCAAATTGCTCAATACAATTTTAAATTGAATGCTACCTACTTAATGGTCACGAACGGACTCTTACATTATTACTGTCAAACAGACTTTGTTGCGGAAAAATATGAATTTATGCAAGAGATTCCTGATTTTAGCCGTTAATTTGCGATCGTTTTGAAGATAGCCGTAGTCATATTAAACTGGAATGGTGAAGTGCTTTTAGAAAGGTACTTACCCTCTGTTATCAATTATTCTCCTGATGCAGATATATATGTGGCAGATAATGCTTCAACTGACGGTTCTGTAGCCTATGTTAAGGCAAACTACCCAACAGTTAAGATTATTCAAAACACTGAAAATGGGGGCTTTACCAAGGGTTATAACGATGCATTAAAACATGTTGATGCAGATATATATTGTTTACTAAACTCAGATGTAGAAGTTTCTCCTAATTGGCTTACTCCCATAAAAGATACATTTAACAATGTACCCGAAGCAGCTATTATTCAACCCAAGATTTTAGATCTGCTTAAAAAAGATCATTTTGAATATGCTGGTGCCGCTGGTGGTTTTATTGACCAACTAGGTTATCCTTTCTGTAGAGGCAGAGTTTTTCAGACCTTAGAAAAAGATGAAGGTCAATACGATGACATAAGAGAAATATTTTGGGCTACAGGAGCCTGTATGTTCATCAAGAAAGAAGTTTTTCATGAGTTAAATGGTTTTGATGAAGATTACTTCGCCCATCAAGAAGAAGTTGATTTATGCTGGCGGGCAAAAAACCATGGCTATAAAATATTTTATGTTGGCACATCTAGTGTTTATCACTTAGGTGGTTCTACACTAAGTAACATGAACCCTAAAAAAACATATCTCAATTTCAGAAATACATTATTCTCCATCACTAAAAACCTTCCTAGAAGAAAAGCTTTTATAATTATTTTCTTAAGATTACTCTTAGATGGTATTGCGGCAATACGATTTCTTTTCCAGTTAAGATTCAAACACTTTTTCGCTATTTTTAGGGCACACTTAAGTTTTTACATGAAGTTTAGAAAAATGTATAAAAAGAGAGAAAAAACGCAATTTCTCAGAAAATACTACGCTACGAAGTCCATTGTATGGTCTTACTTCGTACATAGAATAAGCAATTTTAACATTTTAGTAAAAGATTAACTATCATGTCATATAAGTAACTTTGTAATTATATAATTTTGAAGTCGCTTAGATGCGAAAAATTGAGTAAACCACTAAATAAATATAATAGAATAGAATTATGAAAAAAGTATTATTAGGATGTCTTGGAGTAACGCTTTTACTTTCATCTTGTGTATCTTCAAAAAAGTACGCAGATCTTGAAGCTAAGCACAAAAGTGCACAAGATTTATTGAATTCAGCGACAGTAAAATTAAATGATTGTTTAGAAGAAAAAGCAACTGCTTCTTCTAGACTTCAAACTTTAGAAGATCAGAATTCTTTTTTAAAGGCAAACAACCAAGAGTTGATTAACAATATGGGTAACTTAACAACTTTGACTACCAAAGGTGCTGAGAACCTAGAGAAATCTTTAGAGAGTTTACAAGAAAAAGATTTAACTATTCGTAAGTTAAATGATGCTATTACACGTAGAGATTCTGTAAACCTATCTTTGGTACAGAGCTTAAAAGGTGTTTTAGGAAACTTGGATGATGAGGATATCGAAATCAGTGTTGAAAAAGGTGTAGTTTTCGTTTCTATTTCAGACAAATTATTATTTAGCAGCGGTAGCTACAACGTTACTAGCAGAGCTAAAGAAGTTTTAGGTAAAGTTGCTAAAGTTGTTAATAACAAGCCTGATTTTGAATTCTTGGTAGAAGGTCATACTGACAACGTACCTTATAGAGGTAACGGTTCTTTATTAGACAACTGGGATTTAAGTGTTAAACGTGCTACTGCTGTTGTACGTATACTTCAAAATGACTTCAATGTAGATCCTAAGCGTATGACTGCTGCTGGTAGATCAGAATATGTTCCAATTTCTGCAACTGAAAAATCTAAAAACAGAAGAACTCGTATCGTTGTTCTTCCAAAAATTGATCAGTTCTACAGCATGATTGAAGAAGGAATGAAAGATCCTGCAATCAACAAATAATACCTAATTGGTTTATAAAATTAAAGCGGCTCAATTGAGCCGCTTTTTTTATGCTTATGACCTAGATAAAAGACTATTTAAATTATATCTAAACTTCCTTTACCCTCACGAATAACTTCAGGTAAACCGCCTGTAGAAACATCTATGATCGTAGAACCGACATTACCGCCGTAACCACCATCTATAACAATATCCACAAGGTTATCCCATTTCTCATAAATCAATTCTGGGTCGGTAGTATACTCCAATACATCATCTTCATCACGTATAGAAGTTGAAACTATAGGATTACCCAATTCTTCGACCAAAGCTTTAACTATATTATTGTCTGGCACACGAATACCAACCGTCTTCTTCTTTTTGAATTCTTTCGGCAAATTATTGTTACCCGGCAGAATAAATGTATATGGGCCTGGTAAAGCTCTTTTCAATATTTTGAATGTAGCAGTATCAATTTGCCTAACATAATCTGAAAGGTTACTTAAATCTGTACAGATAAACGACCAGTTCGCTTTCGCCAATTTTATACCTTTTATACGAGCAATTTTCTCTAATGCCTTAGTATTTGTTATGTCACAACCTAAACCATAAACGGTATCTGTTGGATAAATAACCAAGCCACCTTTACGCAATACTTCCACTACCCTCTTTATCTCTTTAGGGTTAGGGTTATCTTCGTATATTTTAATGAATTCTGCCATAGCATTTAGGTGTAAAAAACCTTGTCGATATTAAATATAATAAAACTATCCCAATACCTCTAGCTTCGCAAAACGAAGCAATAGTTTTTTAATATCTCCTTTATCGAACATTATTTCTGCCTTTCTATCATTACCTGAACCTTCAATTTTTACTACCTTACCACGACCAAAACGAGTATGGTTAATTAAAGAACCTACTGCAAGATTTGGATCAATTGTATTAGTATTACCTACTGGTTCTGCTAATTGCGGTTTTAGTTTACGTAATTTTTTTAGTTGACCGGTATTAGGCTGCCCTACAATCGGAGGTGTACCTCTTACTGGTTTCTCTTGACGTAATCTGCTCTTATCGACTTCTCCGAAAATATCAGCGTTTATAAGTGATTTATAGCGGTAGCCACCATCTACAGGAGTAAGGTTTTCAACATATTTCTCATCAATCTCTTCTAAAAATCGACTTGGTTCTGCGTCTATCAATTTACCCCATCTATATCTATTTTGAGTATACGTTAAATATGCTTGTTTTTCAGCTCTTGTCAAGGCTACATAAAACAACCTTCGTTCCTCTTCAAGCTCACTTCGAGTACTCATACTCATACCAGATGGAAAAAGGTCTTCTTCCATACCAACAATATATACGTATGGAAATTCAAGGCCCTTTGCCAAGTGAATAGTCATCAAAGCAACCCTATCATCATCACCGGTATCATTATCTAAATCTGTAGCAAGAGCAACATCTTCTAAAAACTCGCTTATATTTCCTGTTGCTTCATCAATCTCTCTTTGACCTTCAACGAAATCTTTTATACCATTTAAAAGCTCTTCAATATTCTCCATTTTACCAATACCTTCTGGAGTCCCATCCTTTTTAAACTCTAAAAGAATACCGGTTTTCTTAGCAACATGTTCAGACAATGCAAATGCATCTGTAGTTTCGTTCATGACCTGAAAACTTTTGATCATGGTAACGAAATCTTGCAGTTTACGTTTTGTACCAGAATTGATTTTTAGATCAATTCTGTCAATATTTTCCATCACTTCGAAAATAGAACGGTTGTAGTGGTTAGCCGCAACCACTAACTTATCTAGCGTGGTACCCCCTATTCCCCTAGCAGGAAAATTAATCACTCTTTTCAACGCTTCTTCATCTTTTGGATTTATTACCAAACGCAAGTAAGAAAGCACATCTTTAATCTCTTTACGCTGATAGAAAGACAAACCACCATAAATACGATAAGGAATATCTCTTTTTCGCAAAGCATCTTCAATAGATCTCGACTGTGAGTTTGTTCTATACAACACGGCAAATTGACCATTGTTCATTTGCTGCTGCATACGATGCTCCCAAATAGAATTTGCTACAAACCTACCTTCTTCAGCATCTGTAGTACTTCTATGTATTTTTATAGCGGCACCATCGTCATTATCTGTCCAAACTACTTTTTCAATTTGATTTTGATTTTTTCCGATTACAGAGTTCGCAGCATTTACAATATTTCGTGTAGAACGGTAATTTTGCTCTAAACGATACATACCTACGTTATCGTAATCTTTTTGAAAATTCAAAATATTACTAATATTCGCCCCTCTAAAAGAATAAATACTTTGTGCATCATCACCTACCACACATATATTTTGAAAACGATCAGCCAAAGCCTTTACGATCAAATACTGAGAATGATTGGTATCTTGGTACTCATCGACCAATATATATCTAAATCTATCTTGATACTTCATCAACACATCTGGGTAACGTGTTAACAGCTCATTGGTTCTTAATAGTAAATCATCAAAATCCATCGCCCCTGCTTTAAAACAACGGTCTACATAATTTTCATAAATATCACCTGTTCTTGGCTTTTTTGCCATGGCATCTTGTTCGACTAAATCTGGATCATTTCGGTAAGCCTTTACCGTAATTAAACTATTCTTAAAAGAAGAAATTCTATTTTGAATCTGCTTGTATTTATAAATATCCTTATCGAGCCCCATTTCCTTGATAATTGAAGCCAATAACCGCTGAGAATCTTGCGTATCATAAATAGTAAAATTTGCCGGATACCCTAGTTTATCACCATCAATACGTAATAATTTTGCAAAAACTGAGTGGAAAGTCCCCATCCAAAGGTTTTTTGCTTCAGCATTACCTACAATACTAGCAATACGTGCTTTCATTTCACGTGCCGCTTTATTGGTAAATGTCAATGATAAAATATTAAAAGAATCTACACCCTGTGCCATAAGGTGTGCAATTCTATATGTAAGTACACGAGTTTTACCCGATCCAGCACCAGCAATAACCATTAAAGGTCCGTCTTTATGCAAAACAGGAGCCTTTTGGGCATCGTTCAATTCATCTATAAATGAGCTCAAATTTTCTTTCTTTTAGTGATGTAAATTTAGCCATTATTGAGGGATAGTAAAAGTGAAGTGATTTAGATTTGTAAACAATGGATGGTATTTCTTTTCATTTTGAATATATTTAAACTTTAATTCCGCAGAAAGAGTTTACAGAGCGATACATTTGAGTCTTAAATGATCGACAGAAACATAGAGAACAATTTAATATTAAATACTGATTATGAGAAAACTAGGTTTATTGACCCTCGTTCTTTTCGGTTTTACCGTTCAGGCACAAGGACCAAATCTTGAAAAAGACTACAAAGCTATAGAAAGCAAAGTAGTTGATTGGAGAAGAGAAATTCATCAAAATCCGGAATTAGGGAATCGTGAATTCAAAACAGCTGAAAAAATTGCCAAGCACTTAAAGTCTTTAGGAATAGAAGTTCAAACTGGTGTTGCGCATACCGGCGTAGTTGGTCTTCTTAAGGGAGATTTACCTGGTAAAGTAGTAGCATTAAGAGCAGATATAGATGCCTTACCTGTTACAGAGCGTAATGATTTGCCATATAGATCTAATGTTACTTCAGAATTTATGGGTGAAAAAGTAGGTGTTATGCATGCTTGCGGGCATGATACGCATACTGCAATTTTAATGGGCGTTGCAGAAATAATGTCTAAAAACAAGGATAAAATTAAAGGAACTGTGAAGTTCATCTTTCAACCAGCCGAAGAAGGACCGCCACCAGGAGAAGAAGGTGGAGCTCTATTAATGGTAAAAGAAGGTGTCATGAACAGCCCTAAGGTAGATGCGATTTTCGGTTTACACATTAATTCTCAAACTCCTGTAGGGGTTATCAAATACAAATCGGGTGGAACAATGGCCGCCGCCCAACAGTTTGTTATAAATGTAAAAGGAAAACAATCTCACGGTTCTCAGCCTTGGTCAGGTGTTGATCCCATTTTGATCAGCGCTAAAATTATTGACGGTCTACAAACAATCATCAGTAGAGAAACAGAGCTTACCAATGAAGCTGCAGTAATTACAGTTGGTAAAATTAAAAGCGGTGTTCGTTTTAATATTATACCAGAATCTGCTGAGATGATCGGTACGATTAGAACGTTAGATTATGACATGAAAGACAAGCTTAATAAGCGTATGGTCGAAATGGTAAGCGATATTGCCAAGGCATATGGCGGCGAAGCTACATGTGTAATAACAGATGCTACAGATATTACGTATAACAACCCAGAATTGGTAGAACAAATGTTACCTACTATTAAAAGGGTTGCCGGAAATGAAAATGTACAATTTCAAAAAGCAGTTACCGGTGCTGAAGATTTCTCTTATTTTCAAAGAGAAGCTCCAGGATTTTTCTTTTTCTTAGGAGGAATGACTCCGGGTACTACAGAATCATTTCCGCACCACACACCAGATTTTTTAATCGATGATAGCGGCTTACTTTTAGGAGTACGCACACTTACCGAAATGAGTCTAGATTATTTAAATAGCGAACAAACTCCGCTTTTAGATATTAAACCAAAAGGATAATTTTGATGAACGAATTCTTTAATACTATTCCAAGTCCGCCATGGTGGACTTGGATATTTTTGTTTCTTTTCATTGTTGCTATCTGGGATATTTTTATTCAAAAGCGACATACCATTAAGCATAACTTTCCTATTGTAGGTCATTTGCGTTATTGGCTAGAAAGTATTGGTCCAGAAATGCGTCAATATTTTGTTGCTAATAACAGAGAAGAACTTCCTTTCAATAGAATCGAAAGAGGCTGGATCTACGCTTCGGCAAAAAAGGAAAACAATTATGAAGGTTTTGGTTCTGACCGAGATTTATATGCGCATCAGCACATATTTATTAAAAATAGAATGATGGGTTACGAAGTTCCTTCAGGGCACCCAAATGATACAGAACCCAACTTTATACCATGTGCAAAAGTCATGG
Organism: Maribacter caenipelagi; assembly: GCF_004364175.1. Classification (GTDB taxonomy): domain Bacteria; phylum Bacteroidota; class Bacteroidia; order Flavobacteriales; family Flavobacteriaceae; genus Maribacter; species Maribacter caenipelagi. Next base: position 427,326 of record NZ_SNZW01000016.1, on the reverse strand, counting down.
GGCAGCACAACAATCGTAGAAAACCATTTAGACCAGGTAGTATTGTAAACGTATCTGCTATGAGCTTTGGATCATTATCAGCTGCGGCGGTAGAAGCTATGAACAAAGGAGTTAAAAAAGCCGGTGCTTATCATAATACCGGCGAAGGCGGCTTATCCCCTTATCATAAACATGGTGGTGATATTGTATTTCACTTTGGTACCGGTTATTTCGGCGTAAGAACTGAAGATGGTAATTTCTCTATGGAGAAAATGAAAAAACTGGTTGTGGACAATCCGTGTATAAAGGCCATTGAAATAAAATTATCTCAAGGTGCGAAACCTGGAAAAGGCGGAGTTTTACCAGGAGCAAAAATTACTCCTGAACTTGCTGAAATTAGAGGTGTTGAAGTTGGCAAAGATGTATTATCGCCAGCGACACATAAAGCATTTTCTAATGTAACCGAGTTAATGGCACTTATTGAAAATATCGCCAATGAAACAGGTTTACCAGTTGGAATTAAAGGTGCAATAGGAAAATTAGATCAATGGGAAGAATTGGCAGATATAATGGTAGAGACTGGTAAAGGCCCTGATTTCATTACCGTAGATGGTGGTGAAGGTGGTACCGGTGCCGCTCCCCCATCATTTGCTGATCACGTATCGCTACCATGGGTTTACGGATTCTCTAGTTTGTATAGAGTTTTCTTAAATAGAAATCTTACTGACCGCATTGTATTTATAGGTTCAGGTAAATTAGGTTTCCCGGCAAAAGCCGCCATGGCATTTGCAATGGGCGTAGATTGTATTAATGTTGCCCGCGAAGCAATGATGAGTATTGGCTGTATTCAAGCACAAGTTTGCCATACAAATACATGCCCTACAGGTATAGCAACACAAAGTAAATGGTTACAAAAAGGTATTAATGTACCTTTAAAATCAGATAGACTAGCGCAATATTTTAATACGTTTAGAAAAGAATTTCTAGAAATTACCCATGCTGCGGGCTATGAACACCCTAGTCAATTTACAATGGACGATGTGCAAGTAAACGTTGACGATAACGACCTTAATAAAAGTTTAGCCTCAACATACGGCTATAATAAAGCAAAAGTACCGTTTGCAGGAGTTCAACAATTAAAAGACTGTTCGTATCTTGGCGGCAAAATTTAGATTAACCTATTTAATGCATTTTCATATGAAACAATTTTTTTTATGTTCAGCCCTATTTTTTCTGGGATTAAATACTACCCAAGCTCAGAAAAAAAGCGAACTGATCGAACAGAATCAAGATTTAAAATATAAGCTAGATTCTATATCTAGACTGGTGAGTACATCTCAAAGAAATGAAAAATTAGCAAATCAACGTTCAGACGAATATCAATCTCAAGTAATGGAGTTGCAAGATGCAAATGCTACTTTAATGAAAAACTTAAATAGTTTTGCAGCCTTGTCTAGCCAAAATTCAGAGAACATCAATAAAACCATGGCCGCTTTAGAACGAAAAGAAAAGCAACTTAAAGGTGTTACAGATGCAGTTGCGAGTAATGACTCTACTGCTGTTGTAATTTTGACCAATACGAAGCAAGTTTTGGGTGAAAATGCAAAAGTTGGTGTAGCCGATGGCTCTGTAATTATTTCTGAAAAATTGGACTATTTTTTTACTGACGGTGTTGGTGTCAATGTATCTAGCGAATCAATCGGGTGGATAGAGAATGTAGCAAAGGTTGCGAATGCAAATCCCACCAGTGTAATTACCATTGCTAGTTTAAATATCACCGGCGAAATGAATATCGCCCTACAACAAGCGACCGCAATTGCAAGTATTTTAATTAAAGATTTTGGAGTTAATGGCGAGCGAATTATAGCTGTTGCTCAAGATGGTGGCTTAAGAGAATCACTACAAATAAAGTTTCAACCAGATTATAAAGCATTTTATGATATGGCGAAGGGAGACGCTAAAAACTAAATACTTGTATTTCATCGATAAGACACTATACTAATTGAGAAATTTGGACGTTCTTATTTCGTAATTAATAACTAATTAAAAATGAACTCCGACCAAATTTTTCAACTTTTCGCTTATTTAATACCTTCAGTTGTTACTGGTGCAATAGCTTTCTATTTCTTTAGAATGCACACTAATAATGAAGAAGGTAGACGACGTTTTCTTTTACATAAAGATTCTCAAAAAGATACGCTACCGGTTCGCTTACAAGCTTACGAAAGAATGGCATTATTTTTAGAACGTATCGCTATACCCAGCTTGGTTGTTCGTGTAGCTCCACAAAGTGATGACAAAAATGCATATGAGAATTTATTGGTAAAAAGTATTGAAACTGAATTTGACCATAACCTATCGCAGCAAATTTATATGACCGATGAATGTTGGAATATTATTAAAGCAGCAAAAAGCGCAACAATTCAAATGATCAGAAAAGCAGCGATGAGCAATACAGAAACTGCCGATAAACTGAGAGAAGATATTTTAAATGAAACCATGGACAAAACTTCTCCATCAGCTACTGCCCTATCTTTTGTAAAAAGAGAAATTGGTGATTTATGGTAGAATTTAAAATGATATTAAAATAAAAAAAATGCTTTCCAGAGGGAAAGCATTTTTTTTGTTGTAGCTATTGATCAAAGCATATTTCTCAAAAAGCACTATTCATGCTCATTAGGCTCAATTGGGTTTGTTTCTTCATTCTTATTTTTAGCGTACAGATAACCTCTCTTCCACCACAACGTCATTTTTGCTTTGTCGAATATCAAAGAGTTGGTCGTTAATATTGTGGGAGTATAAAATAGATTGATAATCGCATTCTTTTGATTGGCTACTAATTTTCCTATTCTGATGTTTTGGTTTTCAATTCTATCTAGAATAAAGCTCATCATGGTAGTAATCAACTCGAACGGATTACGAGACGCCACCCTATTCATATAGTTTACCTCAGTATGTAAAACCACAACATCTACCTCTGTAGCTCCTCTTTTAATCGCTTCCTCTATAGGCACAATACTACCTAAACCACCATCAGCATACTCGCAAGAATTTTTACGAACCAAACTCATAAATGGGGTGTAATTAGCTGAAATCCAGATCCAATCGCAATAATCTTCATAAGTACAATCTTTAATCGATTTATACTCTACTTGATTTAAAGACAGGTTAGAAACGGTTATAACAACATCAGAATCACCATTCTTTAGCGTTTCAAATTCTTCAATGGTTAGACTGTTTTCAATAAGCTTGCGCAAATTTTCACTCTCGCCAAAGGTCTTTTTCCCAATCATAAAGTTTCTAAGAACATTCCAGTGGTTTATAGAAATTTCTTCGTTGCCTCGAATATTTTTGACCAAAAACGGACAGTTATTGAAGATGCTTTTCTGATTAACATTAGAATATATTTCTTTGATTTTATCTAATTTACCCAACGCTAAATGAGAAATAAGAAGACTTCCGGTGGAAGTACCTACAAAAATATCATATTTTCTACCTTCTTCTTGTATAAGATATTGGGCAACACCACCTGCAAAGGCTCCTTTACTGCCACCACCCGAAATAACCAATGCTTTCATTATAACTTTAATTTCGTTTTAAGATAACGCAAATCTGATGAATTTAGTTGATTTGCTACCTTTTCAATTTCTTTTTTCTGTTCTTCATCATTCCATAAGGTATCAAATAACTGTCTGGCATAATTTCTAAATTGCCAAGAATGATGATTCGTTGCCTTTATCAAATTCATGAACACATCATCATTTAAAACTTTTATTTCAGAGAGATATTGAAACGCCGTTTGTCGTACTTCAGGATTATAAATAGGGCTTGTATAACCAACAAGTTCGCTATGGTAATAAACACTTTCTGTAGGATTATAATCTGGAGTAAACAATGCCAAAGTAAGCCAAAGCAAACGGACATTTTTATTAGGTAGCCCCACGATATCCTTCGTTTTTTCTAAAAAGACAGTTCTATCGTAATCAAAACTAGACCATAGATTATAAAGCATTAATTCGTTTGTAATATAACTATCATCTAACAATAATGGTTCAGCAAATTCTTTTAGACCCTCCGGAATTTTATTCATCTTCTGAGCTGCAAATTGCCTTATTCTTATATCATCGTTGGTAATTAAAGGAGACAAATCCAATGCTATTGAATCCCCTTTTTGTTGAAGTAATTCTAGCTTTAGTTCAGTGGTTAATTTTGGGTCCTTTAATATTTCAATAGTTGAAAATGTTCTAGAATAATGTTTTAGGTCATAATACATTCTTAATGATGAACTATTTTTTATTAAATAATTCTTCGCAACATCTATCGGAAATACATCACTTTCTAACCAAATCGCTTTAAAATTTTTCAGATTTTGACCACTTGCCTCCTCTATTACAGCAATAAATTCTGCAACAGTCACATTTCGAAACTGATATTTGATTAAGTAATTCTTAATTCCCGTTTTAAATTTCTCTTCTCCTATTTCATCTTTAAGCATAGCTAAAGCCCAAGCTCCTTTTTCATAGAAAGTAAGACTACTAGCTTTAGGGTTCAACAAGCTCTCCCCTTCTCCCTTTTCAGAAATATCATTTAACACTTTTGCTGTATCAAATAACTTCCAATAAAAATAATCATCACTAAAAATTTCTTTCTCAGCTACATATGCGTAATAAGTAGCAAAACCCTCATGTAACCAATGATCCTCGCTGTTCTTTTCTGTTACCAAATTACCAAACCATTGATGTGCCAATTCATGAGCATTAATATTCACATAATTTCTATCAATAAAAGAAGTGGAATCAATAACAAAAGCATCAGAGAAAAAAGTAGCGCTCGTATTTTCCATACCTGCGTATAAAAAATCATGAACTGGCACTTGCTTATAATTCTGCCAAGGATAAGCGACGCCTATCTCATTTTCTAAAAAATCAAATATCCTTTTTGTATATCTATAAGTAGGTTCCACTTTTAGACTGTCACCAGGATAATAATAGTTTTCAATATCAACACCACTATTAGATTTCAATACTTGTTTATCGTAATTACCAATCGCGAAAGCCAACAAATAACTACTCATTGGTTTTTTCATATCAAATAACCAAATAGCATCTTCCTCATCATTATCAGTTTTTAAAAGTAAATTACCATTCGCAATTACTTGATACTTTTTATCAGCTTCAATCCTCAGTTCGAATTCTATTTTTTCTTCCATATCGTCAAAACTAGGAAGCCAATGGCTAGTGTATTTTCCTTGCCCTTGCGTCCATATCTGCTCATTCCCTTCCACATCATCATCCCAACCAATGAAATAAACCGTTTGCTTCGGTTTGGCTATATATTCAAGAATCAGTTTATGAGACTCTCCTTTTTTGAATTTGTGGTTAATAGAAATCGTTTTTTCTTTCGTAGTAAAATCTACCTTTTTCCCATCTAGCTCTACTTTTAAAAAATCCATATTCTTAGCATCAAGAAATACAGAGTCAACATTTTTCAAAACATTAAAACGATAGATTACCCCACCTTTAATCGTTTTTTCTTTAGGTACTGGGCTTAAGTAAAGCTTAGCCTTAATAAAGTCTACTTTATCTTGATGTTGCCCATAAGAATAGAAACAAAAAGAAAGAACAAAGGCTAGAACTATTTTTTTCATGTAGGTTATTAAGTTTGTAGAATTTCAAATTTAATACTTTAGTTTGTCGCAATTCTACCTAAAGCCTATTTTAGTGCCATGAACGCAAACTTCTTGCAAACTCCTATTGTATACCTTAAAGGTGTTGGTCCGAACAGGGCCGAAACCTTAAAGTCCGAATTAGGGGTAGAAACTTATCAAGATTTGCTGAATTTATTCCCCAATCGTTATATCGATAAGACCCAATATTATAAAATTAGTCAGCTACAACGTAGCAGTGCAGACGTTCAGATTATAGGTAAGGTAGTTCATTTAAAAACGGTCGAGCAAAAGAGAGGTTCGCGTTTAGTAGCCCGTTTTAAAGATGATACCGGTGAAATAGAATTAGTATGGTTTAGAGGTCAAAAGTGGTTGCGAGAAAATCTAAAACTGAACGTACCTTATGTAATCTTCGGAAAATGTAATTGGTACAATGGAACATTTTCAATGCCACATCCAGAAATGGAACCTTTAAAAGCACACGAACAAGGTACAAAGGTCTATATGCAACCAGTGTACCCATCTACCGAAAAGCTAAGCAACAAAGGGATTACCAATAAAGTCATCAGTAAATTGATGCAACAGGTTTTTATTGAAATCAACGGCAAATTCACAGAAAGCCTATCGGACAAATTATTATATGACCTTAAGCTCATTAACAAGAGCGAAGCAATGTTCAATATCCACTTTCCTAAAAATCAGGAATTATTGGCCAAAGCGCAATGGCGTTTAAAATTCGAAGAACTCTTTTACATTCAATTACAGCTCATAGGAAAAAACGTTTCTCGTAAAAAAAAGATAAAGGGTTTCCCATTTAGCGAGGTAGGAGATTATTTTAAAGATTTCTACAATAACAAATTACCATTTGAGCTTACCGGAGCACAGAAACGGGTAATTAAAGAAATACGCTCAGATTTAGGAAGTAATGCCCAGATGAACCGCCTATTGCAAGGCGATGTAGGTTCAGGCAAAACCATTGTTGCCGTAATGACCATGCTTTTGGCGATTGATAACGGATTTCAAGCTTGCTTAATGGCACCAACAGAAATTCTAGCCAATCAGCATTTTCAAGGCATTTCTGAATTGCTGGAAGGAACGGAGATTACTTGCGCTTTACTTACTGGTTCCGTAAAGAAATCGGCACGTAAACCAATTCACGAACAGTTAGAAAATGGAGAGCTTAATATACTTATTGGCACCCATGCTCTTCTAGAAGATAAAGTAAAATACAAGAATTTAGGAATAGCGATTATTGATGAGCAGCACCGTTTTGGTGTAGCTCAGCGTTCTAAATTATGGCATAAAAACGAGTTTCCGCCACATATTTTGGTAATGACCGCAACACCTATACCTAGAACTTTAGCAATGAGTTTATATGGCGATTTAGATATCTCTGTGATTGATGAATTGCCACCTGGTCGTAAACCTATAAAAACTGTTCACCGTTATGATGCCAACCGATTAAAGGTTTTTCGTTTTATACGTGATGAGATTGAAAAAGGGAGACAGATATATGTGGTATACCCATTAATTCAAGAATCTGAAGCAATGGATTATAAAGATTTAATGGACGGTTATGAGAGTATTGCACGTGACTTTCCACAGCCAAAATATCAAATATCTATTGTACACGGACAAATGAAACCGGCGGACAAAGAGTTTGAAATGAACCGTTTTGTTCAAGGAGAAACACAAATAATGGTAGCCACAACCGTTATCGAAGTTGGTGTAAACGTACCTAATGCTTCAGTAATGATTATTGAAAGCGCTGAACGTTTTGGATTATCACAGCTACATCAATTGCGCGGGCGTGTTGGTCGTGGTGCCGATCAGAGTTTCTGTATTCTTACGACGAGCCATAAATTATCTAGCGAAGCTAAGACTAGGCTAGAAACCATGGTAGCCACCAACGACGGATTCGAAATTGCAGAGGTGGATCTAAAACTTCGCGGACCAGGAGATATTATGGGTACACAACAAAGCGGACTATTGAATCTAAAAATAGCCGATATTGTTAAGGATAATGACATCTTAAAATCTGCTCGCTACCACGCATTACAATTACTAAAAGAAGACCCTTCATTAAGTAAACCAGAGAATCTAATTATTAGACATATGTACGCCCAGTTAGTGAAACATAAGAATATCTGGACGTATATTAGTTAATTATATTGACGAAATCTGGTGAATAAGGCAATTCTACTTCTCTTAAAATATTACCATAAAAATTGCAATAGACCAATAAACCTATATCATCAGGTCTAGAATTATCGTACCCCATAACAACTAATTCATTCTTAAAATCTAAAGAAATATTAATTACCGAATATGATTCATTGTATTTCTCAACTAAATGAGTGAATATTTCTTCAAATTTAACATTCAAATCAACAATTTTATTTTCGCTAAAATTGAATAATATAGGTGTAAATGCAGACGAAGTAGTGAACTCTAAACTAGGTTTATAAAAAACCATTTGATTTTCGGAAAAAGAAGTTTTAAATATATAATTTCCATTATACTCTGAGAACGCATTGTTATTTCCCTCATTAATCAATGTGTTGGTCTTAATATCATATACTTTATAATCACCATTGATATATGTTAAGTAAAGCGTGTCTGAGTTTATGGTTGCAAAATTGAAACTTGAGTCCATTTCGAACATTAATGGTTCTTGATTTCTATCTAAATCAACTAACCATAATTCACTGTTTAAAGTAAAATTCTCGTCTTGCATCTCTCTAAACTTGAAACCAAGAAAGTAATTGCCAAATAATTTAGAATCATAAAGTGGTCCGTTCCCTAATAAAAACTCATTACAACTTTCATCCGTATTATTCCAAGAATTCAAATAAAGAGGTGCATCAACACTATTTAAAGAGTTTAAGTAGGTATGTACAAAATAATTTTTAGAGCCGCTTAGACCAGCCTGACTAGAAGCAGGAAGATTTAAAGGGTCGCAGAAAGCATCTAATACAAAAGTATTGGATTCAATAAAATTAAATTGTGAAATTTTAGCTTGATATCCGGTATCCATATTATATTTTAATGAACCATGTGTAAAAATACCATCATAAAAACTAACATTTGAAGATCCAAAATTTCCTAAATCCAATGTTTCAGACAAATTTGTTATTTCAATATTATCCGCAAGAGAATTTACCTCCATCGCATAATAATATCCAACGTTCTTACTGATTGCAACCAAGGTAGGAAATGAAACTTCTTCAACCACTTCTTCATCTTCAACAATTTCATCTTCAATAATTTCTTCCTCAACAACATCTGGTGTTATGGGGTCAACAGAATCATCACTACAAGAAATATACAAAATGGCAAATATTATTAAGGTCAGTTTTATTTTCATACTATTTAATTATTTGAATCGGGATTATTGGCAATTTTTGTTTGTCTAAAACATTACCATTAAAATCAACTGTGAATATTCCTTGTGATTTGAACTGTCCCCCAAGACTAAAACTAGAAACCCCAAGTAAAACCACTTTACTCTCATAATCAATCGCATAGCACTCAACAAAAGGTTGCCATTCTACTTCATCACTTTCAAATTTAGTTATATTATCAAATACATCAATGAACACGCTTTCACCTGTTTTTAAATTATAAATCACGGGATATAAAGAACCTGTTCCTGGAAATGCGCCTGTTCTAGTTCCAAAAAATACATCATCAATAATAATTTGAGGATTCTTATTACTTTTATAACCAGCTTGAAATTGACCACCTTCTCCTGGTATATTTATTTCAAATAGATTAGAAGAATCAACATCATATTGATAGTTAACCCCATCTCTACCAAATAAATAGCAATTTCCATTACGGTCACCTACTAAATTATAAGTATCATCTTTTAAAATTGTTTTAATGTCAATTATTTCTGATTCATTTAAACTCATAACTAGTAAAGATTTTTCCGCCTCAGGATTAAATGAATCCTCATACCAAAGAAAATAAGCATGTTTCCCAACATATAGTGATTCCAATTTTGAATTTGCTGTCGTTTTAAATTTCCCAAGGTTTAATTCTGTTTCTTGATTAGTTCTGACATCAATTATTTTTATTTTGTATTCCGTAGTACCATTAATGGAATCAAAAGAATTAAAGTCCCTATACTGAAAATAGATTCTTTCACGGTAATGCCAATAAGACCATTCGTATGGATTAAAATAAGGTATGTCTATCTTAAAAATTTCATTAGAATTATAACTTTTATAGTGAAAAGTATAATTGTCACGACCAATTGCATTTTCCATAATAGTAATCCCATCTTCATCTGAGTAATAATTTTCGTAATTCGTTAGAGGTAGTCCAAATTCAGAAAATAAATTTATGTAAGAATTAGGGTCGTATTCTTCTCCATTATTTTCATGTTCATATAGTTCTCTACCCTGTGTACCTCCGTTAACACTTAAATCATAAAAATTACCTATAACCCTAAAGCTTGATTTGGCATCTAAATCATTATCTACAAAGTCATCACTACAAGAAATAAACAAAATGGCAAATACTAATAAAGTCAGTTTTTTCATGTCAGAAATTTAGCACTAAAAAAAGAAGTATGAAACACAATAAAACAAACTTTAGACAAAAAGACATTTTACCCTTATAAGCGGTACTATCAATCTGTCAAAATATCACAACTTTCCCGTTGAACATCGTAATTTTCAAGAGTGTTAATTTCTAAAAAACCCTTGTTTTTAATAGATTTGTCGTACTTACATTAGAAAGAATATGAGCGCAACAAAAACATTATTTGACAAAGTGTGGGATTCCCACGTAGTACATAAAATACAAGATGGTCCAGATGTACTGTTCATTGACAGGCACATGGTTCATGAAGTAACAAGTCCTGTTGCTTTTTTAGGCATCAAGAATAGAAATATTCCTGTAATGCATCCTGAGAAAACATTTGCAACAGCTGACCACAATACACCAACAATTAATCAGCATTTACCGGTAGCAGATCCACTATCTGCAAACCAATTAAAAATGCTAGAAGAAAATGCTAATGAGCATGGTATTTCTTATTGGGGTTTAGGTCATGCAAAAAATGGAATTGTACATGTTGTAGGTCCTGAGTATGGTATTACACAACCAGGTGCTACCATAGTATGTGGAGATTCACATACTTCTACTCACGGTGCTTTTGGTGCAATTGCTTTCGGTATTGGTACATCTGAAGTTGAAATGGTATTGGCTACACAATGTATTATGCAGCCTAAGCCAAAGAGAATGCGTATTAATATTAACGGTACAATGAGCAAAGGTGTTACACCTAAAGATGTTGCTTTATTTATCATTTCTCAATTAACCACTTCTGGTGCAACAGGATACTTTGTTGAGTATGCAGGTGAGATCTTTAGAGAGATGAGTATGGAAGGTCGTATGACCGTTTGTAACTTAAGTATAGAAATGGGTGCCCGTGGTGGTATGATCGCTCCTGATGAAAAAACATTTGAATATGTAAAAGATCGTGAGTTTACTCCAAAAGGTGCAGATTGGGATAAAGCAATGGCATATTGGGAAACATTATATACCGATGAAGATGCTATTTTCGATAAAGAATTGACTTTCGATGGTTCGCTTATTGAACCTATGATTACATACGGTACCAACCCTGGTATGGGAATGGGAATATCTAATGACATACCTATGGCAAATGCCGTACAAGGTGGCGCTACTACATATCAGAAATCATTAAAGTATATGGATTTCAATGAAGGCGATAGTATGATGGGCAAGCCTATTGATTTTGTTTTCTTAGGAAGTTGTACAAATGGTCGTATTGAAGATTTTAGAGCTTTTGCCTCTATCGTAAAAGGAAGAAAGAAAGCTGATAATGTTACGGCATGGTTAGTTCCTGGATCACATAAGGTTGAATCAGCTATTAAAGAAGAAGGAATCCTTGATATTTTAACCGAATCTGGATTCCAGCTTCGTGAGCCTGGTTGTTCTGCTTGTTTAGCGATGAACGATGATAAGGTGCCTGCTGGTAAATTAGCGGTAAGTACATCAAACAGAAACTTCGAAGGAAGACAAGGACCTGGATCAAGAACGTTATTAGCCAGTCCGTTAGTTGCTGCTGCAGCTGCCGTTACCGGTAAAGTAACCGACCCAAGAGAATTAATGGTAGAACTTGTGTAACAAGTTTGCCTTTCGCTATTAGCCGCTGGCTTTTAGCACAGTAACAATTATAATAATACAAGCTAATGGCTAAACGCCAAAAGCAAAAAGCAAAAAGCTATAAAAAATGGCATACGATAAATTCGACATATTAACATCAACTGCAGTTCCCTTACCAATAGAGAATGTAGATACAGATCAAATAATACCTGCACGATTTTTAAAGGCTACCGAACGTGTTGGTTTTGGTGACAACTTATTTAGAGATTGGCGTTACAACCAAGACAATACTTTGAAAGAAGATTTTGTATTGAACCAAGATAAATTCAGCGGGAAAATTTTAGTTGGTGGTAAAAACTTTGGTTCAGGATCATCTCGTGAGCATGCTGCATGGGCAGTTTATGATTACGGATTTAGATGTGTAGTTTCAAGTTTCTTTGCAGATATCTTTAGAGGTAACTGTTTGAACATCGGCGTATTACCAGTACAAGTAAGTGCCGATTTTTTACAAAAAATCTTTGACGCTACCGAAGCTGACCCAACTACAGAGTTAGAGGTTAATCTACAAGAGCAAAAAATTACTTTACTACCAACAGGTGAAAGTGAATCTTTTGATATTAATGATTATAAGAAAAACAACATGCTTAACGGCTTTGATGATATTGATTACTTATTAAATATCAAAAAAGATATTGAGACATTCGCAGAAAACACTCCGTTATAAACTCATACATCAAAACAGTACAAAGCATTTACGTTAACTAACCCAATGCCATTTTTGAATTGAAAAAGGGCATTTACAACACATGAAAAAAAGAAAGTTAGAAATAATGGATACCACCCTGAGGGATGGTGAACAAACTTCGGGCGTATCCTTTTCTGCATCAGAAAAACTGACCTTGGCAAAACTACTTTTAGAAGAACTAAAAGTAGACCGAATTGAAATTGCATCTGCTCGCGTTTCTGATGGAGAGCTAGAAGCTGTTCAAAAGATTACGGAATGGGCTCAAGAAAAGGGTTATTTAGAACGTGTAGAAGTACTAACTTTTGTAGATGGAGGCATTTCATTAGATTGGATGCAGAAATCTGGAGCTATTTCTCAAAACTTACTTACCAAAGGTTCAATGAACCATTTAAAGTATCAGTTAAAGAAAACTCCAGAGCAACATTTTTCTGAAATTGCCGAAATTTTTAAACAAGCCACAGAAAGGGGTATTATCAATAATATCTATTTAGAGGATTGGAGTAACGGCATGCGAAATTCAAAAGAATATGTTTTTGAGTTTTTAGAATTTCTTTCTACCCAAAACGTAAAACGAATTTTATTGCCAGATACTTTAGGTATTTTGACACATACGGAAACCTATGCATACCTTTCTGAAATCATACAGAAATTCCCGAATTTACACTTCGATTTTCATGGCCATAATGATTACGATCTAGGAGTTGCCAATATTATGGAAGCTGTAAAAGCCGGTTGCCACGGTTTACACCTTACCGTAAACGGTATGGGCGAAAGAGCCGGTAACGCACCAATGGCTAGCGCCGTAGCTGTTATCAACGACTTTTTGCCTGAGGTTGAAATTAATGTAAACGAGACTTCTTTATATAAGGTAAGTAAGTTGGTTTCTGCCTTTACAGGTTTTACCATACCAGCCAACAAACCTATTGTAGGAGATAATGTATTTACCCAAACCGCCGGTATACATGCCGATGGTGACAGTAAAAACAATTTATATTTCAGTGACCTTATGCCAGAACGTTTTGGAAGAAAACGTAAATATGCATTAGGTAAAATGTCTGGTAAAGCCAACATACAAAAAAACCTGCAAGAACTTGGATTAACCTTGAACAACGAAGAATTAAAAAAAGTTACTGCTAGAATTATAGAATTAGGAGATAAAAAGGAACGCGTTACAAAAGATGACCTGCCTTTTATTATTTCCGATGTTTTAGATACTGCAGATTATAAGCAGAAAGTATTTATAAAATCGTACGTATTAACCCATGCAAAAGGATTAATGCCTTCCACTACGCTATCCGTTGAAATAGACGGAAAAGTGATTGAGGCACATGCACAAGGAGACGGGCAGTATGATGCTTTTATGAACGCTCTTAAAAAAGTGTACGTCGGAAAGAAAATTCCATTACCAAAATTAACCGATTACGCAGTAAGAATACCACCAGGTAGTACTTCTGATGCATTATGCGAAACTGTTATTACTTGGGAATTGGACGGAAAAGAATTCACCTCAAGAGGGCTGGATTCTGACCAAACGGTAAGTGCTATAAAGGCAACGGAGAAGATGTTGAATATTATATAGACGTTATGCGCTGTTCGCTAAATGCTAAATGCTAAATGCTCAATATATAGCTAGATTTCGAAAGCGTATAATAAACGAGATAAAATAAAGAATAAATTAAACAGATTGCTTCGTTCCTCGCAATGACGAAAACGAGCAACATACAAACAAGTAAAATGAAATTAAATATTGCCTTATTGGCCGGTGATGGTATCGGACCTGAAGTAATTGACCAAGCAGTAAAAGTATGTGATGCCGTAGCTAAGAAATACGATCATAATATTATTTGGAAACCAGCTTTAACTGGTGCTGCAGCCATTGATGCTGTTGGAGAACCTTACCCAGATGAAACACATGAGATTTGTGCAAATGCCGATGCAGTTCTTTTCGGTGCTATAGGTCACCCTCGTTTTGATAATGATCCATCAGCAAAAGTTCGTCCAGAGCAGGGATTGTTAAAAATGAGACAAAAACTAGGTTTGTTTGCTAACGTAAGACCAACCTTTACGTTTCCTTCTCTAATCGACAAATCTCCATTAAAAAAAGACCGTATTGAAGGTACAGATTTAATTATTTTAAGAGAGTTGACCGGAGGAATCTATTTTGGTGAGCGTGGAAGAAAAGATGACGGTAATACTGCATTTGATACCATGACCTACCAACGTTTTGAAATCGAAAGATTAGCTAAAAAAGGTTTTGAATTCGCTATGAAACGTTCAAAAAAATTATGTTGTGTTGATAAAGCTAATGTTTTAGAATCTTCTAGACTATGGAGAGAAACGGTACAAGCTATGGAAAAAGATTATCCTGAGGTTGAAGTTTCTTATGAGTTTATCGATGCCGTTGCAATGCGATTAATTCAATGGCCAAAAGGTTATGATGTAATCATTACAGCAAACTTATTCGGTGATATTTTAACCGATGAAGCTTCCGTAATTGCAGGTTCTATGGGGCTTATGCCTTCTTCTTCTGTTGGTAGCAAAGTATCTTTATATGAGCCTATTCACGGTTCTTACCCGCAAGCAGCTGGTAAAGACATCGCTAACCCTTTAGCTACTGTACTTTCTGCAGTCATGCTTTTTGAAGACATGAACATGACAGAAGAAGCTGAAGAAATTAGACGTGTAGTGAACAAATCTTTAGCTGAAGGTTATGTTACCGAAGATCTTGCCGATGGTGGTAAAAGCTATAAAACAAGTGAAGTTGGTGATTGGTTAGCTAACAACATTTAAAGAATAATTATTTAAAAATAAAAAATCCCTTTAATCTTCGATTAAAGGGATTTTTTATATCTAGTAGTTTGAGTATACTCTATATACTCGTAGCTATTGCAACTTCTTGTTCATAAATACTTTTTATAATCGATCTTAAATCAGGAATTACGGTTTTAACCAATTTGGATGGTCCGTTGATTAATACACAAATGCCTAAATCAGAATCAGGAAAAAGAGCAATTTCATTTCTATAATTGTTTACACTACCGCCATGGTGCCAAATAGTTTCCTCAGGGGCATTCTCATTCTCTTTTACAGTATGTATTCTCCAGCCAAATCCGTAACCAGAACTTACATGTCCAGGCCATTTTTGATAATACTTGCGATGACCATTTAATTCTACAAAAGGTTTAAATACTTGAGCCATATCATCTTTAGACATCACATCAGGATTATGACCTAGTAAAAACCGCATCCACTTTGCCATATCTGTAGAATTAGCATTAATTCCACCGGCAGCAATAGCATTATAGTAGTTATCTCTTGGTAAAACAGTTTTAAAACTATGCCCTCTTCTTACATGAGGTAAAGCAATATTATCTGTATTCATCAATGTTTTATGATCCATAGAAACAGAATTCATACCTAAAGGTTTAAAAAATTTATCCGTTAATAGGGTTTGAATATCTTTTCCCGTTGCTTTTAACATCACTTCTTGTGAAATAGAAAACATAGCGTTTTGATAGCTATATTGAGCACCAGGTTCGGCTATTGGATTTATTCTATTGAATTTTTCGCTTATCGAAGACATCGTATATCCAGCCTCTACCAAATCTGTATAACTATGATACGGAGTACCTGTAGTATGAGATAGTAAATGGGCCAATTCTATTTTTTGTGTATTCTGTTGATTACCAAAATGAAAATTAGGTAAATAATCAGCCACTTTATCATCAAAGTTTAATTTACCTTCACTATTTAAATTGGCAGCTAAAACTCCTGTAAATCCTTTTGAAATAGAACCTAATCTAAATAAGGTTTCTCCATCAACGGTTTCTTTACTGTTGAAGCTTCGTTTACCATATCCATCAGAAAGAATAACAGAATCTCCACTAACAATACTTACACCTGCACCAACGATATCGCCAGAGGTTATAGCTTTATTGAAGTAATCTGTCAAAGCTTCGTTCAATGCTTTTTGACGTATATTATAAAGTTTGATTTCCCTTTTCTCTGCAAGAGTTTTAATGGGGTTCGGATTAGAAATAATCGCTTTAGAATGTTCTGGCTTAAATGAAGAGGCCGTAAGAACAAAAAGTAAAAGAACCATAATTATGGCTCCAAAAAATAGTTTGGTACTTGACACAGCATTGTAGGTTTTGGTACTTTATTAACGGGATAAAGTGAATAAAATTACCGACGAACTACGTAAAATTAAAAATTTAACATCCAAGTCAACTAATTATTAAACATAAGAATAGAAAGACAATATGTGTCAGCCCAAATATTTAAGCAATAAAAAAAGGAACTTGTCCCAAGTTCCTTTTTGCAAATAATTAAATCAACATCTTAACAGCTCATCGCCATTTTTCGATATTTAATTTCTTTTCTTTTTCTAATTACTAAAATAGCTACAGCTATGGCAACACCTGATAATGCAAGTGCAGCACCAACTAAACTAGAATAGATAATACCATACCCAAATGCAATTGGCAATCCGGCTAGATAAGCACCAGAAGCATTACCCATGTTAAAGGCACTTTGGTTCATTGAAGAACCCAACATTTCAGAACCTTTAGATGTATTGATTATCGCCATCTGAATAGGTGTTGCAACGGTAAAGGATATGGCTCCTATCACAAAGGTCAATATCATTAATAAATACGGATTGGTTGCTATAAACATATTCAAAACTAAAATACCACACATTACGGACAAACTAATTATTACCGCTTTCAAAGGCGAAAATAGCTCTGCCATCTTAGCACCTAAAAAGTTACCTACCACCATACCTAAACCAGCCAACATCATTGCATAGCCAACAAAATGATTTGGCAAACCAGCAACGTCTGTAATTAATGGGGCTACGTAACTGTACCAAGCAAAAAATCCGCCTGTACCTATTGTAGTCAATGCAATCAATGCCCATAATTCAGTATTCTTTAGACCTTGGGTAACGGTAACCTTCTCTTCAGTTTGCTCTACTTCAATTTTAGGCATCCACAGGTAAATACTTCCTAATGCTAGCAAGCCAACAAAACCAACTAGGTAAAAGGAAACACTCCAGCTGAATTGTTGTCCTAAATATGTACCAATGGGAACACCTATTACATTTGCAACGGTAAGACCAGAAAACATAATGGAAATTGCTTGTGCACCTTTACCTTTTTTAGCCAACTTTGTAGCAACTACCGCACCAATACCAAAGAATGCACCGTGAGGTATACCAGATAAAAATCTTAAGAACAACAAACTACTATACCCTGTTGCCAAACCAGAAAAAGTATTAAATACCGTAAACCAAATCATTAACAAGAACAACATTTTCTTAGGACTTAATTTAGAACCTAATCCAGTTAACAATGGTGCACCTACTACAACACCCAATGCATACGCTGCAATAAAATGTCCTGCTTGAGGAATGGTTATTCCCAAAGACCCGGAAACTTCTGTTAAAATTCCCATGATAACAAACTCGGTAAGTCCTATCCCAAAACCTCCTATAGCTAAAGCAAATAATGCTTTTTTATTTGATTTTAAATTTTCCATACTTCAAATTTTAATTCTTTCTACATCAATCTATTTAACCCACGCAATCAAAAAGGCAAAGTTAGAACGCATATGTCGTTAACAACTCACATTAATTACCATATTTCTGTGAAAAATTAACCTCCTTAGATTTCCCTTCATAGTGAATTCCACCAATTCAGTAGAGAAAATCTGCAATTGAGAAAACCAATTTATTGAAACCTTCAAGAACGATTCATATTTGTGGCATCAATCAAAATATAATCAACAATGAAGACGCTTTTATTTTTATTACTTACACTTTTATGTTTCAAATTACACGCACAATCCACTATATCAGGTAAAGTAATCGACCAACAAGGAACGCCTATAATGGGAGCAAATGTTTATTTGAGCGGCACTTATGATGGTACTGCTACCAATGATAATGGGCTATTCACCTTCGAAACAACCACAACTGGAACGCAAACATTGATTGCTTCATCAATTTCATTTGAAACCTATTCAAAATCATCCGATATAAATAACTTCAAGAATGTTACCATCAAACTAAAAGATGACGTAAATACCTTGGATGCCGTAACCGTAAATGCCGGAACGTTCAAAGCTGGCGACAATGCCAAGGTGACCGCCTTAAAACCGCTAGATATTGTAACCACAGCAGGAGCGCTAGGAGATTTTATAGGAGCTTTACAAACATTACCAGGAACTTCTAATGTCGCCGAAGACGGAAGGTTGTTTGTTAGAGGTGGCGATGCAGATGAAACTCAAATCTTTGTAGACGGTATGCGAGTTTTTACACCCTACTCCCCTTCTGCAAACAACATACCTACAAGAGGTAGATTGTCTCCCTTTTTATTCAAAGGAATAACTTTTTCTACGGGTGGGTATTCTGCAGAATATGGACAAGCCTTATCTAGTGTTTTACTTTTAAATAGCATAAGTGAACCACAAGAAGAAAAAACGGAAATTTCTATAATGACCGTTGGACTTGGATTAGGTAATACTCAAAAATGGAAAAAAAGTTCGCTTAGTTTAAATACCTCCTACATTAATTTAGCTCCTTATCAAAAACTCTATCCTGATAATAATGAATGGCACAAGCCGGTAGAATCTTTAGGTGGTGAAGCGGTATATAGATATAAATTCAATAACGACGGACTTCTAAAAGTATATGGTGCCTACAGCGCTGTTGACTTTGACTTAACACAAGAAGACATCAATGAAGTTAATGGTGTTAGATTTGGGTTGAACAATAACAACCATTATCTAAATACTTCTTATCAAGATTTTATGGAAAAGGATTGGAGTATTTCAACAGGAATAAGCTTTGCTAGCGATCAAACGAAAATAAAGTTAGACACAGCAGATATTACGGACACCGAAAATTCTGCCCATTTTAAATTAGCACTAAAGAAATACTTTTCCAGTAGATACAAATTAAACTTTGGTGCTGAATATTTTATAACCGACTTCAAAGAAGATTACATTGCGAATACTATTGAAAATGAATACAAGTTTAACAACAACCTTTTAGGCGGCTTTGCCGAAGCAGATATTTTCTTCTCAAAAAATCTAGCGACAAAAGTGGGTCTTAGAGGTGAATATTCACAATTATTAAAAGAATTTAATCTATCTCCGAGACTCTCTCTAGCCTATAAAGCTGGGCAAAATGCACAATTTTCTCTAGCATACGGAGAGTTCTTTCAAAATCCTAAGAATGAATATTTAAAATTCAACACTGATTTTAGCGCAGAAAAGACTACCCATTATATAGCCAACTATCAATATGTAAAAAACAAACAGATTTTTAGAGCCGAGGCGTATTACAAAGACTATGGTAGTTTAGTAAAGTACGATACCGATTTCACTTTACCCACATCAATTTATGACAATACCGGTAATGGTTTTGCAAAAGGATTGGACATTTTCTGGAGAGACAACAAAACATTAAAAAATACAGAATATTGGATGTCTTATTCTTATTTAGATACGAAAAGAAATTATCAAAATTACCCAACCCAAGCTACACCAGATTTTGCCAGCAAGCATAATGCATCATTAGTGGTAAAACGATGGGTTGAAGATTGGAAAAGTCAGATCGGATTCAGCTACAACTATGCATCCGGTCGTAGTTATACAGACCCAAACACAGGCCGTTTTTTAACGGAAAAAGCCAAAAGTTTCAACTCACTAAACTTCAACTACGCCTATTTGATAAGTCCGCAGAAAATATTGTACTTATCCGTTAGTAATGTACTGGGTACAAAAAACAAAAATGGTTACCAATATACGGATCAGCCAAATACTGATGGTATATTCGACCGAAGAACAATTACACCCGCCGCAGACCGCTTCTTTTTCATTGGTTTCTTCTGGACAATCAGTAAAAATAAAAATGACAACCAGCTAGACAACCTTTAATACTTACAACTCAATACCCATAACCTACAACTGGGTCATCTATTTTATTAATAACATTTAAATAGAAAGATATTTGAAAACAATAAATAACATATAAAAATTATACCATGAGAACCTTACTATTAGTCATCACCTTTATTTTCACAATGAACATTACCGCACAAACGTCTTACGAAAAAGGTATGAACAAAGCTTTTGCTTTATGGGACCAACAAAAGAATACCGAAGCATCTCAACTTTTTGAAAGAATTTCAGCTGCAGAAACCGATAATTGGTTGCCACCATATTATGCAGGTTTAATTGAAATTGTAAGTAGCTTTGGGCTAAAGGATGAAACGGTATTGACCACAAAACTCACAAGGGCTAAAGAATTTTTAGATACAGCATCGGCAATTTCAGAAAACAATCCAGAAATCATGATATCCTATGCGCTCTTAAATACAGCATATATAGCTTTTGACGGTGCTAAGTATGGTATGACCTTGTCTGGAGAGAATGCAGCAATTTATCAAAAAGCTTTAAGTATTGCACCAAACAATCCAAGAGTGGTCTTAAGCAAAACCGAATGGGACATGGGCGCAGCTAAGTTCTTTGGCAAATCAACAGTTCCATTTTGTAAAGATATTGAACGTGCCATCACATTATTTGAAGCAGAAGAACAAACCATACCTTACTACCCATATTCTGGTTTAGAAAGAGCAAAAGCCATTTCCACAGAATGCAAAAAAGAAACCTCTCCTAAAAATTAGAAGAGGTTTTCCTTAAAATAAATCAATTAAGGTAACTTATAAGATATAGTCTGTACTTACAAAATTGGACAGTTTAGCCTCTAATAAATTTTCAATAATATCGGTATTTAATTCGTTATCCTTAAATGCAACGAATGTTCTTATTGAAAATGAGCGTAAGGCATCATGCACACTTAAAGTTGCCTGGGCAGAGTCTTTTCTTCCGGTAAACGGATAAACATCTGGTCCCCTTTGGCAAGAGCTGTTTAAGTTAACACGACATACCAAGTTCACCAAGGTATCTATCAGCGGAGAAAGTGCATACACATCTTTACCGAACAAGCTTACTTGTTGACCATAATTACTTTCTGCCATGTCATCTAAAGGTTCTTCAATATCCGTAAAAGGTACGATAGGAATAATAGGGCCAAATTGCTCTTCTTGATATACACGCATTTCTTTGGTCACAGGATATAGCACCGCTGGCCAAATGTAATTATCAAAATGTTGACCGCCTTTTTTATTAATGATCTTAGCACCTTTAGAAAGCGCATCATCAATAAGTCCTTGTATGTAAGCTGCTTTATCAGGTTCAGGTAAGGGAGTAAGTTTGACACCATCTTCCCAAGGATTTCCAAACTTTAGCTCGTCTACTTTCTTTGCAAAGTTTTTATTGAAATCTGCCCTGATATCTTCATGAACATAAACCACTTTTAAAGCGGTACAACGCTGCCCATTAAAAGACAATGTACCGGCCAAACATTCATTAATGGTTAGGTCCAAATCAGCGTCAGGTAATATAATAGCAGGATTTTTTGCTTCTAACCCAAGAACTAATCGCAATCTATTGCTTTTTGGATGCTGATCTTGTAAAGCATTGGCAGATTTACTATTACCAATTAATGCTAACACATCTACCTTACCGGTTTGCATAATTGGTGCGGCAACAGTTCTACCACGACCAAATAATACATTTACCACCCCTTTAGGAAAACTTGTTTGAAAAGCCTCTAAAAGTGGAGTAATCAATAAAACACCATGTTTTGCAGGTTTAAAGATGGTGGTGTTCCCCATTATAATTGCAGGAATTAGCAATGCAAATGTTTCGTTAAGCGGATAGTTATATGGTCCTAAACATAAAACAACCCCTAAAGGACCTCTTTTTATATGGGCATAGACACCATCATGTTTTGTAAATTTAGCTGCATCTCTATCTAACTGCTTATAATCTTCAATGGTATCTTCAATATATTCAACTGTACGGTCAAATTCTTTCTGAGAATCTGGTAATGACTTTCCTATTTCCCACATTAATAATTTAACTACCTCTTCTCTTTTAGTCTTCATTTTTTTAACGAAAACCTCCATACATTCAATACGATCTTTAACGTGCATGGTTGGCCACACTCCTTGCCCCTTATCATATGCTTTTAACGCACCATCTAAGGCATCTAATGCTTCTGCCTCTTGCAAATCTGGAATACTACCAAGTAAAGTTGGCTTATATTCTTTTGTCGAAGAAATAGTAGAATATACTGCTGTAGTTTCACCTTTCCACTCCTTCAATTCTCCGTTGACCAAATACTTTTTTTGATCTATAGTTGATGTAATCTGAAATTCTTCTGGAATTTTAATATCACTCATTTCTTTTTAATTTTACACTATGATTGATAATCGTACTTAGGATTGATTTCTAAAAACAATTAGAAATTGAATCTGATATATTAAAAGTAGTTTAAACCAAATATTCAAACAAATCTGGTTTATCATTTATATAATCGCCATAAAAATTGTTAGTTTTCATACGTTCGATCAATGGTTTTAAATCTTCGGGATGTTTAAGCTCAATACCCACTACAGCTGGTGCATTTTCCTTACTAGACTTCTTAGAATATTCAAAATGGGTAATATCGTCCGTTGGTCCTAATATATCTACCACAAACTCTTTTAAGGCACCAGGTCTTTGAGGAAATCTTATGATAAAATAATGCTTTAGTTTTCCATAAAGCAATGCTCTTTCCTTTATCTCCGCTGTTCTCGTAATATCATTATTACTTCCACCAATAATACAAACTACATTTTTACCTTCAATTTCCTCTTTATATTCATCTAAAGCTGCAATAGATAACGCACCGGCAGGTTCAACAACTATGGCATCTCTATTGTAAAGATCTAGAATAGTCTGGCACGCTTTACCTTCATCTACCGTAATCATATTATCTAAGTAATAATTACAGATAGGATAGGTTAAACTACCAACTTTTTTAACCGCAGCACCATCTATAAACTTATCAATATGATCAAGCGCAACCACTTTACCTGCCTCAATAGATGTTTTCATGGATGGAGCACCCTTAGGTTCCACTCCTATAATTTTAGTATTTGGCGAAAGCTGACTAAAAACACCAATGAGTCCAGATGCTAGACCACCGCCACCAATGCATACAAATAGATAATCTATAGGTGTTTTTGATTGTGAAATCAACTCAAGACCAACCGTAGCTTGACCTTCAATAATCTTAGGATCATCAAACGGGTGAACAAAGATTTTACCTGTGCTATCACCAAAGGCTTTAGCAGCTAGAGAGGCATCATCAAACGTATCTCCTTCCAGAACGATTTCTACCCATTCGCCACCAAACAGTTTAGTCTGCTCGACTTTTTGTTTTGGAGTAACCGATGGCATATAAATTGTACCCTTAATTTTTAAATGGAAACATGCAAAAGCAACTCCTTGTGCATGGTTACCAGCGCTGGCACAAATGACACCTTTTGCTCGTTCCTCTTCGGTTAAAGAGCTTATTTTATTAAAAGCACCTCTAATTTTGTAAGAACGTACACGTTGTAAATCTTCTCGTTTTAAACGAACTTGACAGTTATACTGTTTAGACAAACGAATACTTTCTGTTAGCGGAGTCACCTCTGAAATTTCAGAAATAGTCTGTGCTGCCTGTAAGACATCATCTAGTTCTGGAAAATATGCCGGTTTAGTCCCTTTCATATTAATTGTATTCTACTATTAAAATTTTAAAACTAGTTTAAAACCTAAATTGTCCGGTTAAGTACAGCTCTTTAAAAACTGCTATTCCACAAAGGATTGCAAATTTTAGAATGCACTCAACCGGACAATCGGTATAACTATAATAGATTATAAATCTATACGATAGGCTTCATCGCTGTCATTGACTCACGTAATCGTGTACCAACAATTTCTACCGGATGTGTACGTAATGCCTTGTTTATCGCAATTAATTGCGCATTATCTACTCCATTATCAATATCTTCAGAAAAGTTTGTACCGATAACATCAGTATCTATGCCTTTCATAAAATCAGTCAATAATGGCTTACATGCATGATCAAATAAGTAACAACCATATTCAGCAGTATCAGAAATAACACGGTTCATCTCAAACAATTTCTTACGAGCAATCGTGTTCGCAATTAACGGAGTTTCATGTAAAGATTCGTAGTATGCAGACTCAGCAATAATTCCTGATTCTGTCATTGCCTCAAAAGCCAATTCTACACCAGCTCTTACCATAGCAACCATTAGCACGCCGTTATCATAAAACTCCTGTTCAGTAATCTCTTGGCTACCTGCAGGAGTTTTCTCGAAAGCAGTTTCTCCTGTTGCCGCTCTCCATGTTAATAAATTCTTATCATCATTAGCCCAATCCTCCATCATCGTTTTAGAGAAATGACCGGTCATAATATCATCCATATGCTTTTGGAACAACGGACGCATGATATCTTTTAATTCTTCTGATAATTCAAAAGCTTTAACTTTTGCAGGATTGGTAAGACGATCCATCATGTGTGTAATACCACCATATTTCATTCCTTCCGTAATAGTTTCCCATCCGTATTGAATCAATTTAGAAGCATAGCCGGCGTCAATTCCTTTTTCGATCATTTTATCGAAACAAAGAATAGAACCTGTTTGTAACAAACCACATAGAATAGTCTGCTCGCCCATTAAATCTGATTTTACTTCAGCAACAAAAGAAGACATTAATACACCTGCTCTATCTCCACCAGTACCAACTGCGTAAGCTTTAGCCTGCTCCAATCCTTTACCTTGAGGATCGTTATCTGGGTGAACCGCTATTAAAGTTGGTACACCGAAACCTCTTTTATATTCTTCACGTACTTCTGATCCCGGACATTTTGGAGCAACCATAATTACCGTTATATCTTCACGTATTTGCATACCTTCTTCTACGATATTGAAACCGTGAGAATAAGAAAGCGTAGCGCCTTTTTTCATTAATGGCATTACCGCACTAACGACAGCTGTATGCTGCTTGTCTGGAGTAAGGTTAATAACAACATCTGCAGTAGGAATCAATTCTTGATAGGTACCCACTGTGAATCCGTTTTCAGATGCATTTACAAAAGATTGTCTCTTTTCTTTTATAGCAGCATCACGAAGTGTGTAAGAAATATCTAAACCAGAATCTCTCATGTTTAAACCTTGGTTCAACCCTTGTGCACCACAACCTACGATTACAATTTTTTTGCCTTTTAAAGCATTTACACCATCTGCAAACTCAGCCGAATCCATGAAACGACATTTTCCAAGTTGCGTTAATTTATCTCTTAATGATAGCGTATTAAAATAATTGGCCATTTTGTATTTACTTTATTTGATTATTGTTTAGATTCTTTATTTAAAATTCTTTTAGTATCGCTGAAATTTTCATTTCATCTTTAGTAACCGAAATACGACCAGAGCGTACAAACTGCATGATGCCGTACGGCTTTAATTGATCATGCATTTCATCAATTTCATTTCTTCTACCACTTTTAGCAATTACGAAAAAGTCTCTTGATACGGTGACGATCTGTGCATTGTTATCTTTTATGATATTCTGAATTTGACGTTCGTCAAACAAAAGACCCGATGCTATTTTGAACAAAGCAGATTCTTGATAAATGGTTTCATCATCAGTATGGTAATATGCTTTTATAACCTCTATTTGTTTTTCGATCTGGCCAACGATATTATGCACCCATTTTTCGGTTGTATGTGCTACAATCGTAAATTTAGAAACATCATCAATCTCTGATTTAGAGACATTTAGACTCTCTATATTAATATGTCTCTTTAAAAATATACCTGATATTCTGTTCAGTAATCCAACATTATTCTCTGAATATACCGATATTGTAAACCATTTATTTTCCATAAGCTTTAATTACCTATTCCTTTCTACAGAAGGATTTTATGGTGTCATTATTATTATTCTATACTACTTCTTAACTGCCATTATTAAACCGGTAGACCAGTTCATTTTTGTAAGTTGCAAATCTTCACGTTGCTCTAAATACGCTGTCAGTTCAACGACATTATCTTCATGACCATCTGGCCAATTTGGTTGTTTTGTCATATCATCGATAATGTAAAATCCGCCAACTTTAACTAAATCCAAAACCCCATCGATCTCACTATACTTTCCTGGCCAGGCATCAGCAAAAATTAAATCGAATTTTAATCCTGTATAATTCTTTATCCAATCTGCACCATCTTTACAAATAACCTCAACCCTATCATCACCGCCAAAATAACTAGTGGCAATAGAAATTAACTCTTGATCATTATCTACGGATATTAATTTAGATTCGGCATCCATACCCTCTATCATCCAAGAAAGGCTAAGACCAATACCGGTACCTATTTCTAAAAACCTACCGTTAGGCTTAGAGGCTATCAAGGTTTTTAGAAAGCTACCAACATACAAATCTGACGGCATTGTGAATCCGATTTCCTCAGATTTACGGATAATCTCCGTATGTATTTTTGGAATGTCTTGTATGTTAGTATCGTTCATGAAATTATTCTCTTGATATTATTTCAATCTAACTTCAGAAACAGAAGCTCCGGAAGGAATCATTGGAAAAACATTATCTTCTTGCTCCACCTTAACTTCTAAGAAATAAGGTTCTTTAGAAGCCATCATTTCCTGAATAGTAGATTTTAAATCTTTGCGTTCAGAAATTCGTTTTGCCTCAATGCTATATCCTTCGGCTATTTTTACAAAATCCGGATTCACCATTACAGTCGATGCATATCTCTTCTCAAAGAACAACTCTTGCCATTGGCGAACCATACCTAAATGCTCATTATTTAAAACAACAATCTTAACAGGTACTTTATGTTGAAAAATTACACCTAATTCCTGAATAGTCATTTGATAACCACCATCTCCAATGATAGCAACCACTTCCCTATCCATAGCGCCCATTTTGGCACCTATAGCTGCTGGTAAAGCAAAACCCATAGTACCTAATCCACCTGAAGTAATATTACTTTTAGACTGAGAGAATTTAGCATACCTACAAGCGATCATTTGGTGCTGACCTACATCAGAAACGATAACTGCTTTATTGTTTGAAGCTAAATTAATTTCTTCTATCACCTCACCCATGGTCAAGCCATCTTTGGTTGGATGAATATCATTCTTTATAATAGTATCGAACTCAATTTGATATTTCTCTTTAAAAATATTATGCCAAGCTTCGTGCTTATTTTCATTTACTAATGGTAATAGTAGGCCTAATGTTTCTTTAGAATTTCCTAAAACGGCAACATCTGCATGAACGTTTTTATTTATCTCTGCCGGATCAATTTCAAAATGTATGACTTTCGCTTGTGTCGCATAATCTTCTAATCTACCAGTTACACGATCATCGAAACGCATACCAATGGCAATTAACAAATCGCACTCATTGGTCATTAAGTTTGGTCCGTAATTACCGTGCATACCCACCATACCAACATTTAAAGGGTGAGCGGTATCTAAAGCAGATGCACCCATTATAGTCCATGCAGCAGGAATTCCAGCTTTCTCTACCAACGCTTTTAATTCTTGTTCTGCCTGACCAAGAATAACACCTTGCCCCCAAACTATAAATGGTTTTTTAGCGCTGTTGATTAAATCTGCAGCTGCTTGAATTGCACTCATTTTTGGTTTTGGAACCGGCTTATAACTACGAACAGCAGTACATTTCTCGTAAGAGAAATCGAAGGTATCTATTTGTGCATTTTTAGTAATATCAACTAGAACCGGACCTGGTCTACCTGATTTAGCTATGTAAAAAGCTTTCGCCATTACTTCTGGTATTTCAGAAGCTTCGGTAATTTGATAGTTCCATTTCGTTACCGGTGTAGAAATACCTATGATATCAGTTTCTTGAAAAGCATCTGTACCTAACAGTTGTCTAGTAACCTGACCTGTAATGCAAACCATAGGAGTTGAATCTATTTGTGCATCTGCAAGACCGGTAACTAAGTTAGTAGCACCAGGACCAGAAGTTGCAATAGCAACACCTACTTTACCGGAAACACGTGCATACCCTTGAGCAGCATGCGTAGCGCCCTGTTCATGTCTAGTAAGAATATGCGTTAATTTATCTTGAAACTTATATAGTTCATCGTAGACGGGCATAATTGCGCCACCAGGGTAGCCATACATTGTCTCCACACCTTCAGCCAACAAACAATGAATTATTGCCTCTGCTCCAGAAATCTTAATAGTTTTCTTGGAATCTGTACTTTTTTTCTTCTCTTTTACTGTTTCCATAATTAATAATCAAATTCAAGTATTGCATATAAGAGTTACAATAGCCTGACATTAAAATCCTACTAGAACTAATTAAAATCTAGCCGGTGTTATTTAAAACTCGTCGGTAACACAACCTTTAGATGCCGAAGATACCATACGTGCATATTTGTATAAGCTTCCTCTTTTTACCTTTAATTCTGGTTGTTTCCAATTCTTTTTTCTTTCTGATAATTGCTCGTCTGTAAGATCCACAGATATTTCATTCTTCTCTGCATCAATAGTGATAATATCTCCGTCTTCTAATAAACCGATTGTACCACCATCTTGTGCTTCAGGAGCCACATGACCTACTACGAAACCGTGCGTACCACCAGAGAAACGACCGTCTGTAATCAAAGCAACATCTTTACCAAGACCCGCACCCATAATAGCTGCAGTCGGTTTCAACATTTCTGGCATACCAGGCCCTCCTTTTGGTCCTTCATAGCGAATAACCACAACATCTCCCTTTTTCACTTCACCTCTACCGATACCTGCATTGGCAAGAAACTCGTCATTATATACTTTAGCCGGACCTGAAAAATACAAACCTTCTTTACCAGTTATCTTAGCCACAGCACCTTCAGTTGCAAGGTTGCCATAAAGAATACGTAAATGACCTGTCGCCTTAATAGGATTGCTCAAAGGCTTAATAACCTGCTGATGTTCCAATAAACCTGGAAGCTCAGCTAAGTTTTCTGCAATTGTTTTACCAGTAACAGTAAGACAGTCGCCATGTAACATTCCGTTTTCTAGCATAAACTTCATAACGGCAGGTACACCTCCAACACGGTGAACATCTTCCATCAAGAATTTACCACTAGGTTTTAAATCTGCCAAGAATGGCGTGGTATCACTAATTTTTTGAAAATCATCTAAAGTAAATTCAACATCGGCAGCTTTGGCAATCGCCAAGAAGTGTAGTACTGCATTCGTTGACCCACCTAAAAGTGTCAGCAAACGGATAGCATTCTCCATAGATTTACGGGTAATGATATCGCTTGGCTTAATATCTTTCTCTAGAAGGTTTCTTAAAGCCTTACCAGAATTTATAGCATCGTACTGCTTATCTTTTCCAATAGCAGGGTTAGAAGAATTATAAGGCATAGCCATACCCAAAGCTTCAATAGCAGATGCCATGGTATTAGCAGTATACATACCACCACATGCACCTGCACCAGGACATGCGTTCTGAATTACACCTTTGTAATCATCTTCATTCATAGTACCGGCAACCTTCTCTCCCCAAGCTTCAAAAGCAGAAACGATATCTAAGGTCTTATCTTTATAACAACCGGAAGCTATAGTACCACCGTAAACCAATACGGAAGGCCTATTTAAACGGATCATTGCCATAAGCGCACCAGGCATATTTTTATCACAACCTACAACAGTAACCAAACCATCATAGTTCATTGCTTGCACCACAGTTTCCATAGAATCTGCGATAATATCTCTTGAAGGTAAAGAGTAACGCATACCGTATGTACCCATAGAAATACCATCACTTACACCAATAGTATTAAATACAAGACCAACTAAGCCATTGCTATTGACACCGACTTTGACCTCTTGTGCCAAATCATTTAAGTGCATATTACAAGGATTACCCTCATAACCTGTACTACCAATACCAATTAATGGTTTCTTTAAATCTTCTTCAGTTAAACCAATAGCATAAAGCATTGCTTGTGCCGCTGGTTGTGTTGGATCTTGGGTTACATTCTTACTATGTTTGTTCAACTCCATAATATAATTCTCGTATGCTTATCTTGATTTCTTAATACTCCTTAATCAAAGATAAAAGTTTATAAAAATTTCTAATTTTAACAATAATTGACAATACAAATTCATTTTATCAAAATTATGTCTAAAAAACTGTATATCAGATATTTAAACAACAACTATATACCATATTCAATACTTTGAATCAGACTGATATTATTCTTTTTCCATAAAAAAACCTGCATCAAATACATCTGATACAGGTTTTTCCATATTATGAAAAGCTATATCATCCTCAAATAGGAATGACAATGACTATTTCAATATGTAGGTTTAATAATTTCATACTACAATAGTACTGAAAATATGGGTGATTAATCGCGCCTTAACAAAATCGGTTGAAAAAGTATCATATTACACCAATTTAAAGCTAACAACGTCTCCGCCCTTCTTTTGTGCTAGAATACAGATTGCCTTATCTGTTAATTGAACAGCCCTTAGATATCCGCCAGTTGTTTGTCCATCTTTCATTAGCACAATCAATTTTCCAGCAGGTGTCAATTGTACCGTACCAGGTATAGTTGCCGAAGTAAGCATTGATTTCGTATGTGGTGTTATAGTTTCTGATAACTGATATGCCATTCTGTTATTCTCATGAGCTACAGTAAATGTTTTAGAGAAAATTTCTTCCAACTGCTTATCCGTCAATATATCAAATTCTGGTGCTTTGTTTACCTCTAAAACAGATTCATCTAAAAATGAAGCGACCTTTATTTCTGATAATTTAGGCTGAAAATCTTCCACTAGCGAAAAAGGAACATTATCATTATCAATCAATCTATTGACTTTGGTAATAGGTTTGTAAAATGATCTACTACCCAATATTTCTTTAGATGTGAAGCCACCCTTTACAGCTAGGTATGATCTAAACCCTTTTTCTAAACGACCAAAAGAAAGTATATCACCTTTTTCTATCCTATAGACTTTATAATTCTGAATAGGTAAATTATTAAGTGTGGCAGACATTTTTGCACCACCAAGCGCCATAGAGGTTTCTTTTTCAAAAATGAGAGTTGGTCCCGTCATAGTAATTTCTAACACGGCAGAAGACTCTTCATTCTCAAGCAGAGAATTCACCTTAAAAACCGACATTTCATCCATAACACCAGACACGGGTACCCCTTTATTTCTATAATGAAATCTACCTGCGTCTTGAACCGTGGTGTAAAAACCTGCTTTTAGAACTTTAAGCATCTATCTTAATTTTTTCAGGTTTATATATTCCCACTTCAGCCTCAATTCTATGAAGGTCATGCTCTGCTTTTGAAATCTTATAAAATTCTATTTTATCGCCAACACTTACAAAACATGGATTCTCTTTTGATGCATCAAAAATGGGCACTGCACAATTTCCGATGATATTCCAACCTCCTGGTGATTCTTGCGGATAGATACCCGCTTGTTTACCTGCAATACCAACGGCACCTTTAACCACTTTAGCCCGAGGCGTTGCTTTTCTTGGCATTTCTAATTCTTTATTAATACCGCCCAAATACATAAAGCCAGGTAAAAACCCAATACCGAATACGGTATAAGTAGCACCCGTATGTAAGGCTATAATCTCTTCTTTTGTTTTATGAAAATGATTTGCGACCTCTTCAAGATCTAGTCCAAATTCCAAATCATATGAAACAGGTAACCGCCATAAATATCTATCTGGTTTTGGAGATTCTTTTAGTTGTACATACCAGTTGCTTATATCGGAAGATAATTTCTGAAAATCGATCTGTTTTGTCCTATTAATAATCAAAAGTGAATTATAAGAAGGTACTAACTCCCACTCCTTATTCGTAAACACCTCTTTGTTTAAAAACCGTTCAAAATGTAATATCTTTTCTAATATGACTTCACTGACCTCATTTGGCCATTCAATTAAGACGGAATGTACTCCAAATGGTTTGATATTTATTTTAGGGGAATTCACGATTTTACTAGTAGATTATGATGAGGTAATTCATTTGAAAGATACGCCAAAATTTGCAATGCCGAAGGTGTATCGCCATGAATACAAAAGGTATTTGCAATAATAGGAATGTTATCTCCGCTTACCGTTTTTACCTTATTTTCTTTGTACATTCTTAAAAGATGATTTAGCACCTCTTTACCATCAGTTAATAAGGCATTACATTCTTTTCTAGAAACCAAACTTAAATCAGTGTTGTAATTTCTATCAGCGAAGGCTTCCACCAAAACTTTGAATCCGTTTTTAATTGCCAGTTTTTGAATAGCACTACCATAAGGAACATATATTAGCACCCCTTTCTTGAACTCTTCTATAGCAGTTAAAAAAGTAATGGCTAAACGTTCGTCTTTTGCAATATCATTATAAAGGGCACCATGAGGCTTAATATGATGCAATTCAACATCCATCTGACTACATATAGACGTGAACAATTGCATTTGTTGTTTTATACTGAGGATTAATTCATCGTCGAACAAGTTCAATGAAACACGACCAAAGTTTTCCCTGTCAGGATATGATGGATGCGCACCGACCTTAACATCATATTTCTTTGCTAGTTCTAAACACAACTGAATAGTCTCTTTTGAACCCGCGTGACCACCACAAGCAATATTGCAAGAACTTATCAAAGGAAATAACTCTTCTTCATTACCTACCCCTTCCCCTACATCACAATTAATATCAATAAATTGTTTCGTCATCTATAAAACACCTAATACTGTTAGTATACTTTTAGCACCTAATAAAACAGAAAGTATAATAATCAATGCTCCAAAAATATTCTGCATTAGATTGTTCTTGTATTTACCCATCACACCCGTTCTATTAACTACCCACAACAAAAAGACTGCGATAATAGGTAATAACAAGCCATTGGTAATCTGAGCAAATTTTATAATCTCAATAGGTTTAATACCGAAGGATAAAAAGAAAACACCAAGAGCTAAAATTATCATCCATATCATTCTAAATTTAGAATCTTTAAAACCTGCATTCCATCCAAAACAACTATTCGCCACATATGCAGCAGCCAAAGGTGCTGTAATTGCAGAGGTAATACCGGCTGCGAACATACCAATTCCTAAAAAATATAAAGCAGCAGAACCGTACAAGGGCTCTAAGGCTTTAGCCATATCTATTACATTATTTACTTCAGATGAATTTATGGCTGCAGCAGATATAATTATACTTATAGAAACGAGTCCGCCTAAAATGATTGAAACCAACGTATCTCGCTTAGCCAGTTTTAAATCATCCTTCGATTTCCATTTCTCACTTACAAGCGCTGCATGCAAAAAGAGATTATAAGGTACAACGGTAGTACCGACCAAAGCGATTATAGTAAGAATACCATCTTCAGGAATTGTAGGTATAAACAATCCTTTAATAAGTGCCCACATATCTGGTTTTGTTAATATCGCCGTCATTACAAAAGACAGACTCATAATAAGTACAAGTACTATGAATACCTTCTCCAAGGCTTTATAACTACCGAGATATAATAAAAGAAAAGCCAAGCCACCTAGTATAAAAGGATACATAGAACTATATTCTAAACCGAACAATGCCTCCATACCCAAGGTAGCACCACCAATATTACCAGCTTCATAAGATGCATTACCTATTATTATGGCAGAAAATATAAGAGCAATAACACTATTGCGAATCCAAGGATTGTGCAGCTCTTGTTTGATTACATCTGCTAAACCCTTCTGTGTAACAATACCTAAACGGGCAGACATTTCTTGAAGAATATAAGTCGCTATAATAGATAACAGCATGGCCCACAGTAAACTAAAGCCAAAATCGACCCCTGCCAAGGTACATGCAGTAACCGTACCTGGACCAATAAACGCAGCAGCTACCAGTACTCCCGGACCTAATTTCTTAAACATTTAGTAAAATTATAGTTCTTGTAAATATAATTGGTAAATATGACTTTGCTCACCATACCCAGAATCATTTTCACCACAATTTTAACATTTCAAAATGCAGTTAATCTAAAAAATTGCAGTTCGTCTAAAAGTTGGATGTCATTCATCGAGATTACATACTAATCCTAAAATAACTAGGTTATAGCTATCCCCAAACCTTAAACTTAACCTATTAATGATTTGTTTAGAATGTAAAAAAGAACTCGGTTACTTAGATCACAAAAATGCAATGGAAAGTGCAGGCGTTGAGCTGTGCATGAAGCATCACGAACGTATTAAGTTATTGATAAATAAGCATAATACACCTTTAGAAGCTATTCAGCTCTACTATGCTTTAAAAGAAGCAGGAGTAAATTCAATGCTAGAATGGTGGAATGGTAAAAAATCTATCGATATCGCCATTTCTCGTGTAAAGCTTAATATCGAAATAGATTCTGAATACGATAAGCTTACCGAACATGAGGCTATCAATAATTTAGAAGAAGCGATGCATTCCTTTAAAAATGGATTTACAACCATTAGAATTCCTCATATTGTAGTACGGTATTACCTAAATGAAACCGTAAACAATATTATCGGAATTATGCAAGGTCTAAAAGCCAACATTAAAGTTATTAACTAAAAAACTAGTCATGGAAAATTCTAAAAAAGCATTTAGAAACCCCATTAGGGCAGCAATAGCAACCCTATTGATTGGTATGGTAATGCGAATACTTCACTGGCCTTTTTCTGAAGGAATAATATTTATCTCCTTTGCTGCTATATTAGTCTTATATGCAGTTCGCTTTTCAAGAAAAGATGAAAAAAAGACCGTTGATTTAATTAAAATGGCTTTGGTTCTTTTTTGGACAACCAACGGACTATTAACAATTTTAGATTTTACCCATACGCTGTTTTTTCAAATTGGTACTGCATTTACCTTCATTGTATGGTTTGCAATGGAAGGAACGGCCTATTTCATGTCTAAAGATGGTGATGTCAAGAATAGTACAACCGAAATTATATGGAATTTTGTAATGGTGATAGGCGTAATTACACTTATCTGTGGTGGTCTCATGCAATTATTAAATTGGGATTATTCTATACCAACCCTTACGCTTGGTCTAACCATAGTAACCAGCTACATACTTAAAGATATATTTACAGCACCAAAAAATAATGAAGACGATGTTAATAACGAGGAACTATATTCTTAAACGAATTCCTCTTTATAACCCAAAATTTTACCCCAACCAACCCTCTCTGTCGAGTGAACGGTATTGAATGGCCTCTGAAATATGATTACCGTTCAATGCCTGCTCACCGGCTAAATCAGCAATAGTTCTTGCTACCTTTAAAATTCTATCATAAGCCCTGGCAGAAAGGTTCAATCTTTCCATCGCATTTTTCAATAAGGCTTTAGACTTATCGTCTAACTTACAATATTCACGAATCTGCTTTGTATTCATTTGAGCATTGTAATGCACATAATCCATCCTTTCAAATCTTAAGGTTTGTAACTCTCTTGCCGCCGTAACCCTCTTTCTTATATCGACACTGCTCTCTCCTTTTCGTTCTTCGGATAACTTTTCAAAAGGAACCGGAGTAACCTCTATATGAATATCGATTCGATCCAATAAAGGTCCAGAAATTTTGCTTAAATATCGTTGCATTTCTGCAGGGGAAGATGTTACTGGAGCATCGGGGTCATTAAAATACCCACCCGGACTAGGGTTCATACTAGCCACCAACATAAAACTACTCGGATAAGTAACAGTAAAACGAGCTCTTGATATCGTAACTTCTCTATCTTCTAACGGCTGACGCATCACCTCTAATACTCCTCGTTTAAATTCTGGCAGTTCATCTAAAAATAAAACTCCGTTGTGAGAAAGAGATATTTCCCCCGGTTGTGGGTAAGCTCCGCCACCTACTAAAGCAACATCCGAAATTGTGTGGTGGGGACTTCTGAATGGTCTTTGACTCATCAACCCCATGTTCTTAATCTTACCAACTACACTATGAATTTTAGTAGTCTCCAAAGCTTCATGTAACGTCATTGGTGGCAAAATAGAAGGCAACCGTTTTGCTAACATCGTCTTACCAGCACCTGGTGGTCCAATCAAAATTATATTATGACCACCTGCTGCGGCAATTTCCATACAGCGCTTAATACTTTCTTGTCCTTTAACATCAGAAAAATCAAATTCTGGAAAATCTAGATTCTTATAAAACTCTTCTCTTGTATCAATTATCGTCTGTTCAAGCGGCGTGCCTTGGTCAAAGAAATCTAAAACTTGTTTGATATTATCAATCCCGTAAACTTTCAAATCTCCAACGATAGCAGCCTCTTTGGCATTTGCTGTTGGTAAAATGAAACCGGTAAATCCTTCTTGTTGGGCTTTTATAGCTATTGGCAAAGCACCTGTAATAGGTTGTAAACTGCCATCTAAAGACAGTTCTCCCATAATGATATACTTCTCAATATCTTCAGATTTTATTTGACTTGATGCAGCCAAAATCCCGATAGCCAATGTAAGATCATAAGCAGAACCTTCTTTTCGAAGATCTGCAGGCGCCATATTTATGGTGATTTTTTTACCGGGAATTTTATAACCGTTGTTCTGTAATGCAGCCGCTATTCTATAATTGCTTTCTTTGATAGCATTGTCGGGTAGCCCTACTAAATGATAACCGATTCCCTTATCGATATTTACTTCTACAATGATTGTTGTGGCCTCTACACCAAATACTGCACTCCCATAAACTTTTGTAAGCATTTTTAATCCTTTGGCTTAAAAGTAAGGATTTCTTTACTCTTTTGAATTTCAGCCTTATTCATCATCATTTTACGAAACTCTCCGTTGACAAACATTTCCGCTTGATCTCTGTAGTGTTTACTAAACGGATTACCAGATTGCCCTGTAGGTAAAATACTAATACTATTCTCTATATCAGAAAAATCTATAAGCCTTCTAGTAGACGGTCCAGAGGTGGTTTTGTAAAATCCGGTTTCATCATAAGAAAATGCTAGATTATTGATTACCTCTCTAGTACCATTCACCGGAAAAGGACCAACATTAAAAAAGGACCGCAAGGCTGCGATTTGACCAATAGGATGAGGGTGTTCAATACTATGCACTCGCTCCCATCGCCAATAATCCATATTATTGCCAAAATCTTTTTCCAAAGAAACTACTGCCTCCATAAAAGAGGTGTTCACAATATCTGCCATGGTTTCTTTTACATCTGCCGTATTTACATCATCTAACCAAACAGACTCTTCATCTTTAGATAATGGTGCTATTAATCTTTTTGTAAAATGGGTACTTAATAATTGATCAAATAGCTCCGTATCCAATTCATCTTCAAACGTATTTTCTAAAAAGTAATACACCCATCTATTGTAAATAGTTGCTTCTACTGAAGATAATTCATAATCACCCGTCCACATTTTTAAACTATCAATTGCTTTTAAGCCATTTTCACTCAATAATGATACATCTAGATATTTAGATAAATTGGTGACAATTTGCGGATCGACAGATGAAATAACGTCTGTAATCATTTCACTGGCAGCATTTAAATCCCAATCATTTTTTGGCTCTAATAACTGCACAATTCGTTTGCCTCTATTTTCAGGTAAATAATAACCTGGGTATAGCATACCAGCGATAGAATCTGGTTGATTATTTGCGGAATACACATAATTATTTGGGGGATTTATTGCCTGCGGATTCTCATTAAAACTAATAAATTCTTTATCTACCGGAAGCCCTTCTCCTACATCAAATATCAATTTTGTATTTATCGAATCTGGAATTTTATAAAGTTGGGCAGTAGCAAACCATGCAACATTACCTTCATCGTCTCCGTACATTATATTTAAACCTGGCGCATGAATTTTTGGTAAAGCAGATTTAAATTCTTTAAGATTATTAGAATGGCTTAAACCGAATAAAGCATCAATTACTCTATTTTCCATTTGAGTGTATAGCCAAGACATAGCAATTGGTCGCTCGCCCTGCACTTGATCAGCTATTCCATTTAGTATTGGTCCGTGATTTGATTTTTTAAATGTAAACTCAACATCAGATGAATCTTTTACCTTGAAGGTCTTCGTTATAATTTCATAATCTACATATCCATTTTCAGATAAGTATTGATTGTCGTTTTCTGGATTGTTCTGCTCATAATAGAAATCAACATCATCATTCTCAAACATCGTAATTCCGTAAGCCATTTTTCTATTATGCCCTAATAGCGGAAACGGTATACCCGCAATATGATAACCGTACTTTGAGTACGTCGGTGTTTCAATGTGAGCTTCGTACCAAACAGACGGTTGAGCAAAGCCAATGTGAGGATCATTAGCTAAAATAACTTTGCCATTCTTTGTCTTTTCAGGAGCAATTACCCAGCTATTACTTCCTTCAAATAACGGTATATCTAATGCACCCAATGCTTTATTGACCGCTGCTGTAAGATTATTTTGAATAGAGTCTGACTGCGACGGGTTATAATTTTTTATCCACTCCGTTTCTGTACTTGAGCCAACGTGCAAATCATTCAAGTATTCGGCTCCTAGTTTTGTATTTATTGTGGTTAAAAGAGGATCGGTCTTGTGCGCCATAGCAAAACTAAAAGCCATATAACCTATAGTATTATAAACATCTTCTAATACAAATTCTTTCTTTTCTATACCAGTAAGATAAAACTCAACAGGTGTTGGTCCTTCCTTTATAAATTGATTAATGCCGTCTAAGTATGCTTTGGACAACATCACTCCGGCATCACTTAAATCTGCATTAGTGGCGGACACTTTAGAAGCATCTGCAATACCAAGAGATAAAAAGAATTTGTCGGTACCAATTAAATCAGCACCAAAAACTTCTGACAAACCACCACTAGCGATTCTTCGCAACAGCTCCATTTGCCACAAACGATCTTGTGCATGCACATAACCCAAAGTTCTAAAGGCATCTTTTTCACTTTCACCATAAATATGGGGAATACCGTATTCATCGTAGTACACGGTGACCTCTTTTTGTAGGTCTGCTAATTCTTTTTCACCAGAATAATCTGGTTTTAAGGTGTATGCGAATATTCCAACAACAATAATCAGAAGGGTTATAACAACCAACAGAAATGCTCCTATTTTTTTTAATGCTTTCATAGTTCAGTTTGGGGGAATTGACCCCAAGTTATAACTATTTTTTACATTAAACGCCTCGCAGCTCTGCTTTTTATTGACAAGTAGTCAACATCCTACAAAACTATAATTTAATTATTATTTCGTAATCCTTCTAACAACCAGTTTTTATAGGTTGGTATATCTGAATTTTGAATAGATGTATTCAACACTTTCAAATCTGGCGAAAGCAACACATAAAATGGTTGAGAGATAGAGCTAAAGTTTACATCTTGAAAAGTACCCCATTTTTGAGCAATGTTACTAATTTCTTTAACTCGACCACTATCATATTGAAAATTAAATTGTTCTATTTCAGGCAATTCTTCTCGATCATCGGTATATAAAGAAATAAGAACGTAATTATCCTTTATAATCGGGAATACTTCTGCATCGCTCCATACATTTTCTTCCATCTTTCTACAGTTAACACAAGCCCAACCCGTAAAATCTAATAGAATAGGTTTATTCACCTCTTTCGCATGCGCAAGACCCTCATCAAAATCTTTGAAACAATCTATACCTAGCGGGCAATCGCTTTCTTGCTCAAAAACGCTGTAAAACTCTGGCGGAGGAAAACCACTCAACAATTTCAAGTTGGTAATTTTAGCAACACCTAATATCATATAGATGGTAAAGGCTGCACTTATAAAGGCAGTAACTTTTCTGCCAAAAGATAATTTCTTAACAGGACCATCGTGCGGAAATTTATATAATCCGAATAAGTATAATGTCATTGCTATTCCTAACACAATCCAAATAACCAAAAATACTTCTCTCTTCAAAATATCCCAATGACCTACTAAATCTGCATTCGACAAGAATTTAAGTGCTAAACCAATTTCTAGAAAGCCTAACACCACTTTAACGGTAGTCATCCATCCACCAGATTTTGGAAGTGAATTTAACCATGCAGGGAATAACGCAAATAACGCAAAGGGCAATGCCAATGCCACCCCAAACCCAGTCATACCAGCGGTAAGATTGGTAGCCACTTCACCTTCCGCCAAAGTAGTGCCACCAAGTAGTCCGCCTAAAATAGGACCAGTACAAGAGAAAGATACAATAGCCAAGGTTACGGCCATAAAAAAGATACCTAACACTCCACCAACTTTAGACGATGCATCATCCATTTTGTTAGCCCATGAGCTTGGTAAGGTCAATTCATAGTATCCGAAAAACGAAAAGGCGAAGAATATGAATATGACAAAGAATAATAAATTCAACCAGACATTAGTGGCGATAGAATTTAGAATTTGAGAATCTACAGAATCGAACAAATGAAATGGTAGGCTCAATAAAAAGTAGATTAGAATAATAAAGAATCCATAAAGCAATGCATTTACAATCCCTTTCGATTTATTTTTAGAATGTTTGGTGAAGAATGATACCGTTAGCGGGATCATTGGAAACACACATGGAGTCAACAGAGCTATTAATCCGCCAAGAAAACCTAACCCGAAAATTACCCAAATATTAGTCGTCTCTGCAATGTTATCTTGACCTTGGGCAAGCAGTTCTTTATTCTTTAAATCTAATCGTAACTTTTGCCCTAATGCTAAACTTCTGTCATCAACAGTTGTTATAATTTCTTGAGCTGCAGAACCATCTAGGGTAAAGATAAATTTCTTATCCATAGGTATACATACCTCTTTACATACTTGAAAAAACAAGTCAACATCAATCTGATTTATTGCCGGGTCTAATATTTTAATACGCTGTGTAAAGGTTGCATCATTTTTAAAATACGTCTCTTCAACCTCAAATATTTCGCTGTATTCTTTTATGGTTTTACTCTCTTCTGTACCGTCGATAAGTTCATATATTGTACCATTACCATTATAGGTAAATTCACTTGGCAAAGAGCCAAATTCTGAAGTAAATTGAGAGTACATATGCCAACCATCTAAGATTTTTGCTCGCATTACCAATTCATATTCCGAATCAGAAATCTTATTTATATGATGTTCCCAAACTACAGGTTCATCATCAGTTTGTGCGAATGTACCAAGTGGTAATACAAATACAAAAAGTAATAAAGCAAAAAATCTAATCATTTACATTCTATTTTTAAAATCTCTTGAACGGTATCGGTAACCCTAAAACGGTGGTCTGCACGCATACCAATAACCCAAACAATTTGCCCTTCTGAGCATAATAACCAAGTTTCTTCTTTTGACAAGACATCTACTTTCTCATCTTTAAAAAACTTTGACAATTTCTTTTTCCGATTTAGACCTATCGGATAAAAATAGTCGCCCGTTTTCCATTTTCTTACTGTCAGCGGATACTTTAATGCATTCTTTTGAACAAAAATCACATTATCAGTATTATCAAAACGTTCGTATACCACAGTAAATTTCAAGTTCAAAGGAAGGTTCAAAGGTACTTCTTCTTCCGTAATCACATACTCCTGAGCATCTAATTTACTTTTCTCCTTTGTAGATAAAATCAATACATCTCGGTTTTTAACCATAACATGTGTACTAGAAGCCAATTGCTTGCCAGTTAGTCCGTCTAACAGTGCTTCAAGATTATCCATTTCCTTGAATCCGAAAGCACTGAATAAACCATGCAAGTAAGTTGAAAGCGGACGTAACTCTTTCAATTTTGATATTTCAATTTCAAACCTATCGCCTTTAGCAACAAAAAGTTCTTCTTTTAATTTCTTGAGATAAGCCGAAGCAATGGCTTCGGTCTGCTGTAAATAATCCAGTGTATTTCTAAAATTCTCTGAAAAAGTTGGATGTAGCTCATTCAATTTCGGAATAATCTCTAGTCGAATTTTATTCCGCAAATATTTGGTATCGGCATTACTAGCGTCTTCACGCCAATTCATATTTTCAGTCTGCGCAAAAGATTCCAATTCTTGACGCGTAAAAGGTAACAAAGGTCTTCTTATATAATTGATTTTTTCTGGAATACCTGTTAAGCCATCAATACCGGTACCTCGCGATAGATTAATAATAAAAGTTTCTAAATTATCATTGGCATGATGTGCCGTTAGCAAGTAAAAACTTTTATTCTCTTTTAGTAATTGTTCAAACCATGCATATCGCAATTCACGAGCTGCCATTTGTACCGAAACTTTATGTTGATTAACATAGTCAAGGGTGGCGAAATGGGTTACAAAGACTTCCTTTTTAATTTTTTCGGCATACTCACGAACAAAAGATTCATCACCATCACTTGCAGCGCCTCGCAATCTAAAATTACAATGTGCTATTGAAAAGTTCAATTTAGCTTGCTGGCACAATTCAACTAAAACTGTACTGTCCAAACCACCACTACATGCGATGATGAAGTGAGTATCTAACAATTCTGGAAAAGAATCTTTAATATGTTTTGTAAAAGCTTTAAACACGAAACAAAGGTAACGAAGTCCCCTAAACCTAATAGGGAAGACTTAGGTTTATTTAACTTTTGTAGTACGTTCTATAGTTAAGAAATAGACTTTACAAAAGAAGCTACTTTGTCTGCATAAATCTTAGCAAGCTCAACATTTGTAATTCCCTCTACTTCATCAAAGTTCTCGCTATATTTCGGCAATGAGAAAGATGCTACAACCGTGCCCTGAAATCTAGCAATCATTTTTTACGCCACTTCTAAAGCACCGATAGCTCCACGACCACCGTTTGAAGTTGCCATCAATAAAATCTTTTTATCTGCAAGAAATTTAGTATCAAATCGAGATAACCAATCCATCGTATTTTTAAAGTATGCCGATGGGTAGCTATTATGCTCATTTACCGATATGAGCAACCCTTTAGAATTGGCAATTTCATTATTGAATTCTACTAACGAATTAGAGAACCCGTTTTCCTTTTCTGCATCTTGACTGTATATCGGAAATGGATATTTTGAAAGATCCCTTAACCTAACTTCTTCTCCTTTTATTAAAGTAGCAGTATACTTTACCAATTTATAATTAATGGATACTGAAGAATTACTACCTGCAAATGCTAAAACATAACTCATAGACTTATTTTAATGTATGATTGCGAATTTAATTCAATTACGATACATCTTAGAATATTTTATCTAATTTTGCCGTTTTAAACATCTAAACATACTGTTTTATAAGTATATAGGATATAATTGTTATAATGAGCAACTCTAAGTCAAGATTGTTTTTTTTAGATGCCATAAGAGCATGGGCTATTTTAATGATGTTACAAGGTCATTTTATAGACGGCCTACTTGATAATGCCTTTAGAGACAACTCTAATATGTTGTTCAGTACTTGGAAATATTTTAGAGGAATTACCGCACCAGTATTTTTTACTGTATCTGGATTCATTTTTACATTCTTATTAATTCGATCCAAGCAAACCGGTTGGTCGAACCCACGAGTTAAAAAGGGAATTAAACGCGGATTAGAACTATTGGTCATTGCTTACCTATTACGAATAAACATCTTTGGTTTGTTCAAAGGTGAAATTTATGATTCTTTCTATTTGGTAGATGTTCTACATTGTATAGGGTTATCGATATTATTCATTATCGGATTTTACATACTAACCTCTGCAAAACAAAAATGGATATTCCCAACAATTCTTTTAACTACTACCCTATTACTATTCATTTTTGAACCGATGTATAAAGCATCTAGTTTTGAGTTTTTACCGCAGGTTTTTGCAAATTACCTAACAAAAGCCAATGGATCTGTTTTTACGATTATACCATGGTTGGGTTATGCTACTATTGGTAGTTTTATGTCTGTTATTTTCTCTAAATACCAAGACAGTAAAAACCTGTATAATTATATTGTACCAGCTTACATAGCAACCGGACTAACATTGATATTCCTTTCTTCAGATTTTTTCCTTTCAATTTATGAAGCTACTGGAATACAATTGTTTCAATCAATTTTTAACAACAACTACTTATTTATACGTTTGGGTGATGTGCTACTTGTTTTTTCTATATTCATAGTACTTAGAAAATTCTTAATGAATGCAACTTGGCTAAGAATAGGTCAAAGCACCTTATCTATCTACATCATTCATTTCATTATATTATACGGTAGTTTTACGGGAGTAGGCTTATACCGATTCTTTCATCATTCATTAAATCCGTATTTA
The DNA here is from genome assembly GCF_004364175.1 of Maribacter caenipelagi. GTDB lineage: Bacteria > Bacteroidota > Bacteroidia > Flavobacteriales > Flavobacteriaceae > Maribacter > Maribacter caenipelagi. The sequence goes on along the minus strand of NZ_SNZW01000016.1, from coordinate 382,579 downwards.
GTGGTACCTGGCGCTATTCTATTTATGATCGCAAGCACCTTTTTTGCTTTAAAATACGAGAATCATAAAGCTGAAATAAAGGCAAACATACATTCCGTTTTATCCACTACTAGAATTTACTTAGAACAATTCGCTATTATCGCTTTTGAAGTTTTAAAATCTGCTACAGAGAAAGTATTACGAGTTCTAGGTTTAATAAAAAACTAAATTCACATATAATTATAAAACAGAAAAGGCAGCCAGTTGGCTGCCTTTTTATATCAAAAATTTATGCTATTTACACATGCAAAGCACGATCATCGGTAGCTGCTAACGCTGCTTCTTTAACCGCTTCAGCATATGTAGGGTGAGCATGGCTCATTCTAGAAATATCTTCAGCAGAAGCTCTAAACTCCATTGCTGTAACTGCTTCGGCAATTAAATCGGCACAACGAGCACCAACCATATGTACACCTAAAACTTCATCGGTCTTTTTATCCGCTAAAATCTTTACGAATCCGTCAGTATCCATACTTGCTCTAGCCCGACCTAATGCACGCATAGGAAATTGACCTACCTTATATGCTACTCCTGCTTCTTTTAGTTCCTCTTCTGTTTTACCAACAGCAGCAACCTCTGGCCATGTATAAACTACGCCAGGTATTAAATTGTAATCGATATGCGGTTTTTGACCTGCTAATATCTCAGCAACCAAAGTACCTTCTTCTTCAGCTTTGTGAGCTAACATAGCACCTTTGATTACATCACCGATAGCGTAAATATTATCAACGTTTGTTTTCAAATGCTCGTCAACAATAACCTTACCTCTTTCATCAAGTTTAACACCAGCGGCATCAGCATTCAATCCGTCTGTATATGGTTTTCTTCCTACGGCAACTAAACAATAATCACCTTCAAAAACTACTTCTTCGCCTTTTTTATTATCAGCCTTAACTATTACCTGATCACCTTTTCTTTCAACCGACTTCACTTTATGAGATAACGCAAATTTTACTTTTTGCTTTTTCATCACTTTAGTTAACTCTTTAGAAAGCGCACCGTCCATACCAGGAATAATACGGTCCATAAATTCTACTACTGTAACTTCCGCTCCAAGTCTCTTATATACTTGTCCTAATTCAAGACCAATTACACCACCACCAATAACAATCATATGTTTTGGTATTTCTTTAAGCTCTAAAGCTTCGGTAGAAGTAATGATGCGTTCTTTGTCTAATTTTATAAAAGGTAAAGTTGAAGGTTTAGAACCAGTTGCGATAATAATATTCTTTGCTTCTATTTCTTCTGTCTTACCATCGTTTTTTTTGATGTTAACATGAGTAGCATCTTTAAAGCTACCAACACCTTCATAAACGGTAATTTTATTTTTATCCATCAAGAACTCAATTCCCTTGGTTGTCTGATCTACAACGCCTTGCTTACGTGCAATCATTTTCTCTAAATTCACTTTAATCTCACCAGGAATTTCAATACCATGCTCTTCGAAATGCTTGGTAGCATCTTCGTAATGATGAGAAGAATCTAACAACGCCTTTGAAGGAATACAACCAACATTCAAACATGTTCCACCCAAAGTGGAATATTTTTCGATTATCGCTGTTTTCATTCCTAGTTGTGCACAACGTATTGCCGCTACGTATCCTCCAGGTCCTGAGCCTATAATGGCTACATCATATTGATCCATAAAATATTTGTTTTCTAATGTCTTACAAAATTAATACTATTTTTAGTTTTAAAGAGGAATAGCAGTAGAATGCTTCACCTCTTTTATGGTAAAAGAGCTTTGGGTACTACCAATATGATTCATGGTCGTTAATTTATTGACCATAAAATTTCGGTACGCATCCATATCTTGAACGTGTATTTTTAAAAGGTAATCATAATCACCACTTAAATGATGACACTCAACTACCTCTTGCAAACGCATAACCTGCGCTTCAAATTGTGCAATATTATCCTTAACATGCTGTACTAATTTCACATGGCAAAATACCGTAAAGTTCCTATTTACAATAGCTTTATCTACTAAGGCTACGTAACTTCTAATTGCACCTCCACGCTCTAACCTTTTTATACGTTCATAAATGGCAGTCGTAGAAAGTCCTAACTTTAAAGCATACTCTTTAGTGGTCTTCTTACTATCTTCTTGTAATAACTCTAGGAGTCTATTATCTATTTGATCAAGTTTCATAACGAATATAATTCTGTTCAGTTGTTACAAAATACACAATAATAGAATATAAATCTATTATTATATTAATTATAGTTTTAAATTCTAATAAAATACTAACCTATTGACAATTTTACATTCAAAAGGTATTTTTACAGAAAACAACAAATCATGAGCCAAAAAAACAGCAACGACCTACAAGATTTACAATACTTCGGCGAATATGGTGGAGTCAACCCGTCCATTTCAGATTCATCTACCTATACTTTTATATCGGCAAAAACAATGTTCGACACTTTTGAGGGAAATACAGAAGGGTGCTATTTATACAGCAGACATTCTTCACCTTCAAACTTATATTTAGGAGAAGCTTTAGCTGCTTTAGAAGGTACCGAAAGCGCCAATGTAACGGCTAGCGGCATGGGCGCGATAACAACGGTTATTTTACAGCTGTGTAATTCTGGCGACCATATCATCAGTAGTAGAACAATTTATGGTGGCACATACGCCTTCATGAAAAACTTCTTGATTAAATTCGGAATCAAAACAACATTTCTAGATATCACCGATCTTGATGCCGTAGCCGAAGCTATTACGCCAAATACTAAGATGATATACTGCGAAAGTGTAAGTAATCCGCTTTTAGAGGTTGCAGATATTTCAGCACTTTCACGCATTTCAAAAAAAAATCAGCTACCATTAATTGTTGACAATACATTTTCTCCATTAACCGTATCACCTGCCAAATTAGGTGCTGACATTGTTATTCATAGCCTTACCAAATTTATTAATGGAACCAGTGACTGTGTTGCCGGTGTCGTTTGTGGCACAACAGAATTCTGCCTTAGTCTTAAAGATGTAAATAATGGAGCAGGAATGCTTTTAGGAAGCACCCTTGATAGCATGAGAGCAGCATCGATTTTAAAGAACATGCGTACGCTACACATTCGAATGAAACAGCATAGCCAAAATGCCCAATTTTTAGCTGAAAATTTTGAAAAGGACGGATTAAGAGTTGTATACCCAGGACTCCCCTCTCACCCAGGACATTTGATTATGGAAGATCAGATGAATCCGGAATACGGATATGGCGGTTTAATAACTATGGATGTAGGCACTCTTGAAAATGCCAATGCTTTGATGGAACTAATGCAAGAAAGAAAACTAGGTTACCTAGCAGTTAGCCTCGGGTTTTATAAAACATTATTCAGCGCACCCGGAAGCTCCACATCTTCAGAAATTCCGTTAGAAGAACAAGAAGAAATGGGACTTGGAAACGGATTAATTCGATTCTCAATAGGATTGGATGATGACATTCAAAGAACGTACACACTAATGAAAAAATGTCTTGAAGACCTTAATATACTGGATGTCAAAAGTATAAAAGCATAATCTTTCAATTCTAAAATGGGTTTGCACATCAGTAACAGAAATCGTAATATTACGTAGAAACCAAACTTGCACTTAATGTCAGACCAGAACACCAACGAACACAGGGAAAACGAACATATCGTTGACAATAAAGAATTAAGCATAATTGCCGCTTTAATTCCCGTTATAGCCCTAGTAGCTATGTTGGCATATAATGTGTATGTATTTGGTGATGACGCCTTAAGTGGCTCAAATCAATTCATACTATTATTAGGTGGCGCAGTAGCCGCAATTGTAGGTTTCATGAACAGGGTTTCTTACAAGCAAATGATAGCCGAAGTAGAAGAAAACATTCGATCTACAACAGGTGCATTGCTTATTTTACTTATGGTAGGTGCGTTAGCAGGAACTTGGTTGGTCAGTGGCATAATACCTGCGATGATTTATTATGGACTTCAAATTCTGAACCCGACCATCTTTTTGGCGGCATGTGTAATTATCTGTGCTATTATATCAGTAGCCACAGGAAGTAGTTGGACAACATCTGCCACGGTAGGTATTGCATTAATAGGTATCGGTGAAGCATTAGGCATTTCTTTAGGAATGACTGCTGGTGCCGTTTTATCTGGAGCATATTTTGGAGACAAACTTTCTCCACTAAGTGATACCACGAATTTAGCACCTGCAATGGCAGGTGGCGAACTGTTCTCTCATATTAAATATATGTTATGGACTACAGTACCAACAATTTCCGTCACCCTTATTGTATTTCTAATAATAGGTTTTAGTCTAGAAACCAATGGTGAAGCAGATGTTGATGCAATTTTAGCATCTATTGATTCATCTTTTGATATCAATGGTTGGTTATTTTTAGTACCGATAGCAGTTATAGCTCTAATCGTTAAAAAAACACCACCATTAGCAGCCTTGCTTGTAGGTACGTTATTAGCAGCTCTTTTTGCCCTAATTTTTCAACCAGGTATAGTTGCCGGTATTACAGGATCATCAGAATTAACTTTTCAATCTGGGTATCAAGGTATACTAAAAGCAATTACGGTAAGTACCGATATACCGACAGACAACAAAGCGTTAAGCGATTTATTTTCTTCTAAAGGAATGACAGGTATGCTAGGTACTATCTGGCTAATTATCTGCGCTATGTTTTTTGGAGGAATTATGGATGGTATAGGTGCTTTATCAAGAATTACAAAATCGCTTTTGAAAATGGCTAAATCTACATTTGGTCTATTCTTTAGTACAGGTATAAGCTGTATTGTTTTAAATGGAACGGCATCTGATCAATATTTGGCAATAGTTGTACCAGGAAAAATGTTCTCAAAAGCATTTAAAGACAGAGGCTTGGCACCTGAAAACTTAAGTAGAACACTAGAAGATACTGGTACGGTAACATCTGTATTGATTCCTTACAACACTTGTGGAGCCTATCATAGCGGTGTTTTAGGAGTTGGTGTAGCTGAATACTTTGTATACGCCATCTTCAACTGGTTAAGTCCGATAATGACATTTATATTCGCCGGATTTAATATTAAGATCAAAAGGCTTACTTCAAAATAAAGTGAAACACCTATTTTACTTTATCTACACATTAGACAATAATACACTATTGATCTGATAATTTTAATGCGTTTAAATTACGTCATTCTTATCTAAATAGCGTTATTAACTTAGCTATTCAAAATAGTTATCCTAGCATTGAAATTTCTAATTTAGAAAGTCGGTAATCCTTTTATCAAGTCTTAATTTTGTGTTTTAATAAATTATAAAACGAAAACATATTATGGCATTTGTAGGAAAGAAATTCCCAAACATTAGTGTTAACGCAATGAACGACATGGGCGATACTTTTAAACTTAATGTTTTAGAAGAAGCACAAAAAAATAACAAGAAAGTGGTTTTATTTTGGTACCCAAAAGATTTCACTTTTGTTTGTCCAACAGAATTACACGCTTTTCAAGCAGCCATTGGTGAATTCGAAAAAAGAAACACTTTGGTAATCGGTGCATCTTGTGATACTCCAGAAGTACACTTTGCATGGTTAAGCACAGATAAAGATAACGGTGGTATTGAAGGTGTTACTTACCCAATATTGGCAGATAGCAACCGTAACCTATCTAGCGTTTTAGGTATTTTAGATATCCAAAATGAAGTTTACGACGAAGAAACAGAAACAGTTCAAGTAGAAGGTGACAATGTTACCTACAGAGCTACATACATCATTGATGAAGAAGGCGTTGTACAACACGAAAGCATCAACAATATGCCTTTAGGTAGAAATGTTGGTGAGTACTTACGTTTGGTAGATGCTTTAACACACGTTCAAGAAAAAGGTGAGGTTTGCCCAGCAAACTGGGAAGAAGGTAAAGAAGCTATGTCTGCAAATAGAGACGGTGTTGCTAGCTACCTTTCTGCACACGCCAACTAAGTATATTTTTTTAATGAACATGAAGTTATTGACTTCATGTTCATTGTATTAATCTTTAAACATTTTTAATTATGTTATTAGAATTAGAACAAGATAATTTACAGGAAATCATAGATAATAATCCAAATGTTGTAGTTCAATATTCTGCAACATGGTGTGGTAACTGCAGAATCATGAAGCCTAAATTCAAAAAAGAAGCTTCACAAAATGACAATATTACATTTGTATTGGCAGATGCAGAAAAATTTCCTGAATCAAGAAAGCTAGCAGATGTAAGCAACTTACCAACGTTCGCATCTTTCGAGAAAGGAAAAATTAAAAATCAGGTTCAAACTAATAAGTACGACCTATTAAAAGATTTGATCAGTGAGATTACCCCTAATTAAATTACTGACAGAGTTCATTGAAGAAAAAGATAGCGATTACGTTCTAGAGACCATTGAGACTTTAGAAGCCTTGACCGAGCTTCCTTCATTAAAAGATGAAGAGCTTGATGTAATTGGCGAATTGATTTCTAATATGTACGGTGCCTTAGATGTTGCAAACAGTATTCAGCAAGGCATACCAAAGAAAGAAGCTATGAATCAATTTATGCAGCGTGTTTTAGGCTCCATAGATAAATAATGGCTTTTACAAAACACAAAGTCCTTTCAATTATGAAAGGACTTTTTTTATCATATTCCCGCTCATTTCAGCTTTATATTTTATAATTTCACATTCTCAATTATAAAAAGACAAAAGTTATGGCTTCGGTTACACTAAAAGGAAACGAAATACACACATTAGGAACTTTACCTGCAAATGGCGGAAAAGCTCCAGAATTTCAATTAACTAAGAATGACTTATCTACAGTAAAACTTTCAGATTACGAAGGTTCTAGAGTAGTATTAAATATATTTCCAAGCGTAGATACTGGTACTTGTGCACAATCTGTTCGCCAATTCAATCAAGAAGCTGCTGAGCTTGATAATACCATTGTTTTATGTATTTCTAAAGATTTACCGTTTGCACAAGCAAGATTTTGTGGTGCTGAAGGGATTGAAAATGTTGAAATGCTTTCCGATTTTAAAGATGGTAATTTCGGTAAAGGTTACAATGTAGCATTCTCTGACGGACCATTAGCTCCCTTACTTTCTAGAGCAGTGGTTGTAGTTGATGAAAAAGGTAATGTATTGTATACAGAGCAAGTAGCAGAAACTACAGAAGAGCCAAATTACAAAGCTGCTTTAGAGGCATTAATGAACTAAAAACAAAGGACACTCATGCCCAAAGAATCCTTTTTGGTAAATCGTATTAAAAGTGTAGGCTTTGCCCTTAAAGGCGCATTTCTTTTGATACGAACCGAAGCAAGTATAAAAATTCAGGTGTTCATCGCCATAGTAATGACCGCCGTAGGTTTCTACCATGATATTTCGAGTACTGAATGGATACTTCAAATATTTGCAATAGCAATGGTTTTAGGAATTGAAGGTATGAATACCGCTGTGGAGAAAATTGCAGACTATATTCAACCAGAATTTGATGTCAAAATCGGATTCATAAAAGACATTTCTGCGGGTGCCGTAATGCTGGTTTCAATAGCATCTGCCATTGTCGGACTCATAATCTACTTACCTAAGATTCTATAGGTTAGTTTTTAGTTTCCGCGTAGCTCATCGTAAATTTGTAATTTAGCATCAGAATTAAGTTTTAATGGCAAAAAAGGCAACTAAATCAAAGCCGAAACCTACTAAAAAGCGAACACCGTTTAGATTATCCAAACAGAATAAAATTATTTTGGGTAGTTTATTGATGCTCTTTAGTATTGCATTGTTCTTTTCGTTTATTTCATTTTACTTTAACTGGCAAGATGACCAAAGTCTTTTGTCAGAGTTTAAAGACCGTAATGAACTTGCTAAAAACTTACTGAACAAATTCGGGGCTAGTATTAGTCACTTTTTCATGTATAAAGGCTTTGGTGTAGCTTCTCTTATTGTTCCTTTTCTTATTTGTATTACAGGTATCTATCTCTTTTTAGGACTACCTTTAAAAGCCTTGTTCAAAAAATGGATTTGGGGTTTGTTATTCATTATCTGGATTTCAATTACCTTAGGTTTCTTTGCAACCTCTAGCCCGTTATTAGGCGGATTGGTTGGATTTGAGATGAACGATTTCTTACAAGATTACGCTGGTAAAATTGGCGTACTTCTTTTATTGGTATTCGGTCTCATATTTATTCTAGTACGATTGTTCGATGTTACACCAGAAGGTATTTTATCGTTTTTTAAATCTAGAAAAGAAGCTATTTCTACAGAGTTTAAAGCTAACCAAGAACGCAAGGCAAGCAAAAAGAAAGAACAAGAAGACATTCTTACTACTTCGCTAGAAGAAGAAACTCCGGTTATATTAGATACGTATACCCATAAGACCGAAATTCCACATTTAGAAAAAGAAGAAAAAACTAACGATTTTGAAGTTACTATACCTGAGCCAGAGCCTGAAGAAACTTTGGCAATGGAGGTTGAATCGGTTATTGAAGAACCAGAAGAAATTGATGTTCTTGCCAACAAACTTGTAGATGATTTTGGCGAATTTGACCCTACGTTGGAGTTAGGAAATTATAAATTTCCGCACATTGATCTTCTAGACCAACACGGTGCAACCGGCGGTATCACTATTAATCAAGAAGAATTAGAAGAAAACAAGAATAAAATTGTTGAAACTCTAAAAAACTATAAAATCGGAATTGCCCAAATTAAGGCAACCATTGGTCCGACCGTTACCTTATACGAAATAGTACCAGAGGCTGGTGTTAGAATATCGAAAATTAAAAACCTTGAAGATGATATTGCACTATCATTAGCAGCTTTGGGAATACGTATCATTGCCCCTATTCCTGGTAAAGGAACTATTGGTATTGAAGTACCGAACAAGAATTCATCGATAGTATCTATGCGTTCTGTAATCGCTTCTAGTAAATTTCAAAAGGCAGAAATGGAATTACCAATCGCATTCGGTAAGACTATTAGTAACGAAACCTTTGTAGTAGATTTAGCAAAAATGCCTCACCTATTAATGGCAGGGGCTACCGGTCAAGGTAAATCGGTAGGTTTAAATGCTGTACTTACTTCGCTATTGTATAAAAAGCATCCGGCAGAGGTAAAATTCATATTGGTCGATCCAAAGAAAGTTGAACTTACACTTTATAATAAAATTGAGCGTCATTTCTTAGCCAAACTTCCTGATTCAGAAGAAGCTATTATCACCGATAATACAAAAGTAATTCACACACTGAATTCACTTTGTATTGAAATGGACAATAGATACGAACTGTTGAAATTAGCCATGGTTCGTAACCTAAAAGAATACAATACCAAGTTTAAGGCTAGAAAACTGAACCCGAATGACGGTCATAAATTTTTACCTTATATAGTTCTAGTAATTGATGAGTTTGCCGATTTGATCATGACAGCTGGTAAAGAGGTAGAAACGCCTGTAGCTAGATTAGCGCAATTAGCGAGAGCAATTGGTATACATTTGATCATTGCAACGCAAAGACCATCTGTAAACGTTATTACCGGTATCATTAAAGCCAACTTCCCTGCAAGGTTAGCTTTTAGGGTAACTTCTAAAATAGATTCAAGAACAATTTTAGATACCGCAGGTGCAGATCAATTAATTGGTAGAGGAGATATGTTATTTACACAAGGTAACGATGTCACTCGTATTCAATGTGCTTTTGTAGACACCCCAGAGGTAGCAAAAATTGTGGAATTCATTGGTAGTCAGCGTGCTTACCCAGATGCACACGAATTACCAGAGTACGTTGGTGAAGATTCTGGCACGAGTCTTGATAATAACGTGTCTGACAGAGATGCAAAGTTTCGCGAAGCTGCTGAAGTTATCGTAATTGCCCAACAAGGTTCTGCTTCTTTAATTCAACGAAAGTTGAAATTAGGGTACAATAGAGCCGGTAGAATTATTGATCAATTAGAAGCCGCAGGCATTGTAGGTCCGTTTGAAGGTAGTAAAGCACGACAGGTTTATGTATCTGACATGGTTGCCCTTCAACAAATATTGGATAATGAATAATATTAAAAAGAGATGAAGAAAGTTATTATTGTTTTGACGATTATGTTTACCGCAACCTTTGTTAACGCTCAAGGTTCAGATAAAGCGAAAGCCTTACTTGATGAAGTTTATAACAAAGTACAGAGTTACGACAACATCTTTGTAGACTTCAAGTTCGATTTAAAGAATGCCGAAGCAGGTATCAACCAAGAGACAAGAGGCGATGTTACCCTCGCCGGAAATAAATACATGTTCAATTATTTAGGTTCTCAACAAATATTTGACGGTAATAAAGTATACACTATTGTGCCAGAAAATGAAGAAGTAACGATAGAGGATAAGTCTGAAGACGAAAATGCGATGACTCCCTCTAAAATGCTGACCTTCTACAAAGAAGGACATAACTATGCTTGGGATATTTTACAGGATATTCAAGGAAGAAAGATACAATACGTAAAATTGACTCCTATCGATTCTGATACCGAAATAAAATCAAGATTATTAGGCATAGATATGGGCACAAAGCACATTTATAACTTAATTGAAACTGGTAAGAACGGTACAAAAACGACCATCACTGTTAATTCTTTTAAAACAGATCAAACTTTGTCCAAAACCTTATTTACTTTTGATGAAGCTAAATATAAGGATGAAGGATATTTCATTCTAAGAAATTAGAACTATTGAGAATACTAGACCGATATATCCTATCAAGGTTCGTTTTTAATTTTGTCAGTTCGTTTGTAATATTGATGTTCATCTTCATATTTCAAACGATTTGGCTTTTTATTGATGACCTTGCGGGCAAAGGTTTAGACATTATCATTATCGGTAAATTCTTGTTCTATTTAATGCCAGACCTTACCGAAAAAGTATTACCGCTAACAGTACTTTTATCTTCTATTTTAACTTTTGGTTCTATTGCAGAAAATTATGAATTCGCTGCAATGAAAGCATCAGGGATTTCACTACAACGTTCTATGTTGAGTTTAATCATATTCGTGACCATTTTAGGCGGAGTAACATTTTTCTTTGCCAACAACGTCATTCCATTATCACAACGAAAAATATACAACCTCCGTAGAAATATTGCCAAGGTAAAACCTGCGGCAGTAGTGTCTGAAGGTGTATTTAGTGATTTCGAGGGTATGAATATTAAAGTGGACGAGAAGTATGGTGAAAATGACCGCTTTCTTAGAAATGTTATCATCCATAGAAAATCTGCAAATAACCTAAATACCACAGTTATTAAATCTAAAACTGGAGAATTAATAAGCAGTGAAGACTCTGACCTAATACAATTGGTATTAACAGACGGGCATTATTATGAAGATGTTACTTCAAAAAGTAATGACAATAAAATGAAATTTCCTTTCGCTCAGGCAGATTTCGACGAGTACACCATGAACATTGAAATACCAGAAATCAATAATGATGATCTAGAGGAAGAGCGAGATATCAGTACCGATAAAATGAAGAATATATCGCGACTCTCAAAAGATATAGATTCGTTACGTGGCGATAATTACCGTATTGTTCGTGCGTTTTCAAAAAACATAGAAAGTAGAACAGGCATGTTCATCCCTTTGGTACCAAACAAAAATGATTCTACCAAAACGGACATGGCTCGTAAAAAAGATTCCATTTTAAATGTTAAGGCAGGTATTGCCAAAAAAAATATAGCACTGCAAGATTCCATCAATGACAATTTTCTTGTCCTTTTTCCAGATTGGCAACAAATTCAGATATTAAGTAGCGCTAAAAATGCCACGACTAGTATTTTAGGAACCGTTAGCGGCAAAAAAGAAGAAATGCAGAAGAGATATAAAATCTACAATATGCATATTCTTTCGCTTCATAACAAGTATGCATTAGCGTTCTCCTGTATCATTCTTTTCTTCGTAGGCGCCCCTTTAGGTGCTATTATTAGGAAAGGAGGATTAGGTTTGCCTATGGTAATCGCCATAGTCCTTTTCCTAATTTATTATTTTATAGGTGTTTTTGCAGGAAACTACGCCAAAGAAGGTAATATACACCCAATGTTAGGTGCATGGCTAGCAACGCTGATTATGCTACCTTTAGGTGTTGTATTAACCAAAAGAGCAACTGAAGATAAAGGATTGATGGACTTCGGATTTATAGCCGATTTCTTCAAAAAATTATTTAAGAAAAAAGATAAAGCTGATTCTTAACCATGACAGATCTTAGTACAATAAAATTGAATAGCATTGAAGAAGCGATTGAAGATATTCGCGCCGGTAAAGTAATTATCGTAGTTGATGATGAAAATCGTGAAAATGAAGGAGATTTTCTGGCAGCTGCAGAACTAGCGACACCTGAGACGGTCAACTTTATGGCCACTCATGGCAGAGGTCTTATTTGCGCTCCATTAACCGAAGGTCGTTGTAAAGATTTAGGGTTACATATGATGGTAAGCACCAACACCGATCCTTTAGAAACGGCTTTTACGGTATCTGTAGATTTAAGAGGAAAAGGAGTTACTACAGGTATTTCTGCCGGTGATAGATCTAAAACTGTCATTGCATTAACCGAAAGTGATACCAAACCCCATGATTTAGCCAGACCAGGGCATATTTTTCCTTTAGTTGCTAAAGAAGGTGGCGTATTAAGAAGAACTGGGCACACAGAAGCTGCCATTGATTTTGCAAGATTAGCTGGACTACAGCCAGCAGGAATTATCGTAGAAATCATGAATGAAGATGGTACGATGGCACGCCTACCTCAATTGGTCGATGTTGCTAAAAAATTCGATTTAAAGATTGTCTCTATTGAATCTCTTGTTGCCTACAGAATGGAGCATGATAGCTTAATCGACAAAGAAGTTGATTTTGATATTACCACGCGTTTTGGTGAATTTAGATTAAGAGCTTATAAGCAGACTACAAACAACCATATACATATTGCATTAACAAAAGGTTCGTGGTCATCTGAAGAAAAAATATTGACCCGTATCAACTCTACCCTGATCAATAATGATATTTTAGGAACGTTGACACATAACCCTGACGAAAAGTTAGAGGATATGTTCAACAAGATTAATAAAGAAGGTAAAGGAGCAATTGTCTTCATCAATCAAGATTCAGAATCACTTAATCTACTTTCAAGATTAAAAGAGTTGAAAGAATTGCAAAAACAAGGCGTTCACAAAGCACCTAAAATTGAAATGGATAATCGTGACTTCGGTATCGGAGCTCAGATACTACACGACATAGGTATTCATAAAATGAAATTAATGACCAACAGTACCCAAGCGAAACGCGTAGGTATTGTCGGATACGGATTAGAAATTTTAGAATACGTGAAGTATTAATGCTCTAAATAAACTTTTCTAAAACATATTTCATTTTAGTTGCTCGTTCAGAAACCTCTTCTTCTGTCCAGCTTAATTTTACAAGACATGAAATGGTTCTACCGATCCATGCATCAGATTTTGAAAAGTCTGATTGCGAATAGTCAGGCAACTGATTTATTACCTCTTGCGGCAATTTACCTAAAGATCTTTTTTGGGTCAAATGCTCCCATTTTTTGTAGTAGTGCCAGTTATTATCAAACCAATAAAAACAGGCATCAACACCAGCTTCACCTAAAGCTGTGTGCGCTTTTTTTGCTATTTCTGTAGTTGGTAAGAAAAAAGAAATAAATGAATAATTTTCCACTCCACCTTCAGGCACTTTTCTAAACGTAATATTAGAAAGTGGAGATAAGGCTTTTCTCAAAACCGTGTAATTTCTCTTTTGAATAGACAAAAAATCATCTAAACGCGCTATTTGCGCACAACCCACGGCAGCATGCAATTCTGATATTCTAAAATTATACCCTAAAAACGGGTGTGTTTCCGTTCCGCGATTGTTGCCCACATGATCATGACCGTGATCGGAATAATGATCGGCATTTATTTTATACAGTTCATCATTGGTAATGATTGCTCCGCCTTCGCCACAAGTTATGGTTTTTACATAATCGAACGAGAAACAGCCTAAATCACCATAACTACCCAATGGTTTACCATCATAACTACCTCCTATTGCCTGACAGGCATCTTCTATAAGCAATAACTCATGTTTATCACATATAGCCTTCAAAGCACCCAAATCAGCCATAGAACCGCACATATGGACCGGCATTACAACCTTAGTTTTATCGGTGATAGCATTTTCAACAGCAGCTGGATCTAAAGTCAATGAATCATCAACATCTGCCAAAATTGGTATTGCACCAATTGCTAAAATAGATTCGAAACTGGCTACAAATGTAAAGGTTGGCATAATTACCTCGTCCCCAGCACCAACACCAGCACTGGCAAGCGCAACAGTTAAAGCGGCAGTACCGCTACTAACTAATTGTGCATACTTAGATTCCATTCTTTTAGATAAAGCTTCCTCAAGTTCTAAAGCTTTCCAGTGGTTATTTCGCATACCGTCAAAGCCGTAACGCATCAACACCCCAGAATCTAAAACATCTTGAACTTGACTTTTCTCACTCTCTCCAAACAACTCAAAACCTGGCATGCTATCTTATTTTATATTGTATTACAAATTTTGCTTAAATTATTGGTAAAACCAAAGTTTTACGGCTAGTATCGAGACCATAAAAATCAAGAACTTTTTCACGAAGCCATCACCCATATTTACAGACACTCTACTGGCTACCCAAGCTCCACTAGCATTACCGATTGCCAGTATTAAACCAATTTTCCAATTCACCTGATCGTTCCACGCAAATACGATCAATGCCGAAACCATATACATAAAAACAACAGCAACTTTGGTCGCATTAGAACGCACTAAAGTCATTCTATTAACATAATGAAGAAATAGAATGATTATAAAGCCAAGTCCCGCATTAATGAATCCGCCATAAATTCCGAAAAAGAAAAAAGCAATGATTCCAAGCCATAAATATTTACCAGTAAGTCGTTCTTGAATTTCTTTCATTCCAATTTTTGGTCCGAATGCTACAATAAGCACTACACAAATCATTACAATGGCTAGAATTCTATTAAAAAGCGCCCCACTAATATCAACCGCTAAACGGGCTCCGAGAATAGAGCCAAAAAATGCAGAACATCCTAAGTATATATTAAATGGAAATGTAGAAACACCTTTACTTTTAAACCCTGCAGTAGCTACAGCTGTTTGAAAAATTACAGCAACCCTATTTGTACCATTTGCTAAAGTTGAAGGAAGTCCTAGAAAGATTAATATAGGTAATGAAAGAAGAGAACCACCTCCTGCAACCGTATTGACAAAACCAACAACGAAACCAACTAATATCAATAAAGGATAGGCATACCACTCTTCCATATAACAAGCTCTTTAAGCTTAAATAAAATAAAAACTAAAGCTATTAAAGATCAACTACTCATAAATCTACTTAAACCCTTGGTAACCAAAAGATTTCATCTGATCAAATGCATCATGAGTAGTATTAACAGGTAATTTACAGGTATTATTCTGACAAACATAAATGAAAGTATCATCTGCATTATAACGATCTTTAAAAAGAGAAATATCACTTTCAACAGTAGAACCAACGATAATCGAATTAACTATATATTTCTTATGTATTTCACTCATTAATTCTTCAGCATCACTACCAACAACCACTATTTCATAAAAAGGATATGCTTGCTGTAAAAGTAACGACCCCCATGCCCCGTAGCTTATGGCGTGACTTTCAAAATCACCTGTAATCAATGCCCCCATTGCCTCAGCCTTTTTCAAATAATCGATATTGTATTCTAAATGACCAATTCGTAAAAAATTCTGCGCCATAATAGCATTAGCAGAAGGCACCACCCCGTCAGAAGTATTAATTATACTCGGCACCAAGTCACTAGAAACATTATAATAGAACAACTCAGAAGTACTCTTAAATTTTTCTGAGCCTATATTCATCAACTCTTTTGAAGTCTTTAGATATGAAACATCTAGTGTAACCTCGTACAAGCTAAAAGCACTTTTGGCAAGAAAAGCATAATCTTCTAAAAATACCTCTTTACGCTTACTATCTTTGGTATAAGAATGCACTAATTCTCCATCTTTATAATTATTATTTTTTAAATAATTAAATACCGACACTGCCTCGCTTAAATATGCATCTTCGCCAAAAGCTTTATAGGCCTCTAATAGTCCGTCAACTAAAAGTGCGTTCCAAGATGTTAAAATCTTATAATCTTTGGTGGGCTTCTCCCTTTTTTGCCGCGCTTGATACAAAATTGATTTCCAATTTGTCATGTTCTCATCAAAGCCTTCTTCACTTAATTTGAACTCCTTTAAAAATTCACCTTTAGATATGGTATTGTTCAATACAAAATTTTCATCTTCCCATACTTGACTATCCTCAATATTGAAGTATTTTGAAAACATAGCAAAATCATCTGCAAGCAATGATCCTAATTCTTGCTTCTTCCAAACATAATACACTCCTTCTTCACCATTGGTATCAGCATCCATAGCACTAAAATAACCACCATCTTCATTTCGCATTTCAGCCTTCAAAAACTTGAGTGTTTCTTCTACTTTCTTTTTGTACTCCTCATTTTCATTCAATTTATATGCCTTCGAAAGCAGATACACCAGTTGTGCATTATCATATAACATCTTTTCAAAATGCGGAACTTTCCATGTATTATCAGTGCTATATCTAAAAAATCCGCCATCTACGTAATCGTAAATTCCCCCATGCATCACTTTATCCAAAGTGGTAAGCACATGCTCTTTTGCCTCACTATCTTGCTGAAGCACGGCATAATCTAACAACATGGTTAAATTGGCAGGTAATATAAATTTCTGCTGACCCAGGTTACCGCCCCATTGCTTATCCCACACGGTAGCCCACTCCGTAATTCCGTTTACAAACTTATTTGGTGTAATGGCATCTGCCAATTGTTTTGCTGGCTGTTCATAAACCTCCTGAACGCCATCTGCGAGCATTGTGGCGTACTGTTTCATTTTTTCAGGGTTCTTTTCATATTCAGAACTAAATTTGACCAGTATACTCTTCCATTCTTCTTTTTCATAGTACGTACCCAAAAAAACTGGACTCCCGTTGGGCATAATAATGGCGTTCATTGGCCACCCACCTGTTCCGTTTACTAATTGTAGTGCTGTTTGGTACACCATATCAAGATCCGGTCGTTCCTCGCGGTCCACCTTAATACTGACAAACTTATCGTTCATAAGCTTTGCCACTTCAACATCTTCAAATGATTCCTCTTCCATAACATGACACCAGTGACACGTAGAATACCCTACACTTAAAACGACCAATTTATTCTCATCTGCTGCTTTCTTGAATGCATCATCTGACCATGCTTTCCAATCAACAGGGTTGTGTGCGTGCTGCAAAAGATAAGGGCTGGTCTCATTGATTAATTCATTGGTGTATTTATGTTCATCTTGCGCTAAAACATCACCTTCCTTCTTATTTTGATCATTACAAGAACTGAAAACCAGTATACCGATAAGAACAAAAAATAAGCTATTAATTTTCATAAGTCTCAAATAATAGATTCAAAGATATATTTAATTTATCTATCTCATAATTCTATAATTCTTTCAAAATCACAGAAAGTAACAACACTAGAAATTATGAAATAAACAATATTTACAAACAATATTAAGAAATACACACTTCACTAAAGCTTAAAATACTACAATGACAAATTTTACACCCTAAAATTACCGTATTACTATTGTTCACAATGATTATGCATCATAATTACCAGTGTTCGCTTCATTTGTTTTATTCTCTACAAAGCCCTCATTTTATATTTGTTACGTAGTGTTTTTCAAAACTCATTCGCTACAAATAACAACTTAAAACTTAATTAATTATGACTAAACTCAAAATGACATTCATTGCAATTATTGCAATGTTGGGGCAATTTGCCTACTCACAAACATCTACCGTAACAGGTGTTGTTTCTGATGAAACCGGTGCACCTCTTCCAGGAGCATCTGTTGTGGTATCGGGCACAACAAATGGTACACAAACCGATTTTGATGGAAATTTTTCACTGTCAAACGTACCATCCAATGGAACAATATCGATTAGCTACATAGGGTATCAATCACAAAAGATACAGGTTAACGGACAATCATCTATCAACGTAACTTTGGAAATAGACGCGCAAGCTCTAGACGAAGTAGTCGTTGTTGGTTATGGTGCTCAAAGTAGAGCTGCAGTAACTGGCGCAATTTCCAGTGTAAAATCTGAAGATCTAAATGCTGTGCCCGTAGCTAATGCAACAGAAGCACTACAAGGTCGTGCTGCAGGTATTTCTGTAGTTAACACAGGTGCACCGGGAACAGAACCTTCTATAACAATTAGAGGTTTAGGTACTTTTGGTAACAACTCTCCCCTATTTGTAGTTGACGGAGTGATCGTTGGTAATCTTTCTGGTATCAACCAAAATGATATTGAAACCATTAACGTACTTAAAGATGCATCAACAACAGCTGTTTACGGTGCACAAGGTTCTAACGGTGTAATTATCGTAACTACAAAAAAAGGAAAAAGTGGTAAAACCCAATTATCTTTTAACGCACACACAGGTTTTCAGCAAAATACCCAGAGATATGATGTGTTGAACACTGAGCAATATTTACAATATGCCAGTGATGCTTTTGGTATTGTACCAAACACTCCTTTATCTTCTTCTGGCTTAAATACCAATTGGCAAGATGAAATTTACACTACGGGACTTATAAGAAGTTACGACATGGCAGCTTCCGGTGGTAGCGAAACCAGCAATTTCAGAATTTCTGGAGGATATTTTGAAAGAGAAGGTATCATCATCGAAACTGGTTTTCAGAGATACTCTTTTAGAGCAAATAGCGATTTTACTTTTGGAAAATTGAAGTTAGGACAGAATATGTCTATCAATTTTAACAAACAAAATCCGGATAATGGCTCCGGCGGACGTTCACTATTAGAGCATGCAATTAAAGCTGCTCCATATTTACCAGTTTATAACGCCAACAATCTTGGTGGTTTTCAAGGTCCAAATAGTGCGGGTGATGGACAAGATGCTGAAAACCCGGTAAGGGTACTAAAGCATGGTAATGCCGTTAACAACACTTTTAGCTTAGTAGGTAATATTTTTGCAGAATATTCTATAATAGACGGTCTTAAATTTAAGTCTCAAGTTGGTTTAGATTATTTTAAAAGTAACAGCAACCAATTTATACCTTCATATAACGATGATAGTTTAGGCGGTACGCACCAACAAGCTTTTGCAGCTATTACCAAGAACTCTTCTGACGGTCAAACTATAATATTTACAAATAGTTTAACATATAATAAGACAATAGCTGATGTACATAACTTTGAAGCATTATTATTAGCAGAAAAGTTCGAAAGTAAAGGAACAAGTTTAAATGCCAATAGTAGAAATTCGGTTTCTGACGAAATTGATGAATTGTCTAATGAAGACTCGAGCTTAGAGAGTACATCATTTGAATACAATAGATTAGGCTTCTTAGGAAGGTTAAACTATAACTATGATGACAAGTATATTGCTGCGGTATCATTAAGACGTGATGCTTCTTCTAAATTTGGTTCTAATAATCGCTGGGGATGGTTCTCTTCTTATGCGTTAGGATGGAACGTTGCCAAAGAAAACTTCATGTTAGATACCAATGTAAGTACATTAAAACTAAGAGGTAGTTTAGGGTATTCCGGTAATGACAGAATAGCAAATTACCTATATAGTGCAACCTTGGTCAACAATTTTTTATATCCAATAGCTGGGTCTAACGCTGTAGGAACGACCGCTTTCGGTTTGGCCAATCCTGATTTAAAATGGGAGGAAACAAGACAAATGAACGTTGGTGTTGATTTAGGTTTTGCAAATGATAAATTCACTGCTGCCTTAGAATACTATGAAAATAGAAGTGATGATTTGTTAATTAGTGTACCTACTTCCACATCTTTAGGTATTAATGAAGGTAGTCAAGTAAGAAATGTAGGTGCAGTTGAAACAACAGGTTTTGAATTGAGCTTAGGATACAACGATTTTGAAGGTGATTTCAAATGGTCTGCCAACTTAAATTTATCTACTAGCACTAACGAGGCGCTATCTTTAGGTGGTGTAGACGAATTAAACGGTGGTGGTTTTGAAACTCAACAAATTACAAGAGTCACCGAAGGTGAATCGCTATTCCATTTCTTTGGTTTGGTTACAGATGGTATTTATCAAAACCAAGCGGAGGTTGACGCTGTGTTTACCGCAAACCCAAGTCAAACAACTGTACAACCAGGTGATATTAGATTTAAAGATTTGAACAACGATGGCGATATCACATCAGAAGACAGAGCCATTATTGGTGACCCATTACCAGATTTTACATACGGTCTTAATTTAAGTGCCGATTATAAAAATTGGGATTTCAATATGTTCTGGACAGGTATTTATGGCAGAGATTTATATAACACAAATATTTATGACCTTGAAGGTATGCCAAGACTGTTCAACGCAGGTGTTGGTGTGTTAGATAGATGGACTACCAGTAACCCATCTACTACAGTACCAAGAGCTGGCGGCGCACCACAGAACATTCAATTATCTGATCGTTTTGTAGAAGATGGATCTTTCTCAAGACTTAAGAACCTAACTATAGGGTACACACTACCTAGTGATACGTTTGGTCAAGATTTATTCTCAAAATTCAGAGTTTATGTTAGTGGACAAAACTTGATTACCATTACTGATTACTCTGGTTTAGATCCAGAAGTGGGTAATGGCGATTTATTCGAATTTGGTATCGATAGAGGTGCCTACCCACAACCTAAGACGTATTTAATAGGTCTACAAGTATCATTTTAATTGCTAAAAAGAAAAGAAATATGAAAGCAACAAGAATAATTTTTTCAATGTTTATGCTCTTTACCATAATGGTAATAGTAAATGCATGTAGCGAAAATGATTTGGAGTTGGTAAACCCAAATGGGTTATCTCCAGAAACATTTTTTAAGACAGAAGCACAAGTACAATCCGCTGTAAATGCAGCTTACGCCAATTTACAAACTAGAGGACTGTATTCTAGACACATGTTTTTCTCACAAGACAACATGTCTCACGAGAATGATGGTAACCCTCAATTAGAAGCAGATAAGAGACAATATTTAGATTTCTCTTTTGATTCAAGTCATGGCCCTATTGCCGACTATTGGGAAAGTTGCTACAGAGGTATCAATAAAGCTAATTTCGTTATTGGTAACGAAGAGTTGATCAACGAAATCGAAGAATCGATAATGAGCAATGCAACCAAGCAAAAGTTTATAGGTGAAGCTAAATTTTTACGTGCACTATATAACTTCTTATTGGTCACTAGATTTGGAGATATACCTTTAATAACAGAAATACCAACTACAACAGAAGGTATTGCCAAGTCTTCGGCATCCGAAGTTTATGCTTTGATTATTTCTGATCTTCAATCAGCTTCTTCAAGCTTATTCAATAAAAGTGACGAAGATAATGGTAGAGCTACAAAAGGTGCAGCTATTGCCTTGCTAGGTAAAGTATATTTATTTTTAGGGGAGCATTCATTGGCGTTAACCGAGTTTAATAAACTTTCTGGTTATGCTTTAGAGCCTAACTATTTTTACAACTTTACTGAAGAAACAGAGCACGGTGTAGAATCAATATTCGAAATCGAATATGATGATGCGCTTGGAGCTGGTGCAAAATGGGACTCGTCTGTTACGGGTGCCGGACCAAACGAAGCAACATTTAGAGGTCAAGAATATGGTTTCAATGACTGGTTCAATGTTTTTCCTTCTGATGATCTTTTAGATGAATTTGAAGTTGGAGATACAAGATATGCCGATAGCTTTTATTCTGTTGGTGACACCTTTGGAGGTGGTACAGTAACCGCAGAAATGCTAACTGCAGGTGATGAGAGACGTGCCGGCTGGAAAAAATATCAGAATTACTACAAAGATGCTAATGAAGATCAAGAGTCTGGTATCAATTTTAAATACTTAAGATATGCCGATGTTCTATTAATGATGGCAGAATGTGAAAATGAGATCGGCACGCAAGATAATGCCGTAGATCTTATCAACGAAGTTCGTGAAAGAGCAAGTCTTGTCGATTTGCCTTACGGACTTTCAAAAGCTGAAGTTTTTGATGCTATTGTTCATGAAAGAAAAGTAGAATTAGCTGGTGAACAAGTTCGTTTTAACGATATTCTTAGATGGAACTTAGTTTCAACTGAATTGGCGGGAACCAACTTTCAAGTTGGTAAAAATGAGCTTTGGCCAATTCCAGATAGAGAAATAACATCTAATGAAAATGTATCTGCTGCTGACCAGAACCCTGGTTATTAAAATTTTATTATTAAGTTAGTTTAGTTGAATTACATTAAGCAGCATGTGCAGTCATGCTGCTTTTTCAATAATAACAATTAGTGTGGTATATTTAACTATCAAACTTATAAAACATGAAATTTACAATTGTGCTTAGACCATTAATATTCTCAATAGTTTTATTGGCGTTCATCAATTGCTCAAAAAAAACAGAACCGGTAAACAGTAAAATATTCACAAGTATAGCTGCTAACCAAACCGGTATCGATTTCAGTAATATTCTTACCGAAAACGACTCATTAAATTACTTCACTTACTCGTACTTGTATATGGGTGGCGGTGTTGCCACGGGTGACATCAATAATGACGGCCTTCTCGACCTATTCTTCACAGGAAATCAAGTACCCAACAAATTATACCTCAACAAAGGTAATCTGCAATTCGAAGATATATCTGATAAAGCGGGCGTTTCTGGTGATAATCGCTGGTATACAGGTGTTACCATGGCAGATGTAAACGGAGACGGATTTTTGGATATTTATTGCTCTGTTGGCGGTAAGTTCAAACCAAAAGAAAATCAATTATATATTAATAATACAGATGGCACATTTACAGAAAGAGCAGAAGAATACGGTATAGCTGATACAGGCAATAGCGTACAAGCCACATTTTTAGATTACGATAAAGATGGTGATATAGATATGTATGTTGCCAATTACCCGCCTACAAACTTTAAGTCACCAACATTTTACTATTCTTTTAAGATGAATAATTTAGAGAATAATGATTCTGATCACTTATACAGAAATGACGGAAACAAATTTACAGATGTTACAGAACAGGCAGGTCTAAAGAATTTCGGACTTACATTAAGTGCGACAGTAGGCGATATTAATAATGACGGCTGGCCAGATCTTTATGTTTCAAATGATTTCAATTCTCCAGATTTCATGTACCTCAACAACCAAAATGGTACATTCAAAGAGGTTATAAAAGAGGCAACGGCGCATACAGCATTCTACGGCATGGGTACTGATATTGCGGATATTAATAATGACGGAAACTTAGATATTTTTCAAGTTGATATGGATGCCAGAAGCAATAGGCGAAAAAAGGCAAACATGGCAAGTATGAATCCTAGTTTATTTTGGGATGTTGTAAATGCTGGTTTTCACTATCAATACATGCACAATTGCATGCAATTAAATTCCGGAATATTTACTGATGGCATTCCCCACTTCTCTAATATATCAAGAATCACGGGTACCTCTTCGACCGACTGGAGCTGGGGACCTTTATTTGCCGATTTTGATAATGATGGAAACAAAGATCTATTTGTTTCAAACGGAACTAGAAAAGAAATCAATAACAATGATTATTTCAATAAACTAGACGATATTAAAATTGAAAAAGACACATTATTAGAACTAAGTAAGAGCATACCGTCTGAAAAAATAGAAAACTTCATCTTTAAGAATAATGGCAATTTAGATTTTGAAATGGCCAATAAAACTTGGGGCATAGAATATAAGGGATTTTCTAACGGAGTTGTTTATGCCGATTTGGATAATGACGGTGATCTTGAAATAATCACAAATAATATTGACGACAAAGCATCTCTATTTGAGAATAAAAGCTCAGAAACAAATAATTATCTATCAATCAAATTCACAGGTGAAAAAGGAAACACTTCTGGCTTGGGCAATAGGGTCTTTGTTACCACAGAAGGTATAACCCAAACACAAGAGTTAACCCTTTCTAGAGGTTTTCAATCATCTGTTGCACCTGAATTGCACTTTGGTTTAGGAAAACATGCTAAAGTTGACGAAATAAAAATAGTCTGGACAGATGGCAGTGTTCAAAAGCTAAATAATATAGATAGTAATCAAGAGTTAATATTGTCTCGTACAGATGCCAACGCGAACCTGACCGAAGTTTCAAATGCTGCTAGAATCTTTGAAACAGATACTACCCAAGTCTTTCCTAACTATAGACACCAAGAAAATTATTATGATGACTTTGCAACCCAAGTACTACTGCCCCATCAAATGTCAGCTTTTGGTCCGGCTTTGGCGGTTGGCGATGTAAATGGAGATGGTTTAGAAGATTATTTCATTGGCGGTTCTGTAAGTTCAACCGGTAGTCTTTTTCTACAAGAATCTAACGGATTTATAAAAGCAGATACCTCTTTTTTAGATGAAGATATATTAAGCGAAGATACTGGTGCCTTATTTTTTGATGCAGATGGTGATGGTGACAATGATCTTTATATAGCAAGCGGCGGATATGAATTTACTCTAAACGACAAAAAATTGAAAGATAGATTGTATGTCAACAATGGCACAGGTAATTTCAGTAAAGTAACTGATGAAAACATGCCAAATTTGACCATTAGCGGCTCTAAAGTCTATAATGCAGATTTTGACAAAGATGGTGATGACGACCTATTGGTTCTAGGCAGACAAGTACCAGGTAATTATCCTAGCCCAACTGATAGTTACATACTAGAAAACATCAGCACTAAGGACAAATTGGCGTTTCAAATAAATGAAAAATTACAACCTACAGCATTTAAAAACTTAGGTATGGCTACCAGCGCTGTTGTTACAGATTACAACAATGATGGTTGGCAAGATATTATTGTAGTTGGTGAATGGATGCCTATTAGAGTATTTAAAAATAGCGCAACAGGATTTACTGAAGTTTCTAAAGACATGGGCTTAACTACAGACACTACCGGCTGGTGGTGGAGTATAGAACAAGGTGATTTTGATCAAGATGGTGACATGGACTACATCGTTGGCAATAATGGATTAAACTACAAATACAAGGCAACCAAAGATGAAACCTTCGATATTTTCGTAAACGATTTTGATAAGGATAGTAAAGAAGATATTGTGTTAAGCTATTATAATGATGGTAAACAATATCCATTAAGAGGGCGTGAATGCTCTTCTCAACAAATACCGGCAATAAAACAAAAGTTCCAGAATTACGAAAGCTTTGCAGAAGCTACACTTGAAGATGTATACACAGAAAAATCGCTTGAGTCCGCTTTGCATTATCAAGTGAAGTCTTTTGCAAGTGTGTATTTGGAAAACAAGGACGGAAAATTAATTATTCACAAACTACCTGTAGAAGCACAAATATCAAGCATCAATGCAATTTTGGTGAATGATTATGATAAAGACGGATTTTTAGACATCCTTATTGCAGGTAACTTATTTGTTTCTGAGGTAGAAACTCCAAGAAACGATGCGGGTTATGGATTGCTATTAAAAGGTAACGGTAAAGGAGATTTTAAAAGTGTTACTGCCGACGAAAGCGGATTATTTATTCCTGGTGATGTAAAAACAATGAGCATTATTCATAAAAATAAGAAAACACCTTACCTAATTGCTGCTAAAAACAATGACTACCTGCAATTTGTAAGGTGGAATTGACGAAAAGGTTATCGTAATTACTTTATCGATAAAATATTTAAAGAATTATGCCCCTAGCCTATTGTATACCGTGACTGATTTAAAAATCACGGAAGAAGTGTGTACACTTTCATGAAGGTCTGCATCATTCCATGATAGTTAAATCAGCTGCATTTCAGTAGAAATATGGCTATTTTTAAAGGTAGCCCCTTATAACACAATTATCATATATGAAACAGAGAAACGTATTAGTTCTATTCTTTTTTTTAATGATTACTGTTGCACAAAGTCAACAGCTAAGTGATTACGACCTTTGGTTAAAGTATAACCTCATAGAAAACTCAGAACTATCAGATTCTTATTCTAAGATAACAAACTCCATTAGTATCTCTTCTGAAAGTGAGGTATTTAAAAATTTGAAAAAAGAATTATCCCTAGCATTACCGAAAATACTAAATAATAAAACCAAGTTTCAAAATGGCTTTACAAATGAGACAACGCTTTTAATTGATACTTTCAAAAATCTACCCACAGACTTAAAACCTAAAATTCAGAAGAGTATAGATTCGGTAAATGAAGAAGGCTTTATTATAAAGTCCATAGCATTTAATAATAAACAGTTGACCATTATTACTGCAAAAAAAGAGGTCGGATTATTGTATGGTACTTTCAAGCTTTTAGAGTTTATGCAGTTGCACAAACCACTAACTGACATTGATGTGGTTGATAGTCCTAAAATCCAACTAAGAATGCTTAATCATTGGGATAATCTAGACCGTAGCGTAGAACGTGGCTATGCAGGATTTTCACTTTGGAATTGGCAAAAACTACCGGAACATATAGATCAGCGTTATATAGATTATGCTAGGGCAAATGCATCCATAGGTATCAATGCTACAGTTCTTACTAACGTAAATGCCAACGCATTGGTATTAACGCCTATGTATTTGGAGAAGGTAGAAGCGTTGGCTAATGTATTCAGAGGCTACGGAATTAAAGTTTATTTAACAGCAAGGTTTTCCGCACCTATTGAAATTGGAAACTTAGAAACAGCTGATCCACTTGATTCAGAAGTACAAAAGTGGTGGGCAAATAAAGCTTCTGAAATATATAAGCGAATTCCTGATTTTGGTGGATTCTTGGTTAAAGCAAACTCCGAAGGACAACCTGGTCCTCAGAACTACGGTCGCAACCATGTGGATGGTGCCAACATGATGGCTACTGCTTTAGAGCCTTTTGGCGGAAATGTAATTTGGAGAGCCTTTGTGTACTCAGAGCATGATGATACAGATAGAGCTAAACAAGCCTATGATGAATTCCTGCCCTATGACGGAAAGTTTAAGGATAATGTAGTAGTACAGGTTAAAAACGGACCTATAGATTTTCAGCCAAGAGAACCTTTTCACCCTATGTTCGGCGCTTTAAAGAAAACTCCCTTAGCGATGGAGTTTCAGATTACGCAAGAATATTTAGGGTTTAGCAGTCATTTGGTTTTCTTGCCTAAATTATTTGAAGAAGTATTAGATACCGATACCTACCAAAAAGGAAAAGGCTCTACTATAGCAAAAATTATAGACGGTAGTTTGTATCGTAATAAAATCACTGTAATGGCTGGTGTTTCTAACATTGGAACAGATATAAACTGGACAGGACATCCTTTTGCACAAGCAAACTGGTATGGTTTTGGACGATTAGCATGGGATCCTTATATAAGTTCAGAGCAAATTGCAGATGAATGGCTACGCTTAACTTATAATACTGACGATGCTTTTGTTGAGCCTGTTAAAAGAATGATGCTTACCTCTCGTGAAGCAGTTGTAAATTATATGAATCCGATCGGGTTACACCATATTTTTGATACCGGACATCATTATGGTCCTGGTCCTTGGGTAGATAATTTAGGAAGACCAGATTGGAACCCCGTTTATTACCACCAAACAGACACCGAAGGTATTGGTTTTGACCGTACAACATCAGGTAGTAATGCAACAGAGCAATATGCTCCACATGTACAAGACATGTACAATGATGTTACCGCCATACCTGAGGAGTACCTTCTTTGGTTCCATCATTTACCTTGGAACTATAAATTAAAAAATGGAGAAATTTTATGGGATGGAATAGCCATTAAATATCAAGAAGGGGTTGATCAGGTAAAGACTATGATAAAAACTTGGGATGCTTCAAAATCATATGTGAGCGAACAAGAGTACAACGATGTAAAAATGTTATTGCAAATTCAATTAAAAGAAGCTCAATGGTGGCGAGATGCTTGCCTATTGTATTTTCAGACATTCTCTAAATTACCATTGCCTGACAAAGTAGAAAAACCTACCCATACTTTAGAATATTATCAATCGCTTAAATTCCCCTTTGCCCCTGGCATTAAACCAAAATGGGACTAGTGTGTTTTTTTACTAAAGCAAATGGGATAATTATAGCATTACAAAAACATGGATTTTTGGTAGTATGAAAAACAGTCTACGATACATACTAGTGATACAATTTATTTTGAGCTTAGTGTTTACCGCTACTGCTCAAAAAGTTGCTGATGCATATAATTTTGTGACTATTGATGATGGCATACCTAAAAGTGCAATTACCAAAATTGTTCAAGACAAAGATGGGCTTATTTGGATAGCTACCAATGGCGAAGGTCTGTTCAAGTATAATGGTACAGACTTAAAAGCATACAAACAAAATGAGAACGATAGCAAATCAATAAATACTTCTATAGTCAATACCATATTTATAGATTCCAATGATAATATTTGGGTAGGTACAAACGAAGGCCTAAATAAATACGATAAAGAATTAGACAT
The DNA here is from genome assembly GCF_004364175.1 of Maribacter caenipelagi. Classification (GTDB taxonomy): domain Bacteria; phylum Bacteroidota; class Bacteroidia; order Flavobacteriales; family Flavobacteriaceae; genus Maribacter; species Maribacter caenipelagi. The sequence continues at coordinate 353,965 of NZ_SNZW01000016.1, read as the reverse complement.
ATTCCACAGCATAAGTATTTCTAAGAATACCTTAACCAATAAAGATATACCCGTCTTTGCAATAAGTGAAAATAGTACCGGGTCTATTTTCATTGGCACACCTGCCAACGGACTTTATAAATTAGACGTAACTGATTATTCAATAGAAGAAATAAAAGATGAAGAAGGTTCAAATGGAACACAGTCAGTTATAAATGTCATTGTTCCGTTGAAAAATGGCGATATGCTTGTAGGTTCTACCGATGGTTTATTCAAATACGACACTCGAGATAACCAATTAAAGCCACAACAAATAAGTACTAAAAATGGAACTTTACTTGTTGATTATGCCATACAATCAATAACCATAGATACCGATAATAATATATGGATAGGAACTTTTACGAAGGGCTTATTAAAAGTACGAAACGATATAGACGAACACTATGCTGTTGATGTTTTTAATTTTACCAACAAACGTATTTTTGCAGTAAAAATATTAGCAAACAATACCGTCATATGTGCTACAGAGAATGATGGGCTTTTTGTTTTAGACATCAAAGGAAATCCGATTCATAATTACACCTATGACAAATCTGACCCAAAACGAATTCGTTCAAATTCCATTTGGTCAATTTTTATAGACAATAACGAACGCATTTGGCTAGGTTATTACAATAAGGGCATTAGTGTTTACGACAAGTATTATGATAAATTCTCAGATTTAGAAAGTCTACCATATAGCGAGAATTCCTTACAATCCCCATCTGTAACCGGCATTGCAGAAGGAGGCGACAATCAACTTTGGATTGGAATGGACGGTGGTGGTATTGACAAATACAATTTAGAAACTAAAGAATTCATACATATCTCCGATATCGTCACTACTAATTCTGAAGAACTAAAAAACTTAGATGTTCAAACCATCCATTTAGACAAAAAAGAAAACTTATGGGTAGGCACCTGGAGTTCCGGTATATTTTATTTGCCCAAAGGGGATAAATCGTTTAAAAACTTTTCAATAGAAACGACCAACCGAACTCTTACCTCTAACAGCATTACTACCTTTTCTGAAGATTCTAAGGGTACTATTTGGATCGGCACGTACTATGGCGGTTTACATTCGTACAATCCTAAAACAAGAGAATTTCACCACCACTCTAGTGATACTTTTACTAAACTTTTAGGAAAAGAAGGGCATATTAGAACGCTATTAGTAGATCACCAAGATCAAATATGGATTGGTGGACCCGACGGTATATTAAGAGTAAGTTTTTCAAATGATGAACACAAAACTGTAGTATTCACCAATATTATTTCTGAAGACTCAAATATTCAGGGTACCATCGATGCCAGATCTTTATATGAAGATAGTGTCAACAATATTTGGTTAGGCACTTACGGAATGGGATTAGGCAAAATCAATATCGCAGAAAATACAATAAACTGGTTTAATTCTGATGATGGTTTATTAATAGATAATATCTCATCTGTTATAGAAGATGATAATAAGAATATTTGGGTTAGTGGTGAAACAGGACTTTCTATGCTCGATAGCCGAACCAAGAAATTTTTAAACTATAACAAAGAAGATGGATTACTAGCCAATAACTTTAACTACAATGCTGTCACTAAGGGTAAAAATGGCATTCTTTACTTCGGTAATTATGAAGGGATTAATTATTTCAATCCTAATAATATTTTACGAAACACAAACAAACCATTAGTTTATTTTACTGATTTAAAACTATTTAACAAATCAGTAATCCCTTCAGAAAAAGGGGTGCCTATTCAAAAAAATATTTCAGAAGTCGACCATCTGACCTTAAAACCTAAACAATTTGTATTTACACTAGAGTATGCTGCGGTAAATTTTACCAGAGCTAACAATAACCAATATGCCTACTACCTAGAAGGGTTTGAAAATGACTGGAATTATGTGGGAAACTCAAGATCTGCAACTTATACCAATCTATCTCCAGGTAATTATACCTTTCATGTAAAAGCATCTAACAATGATGGTGTTTGGACGGAAAAACCTCTTGCTTTGCCTATTACCATACTAGCACCATGGTGGGCTACCACATGGGCTATATTTGGTTATATAATAGCATTCATAACTTTTATCTTTTTAATCAACTGGTTCTTGAATAAACAAAGAGAAGAACGTAGAACCATTCAATTTGAAAGATCTCAACGTCAACAAGAAGAGATGTTAAACGAAAAGAAAATTCAATTTTTTACTAATATATCTCACGAGTTCAGAACACCTTTAACGTTGATTATGAATCCCATTATGGATATCATGGACACCAATAATTATAAATTAAATAAAGGGCTAAAAGAAAAACATAGAATTATATTCCGAAATGCAAATCGACTTAAAAACTTGATCGATGAATTAATGGATTTCAGAAAACTCCATTTACATAAGATGACCTTAAATACTTCACGAATAAATGCTCATAAATTCGTGAAAGAAATTACCGAACACTTTGAAGAAGAAGCTTTTGAGAAAAACATTCTACTTAACATAGAAACAGATGACAACAATGAAATAGAATTCTGGGGAGATCCAGGGTTATTGGAGAAGGTCATTTTCAACTTGCTATCCAATTCTTTTAAGGCTACACCAGAGAACGGAGTTATCACTTTAGGTGTTTATGCCCATAACAGTAAAATTATTTTTCCACTAATAGATGATGCAACTCCATATCATGCATTAGAAATTTGTATAGAAGACACAGGGTCTGGCATTAATAAAGAGGATATCGAACATATTTTTGAAAGGTTCTATCAGGCATCCGATAAGACCCAACAGTATTTTGGTAGTTCTGGTACAGGCATAGGTCTAGAATTGGTTCAGAGTTTTGTTCAATTACATAAAGGCATCGTAGAAGTCAAAAGTGAAATAGGTGAAGGCACAAAATTCACATTGTTATTTCCATTAGGAAAAGAGCATTTAGAATCATCAGAACTATCAATCCCAACGGGAAAAGAAAATAAGGATATTACAGAAGAACCCATTGAAGATGAAGAATCTAAAAATCAACTTTTAAACTTAGAAACTAAAAACAAAAAGACCATACTCATTGTAGAGGATAACACTGAACTAAGAAATTATCTAAAGAATAAACTGAGAGTTGATTACACCGTAGTAGAAGCTGAGAACGGTAAAATAGGATTACAAATAGCATTGAAGGGAATTCCAGATATAATTATTACCGATGTAATCATGCCAGAGATGGACGGATTTGAATTCTGTAAACAAATTAAAGAAGACCTAAAGACCAGCCATATTCCAGTTTTAATGCTTACCGCAAAAGCTATGAGCAGTGACAAAATTAAGGGTATTGACTCAGGCGCAGACGCCTACCTCAACAAACCTTTTGAGATGAAATTACTAAAGTCATACATTAACCGTCTTATTAAGAGTCGTCAACAGTTTATAGAAAAAAATATAAATGATAAAAACAAAATCACCCTATTAGATAATACCACAAGTCTAGATAAGACCTTCATGCAAAGGGTTTTAGATTATGTAAACGAAAATTTAGGCGAACCAGATTTAAAAGTAGAACATTTAGCAGACGACATGTCTTTAAGTAGAAGTCAACTATATCGTAAAATTAAAGCGATAACAGGTATGACCGCAAATGAACTCATTAGAAAAATACGCTTAAAAAAAGCAAAACAGATGATAGAAAGTGGTAGCGAATCTATTAGTGAAGTTGGTTTTAAGGTTGGTTTTTCTTCTGCATCTTATTTTAGCAAATGCTTTAAGAACGAGTTTGGCATCCTTCCGACTGAAATTAAAACCACAAATTAAAGAACTACAAAACAGTTCTTATATTAGGTCATAAGTTTTCAATTCTTCAATATAACAGCTACCAAAATAGCAGATTGTCATTTTTAGACGTTTTATTCTTCTAAAATGCAACAAAATTTTCAACGAATGCGTCAAATCTGCTAATTCAACATAGAGGTAGATTGTAATTTTAACACCCACTCTACTAAATAAAAACTATAGACCGATCATATGAAAAACAGCTTATCTATTTACCCAAAATTCAAGTTTAGTTTAATTTACACAACCGCATTATTCTTGATGGTAGCATGTAGTGAAAAACAAGTATCAACAGAACACAGTGAACCTGCTACAATGAAAGATGTGTTTAAAAATGAATTTTTGATTGGAGTTGCAGTAAATGATTATCTTATTTTTGAAAGTGACAGTATTGGTGCTCAACTTGTAAAAAGAGAATATAATACCATAACACCTGAGAATTCCATGAAGTGGGAGCATATGGAACCAGAACAAGGTGTATTTGAATTTAAAACTTCAGATAGCTATGTTGATTTCAGCAAAAATAACAATATCGCCTTTATTGGCCACAATTTGGTTTGGCACAGTCAGTTGTCGAGTTGGGTAGAAGAAATAGAATCCAAGGAAGAGCTTAATACTAGTTTAAAAAATCACGTACAGACCATTGCTTCTAGATATGCAGGTAAAATACACGGATGGGATGTAGTCAATGAAGCATTAAATGAGGATGGTACGTTACGAAACTCATTATTTTTAGAAAAATTGGGTCCGCAGTATTTGGTCAATTCTTTTAAGTGGGCACAGGAGTCCGACCCCAATGCAGAGCTCTACTATAATGATTATAATATGACGAATAGCGAAAAAAGAGCAGGTGCTATAGCATTGGTGAAGAAACTGCAAAAGGAAGGCGCTAGAGTTGATGCTATCGGTATGCAAGGACATTGGAATTTGGTTGACCCTACTCTAGAAGAAATAGAGACAAGTATTTTAGAGTATTCTGCTTTAGGTGTTCAAGTAATGATTACTGAATTAGATATAACGGTTTTACCAAACCCTTGGGACCTAGTAGGCGCCGAGGTCAGTCAAAACTTTGAGGGAAGTGAATACATGAATCCTTATCCCAAAGAAATGCCCGATTCTGTAGCTACCCAACTTGCCAATAGATACAAAGATATTTTCAAGCTATTTAAAAAACATAGCGATAAAATTAGCAGGGTTACCTTTTGGGGTGTTAACGATAACAGTTCATGGTTAAACAACTGGCCTATTAGAAACAGAACCAACTACCCTCTTCTATTTGACAGAAATTATCAACCAAAAGCAGCTTATTACAGCGTATTGGAAGTTGCCAATGACAGTACATTATAATTAATTAACCAAATCTAACTTACATGAGCAACGATTTTAAAATATCTTTAAAAGAGAAAATAGGATATTCTTTAGGAGATCTATCCGCAAACTTGGTTTTTCAAACTTTAGTTACCTATTTAGCATACTTCTACACCGATATTTACGGTCTAGAAACCAACGATGCCTCTTTAATCATTTTCATAGTTGGTATGATAGCCGCATTCGCCTTCAACCCAATAATAGGTGCATTGGCAGATAGAACCCGTAGTAAATGGGGAAAATTCAGACCTTGGATCTTGTTTACCTCTGTTCCGCTGGGTATAGTAGCATTACTAGCTTTTAGTACTCCTAATTTTGATTATTCCGGTAAAGTCGTTTATGCCGCTATCACCTATACCCTATTATTACTGTTATATGCTGCGAACAATCTGCCTTACGCTGCTTTAAGCGGAGTAATTACGGGCAGTATGAAAGAGCGAAACAGTATTTCATCATATCGTTTTGTAGCGGTAATGTTCGCGCAGTTCTTTGTTCAGGTTTTCATGTTGCCTATTATAGAATATGCAGGTGACGGAGACAAGGCAATGGGTATTGAAGTTGTCATGACCTATTTAGCCATTATAGGTACGATAATGTTACTAATTACCTTTTTTACTACCAAAGAGAGGGTCATACCTACCATTGAACAAAAATCTAGCTTCAAAGAAGATTTGGGCGATTTGGTTAAAAACAGACCATGGATAATCATGTTGCTTTTGACCACTTTGGTTTTTATTACGTTGGCTATGAAGGGTGGTTCGTATGTATACTATTTTGAAAATTATGTAGATGCCAATAGTTTAGCTGATTTTATAGGTCCAATTTTAAACGGATTGAAAAGCATAGGTGTAGATTTCTTTGGAGACAACCCTATCTCTGCTGGTTTCGGACTTTTTAATGCTGGCGGAATCATTTTTATGATCGTAGGCATATCTTTATCTAAAGGACTCGCAGATAAATATGGAAAACGTGATGTATTTGGCTCAGCATTATTTGTATCGACATTGTTCATCGCTGTGTTTTACTTTTTTGCACCAACATCTGTAGAACTGATGTTTCTATCTCAAATATTACACGGGTTTTTCTATGGTATTACCATACCCTTATTATGGGCTATGATTGCCGATGTTGCCGATTTTTCTGAGTGGAAAAATAATAGACGAGCAACGGCCATTATATTTTCTGCCATGATGATAGGCTTAAAATTAGGACTCACCATTGGTAGTTCATTGGTTACTTGGATTTTAGGATTATATGATTACATACCAAAAAAATTCGCAACTACAGAAGCTATTATTCAACCAGATAACGCTGTTGAGGGCACCAAAATGTTGGTAAGCGTATACCCAGCATTAGCCTTCTTTGCAGCCATAGGATTATTGTTTTTTTATGAAATAAATAAAAAAATGGAGAACCAGATAGAACAAGATTTAATAACAAGAAGAAAAGTATAAGCATGCCAGAAGATAGTATTGAACATATAGATTTTGATGAGTTAAACGAAAAGGCTATTTCAAAGCCTTTAGTAAATCATATATACACCGCAGATCCATCTGCCCATTATTTTAATGGAAAAATCTACATCTACCCGTCGCACGATATAGAGTCCGATATTCCGTTCGATGATTTAGGTAGTCACTTTGCCATGGAAGATTATCATGTACTTTCAATGGATGATGTAGATTCAACAACCACTGACCACGGGGTTGCACTTCACGTCAAAGATGTTGAATGGGCAGAGAAGCAGATGTGGGCACCAGATGCGGCCCATAAAAACGGCAAGTACTATTTGTATTTTCCAGCGAAAAAGGCCGATGGTATTTTTCAAATAGGCGTTGCTGTTTCTGATAGTCCTACCGGTCCTTTTATACCAGAACCAGAGGCTATAAAAGGAAGTTACTCTATTGATCCAGCTGTTTTTGAAGATGAAGACGGAAGCTTTTACATGTATTTTGGTGGTATTTGGGGCGGTCAGCTACAGAAATACCGTAAAAATGAATATGGTGCCAACAATGAGCTTCCAAAACCAGAAGAAGTCGCACTACTACCCATAGTAGCAAAAATGACCGATGACCTTTTAGAGTTTTCAGAGATTCCAAAAGAAATTCAAATTTTAGATAAAAACGGAGAATTATTGCTAGAAGGCGATAATGACCGCAGATTCTTTGAAGCTTCTTGGATGCATAAATACAACGGAAAATACTACTTCTCGTATTCAACGGGAGACACCCATTTTATATGCTACGCCATTGGAGATAACCCCTACGGACCATTTACCTATGGTGGTAGAATATTAGAACCTGTAGTGGGTTGGACATCCCACCATTCTATCTGTCAGGTAGAAGGTAAATTCTATTTGTTCTATCACGACAGTAGCTTATCTAAAGGTGTAACACACCTACGCTCTGTAAAAATGGCAGAAATAGAACACTTGGCAGATGGTCACATAAAAACACTTTCTCCGTACAAAGAATAACCATCTCTAGTAATTTGATGTCTAAACAGATAGCTGTGAAAATCTCTAAAACAATATTGTTAGTACTACTACTGGTTTCAGCCATAGAAGTATGTCAGGCACAGGTAAAGCTACCTCAGATTATTCGCGATAGCATGGTATTACAGCGCAATAATACGATTAGAATATGGGGCTGGGCTAACCAAGGTGAAGAGATATCTGTGAAATTTAATGGAAAAACACGTTCTACGGTAGCATCTTCTAAAGGCGATTGGCAAGTAGATTTCCCTAAAATGAAAGCAGGTGGACCTTATAAAATGGTCATAAAGGCATCCAATGAAATTACTCTAGATAATATATTAATTGGCGATATATGGCTTTGTGCAGGGCAATCTAATATGGTGCATCAATTAGATATTCACGATGTTACCTATGCCGATGAGATAAAGAATGCAAACTATTATGAAATACGGCATTTTAAAATACCTACTCAAACAAATTTAAATGCCCCGGCAAAAGATTTTGAAGGCGGTGCTTGGAATAAAGCGGTTTCAGAAGAAGTCCGTTCATTTTCTGCTGTTGCCTATTTTTTTGCCAAGAAAATTTATGAGAAAAATAAAGTACCTATCGGACTCATAAATGCCAGCGTTGGGGGAACACCTATTGAATCTTGGATTAGCGAAGAAGGATTCAAAGAGTTCCCTGATGTTTTAAAGACTATCGATAGAAATAAGGACACCACGTTTTTAAATGACTTAATTCGAAAGAATAAAGAATTTGAAACTCAACACCCTAAAACTACTATAGACAAAGGCATAGCCGCACCTGTAAAATGGTATGAGTCCGATTTTATACCAAAAAATTGGCGAAGCATAAACATTCCTGGTTACTGGGAAGACCAGGGAATTCGAAACCTAGATGGAACGGTCTGGTACAGAAAAGAAATTGATATTCCGGCAACAATGGTCGGTAAACAAGCAAAAGTATTTTTAGGACGAATCATAGATGCCAACACCTTATATATCAACGGCAAAAAAATAGCTGAGACGACCTACCAATATCCACAGCGTAGGTATCCCATTGCTTCAGATGTATTGAAACCAGGAAAAAACACCTTTGTGATTAAAGTCACCAATTACAATAACAAAGGCGGATTTGTACCAGATAAACCCTATTACCTTTTTGCAGGAAATGATACGGTTGATTTAAAAGGAACTTGGCACTACAAGGTCGGTGAAGTATTTGAACCAAAACCTATACCATCTTTCGATAGCCCTATTAATACTCAGAACCAACCAGCAGCATTGTATAATGCGATGATAGCCCCTTACACCCAACTCACTTTTAAAGGGTTGCTCTGGTATCAAGGTGAATCTAATACTGGTGAACCAGAAAAGTATGGTGCATTTCAAGAAACATTGATAAAAGATTGGCGTAAGCAATTTCAACAACCAAATATTCCGTTTATATACGCACAGTTACCAAACTTTATGGATGTTAACTATACACCTGAAGAAAGCAAATGGGCAGAATTTAGAGCCGCACAAATGCATGGTTTACATCAACCAAATACGGCAATGACAATAAATATAGACCTTGGTGAATGGAACGATATTCACCCTGACAACAAAAAAGATGTTGGTGAACGTATGGCATTAGCGGCATTTAGACTAGCTTATAATGAAGATGTAGTCTATTCCGGACCTTTGTATAAAAGCCATACAATCAAAGGAAACAAGATAATTATATCGTTTTCTCATATTGGGTCAGCACTAATTACTAAAGATAATTTGGCTCCTCACCATTTCGCTATTGCTGGCTCAGATAAAAAATGGGTTTGGGCAGATGCAAAAATCGAGGACAACAAAGTGGTGATATGGAACGAAAATATCCCAAATCCGAAATACGCACGCTATGCTTGGGCAGATAACCCAGACAATCCAAACTTATATAATAAAGAAGGCTTACCTGCAAGTCCATTTACTACAGAATAAAGAATCACCAATTAAATGCAATTTTAAACACTAATTTTACCGATTGAAATATACCAAACTGCAACCTTTTAGGTTATAGTAGAAATCTTAATATAGGTAATACGAGATGTTTAATAAAAAATATACAGTTTTAGGTGAAACCATTCAGAAAGGCAAAGGTGCCCAATTGAATTTAGATATCGCGAAACTACATACCAGAACCAAAATTGAAGTTCCGGTAATAGTACAGCGTGGTAAAAAAGACGGTCCTACCCTATTGATTACTGGTGGTATTCACGGTAATGAAATTAACGGTGTAGAAATTGTCAGACAAATTGTTTCCAAAAAATTCAACCGTCCAGAATGTGGTATGGTTATTTGTATTCCAGTAGTAAACATATTCGGGTTCTTGAACCAGACCCGTCAATTTCCTGACGGTCGAGATTTGAACAGAGTTTTTCCCGGAAGCTTAAGAGGATCCTTAGCGAGCCGTTTTGCACATCATTTGGTGAAAGACATTGCTCCGGTTATAGATTACTGTATAGATTATCACACAGGTGGTGACAGCCGTTTTAATGCTCCGCAGATTAGAATTGACAGTGATGATGTAGACGGGTTGGCGTTAGCCAAAGTTTTTGGTGCAGAATTCATTGTTAAATCTGCCGGAAGAGAAAAATCGTTTCGTGAGACGTTACATCAACTTGACAAAAAAGTATTGTTATACGAAGGCGGAAAATCGCTTCATATTGATAGCGAAATAACCGATACAGGTATTGTTGGTGCACTGCGGATGATGCATCATCTAGGCATGCGAAATTTTGAAGAAGAACTTTCTCACTATGCCTTAAAAGAAACAGTTCCGAAATTGGTTCATGCCTCTAAATGGGTTCGAGCAAAACATTCAGGTATGTTTCACCCTACAATCAAAATTGGACAAGCAGTAAAAAAAGGAGAAGAAATAGGAAGTATTTCTGGTCCGTTCGGGTATTTTGAAAAGAAAATAAAAGCAAAAGAAACCGGATATATAATTTGCATCAACGAATCACCGATCGTGAATCAAGGCGACGCAATCTTCCATATTGCATACGAAGTAGAATAGGTTTCCAAGACATTTAAATTTTAAGAATTACAGGCTAAAAAGTTAAAGATCACCTGCAATTAAAACTAGCTATCTTACTGACTGAAGGATCATTAACCTTTCAACAAAAAACAAGTTGATTATTACTAAAATTCAAGTAACTACACATAAAACATCATCATTTCTTAGCTAAAGAAAGATTATAGATTGCATATTTTATAATCGACGATCGTTATTTTCAAAAAATCAATCTTCAACACGTTATTTGTCAAACTTTCAGCACTTTATAACAAAAACTAAGTACTTTTTACTAGGTCAAACTGCATAATTTAAAAGTTAAAGATCCTCTCAAGTTGAAATCTTCTAAAACATTGATTACATTAGTGTTAAGAGAATTTTTAAACTCCGTTTTGCATGACCGAAATAGAAAAAAAATTAGATAAAAAAAGTGTACGCCCCACTGCTATGCGCATACTTATTTACAAATTTATGGCAGGCAAGCAAAATGCGGTCGCACTTACCGATATCGAGAACGCTTTCGAGAAAGCTGAGCGAACAACGTTGTACAGAACATTAAAAACCTTTGAAGAAAAAGGTATTGTTCATCAAATAGATGATGGTACAAATGTTTCCAAATATGCATTATGTCAGCCAGGTTGTAATTGTGAAATAGACCAAGACCTACATCTACATTTTCATTGTAGCCATTGCGACAAAACAGTATGTTTGACCGAACATAAAATTCCGCATATAAATCTACCGGCAGGTTATATTGCCGAAGATGCCAATTTGGTCATTAAAGGTATATGCGATTCGTGTAGCCAGCATTAAATGCACTTCTGTTGCACGATCTCTTTTCAGACCTTGCAGGTATTATGAAGAAGAAGAAAATAGATTTAAAAGCCTTTACAACACCCCAAAGTACTTGCGCTCATTGTAGCGACGAAGAACATACACACGAAACAGCTGCACCTTCAACCAGTATTAAATTATACGTAACGGCAATTATCAGTTTTATCATGCTGGTCATTGGTATTACCTTAGATTATTTTAATGCAGTACCATTCTTCAAAAACTACATACGTTTAGCTTGGTATATCGCGACATATATTCCCGTTGGCTTGCCAGTTTTAAAAGAAGGTTGGGAAAGCATCAAAAAAGGAAATTTCTTTACAGAATTCTTTTTAATGGGCATTGCCACGATCGGGGCATTCGGTATTGGCGAATATCCAGAAGGTGTGGCGGTAATGGTCTTCTACGCAGTGGGTGAAATTTTTCAAAGTGCTGCGGTTCAGCGTGCTAAAAGCAATATTAAAGCTTTACTTGATCTACGACCGGATCAAGCCTTGGTTTTCCGAGATCATAACTTTATTTCAGTCTCACCAGAAGAGGTCAAAATTGGAGAAATCATACAAGTAAGAGTAGGCGAAAAAGTGCCGCTAGACGGAATATTACTCTCAGAAAAAGGGTCATTCAATACAGCTGCCTTAACAGGAGAAAGCAAGCCAAATACCCTTAAAAAAGGAGAACCTATATACTCAGGCAGTATCAATTTAGACGGAGTAATTGAAATTAAAACCACAAAAATTTTTAAGGACAGTTCTATTGCCCGTATTCTAGATATGGTGCAGAATGCCACAGCTAGAAAATCGAAGACTGAACTCTTTATTAGAAAATTCGCGAAGGTATATACTCCAATTGTTACTTATCTGGCTATTGCATTGACTATTCTACCCTACTTTTTTACGGAGAATTATGTCTTTCAAGATTGGCTATATCGTGCTTTAATATTCCTTGTAATTTCTTGTCCGTGTGCTTTAGTTATTTCAATTCCGTTAGGATATTTTGGCGGATTAGGAGCTGCATCACGTAACGGAATTCTTTTTAAAGGCGCATCTTTTTTAGACACCATGACCAAAGTAAATACAGTGGTTCTGGACAAAACAGGCACCGTTACCAAGGGTGTTTTTAAAATTAAGGATCTTGTTAAAGATCAGATCTTTACCGAGGCAGATTTCATGAAGTACTTGATCGCTATAGAATCACAATCTACACATCCTATCGCTAAGGCAATTTTAGAATATAAGACTGAAGGAAAAAAGTTTAAAGCAACAGATGTCATCGAAATTGCCGGTAAGGGACTACAAGGAACAGTTAATCAAAAATCGATTTTGGTCGGCAATAAAGCGCTGATGACTGCGAATCAAATCAATGTTCCATCAGAGACCGACAGCATTGTAGAATCTATTGTAATGATGGCTATCGATGGAAAATTCGCTGGTTATGTTACCATTGCCGATGAATTAAAAGACGATGCCCTAGAAGCCATTGCAAATATTCGTAAATCGGGAATTGATAAAATTATTATGCTCTCTGGCGATAAAAATTCCATCACCCAACAAGTAGCACAGCAATTGGGAATCGATTGGGCAAAAGGCGGATTACTACCAGAAGAAAAGCTGGAAGAGATTGAAAAACTCAAGAAACTACCGAATACCAAAATTGCTTTTGTGGGTGACGGAATCAATGATGCTCCCGTACTTGCCATTAGTGATGTCGGTATTGCCATGGGCGGATTAGGCAGTGATGTTGCCATTGAAACTGCCGACGTCATTATACAGAACGACCAACCTTCTAAAATTGCCACGGCTATTAAAATCGGAAATTCGACACGAAAAATTGTTTGGCAGAATATTGCCTTGGCATTCGGAGTAAAACTTATTGTTCTAGCATTGGGCGCCGGCGGACTAGCAACCATGTGGGAAGCAGTTTTTGCCGATGTGGGTGTTGCGCTATTGGCGATTTTGAATGCGGTACGATTGCAGAAAATGCAGTGGAGTTAACCGTCATTACGTACGTAGTGAAGTAATCTGTTTTTGATAAACTAAAACTCACTTGGTGTAGAAATTCGGCAGATTGCTTCGTTGCGAAAAAGCTCCTCGCAATTTCGTTTAATAACAATCCGTTTTTAGCTGATTACTTTTTTCAAAGGCTTCGAAAGTGATGGTTTGGTTTCCTTTTAATATTATTTCTATTATGTCGAGAACATTATGTTGCATGGCTAATGAACCACAGATCATAATTGTACCACCTTGGGTGATGGTTTCCAAAACCAAATCTTTTTGCTCTAAAATGACATCTTGAACATATTGCTTTTTTCCTTCTCGAGAGAAGGTGGCGAATACATTAATATTTTCATTGAATGCTCCTGATTTTTGTAAAACAGAATTATAAATCGACATAGAAGCCTCTGATCGCCCTCCCCAGAACATCGATATATTCTGAGTTGTATGCTCTGAGATCATCCCTAAGAACGGAGCTATGCCGGTGCCATTTGAGATGAAAATTGAATTCTTTGATTTTTCCGGAAAATGGAAATGTTCGTTTCGGTCTATGGCTGCTTTTATAGTTTCACCAACTTTTAACCCGAAGAGAAAATTAGAACCTCTTCCTAGTTTATGTTTTTTAATACTCAATAAAATTTCATCTTCAATTCGAGCTACGGAATATTGACGAACCGTATCATCTGCATTCGGAAAAATAGCTAACAGATCTCCCGATGTAAAAACAATCTTAGATTTAGGTTTCAATCTCAACAGAAAAGTATCATCACAATTCAATTCTGTTCGTTCAACAACTTCGAAATCTACTTTCTTATATTTCTTTTTCTTAACGAGTGGTCTTTCTAGGGGAATTGTAAATCCGACTTTAGCAGAAAATTGAATCATCCACAGTTCAAAAGAATCAAAATCGGAGTTATTAATTTTAAAAAGTGGCAACTGCTGTTGAAAATTCTTTGCCGATGCTATCTGATTATCTAGTTCAATAGCGAACTTACAGTAATCTGGATAATCTAACGACCCTAAACCAATAACCGAAAAGTCAATTTTATTCGGCTGTTGTATGGTCGAAAATAGTGCTGGAAATTTTCGAGCATTCGTTGGCGGCTCTCCTTCTCCGTAGGTTGATGTAAATACTAGTATATTTTTTGCTTTCTCGTAGGCGGTATATGTATTAAGCTCAGTTAAATAGACCTTCTTACCAACCTGTGTTAATCCATTATAAAATCGTTGTGCAAAATCGAATGCAGTACCACTCTCCGACCCTACTAAGATTATATACTCACATTCATCTTTGTCTAATAATTGGGTAATTCGTTCTCCTTTTTTTCTACGCTTCAAGGTCATTACGAAGCCAGAATACATAAAAAACAAAATAGATGCACTGGCAAGCAATAATATGATGGACCAAATAACATTGCCTTCGCCCGTGTGCAATACCAAGCTCAAACGCGATGCCAATGTCACAAAAGGGTAATCTCCACTATGCACTATGGCTCCAGTTAGCTGATTCACGGCTACTTCCCTATCCTGCAAAGCAATTAAGTAGTATTCTTCTGGATCATCTGAAAAAGGAAATTCAACTTGTCGAACAGCTGCTAATGTAGTTTCCTTAAAAAAGGGCACTTCTTTTATGTCGTCATACGCCTTGGCATTTTCATTGACTACAACTTCTTGTTTTTCAACAATTGCATCTGGCAAAAGATTAAACTTTTCGGCAGACAAATAAACCCCTGTTACGGCAAGAATTATAATAGGAATAAAGAACCAACGACTCAACACCACATGGTATCGTAATTCAAAATAATCTTTCTGAACTTTTGAGAATAATTTCAAGAATCCTCCTTGGCGCCTAGCTAACAAAACCAAACCTGTAATAGCAATAATAGCCAAGAGTAGTGAAATAAGACCAACAAAGAATCGACCTATACTTTTTAAAAACAAAGACCTATGTACATTAGTCGCAAAGGTATAAATTGACGGGCGCTCTTCCACTTCACCCAACTGTTTACCAGTTATGGGATTCACATATACATCTAAGGTTTCCATATCCATCGTCAGTACCGAAGCCTTTACGAACCCTGACGATTCTACTTCTAGGCCCAACACTTCGTCATAAGTATTCTTTAAAGCATCAATTGTAGTAGCCAATGAAACCTCTTCTA
Organism: Maribacter caenipelagi; assembly: GCF_004364175.1. Lineage (GTDB taxonomy): Bacteria > Bacteroidota > Bacteroidia > Flavobacteriales > Flavobacteriaceae > Maribacter > Maribacter caenipelagi. The sequence goes on along the minus strand of NZ_SNZW01000016.1, from coordinate 338,260 downwards.
AATTTTCTACTGCATAGCCTTTTGTTTGGTGAGAAATGGGTTCAACCGCTAAAATTATTCCAGTAACCGAAGCCACTATTAAGAATAACGAAGAAACCAGAGCGAGGGTAAGATGACTATAGCGCCAAATAGAAATTGTCATACGAAGTAATGTAATTATGTAACCTTATATTATTTAAAAACTTCCAGAACACCTGTACTAAGACATTCTGGAAGATTGATTGTGATTGTAAAAATAAACACACCTACGTCACATTGAGCGCAGTAGAGAACTCTTAAGTTAGTATCTCGCAAACCTTGAATTTTGACTGCGCTTAATGTGACACGTTAACATACTGACTCTACTCAACAGATTGCTTTGTCGTGAAAAAGCTCATCGCAAAGACGTCATTCTGCTAAATGGTAACCTTAAACTTAAATATTGCCACTTTTCAACAGATTGCTTCGTCGCGAAAAAGCTCCTCGCAATGACGTTTTCAATTTAAAGCTATTACTGAGGTAGCATACGTACGTAACGAATGAATCCTTTACCCTCTACCTTTGTTGTTAAGTTCGCTGTGGTCAACGGAAATTGAATATCATCTGCATAATACCCTTGATCTTCAACAGAAGTTTCAAAACGAAGGCTATATCCTTTATCTATCTTATCCGTAGGAATTTGCAAAACATTCAATGCGCGTTCTCCACCACTAATGGTCTCACCAGAAATAGCATCTATATTTGGACGATTTTTTCCATAAAATTTCCACCATTCGGTAATTTCACTGTACCACTCGCTGTCTTTACCTTGAACGTATATGGTCTCTACATACTCATTATCGGCATCAACAATAGATACGATCAAGTAAGCACCTTCGCCAGAATAATTTGTTAATTGAATAAGACACTTTACAGGAGTTTTATCTACCGGAGTAAATGCTGTTAACAAAGCCCAGACCAATAGCACTGCCGGAATGTATTTTAAAAATCTTTTCATCTATATATAAGTTTGTAATCTAATAAATATGTATAATTATCGGTTAATTAAGTTATTGCTTTAAGAAATCTAGCGATGTGTTCTCTTTCTGCAACACTTCATTCTCACTTGCCAAATCGTACACCGTTTCTTCAAAATCAGTTGTACTCTTTGCGTCTGCACCTTTAGCTAACAAGAATTTAAGTAACTTATCATTCTCTGCTTTCATAGCCGCCAAATGCAATGCCGTTATCCCTTCATCGTTTTTAGCATTGATATCGATATTGAAATCAGATACCTTTTTCAATAACTCAAGGTCATTTTTCTTAGCTGCAACGTGGTACAAGGTGTTCCCTTCGCCTTGAACAGTATTAAATTTTAATCCTTTAGACTTCAACAAAGCCAATTTAGCATCAAAAGCAGCTGCATTTCTTTTGCTAAATGAATCTGCCAAGAAAAAAGCCGCAGTATTTCCGGTAGCATCTTTCGCATTGATATCTGCACCTTTCTCTATTAAAAATGCTACTACATCTGCTGAATTGTCATGAGTTGCAAGCATAAGCGCAGTTTCACCACTATTGTTAGCAACATTAACATCGGCTACATCTTTTGCCAATAATTGAACCATAGCAAGCTCGTTTCTCGCAGCAGCGTTCAAGAACGGAGTGTTCCCCTTTTCATCTGCCTGGTTTACATCTGCACCAGCATTTAAGAAAAGCTCAATAATGGCAGCATCTTTAGTACCATAAGCTAAACGGTGTAAAGGGGTGCTTCCATTTTTTTCTATAATATTAGGTTCTAACCCTAAACCTTTTAAATAGGTATAAACCGGTAGACCATTGCTGAATCCGCGTCCGCCTTGAGAAGCAAACATAAAGGCATTACCACCATTGTTGTTCAAAGATTTATAATCAACTCCCCTTTCAACAAGCAATTTCAAAAAATCGATATTTCCTTTTTTAGAAGTGTAATTGAAAATTCCGTTACCGTCATTATCCTTACTATCAAGGGCAAGACCCTTACTTAAAAAGAAATCTAATTCTTTTTCGCTTTTTAACGATGCTGAAGCAAGTAGTAATACATTAGCCCCATGGTCATTTTTCTCGTCAGCCAAATTCACGCCTTTTTTTTCAAAGGCGTTATAAACCGTAGGGTTTGTTAGTCCCGCATTTGCACCAAAAGCAAGTGGTGTAAAACGGTGACTATCTAAAGCCGTAACCGAAGCACCGTTGTCCAATAAATATTGAACTAATTCGGCATCGCCAGAGTAACTGGCCCAATGTAAATAAATACGGCTGTCGTGAGTTTTTTTATCTACCCCGTTACCTTCAAGAGATAATAAATACTTAATTACTTCGGTATCTTGTTTAGTGGTAATTGCCAATGTCGTGGCATCAAAAGAGTTGTTGTCTAATGCAGATGGATCGTTACCTTCGGCAATTTTTTGCTTTACGGCAGCAACATCGGGGTTACTTTTCCAAAATTTACGATCCAACAATTCATTCTTCTGCTGTGCTATACCAGTGAAGCTAATAAACAACAGTGCAGTTAGGGCTATTTGTTTTACGGTTTTCATGTTCTTATTTTTTAACAAATGATGTGGTTTTTTTATTTTTAATCTTCTTTGAAATAACACTCCTAAATATTAGCAGTACAATTAAAAATGACTAGTTAACTAGTCATATCATTAATTAATTTAGTTAACAAAAATAATTATTTTTATTTATTCTAAATAAGAATTGAGTTGTTTTTTTTAATTCAAGAATTAATTTATTTACTAAATACCGAAATTAAACTTGGTACAACTACCCTTGTTAAAATTGAACCATGAGTATAGCCAAAATAAATACATTGCTTTTTTCAATAGTCTACGCTAATTCTAATTTTTATAGACAAATTTTAAGTTTGATCAATATCTTTATTACTATGGTTCAACGACTGGTAAAGTATTTATATGAAATTAAATTGACACATTCGGAAATTTATAAAAGATCTATAACATATGTTATATATAAAATTGTTAGGGCACATTAGAAATCAAGAATAATATGATATTAAAAAGAGAGAAATTTGAATATCAAAACAAAACCTTGATTGAAAGAGTTACTATCAATCCTCCATATAAATATGAAGCTATATTCCAGAATGAAGGATGTTTTATTTATGTAAAAGGATCAGACAGTAAGTTTTTATCTTCCGAAAACAATCTTAACCTGAACGAAAATCAAGCAGTCTTATTAAATTGCGGAACCTATTTTGTAGAATGGCTTGAAAAATCAAAGCAGACTATTGAAGTCATAGCTTTTCATTTATACCCAGAAATTCTAAAGAAAATATATCTGCAAGAATTACCTAAATCACTAACCCAAAAAAACAGAAAAAATCAAATTAAAAAAATTGATCCAGATAATACCATTTCCAAATTTGTAGACTCTCTCAATTTTTACTTTCAGAATCCAGCATTGGTTAATGAGGACTTATTAGAATTAAAAATTAAAGAACTTATTTTATTATTAGTTCAAACAAAAAACTCCGAATCTATATTGGAGATTATTTCTGACTTATATTCACCAAATGTTGTGAGTATAAAAAAAGTTATAAAGCTTCATTTATATGAAAATCTATCTCTTGAAGAATTGGCAAAATTATGTAACCTGAGTCTATCTTCTTTTAAAAGACAATTCAAGACTATATTTCAAGATAGTCCTACCAATTATATCAATCATAGAAGAATTGAAAAAGCTAAAGAACTTCTGAAAGTATCAGATTATTCTATTAGCGAAATTTCATTTCATATTGGTATTCAAGATCCTCAATATTTCACCCGTTTTTTCAAAAAAAAGGTGGGAATTACACCTTCCTCCTTCAGAAAGAAGCAAAGCTAATTATACTAGATAATGGACTAATTATCCTTTTTGTCTGTTTTGATTTAATAGATATTTGTAAATATTAAACAATTCAATATAATGACTAAAGCAAATAAAATTATAACTGGAATTCTTGGACTATCAATGTTTACGTTTGGAGTACTAAAATTTATAAACCCATTCAAATACTGGTATTCAACACAAATAATAAAAAGTGAATTACCCTTTCCTACACTTTCATATTGGAGTGGACAAATGGGAGAAATCCTTATAGGATTATCACTGTTTTTTGTTTTATTTTTCGACTCTAAAACTTCAAAAAAGAATTTCAAAAGAATTTTCACATTAAGCAATCTAAGCATAGTAATAATTATGGTTATAGCCTTTTATGTACATCTTCATCCAAATGTGCCATCAGAAGTCTTACCTTTGAAAATTAGCCCTCCTTATATTCCTGGAATTTTTTTATTTTTAGCAATCTTAAATCTTTACCTTAAAAAGGGTGGTAACTTCTATTAGTTGTAAGCTAATATTGAAGAAAACGTGCCCCAACAATGTATTAAATTAATTGCTTGTTTTAGCCTACTTACGAAGGCCCGCAGACTTTCTATCTGTGATTTATTTACTAAATTTAGTACAGAAACACGCAACGAAATCATACACAAACACGCTTTGCGTCATTTGACAATAACAACGAAAACTGTATGAAATTATTCCCAAGTAAATACTTTACGGTAGAATTAAGAGAAGATAGAGTAGCTACGTTGAATGAATTAAAGCGCAACACAAAACTGACTGATAATCTAATTTCTAGTTATACTGACAAAAAATTTATTGGAAAAGTAAATGAAAGCGGATTTAAAATAATATCATCTGAAATTGGACGTGGAGCGGTTTGTGTTTTTACTGGAGAACTTCAAGATTCTGTAGGAGAATTAGAAATAAGAATTCATAATGCTTTTAAAGTAATGTTTTCTATACTTTTATCATATCCGCTTATTGGCTTTGGTTTAATTACATATAATCAAGGATTTGAAGAGGGAATAATATTCCTGCCAGTTCATATAACAGTATTACTTTTTATAAGGTTTGTTTTTATAGAATTAAGTTTTCGCTTTATTTCAAAAACTGGTCTGAATAAATTGACAAAAACCATCGAAATAAAAACGAGGCACAACAATAACTATAATTAATGCGGGGTTTAGGTTTTTTACGCCAAGGTCTGTGTATACCTGCCTGCCTGCGGGCAGGTTTAGGAGGTCGCAAAATCTTTGGGATTTAGCTTTGGACAAGAAAAAATAAAACTAAACTATAAGCTATAGCTTCGTGCGCAGACGGAAAAGAAAAGTTTCCTTGCCTCCGCACTACGCTTTGCCCAACCGTTGTGCTACATTTAGGTCAATATTTTGAATTAATCAAAAACATCCAGATGGCAACAAGAAAATTATACTTTACCAGCATTATAATTGGTTTATTTTTTAATAATCACATAATTTGCCAAAATCTAAACTTAGATGACAGTCCTTTTAATATCGAATTCATTAGAACAAAGAATAATTCAAACTTTGCACATCGAACAGAGCATCGTACATCAAGTGAAGCTAAATTTATAAATGTTCGAATTAGATTAACATCCAAAAATGGTAAGAAAGCTGAATTTGACCCTAATCCAATCTCATTTATTTTAGATGATAGCAAAAAAAGAATTAGACCAACAAATTTTGATTATCCAATAGCACATTTGAATAGCAGTATGAACAGAGTGCTAATGGAGTACGATAAAGATATTGTTAGTTTAGCAGGCTATGTTTATGACCCTAAAATAATAGACACTTTTGAAAACTACACTTATAAAGACTATGAAAACGTTACACACTCTTATAAATGGGGTAGGTCCAAAAACGCAAAGAAAATCAAGTATTATTATGAAATCAGAGGATTTAAAAAGAGGAAAGCTAATTTAATTTTCTTAGTTCCTAGGGGAATAAAAAAAGCTTCTCTTTATTATGGTTGCCAAAAGGTAAAAGATATAACTTTTCGTTAAAGACCTTTCTTAAATAAGTATAAAAATACTCTTAAAACCATATAAAACGTTTTACATCAAAACCTATAAGCAATGAGGGCTTCGGGCATAAACGAATGGTTTGCGTATTTTATAGTGACAGCAAAATCTTTGAGATTTTGCTTTAAACAGGAAAAGAAAAAACAAAACAAAAAGATTTCGCTATGTGCGTGGCGGAAAGCAAATGCTAGTTTGCGCCCGTACTGTTCGTAGCTAAAACAATGCCAGCAATTTGAAAAAAACGAAATCTATGATTAAAAAAATAATAATTGGAGTTCTAATAATCGGAATATTTGGTTGCAATTCTGAGCAAAAGAAAAATAACTTGAATGAAACTTATCCTGACATTAATATTGTAGGTTCAATGAAAAATGTTATGTGGAAAGGAGAATTAAACGAAATAATTAATCTAGACACTATTTCGAACAAAAAAGGACTTTATGGAATAGGACCTGTTAGTTATCTGACAGGCGAATTATTGATTAATAATGGAATGAGTTACGTTTCAAAGGTGACTTCAGATTCAACTATGGTAGTCAAAAAAAGTTTTAACGTTTCCGCACCTTTCTTTGTTTATGCAAACGTGAACGAATGGAACGAAATTGAATTAACGTCAGAAATTAAAACTATTCAAGATTTAGAGAAACTTGTTGACGAAAAAACAACTAACTCAAAAAGACCTTTTGCTTTCAAATTGAGCGGAAAAGTATCTAAAGCTATAATTCACATTCAAAATTTACCAAAAAGAACAAAAGTTTCTTCACCAGCCGAGGCGCATCAAGGACAAATGAATTACGAATTAAATAATGAATCTGTAGAAATAATAGGTTTTTTCTCAACAGAACATAAAGGAATTTTTACTCATCACGATTCTAACATCCATTTGCACTTGATAACGAAAGACGAAAGTAAAATGGGGCATTTGGACGAGCTGGAAATTGAGAATATGAAATTGTATTTACCTAAAAAATAAAAACTGCTGGCAACACAGTTTATAATACAAAAAAAGTCTAATGACACTAGAAGACTTAGGATATAATAAAGATTTGGAAAGCTACCGAAGAAGTCAAAACCTTGAGTCATTCGGAGTGGGACGAGTTATTTCTGAACACAAGGAAAGATATGTTGTAAAAACCACAGAAGATGAATATGATGCGGAGATAATTGGGAATTTAAGATTTTCAGCACAAAAAAGGTCCGATTTTCCTGCCGTTGGGGATTGGGTTGCGATTTCAGAATATGATGAAGAAAAAGTACTTATACATTCTGTTTTCCCAAGAAAGACAATCATTGAAAGACATGCTGTTGGAAAACAAGGAGAAAAACAAATCATAGCAACAAATGTTGATTTTGCTTTTATTGTACAGTCGGTTGACAGGGATTTTAACATTAACCGAATAGAAAGATATCTGATAATTTGCAATACAGCCAATGTAAAGCCCATTATCGTTCTAAATAAAATTGACTTGATAAATGAGATTGAGTTAAAAAAGTTGATTTCTAAAGTGCAAGACAGGGTAAAACAAGTGCCATTAATTGAAATAAGTAATGAGACCAAAAAAGGTATTGAAAAACTCAAAAAACTTATGCAAAAAGGAAAAACATACTGTTTGTTAGGTTCGTCAGGTGTAGGAAAATCTACCCTTTTAAATAATCTGTCAGGAAGTCAATTGATGAAAACGAATACGATTAGTACAAGTACGAACAAAGGACGACACGTTACAAGTCACCGAGAGTTATTAGTTCTTCAAAATGGTATCTTAATTGACAACCCAGGAATGAGAGAGGTTGGAATTGCTGATTCGACTAGTGGATTGGAAAAGACGTTTAAATCCATAATTGAGTTATCCAAAAATTGCAAATTCAAGGATTGTACCCATACAACAGAAATTGACTGTGCCATTTTAGAAGCTGTTAGCAAAGGAGAAATTGACATGGACTCTTATGAAAACTACCTAAAAATGAAAAAGGAAAAAGAGCATTTTGAATTGACAGTTGCTGAAAAACGTAAAAAAGACAAAGATTTTGGAAAAATGATAAAACACTTCAAGAAAACAAGAAAATCAAATAAGTAGTGAACACAACAACTTGTATTATTAATTGTTTGGGTCTGTGTGTACTCAGAAAATCCTTAAGATCTCCTTAACGTTCGGTTTCCTTTAACTAAATTAGTTCCTAGCGGATACAACTAATCATATACCGCACATTGGCAATAATTTAAAACTAAAAACAACATAGTGATTAATGCATACGAATACTTTAAAAATCATCCAAAATTCAACAAACTCGTTGGCAATGAATTTTTATTCGTAGAATATAAATGTCCTATAAATATTGAAGAATATCAATTATGGATAGAGAATCATTTAATAACATATGTTATAAGTGGTAAGAAGGATTGGATTACATCAAAAAAAACACATAAGCTTTCGACAGGAGACGCATTGTTTGTTAGAAAGGGTGTATACACTACAAGGCAATATTTAGAAAGTGATTATTGCGTGATGCTGTTTTTTATCAATGATGAATTCATCAAAAGATTTATTACAGAAAATCCATCTTTTAAAAGGGAATTAAATCAAAAGATAGAACATAATCAAATTTTCGACATTACTACAAATGATGTATTTAAAACATTAATAGAAAGTATATTTCATTATTTAAAACAAGGAAAAGAAATTCCGAAAGAACTAGTCGAAATTAAATTTAAAGAACTACTCTTTAATATAGTTCTAAATTCAAACAATAATGAAATACTCTTTTTTTTCAATTCATTGACTCAAAACACCAAAGCAACCATTGAATACATAATGACAGAAAATTTTCAATACGATTTGAAAATAGTTGATTTTGCTAAACTTTGTGGCAAAAGTTTATCGTCTTTTAAACGTGAATTCAAAGCCTGTTTCAACACAACACCAAATAGATGGTTAATCAATAAGAGATTAGAGCACTCCAAAATGCTTTTACTCGGCACAAACCTAACTGTAAGTGAGATAGGTTATGAATGTGGTTTTAAAAACAGTTCGCATTTTATTCAAGCCTTTAAAAAGAAGGTAAGCGTTACTCCCAATAAATTTAGAACATTTAAAAAGGAAGCATAGTTTTACTTTTTTGAACCTCTAAGAACATTATTTGGACTTTTAAGAAATCTTGAAAGGCATTATATATCCAACCTTTACATCATTAATTAATAACGAATTAATATGATGTCTCGAAAAGATTATTCAACCAAAAATGCAAACTCCAATAAAGGCGGATCTGTCGTTCACCAAAGACATATACTTTTAAATGAAAAATATTATGCCGATCCTGCATCAGCGTGGATTACTGATAGTGCAGAAGTAATTGGATTAAATCTACAAGATCCATTTAGAACAACAGTTGCCATCAATGATAAAATGAAAGTTCCATTCAAAATTGGAGTTCATAAAGCTGTTGGTGGCGATCACGATTTTCCAAATCCGGGCGATTTACTATGTGCTTCTTTGGCTTCTTGTTTTGAAAGTACTATTAGATTGATTTGTGAAAAATTAGGGATAGAACTCATAGAAACAAAAATAAGAGCGAATGCCCAAGTAGATGTAAGAGGCACTTTAATGATTGATAAATCTGTACCTGTTGGATTTCAATCTTTGCACATAGATGCATTAATTATTGCTAAAAACACAAATGAAAAACTCCTCAATACCTTGTTAAAAGGAGCAAAACATAGTTGTATTGTGTATCAAACTATAAAAAAAGGGACTCCAATTACATTAAATGCAGACATTAAGATTAATAACTAAAAACATACATTATGAAAAAATCAATCATCTTTATTTACGGTATAATATCATATATCGTTTTTCTAATAGCCTTTATATATGCGATAGGTTTTGTAGGTAATATTATTGTTCCGAAATCGATAGATTCAGGTGCAGAATCGACATTGTTTTCTTCCCTATTAATCAATGTGCTTTTATTAAGTGTATTTGCTTTACAACATAGCATAATGGCTCGACCGCAATTCAAAAAATGGTTTACTACTATTTTTAGTCCAGCAATGGAACGAAGTACATACATACTTTTATCAAGTCTAGCTCTGCTTTTCATTTATTGGCAATGGCAACCCATGACAACTATCGTATGGGAAACCGAAAGCAAAATTGCAATTTATGTACTGAGGGCAATCTTCTTTCTAGGTTGGGGTATTGTACTGTTATCTACATTCATGATCAATCATTTAGAACTTTTTGGTCTAGCCCAAATTTTTGATAATCTAAAAAATAAAAAGACACCGAATCCCGAATTTCAAACCAACTATTTATATGCCTTTGTAAGGCATCCGCTAATGCTAGGGTTTCTAATCGCTTTTTGGGCAACACCATCCATGTCTGCAGGTCATTTATTGTTTGCCATAGTAACTACCACCTATATTTTCGTTGCCGTAAAATATTTAGAAGAAAAAGACTTAAAAAAAGCTATCGGAAAAAAATATGAAACGTACCAAAAAGAAGTGCCTATGATTATTCCTTTTACAAAAACAAATTCAAGGGCAAATGAGGATAATAGCGTCAAAATTAATTGAATTGGGTATGTAATTGCCAGCAGCAAAGAAACCCGTTGCCAATTACATACCTGCGAAACGGACTGTAAACCTAATTTATGCTGCAGGGCAAATTCCTGTGGAAAATGGAATAATAAAAAAAGGTAATCTTGGAAAGTATTTAAGCTTGGAAGAATGCAAAAAAGCGACAAAGTAAAGCGCCATTGGATGTTTAGCTGCTATAAAAACAATTTGACCGGGAATTATGGGTAGAAGTAACGGTGGTTTGTTGGTTGGCGTTGCTTTCAAACAGAGACCTGACTTGTTTAATGCTATAGTCTGTCAAGTACCTCTATTATACATGCAACAGTATAATAAATTATTGGCAGGTGCCAGTTGGAAAGATAAATACGGAAATACAGATATTCCTGAAGAATGGGCATACATAAAAAATACCCGCCCTATCATAACCTTAAAGAAGGAAGAAAATATCCTGAAGTATTCTTTTATACTTCTACCCGTGATGATAGAGTACACCCAGGACACGCGCGAAAAATGGCAGCTAAAATGAATGACATGGGCTATAAAATCTACTATTACGAAAATACCGAAGGTGGTCACGCAGGTTCGGCAACCAACGAACAAAGCGCAAAATCAAATGCTTTAACTTTTTCATATTTGTTAATGAAGTTGAAGTAATAGAAAAGCAATTAACTACTTAAAAAAATAATAGAACACTCACTTATGAATCACTATAAGTATTTGCTTGTTCTCGCAGATTTTCAGTTTGGTGTGCACATGCAAAATTAAGTGCTAATCCACGTAACTACTCATAAGTACTGTATTAAAAAAAAGCTTTTTCTCCAATAATTTAGGAAATAGGTTGATTTATCAAACTGTTATCCCAAGCAGCAAGAGCTCCATGCCTTTGCTGCTTTTTTATTTCAAATTTTTCATTACAGACTACTTCTTTCCCCATAATTTAAGCACATTTTTAAAATTGAAATTATGGTATTACCCTATTTAGAAAATCGTACAAATTCATAAAATCATATAATATATATCTCAATCAATGGTAACCCTAGGGTTTGTATATTTATAAGGTAGCTAGACCCTGATTGAATTTTAACGAGAATATAAGTTGATAATATGTCTAAGTTGAATAGTTTTTTAAAAAAGGAATTCGGACTTCAAGTTGTTGACCGCAAACAACTTGATGGATACGATAATTTAAATTACCGCATTACCACTTCAGATGACTCTTATGTTTATAAAACCTATCAATACTCTGATATATCATTTGATTTGGTTAAAGCAGAGAACGATACTCTACTATTTCTACAAAGCGATTTTGAGAAAGAAATTCCAAAACCGATTCCGTTTAAAGATGGTTCTTATCTAGCTACATTTTCCATAGACGAGCAACCTTCAATATGCCGTATGCTTTCATTTTTAGAAGGTGACTTTTTAGGCGATGTATCACACTCAGCGCAAATAATGGAATCTTTGGGTACTTTTCTAGCCGAATTAGACCTAAAACTCAAAGAGTTTAAAAATTACACCATACAGAGCAGACAGTGGGAATGGGACCTTCAATATTTTGATTTTAACAGAAAGTATCTAACTGATATTACCGATGCCACAGATAGAAATATTGTCCGCTACTTTTTCAATCAATTTGAAGAAAATGTTAGACCGCTCTTTCCTGAATTAAGAAAGCAGATTATACATAACGATGCCAACGAATGGAATGTTCTAGTGCAACAAAACAAAGTTACAGGCATTATAGATTTCGGAGACCTGGCTCATTCTTTCCTTATTAATGAATTGGCTATTGCCATCACCTATACGTGCTACAATAAGGAAAATCCCTTACAGTGGGCTGTACTATTACTAAAGTCTTACCATCAAAAACTTCCGCTTGAAGCTAAAGAAATAAGTATATTATATTACTTAATAGCTGCCAGATTATGTACTAGTGTTTGTAATTCGGCACATGCAAAAAAGGTGAATCCCGATAACAGCTATGCATCTGTAAGCGAGCAATCTGCCTGGAAAATGCTATACCGATGGTTGGCAATAAACCCTATACACGTAGAAAAAGAATTTAAAAAAGCAGCTAATCTTCCTATTGAAAAACCAGCATCAACCTTGAGTCTTCTAAAAAGAAGGCACAAACATATTAGTCCTATTTTATCCACCAGTTACAAAGACCCCATTTATATGGTAAGGTCTGCCTTTCAATATATGTATGATGCAGAAGGAAATACATTTTTAGATGCTTATAACAACATTCCACATGTTGGGCATTCGCACCCTAAAGTCGTGGAAGCAGCCCAACGGCAACTAGCGAAACTAAATACCAATACACGCTATATTTTTGATGAGTTATCGGAATATGCAGAGAAATTATTAAAACATTTTCCGTCACAGTTGAATAAAGTATTTTTTGTGAATTCAGGTAGCGCAGCAAGTGATTTAGCGGTACGCATGGCAAACAATCACACCAAAAGTAATACCATGATGGTAATGGAATCTGGTTACCATGGCAATACCCAAATAGCCATAGATATTAGTGATTACAAGTTTAATAACCCTAAAGGGGATGGTCAAAAAAACCATATAATCAAAACGACGCTTCCAGATACATACCGAGGTAAATACAGTGCTAATAATCCAAATGCTGGAACATTATACGGTAAAGATGCCATTGCTCAAATAGAACAATTTAAACAACCAATTTCTGCTTTTATAAGTGAACCAATTTTAGGATGTGCAGGACAAGTTCCCTTAGCGGATGGATATTTAAAAGAAGTATACCCTGCTATTCGAGCTCAAGGCGGAGTTTGTATAAGTGATGAAGTACAAACGGGTTTTGGAAGATTAGGAGACCATTTTTGGGGATATGAAGCCCACGGTGTCATACCAGATATGGTGATTTTAGGAAAACCCATAGCCAACGGTCACCCAATGGGAGCGGTTGTCTGCACACAAGAAATTGCAGAATCATTTGAGAAAGGTGTAGAATTTTTCAGCTCTTTTGGTGGCAATCCTGTTTCTTGTGCCATTGCAAGTGCCATGTTAGATGTTATAGAAGAAGAAAAACTACAAGAAAACGCAAAAGTTGTTGGCGATTATTACATGTCTCTTTTAAAAGATATGATGAAAAAATATAGCTGCATTGGCGATGTACGCGGATCTGGGTTATTTATCGGTTTTGACATCGTTGAAGATAATAGCAAAACACCTAACACGGCTCTAGCTAGCCATATCAAAAATGAATTAAGAAACAGGCATATTTTAGTGAGTACCGATGGACCTTTCGATAATGTAATTAAGACAAAACCACCTTTATGTTTTAGTAAAAAAAATGCAGAAACAGTAGTTACAACAGTCAGTGATATTCTAGGTGCATATTATGCTGATGGAGCAATTTCTTATGATTAAATATTTATGAAAAAAGCGATCTGCATAACTCTTATATACTTTGCCTTTGCATTGACAGCTTTGGCTCAGAATAAAACCTACACTAAATCTGACGTCTATGGCACTTGGGTATTAGACCTCAATAAATTTGATTTAGATGATGACATATACACTTTCGAAAGGGAGAAATCATCAAAGAATCAAGAGGAGAAATTAAATATAATAGTGATATTACTTGAGTTAGATCAATGCAAGGTCAACTACGATAGAACCTCAGGTTTTTGTGGCAACGAAGCATTTAAAGATTACAGTTGGTCGCTTGACAAAGATTTAGGCACAATCAATATCTATCATTCTGAAATATTCTTAAAACAATTTAAAGAAGAAAATCCTGAAGATTTTAATAGCTTCGGCTTACCCGAAAAATATAATGCTATGGAGCTCAAAATAGTTACACTTAATAATGGAGGTATCGAATTAGAAATTACCGATTGGGAATAAAAGAAATCATCATAAGCAAGTACGAATTATAGTATTTCTTGAAATTGAAAAAAAATATGTCATCAACAAAGCTAACATCTAACAGTGCATTTAAATATGCTATACTAGCAATAGCATTTATTATTGTTTTCATATTTGCTGACTTAGTTTTAGATGTAGAAGATGCAGGTCTTAAATCAATAATACTAGGTTTTTTAATTCTTGCAGGTACTTTTATTGCTGTAATTGGTTTAGTAAAATCCATAATAGGTATTAGAGAGCCCAATAGTATTAAGAAAATAACAGCATTGATAATCAATTCGGTAATTACAATTTTACTTGGATTATTATTACTATCTACTTCAATAGAAGTACTTAAATACTTGATGTAAAAACCAACTAAATTGTTTTGCTTTTTTGGGTACTTCTTCTTTCTCGGAGGAATGATCGGCAGATTTCTTTAACTAAAACTCAACTTAAAATTGAAAACGCTAATTACTAGTGCACTTATAATATCGGCATGTATATGCGATGATGATTTTAGATATTAATTTAGACGTATAAAAAGAAAATATACCGAACCCTGAGAATAAGTTATTCTTATGAAGCATGTAGCGATATTCTTCTAGCAAGATTTCGTATTTTTAAAAGAAGTTCTCCACCCTTTTATCTCTAACATAATCTAAACTAGATCAAAAACATGAAACATGTACTCTCCACATTGCTTATCGCCGCACTATTAGGTTCCTGTAATTCATCTGATAAATCTAAATCAGCATCTGCAGAAAGTACAGATGTAGACACAACAACAGAAGCCGTTGCGAAAATTGAAAAGCAATTAAAAAAGATAGAAACAGATGAAGACCTTATTGCTACGGCACTAATGGCGGCACCTGCAGAAAGCAGGGCTACAAGTAAAGTAATAGGCTATAATATGGCTGGTGAGTTTGTTACCTTAAAAGAAGGTGATAGCGAATATATTGTACTTGCAGATGACCCAAAGAAAGATGGTTTCAACGCTGCTTGCTACCATAAAGACTTAGATGCTTTTATGGCAAGAGGTAGAGCATTACGTGCCGAAGGTAAATCTGCCGATGAGATATTTGCTGTTCGAGAAGCAGAAGTGAAATCTGGTAAAATTAAAATTACTCCCGGTTCTGCATTACATATTTACTACGGTCCGAATTCTGCTTATGATGTAGAAACATCAAAAGTAGATGGCGCAAAACTACGTTATGTGATATACACACCTTTTGCAACATCAGCATCAATTGGCTTACCAGAAACTCCGTCTGCACCAAATCACCCTTGGATTATGAATCCTGGTACGCACAGAGCACATATTATGATTTCTCCATTAGAAAATGCAATAGAGTAAAAAATTGAACCAAAAATTATTCATTATAAATGATCAAACGAATACTAAATTACCTTGGGTGGTATATTGTAGCCATTCTATTGGGGTTTCTACACATGCGCATAGTTTTAGGTCCAAGTCCAAAATCTGACAATAACGGAATTCAATTTTTAAATGGAATTCATGACTTTGTGCTATTGTATGTAGGGACAATAATTGGCAGTATCATTGCAGTTATTTTTATTTTGTTCGATGTTTTCTATTTCAACAAAAAGATTCAAAACAATAACAAAGCAACTATTTTTAGATTTATTATTATCACTATCATTACCATTATTGTTGGCTCAACACACTACTTTTTAGAAAAAATTGCAAACGTCGTATGAGACGGTATGCTAATGATCTTACCACAAATACTATCTTAGCAGAATGAATACAATTCATATTAGAACAGTAGACGTTGTTCAATATTTACAGCCTTTACGAGAAGGTGGTTCAATGCCTGCTATAGTAAAAGCCGATGACGATTTTCTCTATGTATTGAAGTTTAGAGGATCAGGGCAAGGAAAAAAATCTCTTATCTCTGAGTTCATTGGTGGCGAATTGGCGCGAGCCATTGGATTAAAAGTGCCTGAGTTGGTATTTATGAATTTAGAAGATTCTTTTAGGCAGACCGAACCTGACGAAGAAATTCAAGATTTGTTGAAGTTTAGTGTAGGGCTTAACCTCGGTTTGCACTTTTTATCTGGTGCTATCACTTTCGATCCTTTAATTTCAAGAGCCGATGCCATGACAGCTTCAAAGGTTGTGGTGCTCGATAGTTTAATAAGCAACATAGACCGTACCGCTAAAAATGCAAATCTATTATATTGGCATAATGAATTATGGGTGATAGATAACGGTGCAAGTTTCTATTTTCATCATAATTGGGAGACTTGGGAGAGTCACCTAACCAGAACATTTCCGTTTATAAAAGACCATGTGCTTTTACAACAAGCCACTGCCCTACCCGAAGCTGCAGAAGAAATACAAAAAATCATCACATTAGAAAAAATAACAGAGATTGTGACTAAAATACCAGAAGATTGGTTGACAAGTGAATCTGATGTAATTAATGCGAATGAAAAAAGAGCAGCCTATATCAAATTTATAAACACTAAGCTATCTATGATCGATGTTTTAGTAAAAGAAGCGGAAGATGCAAGATAGACATACCTTCAAATTTGCGATAGTTAGAATTGTACCCAAAGTGGAACGAGAAGAGTTTTTTAATGTAGGTGTTATTTTATTCTGTAAGCGGACAAAATTTCTAGATATCAAATATCATATTAATGAGGATAAGTTAAAAGCCTTTTCCCCGGAAATAGAATATGAAATTCTGAATGATTATCTAAAAGCCTGGAAATTGATTTGTGAAGGTAAGGAAGCTAGCGGACCGATAGGAAAGTTAGATTTACCTGACCGATTTGGTTGGTTAACAGCATGCAGAAGCACAGTTATACAAAGCTCCACTACCCGATCCGGACTAAGTACAGATCCAGAAAAAGAGCTTGAAGACATATTTAATAAGTACGTATTGTAAGGTTAATTACTTTACCTTACTGTTATATAAATTATTAGAATTTACGTTAATCAGACAGGCTAATATCTACAATAATTAAAGAGATTACTTTTTTTAAAAAAAACCAATAATATGCAATCATCAGAACTACAACGAATAATTCAAGGCATTCCAAAAACGGAACTGCATTTACATTTAGAAGGGAGTTTTGAACCAGAATTAATGTTCCAAATTGCAAAGAGAAATAACATCACCTTACCTTATGATTCTATTGAATCGGTTAAGGAAGCGTACAAATTCAACAACCTTCAAGAGTTTTTAGACATCTATTATGCCGGCGCGCAAGTGCTGTTACATGAGCAAGATTTCTTTGATTTAACCTGGGCATATTTAACCAAAGTACACAGTGAAAACGTAAAGCATGTAGAGGTATTTTTTGACCCACAAACACATACCGAAAGAGGTGTTGCTTTTGACGTTGTGATAAAAGGAATTCACCGTGCTTTAGAAAAAGGAAAAAACGAATTAAATATTTCTTACAAACTCATAATGAGCTATTTACGTCATTTAAGTGAAGGAGACGCTTTTAAAACCTTAGAAGAATCATTACCCTTTAAAGACATTATTGATGGCGTAGGTTTAGATTCATCAGAAATGGGAAATCCGCCAAGTAAATTTGAAAAAGTATTTAAAGCATCTGCTGCACAAGGCTATAAACTAGTTGCTCATGCAGGGGAAGAAGGTCCGGCAGATTACATCTGGGAAGCACTAGATATTTTAAAAGTAGAACGTATAGATCATGGCAATCGCTGTTTAACAGACGAGGCTTTAGTAAAAAGATTGGTAAACGAAAAAATCGCTTTGACCCTCTGCCCTACTAGCAATGTTGCTCTAAAAGTAATTCAGAATATGGATGAGCATCCGGTCGCTAAAATGTTGGATAAGGGAATCGTAGCCACCATACACTCAGACGATCCTGCTTATTTTGGTGGGTATATGAACGAGAACTACTATCAAACTGCAAAAGCCTTGAATTTAAGTTTAGAACAAATAGAGCAACTAGCCATCAATGGTTTTGAAGCGAGTTGGTTGAGCGATGAATCTAAAAAACAGCATATCCAAGAAGTAAAAGATTATTTTAAATCGCTTTAACTGCGAGCGGAATAAAAATTTCAAAAGAAGCACCATTGCCAAGAGAACTTTCTACCCTAACTTGTCCGTTATGGGTAGTCACAATACGTTTTACAATGGCGAGTCCGATTCCGGTGCCTTGGTATTCTTCATCGCTATGTAATCGTTGAAAAATTTCAAAAACCTTACTTTCATATTTTTGATCAAAACCAATACCATTGTCAGATACCATTATATGAGAATAACGTTTGTCTTCCGCTAAATCCATTTCAGGGTAATCTGCACCATCCACAATTTTGCCCATTACTTTTATAACAGGTTTATCTTCTTTTTTAGTGAACTTAATTGCATTAGTGAATAGATTGAACAGCAATTGTTTAAACTGTATTGGTCTAACCGTAATTTCACAATCTTTAGGTATTTTAAGAACTGTTTTATACTGCTTAAGCTCTTCACATAAAACATCTTTTACATCTAAGACCAACTTTTTTAGCGAAACAGTGGTTAAACTATTGTCAATAGTTTCGGTAGCACCATAAGTCAATAAATCTTGGATAAGATCTCTCATACGAGCTGCAGACCGATCAATTCTTTCTAATTTATGTTTGCCGCCGTCAGATAAGTTATTGAATTCAGTATCACTAACCTGAGAAATAAACATTTGAATTTTACGTAAAGGCTCTTGTAAGTCATGGCTACAGATATGATTAAAAGATTCCAAATCATTAATCATTAACTCTAACTTTATAGTCTTGATTTCTAATTGATTGGTACGTTGAAAAACCTTTCTCTCTAGTTTTTTAGAGAATTTCTTTAATTTTTTATGTGCCCTTTCAAGTTCTAATTTATTCTTTCTAAGCTCCAACAAATTTATAACCTGCTCAGATAAAATATTCAAAGATTCTTTTTGACTCTCAGTTAGTTTTCTTGGCTTATTATCAATAACACATAAGGTACCTAAAGGCAGACCACTTGCGTTTTTTAAAGGAATACCAGCGTAAAAAACAATGTTAGGATCACCGGTCACTAGTGGATTATTATAAAATCGCTCATCTTTACGAGCATCTTCTGTTGTAAAAATAGGATCATTGCCAGTAATAGCATGTGCACAAAAGGCATCCTCGATCGGCGTTTCAGAAACTCCTAGTCCGTAATGAGATTTAAACCATTGCCTTTTATCATCAAGTAATGTAATTAATGAAATTGGTGTCTGACAAATTTCTGCCGCAAGTTTGGTAAGGTTATCATAATCTTTTTCAGGCAATGTGTCTAAAATGGAATATGAATTAAGAAGCGCTAGACGTTCTTTTTCCCTATCATGAATTTTGGCTTTTATCATAGTCTATCTAAGAGAAGTGGTTTTAACAGCTGCAAATATAAGGCGCTTGCTACTTTTGATAAGCTAAATATAATATAATCGTAATAAAATATGTAGCCTAGGATATAGTCTTGAAAATAAAATGGAATTATGATAGATATAAATAGAACGACATAGTATTCACTTTGAGCATCACTCAAACTTCGTGCCTGAAAAGAAAGACCAAATTACGCAAACAATTTCAGATCTTTTTTCTTTCACTCCTTTTCTGAAAACTATGTTTTCAACAACCAAAGTTGACCTAATATGGTTTACCGAAATTGTTATTCGGTTTTAACGTTTTACAAAAAAATAAATTTTGTTTAATATTTAACATAATTACTTAAACAAAATTAAATACCTTTGAATAACGAAATTTTCAAAAAAACTTTCTTTAAATCATGAATAAACTAGCCATTGTAAGATGCGAACATTTTAATGCAGCACATAGATTGCACAATGTAAATTGGAGCGATGAAAAAAATAAAGAAGTTTTTGGAAAATGTAACAACCCAAATTATCACGGTCACAACTACGAACTTGAAGTAAAAGTTATTGGATTTTGTAATAAGGATACTGGTTACGTAATAGATACCAAAGTCTTATCGGATTTAATTGAAGAAAAAGTTTTAAATCGATTTGACCATAAAAATCTAAATCTAGACACAGAAGAATTTAAAACTCTTAACCCGACTGTTGAAAATATTGCAATAGTCATTTACGATATTTTAAAAACTGAGATTGAACCAAATTTAGAATTAAAGATTAAACTATATGAAACACCAAGAAATTATGTTGAATACCCTTATTAAAACAAACAAATTAAATGGATTTTCAGAAGAAGAAATAGGTGATGATCATATCTACACAGGTCTTGAAACCCCTATGAAATCGAATGCTTTTAAGATATCTGATGAAGAAAAAAAAGATAAAATAGCACATTTATTCTCAGAAATAATGGATGTTATGGGTCTAGATCTTGAAGATGATTCTCTAAAAGGGACCCCTAATCGTGTAGCAAAAATGTACATAGATGAAATCTTTTCAGGTTTAAATCCGGCTAACAAACCTAAAGTAGCATTATTTGATAATAAATATCAGTATAATCAAATGCTGGTAGAAAAAAATATAACCTTTTATTCAAATTGTGAGCACCACTTTGTTCCGATTATAGGCAAAGCTCATATCGCATATATATCTTCTGGTAAGGTAATTGGACTTTCAAAGCTTAATCGAATTGTTCAATATTACGCCAAAAGACCGCAGGTACAAGAAAGACTTACAAATCAAATAGCTGCCGAACTCTCACAAATACTAGAAACTGATGATATTGCCGTAATAATAGATGCAAAGCACTTGTGCGTTTCGTCGCGTGGCATTAAAGATGATACCTCAGCGACTGTAACTTCTTTCTATGGTGGTGTATTTAATACATCAAATAAAATCACAGAATTACAAAATTATTTAAATCACTAAATAAGCTCAATCGTAAAACATTACCATAAACCAAACAGAATCAATCTTATATTATTTTAGCTTAATACCATTCATATAAGAATGGTATTAAGTTACATACTTTCAAAAAATGTTTGAAAAGTGTAGTCAAATAATTAGTTATAAATTTTTGTATTAAATAGATTAGTTAATTTTATTGTAGAGGTGATTAGTGCTGGCTTGATAATTTAAAAACCTATGAATACTAGTAATTTTTCATCACAACAAGTCGGGTAATTAGTGTTAGATAATTTCTTTTAAAATTTAATCAATGAAAAAAATAGAGAAAGCAAAAACGGCTCCCATCAAAAAAACAACGATCGCCAAAACTTCTATTTATGATATAAAAATAAATTCACTTGAGGGCGAGGCTATTGACCTATATAAATTTAATGGCAACCATATTTTATTTGTGAATGTGGCATCAGAATGTGGTTTTACAGTTCAATATAAAGATTTACAAAAACTAAGCGATACTTATAAAAACTTAACGGTTATAGGAGTTCCTTGTAATCAATTTGGGGGTCAAGAGTCTGGTGATAGTTCTCAAATTAAAACTTTTTGTGAGCGCAATTACGGCGTTAATTTTTTACTCACAGAAAAAATAGATGTAAAAGGTAGCAAACAGCACCCTTTATATCAATGGTTGACCAATAAAGAACTAAATGGTAAAACCAATTCTACTGTAAGGTGGAATTTTCAAAAATATTTGATAAACAAAGAAGGGAACTTAATTGATTATTTTTATTCTATAACGAAACCTTTTAGTTCAAAAATCATCAAGCATTTATAATGTCAATTAATATTATAGGGATACTTATTGATTTCGTATTAGTAGTACTCATTTGGATAGTGCAATTAATCATTTATCCGAGTTTTACGTTTTACAATCATAAGAATCTAGTCTTATGGCATAAAAAATATACTAGGTTAATTGCCTATATCGTTGGTCCGTTGATGGTTGGTCAATTAGCGCTATCGATTTACCATTGTATGATTGAAGCCCAACCCTATCAGTTAATAAAATTGATATTAATAATCTTTGTTTGGGTGATTACAATGTTACAATTTGTACCACTACACAACCGTATTACCAATAATGAATTTGACCATAAAGTAATCTTATCTCTGGTTCAAAAGAATTGGTCAAGAACTACATTGTGGACGGTTATACTTTTTATAGAATGCGTATTTATTTAGAAGCTAAAAAGTGTAAAAAATAACAATCAAAAATTTAAAACTGAGTTACGGCAAATGGCTGACAACACTAACTATTTTCACCTTAAATCAGTCTTTGAATTATTTACATGAGTTTTTAGTAGACGGTACTTTTCTTTTTGAACGGCAGGATGGTTTTTATGTGACCAAATTTTTTCTCTTGCAAGCTTTGCACTTTCTTGCAAATCAACAATTGGTAACGGGTAATCTTCTCCAATTATCACTTGACAAAACGATTGTTCCATAACTGTCATTTTCCAGGGTTCGTGAATATTGGCCATAGGAACGTTTGTAAGCTCTGGAACCCATTTTTTTATAAAAACACCTTCAGCATCATGTTCTTGAGAGTTCTTTACTGGGTTATATAAACGTACAGTATTAATACCTGTTGTACCGGCCTGCATTTGAAATTGAGGATAATGTATACCAGGCTCGTAGTCTAAAAATTGCCTTGCCAAATGATAGGTGCCTTCTCTCCAATCTTGATCTAAATTTAGTGTCAAAAATGAAACTAACATTGCCCTCATTCTAAAATTTATCCACCCAGTTTGCTTTACAGCTCGCATGCAAGCATCAACTAAAGGGTAACCCGTTACCCCTAACTTCCATGCTTTAATAAATGCATCATTTTTTTCATGTACTAATAATTCATAACCTTTATTAATACACGCTGTTTCGTATCTACATTCCACCTCAAATTTTTGAATAAAGTGGCAATGCCAAAATAATCTAGTTAACATGGCTGAAAATGCTCGGTCATTTTTTGTTCCGTTGGGATGGGTACCTATAAATTGAAAGACTTGTTTTACACTTATATTTCCCCAAGCTAAATATGGCGATAGTCTACTACACCCTTTTCTACTTTCAGTTGGTTTCGAAATATGTCTTTGATAATTACTCCCCCTTTTGGCGACAAAAGATTTTAAATATCGTAAGGCATTCTGTTCGCCACCAGGTTGAAGATTACTATTGGTTTTTTCTAAATTAGTTTGAAACTCTTGTGGTAATAAAAAAGGATGTTTTAATGGCTCTAAATCAGATACCGAATACTTATTACTAATAATAGGTTGATGCATTTTCAAGTGCCATTGTTTACTCCAATCCTCTCTATTTTTAATACCTCTTAGAATACCGTCACGCTGAAATTCCTGCCAATTTATACCGTATGTATTACAAATTTCCTTTACTTTTTTATCTCGTTGCCATGTTAATTTTATGCCACTTTCGCAATAACTAAAAAGTGAATTAATTTCAAAATGATCATTAAGATATTCAAAAATAAATTCGACTTCACCATAAAATAGTACCACATTTCTATTATATGGTTTCAAAGTTAAATCTAAAGCTAAAATAGATTTATAAATGAATTGTAAATGCCTTATGCTTGTATCTGGATATTGAATTAGAGATGGCTCAAATAAGTAGATAATTAGGTAAGGAATACCTGCTATTTCCGCATTAAATAATGGTTCATGATCTTGTGAACGTAAATCACGTTTTAACCATACAATATTTAGCTTTTTTTTACGCAAGATTACTTTAATTTTATTTATTTAATAAGAAATAGCTTTGGTAAAGATACCATTCAACTAATCTTTTAAATAATTTTTCAGTTTCAATTATACTTTAAAAAGATTAGGATTATTAATTGAAAATTCCATAATAAGACAATTTTATTATTTAGTGTATGAAGTATGTGATAACAATTAAAAGTCAGACTAAAACAATCGTAATTTGAAAGCTTAGTTTTAGAAACTAATAAAACGATCGAACGATGACGTAGTTTTTTACACGAAATAGTTATTTGATGTAAGGAATATTAGAAAAGTGAAGTTTATGAGCTACAAGTAAGTATTAATGTAAAACTCCGAAACTGAAAATAAGGCTTATGTCTGCTCCCGCAGCCATATGGACTTTTTCTTTTTAAGTTCTTATAAAGGATAGATTTTAACCTTAAAACGCTATTACAAGGGATTTACTCAGTACATCCCTCAATCTCCGAACTTGATAATAAAACCCAAGTCTACTATTGCAGCCTTTGAGCTTTTTCTTTTTCCACCTTTACAAAAGTTTGCTTTTGACTTTAAATCTTACTAACGAGGGATTCACCCCGTGCATCCCTCAATCTCCGAACATGACAATAAAGCTCAAATTGTAAAAACAATTTTAGGTCTTTTTTCTTTCACTCGATTTATGAAAACTATGTTTTCAACATGTCGTAAAAGAAAAAAGCCCAATATCTTAACGATATTGAGCTTTGCTCTAAGCGGAGAAAGAGGTTATTGAACCTTTTTATACTAAAACACACTTAATCACAATAAATACAGTACATACCAATGATTATCCAAAATATTTATATCTAAATTATAAGCTTAAAACATAATTAAATATATC
Source organism: Maribacter caenipelagi (assembly GCF_004364175.1). Classification (GTDB taxonomy): domain Bacteria; phylum Bacteroidota; class Bacteroidia; order Flavobacteriales; family Flavobacteriaceae; genus Maribacter; species Maribacter caenipelagi. Next base: position 313,430 of record NZ_SNZW01000016.1, on the reverse strand, counting down.
TTTACTGTCACCTAAAATGTCACCTAATAACGTAATATGAGATATACATTTAATCTTAAAAATTCGAAATCATCAAGTGACACCCCAATTTTCTTTTCCACTTATTTCAAAGATGAGGGAAGAAAATTTGTTTATTCTACTGGTGAAAAGATTAACCCAAAAGAATGGGACTTCAAGTTAAGAATTCCAAATAACACCACAGGAAGGTCTAGCGAAGCTGAAAAACATAGAACTATAAAACAACAATTAGACAGATACTCTAGTTACTTTTTAGACCTCGTTGGCAGATACAAGAATATTAACGAGCCTTTAGATATAGAAACCACTAGAAATCATTTTGACAAATACTTTAAGAAGACTAAGCCTAAATCAAATAGATTTTTCGAAGTCTATGAAATTTTCTTAGAATCTAAGAAGAGTGATAAATCAGGTGACGCAAATACTTCTAGTACTATTAAAAGATATGAATACAATAAGGATTTGCTAATAACCTTTCAAGCCCACACTAAGAGAAATTTAAACTTAAATAAGTTTGACAGTAATACGTATAATTTATTCCTAGACTATTGTATTACGGTTAAAAATCATTCCTCTAACACACTTAGAAGAAATGTAGGTTTATTAAAAACTTTTTTAAACTGGGCTTTAGAGAATGCCTACACCCATAATATATCATTTAAAAGTTTCAAAACGCCAACTGCTTTTGTCACGGATGAAGTAGCATTAACAATGGACCAGGTTAATCAGATTTATGAGAAAGACTTTTCCAAGAATAAAAAATTAGAAAAAGTAAGAGATTTATTTGTGTTTGGATGTTCTACAGGAATGAGATACGGTAACTATTCAAAAGTAAGAGCTAAGGATATAATTGATAATTGTATCTCAGTTATAGATAACAAAGACCAAAATAAACAATTAAAAATCCCGCTAAACAAAATATCAAAAGCTATACTTGAAAAGTATAACTATCAACTTCCTGTAATTTCAAGTCAAAAATTTAATGTTTACATCAAAGAAGCAATTGGGGATGTAGATGACTCATATAAAGAAGAAATAAAGAAAACTACAAAAATTGGCAATAAAATAATTGAGGAAGACATAATGTTCTGCGACAGGATATCTAGCCACACAGCACGAAGAAGTTTTATTACTATTATGAAAAACAAAAAAATTCCTGATAAAATTATTATGGAATTTACAGGGCATAAGAGCCTAGAAATTTTTAATAAATACTACAAACCTAACGAGGAAGATAAAAATGATTTTATGTCTTCTGTTTGGAATAACTAAAATAAATAATGGATAACGAACAAAAAAAAATAGATGATTTAACCAACATCGCTAAAATAATCCTTGAGAATACAATGCTTAAAATTGATATAGAAGGACAAAATAAAATAAATGAGGAATTACTAGAAAAAATTGAATTAAAACAAAATAAGTACAATGAAATTTTTATCGAAAATGGTAAACTAAGAGTACAAATTGAAATTATAAAAGACGAAGTTAAGGCGACAAACGTAGAAGAAGTTTTATCTATTATTCGCAAACTTAAAGACACCTTAAAAGATAGTGATTTTCATAAAAAGCAATATGAAACTTTGGTGCGTGAAGTAGACTATGTATATGTAAATCAATTTGACAAGTTACTATGGGGAGACAATTATCCTTCTCTAAAAGTATTTTTCGATTACTTACAAAAAATGAATTGTCTTAATATTAATTGGAGTCATTTTACTAATCTTATGAACTATGGGAATACAGAAGTCATAAATTTAAATACAGGTGTACTCTCTAAGCAAGATTTAGGTTATCTATTTTATACAATTAAACCATTCTTCTTAAGTGAATTTAATAATACCGTCAAGAGATATATCGCTATTATTAAAAGAAAATTCTTACTTAATGGAAAAGTATTAGATGATAATTTCTTAACAAAACGTATATGTGGCTATAAAAAAAGTGATATTCCAACTAATTTGAAGCTTGAGGAAATTAATCAAATAGCTTTAGATATCGCTAAGCGGCATCATTAAATCAGAAATTTTAATAGGATATTTTAGAAATACCCACTTTTTACCCATCGAATCTTCCTAAAATCACTTCATATCACATCTAAAGCTCTTATTACCAGTAATTTATGTTAGCTTAAAATTTAACTTTTACCCGTTTTATCCTCCGACGTGGTCTTGCATTCTTTGTATGAACTTTAAACATATAAGATTTATGCACAAATTTATTATCACAACACAGGAAGAACTAACGCTTATTATTGATAAGTCCGTTAGTAAAAAATTAGACGGATTACGAGAGCTCATCATGAACAAAGTAAATCCTTCAAAACAAAAACTTACCGTCAAGGAGGTTGCTCAAAAACTCAATGTCACAGAATTAACTACCAGGAATTATATCCAGAAAGGTTATATCAAAGCTGACAAAATTGGTAGAAGAGTACTTATTGATGCTTCTGAGCTTGAAAAATCCTTAACCGAAATCAAATCACTTAAATACAAGAGATTATGAATTCATTTTTCCAGCAGAACGGTTTTTCAATTGAAAACATTGAAATCCAATTAAGACAAATCAACGGTCAAATCGAATATAATAAAGCTAAATACCCATTGGATGTTGAAGCTAATCTATTCTTTGACTGGTGTCTTAAAAGATTTGATATAATAATTGGACTAGTAAGATTTAATCCAAGATTTGGATGGTCGGAAATTCAAAAAGAAATGGACAGGTTATTTCGATTAGACAATGGCTTGACAGGATTTCAATTGAATTTAGATTTTGTAGACACCGATAAACCTAAAAGAGCATTAATAGAAAGAAATTTTTTAAAATTATGAATAAGCAAATTACAGAAAAGCCAACATATATACGTATTGGCACTGAATATTACAAAATAGTTGAAATCCCATTATTTAGTGGTGATAGTTTAAAAACCATTAAAAAATGGAAAAAATCCGAAATCATTACTGACGAAGGTAGAGATGCATTGAGCAGTATTAAAAAGTATGACGGTTTTTGTTTTATTCCTTCACATACAAACTATCAGCAAGAAATTAAGAATTTTTACAATCAGTATGAGGAAATAGACATAAAACCTAAACCGGGGGATTTCACTGAGACAATAAATTTTCTAACACATATTTTTGGAGATCAATTAGAAATAGGGTTGGATTATTTGACAATTATATGGCGTCATCCCACACAAATACTACCCATTCTATGCCTTGTTAGCGATGAGCGACATACCGGTAAAACAACATTTCTCAATTGGCTAAAACTCATTTTCCAAGGTAATATGACCATTAATAAAAATGAAGACTTTAGAAGTCGATTTAATGCTGATTGGGCGTCTAAATCAATAGTCGCAGTAGATGAAGTACTCCTGGACAAAAAAGAGGACAGTGAACGTATTAAAAACCTATCAACAGCAGTTAGCTACAAGACAGAGTCTAAAGGTGTAGACAAGGTAGAATCGTTCTTCATCGGTAAATTCATATTATGTTCTAATAATGAGACAAATTTTATTCAAGTTGATGAAAAAGAAATTAGATATTGGGTGATTAAAGTCCACACCCTACCGCAGGTTAATGGAGACCCAAAATATTTGGATAAGCTTCGTTTAGAGTTGCCACATTTTATCGACCATCTAAACAAGCGAAAAATTTCCTCCCCTAATAAAACTAGAATGTGGTTTACAAAACAACAGATACACACTGCTGCTCTAGAAAAACTTGTAAATGGAAACAGAACGTATTTAGATAAAGAAATACAAGAGATAGTATTAGATGACTTTATTAGATATGAAGTTGATGAGATAAGTTATTCACTTGGTGATTTAGTGGACAAACTCTCTAAAAATAATATAAGGACATCTACTTTTAAAATTTCAGATGCGTTAAAAACAAAATTCGGGCTTACAAGTACGAACGGTTCTTATAACAAATACAGTTTGATACTGAACACCAAAAATGAATATATCGTAGTAGCAGATAAGTCAAAAGGTAGATATTTTACCTTCCTGAAAAAAGAGTTAGAAGAAATGCAACAATAATACTTGTCGCAGTGTTGAATTAAATCTTAAAACTATGTACGCCAAATACTTAAAACATAACTTTTAGTCAACAATGAATCAACAACCAAAAACACGTTTTAATAATTTGTGCGTTGACAAGTTGTTGACTTAAAGTTTATCTAAAAACTCCTTATCTCATTACTCTCATTGTCTTATTCAACAATTCGACAATAAAATCTTAAACTTTAAACTCACATTATTATAATTAAGTACGTGACACACATGTTTACAATTTCTTTCTAACAATCAAAGCCTACCCTAGTTTTCACGCTCGAAAACCATTGCCTACCCTAAGTTCACCCCTAAAACAACCATCACCTACCCCAGCCTACCCTATGTACTACCCTTTAATAACCATCACCTACCCTAAGTTCTACCCTAAAACAACCATCACCAACCCCAGCCTACCCTATGTACTACCCTTAAATAACCATCACCTACCCTAGCCTACCCTAGGTTCTACCCTAAAACAACCATCACCTACCCTAGCCTACCCTAAGTTCTACCCTAAAATAACCATTACCTACCCTAAATTCTACCCTGATACAACCATCACTAACCCTAGCCTACCCTAAGTGCTACCCTTTCATATTTAATATAAATAACAATCGAAATAAATTTAATCGTACCAAATAAGCTATTTGCGAATATTGATTGTAAGGGTCGACCAATTTTATTTATTAAATACCGTTTTAAGCAAATAATGATTAACATCTTGAGCATTCATATCAATGTTTTTAATTGGCTAGAATATTATTATAGAGGACTAGTACCTGATTAAGCTATTACTGACAAATAATCTAAGTGCATTACGGTTATCCGTAAATCAAATAGAAAATGTTTTAAGACTTTAGTAATTGTTAACTATAAATATAAATAGAGGGTTTTTATATGCTATGACATACTTCAATAATCTATAGTAAAATATTTAGAATATTAGATTTTTTTTATACAATGAAGCATGTAATAGCAAAGCCAAATCCTTAAATTGAACATTTTTACACATCAACAAGAATTTCTTACATATTCAATGACCAAAACAAAATTATCCCTTTTTCAATTAGAACAATATTTAGCTAAAGCAGCTTGGATTTTAAAAGGTCCTGTAGATGCGTCTGACTATAAAGTTTATATTTTCCCTCTTCTATTTTTCAAGCGTATTTCTGATGTTTATGATGAAGAATACAAAATAGCTCTTGAAGAATCTGAAGGTGATGAAGATTATGCCAATCTACCTGAATTTCACAGATTTATTATTCCTGAACATTGTCATTGGAACGATATTAGGGAAACAACTACGAATGTAGGTCTAGCAATAGAAAAAGCGTTACGCGGTATTGAACAGAATAATCAAGAATACTTATATGGCATTTTTGGTGATGCGCAATGGAGCAACAAGAACAAACTGCCTGACCATTTGCTTATAGACCTCATAGAACACTTCTCACAATTTAATTTAAGCAATAGTAAAGTTGATTCTGATTTGTTAGGTAATGCATATGAATACCTAATTAAACACTTTGCAGATTTAACCAATAAGAAGGCAGGAGAATTTTATACTCCTAGGTCTGTAGTGCATTTACTAGGTTTAATTTTAGACCCACATGAAGGAGAAACCATTTATGATCCCGCTTGTGGTACGGGTGGTATGTTATTAGAATGTGTAGATCACCTAAAAGACAATAATGAGGATTACCGTACCCTAAAGCTTTATGGACAAGAGAAAAACCTGACCTCTAGTTCTATTGCCAGAATGAATATGTTTCTTCATGGTATTGAAGATTTTCAGATAGTTCGTGGAGATACGTTACGCAACCCTGCTTTTTTTGAAGCGGACGGATTAAAAACCTTTGATTGTGTTATAGCCAACCCACCTTTCTCTTTAAAAGAATGGGGAGCCGAAAATTGGGCTAATGATCCTTTTGGTAGAAACATTGCAGGTGTTCCTCCTTCTGGCAACGGAGATATGGCGTGGGTACAACATATGATTAAGTCTATGAATAGTACCGGGCGCATGACCGTAGTATTACCACATGGTGCTCTATTTAGAAAAGGTGCAGAAGGAAAAATTAGAAAAGCACTATTAGAGCAAGATATATTGGAGGCTGTTATAGGTTTAGGACCAAATATTTTCTATGGCACTCAATTGGCGGCTTGCGTTATGGTTTTCAAACAGAATAAAGACGAAACCAAAAAGGACAAAGTACTTTTTATAGATGCCTCAGAGCATATTCGTGTGGGTAAGGCACAGAATCATTTAGAATCTACACATATAGATCAAATTTTTAATTGGCTAATATCTTATAAAGATGTTGAGAATTATGCTAAAGTAGCCACAAAAGAAGATTTGTTAGAAAATGGATACAACTTAAACATTCCTCTATACGTAGAAAAAAACATTGAAGACAACTTGCCTTCTATTGAAGAGGCTTTGGCAGATTTAAAAACTGCTTGGAATGAAAGCTTAAAAGCTGAAAAGAAATTTAAAACAATTTTGAAAGATTTTATATAAATGACCCAACAGCAATTAGAAAAATACCTTTGGGGTGCTGCTACGCAATTACGCGGAACAATAGATGCCGGAGACTACAAACAGTACATCTTTCCGCTGATGTTTTTTAAGCGTATTTGCGATGTCTATGACGAAGAGTTTGAAAATGCTCTAAAAGAAGGCGATGGAGATTTAGAATACGCTGCCTTTGCAGAACACCACCATTTCTTGGTGCCAAATGGTGCACATTGGAACGATGTTCGTGAAACCACAACAAACGTTGGTATTGCTATACAAGATGCCATGCGTAGCATTGAAAAGGCAAACCCAGGAACCTTGTACGGCATATTTGGTGATGCTTCTTGGACCAACAAGAATAGGTTAAGTGATGAAACCTTAACGAACTTAATTGAACATTACTCGCAACACAAACTAAGTTTAGAAAACGTACCTGACGATCAATTAGGTAATGCTTACGAGTACCTTATTAAAGAGTTTGCAGATGATTCCGGACATACCGCAGCAGAGTTTTACACTAATAGAACCGTAGTAAAACTAATGACCATGATTATGGACCCACAATCGGGAGAATCTGTTTACGACCCAACCTGTGGTTCTGGAGGTTTGTTACTAAACTGTGCTCTGCATTTACGTGATGAAGGCAAGGAATACAGAACCTTAAAATTATATGGTCAAGAAATAAATTTGATTACCAGTGCCATTGCCCGAATGAATATGTTTATGCACGGCATAGAAGAATTTAGTATAGTACGTGGCGACACATTGGCAAACCCTGCTTTTTTACAAAATGACGAATTAAAAACCTTCAATGTAATCTTAGCTAATCCACCATACAGTATAAAAGCATGGGATCGAAAAAGTTTCGTCAACGACCCCTATGGACGTAATCTTTGGGGCACACCACCACAAGGTTGTGCTGATTATGCTTTTCAGCAGCATATTCATAAAAGTTTAGATAAGAAAAACGGTCGCTTTGTTATTCTTTGGCCACATGGAATTTTATTTAGAGATATGGAAGCAGAAATGAGACGTAAAATGGTTGCCGAAGATCAGATTGAAGCGGTAATTGGTATAGGGGCAAATTTGTTTTATAATTCGCCAATGGAGGCAATGATACTCGTCGGTAAAACTAATAAGTCAAAAGAAAGAAAAGGCAAAATATTGTTTGTAAACGGAAAAGACGATGTTATAGATAATAAAGGTTTGGCTTATCTCCAAGAAAATCATATTAATAAAATATATAAAACTTATAAAGATTTTGTAGACATACCTCATTATGCAAAAGTTGCAACAACTGAAGAGATTCTTGGGTTTGATGGTAATATGAATATCAATTTTTATGTGAAGAGAGATAATTCAGAAAATGAAATTTCATTTCCTAAAGCATTTAAAAAATGGAATGAAGATGGGGAAAAACTGAAAAAATCTATGAATAACCTATTTGAAGTCCTTAACTAAATGAGTGAAATAATAGAAAATACAATTGAAGAGCTTCGTTTAGATAAAAGTAAGTGGAAGCTAACTAAGTTTGGTGACGTTGCTATTCAGGAAAAAGGTAAAGTAGATCGTGATAATACTACGCTAACACGATATATTAAAGGTGAGCACATGGGCTCGGAGGACCTTCATATCAGAAAATGGGGAGATTTGACAGATGAATATTTAGGTCCTGCATTTATACGAAAGTTTGAAAAAGGAGATATTCTTTATGGTTCACGAAGAACATATTTAAGAAAGGTTGCTATTGCAGATTTTGATGGAATAACTTCTAATACAACATTAGTCATTAAGGCTAATGAGGAAAAGATAGACAAACGATTACTTCCATTTGTTATGATGTCGGAAGGTTTTACCGAAAACTCAATTAAAAACTCTAAAGGCTCTGTAAATCCATATATAAATTGGAAGGATATTGCTAAGTACGAATTTCTGCTACCACCAAAAGACCAACAAGTCAAACTTGCTGAATTACTTTGGGCTATGGATGATGTTATTGAGGGGGAGAAGGAGGTTTTGAATAAAATAGAACATGCATATTTTACATTAGTTGATAATTTGTTCTCGAAGAAAAAAGAGAATTGGGAATATATAAGACTTGATAAAATTGCTAAAATAAATGCTCGTTCTCTGAAATCTAACACGAATCCAGACTATGAATTTAGGTATTTAGATTTAGCGGGTATAATTGAGCCAAAAGTTATTGGTGAACTAAAAAAAATGAAATTTTCTGATGCACCAAGTAGAGCAAAAAGAGTTGTAAATGATAATTCTATAATACTAGCTATGGTTAGACCTTACCAACAAGCATTTGCTTACATAGATGAAGGAAAGGACATTATTGCTTCAACAGGAACAGCTGTCATTAATGTTTCTGATGATATTAATTCTAAAATTATTTTTCATCAATTTTTTTCCAAAAAATTTACTAGATATTGTGAAGATAGAATGACTGGAACTAGCTATCCAGCAATTACACCTACAGATGTAGAAGAGTTTAAAGTTGCTTTACCGAAAAACAAAGATTTAATTTCAGAAGAAGCTGAAAAATTAGAAGAACTTGATGATTCTACAAAAATTGTCAAATCAAAAATCTCAAGTTCCAAAGCCCTACAAAAAAGTTTAATTAATCAGCTGTTTTAAATATGAGTCATTTAAAATTTCATGTAGTAAGTGCTGGTCAACCTGACGAAGATTACATAGAGAAAAACTTTAAAAGGATAATTGAAAAAAAGGCTTTTGTTTTACATGAAAATACAAATCAAAAGGGAAGCTACTTTGATATTTCCACAGGAGACATTTTGATATTAAAATATCATCGAAATTTTGTTGCTTATGGCAAAGTAAAGAACAGATTTATTAATAATGAAGATGGTTTTAATCACTGGGCATCTGTTGAAGAATGGATTTTTAAAGATGATAAAGACTTTACTGATGGCACACCACGTTACGGAATAGACAAGGCTACTGAGGCAGGTGGTAAATATGGAACTGTCAAAACTATTTCTACAAAATTTGCAGTTCAAAAAATAAAAGAAATTAACCAGATTCACCCACTTTATAATTTCATTGTTAATTCTAGCAATAAAGAAAATAATCAAATGGAAATTGAAAACATTATAAACGTTTTAGAACACAAAAAACAGATTATATTACAAGGACCACCGGGTACAGGGAAAACTTATTCCGCAGAAGCTATTGCAAAACAACTAACAGAAGTTGAAACTTTTAGTAATCCAAAAGAAATGTTGGATGAGTTCTATAAAAACTTTAATCGTGAGAATAAAGAAGTAGTTAATTACAGAATTGAACGAAAAAAATTAAGAGAGCAATTTTTAGATGAATTCCCTAAGGAAAACCTGAAAGAATTATCATTAGAAAACTATTGTATTGGTACAGGAGAACGTGATAATTTTTGTTGGTGGATTGAACGTGGTTTAAAAATACTTGGTTACTATTTTCCAGGCAGCTCTTTATCTTATCGTTTATATTGGTCAAAATCTAAAGACGAATACGTAAAAAGTGGTTTCGTAAAAGATATTACAGATGAATCTGAGGCAATGAAAGCTATAGCAGAAGCTATATATAATCTTGTTGAATCAAAAAATTATAATGAAGCAAAAAAATATTTTGGTGAAAGTTATATTTTAAAAATTTTAAACACATACTACCCAGAAGAGTATGCCCCTATAAACGCTGCAAACTATATAAAAAATGCCTTGTCTCTTTTTAGTATTGAACTAGGAAATTTAAATTTTGTTCAGCTTAACCAACGATTATTAGCATTACACCAACAAAAGAATATTGAGTTTAACACAGATGTAGAGCCTCATGAGTTTATGCGGTTTTTATTTGAAAACTTCAATATAAAAGAAGGTGAAAAACTAGATGCAAATCAGGTTGTCACAAAAGGTGCTTTCGAATTGGTTCAGTTTCATCCTGCTTACTCTTATGAAGATTTTGTGAGAGGTATAGTTGCAGAAGTAATAGATAAGCAACCAATGTTTTCCGTAAAGAATAAGATTCTAGCCAAATTTGCAGAAAAGGCTATAGATAATCCAAAAGCAAAATTTGTATTAATCATTGATGAAATTAATAGAGCCAATTTACCCGCAGTTTTAGGAGAGTTAATTTATGCACTCGAGTATAGAGGTAAAACTATTAATTCATTATATGAATATGAAGGTGAACGTAAAATTAAACTACCAAACAACCTATATATTATTGGCACTATGAATACTGCAGACCGTTCTGTAGGTCATATTGACTATGCTATTAGACGTAGATTTTCTTTCATAGATGTGTTACCTAATGAAATGTATGTACCTGATTTTGCCAAAGACAAATTTCAGAGCGTTAGTAATTTATTTGAAAAGGAATTTTTGTCTTCCGAATTTAAAAGAGATGATGTTCAAATAGGTCATAGTTATTTTATGGCAAATACTATTGAAGAATTGGAGATTAAAATAAAATTTGAAGTTGTTCCTATTCTTAAAGAATATGTAAAGGATGGGGTTTTGACTGAAGATGCAATATTAGAGATAGAGAAATTATAAATGCCGAATACAACTGAAATAATAACAATTGGAGAGCATAAAGGAACTTGCGCTATCATTGATAGTGAAACTCTAAATACATACTATTTCAAAAACCAAAAATTTGGAAAATATAAATCTCAAAATAAACCCTGCTTTTCAATTTACAATAATGTAGTATCCTCTCATTATTTTATTGGTGTAGATTGGTTATGCAAAACTAGTAATCGTGCCATTTGTATTTCACCAAAACTAAATAATGATGGTTTTGAAACTGATTACTTAAAAATGCTGTTAACCTGTTTAAATGATGCGGTAGCATCCAAACATATTAATAGTATTTATGAAATTAAAAGTCAAGATGACCCTATAGAAATCAATCAATCGTTAGACCTATTATCACCTCTATTAGTAATTCAATTTCTGAATTTAGTAAAACAATTAGTAGAAAAAGGATTGAAGAAATCATATTATCGCGAAGAGAAACATTTAAACGCTCGTATAAAAGGGAAGCTGTTAGTTTCACAAACTCTTAAAAAATATACTTATAAGAATGAGCCGTTAAAAACAATATGCGCATTTGATACATTTGGTTTAAATCATCCTGAGAATCAATTATTAAAAGCTGGACTTTTATTTGTTCAAAAATATTTAAGCTCTTATCCGGAATATGCTGCTTTAGCATCAAACGCTTTGCAATTTTGCCTGCCTGCTTTTGAAGAAGTTACAGTTCCCAAAAACATATCAAGCTTACAAAACTTTAAAACCTCACCTTTTTTTAGCAGTTATAAGGAAGCAATTAATATTGTAAAACTAATTCTAAAACGTTTTGGGCATAACGTAAGGGCCATAGAAGCCAGTAAAATTCAAACACAACCATTTTGGATTAATATGCCTCTATTATTTGAGTTATATGCATTTACCTTTCTACGAAAAAGGTATGGTATTGATATACATTATCAATACAAGTCAAATTATCAAGAGTTAGATTTCTTATTGACTCTTAAAGGTGAAGAAATGGTAATTGACACCAAGTATAAAACAAAATATGGAAGAGGTAAAAATAATAAGGAAGATATTAGACAACTAGCAGGATATGCTAGAATGGATAAAGTTTATGAAAAACTAAGGAAGCAAAAAAATGAAATTATTGACTGCCTAATCATATATCCTATTAGAGATAAAGAAAATCAACATTATGGTTTATTAAACTTAGAACAAAAGGTATCAATTAATAAATATAACGGGTTCTATAGTTTAGGTCTTTACGTGCCTAGTATTCAAACTAAAGTTGGTGAAAATTAATTATATGACTAAAAAAGATTTAATCGACCGTATTAATAGTAAATATGATACGACGCTAACAAATAGTAATACTAGTTATTCCAAGATTAATAAATCTAAAGAAGTCTGGTGGTTGAACATTAAAACACATAAATTTCATGATGATGTGCATTTACTTTTAAAAACTGACCAAGAAGTTATTTGGATTTATCTAACCAATAAATTCACCAAAGATATAAACGCTAGCTTTAAAATTAGACCAGATAGGAATGCCGTTGATTTAGAGATTTCAGCAGATAAAAGTTATATGTATTTACGGGATGTTAAATCTGGCGGTACTGGGTTTGATTTTAACAAGTTTGTAAAAGAGATTATAAAATTTTAAAGAAAAAATGGGTTATAAAGTTTTTTATTCATTTCAAACTGATATTAACTCCAAACTTAATTTAGGTTTCATTAAAAATGCAATCAAAAAAGCAATTAGGAATATTAAGGAGTTTGATATTGAACCTTTGATTGATGGGTTTGGGGAGGTAGGTGGAAATCCGCCTTTACTTGAAACCATGCTTAAACATTCTTCTAATGCAGATGTGTTTATTGGTGATGTGACCTTTACCTCTTCAAAAATTTGGCAGTCAAAAGGAGTTAGCTTCCATGATGATGGCAAACAAATTTTAATCGAAATTGACAAACCAATTTCAAATCTCAAACCCGCACCTAATCCTAATGTGCTCATAGAAACAGGCTATTCCTGGGGACTTAAAAATTTTGATAGAACTATTTTGGTTATGAATACTGCTTTTGGTGAGCCAGAAATGCTACCTGTAGATATGAAAGGTCTTAGATACCCCATTACTTATAATTTATCAGAAGAGAGAGCAAATCAATCAGATATCAAATCAGAAGAACAAAAAAATCTTGTGAAAGCATTCGAAATAGCGATTCGAAATTCAATTAAGTCAAGTATTAATCATCAGTCAGATATATTAAGCCCTTTACAACTTTATACCTCTTTAGCAGAAATAAGTCGACCGCCATATATTTTAATAAAAACAATGAAAAAAATAATAAAGAGGTTAAGACTTACAATATCTAAAGATGACAAACCTATAAGAATCATCGCACCTGCTAAAAGTGGTAAGTCTAGACTTTTATTTGAACTATTTAGAAAAAATGACGATTTAGAAGAAATTACCGAGTCTAAAAACAGGATGGTATACCATGACTATAACGGCGCTTTGGATGGAGATATCGCTCAAAAATTAGATATTCTAAAAAAACGAAATATCGATACAATTTTAATCTTGGATAATTGTCCTGAACATAAAATCGAAAGTCTAGAGGAGCTTTTCATGGGTTCAAGAATAAAACTTATTACTACTAGTATCAATAGCCAGAACAGCCGTAATGAAATTATTATTACAAAAGGTGATCAAATTGATATGTGTACCGAAATACTTGAAACAAAATTTTCATATAACAAATCAGTTGAATTAGCAAATAAGCTAAATGGCAATATTAAAATGGCAATACTAAATCTTAGTGATAAAATTTCTTTTGAAGGTCAAACTTCTTCTCTAGAATTGATAAAACAGGAGATTGGAAAAGGTAATGTTGGAAAAGGTGCTGTCGAATTATTAACTAATATTTCTTTATTTAAATATATAGGCATTAAAAATGGTCATGAGCATGATTTAAATGTATTATTGAAGATATTTTACCCCGACACTAAACCAGAAGAAGTTAAACAAATCCTTGATTTATTAATAGAACATAAATTAATTAATCGCAAGGGTGATTTTATTCAAGTTAATACAGACGATGAGGAATTAACTTACGAATGGTGGAAAGATATTGATTCAACAAAAATTGATCAGATTCATAATTTAGAAAGCAATAGTCTTTTTTATAGATTAATTGATAAGCTACTTAAAACACATAAAAGAATTCCAATACCATCACTTGAACACAACTTATTTGGAAATGATAAATTTCTTACTAAAAACAACTTTTACGAAACCTCTATAGGACAAAAATTCCTAAATGATTTTGCCCATATTTTTCCTGAAAAAGTTCTCAACCTATCAGAGTCAATAGTTAAAAAGCATATTTAAATGAATGATGATATTGTAGATATACTTAATAAGCTTGCGAGATATAAAATAACTGCCTACAAAGCTATAGCCTTGTTATACCAATTATCCATTTCTGACGGTGATTATAAGCACGATGCTTTAATTAGTATTAGAAACAAGTTTTATATATATCTATCTAACAACGCATTAAATTTAGAAAAGCGAATAGAACTATTAGATAGTCTAAAAAAAGATTTTGGCATAACTGAATCTCTAATCCATATATATGGTTCAATTTTAAAAACAGAAAGATTTTTTGGTACAACAAACGGTGAGTCAGAAGTTGACAATTACCAGGATGTTGATATTAAAAATTATAATGAAATTAAAGAATATTATAAATATGCTTTTGAAGCTTTAATTGACGCTTTAAACACCAATGACTCTTATCTTTTAGAATTAATAGAACAAAAAATAATTGAAAGGTTACAAGAACAATATAGATACGGCAATTATGAAATAATATTTAGTTTAATAAGGAAACTAGTTGTTAAACAAGGAAATCTCCCTATTAAGTTGAGAAGTAATATTGATGCCTTAATAATATCACAACCTAAATTAATCAAAGAAGATATTTTGAGCCTTAAAGCATTCCTAGAAGAGTTTAAAATAGAAACGACAGAAGAAGAACTTAAAACGATTATTATTGATGCTCCGTATTTAAGTGAGCGAAATGAAAATGGCAGTTACAATGATTTATCTCAAAAGCGAGCAAAGGACCTTGCGAAAAAGTATATTGAAAATAAGGTTGATTGGGAAACTTCACTTCCTAATTTGTTAGTTAATGAACAAAAGCAAACATATCATTTTGCAGAAAAAATAGGACAATCAGATTACAACCATCATTCTTTGCTTGAAAACGCATTCTCCTTTTTGGATAGAATTGATAAAGAACAGCATAATATTTTATTTATAAATGGTTTGGTACATGGAGTCGATAATGATGATTTTACCAGAAAAGCAATCGACCTAGCTTTAAATAATAAAAATACGATTGAAATTGGAATTCATTTAACAAGATTTTTAAAACCTATTCTACTAAGCGATTTAGCACTTATAAAACCTTTCCTAATTCAAAATCCAAATTACTTAAGACTGTTAGAATACATTGATATTCTGCACTTAACTAATGATGAATTAATTGAACTAACATCTTGGTTAAATAATATTAATTTATCATTTACATTAGAAATTTTAGATCGAGTAATAAGAAACGAACCTAGACGATGGATTGCCTTAAAAGAGATTGTTAATCCATTAATATATCAAAAGGAAATACTATACAACACAAGCTTTATAAACAATTCTTTACACATCGAAGAACTGATTAAGGTGTCCGTTATTGATAATCCAAATATAAAAAATATTAATTTTATTCTTAGCGAGATATTTGAATGCTATGAAGACTTTAGCTTCCAAAATAGCACCTTATTAAATTCTTTAGTATATTTTTTTCTAGACCAATATTGGGATAAATCCTGGCCGTTAATTGGAGATTATATTATTGAAAAACAAAACGTACCCCTTACCTTTAGCTACCTCTTATCATCTATTTCTTTTGATAATTCAAAACTTTTAGAGTGGGTTAAAGAAAAACCTGGGAACCGAGAAGTAGTTGCTATGCATTGCCTTAAAATTTTTCAAAAATATAACCAAGACGACAGTAAATTAAAATTTGAACCTGAAGTAATCTCTTTAATTGATAATTATGGAAATAATCGAAAAATGCTTGCAAAGTTGGAGGAATCATTAACATCATATACTATTCACACAAACAGTGCTGAATTACTTTATTTGAGAAGAAAAGAACTGGTTCAAACTCTGAGCAATCATCCCTTAGAAGAAGTACGGGTTTTTTCCTCAAAAATGTCTGCCAAATTTGATTTATTGATTGAACAAGAGAGAAATTTTGAGACTAACCATAATCTTAGATTTTGATTACTATTCTAAATTTATATAATTAGCATATGACATTACACGAAGCCATTGAACAAGTATTAGTAAAGTCAAATAAATCTTTATCTGCAAAGGATATTGCTACTATTCTGAATAAGAATAGTTGGTATACTAAAAAAAATGGTTCACAAATAGCTAGCAGTCAAATTGGTGCAAGAGTTAAAAACTATCCACATTTATTTAGTAAAATAGATGGTCTAATTAACTTAAAAAGTAAGACAGGTATTTTGCCTAAAAAGGCTGTAAAAAAATTAAATAAAGTTTCTGCAAATAGAGTTTTGTCTAACTCAAATTTATTTATGAAAGTTTTAATGAGTCAAAAAAACTTCAAACCAATTAAAGAGAGTGAAATTAATATTCCCGACAAACCTGGCTTATATTGTATTAGAATAAAAAATATAAAAGCGTTGAGTTCTAACTTCACTAAAATCCTACACGAAAGAAATCATAATATTATATACATAGGTTTAGCCTCAAAAAGTTTAAAGAAAAGGTTTTTAGGGCAAGAATTACGTGCAAAAGGTCATGGTACCTTTTTTAGAAGTCTAGGTGCCGTTCTAGGGTATAGACCAGAAACAGGTTCCTTAGTGGGCATGAGAAATCAAAATAATTACAAGTTTTCCAAAGCGAATGAGCAAAAAATTATCTCTTGGATAAACACTAACTTAATTATTAACTGGGTAGCTGTTGAGACTCACTTAAGCGAAACAGAAAGCAAATTACTTAATGCGTATTCACCTTTATTAAATATAGCAGGAAACCCCGGCAAGCTTAATGAAGTAATTGATTTGCGTAATGAATGTAAGAGAATTGCCAGAGGCATAAAATAGAAATAACAAATGAAATGGTACCAGCCAGATAAGAGATGGGAAATTTGGGGTATAACTACCAAGGAAGAATTTGTAGATAAATATGTGGTACCAGGCAAATTTCACGATAAGGTACCAAAAGATGTAATTGAGGCGTTTGAAACGGTAACCTACCTTATGGCTCATGCGTATTACCATTATGAGATGTTGGATGTTGCGGTGGAAAAAGCGCTACTTATAATGGAATTAGCATTGAAACTAAAAGCGCATCAGCTGAAAATTCCTTTAAAGCAAAAACCTAATAAGAAAGAAGTGGTTTATGACAAATCCTTAAATACCCTTATCCGCGAAGTTTGTAAACAAAAGGAACTCTCTTTTCTAGAACCCGAATTAAACAGGGCCAGGCAATGGAGAAATACCAAAATGCATCCTAAAAAACATACCGTAAGCGGCCCAATAGGTTATCCTCATAGAAATGCTAAGCTTTTTGTCAATATTATCAATAAGCTCTTTATGTCTAATGAGCAGTTATCCCAAATAGCAAGCAAACAAAAGGAGCTGCAAGAAAAAATTAAAAAATTCGATTATGGCCTTTTTATCTTGGAATTGACTCAAAGAAAAATCCTTTTTACAACTATTTACCAAACAAAGTTTCTAAAATTGGGAAGCGTAGAGATTACTCTGGTATTTATTCAACCCGTATTAAAGGATGTGGTTTCAGCCATAAAAAACTACGACCACACACCCTTAGTGATTGGTTTTTCAAAAATCTCAATTGACAATCACAGAATCACAGGTAAAGATATAAATGGAGATGCTATTCACATATATCCAAATGTAAATCCAGAAAATATTCCAGTATGGAAACAGTATGAAAGGGATTGGGAATCTTTAACCGAATACGAAAAACGGGAATTTAACCAATTAAACGCCCGCGAAGCTTTATGGAAAATTGAAGAACTGACTTACCAAAATTGCTGGAATTAAACGATACCAAAGTGTAAAACCTTTAATAATATCTCATATCGCGATATGCAATATTTACTCATAATAAATTGTATTTATGAAAGTTATATCATATTATTGCATATCGCGATACACGATAATTATGAAAAAAAGCAATTTACATCAAATGAAACCACAAGATATCGTGGTATTAGCAAAGTTAATTTCTTTAAACGACCCTTCGTATACTCAAATAGATCTAGCGTTAAGCTTAGAAATGAGTCAATCAGAAATAAGCAGTTCTTTATCCCGGTCCACTTATGCGGGTCTTTTAGTTAATAATGGAAAAGAAGTTAATCGAAAGCTATTTTTCGATTTTATAAAATATGGCTTGGCTGTCTCATTCCCACAACACCCAGGAGCGATTGTACGAGGTACTTTAACAGCTCATAGTGCACCTCCATTAGACAAGGAATTTTTAAGTGATGAAAAATATGTATGGCCATATGCAAAAGGTAAAGACAGAGGTCAAAGTATAATTCCATTATATCCAACAGTACCAAAAGCTGTCCATTTAGATTCAAACCTTCATAAATTACTAGCGTTATTTGATGCCGTTCGCGTTGGTCGTGCGCGCGAGAAAAACAAAGCATTAGAAATTCTAGAACAAAAATTATGTTAAAATATACCTTAATAAATAAGGAGGCAACAAAGAAAGTCGCCTTAGCATTGGGAAGTTTAAACGAACAAGTAGTTTATGTAGGTGGTGCAGTAGTAAGTCTTTATATAAATGACTCAGCAGCAGAAGATGTTCGCCCTACAAAAGATATAGACCTTACCTTTCAGATAGCAACACCAAGCAAGTTGGAAGAATTACGCCAAGATTTAAATGCAAAAGGGTTTTACCAAAGCTCAGAAGAAGATGTTATCTGTAGATTTTTATATGAAGATTTAAAAATTGACGTTATGTCAACTCAATCTGTTGGGTGGGCACCTTCTAACCCTTGGTTTGAAAAAGGATTTGATAAGAGTATAGCAGTAAATCTAGAGGACATCATTATTAAAGTATTACCTCTACCCTACTTCTTAGCTACTAAAATCGAAGCTTTTCTTGATCGAGGTATAAAGGACTTGTATGCAAGTCATGACCTAGAAGATTTAGTGTATTTATTTAACTATACCTCAGATATTGATGCTCAGGTTTTAGCCTCTAATAGCGATATAAAATTATACCTAGCAGAAAAATTAAAGGCATTTACGGAAAACCGTAGTGTCATGACTGCAATTAGCGGTAGCTTGTATTATGAACAGGCAGATGAACGTATGGAAATTATTAAAGAACGTTTTCAAAATATAATTGATGGCATTTAACGAACTCAATAGCGTAGAGCATTATATCATTCACCAACTTAGCGGAGTTAATTTAAATGAAAATCGACTTGATGAAACCAAAATAAAATATGGAGCATCTTGGAAATTTCAAACTTCTACAGAAATAGAAAGGGGTATCAACGAAGTTTTAGTTGAAAACGAACTTAAAGCTGCATTAGTTCGACTTAATCCAGAGATTACTGCTAATCCAGATTTAGCAGATGAAGTCATCTATAAATTAAGAGCAGTTCTATTAGCAGTTAACCAAGTAGGGTTGGTGAAAGCAAACGAAGAGTTCTTTAAGTGGCTTACAGGTGAAAAAACAATGCCTTTTGGGGAAAACAACCGACATGTACCAGTTAGATTATTAGATTTTGATGATTTAACAAATAACAAATATGTAATAACTAACCAATATCGTATTCGTCATCGTGAAACCAAAATTCCCGATATCGTAATGATGATAAATGGTATACCTGTTGTTATCGGCGAAGCAAAAACTCCAATTAGACCTTCAGTTAGTTGGTTAGATGGCGCTCATGAAATACACGATGTCTATGAGGATAATGTACCTCAATTATTTGTGCCAAATATTCTTTCATTTGCCACAGAAGGAAAAGAATTGTATTACGGAGCCATACGTTGTCCGTTAGAGTTCTGGGCACCTTGGAGATTAGAAAACGATGATGATACTTTAGCAAAAAGATTGGGCTTAGGTGAAGTTGGCAAAGAACTTTCAGATTTATTAAGTCCAGAACGATTACTAGATATTCTACAAAATTTTTCTTTATTCTCTACAGACAAGAAAAAACGCAGAATTAAGATTATACCCCGCTTTCAGCAATATGAAGGGGCTAACAAAATAGTAGAACGCGTAAAAGAAGGTAAGATTAAAAAAGGGCTGATCTGGCATTTTCAAGGTTCAGGAAAATCTTTCTTAATGGTTTTTGCAGCACAGAAACTAAGGCGTACTCCAGAATTAAAAAGTCCAACAGTAATCATTCTAGTCGATAGAACCGATTTAGATACTCAAATTAGCGGCACTTTCAATGCAGCAGATATAGCAAACGTTGAAACCACAGATAACATTAAGGAATTACAAACGATGTTAGAACGGGATACCCGTAAAATTATAGTCTCGATGATTTTCAAATTCAGGGATGCCAAACCTAATATGAATGCACGAGAAAACATCATTGTGTTAGTAGATGAAGCACACAGAACACAAGAAGGAGATTTAGGGAGACAAATGCGTGCAGCCCTTCCTAATGCTTTCCTCTTTGGACTTACCGGAACACCAGTAAATAAAGCAGACAAGAATACTTTTTGGGCTTTTGGTTCAAAAGAAGATAAAGAAGGATATATGTCACGTTATACCTTTCAAGATTCCATTCGTGATGATGCTACTCTTCCACTCCACTTTGAACCTCGGTTAGTAGATGTACATGTAGATAAAGAAAATATTGACAAGGCATTTAAAGAGTTTAAAGAAAGTGCTGCTCTAACAGATGAAGAAGCAGATGCACTAAATAAAAAGTCTGCAAAAATGGCTGCTTTTTTAAAATCTCCAGAACGTGTTTCAAAAATTGTAGCTGATATTGCCTTACATTTTAATGAAAAGGTAAATCCTCATGGTTTTAAAGGTATGATAGTAACCCCAGATCGCTATGCCTGTGTACAATATAAAGAAGAATTAGATAACTATTTTCCAGAAAAAGCTAGTAGAGTTGTCATTTCAACTTCTGCCAATGACGCTTTAGAATTCAAGCAAAAGTGGGGAATGGACAAAAGCCAACAAGAAAAAATGGTGGATGAATTTAATGATAGGCAATCAGATTTAAAATTCATTATTGTTACAGCAAAATTATTAACTGGTTTTGATGCTCCAATATTACAAACCATGTATTTGGATAAGTCAATAAAAGACCACACATTACTACAAGCAATTTGTAGAACCAATCGACTTTTTCCGAAGAAATATTTCGGTAGAATTGTAGATTATTTTGGGGTTTTTGATGATGCTGCAAAAGCTTTACAATTTGATGAAGAAAGTGTAAAAACAATAATATCAAACCTATCTGAATTAAAAGAAAAGTTACCGCAAGCTATGCGTGACACCTTAGGTCATTTTATCGATGTAAACAGAAAAATAAGTGGCTTTGAAGGTCTTGAAGCTGCCCAAAATGCAATAAACACTGATGTCAAAAAAGATGCATTTGCAAGAGATTATAAATTTCTATCAAAACTTTGGGAATCATTATCCCCAGATAGGATTTTAGATATTTACAATGAAGATTACAAATGGTTATCTCAAGTTTTTGAATCTGTAAAACCGGCAGGTGATAATTTGGGCAAATTTTTATGGTTTTCATTAGGAGCCCAAACAACTAAATTAATACATGAAAATATTCATGTAGGCGATGTGCATCAATTAGATGAATTTGTTCTAGATGCCGATGTAATTGAAGAAATATTCAATAATCCAGACCCGAAAAACGCTAAAAAACTGGAAAAAATTTTAGCAAAAAGATTTAAGAAACACGCTGGAAACCCTAAGTTCAAAAAATTAAGTGATCGCCTTGAAGAATTAAGAGATAAAGCAGAACAGGGACTAATTACCTCTATTGAATTTGTGAAAGAACTTTGCAAGTTAGCTAAGGAAACTGTTCAAGCAGAAAAGGAATTGGAAGAACTTATTCAAGAAAAAACACCCCAAGCGGCGTTGACAGAATTGTTCTTAGACCTTAAAACAGATAAAACTCCAGCCGTAGTAGAACGAATTGTATTAGATATAGATACCATCGTAAGAATGGTAAGCTTTCCTGGCTGGCAACAATCTAATCAAGGAGAACGTGAAGTTCAAAGTTCTTTAAGGAAGATACTATGGGTGAAATACAAGATTAAAGATCAAGTTTTATTTGATAGAGCATATGCTTATATTAAAGAATATTATTAATAGATTCTTTTATACCAGAAGTAACAAAATAAGTTTATTTCAATGTCAGAACTTAAAAGTTTAATAAAAGAAATAGAAAGCGAACTACCCGAATATATAGAAGTACCTAAAAAGTTAATAAAGCCACATAAACTAATTACAGCTGCTAAAGAAGACCTTTCAAAACCAAGAGATAAAAGATTTCAATCAGAGGACCAATTAATTTATACCTCCAAAGATATTTTTAACATCTATGTATCCAAGCAATTAATAAAACGGGCATTAATCTTTACTGACAGCCTAATCAAACTTTTCATTCATAGAGGTCACAAGATTGAAGTAAGAACTAATGAAAAGTATGAGAATTATAACGGAACTAAAATTATTGTAGAAGGCAGAGTTTTTAACATCTGTATCAGAGAAACTAGAAAAAGGGTAAAAGTCAAGTCTACAGCTAGTTGGTATTATTCAGTTTATGAACCTACAGGGATTTTATCACTTAGAATTGAAGAATTAAATAAATACCAATGGAGCGATGCAAAAATCCTGAAGTTGGAAGACAAGTTGTCTACAATTTTAGCTTATTGTGAGATAAGGGCAAAAAAAGAAATTAAAGAGAAAATCAGAAGAGAAGCTTGGCACAAGGAATATGAATTAAAAAGGAAAAAGGAAGAAGAGCTAATTAAAGAGCGTGAATTAGATCTGAAAAAATTTAATGATTTAGTAGACGATGCAAATCGCTGGCAACAAGCTCAAATTATCAGAAATTATATAAATGCTATTGAAAAAAAAATGACATCAGAGAATGACAACCAAGAAGAAATTTCCAACTGGGTTAAATGGTCTAAGGAAAAAGTAGATTCATATGACCCTTTGATTGATGTATTGAAAAAATAAAATAATTTCAAAAAAGGCTTAGTTACCAAAAACTAATTGCCAAAAAATATTTAATAAAATATAAAAACTTTTTAAAAAAAAATTGAGTCAATAGCTTTTAAACGGAGTAAATAAATTCTCATCAAATGATAAATATATTAGAAAATGATTTAACTATTAACGATATAGAAACAGCATATAGAAAATTAAAATCTATGGCTTATTACGACACACATGATTTATATCTTAAATCAAGAATTGCATCATTTGAAACAGGTATAGAACTCGGACTACGGGCTTCAGGTGCTTTAAATTATGAATTGATAGATTTTCAAGAAAAGTTAGATAATTTACATCAAGCCCTAACTTCAAATGTCCAAGAGAATTTTATAGAATATTGGAAGAATTTATACAATAAAATAGATTATAGAATACTACCGAAAAAAGTAAAATCATATAACGATTACAATAATAAAAAAAGAAAAAATGAAGAGCACCTGATTGAAAGTGTATTTACAAATATTAGAGAAATTGAAGATGAGGAAAATTACGAATTTGATAAGCTAACTTTTTTTTTCGAAGCACCAGTAGAAATTCACATAGTTTCTATTTTATGGATTATGAAACTTGGCTATCATTTGGAAACTGACTTACATGAAAAATGCTATGGCAATAGGTTAATCTTAAATAAAAAGAAAGCAAATAGTACTGAGAACAAAGTTACGGATGATTCTAGTCTTTTTAAACCATATTATAATCAATATCAAAAATGGAGGGATGAAGGTATTTCCGTAGCAAAGAGTTATTTAGAAAATAAACAAGATGTACTTTTTTTAAATATTGATATAAAAGATTACTATTATTCCATTCGTTTTAATTTT
The DNA here is from genome assembly GCF_004364175.1 of Maribacter caenipelagi. GTDB lineage: Bacteria > Bacteroidota > Bacteroidia > Flavobacteriales > Flavobacteriaceae > Maribacter > Maribacter caenipelagi. The sequence continues at coordinate 289,110 of NZ_SNZW01000016.1, read as the reverse complement.
AATGATTTAGAAAAAAGATTAGAAAACAAACAACTTGAAGATTACTCTACTTTGTCAGATGTATTTAAAAAAATTCATACTGTTTACACTGAAAAATTAAAGAAAACCAAATATCCAAATGATTTTATAAAAGATGTAGCGGATAATGAAACTGTTCTTCCTATAGGATTAGCATCTTCATATATTTTGGCTAATTGGTATTTAAAAGATTTTGATTCAAGAGTACATCAGAACATAAGACCTATCTACTATAGTAGATATGTAGATGATATTTTTATTATTACTGCTAATCCAGACCCCAAATTCGATTCTGAAGATAATTGCAAAAATGCTGAAATTGGTTTTGATGAAAAATTTCCCGATTCATATTTTGAAAATTTAACTATAGAGGAAAAACATATAATAAAAACATTACACCCAGTAATAACTTTAGAAAATACCCCAAAAGAATTATTAAGAATAGATAAAACTATTGGCAATAAAATATTTAAAATACAATGTTACAAAAACCTTTACATACAACCTTCTAAGACTTTGGTGTACTTTTTTGACCATAACTCTTCATTAGCACTTTTAGAAAAATTTAAAAATGAAATAGAAAAGAGATCTAGTGAATTCAGATTTTTACCTGATGAAAAACTAGCTGAAAATGGTTTTGATGACGAAGCTTATGAACTAGTCTTTGACGATTCACTACACAAAGTAAAAACTCTAAAGGATTATAAAGAAAATAGGTATGGTATTGCTTCTCATTTATCGAAAAAAATTTTTTACAGCTTAAGAAACGGTAAAACAGATAATAAAAAAGATGTTAAAAAAATATTGAAATTTTTCAAAGGCACAACTAATTTAGAACATTTTAGACAATGGGAAAGGCTACTAACATACTTTGTAGTTAATGATAATAAGGAAGAGTTTATTGAATTCTCAGTTAATACTTTTGAGCAAATTTTCAATTTACCTATGGGAACAAGGTTTAAACGATATAATTTAAACTATACTAGAATAGCTGTAGATTTATTGGAACATTATTCGATTGCAATGGAAATGGCTATTGCATTAAATCCTACATTCTACAAACCAGTAGAAGATAGAATATTAAAGGTATTCAAGAGGTTCTATCATGATTTCAACCATAGTAACACAAGACCACTAAAAATCTTTAGTAATTGGCAAAAATATCGCCTATCTAACATGTTAAGACATAATTATGTAAACATTCCTTTACTGAATTACACAAAAGTTAATATAGAAACCACGCTTCTTGAAACTAATTTTTCAAAAATAAATATGGATGAAATTGATTTTTCTGAAATTTTACTTAAATACTCTCCGCGAAGAGTGAGATTCTGCGAAGTGGCCTGGATGGAATGTATAAAAAGAGTTCATAATACAAGAGAGGTTACTCCTTTTCAAAATAGAATTAATAATGATTCCTTATATAATGAAGATGAAGGTAATAACCAGTATCTCGATGAATCATTTGAAATTTACTTCAAAATAAATTATTGGTACAAGTTGGGAGACATTTCTTTTAAAGAATGTTTGAAAAAAGAAATTTTTAATTATGGAGAAGCATTTCACATTTCTGAAGAAACAAACAACAAGAAAGATTGGAAGTTATTGGGTCACGAAATTTCGGTCAATCAAAATGAAAAGCTAGAAAAATTAAAAGTTGGCTTAGCTAATATGAAAGTTGAAAGCTCAAACTATGAATCCAGTATGCTTGGTAAACCAAAACTAGCAAATAGGTATTTGCAATTTGCAAAAATCTTAAATGAAGCAGAAGCTGAAAAGTGCGATTTGGTTGTATTACCGGAATTATCACTACCGCATGGATTAGTAAAAACAGTTATGGAAGAATCCTGGAATCACCAAAGGGCTATTGTTTCTGGTATTGAACACTGGACTCATAATAATGTTGTATTTAATTTCATATTAACGTTACTTCCTTGTGAGATAAGAGGAATTAAAGATACAGTACCAATTCTAAGATTAAAAAATCACTACGCACCCTCAGAAGAGTTTTGGATTAATGAGTATAGAAGAGTTATTCCTAAGCCAGCCCCTTTTCGATATCATTTATTAAGATGGAAAGGTTTGTATTTCACCAACTACTACTGTTTTGAATTAGCTGATATCATACACCGATCTATATTTCGTTCGAAAATAGATTTTTTAATAGCATCGGAATGGAACAAGGATGTTAATTTCTACTCTAATATTACGGAAACTACAAGTAGAGATTTACATTGTTATTTTATACAGGTTAATACAAGTGATTATGGCGACTCAAGAGTTACTAGACCCAAAAAAACCGAAAGTAGAGATAGCTTAAGAATTAAAGGAGGTTTAAACACAACTCTTTTGGTTGATGAGTTAGATATTAAAAAACTAAGAGCATTTCAATACAAGGGTTTCGGCTTACAACGTGATGATAAAGAATTTAAACCTACCCCCGCTGATTACAAACATGAAGATGCAAGAAGAAGGCAAGAAAATAAATCTTTTAGAAAGAATTGATGATTAAGCAAAACAACAACACTGTCACCTAAATTGTCACCTAAAAAACAAAGCCCCGTAAACATTAGCTTACGGGGCTTTTCTGCGGAGAAAGAGGGATTCGAACCCCCGGAGGTGTGACCCTCAACAGTTTTCAAGACTGCCGCATTCGACCACTCTGCCATTTCTCCTGAGTGCCTCATCAGGTATTCCCTGAATGCGGGTGCAAATATAGAAAGGTTTTCTTATCTATTAAAGCCTTTTCTTAATTATTTTTCATCCTATGTATTTCTATACTTTTTAAAGGAAATGAAAAGGTTGAAATTCAGTTATTTATTACCTTGCCGCAATGGTAAATTCGCTAGTAAGCATATTGATTCCTTTTAAGAATGTCGAAGATTATTTTGAAGAATGTCTAAAATCCATCCAAAACCAGACCTATAAAAATTGGGAAGTAATTGCCGTAAATGATAATTCTAGTGACAATAGCGTACAAATTGCAAACCAATTTGCTACTGAAGATCATCGATTTAAAATCTTCTCTAATGATAAATCAGGCATTATAACTGCTCTTAGAAAAGCATGCCAACATAGTACAGGTGGCTTCATCTCTCGTATGGATGCCGATGACCATATGACCAAAGACCGTATTAAAGTAATGGTCGAATCATTAGTAAATGAAGGTCAAGGAACTCTTGCCGTTGGAAAGGTAAAATATTTTTCTAAAGCAGGAGTAAAAGATGGCTACGAGCGCTATGAGAAGTGGTTAAACAAATTGACTGCTACCGGAGAAAATTTTAAAGAGATTTATAAAGAGTGTGTAATACCATCGCCATGTTGGATGGTACATAAAAGTGACTTCGACAAATGCGGAGCGTTTATGCCAGACCGATATCCTGAAGATTATGACCTTGCTTTCCGTTTCTATGAATTCGGATTAACATGTATACCCTGCTCCACTACCCTGCACTATTGGCGAGATTACGATAACAGAACATCGCGAACCAGCGAACACTATGCCCAAAATTATTTTTTAGATATAAAATTACATTACTTTTTAAAATTAGAGTTCAAACCAAGTAACGACTTAGTGGTTTGGGGCGCTGGCAAAAAAGGGAAAACTATTGCTAACTCATTAGTTGAGAAAAATATTCCCTTTAGTTGGGTTTGCGATAACGAAAAGAAAATAGGTAAAGATATTTATGGTGTAAGACTTCAACATTTCTCAGAACTACAAAATATAGAAAACATAAGATGTATTATAACCGTAGCCAATGAAAGAGACCAAATGAGTATTACCGCTTTTTTCAAGGAATTGAATTTAAAGCCAGCTGTAGATTATTTCTTCTTTTGCTAATGAACCTTAATAAAAATAATAGTTATATTCTCACAAGCTTCTAATTTCAAAATAATTATCTTTGGCATAAGCAAAATCAGGAATGCAATTTAAATATCCAGAACTTCTTTGGGGTCTTTTACTACTACTTATTCCTGTCATTATTCACCTTTTTCAATTACGTCGATTTAAGAAAACGCCCTTTACCAATGTAAAGTTCTTAAAACAAGTAGTTTCTGAATCAAGAAAAAGCAGCACATTAAAAAAATGGTTATTACTTTTTACTAGAATGGGCTTGTTAGCAGCTTTAGTATTTGCATTTGCACAGCCGTTTATAGCCAATGACCTTGCACTTCAAGAAAAAGAAACTGTTTTCTACTTAGACGATTCTTTTAGTATGAACGGGCAAATTGAAAACGGCAATCTCTTTAAAAATACGATACAAGATTTCATAAAGCACATACCCAACGATCAACGGTTTACGTTATTCACGAACAAGCAAGTGTATAAAGATGTTGAAGTAAAAGATATTCAAAACGAGTTATTGAACCTTAATGTAGCTGCCGAACAATTGGGCGTTACAGAAATTATTCTAAAAGGAAACACCTATTTCAGCGATAATGCTGCATCTCAAAAAAACCTAGTGGTTATTTCTGATTTTCAGCAACGTATGGGAGACCTTAGCGAGGTTGATTCGACAAAGAATATCAATATTCAGTACATAAAGCCTTTTAACGAAACAATTACGAATACGGCAATTGATTCTATCTTTATTGCCGATCGCACTAATGACAATATAGAATTGGTAGCACTTTTATCGACAAATGCTAAAGATGAAACTATACCTGTTTCTTTATTCAACGATAAAAAATTAATCGCTAAAACATCAGCAAAATTTGATACTAGTGGTACCGCTGAAGTCCGGTTTACCATCAACGCAAACGATGTTATTTTAGGGAAAATCACCATTTCAGATACCGGATTGGATTATGACAACCAATTCTTCTTTAATATTGATAAGAAATCAAAAATTAAAGTATTAGGGATCGGTGATACATCGGCAAACTTTTTATCTCGTATTTATACCGAAGATGATTTTGACTTTACCGTAAGTACTTTAGAAAGATTAAACTATAGCACTATTGAGAATCAAGATCTAGTGATACTGAACGAGGTACAAAAAATACCTAGCTCACTTATAACAGCTCTTAAATCTCTAAGTACCAATGGCGGTAGTTTTGTTTTGATTCCGTCAGTTGATGGCGACATAATTTCTTATAACGAATTAGCATCCGCATATTTCAATAGCAAATTCTCAAACGGGGTAACTCAAGAGATTGCAATTTCCGGGGTACAAACAGTACATCCGTTATTTGTAAATGTGTTTGATAAGAAGGTTAGCGATTTTCAATTTCCGACCGTAAAAAAATATTTCAAAATAAACTCCAAAGCACCAACAGCACTTTCTTTTCAGAATAAAGAGCCTTTTTTAGTGGGAAATAAGAATGGATATTTTTTTACTGCCGCTATCAGTAGCGATAATTCAAATTTTCAAAATTCACCGTTAATAGTACCCGCCTTTTACAATATGGGCATGAACAGCTTAAAGCTTCCGCCGCTGTATGCAACTATAGGCTCGGACGTAGAAATAGAATTACCGATCACATTACAACAAGATGATATTATTAAAATCGCCAACGAAACCAATGAGTTTATACCGCAACAGCGGGTATTGCCCAAAAAAGTACAGATCAATTTTATAGAGAACCCGAAAGAAGCCGGCATCTATAAAATTATGCATAATGAGAAAAACATCAGACACATCAGTTTTAATAATAACAGAGAAGAGAGTGCATTAATTTACACTCCATTACCAGAAAACAACAGCGACACATCACTATCGAATTTCTTTTTAGAAAGTCAAAAAAACAATACCATAAACGAGTTTTGGAAATGGTTTGCTATTTTAGCGTTGGCATTTGTTTTAATAGAAACGCTACTTCAAAGATTCTTAAAATAAACTAGTAATGAACCAGCCATAACCCTATGAATATACTTTTAAAATCAGTTACGATAGTAAATGGGAATACAAAGAGTCTTCATTTAAAGAGGAGGGATATTCTTATTAAAAACGGAGTTATAGATGCTATTGATACCAAAATTGAGCCAAGTGGTAATACAAAGGTTATCGATATAAAAAACTTACATGTTTCAGTAGGATGGTTCGATAGCGGAGTTAGTTTTGGTGAGCCTGGGTATGAAGAGAGAGAAACCATTGAAAACGGATTGTTAACTGCTGCCAAAAGCGGATTTACAGATGTCATCTTAAATACCAGCAGCTACCCTACACCAGATTCGGCTTCTGATATTGTCTATCTAAAAAATGCAGCCAAAAATCAATTGACAGGTTTGCATCCTTTAGCTAACCTAACTGTAAAAGGGGACGGCGAAGTACTCGCAGAGCTTTTTGACATGAAGAATGCAGGTGCATTAGGCTTTTATGACTACAAACACCCGATGCAAAATGCCAACCTATTGAAAATAGCATTACAATATGCCCAGAATTTTGAGGGATTAGTATTTTCTTTTCCTTCGGATAAAAGCATATCTGGTAAAGGCATCGTTAATGAAGGTATTACGAGTACCAAATTAGGTTTAAAAGGAATACCTGCCTTGGCGGAAGAATTACAGATAGCAAGAGATTTATTTATATTGGAATACACTGGTGGAAAATTGTTTATACCGACCATTTCAACGGCAAGTTCTGTAAAACTAATATCCGATGCCAAGAAAAAAGGATTACAAGTTTATTGTAGTGTAGCAGCTCACAACCTTGTTATTACCGATAGTACCTTAGAAGATTTTGACACACAATATAAAGTAATGCCGCCACTGAGAACAGCAACAGATATGAAGGCACTACAAAAAGGTGTAAAAAACGGAACTATAGATTTTGTAACATCTGATCACACACCATTGAATGTAGAATTGAAGCATGTAGAGTTCGATAATGCAGATTTTGGTACGATTGGTCTAGAAAGCACCTTTGGTATGCTGAACGAACTATTAGATGTTGAAGATACCATTGAACTGCTTACGAAAGGAAGATCAGTTTTCGGAATGAAAGAGCCAGAATTAAAAGTTGGGCAACCAGCAAACCTTTCTCTTTTTACTACAGATGACGTTTATGAATTTTCAGAAGATCAAATTCTTAGCTCCAGTAAAAACTCCATCGCAATCGGCAAACCAATGAAAGGAAAAGTAGTTGGAACAATTGCAAATAACCAATTAGTATTAAATAAATAACATGGAGAAATCTCCCGAAATACCTGGAAAAAACATAGCAATCATCTCTTATTTAACCATTTTAGGTGCAATTATTGCACTTTCAATGAATAACGAGCCACAATATCGTTTTGCAAGAATACATACACGCCAAGCCTTCGGTCTGCATTTAATGTTTCATGGTTTCGCCCTATTTTCAAGCGTATGGTTCAATCAATATGGACTTTACGGTTTATACCTTTGTTACATTGTACTTTGGGTATATGGCTTTATTGGTGCATTGAGTAACAAAGAACAAATTGTACCTATTGTAGGTCCGTATTTTCAAAAATGGTTTACTTTCATAAAATAATATAATGACAACAGCTCCCCTATCTTTAGAACACATTATTAGACCTTCTACCTTAACCGATAAAAAACCACCTGTACTTTTTATGCTGCATGGTTACGGTAGTAATGAAGAAGATTTATTTTCTTTCGCACCAGAATTACCAGAAGAACTATGCATAATTGCCGTTCGTGCTCCTTATATATTACAGCCTTATGGTTATGCATGGTATGCCATTAATTTTGATGATGAAAACGGAAAATGGAGCGATGATGATCAAGCCATTGAATCTCGCGACAAAATCAAGAATTTCATAGATGAAGCCTGTTCTACTTATGGGTTAGATGAAAATAACGTTAACCTTTTAGGCTTTAGCCAAGGTACTATTCTTAGTTATGCAGTGGCATTATCGTATCCTGATAAAGTAAAGAATATTATCGCTTTGAGCGGATACATTAATAAGGATATACTGATAAATTCTTATAAGGATAATAATTTTGACAACCTTAATTTCTACAGCTCGCATGGTGACATGGACCAAGTTATACCGGTAGACTGGGCTAGAAAATCACCAGAACTATTGACAGCGTTAGGTATAAAACATGTGTACGAAGAATTTCCGGCAGGGCATGGTGTTGCACCGCAGAACTTCTATTCCCTTAAAAAATGGATTTCAGATAAAATCTAATTGCTTTGTGTATATAGTAGGTGATCAATTAAGGTAAAATCTACGCCTAGATCATCTTTTAATTCATACTTGATCAATAGCTCACCCCAATATTTTCCGTCAGAGAAATCGGTAAGTATCCATTTATGGTTTAATACTTTGATTTTATTGATTTTAAATTCGTTCTGCATTCCTTCATATGGAACCAAAGGATTATCACCTTTCTGAGCATTGGTTTCCAATAATTTATCAGCAACATAGCCTGCAGGATCGTTCAAATTTAAATGCTCAAAATAAGCAAGTGCATCGTCATTATTCTCTAATGAAAAATATTGCATATCAAGTACTTTCAAAGAAGATTTCTGAACAGAGTCTTTCAAATTTTCAACCTTACTTTCTAGCCTTGTAATTGTTTCAGCATTAGCTTTAGTCATATTACCACTGCTAACCACTAGGTATAAACAGATTAAGGATACAAATAGAAATAAGTAAAGGTATATTTTGCTCTTCATAGTTAAATAATGATTGTTAAATTATCGAATGCCAAATGTACATTTTTCGGCAGTATTTTTTCAACTTCTTCGTGAAAACCAAGCAAGTGGCTAATATGTGTTAAGTATGCTTTATCTGGGTTTACTACTTTTATAAAATCCAGTGCCTCTTCTAAGTTAAAATGAGAAATATGGGGCTCTAGTCTTAATGCATTAACAACAATAACTTTAGAGCCTTTTATTTTCTCTAACTCTTTTGGATCAATAGATTTTACATCAGTTAGATACGTAAAATCACCCAATCTGAAACCAAATACCTGAAGCTGGTTATGCAAGACATTAATAGGTGTAACCTCACTATTACCTATGGTAAAAGGCTCGTTATTCTTAACAAGATTGATATCGACCGTTGGTGCGCCAGGGTACTTGTTCTTTTCTTCGAATATATATGCAAAACGGGTTTTTATAGACTGCACTACCCTTTTATGGGCATAAATAGGAATATTACCTTGTCGAAAGAAAAAAGGGCGAATATCATCTAAACCAGCGGTATGATCAGAATGTTCGTGCGTATATAAAATACCATCAAGATGCCTAACATTTTGGGTAAGCATTTGCTGACGAAAATCTGGACCGCAATCAATAACATAGTTATAATCATCCCAAGAAAGTAAAACTGATACCCGTAGTCTTTTATCCTTTGGGTTATCACTTAAACAAACCGGATGCGTACTACCAATAATTGGAATACCTTGAGAAGTTCCCGTTCCTAAAAATGTTACACGTAATTTATTCGTCATGTGCTACAAATTTAATTCCTTTTTAATAAAATCGGTGATTGAAAATTATAAGATTGCCGTATTTAAAAGGGAATAAAAACAATAACCGAAACTTATGCCATTTTTTTAGCGCTATTGCCCTTTGTCACAACCATTCTTTATAACTTTGTTAAAAGCTAAACAGGTAAAAAATGGCATCGGTATTAAAAAGAGATAGTGTTTTTGAAAATATTCCCTCTATTAAAGCAAAAACCCTACGTATAAATCTGAATCCGGATATATACGGAACCTTCGCAGAAATTGGCGCCGGACAAGAAACCGCACGTCATTTCTTTAGATCAGGTGGTGCCTCGGGTACTATTGCAAAAGCAATGAGTGCTTATGACAAAGATTTTAGTGATGCAATTTATGGTATTGAAACAGATGGGCGATATGTAACCCAAGCGAGATTAAAAACCATGCTTGATTATGAAATGCAATTGATGGAAGAGCGTATTAGTCGCGAAAACCACCCTGATAGATTGTTCTTCTCATATGCAAATACAGTAGCTACCATAGATTTCTCTAAACGCTACAAAGGTCACGGTTGGATCGGTATTAGATATCAATTGGACCCAAACCAGAAAGAATTCGATGAAATTATACTTCATATTCGTTTTAAGCAAAACGAAGCACGATTACAACAAGAAACTCTAGGTATTCTTGGTGTTAACCTAATATACGGTGCATTTTACAAGTACCATAAGCCAAAGAAAATGTTGAAATATCTATATGACCATATAGATAAGGATACTTTGGAAATCGATATGATCAACTTCTCTGGACCAAATTTTAAAGAAGTAGATAACCGTTTAATGAGTTTACAGCTTATTAAAAATGACATGACAGATGCTGTAATGTTCGGTCCTGATGGTAATAACCTTTTGCCTGCAGCTATACTTTACAAAAAGAACATTTTAGCATTACGTGGTAGTTTTAGACCTGTAACCAAGGTGAATTTAGATATGTTTGAGAAATCATACGATATATTCATTCGTGATAAAGGCGTTGACCAAAACAATACTATTGTTATTTTCGAGATAACGCTTTCGAATTTAAAAGCATCTGGTGAAATTGACGAGCAAGATTTTATGGATAGGGCAGAATTGCTTTGTTCTCTTGGTCATTCGGTAATGATTTCTAAATTTCAAGAATATTATAAACTAGTAGAGTATTTTAATAATTATACAAAAAACAGAATTGGTTTGACCATGGGTGTAAATAACCTGGTAGACATATTCGATGAAAAATATTACCGTCATTTGAGTGGTGGTATATTAGAGGCGTTCGGTAAATTATTCTTTAAAGATTTACAGGTGTATCTATACCCAATGAAAAATGCCGATACTGGTCAGATCATGACAAGTAACAATGTTAAGGTTCACCCGCGTATGAAAGAATTATACAAGTTCTTTAAGTACAACGGCAAGGTTATGGATATTATAGATTACGAACCAGAAGTAATGCATATTTTCTCTAGAGATGTTCTTAAGAAATTAATGAACAATGAAGAAGGTTGGGAAAAAATGCTACCAGAAGGAATTGCTGAAATCATTAAACAAAAGCAATTATTTACTAGAAAAACTGAAGACCAAGAAACGGAATAAATAATTGATTCTTAAAATATTAGCAACAAAAAAGCCCATTTTAAATGGGCTTTTTTGTTTTTTACAAATGCTAAATATCAGTCTAGTAGCTGTGCTGCGTGATCTTTAGTTTTCACCTTGTCAATCACTTTGACAACAATACCATCACCATCTACAACGAAGGTTTTTCTATGAATTCCATCATATTCGCGACCCATAAATTTCTTTAATCCCCATACTCCAAAAGCATTGATCACGGTATGGTCTTCATCTGCCAATAAAGGAAAAGGAAATTCATATTTCTCTTTAAATTTAGCCTGTCTCTTTTCTGAATCTGCACTAACCCCTAAAAGGTCATAGCCCTCAGATTGCAATTCTTTAAAATTATCTCTTAAATTACATGCTTCAGCCGTACAACCGGGTGTACTTGCTTTTGGATAGAAAAAAACAATTAGTTTTTTACCAGCATAATCTTCCAATTTAATAGTATTGCCATCTTGATCTTTAGCAGAAAATGACGGAACTTTATCACCAACTTTTAACGTATTCATAAATGAAGTTTTATAAATTTGTGTTTAAATATTTTGAATCAAAATTAAACAATTAATGACGAAAGCCGAAAAAATAGCATTTACAATTTCTACACTTCAAGAGCTTTATCCAGAAATTCCTGTGCCTTTAGATCATAAAGATCCGTATACCTTATTAATCGCAGTTTTGATGTCAGCACAAAGTACAGATGTGAGGGTAAATAAAATCACTCCCCTCCTATTTGCAAAAGCTGACAACCCGTATGATATGATTAAATTAAGCGTAGAAGAAATACGTGAAATTATAAAGCCCGTTGGTTTATCGCCCATGAAAGCAAAAGGTATTCATGGTTTATCGCAAATTTTAATTGATAAACATAATGGTGAAGTACCACAAGAGTTAGAATATTTAGAAGAATTACCAGCTGTTGGTCATAAAACGGCAAGTGTTGTAATATCACAAGCTTTCGGTATACCGGCTTTTCCTGTAGATACTCATATTCATAGATTATTATATAGATGGGGATTTACGAACGGAAAAAATGTGGTACAAACAGAAAAAGATGCAAAACGTTTATTTCCTAAAGAAATATGGAACGATCTACATTTACAAATAATCTGGTATGGTCGTGAATATTCACCAGCAAGAGGCTGGGATTTGGAGAAAGACATTATTACAAAGACAATTGGAAGAAAAACAGTACTTAACGAATACTATAAGAATAAAAAAGCCCGCAAATAGCGGGCTTTTTTATTAATTCAAAAATGTTTCGAATTCTAAATCTTCGTATTCAAATTCAAATAAAGCTTGTGAATAGCTTAATAAGAAGTTGATTGTCTTCGGACAAACTTTGTTAAATCCGGTCTGTTCTTGGTAATTAGAGTAAATTTTTTCCATACTTCCTACGTTGTTACACTAAAATAACGCCGCAAAATTGGAAATATTGTTTATTCTAAATTCTACTCCATCTTAATTGGTTAGAACTATATTGTTTTTTTCTATGATTTTTCTAAGATTGATTAATGCATAACGCATTCTACCAAGAGCAGTATTAATGCTAACCCCAGTGTTTTCAGAGATTTCTTTGAAACTCATATCTTTATAGATACGCATTAAAAGAACTTCTTTTTGATCATCTGGCAATTCTTCAACTAATTGTCTTAGATCAGAATCTATTTGATTTTTTATTAATTGTTTTTCGGCATTTAACTTATCGTCACCTATTACAGAGAAAATATTAAAGTCATCGCTACCTTCAAACATTGGCATTCTTTTGTTTCTTCTAAAGTGATCGATAATAAGATTGTGAGAAATTCTCATTACCCATGGTAAAAATTTACCTTCTTCACTATACTTACCTCTTTTTAAAGTTTTAATAACCTTAATAAAGGTATCTTGAAAAATGTCTTCTGTGATATCCCTATCTAAAACCTTAGAATAGATAAAACTAGTAATACGCTGATTGTGTCTGTTAATTAAAATTTCAAGGGCCCCTTCGTTACCGCTGATATAATCTTTAACTAATTCTGAGTCTTCAATTTGTAGTTTCATACGAGTTACTTTCTTTAATTGGTTAAGATTGGGAAATCTTTTAGTTAATTGGTTTGTTTTTTATTTCTGATATAAAACTAGATAAAAGGGTCGCTGTAGGAAAAAGTATGTTGTCAAAACACGTATTTATGATGTGAAACATCGAAAAAGTATATTTCGACACAATAAAAACAATTTCAGAAAGTTCGGCAGAAAAATGTAGGAAAGGTAAAAATGACCTAAAAGCCCTTAATTATTAGCCCGGCATTACTATAACTATATATAAGGTAGTATAGAAAACATTGTTCTCCTACACGTAATTAGGTATCTACAAAGGTTAAATAACGGCATTAAACCCATTTTAAACAAAAAAAACCCTCAAGCATCGCCTAAGGGTTTATATATAATTAAAGATTGTTCTAGTTTAAATTACTCTCAAACTGCAAACCGTCAACTTCTGTAATATTTAAAGACTTAGAATAAGAAAGCAAAAACTGAATAGTTTCTGACTTAGCTTTTACTAATTTAGTTTTATTCTGGTCTTTCGTGTATAATTTTTCCATGCTACGTGTTGTTTAGGTTCATCTAAAGAACGACAGATGCATGAAGATAGTAGATCCACTCGACCTGCGACCTATTAATTCGTTAAAACTATGTTATTGGCCTCTACCAGCTTTCTAAGATTAATTAATGCATAACGCATTCTACCTAAAGCAGTATTAATACTTACACCTGTATTATCAGAAATTTCTTTAAAGCTCATATCCTTATATATACGCATCTCTAAAACTTCTTGCTGATCTTCTGGCAACTCTTTGATCATACGTAACAAATCAGAATCTATTTGTTCTTTGATCAATTGCTTTTCTGCATTCAACTTATCATCACCTAATAACGAAAATATATTATAGCTTTCTTTGCTATTATACATTGGCATTCTATTATGTTTTCTAAAATGATCGATTACAAGATTATGCGCAATACGCATTACCCATGGTAAAAACTTACCTTCTTCATTATATGCACCTCTTTTCAGAGTACGTATAACTTTCATAAATGTATCTTGAAAAATATCTTCGGTAAGTTCGCGGTCACCTACTTTAGAATAGATAAAACCTGTAAGACGAGAATTATGACGATTAATTAGAGCTTCAATAGCTCTTTCGTCTCCTTGAATGTATTTTTTTACTAATTGGGAATCTTCAATTTGTACTACCATAACGTTACTTGTAGGGTTAAAAAGCAGCCCCAAATTCTAATGAATAAGGGTCTAATGGTTAAATTCTAACTTTTAAAAGTAATGTTGCGTTATAGGCTAATTGAATTTTAATGAGATTCCAAAGATATAAAAAAATAAATACTCTTATAAAAATGTGAAAATTTCTTCTACTATTTTTAGATAAACCGCATTTTTTAGTTCAGAAAAAAGGCAAAGCGTATCTTTGTATCCTTAGATATTTGTATGCCTACACTCACCGAAGTAAATCCGAAAGAAAACATCATAATTAAAGGTGCAAAATTGCATAATCTTAAAAATATTGATGTCGTAATCCCTAGAAATAAACTTGTCGTAATTACTGGTTTATCCGGTTCTGGTAAATCTAGTTTAGCTTTTGACACCCTGTATGCCGAAGGTCAAAGACGATATGTAGAAAGTCTGTCTTCGTACGCCAGGCAGTTCTTAGGTAAGCTTGACAAGCCAAAAGTAGATTATATAAAAGGTATAGCGCCAGCAATTGCCATAGAGCAAAAGGTTAATTCTACCAACCCAAGATCTACCGTGGGTACCACAACCGAGATTTATGATTACATAAAGCTGTTATACGCACGTATTGGTAAAACCTTCTCACCTATTTCTGGTGAAGAAGTAAAAAAGCACACCGTCACAGATGTCGTAAATCATGTAAAAATATATGATGAGGGAACCAAACTACTATTACTAGCACCAATAGTTATTCGTGAAGACCGAGATGCTCTAAAGTCTTTAGAGTTATTTTCTAAACAAGGTTATGCACGTATTAAGTATAATGATAAGGTACTACGTATAGACCAAGCTCCTGAGGATATTGGTAAAAAGTTCGATCTGGTTATCGATAGAATTATCACCAAAAATGATGAGGACTTTTACAATCGTTTGGCAAATGCCGTCGATACTGCTTTCTTTGAAGGAAAGGGCGAATGTATCATAGAAGAATTAGCAGATGGCAAACAAACACCTTTCAGCAATAAATTTGAGTTGGATGGTATGGCTTTTCTTGAGCCTAATGTTCACCTTTTTAGTTTTAACAATCCGTATGGTGCGTGTCCTAAATGTGAAGGGTATGGCGATGTCATAGGTATAGATGAAGATTTAGTGGTGCCTAATACTGCTTTATCTGTTTTTGAAAATGCCATTTTCCCTTGGCGAGGTGAAAGCATGAGTTTTTATCGCGATCAATTGGTAAACTCTGCTTACAAGTATGATTTTCCTATTCATAAACCATGGTTTGAACTTTCTGAAGAGCAAAAACAATTGGTTTGGGATGGCAATGCCCATTTTATAGGTCTTCATAAGTTCTTTGGAATGTTAGAGGAGAAAAGCTATAAAATTCAGAACAGAGTGATGCTCTCTAGGTATAGAGGTAAAACAAAATGTAATGTTTGTAATGGAAAACGTCTACGCCCAGAAACCGATTACGTAAAAGTTGGCGGAGCATCTATTTCATCGTTAGTAGGTTTATCTATTGAAAAATTGATTGTTTTCTTTAATGAGCTTAAACTAAATGAAAATGATGCTACAATTGCGAAGAGACTTTTAGTTGAAATAAATACAAGACTAGGATTTTTAGACAAAGTAGGTTTGAACTACTTGACCATAAATAGAAAATCGAACACTTTATCTGGTGGAGAAAGTCAGCGAATAAATCTGGCTACCTCATTAGGTAGTAGCTTGGTGGGGTCTATGTACATATTAGATGAACCTAGCATTGGTTTGCACCCAAGAGATACCGAAAATTTAATAGAAGTTTTAATATCGTTGCGAAACTTAGGCAACACTGTAATTGTAGTAGAGCATGATGAAGATATCATGAAAGCTGCAGATATGGTTATCGATATAGGTCCGGAAGCTGGTACACATGGTGGTGAAGTTGTGGCGAAGGGAACATTAAAAGAAATACTAAAATCAAAATCGCTTACCGCACAGTATTTGAATGGTAAGATGGAGATTAAAGTTCCGAAAGAAAGAAGAACATCAAAAAATCATATTACCATAAATGGTGTACGAGAGCATAACCTTAAAAACATCAATGTTACTTTTCCGCTAGATATGCTTACTGTAGTTACAGGAGTATCCGGTAGTGGAAAGAGTACCTTGGTTAAGAAATTGTTATATCCTATTATATTAAAAGAAACAGGTGGCTATGGTGAGAAAGCAGGTCAGCATACTTCTGTAGAAGGTAAATTTAAACACATTAAGCATGTAGAATTTGTAGATCAAAACCCTATTGGTAGATCATCACGTTCTAACCCTGTTACTTATATAAAGGCGTATGATGATATTAGAAGTTTGTATGCTGGGCAAAAACTAAGTAAAATTAGAAACTACCAGCCAAAGCATTTTTCTTTTAATGTTGATGGTGGTCGTTGTGAGAAATGTAAAGGCGAAGGTGAAATTACTGTAGAAATGCAGTTTATGGCCGACGTACACTTAGAGTGTGAAACTTGTAGTGGAAAACGATTTAAGAAAGAAGTTTTAGAAGTTACTTTCAATAATGCCAATATCGATGATGTTCTTAATATGACCATTGACAATGCAATTCAGTTTTTTGAAACCGGAGAGCAGACTAAAATAGTTACCAAACTGAAACCATTACAAGATGTAGGTTTAGGTTATGTAACCCTAGGGCAATCTTCTTCTACCCTATCTGGTGGTGAAGCGCAACGTATTAAATTGGCATCGTTCTTAATAAAAGGTAGCACCAAAGATAAAGCGCTTTTCATTTTTGATGAGCCAACAACCGGATTACACTTTCACGATATTCAGAAATTATTAAAATCATTTAATGCCCTTATTAAAAAAGGACATTCGATTGTGGTCATCGAGCATAATATAGAGTTAATAAAATGTGCCGATTATATTATCGACCTCGGACCAGGTGGTGGTGAAAATGGCGGACAGTTATTAGCCGAGGGCACACCAGAAGAGGTTGCAAAAAATAAAAAATCGTATACCGCTAGCTACCTAAAAGAGAAATTAAAATAAAACAACTCAATAAACAAAATATTACATTTATATATAAACCATTGATTATCAACAGTATAATCAAGGGTTTCATTTTTTGGCACGCTGTTTGTAATACACTAAGAGAATGTGAATAATTACATTTAGAACAACTGCCTAAGGGGGCAGATTTAAAACCTTATATTATGAAGAACTTAGTACTACTTTTTACAGCGATGATTTTTAGCACCACAGGTGTATTCGCTACAGGTATTAACGAAGATAAGGTTGCAACCAGCAATTCTTATAGATACGACAACTCATTTATTTTTATAGAAAACGGAATTACATTTTCTGTTTACCCAGATGGTGAATTCGATTTTTATATCGAAAATCAGGTATCGGGAAGAAAAAACGGAGTAACATTTAACTCTGGTTACGATTATAGTCCGTTTGCTCAGTACGATGATTATGGTGCAGTAATTCAGGTAGAGAATGTGCCTATCTTTTATGACTATTATGGTCGTGTAAGTGAAATAGGTGATGTAAATATCAATTATGCGAACAACAGAGTTCGTAGTGTAGGTAACATGAATGTTTATTATAACAACCGTGGTTTTTATGATTACCATACAGGTTATATCAACATATACAACAGAAGATATGTTTACCGTCCATTTCATAGATGGTTCGTAAGACCTGCAATAGGATTTAGCTTTGTATACAATAGCCCTTACAGAAGATATTACACTCCTGTTAGATATTCTTACTATAGTCCTTATAGAAATAACTATAGAAAGGCTTATGTAAATGTTGGAAATCAACATAGATACAACAAGGTTAGAAATAACAGATCTACCATTTACAGAAATGATAAGCGTGTTGCGGTAAGAAACAACAACTATAGAAGTAATAGAACTGTTGCCAAGAGAGATAATGGTTTAAGAACAAACAGAACGTTGGCATCTAATAATACAACAAGAGCAAATAGAAACTCAACTGTAAATAGATCAACTACAGTAAAACGTAGCAATACGAATAGCGGTAGAACTACTCAAAACATAACAGTTACAAGAAGCTCTTCTAATAACGGTACGGTAAAGAGAAGCAATAGCTCATCGGTTCGTAACACACCTAGTAGAACAGTTACTAAAAGAGAAATTACACGTACACCTAGAAGTACTACTGTAAAAAGAAGTACTACTACGTATAAAAAACCAGTTAGCAGAAGTGCAAACACTAGAACTGCAACAAATACAAGAACTCAACGTAGTAGTGTATCTAAAAAAGCGACTAGTAGTCCGTCTAGAAGTACTGTAAGTAGAAGTTCTAGTTCAAGATCAGTGAGTAAAGCTCCTGCTAGAAGCTCAAGTTCAAGAACAAGTTCAGCGACTAGAAGTAGTAGAAGAAATTAAAATAAGTTTTTAGGTTGGTTAGTTGTAAAGCGCCGTAGTGATTTAATTCATTGCGGCGCTTTTTCTATTAGTTTAGATTTATTGGTCAGGAAAAAGTTTAGTGAATTTTTTAGGCAGCTTAGATTCAATATATATTTCTTTATTAGTAACAGGATGTTGAAAGCAAAGTGTCTTCGCATGTAAATACAATCCTTTCCTTTTTAATTGGAGTCCGGTTAAAAAATAAGTGGCATCTCCTAAAATAGGATTCCCTATAGATAACAAATGCTTTCTTAATTGATGCCTTCTACCGGTATGCGGACTCAGTTTTACCAAGTTTAGGTATGAAAAGCGTTCAGAAACAATTGATTCTAAAACTTCAAACGAAGACTTAGCTGGCTTATCATCTATATTATATTTAATAGTTCCAACGGTATCCATACTACGTATAGTCACCGCAAAATATTCCTTTTGAATTTTCTTGTTTTCAAATAACTGATTAAGGTCGGTAATAACGCTACTTGTTTTACCTACTAATAGCAAACCCGTTGTGGCGTAATCTAAACGGTGAACAGGTTGCGGGCTAACGGCATCTGTTGCTAAACTCTTTTTTAAATTTTGGGCTAGTGCATTTGCTACGGTTTTAAATCCGTTACCACTTACTAAAATCCCTGCTGGTTTATTGATAACCGCCAAATATTCATCTTCATAAACCACATCTAGTTTTAAAATAAGCCGAGTATTATTTTCATTCTCTTGAGGATGTTGATATATAATAGTTTCTCCTCCAATAATCATAGTTGCGGTAGTAGCAATTACCCCATCAACTAAAATCAACTTTTTCTTTATCGCTTTCTTCAAAGCAGATTTTGTCAAAATACGCTGAAACACCCCTACCCCATATTCTTGCAGTCTCATTGGAGTTACATTTTCATTAACTATATGTATTTCTTTTTGCTGCATAGTACCCCTCAAAGTTAATTAGGTTTTAGGTGATTTCTACTAGATATACTATAGGACTATTAAAAAACTGAAGTGAGTTAATGATCCTAATCATATACTCCTAAATTTCAACCGATTCTAAATTCCTATAGCAACTACCATAATGAAAAAGATAAACCACAAAATCCTTAGACAGCTAATCATATTGGCATTGATTATTTTTCTAGGCGGGTTGATTATAAAATACATGCTACCATACATCTCTGGTGTACTTGGAGCGCTAACATTATATGTAGTACTAAGAAAGTGGATGCTGAAACTTATCGAAAAAGGATTAAAGCGATCATGGGCAGCCATGCTATTAATTATAGCGGCATTCATTGGTATTTTTATTCCATTGACCGGTGCAGGTCTTATGCTAAGTTCACAATTAGGAGATTTCGCAGATAAATCTGAACAAGTTACAAAAGCCTTAAAAGATCAGTTATTTCAAGTGGAAAAATATGTCCAATATGATATTTCATCAACTATCGATCCAGAACAAGCTTCTGGTTGGTTAACCGATAATCTTTCAGGTTTTGCAAGTGGTACATTTAATATTTTGATTTCATTTGGTATACTATTATTTCTACTTTATTACATGCTAAAAAGCCCGAAACAATTAAAAGAATCTTTGCTGGAATATATTCCTCTAAGTAATAAAAACCTCGTTGCGTTAGGTAAAGAAATAGATAATGTGGTTCGATCTAATGCGATTGCAATTCCTTTAGTAGCAATAGCGCAGGGAATCATTGCACTTATCGGGTTCTTTATATTCGGTGTAGAAAATCCTCTTTTTTGGTTTGTAATAGTGACTATAGGCTCTATGATTCCGTTTATAGGAACATTTATAGGTATTTTCCCTGTATTTGTTTTGAGCCTAGCTAGCGGAGAAGATTTTCAAGCCTGGGGAATTTTAATTTATGGTATTGTAGTAGTAGGTATGACCGATAATGTGATTAGATTATTCGTGCTTAACAAATTAGATAGTACACATCCATTA
This sequence comes from Maribacter caenipelagi, assembly GCF_004364175.1. Lineage (GTDB taxonomy): Bacteria > Bacteroidota > Bacteroidia > Flavobacteriales > Flavobacteriaceae > Maribacter > Maribacter caenipelagi. Next base: position 268,457 of record NZ_SNZW01000016.1, on the reverse strand, counting down.
ATAACCTTGATCGGAGTATTGATCGGTATTCCATTATTTGGATTTGTAGGATTGATTTTTGGTCCTTTAATTATAAATCTTTTCCTAATAATTGTGAAAATTTACAAGCAACAATATGGCATTCAAAAATCTAGCAAACCAAAAGAGCAACAAATGTAACTAACGAGTTAAGAACTTTTTCAAAACCCCATAGACATCTTCAGATATTTTGAAACGATAAAGAACGCCAACGTAAAAAACAATCATCAAAATACTTTTTAACACTATGTTTAGCATAGGATGAAAAGAAAATGAAAAAGTTGAAAAAATAACTCCAAGAGCTATCAACAACGCAAGCACCTTCAGAGTTTCATTGGTAAACGGTAACATTTTAAATTTCGATTTTACATACCCTAATTTTAGTGTATTGTATATAAAAAAAGCACTAAAACTAGCAATAGCAGCACCATCGATACCATATTTCGGAATCAACCAAAGATTGAATACTATAGCCATTACAGCCAATAAAGCTCCGAAAAACAAGATAGAACGGTAGTAATCTGAATTAAATAAGATAGCATTATTATTACCCAACAGCGCATCATATACTTTTATCAATCCTACCCAAAAGACAATCATGAATCCGCCTGCATATTTATTTGGCAACAACTCGTACAGTTCATTTAAATTCAATAATATCAGCAAGAAAAGAATACCGGCGACTATAAATAAGGTTAGTGAACTTTTTTGATACAATTGCGAAAGTGCAGCTCTATCATTCTCATTGATGTGCTTTGCCGTAAGTGGGTACGTAATCTGATGCATCGCTCTTGATGGCACTGCTATAGTCGATGCAATAAAACCTGCGACCGCATAAAAAGCCACATTCTCCAATTCTAGAAAGTTGTTCAACATTACCTTATCAACCTCCATAAGTACAATTGCCGTAGAACCACCTAGTATTATTAAAGCACTATATTTTACAATAGTTTTCCAATTTTGCAGCGGGGAGAAGTTTAACTTTGGCTTACGCAAAGAATATGCATACAGTTTCATAATTAAGGTACGCACTAAGTAAAAACCGACCAATGCATTGATAAAAAACTCAATATCAATAATTTTAAAATATAAAAGGAGTAACAAAATGGTTTGACCAATTCTACAAAAAATCTCTTTCATAAAATTGCCGAACATAGATTTCATTCTAATTCTTGCCCAAGCATAAAAAACCTCAAAATATGCCATCGCCATACCCACTAAAAAAATATGCCAAACGTAATCTCGAACGATATCGTTTTGTCTTGAAAGTAAATTTCCGATTGCGTCATTTGCCACATAACTTATTAAAGCTACCGGTATAATTAGCACCAAAGGTAGTAACAGCATTAAGGTTAAGAAAGAATCTTGAGATTTTTCGTTTTTAAAACTAGAATAGAATTTCACCAAGCTGTTAGGAACACCAAATGCTAAAATAGGCGTTAGCACAGCTGATACAGATAAGATTACTTGTATTAATCCGTAATTACTTGGCAGCATAAAATTGGTATACAAAAATAAGGTGTTCGCCGCCCCAATTGCAAAACCAAAATAGGTTACAATTGTATTATTCAACGATTGTTTTAATACTATACCCATTAAATATATTCGACCAATTTTCGGGTGAGTTCCCTTCTACTGTATTGCTCAATACTACCAGAACTTATCTGTAATTCTCCTTTCTGGAAATCTTGAAACCAATTTAAAAGTACATTTTTCAACGCAATATCATCAGCATAGTCAAATATTCTACCTGTTTCAGTTTCATCAATGATACCTGCAACTTCCCAATTTCTAGGTCCCACACCTAAAATAGGACGCTTTGCCGCCATATATTCAAATAACTTACCAGGTATGATACCAATAGTATCTTGAGAGTCTATTTCTACCAATATTAAAACTTGCGAAGACTTTTGATAAGCTAAAGCCTCTTGATGCGAAACATAACCTACTATTTCAATAAAATCTTGCAAACCAAATTCAGCAATCGATGCAAGTATTTCTTCACTAACAACACCTATAAAACGTAACTGCATAGCATTTTTAAAGTCAATATTTTCATTGACTAAATCTGACAATACCTTCCAGAGATTTCTAGGGTTTCTCCCACTTAATAATGACCCTATATGAGCAATAGTAAATTTTGAGTCTAGATTATCACTGGCAGCTATATCACCGTCAAATCCGTTTGTAATGACTTTAATTGGTTTATTCGTAAGCTGCTGAAATTCTTGTTTCGTAGTATTACTAGTTACAATAATTTTATCGGCTGTATTTAAAACATCAAACTCCAGCTGCTTATGTTTCTTTTCTGCAGAAGATGTTAATTTTAGTTTTTTATGATACCCTATCGTGGTCCATGGATCACGAAAATCTGCAATCCATTTTAATGATATAGATTTTTTTAAATAGTATCCAATAAGGTGCACGCTATGTGGTGGACCTGTAGTTATTATGGTATCAATACCCTCTTTTTCTAAAACACCTTTTAAAAAAATAACGGAAGGTTTTACCCAGAACTTTCTGGCATCAGGTATAAACAGATTACCCCTAATCCATAAAAGAGTTTTCTCTAAAAAAGACTGATTTTTAGTTTGAATAATTCCAGAACTAATACGCTTTGTTTTCTTACTAGATAATATGGCCGCAATACGATATGGCTCTTTTACACTATGCTTATAGATTTTTAAATCATCGGGAATATCCTGTAAAAAAGATTCATCTAAAAGTGGATAATGAGGATTCTCTGGAATATACAGTACTGGCTCGACACCAAAGTCTCTAAGATATTTTACAAACTTCAGCCAACGTTGAACTCCCGGTCCGCCAGCAGGTGGCCAATAATAAGTAATGACCAGCACCTTTCTCATTATGCTTCCTCTTCTTTTTTAGATCTCCAAAAAGAGAAACCAAATCCGCCAACGATAACAAGACCTAATAAAATAGTACTAGCTAAAGTTATTTTACTTCCAGTCACTACTACTTCAGGCTTAAATTTAAATTCAATCTTATGTTCACCTGATGGAATTTTAAGTGCTCTTAGTACGTAATCAACTTTGAAGTAATTACTTTCTTTACCGTCGATATAAGCATTCCATCCGTTTTCGTAATACATCTCTGAAAATACAGCAACACCTTCATTACTATTCTTAGATGTATATGTCAAATGATTGGGCTCATAATCAATTAAAGCAATTGAAGCCGTAGAATCTACCTGATAAGTAAATGGAGAAATACCAGCAAACTTAGAAGAATTGACAACCGCTACATTCTTAGTATCTAAACTATCTAAAGCCATTATTTCTTCATTGGCATTTGCAACTGGTTGTAATTCAGAAATAAACCAAGCATTACCATTAGCATTGGGATTTTCAATAGGAAAAGCATTACCCTCTTGATCTTGCCTAATAACATATTTAATGTTCATCATATTCAAAACCGACAAGTTGCCATTGTACACATGAAAATTGAACAAGTCTTGCATACCAGCAGGTTTAGCCGCATGATACCCGGTTATACTCTGGTGAAAATAGGCTGTTTTAGCTGAATCAAATCCATCCGTTTGATCAAAAACACGAAATACTCCGTCATCTTTAGCAATAATTTTATCTGCCGTAGTTTCTTTAAAAGGTTCTAACATTTTACGTTTAGACACAAAATTGTCATTGTTTACATATCGTAAATCAACACCTACTAAATCAACCACAACCAACAAACCAATAACTATTATCAACAGGTTCATTTTCAATTTTTCTTTTAAATACAACCAAATCAATAAGGCTGTACCAAGTGCAAAACCTAATGAGCGTAATAAATCGCTGGTGTAAACACTCTTACGATCTAAACGAAGCATTTCTGGCAATTCTTCTAGACCGGTCATTCTTAAATTATCATCATTGACACCTATAAAGTGGAAAGCACCTTTAAATATGAATAAAACAACGCCTAAGCCTAAAACGATTGCCGCTGCCATGGTTAACGATTTCAATTTATCCGCTTGCGGAACTTTATCCTTAAATAATTTCTTTAAAGCTAAAATTGCCAATACAGGTACACAAAGTTCTAAAACGATTTGTATAGATGATACCGCCCTAAACTTATCGTATAAAGGAAAATAGTCTATCATGAAATCGGTTAACACACTAAAGTTTTTACCCCATGATAATACCAGAGACATAAGTGAACCGAAAAGCAGCCACCATTTATGTTTGCCTTTTACTAAAAATAGTCCTAAAATGAATAGAAAAAATATAACTGCACCTAAATATGCCGGACCCGAAGTACCCGGTTGTTCGCCCCAATACAATGGTAAACCGCCAACAAAATCTAAAGCACTTGATCTAGCCAAGCCTTTATCAATTAAATAATTATAAGATTTAGAATTCTCACCCAAATTCTCTTGACTTGCACCGCCAAAAAGCCTTGGTACAAATAAGTTTAAAGATTCTGTAATGCCGTAACTCCAATTTGTAATATAGGCTTTACTCAAACCGCCAGTATCTTCTTTTGGTGAACCATCTGGGTTTATGGTCAATTCACTTTTACCACGTGTACTCCAATCAGCATACTCTTTAGTGGCCATTAACCCTGTGGCATTGGCAGCAATACCTAAAGTAACAGCCAAAAATAATATACCAACAGCAGAGAAGAAATGTTTTAATTGCTTATCTCTAATCGCATACACCAAATACACCACACCCAAAACGAGCACTAATAACATGAAATAATACGTCATTTGATAGTGGTTTGCAGTAATTTCAAGAGCCATTGCCAGGGCTGTCAAAACAAAGCCCCAAAGATATTTTTTTCTAAAAACCAGAACAATACCCGCTAATATCACCGGTAAATATGCCACAGCATGTGCCTTTGCATTATGGCCGGCTCCTAAAATAATAATGAGGTATGTAGAAAAACCAAAGGCCAAAGCACCTACAATAGCTAATCTATAATCTACTTTAAGACAACAAAGAAGAATATAAAATCCTATAAAATATAGAAAGAGGTAATCTGCAGGTCTTGGTAAAAACCGAATTAAACGGTCTAGTTTTTTAATATAGTTGTGTGGATAATTTGCCCCAAGTTGGTATGTTGGCATACCACCGAATGCACTATTTGTCCAATACGGTTCTTGATCATTAGATTTTCTAAAATCGTTCTGTTCCTTTGCCATACCCGTATATTGGGCAATATCATGCTGGTACATTACTTTACCCTGTAGTACTGGGCTGAAATATGCTAATGCAGCAATGATAAAAAATACGACAACAAAAAAATGGATGAAAAAGAATTTTAAGCCTTGCTTCATTTGCTAAATAAGTAGTGTTTTGACAAAGATAACTAGTCTAGCTCTTCAAAATCAATGTATTCACCTACTTTTTCAGAATCGTTCTTTTTTCGAGATGGTTTTTTATTGATAATTACACTTTCATCTTCCTCTTGATTAAAGGGACGTTGATTATCAAAAGCTTCTCTAAAATGAGATTCAGTTTTTTTGGCGGCGTAGTTCAATATTTTCGGCGCAAATAACTTTGCCAAAAATTTCAGCAAGTAATACACCAAAAGAATAATTAATATAGTTTTTAAAAAAGCCATTTATTCTTACTTAAGATATATCAAAAATACAATTATCACGTTGTATATAAAGAATCATACTATTAAAAAAATTATAAAATCGTGTTCATGAATAGTCTTTTTGCCTACTCTAAATCATATCAATATATATTAAGCTTAATTTTTCTTCTACCATTTGTAGCTATTTCTCAATACACAGATGTTATTAACTCTAACAGACCTGGTGTTTCTGTAAGTGCCTATGCTGTTGGTAAAAATGTGGTACAGGCAGAAATGGGCTTGTTTTATGAGCAGAAAGATCATACGCTATTAAATACGGAATCAAATATTTGGGGAACCGATATTTCATTACGATACGGATTACTATTTGAAAAACTAGAATTGAATTACGAAGGTACTTTCCAAAACCAGAACCTTACTTATATAAATTTTGACTTAGTTGCAAAGCGCAGAGATTTTTCTAGAAATAGATTAGGATTGAAGTTTCTTGTTTATGATCCATTTAAAAATCCGGAAGCAAATAAACCAAATCTTTACAGCTGGAGAGCAAATAACAAATTTCAATTTAAAAACCTTTTACCTGCGGTATCACTTTATGGTGGCGCAAACTTCGTACTAGGTGATAATCCGTTTTACATTGGTGAACCAACCATTTCTTATAGAGGTATGATTGCTACTCAGAGTAGATTAACACCAAGGTTTGTTTTGATTACAAATACGGCATATGACCGTATTAGCACAGAAGACCCAGAATTGAGTTATACAATTTCGTTGTCTCACGCCTTTAGAAACCCTAAATGGAGTGTTTTTGTTGAGCACCAAGGTATAGGCAGCGATCGCTATTCAGATTTATTAATTCGTGGTGGTATCGCACATTTGCTTAAAGAAAATCTTCAATTAGATTTTAATATGGGTGCTAGTTTAAAAAATACTCCAACCCGTATTTTCTTCGGAATAGGAGGTTCATATAGAATGGATTTTCATAAAGATAGCCTTAAACCAATTGAAGATCAAGAAGCTGACCAAAATGGTGGAGCTATTGACAAGAAGGCTATGAAAAAGAAAAAGAAGGAAAACAAAGAAAAAGGAAGCGGTGCAGAAGATATCGACCTTGGACCTTCTAAAAAGCAACTTAAAAAATTAAGGAAAGCAGAAAAGAAGAAAAAGAAAGAGAGTAGCGAGATAGACTTTTAGTGAACTACTACTCCACCCAATTTTTCATTCTGAACAACTTTAATTTGTTGATTAATATCACTAATATTGGCACTTCTAAAGAAGTTCAATGATCACACTACATGAAGCTAAAACAAAGCAAGACTTAAAACGCTTTGTAACCTTTCCGTTTTCGCTATATAAAAACAACAAGTATTGGGTACCACCCATTATCAATGATGAGCTAGAAAGCTTCGATAAAGATAAAAATTCGGTTTTTAAAGATGCCGAGGCATGGTTCTTTCTAGCAAAAGACGGAGATAAAATTGTAGGTCGTGTAGCTGCAGTGATTAATCACCTAGAAATCAATCAACAAAATGTAAAGAAAATGCGATTTGGCTGGTTCGATTTTATTGATGACCCAGCAGTTTCAAAAGCACTTTTAGACAAAGTTGCCGAAATAGGGAAAGTACACAGCCTAGAATACATGGAAGGTCCTGTTGGATTCTCAAACCTAGATAAGGTTGGAGTTCTAGTAGAAGGCTTTGACCATATTGGCACCATGATTACTTGGTATAACCATTCTTATTATCAAGGTCATTATGAAAATTTAGGCTTTGTAAAGGAAAAGGAATACATGGAGAATAAGTTCCCTGCAAAAAATGCCGATCCAGCTTTGTTTACAAGATTGAACGATTTGGTGAAAAAACGCTACGGACTTAAAGAAGTAAATTTCACAAAGACAAAAGAGGTAATGCCTATGGCAGACGAAATGTTCGACCTCTTTAATGCAACTTACGCCAACCTTTCGTCATTTGTACCTATTACTGAAATACAGAAAGCATACTTCAAGAAAAAATATATCAGCTTTATAAATCCTGAATATATAAAGTTTGTTAAGGATAAAGATGATAAGCTAATTGCTTTTGCCATTGTTATGCCATCATTTTCAGAAGCATTACAAAAAGCAAAAGGAAAGTTATTCCCTTTTGGTCTGTATCATTTACTAAAGGCAAAGAAAAGTAGCAAAGACGTTATTTTCTATCTGATAGGCATAGACCCCGAATATCAAAATAAGGGTGTCACGGCTGTAATATTCAACGAATACCATAAAACATTTAGCGAAAAAGGTATCGATATGTGTTATAGAACTCCTGAATTAGAAGAAAACCTGGCTATCAAGCAAATGTGGAAACATTTTGACCCTGTAGTGTACAAACGAAGAAGAACGTATAGAAAATCACTTTAATAAAGCACAAATAAAAAAGCCCAAAATCATTTGATTTCGGGCTTTTTTAATATGTAGAAATGAGACTTTATTCTCCCATTGCAGCAGCAACTGCCGCTGATAATCTTTTGTAAGTACCATTTTGCAAACGCTCACGTATTGCAGAGAAAGCCGTTAGCGTTTCTTCTACATCTTGTAAAGTATGCGTAGCAGTTGGTATTAAACGTAAAAGAATTAATCCCTTAGGTATTACCGGATACACTACGATAGAACAGAAGATTCCGTGATTTTCACGTAAATCTTTCACTAACGCCATTGCCTCAGGAATACTACCATTAAGATATACTGGCGTAACACAACTTGTTGTTGTACCAATATCGAAACCTTTTTCTTTTAGTCCGTTTTGTAATGCATTTACGTTCTCCCAAAGTTTGGCTTTAAGCTCTGGTTGAGTACGCAACATATCTAAACGTTTCAATGCTCCTTTTACATAAACCATTGGTAATGATTTAGCGAACATTTGAGAACGTAGGTTATATTTTAAATAATCTATGATTTCTTGATCAGCAGCAACAAATGCACCAATACTAGCCATAGACTTAGCAAAAGTAGCCAAGTAAACATCTATACCATCTTGTACACCTTGTTCTTGACCTGCACCAGCACCAGTTTCACCCAAAGTACCAAAACCGTGAGCATCATCAACTAAAAGTCTGAAATTGAATTTTTCTTTTAAAGCAACAATCTCTTTTAAGATACCTTGCTCACCACGCATACCAAATACACCTTCAGAGATAACTAAAATACCTCCACCAGTTTGTTCAGCTAATTTAGTAGCACGCTCTAAGTTCTTTTCTAAACTTTCAGGATTGTTATGTACAAACGTAAAACGCTTACCCATATGTAAACGCACACCATCAATAATACAAGCATGACAATCTACATCGTAAACAATTATATCATCTTTAGTAACAAGGGCATCAATTACAGACATAAACCCTTGGTAACCAAAATTTAGAAGGTAAGAAGCTTCCTTTTGAACGAAAGCAGCACATTCTTGCTCTAATTGCTCATGAAACTCAGTATGACCACTCATCATTCTTGCTCCCATTGGGTATGCAGAACCATATTCAGCTGCAGCATCACCATCTACCTTCTTTATCTCTGGAAGATTTGCTAAGCCTAAATAGTCATTGATACTCCAGGTGATAACATCTTTCCCCTGAAATTTCATTCTATTAGAAATAGGACCTTCCAATTTAGGGAACACAAAGTACCCCTCTGCTTGTGAAGCCCATTTACCTAAAGGGCCTTTATTCGCTAAAATTCTATCAAATAAGTCTTTCATTGTTTAATTTGGATCTGTCTGCAAAAGTAAATAATTTTGATAAAAGTTCATAAATTATTTATTACGCAAAAAAGTGGGCTATAAACCCACTTTTATATACACTATGATATTAAGAATTACTTTATATATTGAATCTCTTGTGCCTCTTCAACTGTTTCAGTATTCAAGAAACCTTGATCCTCCATCCACTGGTCACTGTATATTTTACTCATATAGCGAGAACCATGATCAGGAAAAATACAAACTACATTACTATTCTTGTCAAATGTATTAAGTTCATCAAGTTGCTTAATAGCTTGCATAACCGCACCACTAGTATACCCAACAAAGATACCCTCTGTTCTAGAGATTTCTCTAGCAGTATGTGCACTTTCGGCATCAGTTACCTTTATAAACTCATCTATAGTACTGAAATCTGTAGCTCCAGGAATTAGATTTTTGCCTAAACCTTCTATTCTGTACGGATAGATTTCGTTAGCATCTAATTTGCCTGTTTCGTGATATTTTTTCAATACAGAACCAAAAGCATCTACACCGATAACTTTAATATTCGGATTTTGTTCTTTTAAGAAACGAGCTGTACCTGAAATAGTACCACCTGTACCGCTACAAGCAACAAGGTGCGTTATTTGTCCGCCAGTTTGTTCCCAGATTTCAGGACCGGTAGACTTATAATGTGCTTCCATATTCAGCTTATTGAAATACTGATTAATATATATGGAACCTTTAGTTTCTTTATGCAATCTCTTAGCAACCTCATAATAAGATCTTGGATCATCTGCACTAACGTGCGCAGGACATACATATACTTTTGCGCCCATAGAGCGAAGCATATCTATCTTATCTGGAGATGATTTAGAGCTAACTGCTAGTATACAATCGTATCCTTTGATGATACTTGCCATTGCAATACTAAAACCAGTATTACCTGAAGTCGTTTCAATTATTGTACTTCCTTCGGTAAGAATACCTGCCTTCTCCGCCTGCTCAATAATATGGATCGCAATTCTATCTTTAGAAGAGTGACCTGGGTTGAATGCTTCTACCTTGGCGTAAAAATTACCAGTAAGGTTTTCTGCTATTTTGTTTAACTTAACTAGTGGTGTATTACCAACTAGTTCTAATATATTGTTGTAAGCCCTGATCTCATTTTTCATAAGGGGGATATCAATGTTAAGTTATTATATGAACGAAATTTGTTAAAATTTCTGATGCAAATTTACAGTTTTTTTTCCACTATGCGATTTTTCCTTCTAAATCTAAAAGAAATGCATATTCCTTAGCTACCTCTCGCAAAGACTCAAACCTGCCCGAAGCACCGCCATGACCAGCTTCCATGTTGGTATACATTAGTAATATATGATTATCAGTTTTCAACTCTCTTAGTTTGGCAACCCATTTTGCAGGTTCGAAATACTGAACTTGAGAATCATGCAGTCCTGTTGTTACCAACATATTCGGGTATTCTTGAGCAACAACATTATCATAAGGGGAATACGATTTCATATAATCGTAGTATTCTTTTTCGTTAGGGTTGCCCCACTCATCATACTCACCCGTAGTTAACGGTATAGAATCGTCTAACATAGTTGTTACAACATCTACAAAAGGCACTGCGGCTATAACACCATTATAGATATCTGGTTGCATATTTATAATCGCGCCCATTAATAAACCTCCTGCAGAACCGCCCATAGCATATAAATGACTGGCACTTGTCATGTTTTGTGCAATTAAAAATTTAGAACAATCAATAAAATCTGTAAACGTATTTTTCTTCTTCAACAATTTTCCTGTTTCATACCATCTACGACCTAAATACTCCCCTCCCCTAATATGGGCAATGGCAAACACAAATCCGCGATCTAGCAAACTCAACCTAACAGTAGAAAAATACGGATCAATTGTTGAACCGTACGAACCATAGGCATATTGCAAAATAGGTGTATTTACATTTAAGTCAGTATCCTTTCTATACACAAGTGACATTGGCACTTTTACACCATCTCTAGCAGTTGCCCACAAACGTTCCTCTTTATAGTTTTCTTTATCAAATAGACCACCAAGAACCTCTTGTTCTTTCTTGATTTCCTTCGCCTTGGTTCGCATATTAAAATCAATGACAGAACTAGGTGTTGACATAGAGTTATAAGAGTATCTCAAAATCTCGGTATCAAAATCAGGGTTGCTACTTACATAAGCTGTGTATGTTTCGCTTTTAAAAGGTAAAAAATACTCTTCTACTCCATCCCACCTGATAATTCTAATTTTATTAAGTCCGTTTTCACGTTCAGAAAGCACATAATACTCTTTAAAAATATCGATATCCTCTAAAAGTACCTCTTCTCGATGGGCTATAAATTCTTGCCAATGCTCAGACGACGTTTTTTCTTCTGAAGTACGCATGAGCTTAAAATTCTCTGCTTTATCCTTATTCGTTAAAATATAGAAGTTTTCCTCGTAATGAAAAATGGTATACTCCAACCCTCTTTCTCTAGGCGAGAATACTTCAAACTTCCCATCAGGGTTATCCGTTGACAGAATTTGAAATTCAGAAGTCAAGGTACTAAATGAGCCAATTACCAAATACTTTTTAGATTTGGTTCGGTATACAAATGTGCTAAATGTATCGTCCTTTTCATGAAAGATCAAGACATCTTCAGACGTCGGTGTGCCTAATTTATGCTTGTAAATTTTATCTGAACGTAAAGTAACAGGGTCTTTACGGGTATAAAACAACGTTTTATTATCATTTGCCCAAACACCACCACCAGTAGTATTTTCTATTTTATCATCTAAAATAAGACCTGTTTCAAGATTTTTAATTTGAAGTGTATATTGCCTTCTAGATACCGTATCTACCCCAAAGGCTGCCAATTTATTATCAGGACTAATAGCTATACCACCAAGACTAAAATAGTCATGACCTTTAGCCATATCATTACAGTTGAACATAACTTCTTCAACTGCCTCTAAATTTTGCTTAAATCTAGAATATAATGGATATTCCCCACCTATTATGTAACGGGTACTGTACCAATAATCATTTAGTTTATAAGGCACCGAAGAATCGTCTTCTTTAATTCTACCCTTCATTTCTTGAAATAGAGACTCTTGAAAATCTTTGGTATGCTTTGTTAAAGAATCGTAATACGTATTCTCTGCCTCTAAATATGAAATAACATCTTTATTCTCCTTATCATTTAGCCAATAATAATTATCTAATCGAACATCATCATGTATAACTAATTCTTTAGGAATTTTTTTCGCCTTTGGCGGATGCTTAAGAGCCATATGAACTTCTTTATTTAATAAGACGGCAAAAATAAGACTAATTCATAGACACCCGTTTTATTAGGGTGAAAAACTGAAATGCTGCTATTTTTAGTATTTTTACAACCTAAATCTAAAAATGAAATTATGTTTGGAGATATGATGGGTATGATGGGAAAACTTAAAGAGACCCAAAAAAAAGTAGAAGAAACTAAAAACAGATTAGATACTGTAACATTAGAAGAAAAGTCAAATGACGGTACAATATCAGTTACCATAACTGCGAACCGAGAAATTAAAAAAATAGTAATAGATGACAGTCTTTTGCAAGACAAAGAACAGTTAGAAGATTATTTAATACTAACTTTAAATAAGGCTATAAAAAATGCAACTAACGTTAACGAAACAGAATTAGCTGCTGTCGCAAAAGACGGTATGCCCAATATTCCGGGTATGGATTCGTTATTTAAGTAAGATTGGCAAGTTATTTGTAGTTAACCTTTTAAACTTTAATTATGAAGTATATTATTTTATTATTCATGATTCCGCTATTTGCTTCTGCTCAAGCAGATTTTAATAGTGTAGATGATTCTAAATGGCTTACAAATTATGATTCTGCTATTTCAAAAGCGAAAAAGCAACATAAAAACGTTTTAGTTTATTTTACGGGTAGTGACTGGTGTCCGCCTTGTAAAATGCTAAAAACGGATTTATTTGACACAAGCGAATTTCAAGAATTATCAAGTAATTATATACTTCTGTATGTTGATGTTCCTAGAAATAGAGATTTAATATCTGAGAAGCAAATGGTTCATAACAAAGAATTGTTGACCAAATTGAATAAGAAAAAGGTATTTCCGATGTTTAAGGTAATAGATGCAAAAGGAAACGAATTAGATAAATTATCAGGCTATAGCATGAACGGTGTTATAGATTCTCATCTAAAGCTTTTAGAAAAGAATAAATAATTTAAATAATTACCAGTATTATATAAAATGGCTTACATGATGTAAGCCATTTTTACTTTCAATACACTGCTGTATTATTGTGATTCAATAGTATGTGGTGTTTACAAAACCAACATCAACAGTTAGACAGAAAACCCAGCAGTTATAAGCAGTCGCCTATAACAACTACCTCCAATACCAACCTCAACACCTTTAGTCTTAAAAAATTCATCACTCATTATTAACAGTGCGAAGTAAGCAGTCGTTTAGTTGATATTTAAATGGAGAAGAGTTTAATGCTCTATCAAATTAGCAACAACCTCTATTAAATCATGCAACATCAATATTAAACACTGCAACCTTAGAGACCCTCCCCATGCCCTAAAACGTATTTTTAAGATTCTTGGTCTTAAGTTTTACGCATAAAAAAAGGGCTTACTTTACGTAAGCCCTTTTCAAAAAATAACCTAATTACTAGTTATTAATTAATCTAAATTGAGTTCTTCTGTTTGCAGCATGCTCTCTTGAAGTACAAGAAACACCATCACTACATCTGTTTAATAATTTAGTTTCACCATAACCGTTTGCTACTAAAAGACTAGAGTTAACCCCCTTAGTAATCAAGTAATCTGCAACCGCCTTTGCTCTTCTTTCAGAAAGGTCTTGGTTAGATGCTGCACCACCTTGAGAATCTGTATGAGAAGCTAATTCAACTTTTACTCCTGGGTTTTGAGCTAATACAGGCAACAATCTGTTATCGATAATACTTTTTGCCTCTGAAGTTAATGTTGCGCTACCAGAATCCCAGTTGATAGGTAAAGCTTGATATTCAACTAATGCACACTCTACTTCTTTCCAAGTAGTTAATCCACCTTTTTCTTTTAATACCTCTTTGGAGATAGTAGTGGTTTTAGCAGGAATTATTTCTTCTACCGTGTAAGCATCTTTATCTAAAACAGTTTTAGTAATTTCTCTGTACTCAGCAGGAATAATTTTTTCAACAACTTGTGCAGGAGAAATTAAAACAGATTTAGTATAAGATCCATTTTTAGAACCTAATGGAGTACTAGTTGTTGAGGCAGCACTTGCAAGAACCTGAGTTGAAACAGTCTCAAATTGTGCAGGATACCCTTTGTAACACCAGTATCTACAATCATCAGGATTACCTGACTCACAATCAGGAGCAGCAACTCCTAATTCCCATTGTGCATAAGCTGGCTTTATCTCTAATGTTTGTGTGCTAGGAGAAAAAGAAGCAGGTATAACCTGTAAAGAATTTCCACCTCCTTTAGATACATACGTTACAGTTTCTGTTCCCCACTTAGCAGGAACTACTGTAAGTACTTTTTCTTCTTCTCTCACTAATACACGTTCTGTAATTGTCTTGAATGTAGCAGGAACCGTTTTTAAAATCTTGTAAGACGGGTTTGTTGTAATTGTTGTTGACTCGTTTACATAAACATCTGGAGTTGTACAACGAACATAACATTTACCAGGTTCTGGATTTGACGGCAAGTCTTGTGCCATTGCAAAAGAAGCTGAAAATGCAACTGCTAGAAATAATACTTTTTTCATTTTGATAGTGTTTAAAATTAATATTGGTTATTATAATATTTTGTTTGAGGTTTCCTGTTTAGCAATTTCATCTTAGTGTCGAGCTCTAATTTGAAACCAACTAGTATAACGCCTCAATAATTAAGACACACAATTATTTAAAAAGTCACTAAAAAGCAGAGAAAATATTATTTATCTTTAATGATATGATTAAAATTAACAAGAAGGAAGATGGGTTTTATCAGTTCATATTGAAGTCTGACAATGGTAGTATTCTATTGAAGAGTGTATCGTTCAGCACTGAAAACGAATTAGATAACACCATAAAAGATATTAAAGCGTTGAAAAATGCCAACGGCAAATTCTTTGAACGCAGAACAAATACCGATGGTAAATTTTTAGTAGAATTAAAAAATTCAACTGGAAAAATAATTGGCTCCAGCGGACTTTACTCTTCTGAAGCCGGTATGGAAAATGGAATATTGAATATTTCTAACAGTATCGACTTAGCCATTAAATAGCAGCTAATTGTCTCAACAGTTCTTCGTGCATGTCATCTGTGTAATCTAAATGAGTAACCATCCTCAATTTACCCTGCCCCATTCCAATAATTAAAATATCTTTTTCTTTTAAGGTATTTACAAATTGATTGCTGGTCATATAAGATTCATCTATCTCAAAAATGACAATATTGGTCTCAATAGGCTCTACCTTTTTTATGAAAGATTTTGCCGCTAAAGTCTTTCCTATTTCTTTAGCCCTTTTATGATCTTCAGCCAATCTATCGATATTATTATCTAAGGCATATATCGCTGCAGCAGCCAAAAAGCCAGACTGGCGCATACCTCCACCAAAAATCTTACGAATTCGCAGGGCTTTATCCATATGCTCTTTTGTACCTAAAAGCAACGAACCTACCGGGCAACCCAATCCCTTACTTAAGCAGACACTAATTGTATCAAATAACTGACCGTACTGATGTGTAGTTTCATTCTTTTCAACCATGGCATTCCATAAACGTGCTCCATCTAAATGGTAACCAAGCTTATGCTCATCGCAAACTTCTCTTATTTTTTGAAGCTCTTGAAAATCCCAACAAGTACCACCTCCTTTATTTGCAGTATTCTCTACACATACTAATGTTGATAGCGGACTATGGTAAAAATCTGGAGGGTTGATAGCTGAAGTAACCTGAGCGGCCGTCATAGTACCTCGACTACCATCTACCAATCTACACGAAACTCCGCTATTAAAACTGACTCCTCCACCCTCATAATTATATATATGGGCATATTTATCGCAAATCAATTGTTCGCCCGGTTGTGTATGTAATTTTATGGCAGTCTGGTTCGTCATAGTACCACTTGGAAAAAACAACGCAGATTCCATTCCAAATAGCTTGGCAGCTTTTTCTTCTAAGGCATTTACTGTAGGGTCTTCCTTAAAAACATCGTCACCCACAGCTGCAGACATCATTGCATCTAGCATGCCTGGTGTAGGCTTAGTTACCGTATCACTGATAAGATTAATTAGCATAAAAAATTATAAAAATTGAATTAATGAAAACAACTTGTTCCAATAGGCGAACCATCAGGAATCTTAGGCGAAGGTATTACTTTGAACAATTCTGGATGATCACTAAATGTTTTAATTCTTTTCACTATTTCTGCACTAATTGCATTTGACCCTGAATCTTTGTTAAATTGAAGACTCAACTCTTTTAATTTTTGAGATGCAATAGCATTTACCTGTGGATGCACGTTAGTATGCCCAGCCAAGTTCATGATATGAAATAATACTCTGAAATTGATAATAGTCTGTGCTTCCTTTAGGTAAGCATCTTTCTGTTTCTTATTTATAGTTGATGTTATCAAATTTTCCAACACCTCATCTAACCCAACATTATCGGTGTCAATTGCCTTTTGCTGAATTAGTCTCGATGCTTTCTCTGGGTGTAACAAAAACTTCAATGTCATATCTGAAGCAGTTTCAACAGCTGACAAGGCATCAAAAGAAACCCCTGCTTTACCATTAATAGATTCTCTTGTTCTTGGCGTACCAAAAGAACGTGGCGGAAACAAGCTTAATTTATCTTTTGGTATGGCAATCTCACTGGCATCTAAAGTTTTTAAAACAACTTTTAACGCTTGTTCTTGCATCGCTTTATCTGCAATTGCAACAACTTCATGTCCGTCACCTTTCACAGCATAGTTATATTCTAATCCACCGATAACTTTTGCTACACCTTCCGTTTGGTATCTATGAAAGAAATAAAGTGGTACAAATACATCTTCTAAAACTGAATATGGAGTACCATCCTGAATATTATCCGCAGAAAAATTAGCTATTGCTACTTTTCGTAACTTCAACATATCATCTAATTCTTTACTAACATCAGTTCCGTTATCCCATAAATGAGCTAATACATGAGCACTACCTTGTGGGCGAGCATCTTGATCTGTAATATAACGGAGTCCGTCAGCCTTGGCTTTATCTAAAATCTTGTTCAGACCTTCTTTTTCATTTTCACCTTCATTAAAATTCTGATATGAATAAGCTACCGTTACCTTATCCCAATCCCCTATACCGACTTCATAGGCTTTTGCAAAATCAACTTCACCATTTATTAATGAAAACTGCGGATGCGGATAATCCATTACCGATGCCTTGTTTGTCGTACTAGCTGCATAATTATGTGCAAAACCCAATGTATGACCAATTTCATGAGCCGATAACTGACGAATACGTGCAATTGCCATTTCTAACATAGGTTGATAATTATCGTCTCGCTCAGCAAAAGGCTTGTTCATTAATGCTTGGGCGATTAAAAAATCTTGACGAATTCTTAAACTACCTAAACTTACATGACCTTTCATTATTTCGCCAGTTCTTGGGTCGGTAATACTGCTACCATAGCTCCATCCTCTTGTAGAGCGGTGTACCCATTGAATGACATTGTAACGCACATCTAAAGGATCGGCATCATCTGGTAACATTTTTAATTGAAAAGCATCTTTATAACCAATTGCTTCAAATGCTTGGTTCCACCAACGACCACCTTCTAAAAGTGCAGAACGAACAGGTTCGGGTGTACCATTATCTAAATAATAAATAATAGGTTCAATCGCTTCACTGACTTCTGCCAAAGGATCTTTTTTTTCTAAACGGTGTCTTCTTATAAATTGCTTTAAAATATTAGACTCTACCGGTGTAGCATAATCGTAATAATTAAAAGGAGAAGAACCTGATCTTGGATCAAACTCACGTTTTTCATATTTATCATCTGGTAGTTCGATAAAAGAATGATGCTCGGCCACCGTAACCAAATTAGCATTTGGTGCAACACTTCTAATAAAACTTCCTTTAGCTTCACCTTTAAAAGTCATGGTGACATCAAACTCCACATTTTTAGGGAACGCTTTAGTTCTATCAAGAGCAAATGCACTTTTAGATTTATCTAAACTATACGAACCTTGTTCTGTTCTTTTTAAGCGGTTAGACACACCATGCGCATCTTGCATTAAAAAATCGGTAATATCAATAATATACGTACCACCTTTCTCTTCTACTATAGGAAAACCGAATAAAACTGATTTGGCAAAAGCCTGCTCTACAGATTTACGCTCTAATTCATTATTGGTAATTGCTCTATATTTCATATTCGGCTGAACTAACAATAGTTTGTTACCTGCTTTCTTGAAAAATACTACTTGTTCATCTCCTAATTGTCCGCGATCCAAACCAATATCATTACTACCGATACCACTACTTAATGAATAGACATATAAAAACTCTTCATTTAAATTATCGACTTCTAAATATATTTTGTCGGTATCGCCATCATAATAAAAATCATAAAGGCCCTCATACTTGACAAAATTTTTCTTTTGATCATTAAATTGTGCCGATAATATATTATAGGATAGTAATACCAACCCGACCAGAAGTGCGTAATTCTTTCTCATTTTCTATAATTTTTGCTTAAAAGTATAGAAAAACTAACGAACGTAAAACAGCAATAGCTAACTAAATTATAAATACTATACTTGTTAAAAAAGCTATCGAATATTTACAGAATAAAGAAAAATACTGTCGATTATTATAAAAATGTCATTTGTTTATTGCTTTTTATCATGTACCTTTTAACAAAAGAATATCTATGACCAACATTGAAAATCAAATTTTTTCTTCCTATCAAAGAAATCCAGAGTTATATGATGAAATCTACGATAAGAATGGAAAAATCAAGGAGGTGTACCAAAAGCTATTTAAGCTTTATGGTGAACATTCTATAATTGATTATGTTTCATTAAACAATAAAGCCAAATCTTCTTTTTTTAATCAAGGAATTACATTTCAAGTATATGGCGACAATAATGTACAAGAGAAGATTTTTCCTTTCGATTTATTCCCTCGAATAATAGATCCGGTAGATTGGGATATTATAGAACGTGGATCTATACAAAGAAGTAAAGCTTTAAATTTATTTCTATGGGATATTTATCATGACAAGAAAATTCTAAAAGATAAAGTTGTTCCTATAGACCTTATAACATCTTCTGCAAATTACTTAGATCAAATGAACGGAGTAAATCCCCCTGGCGGAATTTACAATCATATTTCTGGCACAGATGTTATCAAACATAAAGACGGTAAGTATTATGTATTAGAAGATAATATTAGATGTCCCTCTGGTGTAAGCTATGTTATATGCAACCGTACTGCACTAAAAAAAGCACTTTTTGGGGTGTTCAATCATTATCAAACTCATACAGTCACCAATTACGCTGAAAACCTTTTAGAGCTTTTAGAATCGGTTAAACCTAAAGGAGTCGATATACCTAATGTAGTAGTCATTACCCCTGGCATGTATAACTCGGCATTTTACGAGCATTCGTATTTAGCGAAAACAATGGGTGTTGAATTGGTCGAGGGTCGTGATCTTTTTGTAGAAAACGATTTTGTATATATGAAGACCATTAAAGGACCAGAAAGGGTCGATGTTATTTATAGAAGAATAGATGATCAATTTATTGATCCTTTAGAATTCAACCCCGATTCTGTACTTGGCGTACCTGGATTATTTGCTGCCTATAAAAAAGGCAATGTTACTTTGGCAAATGCTCCTGGTACAGGTGTAGCCGATGACAAAGCGGTTTACACCTATATGCCAAAGATAATTAAGTACTATTTGGACGAAGAACCTATTTTAAACAATGTACATACCTATCACTGTAGTAGACCAGATGAATTACAGTATGTTCTTGATCATATTCATGAACTTGTCATTAAGCCGGTTGATGAGGCTGGCGGTTATGGCATTTCAATAGGAAACAAACTTACCAAAGCAGAAATTGAAAAGGTAAAAGCCGAAGTAAAAGCAAATCCTAGAAAATATGTTGCCCAACCTATAATGTCCTTATCTGTACACCCTACATATATAGACGACACAGAGTCTTTTGAACAACGACATGTAGATTTGAGAACATTTACTGTTTTAGGAAAGGATAAAGAATTTGTATTAAAAGGAGGATTGACTCGTGTAGCTTTAAAAAGAGGCAATTTAATTGTAAACTCATCACAAGGCGGAGGATCAAAAGATACTTGGGTACTAAAAAAATAAAGATACTATATGTTAGCAAGAGTAGCCAATAACCTATTTTGGATGGGACGTTATATTGAACGTTCAGAACACGTAGCAAGATATTTAAATGTAAATTATTTTTCATCATTAGATGCGCCGAATCTAAAATCTCAAGACAGGCAGTTTGTTTTGCGTTCCATGTTATTTATGGTAGGTGATCCAGAAAAAGATGCAAAAAAAAATTTAAAAGAAGAAGATGTACTTTATAAAATTGGGCTTGACCCAACATATGGTGCCTCTATAATAAGTAACATAAAATTTGCAAGAGAAAACGCTAATAGCGCACGTGATTTAATTTCTACAGAGCTATATGAGGCCATCAACAAATTTTATCATTTTGTAATAAACTACCCTAAAGAGATATTTGTTAAAAATGGACTGCATGATTTTACGACACATGTGGCAGAAATGACAGATATTTTAAGAGGAAAAATAAGAGGTACCCTTTTACATGATGCTACGTATGCTGTTATTTCTATGGGCATTAATATCGAGAGAGCTACTCAAATTACTAGAATGATCAATGCAAAATACAATGATGCATTACTTTCTCAAGATGGTGAAAACGATAGGTTCAGTAAAAGTTTTGAATGGACCACATTATTGAAATGTGCAGAGTCTTATGATATGATGCGCAGGTTCTACAAAAAGACCCCAACAAGTATCTCGACATTAGAGTTCTTAATTTTAAACCCTAATTGCCCTAGATCTGTAATGAATTCCTTAAATCAAGTTAATCAGCATGTAAAAATGCTTAATCCAGAAAAGAGATATAATAAAGATTCAACGGCTTTTTTAATTGGCAGGGTCAGGTCTGAATATGAGTTTAAATACATTGAAGAAATAGACAAAGACATTAAATCATTTATAGAGAATATTCTTAGAAGTCTTGTGGACATAAGTGATAAGGTAGATGAGGAATTTTTTAACTATTAGACGGGTTAAATAAGGTATATTTGTTCTATGCCCAGAGAATTTGAGATTACCTATAATGCGGAAAATGTTTATGACGATTGGGTGCATGATGCACATTGGCAATTTTTAATAATTCCCGTAGAAAACGAAAGTCAGTACGAGGTCGAAATCGAGTTCGAAAACTCATTATTTGCCCATACCGAAGAATCTATTAATGGGTTCGGTTTTAAAACCCTTCGTATACATCCAAAAAAGAAATTTAAGAAAATCACCTTTGAAGCAAAGTTCAAATTTAAAAAGGAAGAAGTTGACCCGTATAATTTTTATATAAATCCAGATATTTCGATAGCCTACAATGAAATGCAGAGTTTAGATTTTAAAATAACGCATGAACGCTATTTAAAGTTTACTTCGTTTACAACGTTAGATAGTGAACAAAAAGGACTATTTAAATTCAATAATTCAATTTCAATTTTCGATAATCTTGAAGCACTGAATCACTGGGTTTTTGAATACATTAAATTTACCACTGGTGTAACCGAAGTAGGCACACCGCTCAAAGACGTAATCTTTGAGAAAAAAGGCGTTTGTCAAGATTTTGCTCATTTGTTTGCTGCATTGGCACGTATTAACGGGGTACCAACAAGATATGTTTCTGGTTATCTTGACCAAGAAAGTGGCTATATGGGCGATTCTCAAATGCACGCATGGGTAGAGGCATTCGTACCCGGTATCGGGTGGAAGGGTTTTGACCCTACAAACAATATTTTAGCCAATACGAACCATATAAAAGTTTGTCACGGCAAAGACTACAATGATTGCGCACCTTTAAAAGGTATAATACACTCGCATGGCAAGCATAAGACAGTACATTCTGTATCTGTTGAAAGCCAACAATAGGTATTCTTAAAATATCTTCGATCCTAATTAAAAGAGTATTATTTTTACCCAAAATAGAATTGTATGAACATAAGTTTAGACCATTACAAAGGTCTTATAGATCGCCTTGGTGCGTTAAGGAGGTATCTTTGACATTGATGCCAAATTAATAGAAATAGAGAACGAACAAGAAAAAACCTTAGCACCTGATTTTTGGGACAATCCTCAAGAAGCACAAGCACATATGAAGTTTATCCAATCTAAAAAACAATGGGTAGACGATTTTAATGCGGCAGAACTTTTGATTGCAGATCTAGAGGTGCTCATTGAGTTTCAACAAGAAGGAGAAGTAACAGAAGCTGAAGTTGAAAGCCAATATGAAAAGGCTCTGAACACTCTAGAGAAGATGGAATTCAAAAATATGCTTTCTGAAGAAGGTGATGAATTACCAGCTGTACTTCAAATTACTGCAGGAGCTGGTGGTACTGAAAGTTGCGATTGGGCGGCGATGCTTATGCGCATGTATATGATGTGGGCAGAAAAGAACGGTTATAAAATCAAAGAACTCAACTATCAAGAAGGTGATGTTGCAGGTATTAAAACGGTTACGTTAGAAATTGACGGTGAGTATGCCTTCGGATGGTTAAAAGGTGAAAACGGCGTACATAGATTGGTACGAATTTCTCCTTTCGATAGTAATGCAAAAAGACATACCTCTTTTGCATCTGTATATGTGTACCCTTTGGTAGATGATAGTATAGAGGTAGATGTGAATCCTGCCGACATTACTATTACAACTGCTAGATCTAGTGGTGCCGGTGGACAGAATGTGAACAAAGTAGAAACCAAAGTACAATTGACCCACCACCCTACAGGTATTCAAATTTCTTGTTCTGATAGTAGAAGTCAACACGACAATAGGGCTACGGCAATGAAAATGCTAAAGTCGCAATTGTATGAGATAGAACTGCGTAAGAAAATGGAAGCACGACAAGAAATTGAATCTTCTAAAATGAAAATTGAATGGGGCTCTCAAATTAGAAACTACGTAATGCATCCTTACAAATTAGTGAAAGATGTAAGAACAGGTGAAGAAACCGGAAATGTCGATAATGTAATGAACGGCGATATTGATCAGTTTCTTAAAGCCTTTCTAATGATGATGGGTCAGAAAGATGAAGAATAATATAGAATATCTCAATTCATTCATAAATGAATTGGAATTTCTAGTTTTAAAATTAAATATTATGATAAAAATATACCATAATTCTAGATGTAGTAAATCTAGAGAAGGACTTAAAGTTCTTGAAGATTCTGGCAAGAAATTTGAAGTAGTAAAGTATTTGGAAGAAATACCAACTAAAGATGAACTAAGAAATATTATTAGCTGCTTAGATATAAAGCCGATAAATCTTATTAGAAAATCTGAAGCAATCTGGAAAGAGAAATTTAAAAACCTGCCACTATCAGATGAAGAATTATTAGATGCCATGGTAACATATCCTAAATTAATAGAACGTCCAATTGTATTAAATGGTAATAGAGCGGTCATTGGTAGGCCAGCATCTAACATAGATTCTCTAATTAATTAGAATTCACTATAATTGCTTAGAAAATTTTCTTAACAAACAATTAACCATTTTCGGTTAAACCATAGTATAACTTTATAATCTAAACATATGAAAAAAGTAATAAAATATAGCAATCTAAATATATTGGCATTGTTATTTATTCTTTTAGGAAGTTCTGAAATTTACGCACAATACGGTTATGGTAATAACGGTTATGGGTCACGTGGCGGCTACGGTTATGGAAGACAAAGAAGCTCTATACCGCAGGCTCAAACACCAGCGGAACCACCAAAACCTAAAACTGCCGAAGAATTGGTCGATGACGAAATGCCAAAAATTTCTGAAGCACTTGCACTAAATGAATTTGAACAGGCTGTATTAAGCTCTGTTTTAAAGAAATATGTACAAGAGCGCATAGAAGCTCAAATATTAAAGCTACCGCCAGAAAAAATGGCTGAAGTTTATGAGAATATTACTAAAAGGCAAGATGAAGAATTGAAAGCAGGCTTGCCACTAGAAAAGTATGAAGCTTTTGTAGCACTACAAAAAGATGGTGTTTCAAAAACTATCAAGAAGAATAAAAAGAAGAAAAAAGACAAACGAAAGAAAACTAAAAACTAATTAAATGAAACAACTTTTCCCTTTACTCCTAATCCTAGCACTATCATTCAATTACACATATAGTCAAAGACCGGGAGGAAACCGGGAAAGCGGTCCAATTGTTATTACAGGTAAGGTTGTAGACAAAGATGATAACCTACCTCTAGAATATGCTACACTAGTACTACAAAGTGTAAATAACCCAGATCAAATTACTGGGGGTATTACTGATATAAATGGAAACTTCAAGGTAGAAACTACACCTGGCAAGTATAATGTTTCCATAGAATATATTTCATATAAAACATACAAATTACCTAACCAAACGCTAACAGCGTCTAAAGATTTAGGCACCGTAAAATTGGCTTTAGATGTGGCTCAATTAGAAGCTGTTGAGGTCGTTGGCGAAAAAACTACCGTAGAAGTTCGCTTAGATAAAAAGATTTACAATATTGGTAAAGACTTAACTAATAGTGGTGCCACCATTACTGATGCACTAAACAACGTACCATCTGTTGATGTTGATGTTGAAGGTGCTATCAGTCTGCGAGGTAATGAAAACGTTAGAATATTAATAAATGGAAAACCATCTGCCCTTGCCGGTTTTGGTTCTACCGACGCCTTAACGCAATTACCCGCAGACGCCATTGAAAAAGTTGAGGTAATTACTAGTCCGTCTGCGCGTTATGATGCTGAAGGTACTGCCGGTATATTAAACATTGTACTTAAAAAAGAAAAAACACTTGGTTTTAATGGTTCAGTAAACACTACTATAGGTTACCCTGTTAATAGTGGTATTTCTGTCAATTCAAATCTACGTACAGATAAATTCAACTTATTTAATACTACGGGATACAGCTACAGAGATGCTCCTGGAAATGCCTTTTTCGATAACACCTATTCTTCAGGATCTTTTGACAGAATTTTTGAAGATAGAGAATACAATAGATTACGTAAAGGATTCAACACCAACTTAGGTTTAGAATATTTCTTGACCGAACAATCTTCCTTAACAGGTAGTATTTTTTATAGAACATCTAAAAGTGAAGATATCACCGAAAATACCAACAAAAGATTTATTAATAATTCTCTAAATAGCGAAACCTTTAGAACTGAAGATGAGAGTGAAGATGATGATAATTATCAATTTTCACTTAACTATGTTAACAATTTAAATGACGATGGACAAAAACTTACGGTAGACCTTCAATATTCTAAAGGAGAGGAAATAAAAACATCGATCATTGAAGAAAACAACACTATCCCAAATGAGAACTTAATAGTTTTAGAGAATGTTTTTGAAACTGAATTACAAGATGAGTATTTAGTTCAGGCAGACTATGTACTGCCAATGGGAGACGCCCAATTTGAAATAGGTTATAGAGGCACATTTGAAGAAGAAGTTACAGATTATAGGTTAGATTCTTTAAACCAAGCTACAGGTCAATTTAACATCAATGAAGACTTGACCAATAAGTTCACATACAATGAAAATGTAAATGCTTTATATACCCAATACGGAAACAAAATTGGAAAGTTTTCATTTTTATTAGGACTTAGATTAGAAAATACGCAGTTAAAAGGCCAATTAGATTCTGAGTTTGACACCAGTCAACTAGAAGAACAATTAGGGGTTGATGTTGATGTCAATTTTGATAAAAATTACTTAGGCTTATTCCCTACCGTTAATTTCATATATGAAATAGCCGAAAATGAGAATATTTCATTGGGCTACAACAGAAGGATAAACAGACCTAGAGGTTGGTTCATAAATCCTTTTCCGTCTAGATCAAGTAGAACAAACATTTTTCAAGGTAATCCAGATTTGAATCCTGCATTCTCTAATGCCTTTGACTTAGGATACTTAAAAAGATGGGATAAAATAACCCTAACCTCATCTATCTACTTTCAAAGAGAAACTGATTCTTTTGAGCGTGTACAAGAAGAAACAGGGCAAACTACTACAGACGGTATAGAGATTATTAGAACTATTCCTATCAACCTTTCTACAAACAACAGAATTGGTGCAGAAGCTGGTTTAATGTATAATCCTACTAAATGGTTAAGATTAAATTCTAGTTTCAACTTTTTCAGGTTTTCAACAGAAGGTATATTTAACGGTGTAGATTATGGCACCACAAATAACAGCTGGTTTGCAAGGTTCAGCTCAAAGGTATCTTTACCAGCAAAGATAGATTGGCAAACGAATGCTTTTTATAGAGGACCCTCATCTACTGCCCAAACAGAAAATAGCGGTATATTCTCTTTAAACTTAGCTTTCAGTAAAGATATATTGAAAGACAATGGAACAATTTCTTTAAATGTAAGTGACTTATTGAACTCTAGAAAAAGAAGTTCATATACAGAAACAGAATTTTTTACTTCAGATAGTGAGTTTCAATGGAGAAGACGACAAATAACAATGGGCTTTGTATATCGTTTCAACCAACCAAAAGAACGTAATAAAGGTTCTAGAGGAAATGGTGGTGATGATGGTGGTGATGAAATAGAAGGATAAAACAGAAAACAAGACATAAAAAAAGGAGCCAATAGGCTCCTTTTTTTATATGATATTATTTTAAGCTTCTCTTGCAGCTTTTTTCTTGTCGCGTCTTTCTTTTAATAACTCTATAATGTTACCACCTAACCAGTAAGGAACAACAAATAATAACAAAAACATCATTAGCCAAAAACCAATGGTTAATATGGTTAAAAACGCTAAAAATCCTAAATATTGGTCAAAATCAAACATATCTTTTTACTTATATATTACAAAGATACCATAAACGAATTATTTTTTGCAAACGTTCTGCAAAATTAATTTCATTTTTGATCACATTCTTGTCACAAGAAAAATAAATGTAAACCTTATTTTTGATGCTAGATTAATAAGTTAACTTAAGATTCATATAAATTATAATATTATGGAGTTCAGAATCGAAAAAGATACTATGGGTAATGTAGAGGTACCCAAAGACAAATATTGGGGTGCACAAACAGAACGTTCTCGAAACAATTTTAAAATAGGTCCGTCGGCTTCTATGCCTTTAGACATTGTTTATGGCTTTGCCTATTTAAAAAAATCCGCAGCTTACGCGAATTGTGAGCTAGGTGTTTTAGCTGCTGAAAAAAGAGATTTAATTGCGCAGGTTTGTGATGAGATTTTAGAGGGTAAGCTTGATGACCAATTTCCATTAGTAATATGGCAAACGGGTTCGGGCACACAAAGCAACATGAACGTTAATGAAGTGGTTGCAAACAGAGCTCATGAAATTGCCGGTAAGGTAATCGGTGAAGGGGAGAAAACCATTCAGCCAAATGATGATGTAAACAAATCGCAATCATCAAACGACACCTTCCCAACCGGTATGCATATTGCAGCCTACAAAAAGATTGTAGAAGTAACTATACCAGGAGTTACCCAATTAAGAGATGCACTTCACAAAAAGTCAGTTGAGTTTAAAAATGTTGTTAAGATTGGTCGTACCCATTTAATGGATGCCACTCCCCTAACCTTAGGTCAAGAATTTTCTGGTTACGTTTCACAATTAGATCATGGTCTAAAAGCTTTGAGCAATACATTGTCGCATTTAAGTGAATTGGCTTTAGGTGGTACCGCAGTAGGTACCGGATTAAATACTCCAAAAGGATATGATGTGTTGGTAGCAAAATATATTGCAGAATTTACTGGCTTACCTTTTATTACTGCAGAAAATAAATTCGAAGCACTTGCAGCACATGATGCAATTGTTGAAAGTCACGGCGCATTAAAACAATTGGCTGTTTCTTTAAATAAGATCGCCAATGATATTAGAATGATGGCATCTGGTCCGCGTTCAGGTATCGGTGAAATCGTTATTCCTGCAAATGAGCCTGGTAGCTCAATTATGCCTGGAAAAGTTAATCCTACGCAGTGTGAAGCCCTTACGATGGTTTGTGCTCAGGTTATGGGTAACGATGTCGCTATTAGCGTTGGTGGTACGCAAGGTCATTACGAACTTAATGTTTTCAAACCAATGATGGCTGCCAACATTTTACAATCAGCACAATTAATTGGTGACGCCTGTGTAAGTTTTGAAGAGCATTGTGCTGCAGGTATAGAACCAAATCACGAAGTAATAAAACAATTATTGAATAACTCTTTAATGTTGGTTACTGCCTTAAATACTAAAATAGGATATTACAAAGCTGCTGAAATTGCAAATACCGCGCATAAAAACGGTACCACTCTGAAAGTAGAAGCAGTAAACTTAGGTTATGTTACCGCAGAGGATTATGATGAATGGGTAAAACCAGAAAACATGGTAGGTAGTTTAAAAGACTAAGACCAATTAGTAGTAGACAACCTGACAACCTCGGGATAAGCTCATGAATCAATTAATTTAAAATTAAATTAGGGTTTCGATATAAGCTTTAAAGCATTTAAATCTCGATTATTGATTAAACGAAAAATGGCGACCAATTGGTCGCCATTTTTTATATGTAATAAGTAAGTCTTATTTCAACATGAATTTAGACGTACCCAATAATTTTAATTGGTCATCATATACGTTTACCATGTAATTTCCATCTTTGAAATCACCAGAAGGCTTACTGATATAATCACATACATCTAAAGATTTGTTTTCATAGTAGAAACCTGTTTGCTTGCTATAAGTAATAGAGGCACCATTATCATTTGTCATAGAGTTACTACCGCCAAGTACATTGCCTTGAGGATCCAATACTTCTAAGAAAAATTCTCTGTCACCTGCTTGTGCGATTACGTTATCGGCAACGGTAAAACAAATTTTAAACTTGTCTGTCGCTTTAGCTCTTTGTGTAGAAACTAATTTACCACTGTTACGTTCTTTTACTGCATCAACATTGAATTTCGACAAGTTCAAAGCAGAACCTTTCTCAACTACTTGTGCCAAGTTTGTGTTTTGTACTACTAATGAATCATTAAAAACAGTTTGCTTTTCTAATTCAACATACGTACTATCACGTTGCATAGCAATCATAGAGTTAGAACGAGTCAACGAATCAACCTGCTTCAATAATTGTTCTCTCTCAGCTTTAAGAACACCAACTTGTCTTCTGTATCTAGATAAAGATCCGATATCAGCTTTCATTGTTTTTACAGAGTCAATATATTTTGCAATATTATCTCTTGCGCTCACCAACTCTTCGTTAGTAGCATTGCTTTCTAAAATAGCCTTATCATATTCAGATTTTAAGCTATTTAAATCTTCTACTACCAATTCTTTCTCTTTCGAAAGAACAACTTCGGTCTTCTTTTTATCTTGGTAAAGACTTACTGTGTAAATGATAGTACCTAAAAGCACAACACCTAAAAGAGCGGTCAAAACTTTTAAACCATTGTTGTTTTTTGTTTCAGTCATAATTGTAAATTTAATAAAGTGTCTGTTTGTTCAGTTTATATACGTGGTAATTCAAATTTTAGATTTTTTAATGTTAAAATAATTTCTAAACCTTGGTAGGGACTATATAATATGATATAACTTAGATGACATATTAAATATGAATTAGAGATCATGCTTAGCATTGTACCTTACGAGCCTAAATATACTCAAAACTTTAGAGACTTGAATATCGCTTGGATTACTGAATATTTCAAGGTTGAAACGAAAGATAAGGAGTTATTAAATCACAGTCAATCTATTATTATCGATAAAGGTGGATATATTTTCATGGGATTATGGAATAATGAGCCAGTAGGATGCTTTGCTTTGATAAAAAAGACTGATAATCGTTTTGAGTTAGGTAAGATGGCCGTTAACAAAAAACATCATGGCTTGCAGATCGGTCAAAAAATGTTAACGTATGCCATTAATTTTTCTAAAAACAAAAAATGGAAAACTCTTGAATTATACTCAAGTACTAAATTAGACACCGCACTGCATATATATAAGAAATTCGGATTTAAAAATGTGCCACTGGAAGATAATTTAGAGTACCTTCGATCTGATATTAAAATGGAACTAACACTTTAAACATAACATAATGAAAATAAAAGAATTGCTTGTTTTACTATTCGTTGCAACAATGGCTTTTTCATGCAAAGAGGTAAAAAAATCTGATACCGTAACTGATACTTCTGAAGAAATGGAAGATAATATGTCAGTAACCGATATCATCAAAGAGCGCAAAGCTGAAGAAATTGAAATAACACCTATAGAACATGCAACCACAATAATCGAATGGAACGATGTTGTTATATACATAGATCCTACAGGAGGAGCAGCCGCTTTTGAAGGTCAAAAAAATCCGAC
The DNA here is from genome assembly GCF_004364175.1 of Maribacter caenipelagi. Lineage (GTDB taxonomy): Bacteria > Bacteroidota > Bacteroidia > Flavobacteriales > Flavobacteriaceae > Maribacter > Maribacter caenipelagi. The sequence goes on along the minus strand of NZ_SNZW01000016.1, from coordinate 237,485 downwards.
TTTAATATTGATCACAGATATTCATGGTGATCATTTAAGTACCGAAACGCTAGATGCTCTAGACACCACAAACGTTACATTTATAGTACCACAAGCAGTTGCCGATGAATTGCCTGAAAAGTATGCAACGCACTTAGAAATTATGGAAAATGGAGCTAGCAAGAAACTTAACGGAATTACAATTGAGGCCATACCAATGTACAACCTTAGAAAAGAAGCTTTAAAATTTCATGAAAAAGGACGTGGTAACGGCTATGTTCTTAACATTGACAATCAGCGAATCTATTTCTCAGGCGATACGGAAGATATTCCTGAAATGCGTTCATTAAAAAATATTGACAAAGCTTTTGTATGTATGAATTTACCATACACCATGACGGTTGAAAGCGCTGCTTCTGCCGTATTGGATTTTAAACCAAAACAAGTTTATCCATATCATTATAGAGGTCAACCAGATGTAAGCGATGTTGCAAAATTCAAGCAACTGGTCGATGCAGGTAATCAAGATATTGAAGTTGTGCAGTTAGACTGGTATCCAAATGATGAATATTAATGTTAGCTGTTAGCTGTTAGCTGAAAATAAAAAAGCCCGCGATTGCGGGCTTTTTCTTTATAACTACTCTATTATCTAATCAGTTTCTTGTACTTGATTCGTTTCGGCATTAAATCTCCGCCTAATCTTTTCTTCTTATTCTCTTCATAATCAGAAAAAGAACCTTCAAAGAAGTAAACTTGAGAATCACCTTCAAAAGCTAAGATATGAGTACAAATACGATCTAAAAACCATCTATCATGCGAGATTACTACTGCACAACCTGCAAAGTTTTCCAGACCTTCTTCTAAGGCTCTTAATGTATTCACATCTAAATCATTGGTCGGCTCATCTAAGAGAAGAACGTTTCCTTCTTCTTTTAATGTCATGGCTAAATGTAAACGGTTACGTTCACCACCAGATAACATGCTTACCTTCTTATTCTGCTCACTACCCGTAAAATTGAACCTACTTAAATATGCACGAGAATTCACCTGCTTACCACCCATCATCACCATCTCTTGCTCATCACTGAAATTTTGCCAAATGGTTTTTTCAGGGTCAATATTAGAATGACTTTGATCTACGTAGGCGATTTTAGCAGTCTCACCAATTTCAAACTCACCTTTATCTGGCGTTTCTTCGCCCATGATCATTTTAAAGATTGTAGTCTTACCAGCACCGTTTGGACCAATAATACCAACAATACCTGCTTGAGGTAATTTAAAATTTAAATCTTCATAAAGCAACTTATCATCATAAGCCTTACTTACACCCTTCGCCTCAATTACATTAGTCCCTAAACGCGGTCCGTTCGGAATATAGATTTCAAGTTTTTCGTCAAGCTGTTTTTGATCTTGACTCATTAACTTATCGTAGTTCTTTAGACGCGCTTTCTGCTTAGTTTGTCTTCCTTTAGCACCTTGACGCACCCATTCAAGCTCTCTCTCAAGAGTTTTCTGCCTCTTAGAAGCAGTTTTACTTTCTTGAGCTAAACGTTTCGATTTTTGATCCAACCAAGAAGAGTAGTTTCCTTTCCAAGGGATACCTTCTCCTCTGTCCAGTTCAAGAATCCAACCAGCAACATTATCCAAGAAATATCTATCGTGCGTTACGGCGATTACAGTTCCTTTATACTGCGCTAAATGATGCTCTAACCAATGTACAGATTCTGCATCTAAATGGTTGGTAGGTTCATCTAATAATAAGATTTCTGGCTCTTGAAGTAACAATCTACATAATGCGACCCTTCTTCTTTCACCTCCAGACAATACTGAAATTTTCTTATCTGGATCAGGAGTACGCAAGGCATCCATAGCAATTTCTAACTTGGTATCTAATTCCCAAGCATTTGCGGCATCAATTTTATCTTGCAATACAGCCTGTTGATCCATCAACTTCTGCATTTTGTCGGCATCTTCATATACTTCAGGAAGACCGAACATGTCATTTATCTTATTGTATTCATCAAGAATTGCCACAGTTTCCGCAACCCCTTCCTTTACAATTTCAAGCACAGTTTTATTCTCATCCAATTCTGGCTCTTGCTCTAAGTAACCAACATTGTAACCAGGAGAGAAAACAACATCGCCTTGAAAGTTTTTATCAACTCCGGCAATGATTTTCAGCAAAGTAGATTTACCCGAACCGTTTAAACCTAAGATTCCGATTTTGGCACCGTAGAAAAAACTTAAGTATATATTCTTTAAAACTGGGGTATTCGCATTTTTATAGGTTTTCGTAACTCCTGACATGGAGAAGATTACCTTCTTATCGTCTGACATAAAATTATAGTTTTTAGTGAAATTAAAGCCGAACAGAAGAATTCACTGCCGGTTCTAAAAATATATTATACTCTACCTTTAAGTGCGTTAAACACCCATGCAATGGCAAAAAATCCTATACCTACGGATGCAAAACCCCAACCGGCAACATCATCATAGCGAAAAGCACCTAATGCAATTAGGGCCAGACCTACAAAAATCATAATAAAAGTTGCCCAAGTGAGCACTGTATTCTTGTTCATTGTCGAATCAATTAAAATTTAAGCGAACATCAAATATCGTAAATTTTAAGATATTTGTCCATAATTACCCCTGCTATTATTCAAACGGAAACACAATTCCCGTTTTTTTACGAACGGAATCCATAATCTCAATTAAATCCAGACTATTTTGATGGCTCCATAAATCACTTTCTTTCTTACCTGAATTTAAACAATCGTGCACTTCCTCAATTTCATGAACATAGCCTTTACCCATTTTACCGATTTCATTTGCGGTACTTTCACCATCTTTCTCTAAAGTGTACCCCGTAGTTTCATGCCATCTAGGGTGAATAAATATAGTACCTTCGCTACCAGAAATCTCCGCCTTCTTTTCTGAATTTGAATTGAGTCCGCTATATAAGATTGCTTGGGCATTTTCGTAATTAAAAATCATGCTGCACTGTATCTCCACTCCCGTTTTATAGAAGTTGGCCGTTGCCTTAATATCCTTTGGTTTACCTAACATCAAATAAGCCAAAAATATAGGGTAGATACCGATATCCAATAAAGATCCACCGGCAAGATCGGGGTTCAACAATCTTCCTTCCTCATCCCTATCAAGTGCATAAAAAGCAAAATCTGAATGCACATACACTACTGTTCCTATAGCACCATTATCTACCAATTCTTTCGCCTTTTTAATTGTCGGATTAAAACGAGACCATAATGCTTCCATCAGAAAAACATTATTTTCTTTAGCAACAGCAACCATTTGCTCCACTTCTCTTTTGTTAACACCCATTGGCTTTTCGCACAGTACAGCATTACCAGCTTTCATCGCTGTAATGCTTAAATCTGCATGAGAAGTATGTGGTGTAGCTAAATAAATAACATCTACCGTATTACTGTTAAATAACTCTTCATAACTACCATAGGCATTTGGCGCGCCATATTCATTAGCAAAATCTTTAGCTTTCTCTAAGCTTCTTGAAGCCACAGAGACCAACTCACCGCCACTTACCAAGGCTAAATCTTTTGAAAAACTATGAGCAATGTTCCCTGCCCCTACAATACCCCACTTAATCATACTTTTTGTTTTTGTTGCATAAACACCAAAATTAACTCCTTATCTTTATCGAAAGAAAAGAAATTATATAGAATGGATTTAAAATTCAATCGAAACGAAGATAGGAATAAGTTGCTACTATCAGACCTTAGAAGAAAGCTTAATGAGGTTTATTTAGGCGGAGGAAAAGCCAAAATAACCAAACAGCACGATCAAGGTAAAATGACCGCCAGAGAGCGTATTGATTATCTTTTAGATCCTAAATCTGAACAAATAGAAGTCGGAGCCTTTGTAGGTGATGGTATGTACGAAGAACATGGCGGATGTCCTTCTGGCGGAGTAGTTATAAAAATTGGTTACGTAAAAGGAAAACAGTGTATCGTCGTTGCAAATGACGCTACGGTTAAAGCCGGTGCCTGGTTTCCAATTACTGCAAAGAAAAATTTAAGAGCACAAGAGATAGCCATAGAAAATAGGCTTCCAATAATATACTTGGTAGATAGCGCAGGAGTGTACTTGCCATTACAGGATGAGATATTCCCTGACAAAGAACACTTTGGTCGCATATTTAGAAACAATGCGGTAATGAGCAGTATGGGTATTACCCAAATATCTGCAGTGATGGGCAGCTGTGTTGCCGGTGGCGCATATTTACCTATTATGAGCGATGAAGCTTTGATAGTAGATAAAACTGCCAGTATATTCTTGGCGGGTAGCTATTTGGTAAAAGCGGCGATAGGTGAAAGTATAGATAATGAAACGTTGGGCGGAGCTACTACACATTGTGAAATAAGTGGCGTAACCGATTATAAGGCGAAAGACGATGCGGCGGCTCTAGATACCATAAAGAATATTATGGATAAAATCGGTGATTTCCCTAAAGCGGGATACAACCGTAAGAAAAGTTTGAAGCCAAAAGAAAATCCGGATGATATCTACGGAATTCTACCAAGCTCAAGAGCTGAGCAGTATGATATGATGGAAATCATAAAGCGATTGGTAGATGATTCTGAATTTGAAGAATACAAAGCTGGTTACGGACAAACTATTTTAACGGGATATGCACGAATAGACGGATGGGCAGTTGGTATTGTTGCCAACCAAAGAAAAGTTGTAAAAACCAAAAAAGGCGAAATGCAATTTGGCGGAGTAATTTATTCTGACTCTGCGGATAAGGCCACCCGTTTTATAGCAAACTGTAATCAGAAGAAAATTCCGTTAGTATTTTTACAAGATGTTACCGGTTTTATGGTAGGCAGTAAAAGTGAACATGGTGGTATTATAAAAGATGGCGCAAAAATGGTAAATGCGGTAAGTAACTCCGTCGTACCAAAATTCACCATTGTAATCGGAAATAGCTACGGCGCAGGAAATTATGCCATGTGCGGTAAAGCTTATGACCCTAGGTTAATTGTTGCTTGGCCAAGCGCAGAATTAGCCGTAATGAGCGGAAACTCGGCAGCAAAGGTATTATTACAGATTGAAAAGGCATCTTTAAAAAAGAAAGGTGAAACCATTACCGAAGAAAAGGAAACTGAGCTATTCGATAAAATCAAGAAGCGTTACGACAATCAAGTTTCTCCATACTATGCAGCGTCAAGATTATGGACCGATGCTATCATTGACCCAAAGGACACCCGTAAATGGATTTCAATGGGTATAGAAGCCGCTGATCATGCGCCTATCGAGAAGCCTTTTAATATGGGGGTGTTGCAGGTTTAATTTCAAGATTAGGTACTAAGAAAATGATTGCATAAAAAAAGGTATAAAATAATGCCCATTATATACTTAGCGTATTTAATGGGCATTGTCAATTCTCTTTAACACCTAATAAATATTTAGAAATCTAGTTGGAAACAACACTAACCGCATTTGAAACGGTAAACAATTGCTGATTCACATTACGCAAACCAAGTTTAAAAACCTTCGTTTCTTTACGTTGTGAAGCACTACCGTAGTTATAATATACCGTAGCTTTCAAATATGTTGGAGTTAAACTTTTATTACCTAAGTAAGTTGCATTCACCAACCAATTACCACGAAGCGTATCATCTATTAAATATTCTTCACTAGAGAAACCTGAGCGCTTTTCGCTTTGAATTCGCTCTGCATCTGCAACTAATGAATGCTCACTTTTATAGTATCGCTTTTCTGGGTTTACAAATTGTAACACAAATTCAGCCTCACTATCGCTCCATTCGAAAACCAAACGTGTTCCTTTAAAATCATCATCAAGTTTAATTTCATTCACCTTATCTGTTGAAACTAAATCAGCCCCTTTTAGAGAAATCAAATTATTTAAATCCCGATCCATAATAACTTTCACTGGCTCTTCTTTTTCCAATAGCTCTTCTGCCAGTAAGTAATCATAACGCAAGTACATAGCGGCAGCTTTTTGATTTAAACCTAATTCTCTATAACTATTTGCCAAGTCTAAATACGATTGTGCATAATCTGCTCTAAGTGTATAAACATCTTCATAAAGTTTGTTTGCCTCTTTAAACTTTCCTTCAGCTTGATAAATGTATGCTAGGGATTTTAATGCATTAGGATTTCCGCTTAGAACTCTATCATTCTCATGAATAATCATTTCTGCGAATTCTTGATTTTTCCATCTATTAGAAAAATAATCATAGGCATCTAAAACATAGTAATATGAACTACTGTATTTTTTGATTTGATTTGCGTAAATCATCTTTGCCTCTTCTTCGGTATTCGCATTTAAAAGTTCATTCAAGTACGAAGGTTTATCTTCTTTAAATTGTATTGAACTTAATGCTGAGTTATCATACCTATTATTTTTAACTTTTGCATAGTCAATAGGTTTACCATCTACAGTTCTAGAATATTCACTAGCTTTAGTATTAATAACAATTACGCCACCAGCACCAATTGAGCCATATCTTGTAGTCATAGCTAGATTATTTAATACAGCCAATCGTTTAATTGCGGCGGGTGCAATCCAAGTAGGTGTTTGGGTCAATACTTGTCCGTCAACATCATAAACTGCAGGTGGTGCTTGACTAACAGAATTTAGCCCCCTAATATATATAAGTCCCCCATACACACAATCTCCTACTACATTTACTCCAGGAAACTCATTTCTCATCAAATCTAGGATACAAACACCAACATCATTAATCTGATTCTCTTGTAAAAATCTAATTTTACCTGGCGCTGTCTCACTATCTAATATACCATAGGCTGTTTTTATAAGATTTGGATTATACGCATATTCTTGCAACAATTCATTCTGTGATTTTCTATTGCTCCCCTTTACAGTAACCTCATCTAATTGCTCAATTTTCTGAGTCATTTCAAAATTTAAGATTCGTGTTACATCTTCAACCATTATCTGAACATCGCTAAGACCAGGATATTCATATAGTAACATATCTTTAGGTTCAGCAATTATTTGATAATATCCATTTGCATCTGTTCTAGTTGCTATATCAGAATCTATAATAGAAATCTGAACATTTGCCAAAGGAGATTCTAATTGACTAACTTTTCCTTTAATAGTTCTGTCTTGCGCTTGAAGATTAGAGGCAAAAGATGCTAATAATATGAGAATTAGAAAATTTTTCATTAAATAGAATTTTAATGGTTATACGATACTAATGGTATCAAAAATTATTCCAAAAACAACATAATCAACTGATTTTAAGAAAAATAGATACTAATCATGTAAACGTAACGAATATTAATTACCTTGATTATTCTTTACACGTGGAATCAATAATAATTCGGTCTGTCTACCATTTACGTACCTAAATCCATCTTCACCATAAAAACCGGCTTCTTCAAGCATAATTCGAATATCTCTATTCCACTCAGAAATATTAATGGTGGTATTCAATTCAATTGCATAAACAGTGTTTGGATTTAACGGATAGTACTCTCCATCATCTTTCATGACGCCACCTTGAGAATCCCACATACCAATTGTAGTACCAGCAGAATGACCGTAACTACCTAAAGGGTGTGTATAAATTGAAGGTCTTAACCCTGCTTTCTTTGCCTGGCTCAATGACTTCGCCAAGATTTCATTTCCGGTTCTTCCTTTTATCATATTGGCAGTCAAAAAGTCTTGGACTTTATTACCATCTTTTAATCCGTTCACTAAAAAGTCAGGCGCTGATATTTCTTCTGGCTTTAGTACATAGGCCAACTCTTGACAATCAGTATTTAAACGCAGATATGTAATTCCAAAATCGCAATGTACCAAGTCACCTGGTAGTATTACCATATCTTCTGGTTTATCTGCAAATGAATAAAATTCGCTTTTTTCATTATTCTGGGTTCTTTGTACATCTATAGTTGGGTGAAACCAAGTCTCCAGTCCTAAATCGGTAACTTTTTGTCTCATCCACCAAACAACATCTGAAGTTGTGGTAACTCCCGGAGTAATGACCTTTTCAGAAAAAGCTTCAGCAATAATGTCATGAGTAATATCTACCAATTGATTATAAATAACCATTTCACGTTCTGTTCTAGTCTCGATCCAGCGAACAGCAAGTTGTTCAGCAGAAGTCACTTTTGAAGTATAGTTCTTAGGCAGATTAGACATAAACTCTTCATAATCGGTTTTTACCAAGCCATCTGCAATATTGTGGTCTTTTGAAAAATTGAGTCCGATTTTCTTTGGATTTCTTTCTGATATCAATTGCATTAACCGTGCCCATTGATTAGGTTCTTTCTCCTTATCCCATGCAGAAATAATGTTTTTACCAACATTATAGCGGGCAACAGCTAACTTCTCTATCGTATTCTTTGCCTTGTCTCTATAAAACAATAGGATAGTTCTTCTACGTGCATTCAACCACGTAGCCGGAAGCATAGTCTTCATTACAGGATCTTCATGGTATTCCCTAGAAATGACCACCCACATATCTAAACCCGAAGCATCCATAAGCTCTGGTAGCAGATTATTAAAGCGGTCATCTAAAATTTCATCGATTACCTGTGCTCTTTCTTTTTCGTTGAGAATTTGTTGGGCGTTCAACACATAGCCCTGAACACAAATAAATAGAATAATTAGTTGTTTGGTCATTAGATTGTGGTTTTTCTAATGATGAAAATAGCTGAATTAATTATGCCCTCAAAATTTGTTCAAGAGTTTTAGCACGCTGAACTTTTCCGCTTTCGGTTCTTATAAATTCTTTACAAACCAAAATATTCTTAGGTTTCTCAAATTTCTTGAAATCGATAATGGAATCTATTGTTTTTTGAATTCTTTGTTCATTCACATTTTCGGCTACCAATACTACTTTTTGGCCTAATTCCTCATCTGGAACTCCCGTTACAAAGAAGGGTGTATCAATATACTTTGAAAGTACGTTTTCTATATGCTCAGGATGTAATTTTACTCCACCTGAATTTATAACATTGTCAATTCTCCCTAGCCATTTAAACTCACTATCTGACACCAATTCAATAACGTCATTAGTTCTAACAATTTCATCTGTAATTTTTGGTGCGTTAATTACCGAACAACCTCTATCATCTTTGGTAAGTTCTACATTTGGCAGAACCGTAAAAGGAGCATCTTTTATTTCTATATTGTTTAATGATTTTACAGCGATATGAGTTATGGTTTCCGTCATACCATAGGTTTCATAACTGTTATTATCAACACCCTTTAATTTCTCTCTTATTGAATTAGAAATGGGTGCACCACCAATAATTAATTTATGTACTTGATGTAGTTTAGATATAGAATTACCCACCTGCAAAGGCACCATAGCCCCAAAATCAAAAAAATCTGAGATACCTTCCAATGGGTACGAACTTGGTGGCAAAAAATGAATATTCAAGCCCAAAACCATAGCCCTGACCAACATCATTTTACCTGCAATGTATGAAGCTGGTAAACAGAGTAAAGCAGTGGACTTAGGCTTCAGGTCAAAATAGCTACCTGTTGCCAGAGCACTATTAATCATGTGCTCTTTCTTTAAGGAAATAGTCTTTGGTTGACCCGTTGAACCAGAAGATTTTACGAATAACGTTTGCGAATCATCGATCCAATCTAAAAGGAATTCACCTATATATTTTTCAAATTCTTCACCTTCCTTAATTAAGCTATAACTTACTTCTGTTAAATCATCATAAGAAATTGATTTACCATGAATGGAAAAATCTTGGTGCAAAGAAAGTTTATTCATTACATTAATTATCTAGCTTCAAAAACTCTTCTTCAGATAATACTTTCCCCGTTAGTTTCTCTTTCCAATTGGTCCAGCCATACTTTTTAGAAAAAATTAAAAGTAAGATAGGAAATACAACGAATACAGGAACAAGCATATCCCAACCAAGTACAGGTTCTGAAATATCTCTATATAGAGAATCTACACTAAACGCTGTCCAATCTGCAGTTACCAAAAGTGCTGCGGTTAAGTTGTTAGCGGCATGGAAACCTAACGCCAATTCTAAACCCTGGTCCATTAGTGTAATGATGCCCAAAAAGAGCCCTGTTCCTATGTAAAAAATCAATATGCCATAACCCAATTTATCCACTTCAGGGTTCATTATATGCAATAGACCGAATAGCAGCGATGTAAATAAAAGTGGGAACCATCTATTCTTAGTAAGAATACCCAGCCCTTGCATCATATACCCCCTCATAAAATACTCTTCCATGCTAGTCTGTAACGGAATCATAGCTATAGCAATGACCGCTAAAATTAAAAAAGGTACCAACTGAAAATTATACTCATAATCTTCAGGTGCAAAATAAATATCTATAAAAATAAATAGCACAGAAATTGAACCCCATAGAAAAAATGAAAAAGCAACTCTTTTCCAATCAATTTTAGGTCTTGAAGTGGTCAAATCGGTAAGCGATTGTTTATGTAAAAATTTAACCACTAGAAAAACAGCAATGAGTCCGAAAACAAAAGTTAGGAGCATAAAGAACAAAAACGTGTTAGAACCCAGTACTTCAGACATTTTGCCAATGCTACCACTCATCATTGCGGACATGCCCCCTTCTTTTAAAGCCAAGGCCGCCAACAAAGGAAATGAGCCTAGAAACTGCCAAACACCAATGATTAATAGTATTCCAATTAAGTATCTCCAATTGTCAATTAGACCTTTATACGCCTGTTCTATATACATAAACTATCAATTAAATTTGAATTCCATTCTTTAGAGGTGTTATAAAACAAGCCTCCATTTTGTACCTCTAAAGGGCTATCAATATTATTTGTAAACAAAGCTCCGGTTCCCAAACCTTGTGGCATTTTATTATTTAAAGTTGCCGTCCATTGCGCTATAGCGTTCAAGCCGATATTGCTTTCCAATGCACTGGTTACCCACCACCCTATATTATTCTTTTCGGCAATTTCAATCCACTCATTGCTTCCAGCAAAACCACCTACTAAACTTGGTTTCAAAATTATATACTGTGGCTGTATAGTTTGTAGCAATTCTTCCTTCTTTGTTACATCTACCACCCCAATTAATTCTTCATCTAAGGCAATTGGCAATGGTGTAGCTCTACACAGATTTTGCATTTCTTTCCATTGCCCTTGTTTTATAGGTTGCTCTATAGAGTGTAGATTTAGTTTAGACAACACTACTAATTTAGTGAGAGCCTCATTTGTAGAAAAGGCACCATTAGCATCTACACGAAGTTCAATTTCTTCCTTGGAATAACGTTCCCTTATAGATTTAAGCAGCGCAATTTCCGTATCAAAATCTATAGCACCAATTTTCATTTTTATGCATGAAAAGCCATCCTTTAGCTTTTGCTCAATTTGTTGATACATAAATTCTTTATCGCCCATCCAGACCAAGCCATTAATTGAAATCGGTTTTTGGGCGTCCAAAAAAGAAGAGTCGAATAGTTGAAAGGGATTATTTGACCGAATTGACAAAAAGGCCTGCTCTACCCCGAATTGAATGCTAGGAAAATTTTGCAATTGTTTCAATAACTCCGTTTCTCCTAAATTAATGTTTTCTTTAACCCAAGTACATTTTTCTTCGTATTCAGGTACATCATCAAAACTAAGCCCTCTGAATAGTCCGCACTCACCAATTCCCCAATTTCCATTTTCCTCTAAAATTAGAAACCAAGTCTCTTTCGTTCGCAATACCCCTCTAGAGGTTCCGCTAGGGTTTTTAAAATTGAGAATATACTTTTTAAATGATGCTTTCATATAATCCTTCAAATTTAGCTATATTTTCACTTTAATACCGATGGATTTAAAAGAATGGAAAATAAGGTAATTTGGATTACAGGCGCATCTTCAGGAATTGGAGAAGCATTAACGTATCAATTGAATGCGAAAGGTGCAAAAGTTATTATTTCGGCAAGACGCGAAGAAGTGCTAGTATGCGTAAAGAAAAACTGTAAATCACCAGAGAATGTAACCGTACTCCCGCTTGATTTAACCAATTTTGAATCCCTGGTAAGAATCACCGAAAAAGCTTTCTCATTATTTGGGAAAATTGATGTTTTAATCAATAATGGCGGTCTAAGCCAGCGTTCACTTATCATTGACACTAAATTTGAAGTATATCAACAAATGATAGATGTAAATTATCTGGGTACTATCAAGCTAACAAAACATGTATTACCACACTTTATAGCTCAAAAAAGTGGTCATTTTGTAACTGTTACGAGTTTAATGGGTAAATTTTCCTCTCCGTATCGTTCTGGTTATTGCGGAGCAAAACATGCATTACACGGCTTCTTTGATGCATTGCGAATGGAACATGAAAAAGACAATATTGATGTATCTATCATTTGTCCAGGGTTTATACAGACCAATGTTGCAAAAAATGCATTAACGGGTGACGGATCTGCTTTACAAAAAGAAGACAGTGCTACGGAAAACGGAATGCCGGTTGAGAAATGTGCCCGTGAAATTATATCGGCAATTAGAAAGAAACGTTTTGAAACTTATATAGGTGGAAAAGAAAAGTTCGGTATTTATCTGAAACGATTTTTCCCTAAACTATTGCATAAGGTTGTGTTGAAAAGTAAAGTGAGATAACTTATTTAAAATTAAACCAAAAACGAACTCCATCTTGTGTTTTATCAGTATTCAAAGAAGTCTGAAGCTGATTTGCCAATCGACTCATTAAACGAATACCCATAGAAGAACTTGCTCGTTCATCTGAATCTTCTGGCAGACCAATACCGTTATCGGTATATTCAAAGAAGCCTTCTTGACCAGCTATTTTACGTAAATGAATATATATTTTACCATCGCTATCATCATTTGGAAAAGCATACTTAAATGAATTGGAAACCAACTCGTTTAATATAAGACCAAACGGAATCGCCCTATCAATATCTAATTCTACACCTTCGGCATCAATAGTAATATTGATATTATGTCCGCCTTTTTTATAAACCGACTGAATACTATTGATTAAACTTTCTATATAGCCCTGCATCTCAATAACAGATAAATCGTCATTTTGATACAATTTCTGATGTATTAATGCCATTGCTTTCACCCTACTCTTACCTTCTTCTAATGCCGCTATTGCTGCCTTACTTCGAGTGTTTTTAGTTTGCAAACTCAACAAACTAGAAACCATTTGCAGGTTGTTTTTAACTCTATGGTGAATTTCTTTAAGCAGCGAATCTTTCTCTACTAATGAATTTTCGATTATGAATTTCTGCTCAGCAATTAAACGCTGATTTTTAATACTCTTTAAGTAAGCGTATACTAAACCTGCAAAACCAATTAGTGTAAATATCAAGGATACAAACACTAAACTAATTTTATCATCTCTTGCCTTAATATCTTTTCTAGATTCTTCTAACTGAACTTTTTGTTGCTCCATTGTTTTTCTAGAATTCTCTAAATCTTGGGCTACAACAGAAGTTAGTTGTTGATTTTTAATATTTGACGCCATTGCATCAATAGAATCTCTAATTCTAATATTCTTTTTAAGATAAACCGTGGAATTTTTGAAATCACCAGTTTTAAAATAATAATCTGCATAGATTCTATTTCTTTTTAAAATATTTTCTGATTTTATCGGATTAAGATCGTCGCTTAAATAATCTGTTGCTTTAGCATAATCATCTAATTTCAGATAACATTCTGCTAAGGCAAGCGTGTTCTCAATAATATCTGAAGAAAATTTACTCTTATTATATTTTTTAATGATTTCTCTACTCTCTTCTAAAAAAGGAATGGCCTTTTCGTATTCACCAAGCTGTACGTGACTTTTCCCAATATTACCAATAATCAATCCATTTAGAATTCTGCCGTCTGCAATTTCCTTATCAGAATGCTCGTTAGTAACATCGCTTAGAAAAACTTTTATAAGCCCTTCTGCTTTCTTAAAATAACTCAATGCAGTTGGCGTAGACTTATCTAACCTTAAATAATTACCAATGGTGTTGTTATAAATTGCCTGACCATAGTAATCATCGTCTTTAAGCTCTTTTTTCTCTTCGGTCATATAATCACGCATAGCCTTTCTATACTGACCTAGACTTGCGTAAATATCATAAAAGGCTACTTTATCAGTTAATCCTAATTCACGTTTTACCCTTCTTATCTCAATTTGTTTGTCATACAACTCGAGCATTGCATAATTATTATCTAATATGTTTAGAATAGTCTGTTTAGACTCTAAATCTAAATTTAATAGAATATCATATAGAGGTCTTGCAATTGCCAAGCTCTTCTCGTAGTTACCCAAATCGTAATAGATTTGAGATTCTATAAGTTGGTAGTTTCTAATTGAAATGGAATCTTTTGTTTTTTCAGAACTGTTTAAATAAACTTTTACAGTATCTAACCAATCGTAAGGCGAATTTTGATTGTAGCGATTGGGGGTATTAAAAAAGAAGAAAGAACGTAATTCGCCGTTCTCTAAATCTTGAAATTGCTTGTAATAATCTTCATTCTGAGTTTCTACATCGTCTTGCGCAAAAACAAGGCACGTAAATACACTTAAAAACAAAGTGCATATTATTCTCAAAATAAAAGGTTTTTTCATATCTCAATATAAGTAGAATCAAACTTAAAAGCGATTCTACTAAATTTTTGTTGTGAGCCATCATTAAATGATTATCAATTAATCAAAAGCCCAAAAAGCGTGTTCTACGTACTTTTTGCTATTTCATTAAAAATTGAACCTTATTTTGACTTAAAATCAAATTCTAGATTAAAATCCATTCAATTAATAATATCTCAAAATTATAAATAAGCCATAAGTATTAGGATTATTTGTTGTGTAACTCTCAATTATTGTTGTGAAACGAATTAAGACTAGACAATTGTGTATTTCATCTATAATAAAACACACTTTATCGATGAAAAAATACATTTCATCTGAGGTAAAAGCAAAAAAACACCTTAAAAAGGTGTTTTTTAAATATGATAACTTGGATTAAGAATTCATAGCCGAGATTATAAACTCTTTAAAATCTTTTGAAATTGGAATCAACGTATTGTTAATCATAATATCTTTAGAATTGATGGCATCAATATGATCCACATTTACGATATATGATTTGTGCGCTCTATAAAACTTGTTCTGTGGCAATTTCTCTAAATAGTCTTTTAAAGGAGAACGAACCAAAAACTTTTTATCTACCGTATTTACTTCTAAGTAAACGTTATCAGCTTTGATAAATTGAATATCACCAAATTGTATTCTGTAGTAAAGATGCTGTTTCTTAACAAATATAGAGTCCTTCAATATTGAATTAGACATTGCAACATCTTCGGTATTGCTTTCAGGTGCTACACCATTGCTGGCATTTTGCTTTCCGTAAATAAAATTCGACAATGCAATTTCAATAGAAGTATATAGATCTTGTTGCTCAAAAGGCTTTACCAGGTAACCGTTAGGCTTTACTGTTTTAGCATTTTCAACCGTTGCACGATCAGAGTTCGATGTTACGAAAATAAAAGGAATATCGTAATTATCTCTGATGTGTTTACCTAAATCTATACCCGTTTTATCTGAAGCTAAGATGATATCGATAAGAACTAAATCTACCTGTTGCGTTTTCAAAACTTCAACAGCCTGTTCGTAAACAATTACGTTGTCAACTATTTCATATCCTATTTCCTCTAGCATAGACTGCATATCATCTGCGATGATTACATTATCCTCAACAATTAGAATTTTTATGGGTTGTTCCAAGATTTAAATTGGTTTGTGGGTTATACTCAAAATTACAAAAAATAATAATAACTAATAAAAAACAACAAGGCGATAAAAAAGGTACTTAAAGCCAATTTTTTTAGCTCTGGATCAAGTTCTGCCTCGTTATTAGTGTTGGCTACTTTTTTTAAATGAATAAAAACTGGTAGGTAGCCTGCAAGACATACATAACGTAACTGCGATCCATTTGTTGTAAGTAAAAAACAAAACAGACACAAAAACGAAACAATTAACAGTGCATAGTGATATTTCTTTGCTTTAGGTAAACCCATTTTTACCACCATAGTATTCTTACCAACTGCAGCATCAGATTTTAGGTCTCTCATATTATTAAGATTCAGAACACCGACACTTAACAATCCCACAGAAACTGCAGGTAACACTGTAATAATAGAAATTGCTTTTAGGTACAAAAACATGGAACCTAAAACACTGACCAGACCAAAGAAAATAAAAACAAAAATATCGCCAAGACCGTTATACCCGTAAGCAGATTTACCTACGGTATATTTGATTGCAGCCCAAATAGCGAAGGCACCTAACAATAAGAATAAGATTGGATATAGAATGTCTTTTAAACCGAAAGAAGTTACGATTAAAGCAATAATGAGAATCGCATTTAAAACAATACTGATATAGATTCCAGATTTTAACTGCGCAGCAGTTAAAAGTCCGCTTTGTAATGCTCGTTTTGGTCCTAGTCTATCATCACCATCAGTACCTTTGACCCCGTCACCATAATCATTGGCAAAATTAGAGGTTACCTGTAAACCAATAGTAGTGAAGATTGCCAAAATAAAGATACTGACATTCGTAACTCCATAATACGCTGCCATAGCAGTACCAACAAGTATTCCTGAAATTGATAAGGGAAGCGTTCTAAGTCTTGCTGCGTTGAGCCAAGCTTTAACTTTTGTCACTTAAAAAGGATCTTCTATTTGAATTCTTTTACCGTCTTGGTAAGAAGCTACAAAAGCATCGCCAAAACCTATATTTACCAATTGTTTTCTAAAAGATTGAGCTTCTTCCAAAGTCTCAAAATTACCTAGTGAATACGAGTAAAAAGGATTGGTTTTAACGAAGAGTGTATTTGTCAAAGCTTCAGAAGCCAAAGTGACATTGTTATCTACGAATGATTTTACTTGTACCGAATATATTTTTTCTTTTTGCAAGAATTCTTTAGCCAAATAAAACTCCTTCACCAAACTAAGTTCTTCGTTTTGTTCTTTTAAGTTCTCTAAACGAGTTCTATACGCATCAACACTGTCTATAGATGTCAAAACCAAATCATTTGAAGCCTTTCTATTAAACCCACCTGAACTTGACAACCCTGCTGTAAACGAGGTGAATGCCAAACCCCCTATTAAAAAAAGACCTGTGATTCCTGCCAAAATATTACGCTGGATCTTACTCTTTTTTAATTCTTTGTTCTTGAATTTTATTTGATCTAATAAACGCTCATTGATAATCTGTGCTTTATCGACGTCTTTATGTAATTCTAGTAAATCGCTTTCTTCTATAAAGGGCATATACAGGGGTTATTTTTACGCTTAAAACCTAAATGTAAGTTAAAATTTGTTAATAACTTTTCAATTGACACAAAAATAAAATTAAAAGTAAAGTATTACAAAAAACTAGACCTTTATTTAAGATATTCAGCTGAAAATCAAACAGCAAAAGAATTTTCCTACAGCTTTTTTAGTCATCTAAAAGACTGATTCCGTCAGACTCTATTTTTATTTTTCTGTCTTTATATAAGGTACCTAAACCTTTTTTAAATGTTTTCTTACTCATTTGAAAAACATCTCTAATTTCTTCTGGTGCAGATTTATCATGTAGCCGTAAAAAACCACCACTTTCTACTAAAACTTCATATATTTTTTTAGCAGCAGGTTCTAAAACCTTTGTACCTAATGGCTGAAGCGAAATATCTAATTTATTATCTTTTCTAATGGTCTTAATACAACCAGGTATAACGTCTCCGATATTAATTGGCTTAAAAACTTCATTAAAATAAACTAGTCCTTTGTGTTTTTCATTAACAATAACCTCCCAACCTAAATCGGTTTGTCTGGTAACGACTAAATCAACCTTTTCCCATTCTTTAAGGTCGATGATATCATTACTTAAAAATTTGTCCAGCTTATTTGAAGCAACCAATCTTCCAGAACGTTCATCTAAATAACAGTGAACTACGTACCACTGCCCTTCTTTCATCTTAACACGTTGCTCACGAAAAGGAACTAAAAGATGTTTCTCAAGTCCCCATTGCAAAAATGCACCAAACTCATTGACTTCTGCAACTTGTAACAATCTAAATTCACCAAGCATGATGTCTGGCTCTAAAGTAGTTGCAACAGGTCTTTCATCATAATCTAAATAACAGAAAACTTTAATTTTCTCTCCTATTTCATATGCAGTTGGCACATATTTATTTGGTAACAATACATCATTTCCTTCTTCATCACCCAAAAAAAGACCTACACTGGTGTCTCTTAAAATCTCAAGGTTGTTTATACGTCCTAATTCTATCATGTTGCAAAATTACATTTTATATATTAAAAATCTTCGCGTAAAAAAAAAGACCGTCACCAAAAATGGTAACGGTCTTTAATTTATTTATCATCTGACTATTTATCGTAAACAGATTCTTTTTTGAAATGTTGACAAAGCTTGTAATAGATAACAGCTCTATGCTTGTTTCTGTTAGAAGAACCGTACTTGTCCATAACAGTTGCAATCGCCTCATCCAATTTAGCATTGTCAGGAAGACCTAACTTTTTGATTAAGTAATTGTTCTTTACAGTATCCAATTCTTTTTGATCACTACCAGATACTTTAGAAGCATCGATGTTGTAAATAGATGGTCCAAGACCAACAGTTACTTTTTTAAGCAAGTCCATATCTGCATTTTCACCAAATTTATCTTTAATGTCAGCAGCATACTTTTCGATTAAATCGTCTCTTTTACTCATGTTAAATGGGTTATAATTAATGGTTAATACCCTACTAAGATATGAAACGAAAATAATCAATCAAAATTTTATCGTTTTTTAATGTAGGCGTAGTAATTTCCAGTAATTGCGGACGACCAGTTTCATTAAAAAATGTACTTAATTCTTCTTCAAGTTCTTCGGATGAATTTGCCGTTAAATAATTGAAACCATACATCGAACAAAGATGCTCTGCCGATAAGGTATGTCTGGTTTCAAAATAGGTTTCAAAAACTACAGAATTCTCCTTTCCCGGAAGTATTCTAAAAATTCCGCCACCATTATTATTAATAACAATAATTCTAAAATCAGGCTTTAAAAAGTTATTCCACAGTGCATTACTATCATAAAAAAAGCTTAAATCACCTGTTATAAAAAGTGTTGGTGTACTATTTACTATAGAAGCGCCTATAGCTGTAGATGTACTACCGTCTATACCACTTGTACCTCTATTACAAAATACTTTTAGTGTAGGATTGACATTGAACAACTGGGTATATCTTATGGTAGAACTATTAGCTAATTGTAACATATAGTCATTGGGTACAGACGCCAAAATATGTTCAAAAGCCAAGAAGTCTGAAAACGGTATCTCCCTTAAATAAGCTTCTCTTTTTACCTCATAATTCTGTTTTACCAAATTCCAATGGGAAAAATAATCACTTTTTAATCCCATATTATCTGAATACATTTCATCAAAAAAATCATTGACAGAAACTTTAATATGCTCTTCTAAGCAGAAAAAAGTATCGTTTGCAAATTGACCACCAATATGCCAATGATGTTCTGGTGCATGATTTCTTAAAAATGCCTTTACCTTTTTAGAAACTATTAGTCCGCCAAAAGTAATTAGTACTTCTGGTTTCAATTTTTTAAATTCCAATTCCGTATCGGCATGCATTTCAATGGGCGCAACTAGAGAATCTATACTATTGAAAAAATTAGGATGATGAATGTTAGATGTTGTTTCGGTCAACACCATAACGCTAGGATCATTAGCTAACTTTTCTAAAATAACATCTTTAATAGCATTAGAAGTATTAACCCCTACCAATACCATTTTTCGAACCGAAGTTTTCCATATATTTCTGTGCTGCTCTAAATCTATAACACTATCTATATTAGTAGGTATTGCACTAATTTGTGGAGATATAGACGGTTTTGAAAGCGTTTCATACAATGGCTCTTCAAAAGGTGCGTTTATATGAACAGGACTATTTGTAGTCAACGCAATTTCTAAAGCAAGGTTTAATTCGCCATCATTATAATTCTGCACTTCTTGTTGTACATCATTTACATCTCTATCAGAAAGCCACTCTGATCTGTATCTTAGAACCTTTGGTGTAGCGTGACTAACATCTTGCTTTAGGTTAACTGAATATCTAATATGGTTTTCAAATACATTTCGCTGATTAATAGTTTGCCCATCCCCTATTCCTAATTTATAAACCGGTCTATCCGCAGAAATAACCAGAAGCGGAATATTACTGAAATATGCTTCTGCAACTGCTGGGTAATAATTTAAAAGCGCACTACCAGATGTACATAAAACTACAACAGGTTCTTTTAATTGTTGTGCCATACCTAAAGCAAAAAAGGCGGCACAACGCTCGTCTACAATACTGTAACAAGTAAAAAAAGGATTCTCAGCAAAAGCTATTGTCAGCGGTGCATTTCTAGATCCTGGCGATATCACTATATTAGAAATATTCTTTGCCTGGCAATGTAGAACAATAGATTGTGCGGTAGGTATTGCGGAGTATTTCATGTAGTTCAAAAATACGACCAAACCCGGTTATTACCCAAAAGTTAGCTATCTATTTACCCGCTAGAACACGAAACATAGTATTACTTTTCAAAGCCGTTTCTTCCCATTCTTTTTCAGGTATAGAATCACTGGTGATTCCGCCACCTACATATATTTCAGCTTTATCTTTAAACAATTGCATGCAACGCAGGTTTACAAAAAGCTCAGAAGTTTTCATCACACTTCTATAGGCACTGTTCTCTTGATTTCTTCGGTTTCGATTTCTTGACAATTCTGATTTTGTGTTCAGCTCCCCTAAAAATCCGGTATAAAAAGATCGCTCATAAAGTTCGTTTTCTAAAATAAACTTCTTTGCATTTTTTAACGGACTACCACAAACAGCAGGCGTTGGGTGTAGTGCTTTCAATACTTCACCAAATTTGTTCGGGGCAAAAGTACCCTTCATCTCTGTGCGTAAATGCCAAAGCTGACCAGCTCTTACCGATTCTCGCTCAGAACTATTTAGCGATATCACCTTATCTTTTAAGGCATCGAAAATATAATCGGTGACCAATTGTTGCTCATGTAATTCTTTTTCTGTCCATCTTGGTTCATCATTACCTACTGAATTCTGTGTGCCTGCCAAAGACATTGTTGTAAATTGAGAACCGTTACTTTTTACTAAGATTTCTGGTGTAGCACCCATCCAAGTTCCTATTTTTGGGTGGTACCAGAAATAACAGAATGCCTTTTTATATACGTTAAGAATTCGCTGATAAACTTGAAAGTGATTTTCTTTAAAATCAACTTCAATTTTTCTTGACAAAACAACTTTGTTGAAATTGCCTTTATCGATGCTATCAATAGCATTCGATATTAACTTAGTATATCTCGCTTTCTCTTCAATGTTGTTTTTAATTGAATTATTCGATGCAGTCAGCTCCTCATGAGGCAAACTTAAAGGAACCTTTTCGACAGCATCCATTTTCAATAGTATAGCTTCTGAGCTCAAATCGAACGGAGCAAAAACGAATCCGGTTTCAGTAAAATCCTTAACCTTATGCACCTCATCGTTGTTTTGAAAAACTCCGACCAATTCTGTCTCATTAGGTCTGCAATACAATACAAACGGCAACTGCTCTTTCAAGCAATTTGCTGCTCGATCAAAAAGTTCTTGTACCATACTAGTTTTTAGGTAATGCGATAGTAGTTAATTTACACAGAGAGACCAATTGATCATCTTCGTTTGTAACTCTAATCTCCCATAATTGGGTAGTTCTACCTTTATGTAAGATAGTAGCCCTTGCATAAATAAATCCTTCTTTTACACTTTTAACATGATTTGCAGAGATTTCTAATCCTCTAACAAAATACTTATTTCCGTCTAAAAAAACATAAGACGCGGCACTACCTACGCTTTCTGCCAAAGCAGCTGTTGCACCACCATGTAAAACTCCGTCAGGCTGGTGAACTTTAGGTGTTACTGGCATTTTGGCTAACAGAAAATCTTCCCCTACATCTATGTATTCAATATCTAAGGTCTCCATCAAGGTATTCTTAGAAGTTTCGTTACAAATCTTTAGAATTTTTTCTTTGTAGTCGTTCATCCTTTTTTTTGTAAAATTAAGCATTACATTACCAAAAGAAAAGCCTAAACCAAATGATCGATTTATGGAAAACAAAATAAAAAATGTCACTTATAAAACTACGAATACCTATGAGACTTTAAATGAATTAACTAGCCAAACAAAACGCGTTTGGATAGTTTTTCATGGCATAGGTTTTTTGAGTCGTTTTTTTCTGAAATATTTTAACGAACTACCAGAGCAAGAAAATTATATTATTGCACCACAAGCTCCTTCTAAATATTATTTAAAAAATGAATATAAGCATGTAGGTGCAAGTTGGTTAACAAAAGAAAATACGGCACTTGAAACAGCTAACCTTTATAATTATTTAGATGCCGTTTTAGCACATGAAAACCTACCGTTGGATTGTAAAATTGTTTTCTTCGGATTTTCTCAAGGCATTTCTATAGCGTTACGATATATAGCGTATTCAAAATTAACTTGCTCGAAATTGATTCTTTACGCAGGCGGAATACCAAAGGAATTAAAAAAGTCAGATTTCACCCATTTTAAAAAAGATACTGAAATTATTTCAGTTTTTGGAAACCAGGATCAATTCATCACTCCTGATAGATTAATAGAAGAAAACAATAAACTTAAAATCCTTTTTGGAGATAATGTTCGATATTTAAGTTTTGATGGCGGACACGAAGTAAAAAAAGAAATTATAACCCAATTGGCACAATGAACAACACACCAACTTTAGAAAATGAGCGGGTTATATTGAGTCCGCTAACATTAGATAATTATGAAAAGCTTATTTCTATTGCATCACAAGATAAATTAGTTCAATATTCCCCTTCTGATATTGCAACACCTGCAAGTTTAAAAAACTATGTGGAAATCGCATTAGAACAACAAAAAGCAGGCACAAGTATACCTTTTATTATTTATGATAGAAAGCATAACGCATTTGCAGGATGCACCCGGTTTATGCATATCAACACAAAAAATAAAATCCTACATATTGGTTCTACTTGGATCGGTCGTGAATTTCAAGGTACAGGGCTTAATACCCAAATGAAAAAATTAATGCTAGATTATGCATTTACTACCATGAATTTTGAAAAAGTAGAATTCCGTGTAGATGAAAGAAATTTAGCTTCTAGAAAGGCTGTTGAAAAGCTAGGCTGCACCTTAGAAGGTATTCTACGTAAAGATGTTTACTTACTAAATGGTTTTAAAAGAAACACCTGCTGTTATGGTCTTTTGAGAGAAGAATGGCAAAGTAATTAAGAATAATTTTTACTCTTCAATAACTTTCGCCTCAGCTGAGTAATAGGTGATTTTTCTAGTAGTATAGGTATTATCAGGAGTTACAATCTGCTTGATCCAATTACCAACTTCAGAATTATCATATTGATAAATGTATTCCTTTTTTATAATTCCAGCACCTCTTTTAGCAGTTTCAGCAATCAACATACCCTTTTCATCATATTCAAAACTTGTACGCGTAGTTGGCTCAAATTTTTTCAATTCTGAATTATACTCAAATTCTTGTTGTGCCATTAATTTACCGTCCACACTAAATACTTCTTCAAAAGCATCATTTTCTTCACCTTTTAAATACTCTTTGGTCAACACAACTCTTTGCGCTGGCTTATTTTTAGGTTTTAGGGTAGATGTACGAATAGATTTTAATGGAACCTCATTCAATAAATACGTAATTGTATTCTCTCCCTTAAATTTCTTGTGCTCTATTTGGGTTACATCTGTACCGTCATTATTAGTTCTTTGAATACTGGCTAAATCTCCATATTCATCATAACCGTATATATACTGATCTAAAAACTGCTTGTCATAAGAAAATATACGCTCTTGAATTTTTAAATTATCGGTTGAGTCAATCTCATAAAAATGGGCAATTGACGTGCTTGGGTCAAAGGTGTTGTTCCTATAAGATTCTGCTCTTTTCTCTAAAAGTTCTCCATTGCTATATTTATAATAAATAACATCATAATCTGTTTCATTATACCTAGTTACCGATTTGGTCAATAATCCGTTTCTATTAAAGTCATATTCTTCTTTTCCGTAATCGGTACCTACCAAACAGAATTTTACATTTCCTTTTAAGTCGAAATCTTCAAGAGTGAATATTTGAATTTCTTGCCCTCTCATTACATTAGAAATAGCAATAAAAAACAGAATTAGTATGTAAAAGTATTTTTTATTCATAATGTAAAATTACTTTATTAAAGCTAAGCTTAAAAAAATATGATGTAAAAGTAAAAAGGGACGGTATATACCGTCCCTTTTTTATAATAACTAAAAGTTATATTATTTAACCTCTTCGAAATCAACGTCTTCAACGTTATCACCTTCAGAAGCACCGCCATCAGCAGTTGGCTCACCTTGAGCAGCACCACCTTGTGCATCAGCTTGCGCCTTGTACATTTCTTCAGATGCAACTTTCCAAGCTTCATTGATTTTATCTAAAGCCGGTGTAATAACAGCCAAATCTTTAGTTTCATATGCAGCTTTTAATTCAGCCAAAGCATCTTCAATTGGTTTTTTCTTGTCATCAGATAATTTATCTCCAAATTCAGTAAGTTGAGATTCAGTTTGGAAGATCATTCCGTCAGCTTCATTCAACTTGTCTGCAGTTTCTTTCGCTTTTTTATCAGATTCAGCATTTGCTTCAGCTTCAGCTTTCATCTTTTTGATTTCTTCTTCAGTTAAACCAGAAGAAGCTTCAATACGAATATCCTGAGTTTTGTTCGTAGCCTTATCAGTTGCAGATACTTTAATAATACCGTTAGCATCAATATCAAAAGTTACTTCGATTTGAGGAGTACCTCTCTTCGCTGGTGGAATACCATCTAAATGGAATCTACCGATCGTTTTGTTATCGTTTGCCATTGGTCTTTCTCCTTGCAATACGTGAATTTCAACCGACGGTTGGTTATCAGCAGCAGTAGAGAATACCTGAGACTTTTTAGTTGGTATTGTTGTGTTAGACTCAATTAACTTAGTCATTACACTACCCATAGTTTCAATACCTAATGAAAGCGGGGTAACATCTAATAACAATACATCTTTTACATCACCAGTTAAAACACCACCTTGTATCGCTGCACCAATTGCAACAACCTCATCTGGGTTTACACCTTTAGAAGGCTTTTTACCGAAAAACTTCTCAACAGCTTCTTGTACTGCAGGTATTCTAGTAGAACCACCAACTAATATAATTTCATCGATATCGCTTTTAGAAAGTCCCGCTGCTTTCATAGCAGTCTCACATGGCTCAATCGTTCTTTTTACCAAGTCGGCAATTAATTGCTCGAACTTTGATCTAGTCAATGTTCTTACTAAGTGCTTAGGTCCTGAAGCAGTAGCTGTAACGTATGGTAAGTTGATTTCCGTTTGTGCAGAAGACGATAATTCAATCTTAGCTTTTTCAGCAGCTTCACGTAAACGTTGTAAAGCCATCGCATCTTTTCTAAGGTCCATATCTTCTTCAGACTTGAACTCATCGGCTAACCAATCGATAATTTTTTGATCAACATCATCACCACCTAAGTGAGTATCACCATCAGTAGCCAATACTTCAAAAACACCATCTCCTAATTCTAAGATAGATACATCATGCGTACCACCACCAAAATCAAAAACAACTATTTTTTGTTCTGTATCTTTTTTGTCCATACCGTAAGCTAAAGAAGCAGCGGTTGGTTCGTTGATAATACGCTCTACAGTTAAACCTGCAATTTCACCAGCTTCTTTCGTAGCTTGTCTTTGCGCATCATTAAAGTATGCAGGTACAGTAATTACCGCACGAGTAACTTCTTGACCTAAATAATCTTCTGCAGTTTTCTTCATTTTCTGAAGAATCATTGCAGATAATTCTTGTGGAGAATATAAACGACCGTCTATATCAACTCTTGGTGTATCATTATCACCTTTTACTACTTTATAAGGTACTCTACCAGCCTCTTTACTAGACTCTGAGTATTTGTTACCCATAAACCTTTTAATAGAATAAATGGTTTTGGTAGGGTTTGTTACTGCTTGTCTTTTAGCTGGGTCACCAACTTTAATTTCACCACCTTCAACAAAGGCGATAACAGATGGTGTTGTTCTTTTTCCTTCTGCATTCGGAATTACTACTGGCTCATTACCTTCCATTACGGAAACACAGGAGTTGGTAGTACCCAAATCTATTCCTATAATCTTACTCATTTTATATGTTTTAAATTAAGTGCTTTATTTTACAATCGTTTTGTAAATGACAAACAATATGCCAAGCAAGAAAAACTGACATGATGTCATTAATCGTCATTTAATGATGAAAATTATGCCATTTTAGTATAGTTAATAGGTCTATGAAACATTGTACCTTAGCCTTAAAATAAGATCGATTTGGAAATAGAGAGTATAAGCATTTTCGATATGCTAAAAATTGGCGTTGGTCCTTCAAGTTCCCACACCCTTGGTCCGTGGCGCGCTGCCGAAAGGTGGTTGGCTCGATTAAACTCTAAAGACAATCTTGAAAAAGTTGAAGAAGTAGAAGTACACTTATATGGCTCGCTATCTCTAACAGGTAAAGGGCATGCCACTGATTATGCCGTTATGCTAGGTCTATTGGGTGCCGATCCAGAATCAGTGCCAATTGATACTATTGACCCTTTAATTAATAAAATCAAAAAGGAGCATATATTACTTTTAGATGGTAAATACAGCATCAACTTCGACCCAAACAAACATATTATTTTCAACAGAAAATTTCTTCCTTTTCATGCAAACGGATTAAAGTTTCAGGCGAAATTGAAATCTGGCAGAAAAATATCGAAAACCTATTATTCCATCGGTGGCGGATTCGTCATTAGCGAAGAACGAAAAAATGCCAAACGCAAAGTTGACATGTTCAATAAGTTTCCTTTTCCTGTACAGAAAGGAACCGAGCTTCTGGATTTTTGTAATAAGGAAGGTTTTAAAATATCTGAACTGGTATTACAAAATGAAAGATCCTTACGAGACGATGAGAAAATAGATTATGAATTAAATCGCATTTGGTCTACCATGTTAGAATGCATGTATACCGGATGCCATACAGAAGGCACGTTACCTGGCGGATTAAATGTAAAACGTCGGGCTTTTGAAATGCACAACAAGCTCAAAAGTGAGCTGCCCTACTCCACACCCCAAGAATGGCTACAGACCATTCGACAGACAGAAGTGAAATTTCGTCAAATATTGCAATGGGTAAGTTGTTTTGCTTTAAGCGTAAATGAGGTAAATGCATCTTTAGGTAGAGTTGTTACTGCACCTACAAATGGTAGTGCTGGCGTTATACCTGCTGTATTAATGTATTATATGGTTATTGAAAACCATGCAGGTAATTTTGAGCATGTAAAACAATTTTTATTGGTTGCAGGCGAAATAGGAAGCATCTTTAAAAAAGGAGCTACCATATCGGCCGCTATGGGTGGCTGCCAAGCAGAAATAGGCGTATCGTCGGCTATGGCCGCCGGTGCACTTACAGAACTATTAGGTGGCACACCTGAACAGGTACTTATGGCGGCAGAAATTGCCATGGAACATCATTTGGGACTTACCTGTGACCCCATTGGCGGACTGGTACAGATACCTTGTATAGAACGAAACTCTATGGGTGCCATAAAAGCTATTAATGCCGCTGAACTTGCATTGGGCTCTGACCCATCAGCAGCAAAAGTACCATTGGACAAGGTGGTACAGACCATGTGGGAAACTGCAAAAGACATGAGTTCTAAATATAAGGAAACCTCTGAAGGCGGATTAGCGGTTGGTGTTTTCTTGAGTGATTGTTAAATCTGTTTCAAAACGAAGTTTCTTTTCATTTGTAGTTGTATAAATGAAGTACCCTTTGTTATACGCGTATATTCCGCTAACTTTAATTTATGAAAAACCTGATTTCAGAAAGGGTAGCCGACTTTATAAAACACTACCCTCCTTTTAATGTTCTTGATAGCAAATCATTATTCCAGTTAGCTGAGCAAGTACTTATCGTTTACAAAGAAAAAAATAGTATTATTTTCAACGTAGACGAACCTCAGCATTCACATTTTTATTTGGTTCATAAGGGCGCTGTAACATTGAATAATCCCTCTACTTCAAATATTCTTGACTATTGCGATGAAGGTGACATATTTGGACTACGACCACTTTTTGCCAATGAAAATTATAAGCTTGAAGCTAGAGCTCATGAAGAGTGTATTCTCTACGGCATTCCAATCGACATTTTTAAACCTATTGCAAAGAAGAACGAACAAGTAACTATTTTTCTGATGGAGAGTTTTGCCTCCAATACCCGAAATCCGTATGCCAAAAGCCAAAAAGGGCAGCTCTTTGACAACGAAGGTGAAGAGGAAGAAGAAGTTAATAAAGAGGTGGTACTACCAGATTTACAACTAGCCAGCTATTCAAAAAAATTAGTGACCTGTTCTACAAGAACCACTATAAAGAAGGCCGCTGATATAATGTCTAAAAAGAAAATTGGTTCTATTCTAGTGACAAGCAAAGATTTACCTGTAGGTATAATAACTGATAAAGATTTTAGAAATAAAGTGATATCTGGCGAGCAACCAATCACCGCTTCAGTGAAATCAATAATGACAACTCCCGTCATCACTTACCCAAAGAACCTTACCATTACCCAGGCACAAATGGCCATGATGAAAAGTAACATCAGCCATTTAATTATTACTGAAGACGGTACGCCAAATTCTTCTGCATTAGGTATTTTATCTAAGCATGACGTAATGGTCTCCTTGGGCGATAACCCTGCCGTTTTAGTAAAAGCGATTAAACGTACCTCTCGTATTAAAAAAATAAAACAGATTAGAAAAAGTGTGATGGTGCTGTTATCTGGATATTTAGAACAAAATATTCCTTTAGGATTAATTGCTAAGATTATTGCTGAACTGAATGATACTTGCATTAAACAGGTAGTGGAAATTTCTATTGCTAAAATGGATGCACCACCACCAGTAAAATTTGCCTGGTTGGCTTTAGGAAGCCAAGGTAGAAGTGAGCAGCTCTTGCATACCGACCAAGATAATGCCCTGGTATTTGAAGATGTACCAGAAGAAGATTTACCAAAGACCACCACTTACTTTCTTGAACTTTCAAAACTTATTACCAAAGGACTAAATACGATAGGATACGAATATTGCCCCGCAGATATGATGGCTTCTAACCCACAATGGTGCTTAAGCCTGCAAGAATGGAAAAGCAAACTATCGTACTGGATCGGCAACCCCGGACCGAACGAGGTATTAATGTCCTCCATATTTTTCGATTACAGCTTAGCTTATGGCGAACGCAGGTTGTTAGATAGTATGTCTGACCATATATTTAGAACCGTTGAGAAATACCCTATTTTCTTAGTGCATTTGGCAAAAGGAGCATTACAGAGTCCGTCACCAACAGGATTCTTTAGACAATTTGTAGTAGAACAAGATGGGCAACACAAAGATTTCTTCGACCTAAAAAGTAGGGCATTAAGACCGTTGATTGATGCTGCTCGTGTCTTAATTTTATCGCATTCTGTAAAGGCGATTAGCAACACTTGGGAACGTTATGAGAAATTAGCAGAACTTGAACCCAATAATCAAGAGTTATACTTGGCTTGCTCTTATGCCACCAAGGCATTATTGAAATTTAGAACGCGACAAGGTTTGGCTAATCATGATTCTGGTAGATTTATTGAACTGGAACAATTGACTAAACAAGAAAAAATGAAATTAAAGCGCACCTTTAAAGCCATTAAGGAAATTCAAGAATTGATAACACTTCGCTTTAAGGTCACTAATATTTTAGGATAATGGGATTATTCAATAGAACACCTAAAAACTTACCCGATTACTGGATAAGATATGCCGACCTTTTTAAAGAGTCAACCAGTAAAAACTTTTCTGATTTAGTATTTGTAGTATTAGATACAGAAACTACAGGCTTCAGTTTTGAAGATGATCGTATACTGTCAATTGGCGCTGTAAAAATCAAGAAAGAAACTATTTCAGTACAAGAAGTTTTCGATATCTATTTAGAGCAAGAAAAATTCAATAAAGAAACTGTTCATGTACATGGACTGTTGAAGAATGGGCAACGAGAATGTATTAGTGAAGTTTTAGCACTGGAGAAATTTCTTGAGTATGTAGGCAATGCTATCATAGTAGCACATCACGCCGGTTTTGATATGGGAATGCTCAATACCGCTTTGGAAAGAAATGGTCTATCGAAACTAAAAAACACGGTATTAGATACAGGCGTTATCTATAAAAAAACGCTTATTAAATCTTACTTAGTGCAACCAAAATCTAATTATACATTAGATGAACTCGCCGAAAAATTTTCTATCTCAAGAAAAGATAGGCATACAGCATTAGGCGACGCCTACATTACAGCAGTCGCCTTTTTAAAAATCATTTCTCGCTTAAAAGAAAAGAAAGATTTCTCACTTAAATATTTACTTAGATAGCCTTAAAGACTTTCTAAATAATTCAAAACATTTCTATTAATGCGATCATTAATATGAGTAGTATCAGCCTTTACAAATGGCTCACCAGTTATATGCTCGTAAAGTTCAATATAGCGCTCAGAAACCGATTCTATATACTCATCAGTCATTTCTGGAACCGTCTGACCTTCTAAACCCTGAAAGTCATTAGCGATCAACCACTGCCTAACAAACTCTTTAGAAAGTTGCTTTTGAGGTTCGTTAGCATCCTGTCTCTGCTTATATCCGTCAGAATAAAAATATCTGGAAGAATCAGGTGTGTGTATTTCGTCAATTAGAACGATTTTACCCTCTTTTGTTTTTCCGAATTCATATTTAGTATCCACTAAAATCAATCCTCTGTCGGCAGCGATTTCTGTTCCTCTTTGAAAAAGTGCGTAAGTGTACTTTTCTAAAACAGCATAATCATCGGCAGAAACTATTCCTTTACTTAAAATATCTTCTTTAGAAATATCCTCATCATGATCACCCATTTCAGCTTTGGTTGCAGGGGTTATGATCGGACTAGGGAATTTATCATTCTCCTTCATTCCGTCGGGCATTGCAACACCACAAAGTATTCTTTTACCTAATTTATATTCTCTAGCAGCATGACCAGATAAATACCCACGTATAACCATTTCAATTTTGAATGGTTCGCAAGCTACACCAACAGCTACATTAGGATCGGGCGTAGCAGTTAACCAATTCGGAACAATATCTTCTGTAGAGGCCATCATTTGGGTCGCAATCTGATTTAGAATCTGCCCTTTGTAAGGTATACCTTTTGGCATCACCACATCAAAAGCTGACAACCTATCAGTCGCCACCATGACCAACATATCATTTTCTAGAGTATATACAGATCTAACTTTGCCTTTATAGACATTCTTCTGACCTGGAAAATTGAATTCTGTTTCGTAAATAGTATTATTTGACATCTATATTTTAATTGTGGTGTTCTATAGTTTTATAAGCTTCAATTACCTTTTTCACAAGTTTATGACGAATAACATCTTTATCATCTAGGTAAATGACTTCTATACCCGGTACGTTTTGCAAAATTAGCAAAGCCTCCTTTAGACCTGAAATTGTTCTTCTAGGCAAATCTATTTGTCCGGGATCTCCGGTGATTAGAAACCTTGCATTTCTACCCATTCTAGTTAGAAACATTTTCATTTGTGCATGCGTAGTATTCTGAGCTTCATCTAAAATCACGAAGGCATTATCTAAAGTTCTACCGCGCATAAATGCCATAGGGGCAATTTGTATGGTACCGTTTTCAATATAATGTACCAATTTCTCTGCAGGGATCATATCTCTAAGCGCATCATACAATGGCTGCATATAAGGATCCAGTTTCTCTTTTAAATCCCCAGGCAAAAAACCTAGGTTCTCACCTGCTTCAACGGCTGGTCTCGTTAAAATAATTTTCTTTACCTGCTTCTCTTTTAAAGCCTTTACCGCAAGAGCAACTCCAGTATAGGTTTTACCCGTACCAGCAGGACCGATAGCAAAAACCATATCGTTCTTTTTAGAGGCATCAACTAATCTACGTTGATTGGCAGTCTGAGCTTTTATCAACCGCCCGCTTACACCATGAACCAAGGTTTCTCCGCTATTCTTCGATGATTTCAACTCATCATCTTCAGAACTTGTCAAAACTCTCTCTATGCTGTTTTCATCTAATTTGTTGTATTTAATGAAATGCTGGGTCAACATATCAAAACGCCTCTCAAACTCTTCCAGTAGTTCTTCATCTCCAAAGACTTTGATCTTATTGCCACGGGCAACAATTTTCAATTTCGGAAAGTACTTTTTTAATAAATCAATATGTTCATTTTGCTGGCCAAAAAACTCTCTCGGGCTAATTTCGGTAAGTTCTAGAATTATCTCGTTCAAACAGTCGGTTTTATAATGATTTATAGTTAGCGTAGATTAGTTTCTAATCGCTGTTTTTTGTTTAGTTTTGTATATCAAATTTAAGCAAATTTTAAGTTCGACTAACCAAAAACATATCAACATTGCTGTATGGCAATAATTACCCTAACAACAGATTTCGGATTAAAAGATCACTTTGTAGCTGTATTGAAAGGCTCTATATATACAGAACTGCCCGATGCCAAAATTGTTGATATTTCGCATGACATCATGCCGTTCAACATTCATGAGTGTGCATACATACTTTCCAACTCTTATAAAAGCTTCCCAAAAGGGACGATACATATTGTAGGTGTAGATTCTGAAGAGACGCCAGACAACAAGCATATTGTAGCCCTTGTTAACGGACATTACTTTATTAGCGCAAATACCGGTGTCATTGGGCTCATTACCTCTGAAATGACTCCGGAAAAAGTTTTTGAAATAAATTTACCGGACTCTATTGCAAACTCATTCCCTGTGTTGAATGTTTTCATACAAGTTGCCTGTCATATAGCTCGTGGTGGCACATTAGAAATTGTTGGCAAACCGTTTACAGAACTAAATGACCTAAGAGAGTTTGCTCCAAGAATTGTAGAGGACGGTAAAAAGATTATTGGCAGTGTGATCTATATTGATAACTATGGTAACGTTATTACCAATATTCGTAAAAATCTATTTGACGCCTATCGAAAAGATCGTAATTATACCCTCATAGCACGTAATCATAAGCTAGACAAGATTCACAAAGCATATAATGATTTTATAGATTATAGCTTAGAAAAAAACCACCGTAAAAGTGCCGGTGACCTTTTGGCTATATTTAATTCATCAGACTATATTGAATTGGCAATCTACAAAAGTAATCTTACCACAGTTGGCGGTGCCTCTACCCTATTAGGGCTAGATTACCGAGATACCATTATGGTAGATTTCGAATAGCGATAGCAAATTCAATTTCTTGAAAATTTAAGCGTATTTTTAAATGATATTAAATCAGCAAAAGTTAATAACTAATGGTCAAATACAAATATTAAAAGCTTAAGTTAGTAATACCTAGTGTTATACACTACCTTGACCGACAACAAACTGTTAATAAGTTTGTTTCCTTAAAAAGGGCAATTAAAATATCTTTGTTGGTAACGAAAACTGCCAACAATAAGGAGTTTAAACCTATTTCTCTTGTGAATTCAAGATTACTATCAATAAAATTTAAAGAATGAAATTTATAGTTTCAAGTACCTATTTGCTAAAGCAACTTCAAATATTAGGAGGTGTAATCAACAACAGTAACACGTTACCAATTTTGGATAATTTTCTGTTCGATTTGCAGAAGGACAAACTAACCGTGTCAGCTTCCGATTTGGAAACCACCATGAGTTCTGTTATAAAAGTAGATTCTGATAATGAAGGTACCATTGCTGTACCGGCAAGATTACTTTTAGAAACTTTAAAAACTTTTCCTGAGCAACCACTAACTTTTGTTGTTGAGGATAACAATACGGTAGAAATTAGTTCTAACCACGGTAAATATGCCTTAGCATACGCTGATGGTGCAGAATTTCCGAAAGCAGTTGAATTAACTAGCCCTAGTTCTACAACCTTACTAGGAGATATTTTAGCAACAGCCATCAACAAAACAATTTTCGCTGCTGGTAATGATGATTTAAGACCTGTAATGAGCGGTGTCTTCTTTCAGTTCTCACCAGAGAACTTAACATTTGTAGCAACAGATGCACATAAATTGGTAAAATACCAACGTACAGATGTAAGAGCTTCTCAAGTAGCTGAGTTCATTATGCCTAAAAAACCTTTGACTTTGTTAAAAGGGATATTGGCAGGTAGTGAGTCTGATGTACTTATTGAATACAATGAAAGCAATGCAAAATTCAGCTTTGAAGAAACTGAACTAATCTGTAGATTAATAGATGGTAAATACCCTAACTACGAAGCGGTAATACCAAAAGAGAACCCGAACAAACTTACTATCGCCAGGAATCAGTTCTTGAGTTCGGTAAAAAGGGTTTCTATTTTCTCTAACAAAACTACACACCAGATACGTTTAAAAATAGCGGGTGCAGAATTGAATATTTCTGCAGAAGATCTTGATTACTCTAATAAAGCAGAAGAAAGATTAACATGTTCTTACCAAGGTGATGACATGCAAATTGGTTTCAACTCAAGGTTCTTAACTGAAATGTTGAACAACTTAGGTTCTGATGAAGTTTCTTTAGAAATGAGCTTACCAAATCGTGCAGGTATACTTACCCCAACCGATGGTTTAGATGAAGGCGAATTTGTAACTATGTTAGTAATGCCTGTTATGCTTAACAGCTAGAACTCATTAATCATAAATTAGAAAGGGTCAGTTATTAAACTGACCCTTTTTTGTTTTATAATCTGTTTATGATATAAACCGTATGGTTCCAAAATAGCTAGGTGATTCTCCGTTACTAGCTTTTATAGCATTTACTGCAGGCATTACAATTGATAAAATTCCTGCAAATATTAATAATAAGATTCCGAGTCCGAATAATAAGATTCCGGGAATTCCAATTACTAGATATAAGATTAACGTTAACTGAAAGTTGATTACCGATTTACCGTGCTCGTCCATACCAACAACCGAATCTTTTGTCGTTAACCAAATTACCAACGGTACTACGAGCCCCCCAAATCCTGTTACAAAATCTAAATATTGAGACAAATGAGTAATGACCAACAAATTACGGTCTTCACGAACAGCTACTGCGTTTTTATTTACTAGTTCCATTTTTGATTGATTTAATGATGAATACTACAAATAAGACGCATAAAGTCGCAAATTGTTACAGCTTTTAGAGAAATTATAGTTTTCTGTTCAATTTTGTAAGCTTCTCCTGCTCCTTCATAATCTTCATTTGACTCTTAGCAACCTTATCTTCTATTTTCTGAATATCTACCGGAGAAAGTGTTCCTTTTAGTTTTCCTTTTTCAAGCTGAGCTTTTAACTTTTCAACCTTTTTTTCTTCTTTAGAAATAGATTTGGTTTTAGAATCTATTTGTTTTTGAAGCTTCTCTTCTTTCTTTTTCGCTGCATCCTTTTTCTTTTGCTCGGCAGCTTCTTTTTTTTCTTTTTTCGCGTCAGCTTCAGCTTTATCAACTTTTTTCTTGACTTCTTCCATTTCTTTCTCTTTCATTACAGAAATCTCATCTGTAGTTTCAGGAGTATCACTTTGAGCGATACCAAAAGAAGAAACGAACATAAACGCCAACAATACAACTACTTTTTTCATTTTTTAATTACATTTTATACCACGCGAAATTACTATATAATTATATACTGAAAACAAATTGTCATTAAATTAAGAAAACTACAACAGTTAATAATTGATTATTTTTGTAGCATGATTCAAAACGATACCATAATAGCATTAGCAACTCCGGCAGGTGCGGGAGCCATTGCAATTATTAGACTTTCAGGTCACGATGCAATTACAATTGCTTCCAAGCATTTTGAATCGGTTTCAGGTAAAATTCTTGAAAATCAAAAAAGTCACACTATTCATTTAGGATTTATTAAGGAAGGCGAAAATATACTGGACCAAGCACTTGTATCTATTTTTAAGAATCCCCATTCCTATACAGGAGAAAACGTTATAGAAATATCTTGCCACGGATCGCCATATATACAACAACAAATTATTCAGTTGTTTCTTAGAAATGGCTGTAGAACTGCCGATGCAGGAGAGTTTACTCTAAGAGCCTTTTTAAACGGTAAGATGGATTTGAGTCAGGCAGAAGCTGTTGCCGACTTAATTTCTAGTGATAATGCCGCTAGCCATCAAATAGCTGTACAACAAATGCGTGGTGGATTCAGTAATGAGATAAAACAGTTGCGAACAGAGTTGCTAAACTTTGCTTCTCTAATAGAACTAGAACTCGATTTTTCTGAAGAAGATGTAGAATTCGCAGACCGTACTCAATTCAAAGAACTACTTACTCGTATTCAAAAAGTATTGCAAAGCTTAATAGATTCTTTTGCAGTAGGAAACGTGATTAAAAACGGCATTCCGGTTGCTATTGTCGGTGAACCCAATGTAGGTAAATCAACACTTTTAAATGCATTTTTAAATGAAGAGCGCGCATTGGTATCAGATATTGCAGGAACAACCCGTGATTCAATTGAAGATGAAATTTCTATTGGCGGAATAGGGTTTCGATTTATTGATACCGCAGGAATTCGTGAGACACAAGATGTTGTAGAAGGCATGGGAATTAAACGAACTTTTGAAAAGATAGAGCAGGCCCAAGTAGTTTTGTTATTGGTTGATGGATCTAAACTTTTAAGCGACGATAAAAAGCTGAAGAATATTGTCATCGATTATGAAAAAATAAAAAACCAGAATCCGCTAAAACCATTAGTTTTATTGGTTAATAAAGCAGATACCCTTTCTGAAGACGATAAAAACAAAATCGGTACTTATTTAGACGATGTAAAATATCTATCAGCCAAAACAGGCGAAGGTGTTGAGGAATTACAAAACAGCCTCTTAGAATTTGTAAATACCGGAGCATTACGTAACAACGAAACTATTGTAACCAATACCCGCCACTACAATTCATTACTAAAAGCATTAGAAGAAATAGAAAAGGTACAATTCGGAATGAAAGCAGAACTTTCAAGCGATCTCATGGCAATTGATGTTAAAGAAGCTTTATACCATCTAGGGGAAATCACAGGTCAAGTGACCAATGATGAATTGCTAGGGAATATTTTCGCTAATTTTTGTATCGGCAAATAACTATAACAAAAATATCAGCCGTGTATGGTTTCATCTTTACCGTAGTTTTTAATTACTTCTGCTTCAAACTCAACCAAATCTTGCCAGCGCTTATCGACATCAACATCCTGACCAAATTTACGAGCAAAACCAATAAATGTGGTGTAATGCCCCGCTTCGCTAATCATTAAATCTCGATAAAACTTAGATAGTTCTGGATCTTTAATTTCTTCTGAAAGTAGCTTAAAACGTTCGCAGCTTCTTGCTTCTATCATGGCAGAAAACAATAGCCTATCTACCATAGATTGTAACCTGTTACCACCTTTGTTCATAAATTTATAAAGTTCGTTTACGTAACTATCCTTACGCTCTCTACCAAGTGTATAACCGCGCTCTTTAATAATATCATGAACCATTTGAAAATGCACTAATTCTTCTTGAGCCAACAGAAGTAAATCAGTTACTAAATCAGGATATTCGGAATTTAATGTAATTATGGTAATTGCATTAGTTGCCGCCTTTTGTTCGCAACATGCGTGATCCGTTAAAATCTCTTCTAAATTCTTTTCTACAATATTAACCCAACGTGGGTCAGTTGCTAATTTTAAATGGAGCATGGGCTATTTCTTTTTGTAAAAATAGGTTTCAGCAAAGGAACTACAACAATCAACATCTTATATATTTATGAAATAAGAAATTAAAGCTTAACCTTTATCCTTAAAAAAACTACATATTTCTACGATACTGCCCTCCTACTTCAAACATGGCATGTGTAATTTGACCTAAAGAACAATATTTAGTTGTTTCCATTAATTGCTCAAAAGTATTCTCATTTTTTAAGGCAATATCTTGTAATGTTTTTAAAGACTTTTCTGCTATAGCTGCATTTCTTTTCTGTAAATCTTCAAGATTATATATCTGTGCTTTCTTTTCATCTACCGTTGCACGAATTACCTCTTCTGGTATAATAGTAGGTGACCCGTTAGAAGACAAAAAGGTATTTACCCCTATAATCGGCAACTCCCCAGTATGCTTCTTAGTTTCATAATACAAGCTCTCTTCTTGAATTTTACTACGCTGGTACATGCTCTCCATAGCTCCAAGCACTCCCCCGCGATCTGTAATTCTATCGAACTCTACCATTACAGCCTCTTCCACCAAATCTGTTAGCTCTTCGGTAATAAAAGATCCTTGCATAGGGTTCTCGTTTCTAGCCAACCCAAGCTCTTTATTGATTATCAATTGTATTGCCATAGCTCTTCTTACGGAGTGTTCTGTAGGCGTGGTAATTGCCTCATCATACGCATTGGTATGCAATGAATTACAATTGTCGTAAATGGCATAGAGCGCCTGTAATGTCGTTCTAATATCATTGAAATCAATTTCTTGCGCATGTAAAGAGCGACCCGATGTTTGAATATGATATTTCAGTTTTTGTGAACGTTCATTCCCGTTGTATTTCAACTTCATGGCTTTTGCCCAAATTCTTCTTGCTACTCTACCGATTACAGCATATTCTGGATCAAGTCCGTTACTAAAGAAAAAAGAAAGGTTAGGTGCAAATTCATCAATATGCATACCTCTAGATAAGTAGTATTCTACAAATGTAAAACCATTGGCTAGCGTAAAGGCTAACTGACTAATCGGGTTCGCCCCTGCTTCGGCAATATGGTACCCAGAAATGGACACCGAATAAAAATTACGGACTTTCCTATCTATAAAATATTGTTGTACATCACCCATTAAGCGTAATGAAAATTCAGTTGAAAAAATACAGGTATTCTGCGCTTGATCCTCTTTTAAAATATCAGCTTGTACCGTACCTCTTACCTTGGACAATGCATCAGACTTTAGCTCTGCATAGACATCAGCCTGTAATACTTGATCACCGGTTACACCCAAAAGAAACAAACCAAGACCATCATTACCTTCTGGCAATTCACCGGCATAGGTTGGGCGCTTTGCCCCTAACTTCTTATAAATTGAATCAATCTTTTTGTTTACTTCAACTGTAAGTCCGTTTGCCTTAATATACTTCTCACATTGTTGATCAATAGCGGCATTCATAAAAAATGCGGCAATAGTTGCTGCAGGACCGTTAATAGTCATTGAGACCGAAGTGGTAGGAGCACATAAATCGAATCCGGAATATAATTTTTTAGCGTCGTCTAAACAGCAAATACTCACTCCGGAATTTCCGATTTTTCCATAAATATCAGGTCTATCACCCGGGTCTTCACCATATAAGGTCACCGAATCAAAAGCTGTAGATAAGCGAGCTGCGGGCAATCCCTTAGATACATAATGAAAACGCTTATTAGTCCTTTCTGGTCCGCCTTCACCAGCAAACATTCTGGTTGGGTCTTCACCTTGCCTTTTAAATGGAAATACACCTGCCGTAAAAGGAAACTCTCCTGGTACGTTTTCTTGCAAAGACCATTTTAAAATATCTCCCCAGCCTTCATATCTTGGTAAAATTACTTTTGGTATTTGTGTCTGCGATAAAGATTTGGTCGTCGTTTCTACCTTCACCTCTTTACCTCTAACTACATAAGCAAAAAAATCACCCTCATAATTAGACTTCTTCTCATTCCACTCATCTATTATTTTTTTATTATGTGGATCAAGGTCTAATTGCAATTCTTTTTTTGCAGCTTCTATGGCACTTAAAACATCTTCCTTGTCTTTTAAAATTTCAGAAGATTCTTTAAGACTAAATAGTTTTTGAGCAACC
Organism: Maribacter caenipelagi; assembly: GCF_004364175.1. Taxonomy (GTDB): domain Bacteria; phylum Bacteroidota; class Bacteroidia; order Flavobacteriales; family Flavobacteriaceae; genus Maribacter; species Maribacter caenipelagi. The sequence goes on along the minus strand of NZ_SNZW01000016.1, from coordinate 197,489 downwards.
GCTTTTTGATGTTCTGCCCTTTCGTTGTAATCGCGAATAGTATCTGTTATTTCAGAAAGATATCTAGTTCGCTTTGGTGGAATGATGTAAATTTTCTCAGACATTTCTCGAGAACTTTCAAAGGAAGATTTTAAGTCCTCCGCCCCTGTCTTATCAACCAAGGTATCTATAACCGCCCTGTACAATTGATTCATCCCCGGGTCATTAAATTGGGAAGCGATAGTACCGTAAGCGGGAATTTTTTCTGCCGGAGTATCCCACAATTGATGATTACGCTGGTACTGTTTTTTTACATCTCGCAATGCATCTAATGCTCCTCGTTTATCAAACTTGTTAAGAGCTATCAAATCGGCAAAATCTAGCATGTCAATTTTTTCTAGCTGCGTGGCCGCACCATATTCAGGAGTCATCACATATAACGAAACATCTGAATGCTCGGTAATTTCAGTATCTGATTGACCTATACCCGAGGTTTCTAAAATAATTAAATCAAAACCCGCAGCTTTGGTAATATCAACGGCATCTTTCACATATTTTGATAATGCTAAATTAGACTGGCGCGTGGCTAAAGAACGCATATAAACTCTATCATTAAAAATAGCGTTCATTCTAATACGATCTCCTAATAATGCACCGCCTGTTTTTCTTTTAGATGGGTCAACAGAAATAACGGCAATTTTTTTATCATCAAAATCAGCAAGAAAACGACGCACCAATTCATCTACTAAAGATGATTTACCTGAGCCACCTGTTCCTGTAATTCCCAATACTGGAGCTACCTTTTTTGTTTCAACTTTTTTCCGAATTGTATTTAGAACCTCTTGATGCTTTTCTGGAAAGTTTTCTGCAGATGAAATAAGTCTTGCAATAGCTGCATAACTAAGTTCTTCTACATTATTTAATTCACTATTAAGATGTTCTCCAACAGGAAAATCACTTTTCTGAATTAGGTCATTTATCATACCTTGAAGTCCCATTTCACGACCATCATCTGGCGAATAAATTCTCTCAATACCGTAGGCATGTAATTCTTTGATTTCTTCAGGAAGAATTGTTCCTCCACCACCACCAAACAACTTAATTTGCGAAGCTCCACGCTCCTTCAACAAATCATACATGTACTTGAAGTATTCTACATGTCCGCCTTGATAAGAAGTAATAGCGATTGCCTGCACATCTTCTTGAATAGCACAATCAACAATTTCTTGAACTGATCGGTTATGACCTAAATGAATAACCTCACAACCTGTAGATTGAATAATTCTACGCATTATATTAATTGCTGCATCATGACCATCAAAAAGGGAAGCCGCTGTAACAATGCGAATATGGTTTTGAGGTTTGTAAGGGGTTTGTAGGATATCGTTCATTTTATATGTTCAAATTATTTTTTTGACAAGCTATTTTTTTTAAGATACGATGAATCAATTCGTTTTAACAAATCGTCATTCATACCGTTACAGCATTTATCAATATTGTTGTTGCAACATCAATTTTAGGCTGATACGAAAATAAAGATTTTAATTAGTATTATTTCAGTTTTCTTCAATCTTGAGCTGAGATTATAATTTATTGATAAATATTTACCTGAAATTTGATGAATTGATATTTTGGAGATTAGGAATTAAGTTTCTTTAATACCTATTTTATATAAAAAAGGGTAGATTTACGACCTTTTTTACTGCTATATTCATGATATATAATGACCAATTAGGAAATCAAATTGAAATTAGTTGCACACCCTCTAGAATAGTATCTGTTGTTCCGTCCATTACAGAATTATTGTTCGATTTAGGACTAGGGGACAAAGTAGTTGGTTGTACTAAGTTCTGTGCACACCCCAATAAACCATATCTCACAAAAAGCATGATTGGTGGTACAAAAGACCTAAAGCTGGAAAAGATACTACAACTTGAGCCAGCTTTGATTCTTGCCAACAAAGAGGAAAATATTAAAGAGCAAATTGAATTTTTAAGTGAATCTACTCCAGTATGGATAAGTGATGTTAAGACCTTTGATGATAGTCTTAGAATGATAGAACAAATTGGTCAAATTACAGCTAGTACTAAACTAGCGGCGGAGGTTGTCAATCAACTAAATAGTACTTTAAAACCGAAAAATCCATCAATAAAAGTCGTCTATCTTATTTGGAAAGACCCATATATGACTGTTGGTGGCGACACCTATATCAATGACATGTTAAATAGGTGCGGATACATAAACGTATTCTCCGAGCAAAATCGCTACCCTGTTGTAACTTTACAACAAATTAGCGATTACAATCCTGATGTAGTACTATTATCATCTGAACCCTACCCTTTCAAAAAAGAACATCTAAAAACTATTAAGAGTGTTCTAAAAAATACAGAAGTAAGATTAGCTGACGGAGAATTCTTTTCTTGGTATGGCTCTAGGCTATTACATCTTTCGCCCAAGAACTCTTAAATTATATTTTTCAATAGGTACAAATAGAAAAATAATAAAGATCTATTATAGTTATCCACTTTGAAGATACTGTATTATACAGGTAATAAAAGTTAAGCGATTCCATTTGTAGCATTTGTAAATCTTACAATGGTAATAAATAGTAACTTTGACACATATTATTTCCTCAGATAACTAAAACCTAATTTCAGTTTATGTTCAGCTTTTTCTCTAAAAAACATTTCTTAATTGACCATTTAGATGGTTTTATAGATATTCATAATCACGTTTTACCTGGTATTGATGATGGAGCAAAAACTGTTGAAGATTCTATTGAACTTATTAAAGGTTTTAATGAATTCGGAGTAACAGATTTTATCTGTACTCCTCACATAATGGAAAATTATTATCCTAACAATCCTAATACTATAAATAGCTCGTTATCGCTACTTCAGAATGCTTTAAAAACAAACAATCTAGAGCATGTACATATTGAAGCGGCTGCAGAACATATGATCGATTCAGGTTTTGAAAAAATCTTAGAAGATAAAAACATCATGCCTTTAGCTAAAGACTATCTTTTAATAGAAATGTCGTATTTACAGGCGTCCATTAATTTTGACAGCTCGGTTCAAAAAATAAAAAGCGCCGGCTTGTTTCCAATATTCGCACATCCAGAGCGGTATGCGTATTTGCATAAAAAACTTAATGCATATTCAAGATATAAAAATGAAGGATTATTATTTCAGTTGAACATTTTATCCTTAGGTGAATATTACGGTAAAGAAGTAAAACAAACAGCGCTTTGGTTATTAAAGAATAACCTAATAGATTTTGTTGCCAGTGACGTACATAAGATTACACAACTGAATTACCTCAAAAAAATAAGCATCAATGAAAAAACATTGATGCTTATTAAGCCTATAATTGAAAAGACAATTTATAATTTTAAGTAAACTAATGATTTAGAATTTCCACCATTTTTTACTTGTCTTGCTATAACCGTAACCGTACTTACCTCCATAACCTAACTCGTCTAAGGTAACATCGTTCACTACAAAAGAAACTCCCTTCAACTTACCTTCGTCACGAAGGTTTAAAGGAAACTTCACTGCGGTTTCATCGGTTACTCCTGCTCTAGTTACATATATAATATGATTTGCAAAAGGCGCAATCAATAAAGTATCACTAACTACCATCATTGGTGCTGTATCGACAATTACATAATCGTACATTTCAGAAACTTCTGCCAATAAATCCTCAATTTTAGAACTCATTAAAAGTTCTGCTGGGTTTGGCGGTATTTTTCCTGAGTATATAACATCTATAGTATTATGATGAACCAACATCGGTCTAATAATATCTTTAACTTCAATAGAATCGTCCAATAAGAATTCTGTCAAACCAGCATCTTTATTTCTAGATGGTGTTTTTAACTTATCTACAGAATCTCCTGAAAAGAACGTATATAATTTAGGGTTTCTAATATCCGCACCAACCAATAACACTTTCTTATCTGTACTTGCCAAAATCATTGACAGGTTAGAGGAAACAAATGTTTTACCTTCCCCAGGTGTACTAGAGGTAACATAAATTACATTGTTCTTGTTACTATCACTGGCACGCTTCGTTTTAATCAAGAAGTCGAGGTTAGCTCTTATAATTCGTAATGCCTCTGCTAATACAGAGCGGTCATCGTTAATAATAATCTTACTATCTTTTTTAGAAAGTCTGGGCAGCTCCCCTAAAACAGGCACATCTTTCGTATATTTCTCAAGACTATGCTTATTATGAATCTTAGTATCTAACTGACCCTTACCATAAATAACACCAAACGGCAATAACAAACCTAGCATTAAAGCTGCTAAATAGGTAATTGCTTTTTTAGGTTTTACAGGTGTAGGGCTAGAAACATAGGCCGTATCTATCACGTTAGATTTTGGTGCAGCAGAGGCAAATGTAATTTGAGACTCCTCTCGTTTTTGTAATAAATACAAGTATAATGCTTCTGTAGTCTCTTGTTTTCTAGTAATATTTCTTAATTCACGTTGATTTTGTGGTGCAGAATATATAGTACCTTGTATTCTTCCTAATTGATTTTGAAGGGTACTTACGTTCATACCAACATTTCGCTCTAACGAATTCAAACTAGATGACATGGTATTTTTTAAACCATCTAATTGCTCATCTAAGTTTACGATCATTGGGTTTTGCTCATCTGCACTTTTCAACAATCTTTTACGCTCGGCAACTAAGGTGTTGTATTGCACGGTCGCTTGACTTAATGCACCACTACCCACATCAACCACAGGCATTTCATCATAACCCGTTTCACCACTAACATAATCTTTTAAACCACTAACCATTTGCAATTGCACCTTGGCATTCTCAAGGTTTTGACGGCTACCTGCACTAACTTGTACGGCAGCACCGACCTCAAGACCAGAACCAGTCATTCCTTTTTCGGTCAATAGCTCTTGTGCATCCTTATCAACATTACTCAAGGTACCTGATATTAATTGTATTCTATTATTAATAAAATCTGATGTGGTATCTGCAATACGTTTCTTTTCCTCTACGGCATTTCTATTATAGATTTCAATTAACTTATCAATAATATCCTTTGCTTTTTCTGGTATCGCACTGGTCATGGTAACATCAAGAATATTTGAAAATTCGTCCGTTACGGAAATTTGAACCGCAAACTTTAATGACCTAGCAACCATTTCTACCGGACTCATAACAATTTGAAATTTCTTACCAATTAAGGTTTTTGCATCTTTTACGTTTGGGGTAATAACCATATCACCTACTGGTGTTTTTATACCGTTACCAAAAGAATATATTTTGGCCGGTTGCCCCTCCGTCTCTACATAGCCAAAAGTACTGGCAGATGAAAATTCAATAAAAAAACTAAAATTGGCATTTTTAACAATAGAATCAGATGCTATAAAATTCAAATTAAATGGCGGGTTCTTATATACTTCAGAATTAATAACGTTCCCTAAAGCCATTATTTTTTTATTGATTCCTAATTCATCGACAACGTCAATAAAATTAGATCTAGAAGCGATGATTTCGATTTCATCTTCCACTTGCTTATTACCACCGCCAAGCATGTCCAAATCTTGAAACACACTCATACCAGTTGGGGCATTCTTTTCTTGAACAATTTGTATTTGCGATTTAACGGCATATTCTGGTACCGTATAACGTATATTAATATAGGCTGCAACCAGCGCTAAAAATCCACAGAGTAAAAACCATTTCCATTGCTTTGCATAGGTGGAAATCACATTTTTAATATCTTCTTTTCTATCAGAAATATTCATAAAATATATTGATTTGGGTAATTAAAATAGAATTCTAGTTTCTAGTTAAAATAATTACAGCTGTAGTAATGATTAAAGATGCAATAGACACCGTTAAACCTGCTCTATTATCTAAGGTAGATTGCGTAACGGCAGACTGGTTTGGCTCTATATAAACCACATCATTTTGCGTTAAATAATACACAGGTGAATTCAATGCTGATTTTTTGGTTAAATCGATACGCGTATATACTTTGGTTCCGTTAAAATCACGGATCACCAAAACATTATCACGCTTTCCTTTAATATTCAAGTCATTCGCAAGACCAATAGCCTCTAAAACGGTGATTTGCTCACCATTTACTTGGTATGTACCAGGTCTATTTACTTGACCTAGAACGGTTACCGTAAAGTTTCTTAAACGAATATTAATAATTGGATCTTTTAAATATGGTTGTAATTCTTGTTTTAATAAGTCTTTTGTTTCTTCTGGGGTAAGTCCAACAATTTTAATATTACCAACTACCGGAAAATCAATTTCGCCGTTTTTATCTACTATGTAATCTAATTGTTGGGGTCTCCCAAATCCTCCTTCTTGCGTTCCCGAAAATAAATTAAAAGGTGTACTAGCCAAAGGATCTAAGGTTGATACATTAATACCGATAACATCATCTACTTTAAAAGTATTTGTATGTGTATTATCACTTACAATGGTTTCATAGTCTGCTGCATCTTGAAAGTATACCACATCCTTTTTTGAGCCACAAGAAGCAATAAGAACTCCTAAAAATACTACTAATCCGTAGTGATTGAATTTCGTTTTCAATGTATTCATTTTTATAATAATGTTAATAATGGTTAATGTTATTCTAATTAAGGTTGTACGATTTTAAGAGGCGCTTTATCTTGACCGTCTGTACTGTCAGTTGATTTATCCAGTTCACAAAAATCAGAATTTTTAGAAACATATTCTGGCACGATCTCTTTCATTAACTTAACCGTATTACCACTAAAAAACATATTGGTAATACACAGCTCATCAATTTTCGATCTTACTTTGGCATATTCTACATCACGTACCTTACTGATCTTAATTTTCTGATGATAGGTTGGTAAGGTATTTTCACCATTGGCCAACAATTCTTCATATAATTTTTCACCAGGTCGTAAACCAGTAATCTTAATATCGATATCATCTGGGTATCTTAAACCAGAAAGTTTGATCATATTCTTTGCCAAATCAAATATTTTCACCGATTCACCCATATCGAAAATAAATATCTCACCTCCTTCACCCATTGCACCGGCTTCTAAAACCAACTGAGAAGCTTCTGGTATGGTCATAAAATATCGTGTAATATCTTTATGAGTTAACGTTAACGGACCACCATTTTCTATCTGTTTTCTAAACAATGGTATTACTGAGCCATTAGACCCAAGTACATTACCAAATCTGGTGGTAATGAATTTAGTTTTGTTTTCTTTTTGCATACAGCTAATATAAAGTTCTGCAATACGCTTGGTAGCCCCCATTACATTGGTTGGGTTCACTGCTTTATCAGTAGAAACGAAAACAAATTTTTCAACCCCATGTATAATAGATAGATCTGCTACGTTCTTAGTACCACCAATATTAATTTTTATGGCTTCATAAGAATTGTACTCCATTAATGGCACATGCTTATAAGCTGCTGCATGAAAAACAACGTTTGGTCTGTGTTCTCCAAAAAGAGCATTCATTCTATTTTTATCTCGAATATCTGTTACGATCGGAATAAAATTATGAAATCCGTTTTGCTTTAATTCTTGTTGTAGATCATATAATGCCGATTCTGCAGAATCGATAACAATTAAAGATTTATATCCGTAGTTACATATTTGGCGAACAATCTCACTACCAATAGAACCAGCCCCACCAGTTACCATTACGGTCTTGTTCATTAACTCCATTGCAATTTTACTATTCTTAATAGTAATTGGGGCACGATCCAACAGATCTTCAATTTGTACTTGTTTTATTTGAGAAACTTTTAATTCTCCATTGATCCAATCTTCAATAGGCGGTACTATTTTAACCACAATAGGCAAATCGACCAAACCTTCAACGGTCTTCCTTAGTTTTCTAGAATCTATATTCTGAATAGAGAAAATAATTTCTGAAATATTGTTCTTAACAATGAAAGCTTCTGTCAAAGTTTTTCTTCCAAAAACCGGTACACCGTTAATATTTTTTCCTATTTTCTTTACATCGCGATCAATATAACCAATAACCCTATATCTACTCTTGGTATTGTTAGCAATAGCACTGTGCGTAAGTACACCAGAATCACCTGCACCATAAATGATAATATTTTTGGTCACCTTAATATTGCTGTTCATTCTGTTATAAAAAGATTTAAAAACAAAACGAGAGGCAACTAAACCTATAAAAGCGATAAGACTATTAATAATGATAATAGACAATGGTATGGTAAATTGGCTCAACACATCTAATTGTCTGTTCACCAAAACCACAAAAATGACGAGTATACTAAAAAAGCACACCGCATTAAAAATGTTGTATACATCTCTAACACCTGTATGTCGTACCACACCTTTATAAGAACCTACAATAATAAAGGCCAATAGCGCAGCTAGTGCAATTAAAGGTATTTGAACCAAAAAATTATGAACATCAAAATTTAAGGTTAAGTTGAATCGAATAAAATAAGATAGAATAAAAGAGAAAACTACCGTAAGTAAATCAATGCCTAACACGAGCCATTTAGAGGCATAGCGCTGTGCATTGTAATTTAGGTATTTCTGAATCATGATAAAACGTTTTTGATGGTTGTTACAACTCGTTCTAATTCTTCATTTGTTAAATTAGAACCACTAGGCAAACAAAGACCTCTCTCGAATAATGATGCCGAGGTGCCATCTACAAACTGCTTCGAAGTTTTAAAAATCGGTTGTAGATGTAGTGGTTTCCATAAAGGTCTAGACTCAACATTCTCTTCTAGAAGGGCTAACCTAAGTTTTTCTCTCATTTCAAAAGATGGTGTTAAGATACAACTTAACCATCTATTGGAGAAATACCCTTTTGGCTCAGAAAGAAATTCAATTTCTTCAAATTGATTTAATGTCTCTAGATAATATTGATGATTGGCTCTACGTGCGTTTACTCGGTCTTTTAAAACTTCCATTTGACCACGGCCTATACCTGCTAGGACATTACTCATTCTATAATTGTAACCTATATTAGAATGTTGATAATGTGGGGCTTCATCTCTTGCTTGTGTCGCTAAGAATATAGCTCTTTCAGCATAGGTCTTATTTTTAGAAACCAGAGCGCCTCCTCCAGAGGTCGTTATAATTTTATTTCCATTAAATGACAAAATACCTATATCACCAAAAGTTCCACAAGGTATTTCATGATATGAACTACCTAATGCTTCTGCACTATCTTCTAAAATAGGAATTTGAAACTCATCGGCAATAGCTCTTATTTCAGCAATCTTATAAGGCATACCATATAAGTGTACTGCAATTATGGCTTTAGGTTTCTTACCTTCTTCGATACCACTTTCTATTGCTTTTCTTAATAAACCAGGAGACATATTCCATGTATCGGTTTCACTGTCTACAAATACTGGCGCTGCACCTAGATAAGAAATCGGGTTTGCAGACGCAGAAAAAGTAAAGCTTTGACATATAACGTCATCTCCTTTGCCTACACCTAATAACTCAAGCCCTAAATGAATGGCTGCTGTCCCAGAACTTAAGGCGGCTACATGAACGGCATTGCCTAGTTCATCTTTTATAGCCTGCTCAAAAGCATTCACATTTGGCCCTAAGGGCGCAATCCAATTCGTATCAAAGGCTTCATTAACATAGTCTTGCTCTGTACTTCCCATGTGCGGAGAGGATAGCCATATTTTAGTAGGAGTTGAAACGGTTTTCAATAGTTGTCAATTTAGGATTACAAATATAAGATTCAAAATTAACTATACATTTAACCAAATCATTGAATTAATAGTATAATTCGTTTAATACGTGTAAATTATCGGTTAAAGGAAATGGCATACGTCATTTATCGTTCCTACAGGCTTTTTAACCCTGTAAATAACGACTTCATCTAAAATATATTTCCTAATCGGGCGTTATTTTTTAATCTTTGCGTTTTTAATCCCAATAAACCATAAATGAAGAAGATTACAAAAATATGTTGTATTGGTGCTGGCTACGTTGGCGGCCCAACAATGTCGGTTATAGCGAAACAATGTCCAGAAATACAGGTTACGGTTGTAGACATCAACCAAGACCGTATTGACCAGTGGAACACAGACGATTTAGATACCTTACCTATTTATGAGCCAGGGTTAAAAGAAATTGTAGGCGAAAGACGTGGGAAAAATCTTTTTTTCTCTACTGAAGTTGACAAAGCTATTGACGAAGCCCAAATGATATTTATCTCTGTGAACACCCCTACCAAAACCTATGGTAAAGGTAAAGGGCAAGCCGCAGACTTAAAATTTATAGAACTTTGTGCCCGTAATATTGCAAAAGTGGCAAAAGACGACAAAATAGTTGTTGAAAAATCTACACTTCCTGTAAGAACAGCACAAGCGATTCAAAATATTTTAGATAACACTGGCAACTCAGTTAAGTTTGAAATTTTATCGAATCCAGAGTTTTTGGCAGAAGGTACCGCTATTGAAGATTTAATTCATGCAGACCGTGTACTAATTGGTGGTAATGACACCCCAAGTGGTCAAGCGGCAAAAGACGCCCTTAGTGCGGTATATGAGCATTGGCTACCCAAAGAACGCATATTACAAACCAATGTATGGTCTTCAGAGTTATCAAAATTAGTTGCCAACGCTTTTTTGGCGCAACGTGTTTCTTCTATTAATACCATTTCGGCATTATGTGAAAAAACAGATGCCAATATTCAAGAAATTTCGAGAGCCATTGGTTTCGATAGCAGAATAGGTCCAAAATTCTTAAATGCTTCTGTTGGTTTTGGTGGATCTTGCTTTCAAAAAGACATTTTAAACTTGGTTTATATTGCTAGGTCATATGGTTTAAATGAGGTTGCCGATTATTGGGAACAGGTTATTATTGCCAATGACTATCAAAAAAGCCGCTTTGCAGAAAACATCATCTCTAGTCTTTACAATACCATTTCTGGTAAAAAAATCATCATATATGGTTGGGCCTTTAAAAAAGACACCAATGATACCAGGGAATCTGCTGCCATTGCTGTTGCAGATGCATTATTAGAAGAACGTGCCGAAATTATAGTATATGACCCTAAGGTTTCAGAAGAACGTATTTATGCAGATTTAGACTATCTAAATACGCGATCACCAGAAGAAAATAGACGGTTATTAAAAGTAACCAAAGATCCTGTAGAAGTTACGAAAGATGCACATGCCATTGCTATTTTGACCGAATGGGACGAGTTTAAAACCTATGACTGGAAAACAATTTATAAGCAAATGCTTAAACCTGCATTTGTATTCGATGGTAGACGTTTATTAGATAATGACACCATGCAAGAAATAGGGTTCAATTATTACAAAATAGGGCAATCATGAAAATTTTAGTAACTGGAGCTGCTGGTTTTATTGGCTTTTTCGTTTCAAAAAGTTTAGTAGAAAAAGGTCATGAGGTTGTTGGTTTAGATAATATCAACGACTATTACGATATTAATCTAAAATATGCCAGGTTAAAAGAACTGGGTATAGAAAGAGCGAATGCCGAACAATTTAATGTTTTGGCAGAAAGCACTACAAGTGCTGCTTTTTCATTTATCAGGCTAGCTCTAGAAGATCGTGAAAACCTACCAAAGTTATTTAAAGCTCAAAATTTTGATGTGGTTTGCAATTTAGCCGCACAAGCAGGTGTTCGTTATAGTCTAGAAAACCCTGAAGCTTATGTTGATAGTAATTTGGTCGGTTTTCTGAATATTTTAGAATGTTGCCGTAATTACAAGATCAAACATTTAGTATATGCCAGTAGCTCTAGTGTATATGGTTTAAACGAAAAAATACCTTTCGAAACTACTGATGCAGTTGACCACCCTGTAAGTTTATATGCTGCCACTAAAAAGAGCAATGAACTTATGGCACATTCCTATAGTCACCTCTACGGTTTTAAAACAACAGGGTTACGATTCTTCACGGTATATGGCCCTTGGGGCAGACCAGATATGGCCATGTTTTTATTTACAGATGCCATTGTAAATGACAAGCCCATAAAGGTATTCAATAACGGTAAATTGGAACGTGACTTTACCTATATCGATGATATTACAGAAGGTGTAGTGCGTATTATTCAAAAACCGGTTACTGAACAATTAGAGAAAAAAGGTTCTTTTAAAATTTACAATATTGGCAATAGTAAATCTGTGAAGCTGATGGATTTTATTACCGCTATAGAAGAAAGTTTAGGTACCGTAGCTAAAAAAGACATGTACCCAATGCAACCTGGTGACGTTGAAAAAACGTGGGCTAATGTAGATGACTTAATTGCTGATTATGACTACCGTCCCAATACACCTATTAAAGAAGGTGTTCAAAAATTTATCGAATGGTATAAAGGTTATTACCAGCCATAACAATCAACATACATAATTAACCCACGCATTATTTATTTTACATTTTGAAGTAAATTCATTCTCACTATATAATACCTGTTAACATTAAATGCTTTTCAATTCTTTAGATTTTGCGATTTTCTTACCAGTTACATTTGTTTTATACTGGTTCATTTTCCAAAAAAAGATAAGACTTCAAAATCTATTAATCGTCTGCGCCAGTTATCTTTTCTATGGTTGGTGGGACTGGCGATTTCTAACTTTAATTATTTTCAGCACCCTTGTTGATTATACAATTGGCAGTTTATTAAAAGAAGAACAAGTTGCTTTAAAACGAAAAATTTATTTATGGATAAGTATTACAATTAATTTAGGCTTCTTAGGTTTTTTTAAATACTACAATTTCTTTATTGAAAGTTTCACAGAAGCGTTCTTGTTTTTGGGTAAAGAAATAAAACCCAATACTTTAAATATTATTCTGCCAGTTGGTATTAGTTTTTACACCTTTCAAACGCTTAGCTATACAATAGATGTTTACAAAAAGAAACTTGAGCCTACAACTGATTTTATAGCTTTTGCAGCATTCGTTAGTTTTTTTCCTCAGTTGGTTGCCGGGCCTATCGAACGGGCTACAAATCTTTTACCTCAATTTTACACAAAACGAAAATTTGATTATTCCTTAGCAATTTTAGGTTTAAGGCAAATTTTATGGGGTTTATTTAAAAAAGTAATCATCGCAGATAACTGTGCTAAATATGCGAATATCATTTTCAACAATTATGAAATCTATGATACAAGCACCCTAATTTTGGGTGCATTATTTTTCACTTTCCAAATATATGGTGATTTCAGCGGATATTCAGATATTGCAATAGGCACCTCTCGTTTGTTTGGCTTTAACCTAATGCAGAATTTTGCATTTCCATATTTTTCCAGAGATATTGCTGAATTCTGGAGAAGATGGCATATATCGCTATCTACATGGTTTAGAGACTATTTGTATATACCCTTAGGTGGCAGCAAAGGAGGCATGAAGATGAAAATTAGAAATACTTTTATCATATTTCTAGTTAGTGGCTTTTGGCATGGTGCAAATTGGACGTTTGTTTTTTGGGGCTTTTTAAATGCTCTTTATTTTCTTCCCTTACTATTAAGAAGCAAAAATCGTGTAAATACTAATATTGTTGCCGAAGGAAAATGGTTACCTAATTTAAAGGAAACGATTCAGATGCTATTTACCTTTTCATTGACTGTATTCGCTTGGATTTTCTTTAGAGCAGATTCTATCACCCATGCCTACAATTACATTTCGAGCATTTTTATTAACTACATAAATGCTATATCATTATCAATTCCCAATGAAATATTTTATCTAATCACTTTATTCCTTGTTATTGAGTGGTTAGGAAGGTCTTCAAAATTTGCAATTGAAAAACTTCAATTTATACCTAAAATTCTTAGGTGGATGTTTTATCTAGCACTAATCTTACTACTATTCATGTTTGCAGGAGAAGAACAAGAATTTATATATTTTCAATTTTAAATCATGAGCTCATTTATTAAAAACATCGTCTTATTTTGCATTGTTGGCTTATTTTTTGGTGAAGTCATTTGCCGTTTAGCCTATGTTACCTCTGATATACCTAGCAGAATAATTGATAGTAACAGCATTCAAAAATACAACCCAAATCAAAAAGGTCATTGGACAGGGGGAACACATACATGGATTATTAATGAAGATGGATGGCCTGGTCATTTACCAAAATCAAAAGAAAATTTAATTACCATTATAGGTGATTCTTACATTGAAAATTTCATGAATCCAGATTCTTGCCATCAATCTAATTTTCTAGATAAATTTTCTCCTTCATTTAATTATTACGAAGCATCTAGATCTGGTATCTCGTTTATTGGGGCAATGGAAATAGCTGCTAGCTTAGACTCTTTAAATCCAATTCATCAATTAATTTATGTTCACGATGCAGATTTCACAGAAAGCTCCTCTATAATTCATAAAATGGGAGATATTACTCAATTTAACAGTAAAACAAATTCAATTATTCCAGGAAAACTGAACTCTCCTTTAGTTAAAAAATTTTTATATAACTGGAAATTTATATACTACCTCTACATAAATTATTCATTTACAAAAAAAGAAAATACAACCACAAAACCTGAAGTACAAGTTTCTGACAAACCGAAATTAACAGAAGAACAAATAACAGAATTAACTAAGTTATTAACTTATTCTAAAAATAACTATGACCATAAAAATATAACATTAGTTTTTAGACCTAATGCTGATCCTAAAATAATTACCATTCTAAAAGATCTAAACTTTAATATGTTATTACTTAAAGACAATAAACAAAAAGAATGGTCATTTAAGCACGACCCACATTGGACCTGTATTGGTCATGAAGAAGCCGCCAAACAAATATCTAACTACATATTAAATTCTAAATAAACTACAGATAAAAATTTAGATTAGTAAATCAAAAAAATTATTCATCGAATATATATGAATTTCATATAATAATAATGATGTTTTAAAGTTCTAATTAACATATTTGCAATTTCAAAAACAGTTCATGAGTTTATTCAATCTTAATTCAAATTTTCACATTCTAGTTACAGGTGGTGCCGGCTTTATTGGTTCTAATCTGTGTAACGCCTTATTACAAAATGGCAATCAAGTCACTTGTTTAGATAATTTTGCCACCGGAAAGCGTGAAAACGTGGGTCCTTTAGCAGATCATTCAAAGTTCAAATTGATTGAAGGTGACATCAGAAATTTGAGCGATTGCCAAAAAGCATGTGAAGGTGTAGATTACATTTTACATCAAGCTGCCCTAGGTTCAGTGCCACGGTCAATTAATGACCCTATCACCAGTAACGATGTTAATGTATCTGGTTTTTTAAATATGCTGGTTGCGGCACGTGATGCCAAAGTAAAACGATTTATTTACGCAGCAAGCTCCTCTACGTATGGCGATTCTACCAATATGCCCAAAGTAGAGGATATCATAGGAAAACCACTCTCCCCCTATGCTATTACAAAATATGTTAATGAGTTATACGCAGATGTCTTCAGTAAAACGTATGGTATAGAGACAATAGGTTTACGCTATTTTAATGTTTTTGGCAGAAAACAAGATCCCAACGGAGCCTATGCCGCGGTAATTCCAAAATTCGTAATGCAACTGATGAAGCATGAATCTCCTGTCATTAATGGTGACGGTTCTTTTTCAAGAGATTTCACTTATATCGATAACGTTATTCAAATGAATGTTCGCGCCATGGTTTCCGACAACCAAAATGCTATGAATACCGTATATAATACCGCTTACGGTGAGCGAACAGATTTAAACGAATTAACAGAACTGTTAAAAGAGTATTTAGGGGAATACGACCCAAAAATTAAAGAAGTGAAAAATGTTTACGGGCCAACAAGAGCTGGTGATGTACCACATTCCTTAGCTTCTGTAGATAAAGCCAAAGAATTATTACATTATGACCCTCAGTATGATATTAAAACCGGACTAAAAGAAGCGGTGAAATGGTATTGGGAGAATTTGAAGTAATATACTAGGAGTTAGGAGTTAGGAGTTAGGAGTTAGGAGTTAGGAGTTAGGAGTTAGGAGTTAGGAGTTAGGAGTTAGGAGTTAGGAGTTAGGAGTTAGGAGTTAAAATATAAATATTATGGTTGCCTTTCGCAACCACTCTAATAAATTAAGGTTACTGTTGATAACCGAAGAAATAAGATTATGAAAGACATTAAAATTGCTATTATTGGTTTAGGCTATGTAGGCTTACCACTTGCTAGGTTGTTTGCAACCAAATATCCCGTTATAGGTTTCGACATTAATACCGATCGTATAGAGGAACTTAGAAAAGGTCATGACAGCACATTAGAGGTTGAAGATGACGTTTTACAAGCGGTACTAAAAGATGGTCCAAAGATGGAAACTGGTTTATTTTGCAGTAACCAATTAGAGGATATCGCAGATTGTAATTATTATATCGTTACCGTACCTACACCTGTTGACAGTACCAATAGACCAATTTTAACTCCTTTATACAAAGCTTCTGAAACTGTAAGTAAAGTATTAAAGAAAGGAGATACCGTTATTTATGAATCTACCGTATATCCTGGGGTAACAGAAGATGAATGTATTCCGGTATTAGAAAAAGAAAGTGGTTTGGTATACAACCAAGACTTTTTTGCCGGCTATTCGCCAGAACGTATCAACCCGGGTGACAAAGAACATACCGTAGAAAAAATACTTAAAGTCACTTCTGGTTCTACACCAGAAATTGGCAAGAAAGTGGATGCCTTATATGCATCGGTCATTACCGCCGGCACCCATTTAGCACCTACTATTAAAGTAGCGGAAGCTGCAAAGGTAATAGAGAATTCGCAACGCGATATTAATATTGCCTTTGTCAATGAGTTGGCAAAAATATTTAATTTAATGGGTATTGATACGCATGATGTTTTAGAAGCCGCAGGGACAAAGTGGAACTTTCTACCTTTTAAACCAGGTTTGGTAGGTGGTCACTGTATTGGAGTTGATCCCTATTATTTAGCTCAAAAAGCACAAGAATTTGGTTATCACCCAGAAATTATCTTGGCCGGTAGACGTATGAACGACACCATGGGAAAATACGTTTCTTCAGAGGTCATAAAATTGATGGTTCAAAGAGATATTAAGATCAAAGGAAGTAATATACTGGTCTTAGGCATTACGTTTAAAGAGAACTGCCCCGATGTTAGAAATACAAAAGCGGTAGATGTTATCAGTAACTTAAAATCTTACGGCACCAATGTAACCATTTATGATCCATGGGCCTCCGCAAAAGAAGTAGCACATGAATATAAAATGGAGGTAGTTAAAGAATTACCTACTAATAAATTCGATGCCATTGTTTTAACCGTAGCACATAAAGAGTTTTTAGAAATGGAATTAAAGAGTCTATTGAAACCAGATGGTGTCTTATACGACGTTAAAGGCATTCTTACAAAAGATGTAGACGCTAGGTTATAAAAATTTAACCTCCCATAAAAACATCAACTTGGATTATGCCAGAAAAAATAATAGAATCAAAACATAATTCACCACTAGTATCCGTTATTGTACCCGTATATAATGTAAAAGATTATTTGGAAAGATGTATTAACAGCATTCTAAATCAAACTTACAATAACTTAGAAATCATTTTAGTTAATGACGGGTCTACTGATTCTAGTGGAGACATATGTGAATATTTTAGGAGTCAATTTAAAATTGTTAACTTAATTAATCAAGTTAATGGAGGTTTAAGCGTAGCTAGAAACGCCGGATTAAAACATTGTTCTGGTGATTTTATCACCTTCGTTGATAGTGACGACTGGTTAAAACCAAATATGATAGAACAGCTTTTGCAATTTGCAATTGCAAATAATCTAAGTATGGTTGAGTGTGGCGTCATCAAAAGCCAAGATTTAAAGAAGGAAGATAACAATCATACATATTTGTCTTTTATTGAGTCTCAATCGGAAGCAATGTTTAGATTGTTACAAGAAACTAATTTTTCAGTTTGGAGAAGAATTTACAAAAAAGAGCTATTAAATAATTTGTATTTCATACCTGGCAAAATTAGTGAAGATGTCTTTTTCACAATAGATTGCATAAATAAAATAGATAAACAAGGTTGCATAAGAGAGCCTTTATATGTATATAATACCGAAAACATTAGTATTACTAGAAGTCCATACAGTTTAAAAAAAATAGCTGCAAAAGATGCGTTGTTTTATCCCGTTTCAGAAACAAAAAAATATAACTTAGAAATTAAAAAAAGAGCCAACTACCTGCTTTTAAGAGGTTTAATATATCACTATCAAAGAATTTTGCTTCATGGAGATTTAGATATTAATAATTCATATAGGAAAAAGTTTAAAAAAGAAGTTATTTCTCAATTTAAGATTGCAAATGGTATGAATATTAAGCATGATTTTGTTTGGTATAAGGCATTGTTAGTGAATTATACCCCCATAATTATTTATAAATTTTTCCTCCAAATAAATGAATTAAGAATAAAATACAAACAAAGATTCTAAAATGTCTAGATTATCTAATACGATAAAGAATGCAAAAATTGGTGTTTTATTCCACGTTATATTTATATTAGTTCAGTTTTTCTCTAGGAAAATATTTTTAGAGAATCTAGGTGATGAATTCATAGGTACAACTTCAACTTTACAAAGTTTTTTAGGCTTCTTAAACCTTGCTGAACTAGGTATCGGGTCTGCAATAGGTTTTGCTTTGTACAAACCAATATTTAAAAAAGATTATAAAGAAATAAATTTAATTATACAATTTGTCGGAAATCTTTATAAAAAAATTGGAATAATAGTTATAATTGCAGGACTTATATTATCATTTTTTTTTCCGCTCATCTTTAATGAATCTTACATAAATATAGGCATAATATATTATGCATTTTATACATTTTTATTTAGCTCTATTTTAGGATATTTTTTTAACTATCATATATTTTTAATACAAGCTGACCAAAAAGATTACGTAATTTCAAAGTATTACCAAAGTTTTGCAATTTCAAAAATAGTTCTACAAGCACTTTCCGTTTACTTTTTTCAAAATTTTATTATATGGATATCTTTAGAATGGATATCAAGTTCACTATTCTCTATAATAATTAGAAAAAAAGTTAAAAAAATGTATCCATGGCTTGAACTAAATTTTCTTTCTTTAAATAAGAGAATCGATTTCGAAAATAGAATTTTATTACTAGCTAAAATAAAACAAATAAGTATACATAAATTAGGTGGCTTTCTAAATTCTGGAACAGATAATATATTAATTTTCTATTTTATAAATGCTCAAAGTGTTGCTTTTTTCGGTAATTATCAATTAATAATTTTAAACATTGGAACTTTAGTTGAAAAACTATTTGCAGGCAGTAAAGCTAGCGTTGGTAATTTGGTTGCTGAAAATAACGAGAAATCAATTCATCAAGTATTATGGGAAATGATGGCTTTAAGATTTTTTATCGGCGGCTTTACTGTTAGTTGTATAATTTTATTAATAAATCCATTTATTGAGTTATGGTTAGGTAAAGAATATATACTTAACCCAATAGTTGTAGCTTTATTTTGTTCAATATTTTTTATTAAACAAATCGTAAATCCAATAGAAGCATTTAAACAAGCTTATGGCTTATATGATGATACCTGGGCTCCAATTACTGAAGGAATTCTTAACCTAATAATATCAATTTTATTTGCAAAAAAATATGGTCTAATTGGAATATTGCTCGGAACAAATGTTAGTTTGTTTTTTATTGTTGCCATCTGGAGACCTTATTATGTTTACCGAGATGGATTTAAAAAACCAATCGCTGGCTACATATTAGGTTTTATAAAATTAATGATACTTGCCTCACTAGCTTTTTTAAGTTCCAAATTTATAACCGATCAATTTTTTAATCTAAAATTTCATGACTTCATTGACTTAATGATTTCAACCATTAAGATAATATTAATAACGGGTATTTGCTATATAACTTGTTTATACAGCGGTAGTTCTTATTACAGAGCTGTGCTTAAAAGACTTAAAAATCAATTTTTTAAAAAATAATTAAAAAACTATATATGTTTAGTATTTTAACAACAACCTATAACTGTGAAAATTTAATTCATAGGGTTTACGAATCCTTAAATTCTCAAACCTATCTAGATTTTGAGTGGATAGTTATAGATGACGCAAGTACTGATAATACAGAGGAATTAATAAACCTTTGGAAGAGTAAAAGTAATATTGAAATAATCTATTATAAAATGCCTAGAAATCAAGGTAAGGCTTCATGCATCAATTACGGTATTGATTTATGCAAAAGACCAATAACTATAAATGCTGATGCTGATGACACTTTTTCAGAAAGTACACTTTCAGATCTGAAACATTTATGGGATGTGATAGACAGAGGCATTAATCCTGAGAAAATTGGATCAATTTGGACTTTAACAAAAGATGAACAAAATAACTTAATTGGAGAAAAATGGCCGAAAAATTTCTGGCAGGTTGGATTCAATGAACGTGTATTGTTAAGAAAAAAAAATATAGAAGGTGAAAAATGGCATAGTTGGAGAACAGATGTTTTACGTAAATATAAAAAATACACTAACCCTAATTCTAGAGTTAGTCCAAGTATTAGTTGGAATAGAATTAATAAAGATTATGATTTTCTTTGTGTTAATTTAATACATAGAACTTATTTCCATAATTCTGAAGGTATTAGTCATCAAAAGAAATCCCAATTAAAAATCTTAAAAAGAGTTTACTACAGTTCCTTTTTTGAAATTAATGATGGTAAAATAAAAGACATCTTAAAATATAATTATTATCAAGAAATGGCTTTCAGCTATATTCGTTCATCTCTAAAATATACAGATAAAAAATTAAGACTGAGGGGATTGAAAAAAATTATTGTTTTAATTCTTTTTCTATATAAGCTACCGAAGCATTTATTAATGAAGTTTAAATTAAAAAAATAATGATTTTTAAAAAAATATTAAAGGTATTCTTCTTTTTTTCTTTAATTCTAATCTGTCTAGCTTATGGCATTCTAATTGGAAAATATCAATTATTTCCATACAATTATTTGAAACAGTTACAAGACGGAACAGAGGAAAAGTTTGACTATCCTATATCCGAATTTGAGTATAATCCTAAGTCAATTGAAAACTTAATACATGTAAATAATTCTAACAGAGATTCTATTCAATCAATATTAAGAAATCTTATATATGGCGAGGATTCATTAATACAAAATATAAATCCGATTATAAATAAAATAATAGATGATAATTACTCTGATTTAAAAAATCTTGAAAAGATTGAAGAATTTAATATAACGCAAAAATATAATATTCAGTCTGTAGGTTATATTTTCCATCCCAAAAATAATAACAGCAGACTAATACTTTATCATCAAGGGCATGATGGTGACTTTTTATTAGGTAAGAATACAATTTCACACTTTTTAGAAAAGGGTTTCACAATTTACGCCTTTTCAATGCCGCTTGATGGACCTAACAATAATCCAATTGTAAATATTGAAAATTTAGGTAAAGTACAACTCAACAATCACGAAGAATTAAAATATCTAAATAATCCTATTCAATATTTCTTAAATCCAGTCAAAATAATGATTGATTACTCTGAAAAGTTTCATTTTAAAGAAATTAATATGATAGGCATTAGTGGAGGGGGATGGACAACTACCTTGGCGGCAGCTTCTGATAATAGAATCATGAATAGTTTTCCTGTTGCTGGTTCTTTACCACTTTTTATAAAATTTCAAGAATATTCAAAAAATTATGGTGATTTTGAACAAACTTACCAACCACTTCTATCCCAAATCAATTACTTAGATATGTATATCCTTGGTTCAACAGGAGCAAACAGAAGTCAATTACAAATTTTAAATAAGTATGACCCTTGTTGTTTTAATGGGACAAAGTATCTTCAATATAGCGATATTGTAGCGCATAAAATTACCTTGTTTAACGATGGAAAATTTAATGTAATTTCAGATACTATTAATAAACAACATATTATTTCTGATTGGAGTCTAACCCAAATTGACAAGGTTTTAGATTAAAAAATTCTATTTTACATATAGACTTAGTAAATAATCCTCGGGGCAAGCCCCGAGGCATTTATTTAGAACAGGTTAAATCGAATATCATCAGTTTTGTGCAAAATCTCATAATCCTTTTCCGAACCTTGATTTTTTACATATGCGGCGATTATTTTTTCATTACCGTGCCTACCAACAGTATTGATATAAAAGCCATTGCCCCAAAATGCTCCACCCCAAAAAGCTCTTTTAACGCCAGGAGCCTGAGCGAAAATCTCCCTTCCCGTAATACTTTTATTATTCTCATGATTTTCGTAGGACTATAAGTCGGCACACTCTGTAAAAGAAAATGTACGTGATTTTTGTCATCGCCTATTTCTAGAAAATGTATTTCATATCTAACTTCAATTGCAATACAAGTCTTCTTCAGTATTCGATTAACTTTAGGAATTTATACAAAACGACGATACTTGGTTGAACATACCAGATGATACAGCAACAAAGATGCATTTTGACTTTTGTGAAGGTGTTTACTTGAGCTCAAGCTCAAAAATTACTATTTTTTTTTCACGCGAAGCAAGCCTCAAGGCATTTACCCTCCTAGGATAAAATATCATATTAAAAAATTTATGCATTTAAAATTTTTCAAAGAAATTAATGGTTTTTGATTGTTTATTATCAATAATTTTCGAATTAAAAAAACAAGCAATAGAATCAATTATTTAATGTAATTATCATGTAAATTGTTTTTAAAAGTGGTATTTCAACGATTTATTTAGAAAAATGGTGCGTTTCATCGATTAAAAACATCCAATCGTCTTTATAATTACGTAACCATAAGGTTATAAATAAAAATCTAACATTAAAAAGTCGGTTTAACTTTAAAAGAAAAAGTAAAATATCAAGAAATAAAATATGACATACAACGTTGAACATCAGGTACCCCAAAACAACATGTGCAGTTCATCGAAAATATTGGTTATTTCATCGACTAATTAAATTAATAGATTATTATTGTAACCCAAATAGTATTTTTTTTAATTCAAAAGCAATTTACCTACTTATGTCCAAGTTTATTCGTTTCTCCACTAAATTGACGCTGTCAATTTTCGCCACCATTTTTCTTTTTTCTTGTAGTAAAGATGCCGATTTATTATCTGAGTATGTAATTACTACCGATGATACTCGATTTGAAAATTCATTACTAATCAATGATAGTTTTTACATGGCTGAAGGTCAAACTACCATATTAATGGATGTTTTAAATAATGATAATGTAAGTTCCAATAGTAATATAACTATTATAGAAACTTCATCACCAATTAATGGTATTGTCACTATTAATGACGACAATACATTAACGTATAAAATAGGAACTGAAGAAGCAACTCCAGATGAAACAACACCCGAAGAAGATTCCTTTACGTATACTGCTGAAGTTGTTAATGAAGAAACGGGTGAACAAACTGAAGAACAAGCAACAGTTACTATATCTATTAGTGATAATGGACCAGTAAAAGCCTTTCCTAGCGCTTATGGAGGTGGTTCAAACTCTACTGGAGGTAGAGGAAAAGTTTTGGCAATAATTAATACTTTAAATGTAAACCAAGAATTAACTTATTACCAAAAGTCCGATGAAAATGACGAATATTATGTTGGAGGCTTATATTCAGCATTACAAAATGAAAATGTTGGTTACATCATTTTTAATGTCTCAGGCAATATTGAATTAGGACAAGGCGGTACGGAAAATCGTTTTGGTAGCGCCGGCATTCCGAATGTAAACCAAAAAACTATATTTGGTCAATCTGCACCACTAGGGGGCATTACCTTAACTGGTGGTGCATTTAGAATTAATGGTCAAAATAATAGCTCTAATAACTTAATTATAAGATATTTAAGAAGCAGACCTATTTATAACAAAACAGGTCAAAAATCAATGGAAGATGATAGTTACACTTGGGGATTTCTATTTTATGGTGGCTATAATGTAATAATCGACCATTGTTCTGTATCCTTTGCTCAAGATAAAGCTATTGGTGCATACATACATGATAATGTGGATAGAATTGAAAATTTTACTTTTTCACATAATTTTATTCAAGATAGCCATACCGCAGCATATATAGCCATTAATCCAGGAAGACCGGGTAATCCAGAAGATAAAGTAAATTTAATATCGTTTAATAAGAATGTAATCGTTGGATCAAATAGAACACCCAATCTTTCATTCAATGGTTTAGCTGAAAAGGTTAATAATGTCATACAAAGTATACCTTCTAAGCAATCAAGCATATTTATGGGTTTAAATTTAAATGAAATAGGAAATTATTATAGTGGAGATGATTCCCCAAATAAAATTCTGGATTATATAAATGTAGAATATAGTTATGAATCCCCTTCTGTGTATACTAGAGAAAATTATTTTGAAAAATTATTGACAGGTGATTTAAATGAAGATAATTCTGTTATTTGGTCATTAAAAGATAGTCATATACCCGCGCCATCAAATTTCTTTACTAACAATCCACATATTGGTTTCCCGAACCCCATAGAACCTTTAACACCGCAAGAAACATATACAGAATTGATTCAAAACGGTAATGTTGGTGCGTTCAAGTATTTAGATAACAATGGTCGAATAAATCAATTCAGAGATAGTTTTGACACTTCACAGTTAGAAATAGTTTCCAAAAACTTACAGTATCAAACCAAATCAGAAAATAATTGGACACTTCCTAGTATACCCTCTAACATGCGCCCTGAATCATATGATACAGATATGGATGGAATGTCTGATTCGTGGGAATTACGGGAATTTGGAAGCCTAAATGAATCATATAGAGGTGATTATGACGGTGATGGATATGAAAATATTGAGGAGTATATGAATCAAGTTGATAATTAATCACTTGAGAACTATGAGTCGTCCTAAAATAGGTTGACAGTTTTTAAATAATTAACAAAAAACCAGAGAAGCTAGCTTCTCTGGTTTTTTGTTATGTATAAAGTTAGGTGTTTTATATTTTAGGCTCAAGTGCGGTCTTTTGTTATTATACGTTCTTATGGATTCTGCTATGAGCTTTTTCAATTCTTTGCCACTGTTACATTTATATATCAAGAATTCCCCTTTCAATATGCCGTTGATTCGTTCCGCCAATGCATTTTGGTAGCAATCATACCCATCCGTCATTGATGGGGTCATATTACTTTGCCGTAGTTCCTTTTGGTATATGGCGAAGCAATATTGCAATCCTCTATCGGAATGATGAATTAGCTCTTCGCTCGTCAGTCTATTGCCGTTCGCCATTCTTACTGCCTTTACCACATTCTCGGCACTCATGTCATCACTAAGATGATACCCCATTATTTTTCTACTATAGGCATCGGTCACCAAGGATAAGTAATGTGTCCGCTCCCTGCTTTTAATGTATGTAATATCACTGACGAAGAACTCCTCCGGTCTGGAAACCTATATTTCTTTCATCAGATTGGGATGTTTTCTAAGCCAATGCCTGGAGTCTGTTGTCCTGGTTTAATTCTTCCTTGGCCTTATCAGCATCGATTCCGAGCGTAAATATCCAAACAGGGCATCTCTTCCTATTTTTAAGTTGTGCTTTGCGAATTCGGGCTTTAACAGGTAATACAACTTTCGTGTACCGATCCTGGGCATATCCTTGCGAACACCTTCGACCAGGTTCTTTACCTTTACAAGCTCTTCTTCTCTTTTTATGATACGTTTTTCTGCTTGGTAGACAGCTTGTCTACTTATCCCAAACAATCGACAACAACGAGATAGACTTAATCGTTGTTCTTGTCGGATGCGCTGGATTGATCGGGCAAATGCTTTTTTCTGATAGCGGTACCATACTGTTTATCGGAGATGTCGATCATGGTGTTGAGAATCTTGTTCCTCAGTTTTTCATCGGAAAGCTCTCTCTCCAGGCGTTTGATTTTTTGGGCTGGTGTTTCTTTTGATTTTGGCATTTGACGGCGTATAGGTTTGCTCCAATCTAATGTACCATGTTTTCTCAGCCAAACCAAAACAGTACTTCTACCTTGAATACCATAGGCCTTTTGAGCCTGCTAATAGGTCATCTCGCCTTTTTCGACCTGATGGACAACACTTAATTTAAAGCCCAGATTATAATCGCGTTGAGTACGCTTGTTTACCGTAATAATTGAATGTTTCATAAATAAGTCGATTTTGTGTCAACTTATTTCAGGACGGGACACTTTTTAAAGATAAAAATGATTCTTTTATCTTAAAAAAACAAAATAGTTGAGTAGAATAACTAATTTTGAAAAAAAATCCATATTGATTAAACAAATTATAAAAATTACACTACTGATATTAGTGATGCTAAATTTACCTGGATTTATTTTAAAGCATATAAGTCCAGTTATTTCTAGTATTTTAAGTTACTTTTCTTTTCTATTAATGTTGATTTATTTTTTTATAGAGAAAAATAAATCAACTAATGTATGGATGCTAATATTAGGCATATCATACTTTTTAATTGGCAGTTTATCCGATCAAGCATATCTTGTTGGAGACAGAGATTATTATGTTGCCATAATTAAGTATTTCATTATAATCATTGGAGGGTACCAAGTGGTAAAAAATACTACTAACAAGGAATTACTTATACCATTATTGATTGGAGCCTTCACAGTGTTTATTCAAATGTTCTTTTTTATAGACCCGTATAAAGACGGAGGAAGATATAGTGGTTTTTATTTGAATCCCAATTCATTAGGCTTTATTTGCATGATGGGTTATGCTCTTAGTTTTGGTGTTAGTAAAAAATGGAAATTAATATCACAAATTAGTTTTACTTTTATTGGCTTTATAACTTTTTCAAGGACATTCTTAGTTGTATGGTTATTAATAAATTTGTTGTCCATTAAAATTTCGATAAAAAACATCAGGGTATTAGCTATTGGACTAGGTCTTTTCCTTGCTCTTTTGACTTATAATGAATTTTTACCGAAAAAAAATGTTCGGTTAGAAGCTATGAGCAATTTAGTTACTGGCAATGGCAAGTCAAATAATTCCAATGCATTAAAAAAGGATAGCAGAACACAAACTTGGGCAGTCTATTATCCTGCACTTTTCTCTAAACCATTTTTCGGAAATGGTTATTTAGCTTTTGATGGCGGAGCGAAAGTTTCAACCATGGGTCCTCATAATGCATATATTAAAACCTGGGGTGAAAGCGGTATTATCCCAATTTCTATAATGTTAATTTTTTATGGAGTATTAATAAAAAAAGCATGGAGTAAGTTTGAAGAATATCCTAGTCTATTTTTAATGCTTGTCTCATTTTGTCTTTTTATATCAACCAATCATAGTTATTGGACAAATGAGTACCTTCTATTTTTCTCAATGTGGTTACAATACAAAATCATTAGTGATACAACTAATTTAGATTCTAAGTTAACATAAACATTTAAGCGATGAAAATAGCCTTAGTTATATATGGATTAAATGCTTCCGGTGGTGCTGAGCGTGCCGTTACCGGTTTAGCTAACTTTTTATGTTCAAATCATGATACAACAATAATTACATTAAACAAGGGGGAGTCTTTCTATGAAATTGACCCAATAGTCAACTTAAAATACTGTTTTGATAAAATAAAAACTAAAACAAATCTTTTTAAAAGTCTACATGATAGCTTTTATAGAATAAATGAGCTCAAAAAAATTATTGACAACGAAAATTCTGATGTAGTTATCAGTTTTATGACCATTGCTAATATTAATTCTATTATTGCTTGTAAAATTTTAAATAAACCTATTGTGGTTAGTGAACGAGCAAATCACGCTGTTTTTAAATTATCTAAAATAAAAGAAATAGCAAGAAACCTAACATATAAATATGCCCAAAAATTAGTAGTACAAACTCAAGGCAATAAAGATTTTTATTCGCAATATTTTAACAATTTAAAGATAGACATAATACCCAATGCTATCGGAGAAAATTTACAAAGACAAAGGACACTAAAGAATTCACGCGAAAATATTATTTTAAATGTTGGTAGTTTTAAAGAAGGGAAGGCCCAGGATTTATTAATAAGAGCATTTGCAAATTTAAAAAATAAAACATGGAAACTTGTTTTTCTTGGAAAAGGCCCAAATTTAATCAGATGTATTGAACTTGCAAAAGAACTTAAAGTTAGTAATCGAATAGAATTTTTAGGAGCACAAAATGATGTTGCTAAATATTATAATATAGCAGGTATGTTTGTTTTCACATCTGAGCATGAAGGGTTTCCCAATGCTTTATTAGAAGCTTTATATTTTGGCATTCCTACAATTTCTACTAATTGCCCACATGGTCCTAAAGACTTAATAACTTGTGGTAAAAATGGTTACTTGATACCTGTAGGTAATCAAACAGTTTTAGAAAACAAGATGGAATATTTAATTAATAATTTAAAAATTAGACAACAATTTTCAACTGCAGCCATTGAATTAAGTAAAAAATACGAAATTAAAAACATTGGAACTAAATGGCATGATTTAATAAAATCCATTGAATTGTAAAGAAAATATCAGTTAATACAATCCTTAACGTTTACTTACGTTTAAATGTTGTAATTAAATTTATTGAGAAAATTATGTGTGGAATATATGGATCTACTATAGGATATAGCAAAGAAGAAGTAAAAAAAAAATTAGAAAGAACAAATTTTAGGGGTCCTGATCAATCAGGTATACAAATATATAGGAATCAATATAGTAATGTAATATTAGGACATAATAGATTATCTATTATTGATTTAGACCAAAGATCAAATCAACCTTTCAATTATTTCGATAAAATTAGCATTGTATTTAATGGCGAAATTTATAATTATTTAGATTTAAAAAAAGAGTTAATCTCAAAGGGATATTCATTTAGTACAGAGAGCGACACCGAAGTTATATGTGCATCATATTTAGAATATGGTGAAGAATGTGTTAAATATTTTAATGGCATGTTTGCCTTTGTTATTTACGATTATAATAAAAATTTATTATTCGGAGCTAAAGACCGTTTAGGTCAAAAGCCATTTTATTATTATTTAGGCCCATCAGGTTTTGAATTTGCCAGCCAGATATCCTCAATTCAATTATTTAACAAAGATTTAACTGTAAGTTCCCAATCTATTAAAAATTTTTTTATTTGGTACAACGTTTCGGGTGAGCAAAGCATCTTTAATGAGATTAAAAAATTAAAAGATGGATATTGTTTTAAATTTGATTTAATTAGTAAAAAGTATTCAGATTGGCAGTATTGGGATATAAAATACACTTCCAATATCAATTTAAATCTCTCATTTAATGAAGCTAAATTACAGTTGGAAGATTTACTAACAGACTCCATACGGCTTAGAATGATTGCTGACGTACCATTAGGTGTGTTCCTTTCCGGCGGAGTTGATTCTTCTCTTATAGCCGCATTAGCAGCCAAAAGTTCATCAACAAAAGTAAAAACATTTTCTGTAAGATTTAGTGAAAAAGATTTCGACGAAAGTATTTATGCCCAAAAAGTTGCTCAACATTTAAACACAGACCATCATATAATTGATTGTAATTATAAAGAAGGCTTAAATCTAATTCAAAATTTTAGTGAATTTTATGATGAACCCTTTGCCGATGCTTCTGCCATACCATCAATGTTACTTGCAAAATATACAAAACCACATGTAACGGTTGCATTATCAGGTGACGGTGCTGATGAAGCATTTATGGGATACAGGCGATATGCTAAGTTGGATAAAATCAAAAGAACTCTTAAAATTCCGTATTCGGCGCGGAAATTAAGTTCAGAATTAATTTCCTGCACAAATAATAAAAGATTTAATGCTTTAAAAGCCTTAATTTCAGCGAAGTCATCAGGTGATGCTTATTTAGATTTAATTTCTGATGTTAATTCAAGCTGGTTTCTTTCAAATCTAAATATCCATAAAATTCCAGAACTAAAATATTTAAATAATCCAAATAAAAATTTTCATGAACAAGTAAGTGATTTTGATTTAAAAACATATTTAAGTTGGGATATTAACACCAAGGTTGATAGAGCTACAATGGCTTATTCTTTAGAAGCTAGGTCACCTTTTTTAGATTATAGAGTAATCGAATTTGCTAGAGGTCTTCCATTAGAGTATAAATTTCAAAAAGACAATCAAAAACGAATTCTTAAAAGCATTTTATATGATCATGTTCCAAAGGAATTATTTAATCGTACTAAATCAGGTTTTTCCATGCCTTTTGAAAAATGGTTTCGAAATGAATTAAAGGATTACGTTTTAAGTGAATTATCACATAATAATCTCAAAAACATTCCTGGTATTAATGTTAAAGAAGTATGTAAGATGATTGATGAACATATGCTAGGTAAATGGAATCATTATCAAATGATATGGAGTTTATTAGTATTAAAACAATGGTTAGATAAGAATGCAAATGGATTAAGAATCGTTTAATTGATTCAGATATTTTTAATTTTAATGATTTAAAAAAAATAGATTTGTTAAGAATATTCTTTTTCATCCCATCGCTTAGAGCTGGCGGTGCTGAGCGCGTAGTATCTTTTGTTGCCCAAAAAATTGATAAATCTAAATTTGACACTACTCTATTTGTCATAGGATCTGATAAAGATGCTACGTTCAAAGTACCTGATGTTAAAATTGAATTTTTGAATCATGATAGAGTATCAAGAAGCTTTGGTACAGTATTCAAAACCATAAAAAAAGGGAAACCAGATATTGTCTTTGGTACCATTGGTCATGTAAATATTATGCTTGGTCTTTGTAAAATATTCTTCTCAAGAATTATTTTTATTGGCAGGGAAGTAAACGTAATTAGTAAGTTGGCAGAAGTTCAGCACATAAAAGCCACTTTACCGCCTTGGATCAATAAATATTTAATGCACAAATTAGATGTAATGGTTTGCCAATCTATAGATATGGCTGAAGATATTAAGCAGTTATCTAATTTTCCAGAAGTTAAAATAGCAATTATTAACAATCCTATTTCCGATAAATACCAATTAAAAAAAGAATTACGGGATAAAAGTGAACCGGTCAAACTAATAACTGTAGGTAGTCTTTCTGGTAGGAAAGGGCATTTGAGAATTTTAGAAGTTCTAAAAGATTTGAAAATACCCTTCTCATATACTATTGTTGGCAATGGAGAACTAAAAGATGAAATCTTTAGTGTTATAGAAAAATATGGTTTAACAGAAAAAGTAAGCCATATTCCTTTTTCTAACGAAGTTTCTACTTTACTACAGCAACACGATATATTTCTTTTAGGTTCTTTTGTAGAAGGTTTTCCAAATGTGTTATTAGAAAGTTGCGCAGTAGGCACACCAGTTGTCGCATTTAATGCTCCTGGTGGTATAAATGAAATCATAATTGAAGATGTAAATGGTTTTATTGCAGAAGATCAAAAGGAATATTTAGATAAAATAACGGTATCGGCAAACAAAGATTGGAATATTCAAGAAATAAGAAATGCTGTAGTTTCTAGATATAATGAAAGTAAGATTATTGCAGATTATGAAAATCTATTTCTAAGTAAAACAAATAACTAAATGACCTATAATATTCATATCATAACTGGTCTATCTGGTGGTGGCGCAGAGCATTTAGTTTTAGACTTAAGTCAAAGAGCTAAAAACGACGATAAAAAAGTTGTAGTTATTTCTGTTACCAGTTTAAATGATATTGAACATAAGTTCAATAAATTAGGCATTACATGCCAATTTTTAAACATTGATTCTTTTT
This sequence comes from Maribacter caenipelagi, assembly GCF_004364175.1. GTDB lineage: Bacteria > Bacteroidota > Bacteroidia > Flavobacteriales > Flavobacteriaceae > Maribacter > Maribacter caenipelagi. The sequence continues at coordinate 165,747 of NZ_SNZW01000016.1, read as the reverse complement.
CACAACTAGGTCAAGGTCTTAAAAAACTAAAAACAATTCTAACGCCTTTTCAACCAAAACCTGTGGTTCATTGCCATATGTTCCATGCTTTATGGGTGGCAATACTATTAAAGCTTACTGGTTTTTCGTTGAAGATTATATTTACCTTACATAACAATATAGTAAGTAGTGTTATTCGCAGATGGCTATTGTTCGTAACCAAACCACTTAGAGCCAAAGACATTATTTTCTCTGAAAGAGGCGAAAAATGGTATTTAAAAAAAGGAGTGGTTCTACCTAATGGTATTAATCTTGTTAAATTTAAAAGTAATAAAGAGCTTGTAATAGACCAACCTAAAATTTTTAAATTTTTATTTCTAGCAAGTTTAACGGAGCAAAAAAATCCTCTTTTTATACCAGATTTGGTGGTTAAATTAAAAGTTAGTGGACACACTAATTTTAAGGTTTATTTTCTTGGTAGTGGTCCGCTCAAAGATTCATTGGTTCAAAAAATAGATACGCTTAAGGTTCAAGACCACATTGAGCTTATGGGTTTTAGAAATGATGTACCTGAAATACTAAAAGATTTTAGTGCTCAAATTATGCCTTCTTTGTGGGAAGGAATGCCTATTTCCATATTAGAATCAGGATCGGTAGGTCTACCCGTTATTACTACTCCCGTTGGTAGTATTCCAGATTTTTTAGATGAGTCTACCGGATATCTAGCTGACTTAGATAGCTTCCACTTAAAAGTAATAGATTTGATGTCTGATTATCAAAAAGCACAACAAAAAGCTCAGAAATTTAAAATTAAGGTACATACAGAATTTGACATCGATAAAATTTACGATCGCCACCAACAGCTATATTCCCAGTGCTAGATTAAGTTTTAAATATTTAGAATAAAGTAACATGTCCAATAAAAAAATAATTAGAGTTACTACAGTAGCATCATCTCTTAAAATATTACTTAAGGGGCAGCTGTCTTACATGAACCAGTTTTATGATATTATTGGTGTATCATCAAAAGACCCGGTATTAGCTGAAGTTACTAAAATAGAGGGTGTACGAACAAAAGGCATAGACATGACCAGAAAGATCACCCCTATCAAAGATCTATTGGCTGTTTGGCAACTATACACTTTTTTTAGAAAAGAAAAACCAGCCATTGTGCATACGCACACACCTAAAGCTGGTACATTAGGGCTTCTAGCTGCACTATTCGCAGGTGTACCTAATAGATTACATACCATTGCAGGTCTACCATTAATGGAAGCTACTGGAAAAAAGAGAATATTATTAAACACTGTCGAAAAAATAACCTATGCCTGTGCTACAAAAGTATACCCAAATTCAAAAGGTTTAGACACTTTTGTTAAACAAGAAAAATTTACCAAACCTAGCAAACTAAAAGTTATAGGTGAAGGCAGTTCTAACGGTGTAAGTATTGAACACTTTGACCCTGCCCTGTTCTCTGAAAATGATAAAAACATTTTAAAAAATTCTCTAAACATTGGTGCCGATGAAATAGTCCTAATCTTTTTGGGCAGAATTGTCAATGATAAAGGAATTCACGAATTGGTTGATGCTTTTGTAAATGTTGCAAAAAAGTTTAAAAATGTCACTTTAATTGTTGGTGGTACTCCAGAAAAAGAGCTAGACCCTATAAAACCAAAGACTGAAGAAATATTAAATACACACCCAAAAATAAAATTAGCAGGCTGGATCGAAGATGTTAGACCCTATTTAGCTATATCTGACGCTATGGTTTTTCCAAGTTACAGAGAAGGCTTTCCCAATGTAGTAATGCAGGCTGGATCTATGGGTGTTCCTGTCATTGCCAGTGACATTAATGGTAGCAATGAAATTATAATTTCTGGTGAAAATGGAGTCATAGTACCTGTTAAAAACACCCAATTACTTGAAAAAGCAATGGCTGAATTTATTGAAAGAGATTTAAATACATATTCACCTGAAAAATGTAGGCAAATGATTATAGATAGGTATGATCAGAAGTTGATTTGGCAACTATTGCACAGTGAATATGAAGCATTACTGAAAGACAATTAAAGCAGCTACACTTTTATAGTTTTATAGGTATTTATAACTTTCAACAATTAAATTAGAACTTCTTCGAATACGGCATTAACTATCATTTGAATTTGGTTTCTTTGTACTATGCAAAAAGATATTATCGGTTATGGATCTTTTATTGAAGGTACTTATGGTAGAAAACTACCTCAAGTAACTAAACCAGATTTTGGTGAAACCATATTATTTTATGCTGGCAGATATGCGCTTAAATATTTGATTAAACGTATTAGCGCCGATACCGATATTGATACTATTTGGATGCCTCAATACTACTGCCCATTTGTTAAAGAATGGATGCATCATGAATTTGATACCATAAAATATTACTATGTAGATCCCTTTGATGCTTCATCGAAAATTGATTGGTCTCAATTTAAATCAACAAATGATGTTGTAATGGTGAATAATTATTGGGGTTTGAAAGACACGGACATACCAGATGGCGATAGACCGATAATTATTGAAGACCATTCTCACGGGTGGTTAAGCGAAGGCAGCTTAAACAGTAAGGCCGACTTTTGTTTTGCATCCTTACGAAAAACCTTACCTATACCTATGGGCGGTATTGCATGGAAACCTAAAGCATCTAAAAGTAATATCTGCTTAAATAAATCTGATATTTTTGATGGCTACGCTGGTGTAAACCCAATGAACAATGCTTGGAATACTATTGTAGGTTCTATGCAATTAAAAGAGAACTGTTCTGAGCACCATCAAAAAGAACGTTACTTAGAACAATACATGAATGGAGAACTGATGGTTAGGTCTATTTATGATGTATATGAAGTCTCTGCCCCACATGCAGATTTCATCAATCAACATATACATACCGACTTTAATAGTTTCAAAAAAAGAAATGCGGATTATACCTTCTCTAAGCTTCATAAAAACAATGCTTTTAAAATAGTTAGGCACGAGACAAAGGCTCCTTTTGGGTTATTACTGGCATTTAAAAGCTTAGATACTCTGAATGAATTAAAAAAACACTTAGTAACAAATCAAATTTACCCGGCTTTATTATGGCCTAAAAACGATTTGACCACAACATACACCTATTTGCTTAACATTCATATGGATTATAGGTTTGACACTAACGATTTAGATTACATTATAACAACAATTAATAATTGGATTACTTCTAATAAATAATATCATGTACAAAAAATACTTTAAAAGACCTTTAGATTTTTTTCTTGCCCTATTTGGCTTTCTTTTGGTTTTACCCATTGTTTTTATAACCGCCGTTATTTTGGCCATTAGTTTTAAAGAAAGTCCTTTCTTTATTCAAAGAAGACCTGGCAGACATGAAAAAATATTTTCAATTCTAAAATTGAAGACAATGAATAACAAACGTGATGCCGAAGGCAATTTATTGCCAGATAGTGAACGTTTAACACCATTAGGTATTTTTGTTCGCAAAACTTCAATAGATGAATTACCACAATTATTGAATGTAATAAAAGGGGAAATGAGCCTAATTGGCCCAAGACCACTTTTAATTAGGTACCTACCCTACTATACGACAGAAGAGCGTAAAAGATTTTCAGCTAGACCAGGTATTACCGGACTTGCTCAAGTTTCTGGAAGAAATTTAATTACATGGGAAAGCAAATTTGAAAACGATGTTACTTATGTTGAAAATTTAACCTTTGCCAATGACGTGAAAATTTTATGGATGACTTTTCAAAAAGTATTGAAATCTGCCGACATTGAAGTAGATCCTAATGCAAACCCAACTACCGAAGCCATGGATCTTATTCGTCAAAGACAACCAGAATTTCAACACATACAACCTATCTCATGAAAATTCTATATTTGAACATGCGCTTTGCTAAAAATGGCCTTTCTACCAATATTAGAGATCTTACCAGAGGTATGATTGAAGATGGTCATGAAATGCATATCGTAACAACCGGTTTTTGGGGAAAGGATGTAACAGACACTAGTTTTTTTGATGATCTAAAAAAAGAATTTAAGGATTTAGGAGTACATATTCATTATATGGCAAACCCTACGGGAAATAGTTTAAAAAAAGTATATAACGCCATAAAAGGATTTGTTCAAGTTATAAGTTATATAAGAAAGATAAACCCAGATGTTATTCATTCTCATTCCCCTAATATGACTTTTGTTCCCTATTTAATGGGTAAAAAATTTGTATCTACCGTACATGCCGATACCATTACCCCAAATTTTAGATACAAACACCCCACACTTTTAATCGCTGTTAGTGAAGGATCAAAAGAATTTACCAAACGTGTTATGCATTCGCCAGAAAAAACCATACGTATGGTTTACCACGGTATAGATAAGAGATTTTCAATACCTGAAACAAAAGAATCTATTTTATCACTTAAGGAAAAAAATGGCATACCAAAAGACAAATTGATTATTGGGGCAGTTGGAAGAATAATAGCAATGAAAGGGCAAGATGTATTACTAAATGCAATAGGCCAATATCTTTCCCCTGATTTAAAGCAAAAAATACATATTGTTCTTGTTGGAGATTATGAATCTAAACATACCGTTTCTTGGTTAGATAATTTTATCAAAGCTAACCAGGTAGAAGACCAAATCACGATATTATCTTTTAGAGACCCTAAACCGTACTACCAAATGTTCGACATATTTGTGCTTCCTTCCCGATCAGATACTTTTGGTTTGGTGGCCGTTGAAGCCATGATGAGTGGTTGCTGTACTATTCGTTCTGATTCTAACGGAGCATATGACCAAATAAATCACGGAGAAAATGGTTTCATTTTTGAAATGGATGACGCGAAAGGTTTAGCCAGTTACTTAGATAAGGTATTAAACAATAAAAAATTAAGGAATAAACTTTCTGTAAACGGTAAACAAAAAGCACTTACTCAATTTACTCAGAAAGCAATGGTAGACAATACACTTAAGGTTTATGAAGAACTAATAAACATGAATTAATGAATTCTAATCTTTTCATATATTTCTAAAGTATTTTTTGTCATTCTAGGAATTGTAAAACGTTCTAATGCATCTTTCTTTGCATTTTTCTGAAAAGTCTGCCTTAAATCATCATCTAAAATTACTTTTTCAAAAGCATCCCTAAGACCAAGAATATCCTTATTTTGAAATAACAAACCATTCGTTCCATGATTAATTTGCTCGTAAGAACCTTCTGTATTACTTCTTATCGGGCAACAACCACTCATCATTGCTTCTAAAGCTACTAAAGGAAATGACTCTTGTCTAGATGGTAAAACAAACACATCCATGATATCATAAAAAGGTTTTGGATTTTGAAATGGTATATGAGTCGTAATAGATTCTATATTCGCAGTTTCAATCATTTTATGTAATTTTTTTGTTCTTTCAGAATCAACATCATCTCCAAGAAAAATAAAATATATTTTTGATTTTGCCTTACAACTTAAAGCCTCTAAAGCTTTAACGATAAGATCTATACCTTTTCTTTTAGATAGAATACTGGCACTACCCAAAATTAACTTATCATGAGGTATATTATGTTCGTTTTTTAAGTTGAGTTTCTCACCTTCTGAAATCGTTTGGGCATATTCATCTGGTATTCCATGATGTACTATGGTAACTTCATCTTCACGAATACCATAATTATCAATACTATCTTGTTTTGATTCTTCGCTAATAGCAATAATATGAGTTGGATTTTTATAAAATATATTTCGCTTTAAACCCATTTGATGTATGGTAGTCGTAAATTTTTTCCCCATCAACCATGGTATGAAAGTCATATAAGGTGATTGTGAATGAATTACGTTAGGATTGTATTTTTTAATACATATCAACATTCGTATTAAATCTAAAACTCCTTTAAAACCCTTTTTAATTATACTACCACTTGGTTTTTTAAAAGTTTTAACTTCAACACCCATAGTTTCGAACATGTTATAAAAAGCAAAAACGCGTTCACTCTTCTCATCTTCTGAAATGCCACCTGTTATCAATAAAATTTGATGGCCTAAATCTGTTAAACCCTTGGCTAAATCAATAGTATGTTTAGTAAGACCACTTTGATCAATTCTACTTAAAAGCATTACTATTTTTAATTTTTTATTATTCATTTAAACGGGAAAATTTATCATTCGGGGAAAGTATTAAATAATATCGCAGTCTTAAAAGAAATATAAAAATTTATAATGAAATACTTTTCTGAAAGTTATTCGTTTAACAATTATTTTTATTAAAAAATAACCTTGTAATTATTAGAATAATTATGATTATTGATTAGAGTAATATTATCATCTATATAAAGGGAAGAAATTTGTAGCGATATTCGGCAATGATTCTTGAGATTTTGTCCATTTACCAGTCTGCTCTAAAAGGAACCTATATTTTTTTTCATCTAAAATTTTTCTTCCCGTATAAAAGTCCACATCTTCATCTAGTGGAAAATATTTTCTTTTATACAAGTATAGATTATCCTCTTTACTGTTAGACAAGCCTCCTCCTATATTATAATAAGTAAAACCTGCATTACCAGCCCATTGAATGGCATTTATTTTTAGATATTCATTAGGTCTTAACTTAAAATATTCTGCGTCTGTACCCCCTAAGAAAGAATAAACCGTATCATCTGTTAATAGGAATAATTCTGTAGAAATAGCTACTCCGTCTTTGTATACCAAACCAATAGCACATTTATCTTTATTCATTTCCCATAAATGAACAAAGTAATCTAATTTATGATAGAAAAAATCCTTTGCATCTCTACGATCCATCGTACCTATGTACAAATCATAAAATGCAGCAATATGCTCCTTTTCAATATCCTTATAAACCAATTTAAAAGAAAGACCCAATTTTTCAGCTTTTCTAAATTGATTTCTAGTATTTGATTTAAGGTTAGACCAAAACTGCTCCCAATCTGTAATATTCCCTCTTACGTTAAGTAGCGTATGTACTGTTTCTCCAGTATATTCTGTATAATGACCATACAAATTAAAACGAACAAATTCAGAAACTATTTTCTCGCTTGTATACCAATCATCAACTTGCAGCCAGAAATTGGTTTTAATTTCTGAAGAAGTATTTTCTTTAAAATAAGGACCATTATAACCCCAAGGACTACTTACATCTTTAAGGCCCGTATTTTCATTATGGATAATAATATCCCTTATCAAGAAAGGCATAATTGCCACCAACGTACCATCATTATCATTAAATGAAAAAAAATGAAGTTTTTGAATTTCATTTTCATCACTTAATAAAAGTTCATAAGCATAATATGGGCAAATACAATTTAGACTATCTAAAGATTTCGAATATAAATCTAATGTTTCTTCAGAATCTAACGCTTGTACAGTTAATTTGTAGGTCTGAGTAGACTGCATGTATGGTTAATTTGTAAAATAGAACGTTTTTAATAGAAAAGAATTGTTACTACAATTACTTTTAAGCTCAGAATTAAAACTTAGTATTTATAAAGAAAAAATATTACTATTAAATAGCACAAATTAAACTTTGTAAATCCTAATTTTTAATTCGAAACAAATATAAAATTTCTTATCAAGATAGTCACTAATAGTCCATTAATTGTAAATAAATGCGACAAATGTTAAATTTGTAGTACCTGACAATCTATATTAGTTCACTAATAATTTTCTAAGCACTACATCGCCATTATTTTCAACTTGCACCAAATAGAACCCTTTTTGAAGCAACAAATCAACAATTAGCAATTCATTTGCACCCTTTTCAAGGTTTGTAGTAAACGTCTTAACCACCTTACCATTTAAACTAAAAATTGTTACTTCGCCATTAACTTTATTAGGGCTGGTGATCATTAATTGAATTGGCTTATTCTGCAACACTGGATTCTGAGATATCGTAAATTCAAACTTGGTACTTGGATCATTTATTAAGAATCTAGTTTTGGCACTGACACTAGTCATACTTTTTACTTCTATAGCATTGATTAGTGTATTCTCCGTTCCGTGAAGGAAGGTAATATCGAGTTCGCCGTCGGCCACGTTGATATCATAGCTCAACATACCGCCTACCCGGTGCCCGTAGCGTGCGGCAAGGTCCAGGTCGGCCTCTACGACAGAACCTTCCATCGATATGGAATATATCCGCTCGCCCGGATTCTCGGTACAGCTGCAGTTGTTCGCCACAAATATGTTCACCGTATACGACCCGTTGGGAACGGTAAAGCGATAGCCCATTTCGGGCGCACTGCCCGGATCCCATCTTTCGTTCGTGAATATCGATGCATACGTGCCCGCATCCATCCAAGAGGGTATGGAAGCGTCGCGAAGACCATAATCGAGTACAGGGTTAGTACCGCCAACGTTGCCCGCGGTTACCGTGTAACCGCCGCCAGTGAACATACCGTTGGACGTTGCCCCTGCAGCCCAGTCAGGACCGCCATCTGTGGATGCGACCGACGGACCAGCTACGTTCAACCGGTAATGGTAGGCCGATACGGGAGGTTGGGGCAGTATTGTCCAGACAAAACCGGTCGTTACCGTTTCCGTTCCTCTTTCCACCGTTATCGCGACAGGATATAGACCGTCGTTGTTTGGACCCCC
>NZ_SNZW01000016.1:0-156692 GCF_004364175.1 Maribacter caenipelagi | reverse complement strand
CAAATATGTTCACCGTATACGCCCCGTTGGGAACGGTAAAGCGATAGCCCATCTCGGGCGCACTGCCCGGATCCCATCTTTCGTTCGTGAATATCGATGCATACGTGCCCGCATCCATCCAAGAGGGTATGGAACCGTCGCGAAGACCATAATCGAGTACTGGGTTAGTACCGCCAACGTTGCCCGCGGTTACCGTATAACCGCCGCCAGTGAACAGACCGTTGGACGTTGCCCCTGCAGCCCAGTCAGGACCGCCATCTGTGGATGCGACCGACGGACCAGCTGCGTTCAACCGGTAATGGTAAGCATTTGTATTGGTTTGTACCCCAGTAGTTTCAAACTTCCATTTTACACGACCAGAACCATCGTTAGCAGCGACAATAACATTACCATCTGCCATTGCAGTTAAATATTTTGATGTTCTCTTATTGATGATAAAAAATGAGTCATCACCTGCATCAAGAATTTCCCAAAGTTGAGCATCGGAATTATTGCCTTCATATTGCCACACATTACTACCGGTCATAGGACCAAAACCTGCAACATCTAAGTACTTTTCACTATGTACCGCTTTAAATTCATAGTATCCTACCGTAGCATTATCAAATTGAAAATGTTGCCAATCTTCTTCTTGATATTCTTGATGAACAATATTAACAGAATTTGAATTTCCACCGTTCAAAACTTGTAACGTGTTATTGGTAGCAACATTAACTATACGATATATACCGCTATCAGGAGGTAATACGCTTGGTTGTAAACTATTGATCCAACTTTCTAATAATGCTACCCCAGCATCATCTACTTGATTTTTAGCCAAGGGAGGCATCATAATTCCTGGCTGAACACTAGCTGTACGATGATATAATATAGACTTTAATGCATCGCCCTCGTAAAGAATTCTTTCATTTGGATCCATATTTAAAGATTCATTAACTCCAGCGGTCAAAAGTCCGGTTTGTACCAAAGTACGATCTAATCTTAAATCGAAATTAGCTCTATTATCTGTACTAGGGTTATGGCAGTACGCGCAATTTAAATCTAAATAAGACCTTGCTCTATCCTCTAAGCTACTATTGACATTAGAAATTGAAGTATGGGTAATATAATCTGGAGTGTCAACATCTGTTATAGTTTGGTCCAATATTCCCAATGCGCTCAGTGTCACCAACTGATTTCCTATGCTACCACCCAGCTCTACATAATCATAATTTTTGTTTAAATTTTTTGTACGCGGACCTAAAGTACCACCGCTTGACGGGTTATGACAACTTAGACATTCTCCTTCTGATGGAAAATGCCAACTTATTTGCCTAGTTGCACCACTTATGGTGGTTATTGTAATATCTTCTTCAATAGAAGTGTCTACTAAATAGGCTTCAGTTTGTGCCTCGTTCCATTTATATGTTAAAAAGTAAAATTTACCCTCAGCATCCTTTATAGAAAATCTTGTTTCAACTTTTCTCGTTATTGAAAGATTTCTATCATCTATAGGATAATCAAAATGTTTTATTAAAACGGTACCGACAGGGAAATCCCAATTATCATTTTCTGAAAAATTTATTTTTTCATTAGCCGTGTTATGAGAGCCGTCGTTAGGAATTGCCATCCATCTACTTTTAATAGCTCCATCAGAATAGAAAGAATCTATTAAGTCATAGGGAATAAAACCTTCACGAACATCTAAATTAGCCACTTCACCAACAAAAATTCCAGTCTCTGTTAATGTTTGTGGAGCAGATTCTATAAGCGATTTAGATTTCATCTTATACAACTTAACATTCTCTCCCTGCTTCAATAGATATAGTTCACCGTCTTTATCTTGCCCAAAAGAAACAATATTAGTAGGTGCAAAATTGCCTAAAAGTTCATAAGCACCATTGTTGACATCTACAGACCAAATTTCACTACCTACACCATAATCTGCACAAATATACTTACCGGTTAATTCTGGTATGTCGCTACCTCGATACACATACCCACCTATTATCGCATTTGCATCTGTTCTGGGAAAGGAAACCAAAGGTCTTGTATGCGGCATATTATTATATAATGATGGTAAACAATTTATATTAGGACCGTCAAAACCTTCGTAAAGTGGCCAGCCGTAATTTTTACCAGAAGAAAGTACATTTATTTCTTCATGACTATCTTCTCCTACTTCACCAATGTAGAATATACCTGTTTGAAAGTCTTTTGTTAACCTATGTGGATTTCGGTGACCTATCGAATAATATTCTTCAAATACAGAACCGCTAGCATCAACAAAGGGATTATCATTAGGTATCGTATAATATAAACCAGAAAACTCATCACTTTCCCCCGCTTCAACACCTAACTTACGTAGTGGAATATGACTTCGAGAAAGATCCATATCAACATCTATGCGAAGCACACCACCGTCAAGATTTTCTGAAATTTGTTGTGCATTTATATATGCAGCTTGATCCCCTGTAGAGACATATAAATAACCATCATTACCGAACTCCATACCGCCACCCCTATGTGTAGTATTAAACATTCGTCGTTTAATTAAAGTCATCCTACTATTTTCTACAAACTGCATGGAAGTAGCATCAACCTCGAATTTCTCTAATATCAAATAATTACCATGAAATCTTTCTAAGCCACAGGAAAAAGACAGTGGTTTTTCTAAGGTTTTGTCATTTGACTGTGTAGTGTAATACACATAAACAAAATTCTTGTTTACACCTGAACCAAATAATGGATGTATACTTAAACCTAAAAAGCCTCCATCCCAAACCTTACCACCAACTTCGGAAGACAAATCGACTAACAAATTTTTTTGGGCTACGTTCTCATCATTATCAAACCAGAAAACCTTACCATCTCGTTGACCTACTACAATATTATTTGAGTTAGGAACAATATTAAAGTTCAACGGAGTATTGAAATCTAGATTTGTAAAAGCAACACCATATGGCTGTGAACCTGTAGGTAAAGGATCAAAGTTTGTATCGCTTAGTAAATTGAAAGGTTTTGATTCTGTAAGTCCTGAGCCAAAAAACAAGGGAACAAAACCTGTTAATAAAACAAATGAAGAAACTAATAAAATTATACCCCTGTAATTCTTTTTCATAGCGCTGAAGACCTTTAATGATTATAGGGGAATTCAAAATTATACTATTTTTTGTGACTAAAATTTAAGAAGTTAAATAATCGATAAACGACAATTTATTTACGACTAATGGTATGTTAGATTATAAGAAAATCAACAAATAAACTTATAACTATTTCACCTACAAACAACTAAGCATATTTGTAATACAAAGAATATAGAGATATAGGCTTTTTACTACATCATTTCATCTTCAGGATTACCTTAAACTTTTTTTGCCCCCTTTTGAACGAATATTTTTAATAGTGGAAGAATTCATTTCTTTATTTGTTACTGCGTAATTTTGCGCTTCAAATATTATGAAATGAAAATTGACCTGCGAAAATCCGCATTTTTAAAATTTCTAGTAGTTGGTGGTTTTGGAACAATTATCAATATTAGCTTTTACACTATTTTCGTAAAATATGGAATTCACTTTATAGTAGCATCTTTATTGGCATTTGTAATAGCCGTTACTAGTAACTATTATTTTAATTCTATATGGACGTTCAAAAATAGGGCCGTTCACAAAACAAAGCTTAAAAAGTATTTTGAATTTATTAGTATAAGTGGTTTAAACTTATTGACCAACCTAATTATATTGTCTATATCTCTTTGGATTCTCAATAAGAATATGAGCTTTGGTGAGTTTCTATCAAATAATTTAAGTTTTTTACTAGAAGGTGACGCGGTTTTTTATAATAAAATTATTTCGCAAGTAATCGGCATTGGATTTGCTACAATATTAAATTATTTAGGAAATAAGTTTATCACTTTTAAAGAAGACCCCCAGAACACATTCATAAAGCCATAGAACATGAAAAACAAAATATTAATCATAGTACCTACCTACAACGAAATAGATAATATAAAGATTATCTTGAGGCAAATCTATGAACAACAAGAGTATATTGATCAAAACAAATCTATTCATGTATTAGTAGTTGATGACAATTCACCAGACGGAACGGCCGACTTAGTTAAAACGTTACAATCAGAACTATACACAGGTAAATTACATCTTTTACAACGTGAAGGAAAGCAAGGCTTAGGTACGGCCTACATTGCTGGTTTTAAATGGGCCATTAGCAATAATTACGACTACGTATTTGAAATGGATGCAGATTTATCTCATAACCCCAAATATCTACCTGATTTCTTAGAAAAAATAAAAACATCAGATTTAGTTTTGGGAACTAGGTATATGAAAGGTGGTGGCGTTGTAAATTGGGGAAAGCATAGAATACTAATTAGCAAAGGAGGTAATTTATACTCAAAAATCATTTTAGGTTTACCTTTTAGAGATTTAACCGGAGGTTACAAGTGCTTCTCTGTTGAAGTTTTAAAAACCATAGATCTAGATTCTATTATTTCTAATGGATATGCTTTTCAAATAGAATTAACATATAGAGCTTACTTGAGAGGCTTTAAAATCACTGAAACACCAATTGTGTTTCATGATAGAGTGGCAGGTAAGTCTAAATTATCCAACAATGTATTTACTGAGGCCGTAAAGAACATTATACTTTTAAGATTAAAAAAGAACACCCTTTTAAAGGAGTTTAACAACTTATCTAAATCATATAGTACCGTAGAGTCTATTAAAGGTTAATTAAAATTAGAAATTATCAAACTTGTATTGCCTCAATAATTATTGAAGGAGAATAAAAAGGTTTGGTACTAATTTATAAATCCTCTTTTACCATGTAATCATGGTGCAGGAGGATTTTAACTTTTAACAAAATCAGCTTAGCGTATGTGTTATAGAAAATTTACTTTTCTAAACCCTTAAGCTTATAAAGCATGAATCTATGAATTTCTTCTTCATAGTATTGATTTTTCTCCATCACCAATGTGTAATTTGCCTCTAACAGTTCGTTAGCATAGGGTTTGTCTGCATTCGCTCTTAGGACAACAAAATCAATTTCTTTGTTTCTTACATACGAATTAAGTGCATCTACATCAAAAGGATATACGTCATAATCAAAATTATGTTTCATGTAGTAAAAGGTTGTAGGCTCAATATTAGCTGTATTATAAACACCCATATCCAGAAACATATAATTCAACAAAGTAGGATTTGAATATTCATTAATGTAATCTGCAAATTGATATTGAAACAACTCGTCTTTGGTATAATCTCTCATATAAGTATTATGATGATTAAAATTCATAAAAGCACATAAGATTAAAACAATACCAATAGAAAAATAGTTTGCTTTATTTTGAATTATATTCTTAAGGCTATCTGGTAGCATTTTAAGAATGAATAATATACCCAAGAATACAAATGGTGTGAATATTTGAAAATAATAATCTAGTCGAATTCCCCCGCCATATACTGAAAGAAACAGAAAAAGAAAAGGTACTATTATTGCCAACTTAACATTCTTATTTGATTCTACTTTTTGGGTCAACATAAAGCCAATTAAACCTCCAATAAACAAAATTCCAAATACCGGATTTTGTCTAAAATAAACAAGAATAATTTTTCCGATAATAGTTACCAAATTCATTAACATTCCGTTAGAACTAGCATAGTATTTTATGTTGGTAATAAAATACACTTCTATAAAATCAGAAAGTCCGTCAACAGAATAAAAATATACTAACCATGGTATACCTGATAAAACCATTCCAAAAAGAAATACCATACTAGCTTGAAAAGCTCTAAATATTTTTTTATCGATAAGCAATGTGAACAGTACAACTAACATCCACCCGAACCAAAAGCCAATCATAGAGTACTTGATCCAAATTACTGATCCGGCCAATATGCCATTAACCAACAACATTTTAAATGACATCAAACTCCTATTACCTTCTTTTAAATATCTTATTAAATAAAACAAACTTGCTCCGAGTAACGGGATACAATATTCTTCAGCACTATCACCATGAACAAAATTAGTTACATTAACCATGAAGAATGCCAATAAAATAGTTGACAGGCTGGATAATTGCGCATTGAAGTACAATCTAAATATTCTTCTTCCAAAAAACAGGAAAAATGCAAACGCAATAACTTCCATCAGATAAATTCCAATAAATGTATTATGAGATATTAAAGAGCCTACACCATGAATTAAATATAATGTGGGTCCTTTCTGTTCAAATATATCTTTATAAACCACTTTACCATCCATCATACTCTTACCGACCGTAAAAATAGCGTTTGCATCTACCCAATCATTTAAAGGATAAATTGGAGAGGATTTAGAAGCAAAAAATAAGAATATACCCGAAATTAAAACGGTAAAAACCAACGTCTTAATGAAATCTTTTTTGATATTCATAAACTATTATAAAAAGTAAAAGTGACTATATTACGAGATATAGCCACTTTTATTGTGTTACTTAAGAATATATTATTTATTAATTACTAACCTTTTAGAGATTGGTTCTTGACTTGTCATAACCAATGTTATCACATATACTTCATTATTGAAAATTGCAGTTGAAATTCTATACTTATTATCTTCTGCAATTTCTTCAGGTATATACCTTCTAATAAGCCTACCGCTCATATCATGAACCATAAGACCAATAACATCATCCGTATTAAAGTCTCCTGAAAAAGATACTTCTACAAAATCAACAGAAGGATTTGGTGACAATACTACTTCGAAATCATCATTTTCAAGAACTATATTTTCATTTAATACCTGTAGCGTAATACTAGCTTCATCGGTTAAACCCTCATCATCCGTTACAACCAGAGTTATGGTATATGTACCAGCCTCCAAAAATGTATATGACGGATTAACTTCATCTGACGTACCACCATCTCCAAAGTCCCAAGTGTAAGAAACTATGTCTCCATCATCACTAGATTGATCACCAGTGAAAACTATTTCTTCTAAGGCTTCACCAACTTCAACATTAGATGTCACCATCGCAATTGGAGCTAAATTAACACCACCAGTAACGGTAATTTCTACTATAGATGTCCCAGTTAACCCTTCACTATCTGTCACAATCAATGTTGCGATAAACGTACCTGGCGTATTATAAATGTATGTGGGGTTCGCTTCTGTTGAAGTTTCACCATCACCAAAATCCCATTCATATGAAACTATCTCATTTACACTTGTTGATTGATCTCCAGTAAATGACACAACCAATGGAGCATCACCACTAGTTACATCAGCAGAAGCTACAGCTGTAGGGTTTTCTACTACAACACCACCAACGGTAATCTCAATAGTAGATGTTCCTGTTAACCCTTCACTATCCGTAACTATTAATGTTGCATCAAAAGTACCCGGAGTAGTATAAGTATATGTTGGGTTTGCCTCTGTTGATGTATCACCATTACCAAAATCCCAAGCATATGAAACAATCTCATTTACACCTGTAGATTGATCACCGGTAAACTGAACCTCTAAAGGCGCTTCACCTTGTGTCACACTAGCTGAAGCAACAGCAACAGGGGTTTCATCTACTGTTACTATAATCTCAACAGTCGTAGTATCTTCCAAACCACCAGCATCAGTTACTACCATAGTAACTATATAAGTACCTTCTGTAGTAAATGTATACGTTGGGTTAGCCTCTGTTGATGTTTGCCCCATCTCAAATGTCCATAAATAAGATACTACACCTACATCATCAGTTGATTGATCACCAGTAAATTGCACTTCTAAAGGTGCATCACCTGTCATTACATTAGAAGAGGCAACTGCAACTGGAGCTTCATTGTCCGCTGTTACTGTAATATCAATTGTTGTTGTACTCTCTAGTCCTTCTATATCGGTAACTGTTAACTCTACTGTATAGACACCTATATCATTAAAGGTATAAGTTGGATTAGCCTCAGTAGATGTTTCACCTGGCTCAAACGTCCATAAGTAAGATTCAACCCCTACATCATCTGTAGACTGATCTCCAATAAATTCAACTTCAAGAGGAACAATACCACCTGCAACATTTGAAGATGCAACTGCCACCGGAGCTTGATTAGGCGCGGTTATTGTTATTTCTAATGTTGTTGTGTCTTCTAAGCCTCCTTCATCAGTAACCGTTAAGGTAACTTCATAAGTCCCTTCTGTTGTAAATGTGTAAGTAGGATTTACAGCAATAGATGTCTCGCCAGGTTCAAATGTCCATAAATAAGATTCGATACCTACATCATCTGCAGACTGATCACCTGTAAAAACTATATCTATAGTAGCCTCACCACCGCTCAAATTGGAAGATGCATTAGCAATAGGTGCCCCATTTACCTCTATTGTAAGAGCATCGGCAACATCTGTATAACCATCTCCATCTTCTATTGTTAAAATAACATCGTATGAACCGCCATCTTCGAAAATGTATTCTGGATTAGCCTCATTTGAAATATCACCATTGCCAAAATCCCATAGATAAGACACTATATCATTTTTGTCATCGGTAGAACCAGTACTAGAAAATTGTACTGTAAGGTCCTCATTACCTGTTAGAATATCTGCAGTTGAATTTGCAACAGGAGCAAAACCTGTATTTAAGAATTGCCATCTATAGATATCCCCACCGTTATCTTCATCAACATATACGTTACCATTTACATCTTCTGTTAAATAATAACCACTTAACTTACTTATTACATGATAGGTATTATTACCGGCATCAACAATTTGCCATAATTGTGCATTTGACCCATTAAAAGTATACTGCCAAATATTAGCACCTGGATCAGTATTAGAAAACTGCACATCGAGGTATTGATCAGCTGTATGTAAAGTTCTTAGGGCATAATACCCATCTCCAACATCTTCCAATTCAAACTCTTGATAAGCTGCCCCATCATAAGCACCAGTTTCTAAGTTCGTTTCTTGAATTAACCCTCCATTTGCAGCTCTTATAGTATTCTGCGTCTGTACGTTTACAAGTCTATATTCACCAACTATTGGAGCACCATTGTCACCACCATCATTGTCATAGTTTAAACCTTTAACAGTTGTACCAAGTCCTTCGTAATTTGTATCGACAACAGGGTCAACTACAAGCACATCAAATATTAAATCTTGTACTCCATCGACAATAGCATCATCAACACCTGTTACTACAACCGTTTGTGGCGTATCCCAGTTTGTTGCATCGAAAATTAATTGCGTTTGATCCAGCGTAAATTCATCAGCACCAAGTACCACATTAAATTCAAGAACAACTTGACCATTAGGCGAAGTATTCAAGGTTACATTAAAAGAATCTGTATCTAAATCTTCATCAACAACTACAACATCTTTACTTACGTTAACACCGGCACTAGCAGGAGTACCGATAGGCAAGAATGTCCATTTAAAAATATCTGTATTCAGATTAGCAACAACTTCAATATTACCTTCTGGAGAAATTCTAAGATAGTTACCAGTAGATTTACTGATTATAAAAAAAGTATTATCTCCATCGCCAGTATCAACTATTTCCCAAAGTTGTGCGTTAGTACCATTAAAATCATATTGCCAAACATTGACACCAACTCCAGCTCCTATACCAGCAACATCCATTGCTTTCAAACTATGTTGTGCAATAAATGAATAGTAACCAGCACCATCATAGTCAATTTCAAAATGCTCATTATCAACACCTTGGTAAGGACCTTGCTGAACGTTAGCCTCATTGTCTAAACTAGATGCCAAAACTTCTAGAGTTTGTCCGCTATTTTTGTTAACTATTCTATAAATACCTGGGTTTGGTGGTGCTACACCACCACCATCGTTATCAGAATTAACTCCATCTAATATTATCGTAGTACCAATATAATCAGCATCTATAGAATTTTCATTCGCTCTAATTTGAATTTGAAAATCTTGAGGACCATCTACATCTACATCGTCTACCCCAGTAACATCAACAGTTTGCGGAAGGTTCCAATTAGCATTAGTAAAAGTCAATATCGCCTCGGACAATAAAATTTCATCAGCATTTAATATTACTGTTAAATCTAACTCAACATCACCTGTAGGTTCAGCGCCAAGAGAAACTTGAAACTGTGCTATATCTTCATCTTCGCTAGTAGTAAGAATATCAACATCGAGAACAATTTCTCTCTCAACAACAGCACCTATATCATCAAATCTCCATTTAAATATATCGGTTCCATCATCATCTAGAACTGCAACGTTACCATCTGTTTGTACGCCTAAATATTTTCCAGTACGAGAATTTACAATATGGTATTCATCATTACCAACACCTAACACTTCCCATTGTTGAGCATCACTACCATTACCATCATACTGCCATACATTTACATTTTGTGCAGCTCCAAAACCAGCTACATCTAAGTATTTATCACTGTGTACTGCACGAAGTTCAAAATAACCAGCATAAGCATTTTCTAATATAAAATGCTGACTATCTACACCTTGATATCCACCTTGAAGGACATTAGCAGTATTGTTAGTAGCACCACCATCAACTTGTAAGGTTTGACCTGACTCCACATTAACTATTCTGTATGTACCCGTATCAGGTGCAGCTAATGGTTCTACTAAACTGTTGATCCAATCTTGAAGCATAGCTACACCTTGTTCATCAACTCTATTTTTAGCCAATGGAGGCATCGCTTGACCTGGAACAACACTATTTGTTCTATGCCAAAGCACTGATTTATTGGCATCGCCAGCAAATACAATTTTTTCATCTGGTGTTACACCCAACGGTTCATTAACACCTGCAGTCAATAATCCTGTTTGATTTAATGTTTTAAACAATCTTAAATCAAAATCACCACGGTTATTTGTACCCTCTTGGTGACAATAAGCACAATTTAAATCTAAATATGACCTTGCCTTATCATCTAAAGTTCCATTTACATCGTTAATTGAAGTATGAGTTAAAATACCAGGGGTATCAGTATCTGTAATAGTAGCGTCTAAAATACCTAATTCACTTAGCGTAACTAATTGATTACCAACTACACCACCTTTATCAGCGTAATCATAGTCGGTATTTAAATATCTTGATCGAGCGCCAAGCGTTCCTTGAGATATATCATTATGACAGGTAACACATTCTCCATTATTTGGAAAGTGCCAAGTATCTGTTCTCGTACCTCCTCCAACTTCAGTTACCAATACTGGCTCATCTAAACCATCTTCTTGTAAAACAGCATCGGTCTGCGCTTCATTCCAATTATAAGTCACAAAATAAAATTCACCATCACTACCTTTGATAGAAAATCTGGTTTCCATTCTTTTAACAACACTTGGATCATTCTCATCAATTGGATAATCAAAATGCTTGATTAGTACACTACCTACAGGAAATTCCCAAACACCATCTTCTGAATAGGCAATTTGTTCTGCTGGAGTATCATGTGTTCCATCATTTGGTATTGCCAACCATCTTTTTTTAAGAGCACCGTCTGACCAGAAAGGATCAATACCTTCGTAAGGTATAACACCCTCTCTAACGGTTAAGTTGGTCATATCAGTAAAGATGCCTGTATCACTTAAATTTTGAGGCAGATTGCTATAGTTAGTAGCTTCTGGTGATCTAAGTTTATATAACTTAACACCAGCCCCTTGACTAAGAATATACAATTCACCATCATAATCTTGACCCCAAGATACCATATTACCAGGAGCAAAATTTCCTAAAGAAGTATAGGTATTATTTGCTCCTATATCAACCTTCCAAATTTCACCACCTACACCATAATCACCACAGATATATGAACCAGTAAGGTCATTATAATCTTGACCTCTATATACATAACCACCAATTATTGCATTTGCCTCTGCCCTAGGAAACTGCACTAAAGGCCCGGTATGCGCCATGTTATTATATAACTGAGTTAAACATACATCTCCTGCATTTGTTCTTGGTGTATAAGGGGCATTTGCCTCAAATAAAGGCCAGCCATAGTTTAAACCGGGCGATGCTGGATCCACAATATTAATTTCTTCATGACTATCTTCACCTACTTCGCCAATATAGAATATACCTGTAGCACTATCTTTGGTCATTCTATGTGGATTTCTATGACCTAAAGTAAAATACTCTTCAAAAACTGCCCCTGAACCATCATTAAAAGGGTTATCGTTAGGAATATAATATCCTATACCAGAAAATTCATCAGCCTCCCCTGCTTGGTTACCAAGAATACGAATCGGCGCATGACTAGTAGTACCACCAATCATATCAACATCTATACGTAATACACCACCATCTAAATTCTCATCTATTTGTTGTGCATTAATATATGCTGCTTGATCACCTGTTGTTAACCATAAGTAGCCATCATTACCAAACTCCATACCACCACCACGGTGCGTAGTATTATATAATTGACGCTGAATCATCCTTTCCCTTGTATTTGGCACGGCAACCATTGTTGCTGGATTTACCTCGAATCTTTCTAATACTAAGTAATTCCCGTGAAACTTCTCTTCACCACAATAAAAACCGAGTGGCTGCTCTAAAGTTGTGTCGTTAGATGCAGTACTATAATAGACATAGAAAAAGTTGTGTACTCCATCTCCAAAATCTGGGTGAATTGACAATCCTAAAAATCCGCCATCCCAAACTTGTCCTCCGACAACATTTGATAAATCGATCACCGTATTTTTTACCGTGGTATTATCTGCATCGTCAAACCAAAATACCTTACCGTCTCTTTGACCAACAATAATCTTGTTCTGACCCGGTACAACATTAAAATTCAAAGGTGTATCAAAATCCAGATTTGGATAAGCAACCACATAAGGATCTTGTGTAAAACCTGTATTAGGAAATACACCATCCAAATAATTACCAATAGGTTCTGCTTCTGTTAGACCTGGACCAAAAAACATTGGGCCAAAACTCATTCCAACTGCAGACATTACTATGACCAAAGAAGTTAGGGCAACATTCTTTTTGTTCTGTAACATATTCTTGTAAGAAACTTTTCTCATTTTAAGACTTCTAGGTTAATTCAAACAACAAAAAAAAACAAATTTACCGTGTTCAAATATTAATATCGTTCAAAGGGGTTTATTTACGATATAGTTCAATTATACAAATTTACCTCAACCTATAATCATTCAGAACTTTTTTTAGATAAAAAAGTAATAGAAGACAATAAATAAAATTATATGTCGTTTTTTTGTACAACTTGGAGGAATGGCAGAGTGGTCTATTGTAGCAAGTAATGTATTTTACTTGTAAGGTTAACGCCTTCGAGGGTTCGAATCCCTTCTTCCTCCGCAAAAAAAAGCCTGATCGCATCAGGCTTTTTTTATTAAAATTTAATATCGATGACTACGAAATTGTTAGATGTCGATTTTATTTACTAGTTAAACCAATTGTTCAGAAAAAAGATATCTTTCTCTCAAATAATGTTCATTTTTGAGTAAATATTCATAATCAATCTATGTCCGAAAAAATTTCATTTATCGGTGCCGGAATCGCTACAAGTTATACCTTAATTCCATTGATAGAAAAATTATTAATGGCTACTAAGAAAGTAGATTTATACCTAATAGATAAAACAGATAATTTCTACAGCGGTATTCCTTATGGAAAACAATCTGGAGAAGCCGTATTACTAATTAACGATCTTAAAAGTTTTATTCCGATTGAATCACATAGAACGAATTTTAAAAATTGGTTAAATGAAAATTTAAATGAATTATTAGAAACTTTTATTTTTAATGGTGGTGAACTTTCAAAAATTTGGATAGACAATAATAAGAAAAATATAGACACCGGTGATTGGGATGACTTATATGTACCTAGATTCTTTTTTGGCAAGTATATAAAAGAACAGGTAAAAAATCAAATCACAAAAGCAAATAACTCAAAACACATTACTCTAAAGGAAATAAAAAATGAAGCTATTGACCTTCAAAAAACTGAAAATGGTTTTGTTATAGATT
The DNA here is from genome assembly GCF_004364175.1 of Maribacter caenipelagi. Classification (GTDB taxonomy): domain Bacteria; phylum Bacteroidota; class Bacteroidia; order Flavobacteriales; family Flavobacteriaceae; genus Maribacter; species Maribacter caenipelagi. Next base: position 142,724 of record NZ_SNZW01000016.1, on the reverse strand, counting down.
TTATTGACAAATCTACTTTAGAATGTGATAAAGTAATTTTATCTGCAGGATCTCTTCCTAATAAAAAATTATTTGAAGATAAAAATAACGTCGCATCCACTTTAAAGTATATCAACAATTTGTATTTGCCTACAATAGAAACAAATATAAAAGAGGTTGTAAATGTTCTCGCCGAAAGAAGTAAAAAAGAGCTTAATTCAAATATTTTAGTTTTAGGCGCCAATGCAAGTGGCTTAGAAGCAATTTATAGAATATTTGACCAACCACAATTTAAACAAGGCACAAATACATTTACATGTTTATCTACCCATGGCACTATGCCTGATGGTCGTATAAATCACAATAAATTAACTAGTTTTAGCACTGTTAACTTAGACAGATTAAAGGATGCTAAAAATATTACTGCAGACCAGATTGCCCTGGCTGTTAATAAAGATTTAGACCTCGCCGATAGTATAAATTTAGGAGCAGCCTCTACAGTTGGGGTTATTTCTAAAGGTTTTGGTAATTTATTGCCTAAATTGAATAAAGATGAGTTAATAAAATTTGCTTGTACTCATGGAAATCAAATTGGCAGAAGACAAAGATGTGCGGGTGTTCATTATTTATCCGTCATCGACCAATTAATGGAAGAGAAAAAATTTACTCAAATTAAAGGTAGATTTCAAAACTTAGAACTCGAAAAAGATTACTTCAAATTAAATTTTGACTCACCCGAAAATAATGATTCGAATCAGAAAGATAATTTTCATATTGTAATTAATTGTCTTGGTAGCATTAATTTAGAAAATGAACATATTCCTGATTTATTTAAAAACATCTTCGACAAGAATCTTGCGACTATAAATGATTCTAAGATTGGAATTAAAATAAATGAAAATTTACAAGCTTCTGAAAATCTTTATATCGCAGGACCTATGCTTGCAGGAAATTTAATTAAAGATCGCGCACTTTGGCATCTAGAGCACTGTGGACGAATTATTTGGAGCAGTGAAATATTAGCTGATAAAATTTATAATGCTCTATAATTTTGATAGTAATTACTTCTAAAAAGTTATTACTAATAATACATATAAGATTTAATTGAGTTAAAATCTGGTCAGTTATTCTCTATCTTTGGCGGGTAATTTTAATCCCCGACACGTATAAATGAACACTGAACTTACGTTTAAGTATTGGTTATTATTGTTTTTTACTTTTATAAATACCTTTTTATACTCTCAAGTATCATATGAAAACGCCTTCCCTAACCTCTCATTTAATTTTGCGACTGAAATTCAAGGTAGTGTAGATGGTACTAACCGTATGTTTGTGGTTGAGCAACCTGGGCTAATAAAAGTATTTCCTAACAAAGAAAATGTTACTGCTCAAGAACAAAGTACATTCTTAGATATCTCCTCAATAGTATCATACAGTACTGGTCAAGAAATTGGACTTTTAGGTCTTGCTTTTCACCCTAATTATACTACTAACGGTTACATTTTTGTGTACTATATAGATCAACCTAGTAACTACAGAATTAACATTGCAAGGTTTCAAGTTGATAATTCAAACCCAAACATAATTAATCCAAACTCTAGATTAATAATAGCACAATTCACTAAAAACCAATCAGATTCAAACCATAATGGCGGTAAAATTGCGTTCGGTCCTGATGGATATTTGTATATTTCAATTGGTGATGGTGGCGGTGGTGGTGACCCACAGGGCAACGGACAAAACTTAAATACTGTATTTGGCAGTATACTTCGATTAGATGTAGATGTAGATGGCAGTAATCCAATAGAAACAAACCCCGAATTACCGAATGGCAATTATGAGATTCCTTCAGATAATCCAGGGGTTGGTCAATCAGGTTTAGATGAACTTTATGCCTGGGGTATCAGAAATACCTGGAAATTTTCTTTTGACCCCACTGGTAATCTTTGGGGGTCAGATGTAGGTCAAAATTCTTATGAAGAAATTAATCTTATAGTTAAAGGCGGTAATTTTGGATGGAACAGATTTGAAGCAAATACAGAACCAAGTTATGGTAGAGAAACATCGCTTTCTACTTCACCCGATATTAAACCAATATTCTTTTATGACCATAGTGCATCTGATCTTTCAATTACAGGGGGCTACACCTATAGAGGATCGTTAACAAGCAATAGCATAAAGAATAAATATGTATATGGGGATTATGTTTCTGGCCGTGTGTGGGCGCTAGAATATAATGCATCCAACGGTGTAACATCTAACGAATTACTCTTTAAAACCAACGGAGAATTCATTTCAACTTTTGGTGAAGATGAAGCTGGAGAATTATATTTTTCTGATTATGGAACAAATGCCAAATTATTTAAACTAACGGAAACCATAACCGGTCCGGTAACCACTCCCGTAAACGGTATTGGGGAATGGAAATCACTATCTTCAGGTACAGATGGTATTGTACAATCTATTACATCATCTACCAATGGCAAAAGTTACATTGCTGGATCCTTTAATTCTGCCGGCGGTATTAGTACATCCGACCTAGCTACTCTAAGCAATACTGAAGTGTGGGCATCACTTGGTAGTGATATAGAAGGTTCTGTTCTAGCAATAGCTTTATCCCCCGACGGAACACTTTACATTGCCGGTGATTTTACCAAAGTAAGTGGTATTGAAGCTAATAATATCGCGAAGTGGAACGGTACTTCTTGGTCAGCCTTGAGCTCTGGTACAAACGGTCCAATTTCAACCATAGCTTTTAATGAAATCGGAACTTTATTCATAGGAGGTGTATTTACAACTGCCGGCGGCTTGAATGCCAATAATATTGCTAAATGGGAAAACGAAACTTGGAGCTTACTTACAGACGCTTCAACAAATATTTCAGGAACAAATAATGAGGTACGTTCTATACATATAGACAATAATAACAGGGTTTATATTGGCGGAAATTTTGATACTGCCGGTGGAATATCGGCAACTAGAATTGCCTTATGGAACGGCTCTAATTGGTTTGCTCTTGGTTCTGGTACAAGTGGATTTGTACAAGCCATGGATTCTGCGGGTGATTATTTATATGTTGGAGGTAATTTTGCGATTGCCGGAGATAAAACTGTAAATAGAATAGCCCGATACCATAAAAACAATAACACTTGGGAAGCTTTAGGTACTGGGGTAAGCGGAAATGTAAATACCATTACAAGTAGTGGCTCATATTTATACGTTGGTGGCACATTTGATACCGCCAGTGATAATGGCACAATCGATAAAGTAGTGAACAATATTGCTCGTTGGAGTACGCAAAATGGTTGGCAGGCTTTAGGTACAGCTACTAATGTAGGGGTGGATATTAGAGTTAATACTATGCAGTTTATTAAGAATGATACCGAACTTCTGGTTGGTGGTAATTTTAGTACTGCAGGAAATATCAATGCTAATAATATTGCAATATGGGGAGAAATTTTTTGCACTGACGAAAGCGTAATACCCGAATATTTGATTAATGGCACTTGGGACAGTGGAAGCAACAACTTAACATTAGAGGAAGGAGATGCTATAACCTTAAGTATTTTACCTAATGACATTTCTTTTACCATCTCCTTGCCAGGAGGTTCTGTGGTAAATAATGATTATCTCATAGAGAACCTAAATTCTTCCCAATCTGGGACATATACTTTTACAACGTCAGAAGGTTGCACTACAGACTTTATATTGACAATATCAGGTACTAACAATGATGGAGATGATGATGGAGACGGAGTAAACAACACCAACGATTTATGTCCGAATACCGCTGCTGGAGAAACTTCCGATACCAACGGCTGTTCTAGCGCACAATTAAATAATATTGGAGATGATGATGGCGACGGTATATTAAATGTAGACGATAATTGCCCGAATACTCCTGATGGTGAAATAGTGGATGAAAAAGGATGTAAGGTTACATCATATCCTGCAAATCAATTTAAAATAACTTCAACTGGTACTTCATGTATTAGTTCCGATAACGGATTTATATTCATTGAATCTTTAAACGATGAAGAATTTCATGCTACAATTACTGGCGAAGGTGAAAATAGAACTATTGCCTTCACTGAAACCCTAACTATTGCCGACTTAGCAAAAGGGGAATATAATTTATGTATGTCTTCTAGCACATCAACAAATTATCAAAATTGTTCTAAGATTGTTATTACCGAGCCTTTGCCATTAAATGTTCTTTTAGATTTTGATGCATTGACCAATAGTGCCAATATAAAAATGAACGGTGCAGAGGAATATACCGTTCAAGTAAATGGTAAAAGTTTTAAAACAAAAAAATCTCAAATAAATGTGCCTTTACTAGATGAAACTAATACTATTAGTATTAGTACAAATCAACTTTGTCAAGGTAAATTCGAGGAAACGATATATCTAGGAAAAACTCCAATAATTTATCCTAATCCGGTAGGTAATAGTCTGTCAATAGATTTGAAATCTCTTACAATGAATCAGGTGGAAATAGCTATTTTTACAGAATCAGGGATTTTAGTATATTCTAACAACTATCAAGTTGAACAACCAATCATTGAAATTAATACTAGTTTATTAAGCTCAGGTATTTATTTTTTAAGGTTGAAGAATGATAACTTCAATAAATCCTTCAAACTTTTAAAACAGTGAAAAAAAGCGGATTTTTAGTTTTCCTATTGTTAATGATACAATCATGCGGTGTAGATTCAGATGTTTTGGAATACGCCAAAGATCAAATAAATATCGCGCTTGTCTTCCCTGAAGATGACTCAGAATGTACAGAAGGTATCATTGTTTCCGCTACACAAAGCGAGCTCATCTTTGAATGGTCAGATGAAAATAATAATAGTCCTTACATTGTCCATTTAACAAATCTCTTAAGCTCTCAAACAGATTTAATAGAAAGTAATGATACCAATGTTGCTATAATACTAGACCGAGGTGTAGCTTATTCGTGGTATGTAACTGGAAAAATAAATAGCAGCAGTGAAATTTGGAATTTCTATAATGAAGGACCAGGCTTAGAATCCACTATTCCATACCCCGCAACAGCTATTTCTCCTGTATCTGGAGCTTCAATTTCTCAAACAAGTACAACGGTAAACCTAATTTGGAAATCAGAAGACCCTGATGATGATATTATTTCTTACGACCTGTATTTTGGTGAAGCAAAGGACCCACAGCTTTATGGAACAAATATCACAGAAACTAGAGTTAATGACATTCCTGTAGAAGCAGGCAAAATCTATTATTGGAAAATTATTACTAAAGATAGTATCGGTAATGAATCTACCTCTGAGGTATTTACGTTTTCTGTAGGTTAACGCATCTTAATAATTAAATCTTTCTATTGGATATAAAAAAGCCCTTTAGTACTTACTAAAGGGGCTTTATAAATGATGTACTTTTTATTAGAATTCCATAATCACAAACTCAGAACGCCTATTAACGGCATGTTTTTCTTCAGGACAATAGGTATCGTCATCACATTCGTTCAGTAACATAGTTTCACCGTAAGCTTCTGTTGTCAGCATATCCGCAGAAACCCCTTTAGACAATAAATAGTCTTTTGTTTTATCAACTCTTCGTTGCGATAGCCAGTCATTATACTTAGAGGTACCACGAGAATCGGTGTGAGAAGTTATCTTCAAGGTTAATGTCGGAATCTCCTCTAAAACTTGTGCTAGAGAATCCAACACTTTTTTAGATGAAGAATTAACAACCGAAGAATTCAATCCGAAATATACATTTCCTAAATTTTCAATTCTTGACTTAATTTCCGTCTTACGCTTATTTATTGCATCTATTTTTGCCTTCTCAGCTGCAGCCAAAGCATCTTCTTCTTGTTGCTTTTTCAGTCTTTCAGCCAATAACGCTTCGTCTTTTATACGATTAACTTCATTGATAGAATCTGTTTGGCGTTGTTTCTCTTTTTCTATAGCTGCTAATAGTTCAAGTTTTTCTTCACCGCGCTTAGAAAGCCCTTTTTCAATTCCAAATTGATAAACAACTCCTGCGGCGTGCTGAATATGATTGGTTGCACCCTGATCTTGACTCATAGCCCATTTACCAGTTGAATTAAAATCTAACCCCCATCTGTCAGAAAACCATGTTCTGAAACCTACAACAGCATTATAAGTACCTCTACCTTTATTATTTGCATCTGTATACCCAGCACCAATACCTACATAAGGATCAAACCAACCTGTTTCACCGATAATCTTATTAATATCATAAGTTACTCTACCGTCGAAACCAAAATAACTAATGTTCTCCGTAATAACTTCAGCATCTATAACATTACCCTCTTTGTACTGGTTATAGGTTCCAATAGCTTCTATACCTAATCCACTTTTGAAATATCTACCAATACTTACTCGCGATGGAAAAGGAACAATATTCCATTCTTGACCTACATTAAAAATACCATCAAAAACATTACCTGAATCATCTACAGCATTTAAACCAACACCGAAAATCCATGAGCTTTGCACTATACTATCTTTTGCCGTAATTTGAAGTTCATCTTGGGCAAAGGTGACAGATGAGAACATAAATAAAAATAAAAAACTAAAAATTTTAGTAGTTTTCATAATAAATAATTTGGGTTATAAAATGTAAAATTAATTGTAAGTTAGGTAGTTGTCAAAAAATTACTATGTACAGCAATTAAAATCGTTTGATAGTTGAATGTAGAATATTTATCGACTAATTACTTTTCAATTTTTAAACTTTTAGTACTTAAAGGAAGTTTATACATACTAAAAGGACTAACCACTAGCTTACTTTCTTCTTTAGAAGTCTTAGACTTAAGCTTGTGTATCTTTAAAAACTCATCATCTTCGCTCAATTTTAGATTAACATAATTTGATGCAGCACTATCACCACACCAAATAAGAATCATTTCGGTAGTAAAATCTATTAAAGGTGGAGTCAATCCTGGTTTTCTAGTTCGGTTTATTTTACCGTAAAACGCGTTCAATTCTTTTTGATTTTTAATTAAAAGATATTCTTCTTGTTCAAAGCCGCTGTAATTTTCATTTAAGATAAGTTCCATACCCATATCATTAGATTCTTGCACGTTATTTTGAGCAGTACCCTTGCAAGAATTTAATTGAATTATAACTAACAGAAAAAAACAAATTGAATATTTAAACATTTTTAAATCTTCCTTTATATGCCCTTTCATACACTTCTTCATAAAGCGGAACCACTTTTTGAATATCAAAACGTTGCGCTTCTTTTAAGGCATTAAGTTTAAATCTTTCTAAAACACTATCATTCTTTAAAATAGTAATTGCTTTTGCAGCCATATCATTAATATCACCAACATCACTTAAAAATCCGCTAACACCTTCTGTATTTACTTCTGGTATACCACCAGCATTACTAGAAATAACAGGAACCTTGTTTATCATAGCCTCAAGAGCTGCTAGTCCGAAACTTTCTGATTGTGAAGGTAAAAGGAATAAATCTGAGAAGCATAAAATCTTATCAATCTCATTACTATTGCCTAAAAATATTACCTTATCTGCTATACCCAACTCTTCGCACAAACGCTCTGCTCCTTCTTTTTCTGGTCCTTCACCGACCATAATAAGTTTTGAAGGAATCTCTAATTGTATTTTACTGAAAATCTTTATAACATCAGGTATGCGTTTTACCTTTCTAAAATTACTGATATGAGTAACTATACGTTCTTCTTCTGTTGCCATGTTCGACCTTTGGCAATCGGTAAAAGATGTGCTATATTTTTTAGCATCGATAAAATTAGGTATAACTTCAATTTCGCCTTTAATGTCAAAAGTATCCAAAGTACCTTGTTTTAAACTTTCAGAAACCGAAGTAACCACATCAGATTGGTTGATACTAAAAGTAACAGCTGGCTTATAAAAAGGGTGTTTACCAACTAAAGTGATATCAGTACCATGTAATGTAGTGATCATAGGTACGTAAATACCCTCTTCTTCTAGCATTTTCTTAGCCATATACCCTGCGTATGCATGTGGTATGGCATAATGTACATGTAAAAGATCTATTTTATGAAGCTTAATTGTATCTACTAACTTACTAGATAATGCAAGTTCATAAGGCTGATAATGAAACAGAGGATATTCTGGCACATGAACTTCATGAAAGAATATTTTATTACTTAACAGCTCTAAACGAACAGGCTGCTTATAGGTAATAAAATGAATTTCATGACCTCTGTTAGCCAATGCAATTCCTAATTCTGTTGCGACAACACCACTACCACCAAAGGTAGGGTAACATACTATTGCTATTTTCATTACAACAAAACTACCTTTTTTAATTCAGAATTGAATCGTAAATAGCCTGTTGAATTCTGGTTCTTAACCCAGATTTAACTAAAAGTGTATTAGATGCAGATGGATATGTTCTGTTAGATAAAAATACGTAGACAATTTCTTCCTCTGGATCTGCCCAAGTATAAGTTCCTGTAAAACCACTATGTCCAAAACTTTTTCTTGAAACACAACCACAGGTTGGTCCACTGTGTTGTAGTTGTGGTTTATCAAATCCTACTCCCCTACGCACATTGTTATCACAAAAATAACAGGTATTGAATTTTTTAACGGTTCTAGAATCGAAAAACTTAGTACCGCCATAATAGCCATCTTGTAGATACATCTGCATAATCTTGGCTATGTCGTTAGAGTTACTAAAAAGTCCGGCATGGCCGCCAACCCCAGCTTGCATTGCAGCACCCATATCATGAACATAACCCTGTACAGTACCGTATCTGTAATAATTATCTTCCTCAGAAGGTACAATCCTATTCTTGTCAAATTTCTCTAAAGGATTATATGAAGTATGGTTTGCGCCTATTCTATTATAAAGAAAATTATTTGTTAATCCGTCTAACCTTTGACCATAACTTTCTTCAACAACCTTTTTCATTACATAATAGGGTACGTCGCTGTAACGATATCTATTAGACTTTAAATCTTGTCTACCGATTCTATTGTAAATAGAATCCTTGTATGCATCGGCTAAGTATAAATTATCATACACTTTTGTTGAAAAACCTGGTAATGGCGAGTTTCTATAAAACTCACCTGAAGGCTTTTTATTTTCATCTAATGTATTGATATAAAAAGGAATCCACGCTGGCAAACGACCATAATGCGAAAGTGCCTTTAAAACTGTTACATTTTTAATTTCGGTGTTAGAGTAATTCGGCACCAACTCTTCAAAAGTATTGTTCAAACCTATTCTACCCTCTTCCTCCATTTTCATTACCATCGGTAATGTGGATAATATTTTTGTCAAAGAAGCCAAATCATATATATAATCATTGGTTATTTTTTCATTGCTATCGTATGTTGGTTTCCCAAAACTTTTCTGATAGATTACTTTTCCCTTTCGAGCGACTAAAACTTGAGCTCCAGGAAACATTAAACTATCTAACCCATGACTCATTAACTCATCTATTACTCTTAGTCCCTTAGAACTCATACCAACACGTTCTGGTATGCTATAACCTAATCTACTTAGCGGTTTAATTTGTACGCCTGTATGGACAGGAAACTCTTCATGCGCCGTTACAGGTAATTTGCCTGTTGCACCAACAGCCCCAAATACAATTTCTGCTGTTTTCTCTTGCGCAATCTCGCTATTTTGATAAGACATTACCACAGCATCAATCATATCAAATGATTTGATATCCGATAGCGCATACGGTTTCGCAAAAACACAAAGAATTAGATTAGCCGTTCGTTCACTACCTATTTCTTGCAACCAATTCAATTCTTTAGTTGAAAATTTATATGATTTCCACGGACTTTCATTACTCTTATGATGTCCTACAATAATTAAATTGAAATCTTTAAGTTTAGCTTTCAAGGTATTTATATCATTAGCTTCAACCACCGTAATGTCAGCATAATTCTTCAACCCTTTTATGAAAGCCTCGTTATCAGAATCACCCATTTTTACATAAGCGATCTTCTTATTATCAAGATTCTTAACCGCAAGTAAATCTAATTTATTCTTTACAACCGTAATAGCGTTCTCTATAGCTTGCTCATAAACAATATCATCTTCTAGGCTATTTAAATCTTCATATAAATTTTCTATTTGTACAGGCTTATATTTATCTAAACCAGCCTTAAACTTTGCTTGTAATATTTTTTTGACAGAATAGGCTAAACGCTCTTCAGATAACTTGCCCTTTTCGTAGGCTTTTGTCAATTTTTCTTTTGCACTTACAATATTCTCTGGCATTAATAACATATCGTTACCTGCCATAAATGCATCTAATTCAACGCTACCATCTTTACCTTTTGTAGAAACCCCTTTCATATTTAGGGCGTCGGTAAAAATTAATCCCTCATAGCCTAATTCTTCCTTTAAAATTCCGGATATTATTTGCTCCGACAAAGAAGAAGGCATTCCTTTTTTCATTTCAAGTGCAGGCACCTCTAAATGAGCTACCATTATACTACTTAAACCTGAATTGATTAATTTCTTAAACGGATACAGTTCTAAGCTATCCAGTCTTTTTCTTGAGAATGGAATTACCGGTAAATTATGATGAGAATCAACTTCTGTATCGCCATGACCTGGAAAATGCTTACCATTTGCCAAAACCCCAGCACTTTCCATCCCTCGAGCAAAAGCTATTCCTTTATCAACTACATTTTTCCTACTCTCACCAAAAGAACGATTTCCAATAATCGGGTTATTCGGATTCGTATTGATATCTAAATCTGGAGCAAAGTTTATTTGTACACCTAAACGTTTAGCATGCTTTCCAATTTGGTATCCTACCTTTTCTACTATAGAATTATCTTGAATAGCACCCAAAGTCATATTCCAAGGGAATGCATAGGTAGAATCTAATCTCATGGAAAGTCCCCACTCGGCATCCATTCCAATTAATAATGGAATTTTTGAAGCAGCTTGATAATCATTTGTAAGTTTCGCTTGTCGAACAGGCCCGCCTTTAGAAAAAATAACGCCACCCAAATGCTCTTGAAGTATTAAATTTTTAATTTGATCGGTAGCTTGTTTACTTTGATTCGAAGCAACACTAACCATAAAAAGCTGACCCAGTTTTTGATCTAAGCTCATTTCATTATACTTAGTATCTACCCATCGTTGTTGAGCAGTACTGTCTTTAGTTACAAGGGGATTTTGAGCCGGTAAACTTGAACAGCAAAACAAACCACAAATAAGAATAAAAATATAGCGCATAAAAATATATGTACTGAGATAACTATTATGGATTGAAATTATTGCATTTCATCGATAAAACCCAATAAAATCTAATACTTAAGAAGAAATTATGTTAAAGGAAACGAGCATGCCAACTCTCAGAAGCAGGTACTTCCCAATGCTCCAGATACTCTCCTTTATTTGTAACCAGATTGTTGAATACAATCGTATTTTTTGAAATAGCCTTTTGTTTCGCCATCGCCTTAAAATCAATCAAACTTTTATAAGCTACAAACTCACCTTGTTTATAAGAAACATTCATCTTATCTAATAGAAGAACATCATATTTCTTTTCTAAGGCCTGTATGAAATGAACAGAAGCATCAATAGAGCAACCAGTAGCCCCTTGGGTAGTTTGATCAAGAGCTATTACTATAAATCGTCTATACTTTATCTCATAACCTGCATTTAAGTCATTACCGTGCGCGGTCCATGAAGTTAAAAAAGTATCTAAGTCCGAACCAATTTCCACTATTTCCTTTTCAGAAAATGAACGGCTGCATTGATATATCCAAACTCTTGCAGTTTCTGGCAATGTGTTAAATTCTACTAGCAAATTTTAATTTTTTAACTATTATAAGTCTTCGGCCGTTGCAATCATCTCTGCAATATCCATTACCTGAACATCACCTTCTTTTTCTTTATTCTTAACACCATCTGTCATCATCGTATTACAGAAAGGACAACCTGCAGCTATAATTTCTGGTTTTGTTTCTAATGCTTGCTCTGTACGCTCAATATTTACATCCTTATCTCCTTTTTCAGGTTCTTTGAACATTTGAGCACCACCAGCACCACAACAAAGACCTCTTTGCTTGCAGCTTTTCATTTCGATAAGCTCGGCATCTAATTTTCTAATTAAGTCTCTTGGTGCTTCATATACTCCGTTTGCCCTTCCTAAATAGCAAGGGTCATGAAATGTAATACGCTTCCCCTTAAAGTTACCGCCTTCCATAGAAATTTTTCCATCGTTCAGTAAATCTTTTAGAAACTGTGTATGGTGTACAACTTCATAGTTACCGCCTAAGCCAGGGTATTCGTTTTTGATAGTATTAAAACAATGCGGGCATGCCGTTACTATTTTTTTTATTTCATAAGCATTCAGCACCTCTATATTAGTCACTGCCTGCATCTGAAACAAAAACTCATTACCCGCACGTTTTGCTGGGTCACCAGTACAACTTTCTTCTGTACCAAGTACCGCAAAAGATACATTAGCCTTATTTAAAATCTTTACGAAGGCTTTCGTTATTTTCTTTGCTCTATCATCAAAACTACCAGCACAACCTACCCAAAACAAAACTTCAGGTACGGTTCCCGACGCAAAAAATTCTGCCATTGTAGGCACTTTTAATTCACTTGCCATATCTATCTTTAAGATTCTTTACTCCAATTTAAACGGTCCATTTGGTTAAATGGCCAAGGTGCTCCATTATTCTCAATATTACCCATCATGTTATTCAAATCTGTAGGAGCTGCAGATTCTTCCATAACCAAATACTGTCTCATATCCATAATAATTGATAGAGGATCAATACTTATTGGGCAAGCCTCTACACAAGCATTACATGATGTACATGCCCATAATTCTTCGGGAGTAATATAATCGTTCAGTAATTGTTTACCATCATCTTTAAACTCACCATTATTAGCATCTATATTCTTACCCACTTCCTCTAAACGATCACGGGTATCCATCATAATCTTACGAGGAGACAATTTTTTTCCTGTTTGGTTTGCTGGGCATTCACTAGTACAACGACCACATTCTGTACATGTATATGCGTTCAGCAATTGTACCCAACTTAAGTCTTGCACGTCTGATGCCCCAAACTTATCTGGAACAACGGCATCTTCTGTAGGTTCAGCGTAAGGATCTGCATCTGGATCCATCATCATACGAACTTCGTCTGTAACAGACTGTAAGTTTCTAAACTGACCTTTAGGTGTCAACTTACCGTAATATGTATTCGGGAAAGCCAAAAGAATATGAAGGTGCTTTGAGTAGTATAGGTAATTAAGGAAAAACAAAATTCCGGCAATATGCACCCACCAAGCTGTGCGTTCTATTAATACCAATGTTGAAATAGACATGCCTTCAAACATAGGAGCAATAAAACTACTGATTGGAAAAGACCCAGCGGCAGCATAATGTTCTGCACCCATTTGTTGTAATTGGTAATCTGCACCGTTCATGGTCAAAAACAAAACCATTAGTACGAGCTCAATATAAAGAATAAGATTTCCGTCTTTTTTAGGCCATCCTTCCATTTCTGGCTTAAAAAACCGCTTAAGCTTTATGATATTTCTCCTAATCCAGAAAACAACAACAGCTATTATAACCAATAAGGCTAAAACTTCGAAAGATCCGATTAAGAAATCATAAACAGGACCTAAAACAGCAAACATTCTATGTGTACCGAAAATACCATCTAAAATAATTTCTAGAACTTCAATGTTTATGATAACAAAACCAACATAAACAATAATATGTAGTGCTCCGGCGATTGGGCGCACCACCATTTTAGATTGCCCAAGAGCAATCTTTGCCATGTTTTTCCAACGTTGTGGCTTATTATCTGTTAATGACGCTTCTTTACCTAAAAAAATGTTTCGTTTTAACCTTGATACATTCTTTACAAAGAAACCAATACCTACTATGAGCAGGACTACAAAAATAATATTAGGGAGATATTGCATATAAATTAATGTTCTTTACTTCTCTATAGAATTAGCTGCTGGATCATCTTCTGGCACTTCGTAATCTTTCTGTTTTTTACCAAAAACAGAGACATTGACATACCTCTTAGGGTTTAAGCGAAAATCTTGTAATAATAAGTCTAACTCTCTCGACGCACTAGTTAAGTTACCATAAAGTTCTTTATCATTCATAAGTAAACCAAGTGACCCATCGCCATTTTCTATTTTTTCTGTCACCTTATCTAAACTGGCCATAGTAGATTCTAAACTTGCCAATGTTCTACCCAGTCCTGCAGAATTTAATGAATCTGAAAGTTTTGCAAAATTAGCAGTTAGTTGTTCAAAGTTTTCTAATGAGCTGTCTAGTTTTTCTTTATTACCATCTAAAACTGAATTTAGTCGTGTTGCACTACCATTTAAGGTAGTAATCAAAGTGTTTAAACCTCCTATCACCTCTTTCAATTCTTTCTTGGTCTTTTCATCTAAAACAGAATTTACATTAACCAAAACAGAGTCTGCGCCAGAAATAGCCGATTCTACTTTACGAACTAGTGGATTTAGTTTCTGCTGTGCCAAATCTGTAATACCGGGTCTGGTTTCTGTACGTAACGTATCGCCAGATTTTGCCAAGGCTTCATCAAAGATTGGTTTAATTTGCAGCCCCTTACCTCCTATTATACCTGTATCGTATAATTCAACGGTACTATTTTTTGAAAATTCAAATTTATTACCAACTGTAAATGTTACTAATAAATTTCCTTGATTATCTAAAAATTTGATATCGTTAACCTTACCAACACTGAACCCGTTAATAGAAACGTTCGTACCAGATTGCAGTCCGCCAACATTAGGGTACACAGCGTAAAATGTTTTACTATTATCAAAAATTGGGGTCGACTTTAAATAGCTGAATCCCATGATGAACAGCAATATGCCACCAATAACGATAATTCCTGTTTTTAATTCTCTAGATAGTTTCAAGCAATTATATTTTTAGTACTCTCAAAATTATGAATAATATTTACACTTTAAGGTCTAAAATTAGAAACCTCGTCAATCGCCTCTTGAATCGGAATTCTCTCACCTAATTTATAAGCCACTATATAAGCAGTTGCATACCCTTTGTCTTGAGCTTGAGACTGCATCATTTTAGCTTCTCTAAACGACCTTGTTTCACCATACATATAACGATATAAATTTTTATATGGTTCTTGAGAAAGATTTGAAAGTCCTTTAAAGTTACTAGAACTTAGGGCTACATTCTTACTACTTGCCATCAATTGAATTTTAAAGACAATAGAATTTACCACTTCTTTTTCATTAATCGCCTCTTTGACCTTAACCACAGGTACTTCTTTAACCTCGTCAACTTTAGGTGTCGAAATAACTTCTTTAGGTTGTTCCACTTCAGCAACTACCTCATTGACAGGTTCGGCTTCAATTTCCTTTTTTTCTTCAACCTTTTCTATTATTGCCTCTTGCACCGGTGGTGCCTTGGGTTTAGTAACTGTTGTGGCTACAGATTGCACCGTTGGTTGAACACCTTCTTTATAATGCAATATTGCCTTAGCAATAGCATCGCCCATATCATTTTGTCCTTTAGTTGAGTTTAAATAAGCACCTTCATCTTTATTAGTTAAGAATCCGGTTTCAACTAGAACACTTGGCATAAACGTTTGGTGCAATACAATAAAACCTGCTTGCTTCACTTTTCTGTCCGTTCTTTTTAGCTTACTAGAAAAATTTTCTTGAATCATTGTTGCCAAAGCCACACTTTGATCTAAAAATTCTTCTTGCATTATAGTGAGTCCAATAACAGATTCTGGAGAATTAATATCATAATCTGCGTATCGATTCTCATAATTATCCTCAAGATAAATTACCGAGTTTTCTTTCTTTGCTATTTCAAAGTTTTGCTTATTAGCGTGAAGACCTAATACAAAGGTACCTGCACCATGGGCGTCTGAGGTATGAGAATCGCAATGCACTGAAACAAACAAATCTGCATTCGCTTTATTTGCTACCTCTCCCCTAACGTACAAATCAATAAACGTATCGTCTTTACGCGTGTAAATAACTTTTATATCCTTATTCTTAGAAAGTATTT
Source organism: Maribacter caenipelagi (assembly GCF_004364175.1). GTDB lineage: Bacteria > Bacteroidota > Bacteroidia > Flavobacteriales > Flavobacteriaceae > Maribacter > Maribacter caenipelagi. The sequence goes on along the minus strand of NZ_SNZW01000016.1, from coordinate 126,688 downwards.
CTCCAACTTTCAAAACAATGTTTAAGGCTATTTTTTTCTCTAAGTAACCATTACCTAAGTTACCAGGATCATGACCGCCGTGCCCTGCATCAAGTACAACTATAAATGGATCATCTGATTTTTTTTCCTCATCAGGTACCGTAAAAGACAGAAGTAATAACGCTGTTGTTAAAACTAAAGAAATGCTAAAGAATTTTATTTTCATATGTGTTAGGGATTATATCGCCCTGATAATGGTTAAATTTATTGTAAGACCCTACATAGGGATTAAAAAATATATGTAAGTTTGACATCTTAAATAACGGCTCATTGGACCGCCAAACCTTTACAAAAATAGGATATATAGCCTTGCAATCAAACAAACATTACTTACTTTTCCTATTCTTGGTTTTTGCCAATGCTTTTTATGCTCTTGGTCAAGAAGGTAAAATTACGACTCTTAATATCAAAGCAGAAAGAGATTCAATAATCGCGCCATTGTTTCCACCAACGGCCATTAGAGACTCTATCGCCAATGATTCTTTAGTTGCCGATTCTCTTAACCAAAAGCCACCATTACTGCTTGACAAAATAAAATATAAGGCAAAAGATTATGTAAAACTAAGCCAAAAAGAAAATAAAATTTACCTCTACAACGAGGCCGAAATCTATTATCAAGATACCGAACTAAAGGCAGGTGTAATTATAATGGATTATATAAAGAATGAAGTTTATGCCGGTAGAATGGTAGATTCTTTAGGCAATTACACCCAACTGCCCTATTTTAAACAAGGAACAAATATTGTAATACCAGATTCTATCCGCTTTAATTTTGATACTCAAAAAGCACTTATCTGGAATTCGAGAACAGAACAACAAGCGGCAGCAGGTGCTTTAGGCAGCGATGCTATGAAAGTTTATGCTGAAATCACAAAAAAAGAGAATGACTCAGTCTATTTTTTAAGCGAAGGAAAGCTGACTACATCTACAGACACTATAAACCCAGATTATTACATAAGGGTAAGAAAAGCAAAATTTGTACCTAAAAAGAAGGTAATTGCCGGTTTTAGTAATTTATATATTGCAGATGTACCAACCCCAATCGCTATGCCTTTTGCCTATTTCCCTCTTTCGCAGGGTCGATCTGCAGGTATTTTAATGCCCTCTTTTGGTAATGACCCAAATACAGGATACTTTCTTCAAGACATGGGATACTATGTTCCTTTAGGAGATTATGCAGATGTTACCCTTTCTGGAGATTTTTACACAAATGGTAGTTACGCATTTAGAACCGCATCAATTTATACGAAACGATATAAATACCGAGGTAATCTTAACTTACGATACGAAAACCAAGTAACAAGCCAAAAAGGGTTCAGCGATTATAGTTTGTCTCGAAACTACAATATTCAATTTTCGCATTCGCAGGATACTAAGTCGAGTCCGAATTCACGCTTTTCAGCGTCTGTAAACTTAGGTAGTAGTGAATATTACCGAAATTCTTTACAACAACGAAATTTACCGAATACTCAGAACAACACCTTATCATCATCGATATCATATTCCAAAACATTCCCTAACTATCCGTCGGTGAATATGAGTTTAACGGCTACGCATTCTCAATTAACATCAGCGACTGCCACAGAATCTAACACAGACAACATCACTATGACCTTGCCTACATTTCAAGCAAGTGTAGAGCGTATATATCCTTTCGTTAAAAGAGATGGTATAAAAAAGGGAATTATCGACAACATCAATTTTCAGTATAATGTAAACGCGCAAAATAGATTGACCACTAACGATGATGATTTTTTGACTACAAAAATGTTCGACAATGCGCGTGCAGGCGTAAGTCACAGTATACCTATAGCCACAAACTTTAAAGTAGCAAAATTTTTTAGTGTTAGTGTCGGTGGTAACTATGAAGATGTTTGGGCCTTAGAAACCTACAATCAACGTTTTGATGCAGATACAGACGCAGTTGTTAGAGATACGATAAGCGGATTTGACCGTTATAACACCTATAATTTCAGCGCAAGTATTGGGACCACTCTTTACGGAACTTTTGACTTCGGAGAAGACAAAAAAATACAAGCAATTAGACATACCCTAAGACCATCTTTAAGCTATGGTTATGCGCCATCATTTGAACAGTTTTACGATGAATACCTAAATGGCGATGAAGTGGAAGTACAATATAGCCGCTTTCAAGGAACATTAAACGGTGCACCATCTTTAGGAAAATCTAATAGCTTAAGCTTTTCTTTAGCAAATACATTAGAGGCAAAGGTTAGAGACAAAGATTCCACCAAAATTGAACCTAAAAAAATATCATTATTAAGTAATTTTAATATCTCTACAGGATATAATTTTGAATCAGATTCACTTCGTCTTAATCCATTAAGTATAAATGGTGGTACTAATATATTAGACAATAAAATGTCGATTAACTTCTCTGCAGGTCTAGATCCTTACGCAATTGATAATAATGGAACTAGAATAGACACTTGGAATATTGATAATGGCGGAAGTCTTTTTAGACTTACAAGAGCCAATGCCAATGTATCATATTCCATAAGCAGTGAAATGTTCGGAAAGAAAGACGATAAAGGGAAAGATGAAGAAGAAGATTTAGACCCCTTCGATTATGTAGCTCAAAGTGGTGGTAGAGATGACGACCTTTTTGGTAGGGCCGATGATTTCAATTCTAACCCGGTTAGAAAAGACGATAAAAATTCTGATGTAGAAAACCCCATTTTCGGCACAAAAATACCGTGGAACTTTAGACTTGCCTATTCTGCCAACTACAGTAATTCGGCTCGGCAAAGTGAGTTTAGCAGCCACTCGCTAATGTTCTCTGGAGATATAGAACTTGCCCCACGTTGGTCTGTTGGCGGATCATCTGGTTACGATTTCAAAAATCAAGGTTTCACCTTAACCCAATTGCGTTTTCAAAGAGATTTAAAAAGTTTTACCATGCGCTTTAATTGGACTCCCTTCGGAACCTATAAAAGATGGTATTTCTTTATTGGTATAGATTCTTCGATACTTAAAGATCTTAAGTGGGAAAACAGAAGCCAGAACTAACAACTAAATTTTAGCCAAAATGAAAAAAATTATCAATACTGAGAATGCTCCTGCACCTATAGGACCATACAATCAAGCAACATTAAGCAATGGAACTTTATATATTTCTGGTCAAATTCCTTTGAACCCTAAAAGCGGAGAATTGGTTTCTGGAGATATCAAATTAGAGACAAAACAGTCTATGGAAAATTTAAAGGCCATTTTAACCGAAGCTGAAATGACCTTTGAAAATGTTGTTAAGTCGTCTATTTTTCTTAGTGACATGAAACAGTTCACTGAAGTAAACGAAGTATACGCTTCTTATTTTAATGCAGAAACTGCACCAGCAAGAGAAACAGTAGAAGTTGCAAATTTACCTAAATTTGTAAATGTTGAAATCTCTATGATTGCCGTAAAATAAAATCTTACATGTTAGATCGGTGAAAATCGACCAAACCTTCAATAGGTCTTTGTCTAATTACACCAACGATCAAATCATTTCTAAGTAGCACAGAAGTTAATTCATCTCTTAGATAATGCGCAATACTACCTACAAAATTGATGGGCACTTTAGTAGCCAATTCAAATTGCATTACATAATTATTAATAAATTGCTGAAAGCCTTTATCTATAACACCTTTAGCGTATGGATGCTCTTTGTTTTCGATTAAAAAACGAGCAAAGGTCGCTAAGTAAGTATTCGGGTTAGGTTGCTTGTATAAGTTCTCTTTTATTACATCGGCATCCAAATCATGAGAAGAAGCAAATTTATGCGCTAGATCAGATGGCATTTTATGAAAATAGTAATCACGAATAAGTTTACGACCAAAGAAATTTCCACTACCATCATCCATAGGTATGTAACCTAAAGAAGTTACTTTCTGAAACAACTGATTACCATCATAATAACTACAGTTAGACCCTGTACCTAAAATACAAACGATACCTTGATGACCAACTTTTGTTGTAGCAAATATGGCTGCATAAGTATCTTCTTTTACATCGGCTTTTGCATTGGGAAAAAAGTCTTTAAAAATTGCTTTTAAAAACAATTTCATACGCTCAGTACCACAACCCGCACCATAGAAATAAAGATGGGATACCTTTTCTCTATTCTTAGAAAGTTCAAAATTATTCGCTAAGCGATCTTCAATAACATCTTTAGTTAATACCTCTGGACTCAAACCCAAAGTTTGTGTTAAAAAAAGTTGTTCGCCATTTTCATCCAAGGCAATCCAATCTGACTTGGTTGCACCACTATCTACTATTAAAATCATATACCGAATGTCTTTAAAAAATAAACCTGAAAATAAGGAAAAATCGCCTCATTTTCAGGATATATCTTTGTTATACTAAAATGAAGGTTATAAGCTATTAACGTGCTGAATTAGGTCTACCATTTTATTAGAGAAACCAGCTTCGTTATCATACCAAGAAATTAACTTGAAGAAACTAGAGTTTAATTCGATACAAGCACCTGCATCAAAAATACTAGTTCTAGCATCCCCAATAAAATCTTGAGAAACAACGCTCTCTTCTGTATAACCTAATACACCTTTTAATTCGCCCTCAGAAGCTGCTTTAAAAGCTTTTTTAATCTCATCTAAAGAAGTTTCTTTTTTAACTTTCACTGTTAAATCTACTACAGAAACATCAGCAGTAGGTACTCTAAAAGCCATACCAGTAAGTTTTCCTTTCAATGAAGGAATAACTTTAGTTACCGCTACTGCAGCACCTGTAGATGCGGGAATGATATTTAACATTGCACTTCTACCACCTCTCCAGTCTTTTCTAGAAGGACCATCAACTGTCATTTGCGTTGCTGTAGTTGCATGTACCGTTGTCATTAATGCTTCTTCAATACCAAAGTTATCATTAACAACTTTAGCTAAAGGCGCTAAACAGTTTGTAGTACAAGATGCATTAGAAACGATAGTATCCGTTGCTTTAACATCTTTGTGATTTACACCCACTACGAACATTGGTGCATCTTTAGAAGGAGCAGAAATTACAACTTTCTTAGTACCACCATCAATATGGTATTGAGCAGTTTCTAAAGTTGTAAAAATACCGGTACATTCAGCAACCGTATCAGCACCAACTTCATCCCACTTACAATTTTTAGGATCTCTTTCTGCAGTAATACGTACCGTTTTTCCGTTTACGACCAAATGACCATCTTTTACATCAACAGTACCATCGAATCTACCGTGAACTGAATCATATTTCAATAAGTAAGCTAAGTGCTCAACATCTAATAAATCGTTGATAGCCACTACATCTACATCACCACGCTTAATTGTAGTTCTGAAGACCAATCTACCTATTCTACCGAAACCGTTAATTCCTATTTTCAAATTTGACATTTTCTCTATTTTTAATTTTTAATATTATGTAGTCATTATTTCTGAAACTCTTATGAGCTCCTTATCAATTTTTGTATGCCCTTTAATCGCCTTATTGATAGGTGTTAATGTTAGCTTGTTATCTTGAATACCTACCATTAGGTTTGTTTTACCTTCCAACAAAGCCTCTACGGCCTTTACTCCCATTCTACTTGCAAGAACACGATCAAAACAAGAAGGTGCTCCACCTCTTTGCATATGCCCAAGTACAGATACACGCACATCGTATATCGGTAAATGTTCCTCAACATATTCTTTAAGTTCGAATACGTTTTTACCAGATTTATCACCTTCGGCAACAATTACGATACTTGAAGATTTACCAGATTCTTTACTTCTTTTTAAAGATTCAAGCAATCTATCTAAACCTAAATTCTCTTCTGGTATCAAAATTTCTTCAGCACCCGCACCAACACCTGCATTTAATGCAATATGCCCAACGTCTCTTCCCATTACTTCTACGAAGAAAAGTCTGTTGTGAGAACTTGCTGTATCTCTAATCTTATCAATACACTCAACGACAGTATTTAAAGCTGTGTCAAAACCTAAAGTGAATGTAGTTCCGAAAATATCGTTATCAATTGTACCAGGTATACCGATTACAGGAAAATTGAACTCTCTGTTGAAAATCATTGCCCCGGTAAAGCTACCATCACCACCAATTACAACAAATGCATCTATACCTGCTTTCAACAACTGCTCGTGCGCTGTTTTTCTACCTTCTGGAGTTCTAAAATCATCACAACGGGCAGACTTTAATATGGTACCACCTTTATTAATGATATTGTTAACACTACGGGCGTCCATAGTTTTAAAATCCCCCTCTATCATACCTTGATACCCTCTATAGACTGCAACACAATCTACCTTCATATAGGCACACGTACGAACAACTGATCTTATGGCTGCATTCATACCTGGTGAATCACCTCCTGAAGTCAGTACTGCTATTTTTTTTATTTCTGCGGACATGGAAAAATTTAAGCCAACGAAAGTAATAAATCTTAGTCGAAATCGGAATAAAAGTCAGTCGCATTTTAAGAAAAAATCAACGAAAAGGATTTCGTTATAACAGATTAATAGTCAAATTCTTAAAATTTGTTATTTATTCATAATTAGATGAGCTTTTAACTGTTAATTCAATGATTTCGGCTTATCGTAAAATCGAATTAAACTATCATTACCCATGACAGAAGATGGGGTTTCGATTTCTTTTACTGGTTCTTTCTTTTCAATTGGTTTAGTTGCCAATATTTTTTGAAAGAGTTCTTTGAAATTATTAAAATCTACTTCGTAAGAAATTCCAGCCCCTTGAGTAGAGCCTTGTTGATCAGACAAATATGCTTGTATTTCACTTTGTCTACTAAAGAAATTAGCACTTAAAGTACCTTCTTCATTTAATAAAACTTGTATTTCAAAATCACCTGCCACCAATGTTTCGCTAGAAGCACCCACCGGTACACCTACTTTACCGTTAAATAATATTCTATCGGATATTTGCGTAGATACCGTTACCCCTATTCTATCATCCGTTTCAATATCTGCAGAGCGGTCCAAGATACCCTGTTCGTAAGAAAGTCCTAGATTAAACTTATCATTACCTCCACTTAAAATTGAGTTTAGAATACTTGATGCACTTTGGACTAAGTTACCCGTTATCGCTTGTTGATTAATTCCGCTCTGAGAATTAACAAAGGTACCTTGTGCCAATAAAAATATAGCATTCTTCTCCTCTACCGTTGGATCCTGCAAAGTGTACTCCAACTCTGACTTAACTATAGAGCTTGTACCAGGAAATTCAATACCAAAATCTATATCTGGTTTTTGAAGTTGTCCCGTTAAACTAATAATAACATCTGTCGGTATTCTCCTTGTAAATCCGACATCATCAAGTAATGGAGCAGGATTCGCATTTAAAGAGTAAACCGCTTCCATGTCCAATAAAGCTTCTAATGGTTTTTGATCCCAGTTTATAGTTCCACCAGGTTCTACTTTAAATTTCTTATCTATTATACCTCCAAACTTATAATTGAACTCACCTGTAACCACAACATAATCACCATACATTTCAAACTTACCGTTAGTATTGATCTGTATCAAAATAATCCCTACCCCAGTACCTTTTAAAGAACTTCCTGTTTTGGTATCAGTTACAATTTCAACTTCGGCATCAGGTGTTACGTCGAGGTTGAACTCTAATTCCAAACCTTGATAATCTTTAAGCTGACGTTGACTTTCTATTCTTTGCCTATCTTTCTTTTCTAAAAAATTGATAAATGAATAATCACCTACACTAGCCACATCGCTTAAAGGTATTTTCAAAGAAGTTCCTTTTGCCGTTGATCCGTCTACCGTGATATTCAAAGCAGTTGTTGGTCCGTAAATACGCCCTGTTCCGTTTAAATAACCAGTACCATAATACAACTCTCCTTCTTTAAACTCTGTATTCAGAATTAAGAATTTATCATTCTTAGTATCAACGTTTAAGTCTAACACCCAATCTTTAAAAAAACTATGACTAATTGTACCATCTAAATTTGCCCGAGTACCTTTTGCAACGTCTTCTAATGCTATATTTTCAAAATCAAAAGTCTGATCTCTGAGAACCACCCTTGAACGTGGTGCAAAGCCATAATCGACATTTAAATAAGGTACCGCAATACCTGCATTATCTAAAGTTAAGAGTCCGTTGAAATTGGGATTATCTACATTGCCTTCTATCTTTACCCTACCGTCAATATCTCCACGTATATTATCGATAACACCTTCACCCAATGGACTGAACGGCTCAAGACCAAAATTATTAAAATTGGCAATTAGGTTTGCTTTGGGTATTTCCCCCTTATTTTCGATACTACCAACTACACTAAATTTTTCAACGTTATTATCTGATAATTGAGAATTAACCTGAAACTCTGATAAATCTTTATTTCCAATAATATTAATTACCAAATCGCCCAAAGGAATATCATTGATCCCGAATTTTTCTATATTCAAATTCGATGATGGTAAATAGATACCGTCTTTTTGAAGCACGTTTAGCGTACCGTTAACCTCGCCCTGCAGCTTTAGACTATCGATTACCGGTGTTATTTTATCCAAGGATACAATTTTGAACTGAAGTTGAAGATCTTTATATGTTGAATCTGCCAGTTGCCCTTTTAATCTAATCTGCTCTTTCTCTTCATTGTTCATTACAATTTCTTGAATTGTAATACTATCGAGAGCCCTATTTAAAATAACCTTGTTCTTTGTATCTCCATCTTTATTCAGTACCCATTTATTTCCTTTAAAATTAACATCAGATGTTTTAAGACCAATAACAGATTTATTGTCCTGATTAAATGTGTGATAAAAATTCAAGTTATAAGAATCATTAAAATCGCTTCCTCCTTTAAATTCAGACCTAAAGAACAACGTATCTTTTAATGTAGTATTGATCAGGTTAAAATCTTTAAAATTGTAATACGGTGTATCTAACTCACCTACCGAAACGAACGTATTAAACAGCGGATTCTTATTATCGATTCTAACCTCTATATTATCTGCAGCTGTGCCAAATGCCTCAATACTCGGAGATTCAAAATTTAGTTTAAAATCGCCTTCATCTGCAACAATATTACCCTTAATAAAAGTGTTTGGATCGAACCGTACTTCAGGAAAGAAAACATCTACAATCTTATTGTAAATTTTAAAATTAAAGGAAAGGTTTTGACCGTCAGATATTTGAAAAGGTCTGTAATTTGTATAAATACTACCTAAAGAGTTTTGTACAAGTTTACCCAATTCTCGTACTTTAAAATCACCCTTCATAAAACCGGTAATAATATCTGGTGAGTTAATATTAATTGTTCGCTCACGATCTTCTCCGAAAATAGAGGTCACCTCAAAATCTTCGAAATAATAGGTGTCGTTTACATTTTGATAGCTCGTTTGGGTAAAGTTTATATCACCAACAATATTATCTAAGGTAGTACCCGTAATATCCATACTAACGTTTCCTTTAAAAATAGAAACGCTATCATTAATAATATTCAATTTCTTTAGATCGGCATAATCTACAGACGCAATGAAATTGAAATTATTTCTAGTCTCGGCAACGTTAGCAAGACCCTTAAAATTAAATTTAAAATTCTCGTCGTTACTAATTAAAGACCCATCGAATAACTGATCTTTAATAATACCCGAAACCCGTAAATCTTGATAATTATAGTTGTTGAACTCTATAGAATAAATTTGACCAATGACCTCTGTATTCAGTTTCTCCTTGATAAAACCTTTTCCTTCCACATTAAAATCTAAGGTTGTTTTACCCAGGTTTTTATTTTCCGTGAAATCACCCAAATCAAAATCAATTAAAGAGATGAATCCTTTATAGGTAGCATTATCGATATTATTAAAATCACTTAAAACGATATCGGCATAGCTACTACCTACGGCAGTATTCAAGTTTACTTTCGCATCTACCGAAGAGTTGGTGATAAAGGCAGTACCACGAATAGTAAATTGCCCTAATTTACTGAATGAAGATGGCAAAGATTTACCGATTAGATTGGGCAACAAGGCGTTTAATTGATAATAACTACTTGTAACATTTTTCATTTCAGCATTTAAGCTGAATGGCTTTTGTTTGCTGAATAAGTTTTTAAAATTAAAATTGCCACGTATACCGGTATCATCAGAAAATAAGAAAAGATTATCTGTATTCAAGTCATTTAAAACTCCATTTACGTTGGCATTGAACGTAACCTCTTTTCCTTTACCAAATTCATTGTATAGCAAGTTAATTTCATCAAAGGCGACTTTAGACTCCTTAAACTCTGCAACAACATTCACTTTATTTAAAAAATCTTTAAAATCTTCACGATTATAATTAAATACTAGATTACCATCTAAAGCTGATAGTGGAGTTTTTATTTTCAAAGAATCGAAACGCATTTGCTGCTTCGTGTACTTAAAATTTGTTGCTAGTCTTTCTACTTTTAACCCACGATTGCTATAGAAAGACATTTCTTGAATATCTGTAGAAACCTCTGGCCCTAGAATTAAAAAATCGGCCGCACCAATATTAAGACTATCAAAATTTAAAATAGTAGTGTTATTTAAATTTTCATCAATATACTTGAACCTACTATTTTCTATGTCCACATAAGATGAAGAAAGCCTAAAAGGTGGTGTACCCGGCTCTCTAGGTTTACCATCATCGAGCTTATCTACAAAAACCTCAAGATTAGTATTCGTTTCTCCGAAATATGTCTTGAGCTTAAAGTTCAATTCATCAACTTCAATATCTCCGAATTCTAAGCTACCCTGCACCAAATTATTAATACTTAAAATAGAAGTTTTAAGCTCATTGACATAGAATAAAGTGTCTTGTTTGTAGTCTTCTATAAAGACGCCTTCTAAGCCGGTATTCCAAGAAATCAACGAAACTTTCAGGCGTTCAATATTGATATGTGTACCATATTGATCGTTAATTTTTTTCGTAGCAAACTGCGCCAATAAGGTCTGCACCACTGGCAATGAAAAAATGATAGTACTCAAAACACATATCAGCAAAAGCACCAATAATGTTCGAACCAATATTTTTCTCAGTTTTTTGATAGGTCTTTATGTTTTACCTTTGTTATTCAAATTTTATTCCAAATATGCCGGAACACGATACAATTTATATACTTGCTATAGAATCTTCTTGTGATGACACTTCTGCGGCAGTTTTAATGAACGATAAAGTGCTCAGTAATGTTGTCGCCACCCAGGCTATTCATAAAGAATATGGAGGGGTTGTACCAGAACTTGCATCAAGAGCCCATCAACAAAATATTGTACCCGTTGTTCATCAAGCCATAGCCAAAGCAAATATCGATAAAAAACAATTATCAGCCATAGCATTTACACGCGGACCTGGACTAATGGGTTCTTTACTTGTAGGCACATCGTTTGCAAAATCTTTATCATTAGGTTTACAGATACCGCTTATTGAAGTTAACCACATGAAAGCCCATATTTTAGCTCATTTTATAGATGACGAAACTATGCAGGCACCGTCATTTCCGTTTTTAGCTTTGACTATAAGTGGAGGTCACACGCAGATTGTTCAAGTGAACGATTTTTTTGACATGAAAATTATAGGTCAAACTTTAGATGATGCCGTTGGAGAAGCATTTGACAAGAGTGCAAAAATTTTAGGATTACCCTACCCTGGCGGACCTTTAATTGACAAATATGCTGCAACAGGTGATTCTCATAAATTTGAATTTACCATTCCTAATGTAAAAGATTTAGATTTTAGTTTTAGCGGATTAAAAACGAACATACTCTATTTCATTCAGCGTAAAACGAAAGAGAATCCAGATTTTATCAAAAACAACTTAGAAGATATCTGCGCATCAATACAATATACTATTATCACCATATTGATGAAAAAATTAAAAAAAGCAGTAAAGCAAACTGGTATAAAAGAAATTGCTATCGGCGGCGGAGTATCAGCAAACTCGGGCATTCGAAAAGTTTTGACAGAAGCTCAAACAAAATATGGTTGGAAAACCTACATACCCAAATTTGAATACTGTACAGATAATGCCGCAATGATTGGTATTGTAGGGTATCAAAAATATAAAGACGAACAATTTTCACAACAAGATGTTACGGCAAAAGCCAGATACGTTATATCTTAGTTTATAAACCAATCCGTATGCAACTATTTTTTAATCCTGATATTAAAGACACCGACACTACTTTCTTTTTCGACAGTAATGAAAGCAAACATATCATTAAGGTTTTAAGAAAAAGAAATGGCGATGAATTATGGATTACAAATGGTAGCGGTTACTTATTTGAAGCCATAATTATTGGTGACAATATTAAAAAATGTGAAGTAGATCTTATATCCTCTAAAAAAACGCATCCAAAATCTTATTGGCTACATATGGCAGTAGCGCCAACAAAAATGAATGATCGTTTTGAGTGGTTTTTAGAAAAAGCTACCGAAATAGGCGTAGATGAAATAACACCTATCATTTGTGATAGATCAGAACGTAAGGTATTAAAACTTGAACGAATGCAACGTGTGCTAGAGTCTGCCATGAAACAATCGCTGCAAACATATTTACCAAAACTAAACGAACCCATTAGTATCACTGAGTTTTTAGAAAAACCTATTTCGGGTTTACAGTTTATTGCGCATTGTGAAGACACAGAACGTCATGAACTAAAAAGAAGAGTTGCGGCAGATAAAGATGTTACTATTTTAATTGGTCCCGAAGGTGATTTTTCACCAGAAGAAATAAAAAATGCAATGCAAAAAGGCTATGCACCCGTTGCGATGGGTAAAACAAGATTAAGAACAGAAACAGCGGCCATTGTCGCCTGTACTATTATTGCGACGATTAATAACGGATAATTGAATCTCTAAAAAATACTCCTTCAAATTATCACAACCTATTTTTGTAAATTTGAATATGAAAAAAATTATTTCTGCCTTATGCTTTTTCATATTATTTTTTTGCTGGTCTGTCAGTGCCCAAGAAATAGCTATATTAAAATATCAAGGCGGTGGGGATTGGTATGCCAACCCAACTGCATTGCCTAATTTAATCAACTACTGCAACAATAATATAGACACCACCATTGAAAGTAAACCTGAAACCATAGAAGTTGGCAGCAGTTCTATTTTTCAGTACCCTTTTTTACATATGACCGGGCACGGTAACGTCGTGTTTTCTGATGATGAACTAGAAAACTTAAGAACCTATCTATTGTCTGGTGGCTTTTTACATATTGATGACAATTATGGAATGAAGCCTTACATTACGCGAGAAATCAAAAGACTTTTTCCTAATACGGAATTAGAGGAATTGGGAGCCGATCATCCTATTTTTTCAAATCAGTATACCTTCCCTAAGGGATTACCAAAAATACACGAACACGATGGACAACGGCCCCAAGCATTTGCCATTTCTCATAATAATAGAATAGTCTTGCTATTTACTTCAGAATCAGATTTAGGTGACGGTTGGGAAGACCCTACAGTACACAATGATACCGCTGAGGTTAGAGAAAAAGCTTTACAAATGGGTGCAAATATTATAACCTACGTTTTTAAAAATTAATCAATGACCTCAAAAACCATCTCACAAGGCATATTAAGAGCTATAGGTGTATTAATTGGCATCGCACTTTTACTTTACTTTCTATACACTATACAATCTGTAATAGCATATTTAGCCATTGCTGCAGTTGTCGCGTTAATTGGTAGCCCGTTGGTACGTTTTTTTAGATTACGGCTTAAACTACCTAATATACTTGCAGTAATCATAACCATGCTCTTAATGGTTGGTTTATTGGTCGGTATTGTTGCCTTATTCATTCCTTTATTATCAGAGCAAGGCAAAAATTTATCTTTACTTGATATTGATGATTTACAGACAAGCCTAAATACATTATATCATCAAATTACTAATTATTTGGGGCTTTCTTCCCATATAGTTGAAGATGTCATTGATGACACAGGTTTAGAAAAAAATATTTTACAAGGTCTAGATATTGGCTTTATACCCAACTTTTTAAATTCCTTTTTAAATGTTTTGAGTACGGCAAGTATTGGCTTGTTTTCAGTTCTTTTTATATCCTTTTTCTTTTTGAAGGACAGCAAATTATTCGAACATGGTTTATTGATATTTATTCCTGTAGATAAAAAGAAAGGCACTACAAATTCTATTGGCAAAATCAATGGGCTATTATCAAGATACTTTGTTGGTCTGCTACTTCAAATATTTATTCTATTCGTGATTTACACTATAATTTTACTTATAGTAGGTATTGAAAATGCAGTAGTTATAGCATTTCTTTGTGCTCTATTCAACATTATACCCTATTTAGGACCAATCATTGGTGGTGTAATTATGTTGACCTTGACCATGACCAGTAATTTAGGTTCTGATTTTAGTGCAGTGATATTACCAAAAACGGGATATGTCTTTATCGGGTTATTAATTGGCCAACTAGTAGACAACTTTTTCTCTCAACCTTTTATATTTTCAAATAGCGTAAAATCTCATCCATTAGAGATTTTCTTAGTCATTATTATTGCTGGATTATTATTTGGCACTGTAGGAATGATAGTTGCCGTACCTGGTTATACCGCTATTAAGGTTATTCTCAAGGAATTTCTTTCAGACAACCAAATTGTGAAATCTTTGACCCATAATCTCTAGGCATTCGTGAATTCTGAAATATTAGCCAACGATATACAACAGTTTATCAATGATAATTTAAACACTGATATTCATAAAATACTTTTATCTAAATCTAGATTTTCAGAGGTATCTTCAAGAGAGCTGGTAGAACAAATAGAATCGAAATTAAAAGCTAAATTTAAATTACCAACATGGTTTGGCGCAGACAACATTTACTACCCAAACAAATTAAATCTTTCACAAACATCATCAGAGGTTACGGCGAACTATAAAGCTTCGATAATTGATGGAGCATCTATCGTTGACATAACAGGAGGCTTTGGAGTAGATTCCTTTGCCTTTAGCAAAAAAATGAATCATGTTTTTCATGTTGAAAGAAATAAGGATTTATCAAAAATTGCACAGTATAATTTTTTACAATTAAATGCTAAAAACATAGAGTGCTTGTCTGTTGATGGTTTAGCCTTTTTAAGAGATTCTTCTAATATATATGATTGGGTTTATAGCGACCCCTCAAGAAGAGATAAGGATAATAAAAAAGTCTACTACTTATCTGACTGCGAACCAAATGTCGTTAGCAATATGGGCCTCTTATTATCGAAATCTTCAAATCTATTGATAAAGACAGGACCATTACTTGATATTAAAAGCGGATTAAAAGAATTATCGAATGTAAAAGAAATTCATATTATAGCAGTTAATAATGACGTAAAAGAAGTTCTTTGGTTAATTCAGAAAAATTACAAGAATGAACCATTGATTAAGACAATAAATTATAAAGCAAAGACATTACAAGAATTTCAATTTCATCTAAGTGAAGAACAGATTGTAGATACGCAATACTCAAAACCACTTAATTATATCTACGAACCAAATGCTGCAATTTTAAAATCTGGCGCCTTCAAAACTATAGCTAAAGATTACAATCTTTTTAAAATACAATCAAATTCACATCTTTACACTTCTAAAGAATTAATCTCATTTCCTGGTCGAATATTTAAAATTGAAAATATTTATGAATATTCTAAAAAATCCTTTAAAAATTCTGGTATAAGCAAGGCTAATATTACGACAAGAAATTTCCCCGATTCAGTGGTAAAAATTAGAAAGAAATTAGGCATTAAAGAAGGTGGAAATAGCTATCTATTTTGCACTACCGATTTAGATAAAAATTTACTCATAATTTCATGTTTACAAATTTTTTCAGACCATAATTAAGTCAGAATTAGTCCAAAAATTATATATTTTAACATTTGCTGAAATTTATTTAAAACGACAAACTACAACGTTGTATATTACCTTTTACCCTAATTTTTTAGCCACATATTAAACTTAAAATGTTAAAAATTTAACGTGCTAATTTCTGAATTTTACAAGAGCTAAATTGCTGATAACTCAATAATTACGCCTATTAATACAGATTATTACAATAGCAATAGCTCTAATTGACATTATGATACTCATAAAATATCACTTATGAAATATCGGTTATTGAAGTAAAATTGCTATTATTATACCAGATTTTGATTTTTTTAACATTTAAACACTGCAACTAAAAATTTTAAAAGATCAAATTCTACAAAATTTATTTAAACTAACAAACAACAACAATTATGAATCAAAAACGTGATTACACGTTGATGAAATCCAGAAAAAGGTCATCCTTTATTAAGACTGGAGTTTTATCAATGCTTGTTTGCTTAGGAGCTCAATTGGCCCAAGCAAATGAAAACACAAGTACTTCAAAAGAAGTTGAAGTAAAAACACTTCAATCAACTATTACAGGAACTGTTCTTGATGACACTGGCTCACCATTACCTGGCGCCAACGTCGTTGAAAAAGGAACTACTAATGGTACACAAACAGATTTTGATGGTAACTATAGTTTAAATGTATCTGATGGTGCTACATTAGTATTTAGCTATATAGGATTTAAAAGCACAGAAATTGCAGTAAATGGTCAATCAAACGTAAATGCAACCTTAGCTGAAGATGCTGCTGCATTAGACGAAGTGATTGTTACAGGTTATTCAACCCAAACTAGAGGAGATTTAACAGGTTCTGTAGGTAGTGTAGATGTATCTGAAGCAACAAAAGCACCTATCGTAAATGCTGCTGAAGCATTACAGGGTAGAGTTTCAGGTGTTACGATAACCAATAATGGTTCTCCTGGCGCAACACCAGTAGTAAGAATTAGAGGTTATGGTACCGGTAACAGTAATGACCCATTATATATTATCGATGGTGTACAAACTGATGATCCAAGTATCTTAAACTCAATCAACCCTGCAGATATCGCACAAATGAACGTTCTTAAGGATGGTGCAGCTGCAATATACGGTGCTAGAGCATCTAATGGTGTAGTTATAATCACAACTAAGGGTGGAGGATATAATATGAATTCTGCAAGAATTTCTGTTGATATGTACACTGGTTTTTCTCAAGCCACCAATGTTCCTGAGCTTTTAAACACCCAACAACATGGGGAAATGATTTTTCAAAGTATAAGAAATGATGGCGGCACACCTTCGCATGCTCAATATGGCGACGGACCAACCCCAGTTGTACCTACCCAGTTGCAGAGAGCTCCAGTAAGTGCTACGGTAAAACCAGGCGGTGGAACAAATTGGTTAGATGAAATATATAGAGCTGCAGTTACTCAAAATGCCTCTATAACATTAGAGAACGGTAATGAGCAATCTAAATTTCTATTTTCTGCTAGCTATTTAAATCGTCAAGGTATTCAAATTGCAACAGGTTTTAAAAGAGGATCAGTTCGTTTGAATTCAGAATTTAAAGTAGGGGATAGAATTAAGATTGGAGAGCACGCTAACATATCTTTTGATAATAGAAATGGCGGACAATCTTGGTTTAACTTTGCTACCAGAATGTCTCCTTTGGTTCCTGTTTTTGATGACGAAGGCAATTATGCTGGTAATTATAGTAATGACACAGGATTATCAAACCCAAACAACCCTGTAGCAGAAGCAAATAGACAAGCAGATAACTATACTAAAAACTTAAGAGTATTTGGTGATATTTATGCAACATTAGATATACTGGACGGATTGCAGTTTAAGACTTCTATTGGTGGATCTCTAAGAGCCTTTAATACGAGACAGTTTAGAGCTTTAATACCTGAGTCGTCTGAACCAATATCTACAAATACACTAACAGAGGCAGATCAAGACACTTACGAATGGGTTTGGTCAAATACCTTAAATTATAACAAATCATTTGGTGACCACAATTTAAATGCCCTGGTAGGTATTGAAGCTGTTAATGTTACTGGCAAAGGTAAAGAAATTTCAAGGACGAACTATTTCTTCGAAACCCCTGAATATTATTTATTAAGTAATGGTGGCGGTGCGGCAAACGTAGCTTATGCGTACGATAATGCATCTTCATTATTTTCTGTTTTTGGAAGCGCGAACTACAATTTTGCTGGTAAATACTTTTTGACAGCTACGGTTCGTCAAGATGAATCTTCAAGATTCCTTGGAGATAATAAAAGTGATATTTTCCCATCATTCAGTGGTGGTTGGGTAGTAAGTAACGAAGGTTTTTGGCCTGAAAATAGTACAGTGAGCAGGTTGAAATTCAAAGGTTCATGGGGGCAATTGGGTAACCAAACACTTCCTGTAAACAATCCTACTTATAACATTTCTGCTTTAAGTCAGCAATATGCCGATTACGGTTTTAACGGTAGCGGAGGTGTTTCGCAAGGTGCTATTTTAGAATCTGCGGGTAACCCTAATTTAAAGTGGGAAACCAGTGAAACAACCAACTTTGGTATTGAACTTGGATTTTTTGACAATAAATTAAATCTTGAAGCTGAATATTTCATAATTGAAACTAAAGATTTGATTAACCCAGATAACGCGTTGTTCAGTTCTACAGCAATTGCAGCAAATGCGCCTTATGTAAATGTAGGTTCAATAGAAAATAAAGGAATTGATGCAACCCTAAGCTATGCTGATGTTACTAATTCTGGTTTTAGATATGGTATTGACATGAATTTCTCAGCATACAAAAATGAGGTTACCGATTTGATTAGTGCTTTCCAAACTGGTTTCGGTGGTTTTAGAACTACAGGTACTGTAACTAGAACTCAAGAGGGTCAACCGCTTTCTTCTTTTTATGGAAGAATTGTAGAAGGCATTTTCGCAACAGAAGCAGAAGTCGCTGCAGCACCTGATCAAGGATTTGCAACTCCTGCAGATGGTGTAGGTAGATTCAGATATAAAGATGTTACGCCTGATGGTGTTATAAATGATGATGACAGAACCTTTATTGGTAGTCCTCACCCAGATTTCACTTATGGCTTCAACCTGACAATGGGTTACAAAGGATTTGACATGTCTGCCTTTTTACAAGGTTCTCAAGGAAATGAAATTTTCAACAACGATAAAGTATATACTGATTTTCCAACATTCTTCAATGCTAATAGAAGCACAAGAGTATTAGATTCTTGGACTCCTGAAAACCTTGATGCATCTTTACCTGCATTAAGTGCAAGTATTACTAATAATGAAGGTACATCAAATTCTTTCTTTGTTGAAGATGGTTCTTATATGAGACTAAAAAACTTACAAATAGGATATTCTTTTAATGAAAAAGTTGCAGGTATGATGGGTATGGATAGTGTAAGGTTTTACATTCAAGGTACCAATCTCTTGACAATTACCGGTTATGACGGGGTTGATCCAGAATTACAACCAAGACTTAACGATAATGGTTCAATAGACAACCTTACAATTGGTGTTTCAGATAACAATTATCCTTTAGCCTCTATTTACTCATTAGGTGTTAATTTAAAATTTTAAAAAATGAAAAAGAAAATAATTTATTCCATAACACTAACATGTATGATGCTAGGTGCATGTAGTGATGATTTTACGGATATAGCCCCAACAGGTGCACTGTCCGACGCAGCATTACAAAATGCGACAGGAGTTGATCTTAAACTTACAGCAGCGTATTCAGCCATGGATGGTGAACGTATTAGCCGCCAAGGTGAAGGTGTAGCTGCAGGAGGGGACAACTGGTGGACCGATGTAGTATCCGATGATGCTCACAGAGGTAGTACAGATAGTGACAACACTGCTCTATTTCAAGTAGAGACCTTAGATTGGCAAACTGGTAACAGCTGGTTTTTAGGTAGGTGGAGTGCTCTTTATGGCGGTGTAAACGCATGTAATGCAGTATTAGATTTAATTAATCAAGTAGAAGATGGTGATTTTACTCAACAAAGAGGTGAGGCACTTTTCCTAAGAGCCTACTATAATTTTGAACTTCAAAAGTTCTTTGGAAACGTACCATTCATTTCGGTTGAAAATTTAGTGAATTTAGAATTCAACCAGCCGAATCCAGGTCCAATTTGGACCCAAATCGAAGCTGATTTACAAGAAGCGATTAATAGCTTAAATTCTGATGTAGTAAATGGTCGCGCAAATTCTTGGGTAGCCAAGGCCTTCTTAGGTAAAGCATATTTATATCAAGAAAAATGGAACGAAGCGTTTCCTTTATTAAATGAAGTGGCTTCAACAAGTCCTTACGCCTTGAATCCTGAATATGTTAGTAATTTTAACTTTGCAGGTGAAAATAGTTTAGAATCTATGTTTGCAATTCAATTTGTTTCAGATGATGGTAGATCATTTAATGGCAACGGTGCCGGCACACTGAATTTTCCTGGTGGTGGTCCATTAGGTACATGTTGCGGTTTCTATCAACCAACTCAAGATTTAGTGAATGCATATCAAACAGGAACTGATGGATTACCTTTACTAGATACCTTCGCTGATACAGATGTTAATAGTGATTATGGTATTAATAGTACTGATCCTTTTACACCGCATACAGGACCGTTAGACCCTAGAATCGATTATACGATTTCAAGAAGAGGAATCGATTATAATGGTTTTGGACCAAATCCTGGTAAAGAATGGATACGAGCAGGTTTTACTGATGTTTCAGGTCCTTATCTACCAAAGAAGAATATATATCAAGCAGATGAAGTTGATGCCAACCGTGGTACAGGTGGTTGGGGTTCTGACTGGTCTGGTATAAATTACAATGTTATGCGTTTTGCCGATGTTCTTTTAATGGCTGCTGAAGCGGCTATTGAAAAAACTGATACAGATTTACCATTGGCTTTAAGCTATGTAAATCAAGTTAGAAATAGAGCAAAAAATATGACCTATATTCAAAACGAAGCTGGTGATGCACCTGCTGCAAATTATCAAATTGAAGCTTACGGCACTTTTCCTACAATAGATTTCGCAAGAAAGGCTGTTCGTTTTGAGCGTCGTTTGGAATTTGGTATGGAAGGTCATCGTTTATTTGATTTAAGAAGATGGGATATCGCTACAGAGGTAATCAATACCTACATTGCTAATGAAGCAGAAGATATTAATCAATCTGATTATAGTAGATTTGGTACTTATGTAGAGAAATTTGATTTATTCCCTATTCCAATTAACGCTATTGATCAAAGTGGTGGAATATTGACTCAGAATCCTGGGTATTAATATTTAAGAAACTAAATACAATGAAAGAGGCTGTTTTTATAAAACAGCCTCTTTTTTATTATCTTTAAGGTAACCAATACAACAAAATAAATCAAGATATTTTATATCATTTTTTCGATTTAAAATATGTACTCAACCTCTACTCTCTCTTACCAGCATGAAAAAAATTCTGTTTAGTATTCTAGTACTTATCATATCATTATCCTCTTGCAAAAAACAAACAACCAAACTATTTTCTAAAATTGAATCTGACTACTCAGGTATTACCTTCAATAATAAAATAATAGAGACAGATAGTTTTAATATTCTTACCAGTGAATATATATTTAACGGTGGCGGTGTTGCCATCGGTGATTTTAATAATGACGATAAACCAGATTTGTTTTTTACAGGAAATCAGGTCAGTAATAAACTTTATCTAAATAAAGGTGATTTAAAATTCGACGATGTAACAGAAACAAGCGGAACAGCCGCAGATAATAAATGGAAAACAGGTGTAGCTGTAGTAGACATTAATAATGATGGCTTTTTGGACATTTACATTTGCGCAGCAATGTATCCATCAAAAGAAGATAAAGCTAATATGCTTTTTGTAAATCAAGGACTAGACGAAAACGGAGTTCCTGTTTTTAAAGAATTAGCTAAAGAATATGGTATTGCAGATACGGGCAACAGTATGAATGCTACTTTCTTTGATTATGATAAAGACGGACTATTAGACCTTTATGTATTAAATAACGTTGACGTTCATGTACTCCCTTCCAATTATAGAAAAAAAATTACAGATGGTTCTGCATTGAGTAATGATCGTTTATATCATAATAATGGAGACAATACATTTACAGATGTTACCATTGAAGCAGGTATAACCATAGAAGGTTATGGATTAGGTATTGCCATTTCTGATATTAACAATGATGGTTGGTCAGATATTTATGTGAGCAATGATTACCTCACCAATGACATTCTATATATTAATAATCAAGACGGTACTTTCAATAACAATATAGATGATCTTGTTAAGCACCAAAGTAAATTTTCTATGGGTAATGATATTTCCGATTTTAACAATGATGGATATTTAGATATCATCACTTTAGATATGTTAGGAGAAACTAATTACAGATTAAAAACTACCATACGAGATACAAAATATAATGACTATGTCATGAATAAAAGATATGGCTACAGCCACCAATATATGCGTAATATGCTACAAGTTGGTCAAGGACCAAATGTGCCATATAGTGAGATAGGTTTATTAGCTGGAGTATCTAGAACAGATTGGAGCTGGTCTCCCCTATTTTTTGATGCAGATAATGATGGTTACAAAGATTTATTCATTACAAACGGATTTCCAAGAGACATCACCGACTTAGATTTTGGAGAATTTAATTTTAACGTACGTAGATTTTTAAGCCCAAGTCAAATACTTGACTCTATTCCAGTAGTTAAAATTCCAAATTATTCATTTCATAACACTAAAAAAGGAACTTTCAATGATTCTAGCAACGATTGGGGCTTAGATATACCTTCATTTTCTAATGGTGCAGCGTATTGTGATTTTGACAATGATGGTGATTTAGATTATGTAGTCAACAACATAAATGACGAAGCATTTCTTTTCCAAAACAATACCAATAATGCAGAAAAGACGAATTCACACTTTTTAAAAGTAAAACTTAGTGGTTTAAACAATAATAAAAATGGAATTGGTTCCAAAATAGTACTAAGAATAAATGAAGAAGAATTTCAATACCATGAGCAGTATTTAACTAGAGGATACATGTCTAGTATAGACGATGTTATACATTTTGGCTTGAACGATAAAAGCCAGGTTGCCTCTTTAGAAATAGTATGGCCAGATGGTAAGTATCAAAAAATAAATCAGTTAAGAATTGATACTACCATTAATTTGGATTATAATAATGCAATCGATATAACTACTAACACTTTGGTATTTCCTTTAGCGAAAAAAGAGTATTTACCAATATTTAAAGAGATATCGAATGATATTGGAATTATTTATACTCATGATGAACTGGATATGGTTGATTTTAATGTTCAGCGAATTTTACCTAAAAAACTGACTCAAAACGGTCCATGTGTAGTAAAGGGTGATATAAATGGTGACGGATATGAAGATTTCATAATTGGAAGCTCATCTGGCACCTCCCCTCAACTTTTTATACAAAATAAAGCCGGAAGTTTCTCTAACACGCCCCTATTTACTGATGTATATAATAAAACGTTTGAAGAAGAAAGCATGGTTTTATTTGACCTTGACAACGATGGTGATTTAGACCTTTATTTAGTTTCTGGAAGTAATGAGTTCATGAAGGGATTAGAGTTTTATACTGATCGTTTAATGATTAATGACGGAAAAGGCAACTTTATATTGGCCAAGGACAAAATGCCAGTAATACAAGCTAGTGGATCTATTGTAACGGCAGCTGATTTTAATAATGATGGCTTTACAGATTTATTTATTGGAGGCAGAACTCCTTTTGCAAAATTTCCAATTGCAGAGAAAAGCTTCCTTTTGGTTAATGAAAAAGGAATTTTAAAAGACGTAACAGAAACGTTAGCTCCAGAATTAAGGAATATTGGAATGTTAACGGATGCTGTCTGGCAAGATTTTGATAATGATGACAGGTTAGACTTGATAGTAGTAGGAGAATATATGCCCATTACATTCTTTAAAAATGAAGAGAGTGGGTTTAAAATTATCAATCAAACAGGGCTTGATCAATTATTTGGATGGTGGCAAAGTATTAAAGCTAATGATTTCGATAATGATGGAGACATAGATTTCATAGTAGGCAATCTAGGAAATAACAATATTTTTCAGCCAAATGAAAATAGACCCGTAGATGTGCTTTATAAGGATTTTGACGATAATGGAACTGTAGACCCAGTAGCCTTCACATACTTGAAGAAAAATTATTCTGACACAACTTTTATCTCTGCCCCTGTTAATTTCGGTGGAGACCTATTTGGACAAAGTCCATTATTCAGATCAAAATTCAATTTGTACAAAGATTATGCAAATACAACACAAACGACACTATTTACAAAAGAGGAGCTAGGCGGAGTTGAAAAATTAACTATCAATTACGATAAAAGTATATACGTCGAAAACCTTGGTGGTGGAAAATTCGTATTCATACCACTACCAATAGAAGCGCAAGTTGCTCCAATTAACGGTATTGAAACATTAGATTACAATAATGACGGCAAAGAAGATGTACTATTGGTAGGGAACGATTATGGAAATGAAGTTTTTATAGGACGATATGACGCTTTCAACGGCTTATTATTAGAGAATGATGGCAAAGGTGATTTTAAAACGATACTTACTCTAGAAAGCGGATTTTTAGTACCAGGTGATTCTAAAAGTATAGCTACCGTTAAAAGTAGCAAAGAAAACTATCCTTATTATATCGTTACTCAGAATAGAGACTCCGTTCGGGTGTTTCAGAAGAATTAACTAACGATTTAAGCTATTTCAACTCCTGATTCATAAACCAATCGTAAAGTGCTTCTGTTTCGTAGGCTTTGATCCAAGCACTATGACCAACATTGGGGTATCTGGTAAATATAACTTCGTACCCCATTTCCTTTAACTTAGCAACCATATTTTTTGATTCAGAAAAGGGAATGGATTTATCTTTCTCACCATGGAAAACCCATATAGGCATTTCGCGGTTAATCCATGAAGCATAAGGTAAAGGTGTCATGCCGCAAACCACCGCCATAGCAGCGAAGGTATGAGGATATTGAACTGCCATTTCCCAAGCAGCTCCGCCTCCACGGCTTAATCCTGTTAAATAAATTCTACGTTTATCTATTCTATTATTATCTACAATAGAGTCTAGTAATTGCTTTACCGCCCTAGTATTCCACCATTTTTTAGCATTCGGATTCTGAGGAGCCAATATTAAAAACGGAAATTTCTTACCTTGAACTATCAATTTAGGCGGACCATTTCTTTTCACCGTAACCAGACTATCGCCCGATTCACCACCGCCATGTAAAAACAAGAGAATTGGAAAATCTTTCTCAGGCTCCTCTTCATAATCCTCAGGGTAATATAAGTAATAGGCTAGGTTCTCTTTTACATTGGTTTGCATTTCTGAATCTACAAGAATAGGTTTTGCCTGCGATGCGCAACTTTGAAAAATAACCAGTAAAAGAATATATAAAATTGACCTCATCTGTAAATACAAATTTTCTATCAAATGTACCCTAAAAACAAACTCTTTTAAAGTTAAAGTGGTTTTAGGTTCATTTGTGTTCAAAACTTTAGACTAATTAGAATTCAAAAACTTATTTAAAATTTTACAAAACAAAAAGAGGATGCTCAATGCATCCTCTTTTTTAAATCTATGTTCTCTCTTTTATTTATCTGTATAAAGTAAAGTGACCTACATATTTAAGTTCATCAGTATTGGCATTTACTACATACCAATAATCACCTGTTGGTACTTCTTTACCTTCATATTTACCATCCCAGCCGCTTACCTCATCTAATACAGCCACTACTCTACCATAACGGTCATAAATTCGAACCTCAACGCCATCAAAAAGGTCTCTATTCTTAGGTGACCAGATATCATTTAGGTTATCTCCATCCGGAGTAAAGAAATTAGGGAATTCCAACATGCCCGTAAACTCAAAAGGTACACTAAGCTCTAACTCACAACCTCCTGCATCTCTTACACGAACATTTACAATTCCGCTTTCATTGGTTATAAATGTAGTTTCGCTACCAAAAGATTGTCCGTTGAAAAAGTACTCATATTCACCATAACCACCAGCCGCTGTAGCTAGAACCTCATTTGGTCCAGTTTTATCAACAACTAAGCTCAAAGGTTCATATCCATCGATACTAAACTCTACCATATTGGTACAACCATTTTCATGATAAATGTACACGATGTGATCACCAGCAGGTAAATCTCCCCAAACATACTCGTCGGTAGCATTAGCTGTGATTGCATCTGTAGGGTCAATAGGGTCTAGTGCAAACATTAACTCAGATAACAAGTTATTATTCTCCAATTGTATTGTAGTTGTACTTGTTGGGAATATACCTTCACAACCATATTGAACTATTGGGGCTGCAGTAAGATCGACTCCAATATCAATAGTAAACAATTCTGATACGGCACAAAGATTAACATCTTGAATGTAAATAACATACGACGCTCCACCTTGTAGATCTTCTATTATTTCACCAGTATAAGGAGCATATACTGCAGTACCTGATTCATCTATTGGATCAACCATCTCAATTTTGTACTCAAAATATGGTGTTGGGTTTACAGTAACATCGTCGAACGGTGTACCACCTATTACATCAAAAACAACAGAACCGTTATTGGCACCAATACATAACTCAGGTGTGGTATCAATGTTTATTATCTGTAATTCATCAGGCTCTTCAACAGTGATGAAATCTTTTTCAAAACAACCATTGTCATCTTTTATTAAAATCTCATAAGTACCTGCTGCAAGCTCATCAAAAGTATACGTACCCGGATTATCAGAATCACTAAAGAATTCATTAAAGTTTGGCGCAATTGCAAACTGAATTAAGCCTTCACCACCTGCACTAACAGAAACAGTAATGGTTCCGTCTTCTTCTCCGTTACAAGTTACATCTGTAGGCACGGCATCAAAAATTATAGGATCTGGTCTAATAATTTCAAAAGGACCAGCAATATCCATACAAGTCGCTCCACTAGTAACAGCAATGTAATATTGTGTACCTTCAGGAAGACCTTCAAAAGTACCGTTATCTTGAGGACCTCTTACAACCGTAGCAGTTGCTGCAGGATTAAAGGCATCTATAGGATCACCTTCATACAAGTAAAATAAATCTGCCCCCACACCACCATTAACAAATGATTCTATTCTACCATCTAATTCAGAAGCACAAGAAATATCATCTGGTAAGTTTGGAAGTAAAGTAATACCCGTAGCATCGGTCATAGTAATACCATTAGAACGTATTGCCGGACAAGCGCCTGCTGCATTTACTTTTCTAACATCGAACTGATACGTAATACCTTGAACACCGGTTACAGTTATAGAATTACCAGTCATAGGGACATAAGCACCAATAGTTACTCCGTTTTCAACTCTTAAATATTCATACGTAAATAAAGGATCAGGATTCTCTACCGTCATTCTCATTTCTCCATCTCCTCCACAACCAGGTACTCTTGTCTGTACCAAAACCGGTTGAATTGGTGGTGGTGGATCAACATAGTACGCATCGGTTACAAATAAACAACCGAAACTAGATGATACTTGTATTGCATACCACCCTGCGCTAATATATCCGCCACTATCACCTATGAAAGTAGGTGTGTTCTGCAACCCGCTTTCAGAAACAACAGCTGTATTGTCATCACCACTTAAATATAACAATGTGTAGTTATAGCCCGCACCAGCAAAACCTCCACTTGCACCAGCAGTAGCTGTAATTGCATCTCCAGAAGTAACATCATAAGCCTCAAGAACAGCGTTATTGCCATTTGGGCAATCTAGCGTTTGTGGTTCTCTAATACCCGCAACAATTTGTGGAACTTCTTCCAATTCAATTTCTACTGTATTCGTACAACCTTCAACATCTCTAACCTCAACTTCATAGAACCCGAAAGACAAATTGAAAAACTCATTGTTATTTGAGAATGCAGCAATTTCAGTAGTATACGTAGCACCACCATCTGCACTCATTAATAATCTATACTCATAAGGAGTAGTATCCCAACCACCGATACCGGTAGCTATTATTTCACCTGTATCATTAGTACAACTTACATTACCTACAGATTCTGCCGTTACTTGAAGTTCCCCATTCGGAGTTCTAATGTTTGTTACATTACTTGTACCTGAACAGAAAGGCGCATCAATAGATACCACATCAACAATTAAGTTACCACCTATCAAATTATCTACTCTAGCCTCATCTCCATTTACATCTGGATAGTCATTTGTATTAAAAGTTTGAGAAGCTAAAAGTGTAGACCTAGTTACATCAGTTGCTTCATAAACAAACACTTCATATTCACCCGTGTAATTACCTACAGTTATGAATAACGCCCCATCATTACCTGGCACTGCACAACTAACAGGTTTAGCCTCGCTAATTAATACCGTAGGTGCTTCTGGTGTATTCACCGTATGCACTGGCATTGGGTAGGTACAACCCACTGTATTATCAACTACTTCAAATAAATAATCACCAACATCAGACAAGTAAACATCCACATAGTTATTACCAGAAGTATTAGTTACAGGAGCCACTGGAGTAACAGAAACAGTATTTACCGTAAAATCGCTAGTACCGCTAACCTCTATACGTACACGTTCATCATCTGTACAATTTAAAATGTCAACCTCAACAATGGTAGGTATAACATCTGTTGGTTCATTTATTGTTGGTACATCAAAAGTTGTTTGACAGCCATTGCCGTCTATAGCATATACCGTAATGTTTTGAGGTGAACCGTTGTCGATTATTTCAAATGTATTTCCTGTTTGATAATTTTCAAATCCAGTAATACTATACTGGTAACCAGAACCAATTGTTCCTGGATCAACAACATTTACTGTGATAATAGTTGAACTATATCTATTTGCACCTGGCTCACAAGCAAAATCTGGAGCACTGGCAGTAATACTGAAAGCATCAGGATTATTGATGGTGTGTATTCCAGATAACACCTCACAATTACGAGCCGTTACGACTTGAACTTGATAATCACCTGCCGGTAAATTTGAAAAAGCACCAGTATTATTTCTAGTTACTTCTGTAGTTCCTGAGGTTACATTATTTAAAATATAGGTAATTGGAGTGTCTTGAGATGTGAATGGTACCAATGCATTTGCCGGACCAACTACTATCTCAATAGACCCGTCATTCTCATCTCTACAACTAATATCGATTGCTTCTTCAGAAACAATTACTGGCTGTGCTGCTTGATTTAAAATGATGTTTGTAACAGTTGTTTCACAAAAACCAGCACCATCGTTTACAATACGATCCGTAATTAATACTTCATAAGTACCAGGAGTTAATCCTGTAAATATTGGATCATTTGTTTGTGATATTGGACCCACTGCGCTAGAGGTATAATCGATACCTGTTAACTCATAAGTAAAATCTCCACTACCACCAGTAGTTGATATAGTTATTTCTCCATCTGCATCATTACACGTGCTATCTGTTGAAAATCTACCTGTAGCGGATAAGAAATCATATACCGTAGCAGTACCTTCACTAGTACAACCATTGGCATCGACTACATCTACAACATAATCACCAGGACTACTTACGATATAAGTATGCTCCCAAAAAGCGCCGACAATTGTAGGTAATTGCTCATCACCTCCTAAAGTAAATCTAGGTGTGTTTAAAGTATTAGGTACTCTTACGGTGATATCAAAAGAAGTTGAAGTAGGATCGCATTGATTTACTACAGCAAAAGTAGGAACCGGCAAATCTGGATCTAATGATATAATCGTTGCAATATCAAATGATGTACAACCACTTGCATCTCTTACATACACATCATAAGTACCATCTGGTGCAGCGAATGTTGTATCTGTAGTCCACCCTGTAGGAGCTAAGCCAGTATCCATAAAGGCAAATTCATATGGACCACCTGAACCACCTCTACCTTGTACCGTTACTTGACCAAAAGCATTACAGTTTGCAGGAACTTCTTGTAAGATATCTATGTCAGGTAAATTCTGAAGTATTGTAACCGGAGCGGCATCTGTGCAGGTATCGGTTAAATTTTGAACTAAAATTTGATAATCACCAGGCAATTCTGGATAGTTACCATTATAAGGTAAACCTGTAGTTGTCATAGAAGCTTCTAACTCCGTTTCCGATCCATCTTCGTTATTGATCAATACTATTCTTAACTGATCACCAATAGTATAACCAGTAATATCATAGGTTATTTCACCATTTCTATTGATATCACAGGCCCCTGGCGTAGAAGATGCTGTCACATCTAATGTTGACGGACCTTCTACTGGAGGAATTTCTTGTTCATATGTACAACCTGTACCCACATCTAAAACTACTACGGTATATGCTACACCATATTGAATTCCGTCTGTAGCATTATCAAACGTATGATCATTTACTGCTGGTGTGTTGTTCAAGTTATAAAAACCTGGTTGATCCATTAATCTAATTTGGTAAGGACCTGTGCCTCCACTAACACTAACCGAGTAGGTAAAAGCTGTATCATCACAATCTAAAGGAACTGGTGGCGGTATAGGTGTTATCACAACTTCGTTGGAAGTAATGGTAACCGTATCTATATCTGTACAACCATTAGCATCAATGGTAATTACCGTATAATCGCCAGTTACTAAACCTGCATCTAATATTTGAACCGGTAAAGTTGCTACATCTTCCATTCTTGTAATTTCTACTCCCGTATTATCTTCAATTATAAATGTATAATTAGTTGTACCGTCAGTTACAGAATCAATATTGATACCGCCACTTACTGGCCCACTACCTCCACAAACTGCCTGTTCTTCAGAAACCGTAGTTGCAGGTGGCGGTGTTGTATCTAACACAATATCAAAAGTATCAGCTGGGGTTTCACAACCTCTAGCATCTCTAACCAAGTAAGAATAAGTACCTACAGTTAAATTGGAGTATACTGTTTCTGATGCCCATCCCGTTCCATTGAAATTAACTTCGTAAGGTGGTACACCGCTGGTAGCATCTGGTATAATTGTTACCGAACCATTGTTGGTTGAACTACAACTAACCGGTCTAGCAACATAAGATGCAGCAGCAATATTTTGAGGCGGATTTAAAGTGATAGCAACAGATTCTGCAACACAACCACTACTTGTAGTATTATTATCGGTAATTCTGAAAACATAATCTCCAGGTACATTTGTATCAAAATCAAAAGTATCTGTAGTAAGTGGAAATGCAGTACCAAAAGTAACTCCTCCATCAGAACTAACTTCATATTGTTTTGCACCAACACCAGAAGTATAACCACCATTAACACTTACTCTAATTCTTCCAGGATCTCCACCACAAGGTATTTCAGTAGTAATACTTGTATTTACCCTTAGTTGAGGCGCTATTGTAATAGGTAGACTATCTGAACAGTCATTACCATCTACCACTTCAATCGTATAATTACCAGGGGAAAGTCCCGCAAAAGAATTACTTGCTTGAAGTGTACCTCCGTTAATTCTATATTGATGTGAACCAATAGCTGCCGTACCTGCAGTAGAAGTAACCGCTACCGTAGCACCTATACCTGCCACGAAACAGAAATCTGATGACGGACCGTCCAAAGAAATGCTTGGAGCATCAATAGAATTTAAATCGAAAGAGAAAGTATCTGTACAACCTTCAGCATCTTCAACAGTTAATGTGTATGTTCCCGCTGCAGAAAGATTACTAAAGGTTCTTCCAGATTTTGGTCCAATTGGTGGTCCTACAGGTGGTGTTAAGGTATATCTATATGTACCCCAACCGCCAATTGCATTTGCTCTAACAGCTCCTAAATTTCCATTGGCACAGCTCATATCCGTAACCGTACTTGAAGACAAATCTAACACCGGAGCTTCATTGATATCAAAAGATGTAGTATCGGTACAACCAGTATCAGCATCAGTTACAGTAATAGTGTATGTACCTGCACCAGATGAAGGTAAAACTACTTCTCGATCACTTTGTGGTCCTCCTGTAAAAAGTCCACCATTAATATCATATGTGTAATTATTGGCAAAGCCGTCGATAATAAAAGTTCCACTGCCATCGGTAGCTCCATTACAAACTCTTAAATCACCACCAGACTTCACTTGTACTCGAATAGAGCTTATAACAACAGGTCTAAAACCTTCAGTATAAGAACAACCGTTAACATCGGTAATTTGAAAAATATATGCCTGAGAAGTTAGTAACCCTGTAAAAGTATCATTATTACCATTATCAAAATAAGCCGGACTAATTATTTCATATCTATTGATAGCCGCGTTGCTTGTTGGTGTCAACTGAACATCAGATGTACCGGCAGCACAACTAACATTACTTTGTGCAAAATCTAAATCAGTTGGAGGGTCAACATCTAAAATTTCTATCGAAGTAAGGTTTAAACGACAACCTCCTGCATCTTCAATAATTGGGGAATATGTACCCGCAGCTAAATCGGTATAAGAAGTTATTGCAGAGAAATTGACCCCATCAATACTAAAGACATATCCACTACCTGATCCACCAGAAAACGGACCAACAAAATCAATTTGTCCGCCAGTAGTTCCAGTACCTGTACATGTTACATCGTCTACTTTTGTAGCCGACCCAGTTAAAGATCCTACCGTATCTACTGTCACTGAAGGTAAAGCAAGGGTACATTCAAATCCGCCTTGTTGGTATCTTACTTCAATATCATTATAAGTACCAGCAGTTACTGAAATCTGTGGTGTATTTACCCAAGGTTCAGATGCGCTTTCTCTATAAGATATATTATAACCTCTACCGTTATTTATAGTAAACTCTAATTTTGCACCTCCATTACTACAAGTGCCATCAATACCTGCAACGGCGATATCTGGCGGTAATAGATCTTCAACATCAGAAGAAGCATTTATAATACACCCATTACTATCGGTAATAACAAAATCATAAGTCCCTGCTGTGCTCACGGTATACGTAGTTGTACCGGAATCTGTAGCGGCATCACCAAATGCAGGTTGTACAGGTCCGCCATTAACCATAAATGTATATGGTGCAGAACCACCAGTCGTATTTAGAGTAATATCTACACTAGAAATATCTGAACAACCAAAACTACTGTTCACTTCTGTAGAAGCATCTATAGCTGAAGCACCTGCACCAATAGTCATTGGGTTCCCACTTGTATCTAAACTTTGCCTTGGTGGGTTAATACCGTTTAAAGGATCGCCTGTACATTGTTGAGTCTCTACCTGTACGGTATATGTCCCAAAACCTACAGCTGAAAAGGTGTAAGGATTGGTAGATATAAAAGCCGTAAACTCTTGGGCTACACCACTAGAGTTCAATAACGTATATTTATAAGGACCAGGCACATTAGAAGCTGTAACGGTTATACTACCTGTATCGCCACTACATAATGCATCTGTAAAAGTTGTAGCTATTTCAATTTCTTTTTCCTCTATAACAATAGGCTCATAAGGGTATTCACAAGTATTGGCTGTATTTCTTAATCTTGCTAGAATATTATAAGTACCTGGTGTTAGATTAGAAAATATTGCACCTTGCCAAGAAGTACCACCATCAATACTAAATTCGTAAGCACTCGATAAATTGGTAATCTGTATTCTACCATCTACACCACAGATGTAATCTTGTTTTACATGGGTTTGGGTTATGGTACTTTTCTTTACTTTAAAATAATATGGTTGACCATCTACCAGTGCTCTGTATTCAGCACCTGAAGTTGCAGGTACAGTACTAGCATCTAAATTAAATGTTTGACCAGAACTAATTGTAGAATAACATGATGCTGTAGTATTAGGGCATTCTGTATTTACGTTCGATGTACAAGAACCACCAAGCACTTGCCATGTCACCGAACTGTATGGTCCGCCAGATAAACTTATAATACGATCATCATAATCGCCGCATAAATTAAAACGTGCAATGGTAAAACCGTTATCATTACAAGTCTCGGTAGCATCAGCACCTACAATAAGTGTTGTAAACATTGCCGAGGGAGCTAAGGTAGATTTTCTTGCAACTTGAGCTTTCTTTTCTAAGGTCGATTTGTTTTTGGTAGAAACCGAAACAGCCTTTTCGATTACATGAGCCACCTCTTCGTATAAAGTAGTTACTTTAGAGTTGGCCAGAGCCGTAGTACCAATTACTGAAATAACAATCAGAAGTAGTACATACAGCGCATACCGCTGTTGTTTTGGAAGCATAGGTTAAGATTCGTTTTTAAGAACAAAGTTGATTTGGGATCTAATTAGTTCTTTGGTGTAATTTTTATACTTATATTTTATCTTTTAAATAATCATGTGTCCACTAATATATTTCTAACGCTTGTATATGAAAAATAGTATCATCTTCAACCTTTTATTCGTTGTATCGCTAAATTTTTCTTGCGCACAAAATACTGATAACAAAGTAACTACGCCAAAAGAGTCTGTTTTTACAGCTGAGCTATTCGTCGATGAGGTACAGATTCCATGGGGGTTCGCCTTCCTTCCTGACAATAGTATTTTAATCACTGAAAAAGAAGGCAAATTGATTCATTTTAACAATGGAAAAAAAACGATAATCGGCAATATTCCTAAAGTTTATAACCGAGGCCAAGGCGGATTATTAGATGTTGCCCTTCATCCGAAGTACAAAGAAAACGGATGGATCTACCTCACTTATGCATCTACAGACGGTGATGAAAAAGGAGGACATACTGCATTAATGAGAGCAAAATTGAACAACAATTCTTTGACCGAAAAACAAGTGCTTTATAAGGCTGTACCCAATACGACAAAAGGGCAACATTTTGGATCTCGAATTACTTTTGATAATGACGGATATTTATACTTCTCTATTGGTGAACGTGGCGACAGAGAAATCAATCCGCAAGACATTAAGAGAGATGGTGGTAAAATTTACCGTTTACATGACGATGGGCGTATACCGAAAGACAATCCGTTTATAGGGGAAGAAGGTGCCAAGACTGCTATTTACAGTTACGGACACCGAAATCCGCAAGGATTAATAAAGCACCCAATAACCGGAGACATTTGGGATAACGAACACGGACCGAGAGGTGGTGATGAAATAAATATTATTAAAAAAGGAGCTAACTATGGATGGCCTTTAGTTACCTACGGAATCAATTATGGCGGAACCCCAATTACCGACAAAACAGAAATGAGCGGAATGGAGCAACCCATTCACTATTGGGTACCTTCTATTGCCCCTAGCGGTATGGAATTTGTGACTACGGATAAATACAAAAATTGGAAAGGGAGTCTATTGGTTGGATCTTTAGCTTTTCAATATTTAGAACGATTAGTAATGGATGGAAACAAAGTAATCGCAAGAGAAAAATTAATGGACGGACTAGGTAGAGTACGTGCTGTAAAGCAAGGTCCCGATGGTTTTGTTTATGTAGCCGTTGAAGGAAAAGGCATTTATAAATTAATACCGATAAAATAATAGCAAGCTCACTAAATTATAAAAGGTCTGTATTCAAAAATGATTACAGACCTTTTTATACTAACCTAAAAATAAAAAACTACTTATACCCTACCGGCATCAATCGCTAGCTTAACAGAACCATGCTTTTTTAATAATGCTTCAGCCGCGTCGTATTCAATATTCAACCCTTCCATAATATAGCGGGTACCACGATTTACAAGTTTGTCATTACTTAATTGCATGTTCACCATCTTATTACCCTTTACCCTACCTATTTTAATCATAAGGGCAGTAGAAATCATATTCAATACTAATTTTTGAGAAGTACCACTTTTCATTCTAGTACTACCGGTCAAAAATTCGGGTCCAACATTAATCTCAATAGGAATATCGGCTATTCTAGCAATGGGAGCACCAGGATTGTTTGTAATTGCAGCCGTTAATATTCCATTTTTCTTAGCATCTTCCAACCCACCAATTACATATGGTGTACTACCCGAAGCCGCAATACCCACCACAACGTCATTTGTGTTAATATCATGTGCTTTTAAATCTAACCACGCCTGTTTGGTAGCATCTTCTGCATTTTCAACAGCTTTTCTAATGGCTGTATCTCCCCCGGCAATTAAACCAACTACACGCTCATGTGGCATACCAAAAGTTGGCGGAATTTCAGAAGCATCTAAAATTCCCAATCTACCACTGGTACCTGCACCTATGTAAAATAATCTTCCGCCTTTATTAAATCTTTCAGTCAAGGCATCTACAAGTTTCGTTACCTGCGGAATCGTTTTTTCCACAGCATCGGCAATCTTCTTATCCTCCTCATTCATTTTTTGAAGAATAGTAGCGGTATCCATCAACTCTAAATTATCGTGATTAGACGGAGTTTCGGTAATTTTTTTGTAATCCATATACTTAAATAATTTTTATATCGTGATTTCTAAAAGCCTTTAGCAATTTATCATCAGGTTTTAATTCTGTGATCATCGTGTTAATAGAATTGATATCACAAGTTTTATAGCGGTGCTGAGAATTCAGTTTTTCAGAAATGGATAAAAGCACTGTTTTCTTTGAAGCTTTTATAACCGCCTTTTTGATTTGAACAATATCCCAATCGAATTCTGTTAATCCGTAGGTTGCATCAACATATCCTGTACCGATAAAACTATAATCGAATCGTATCTCAGATAGATGATGAATGGCATTTGCGCCAATAGCAATTTGTGCTTCCTTCGAAATTTGTCCCCCAATAGAAATTACATTAATATTTGCTTTATGAGACAATTCCATAGCAACCGGTAAACTAATCGTAAAACAAGTAAGATTTAAATTCTCAGGTATAATTCTTGCAAGCTCCATACACGTAGTACCACCATCTAAAAAAATAACGGCACCATCTCGCAGCATACTAACTGCCTTCACCGCAATTGCCGCCTTATCTTCTATCTTATATATATTAGTGTTTCTGGCACTATTGGTCATGTACCCCATAGAGATTGCGCCACCATGAACTTTACGCAGTTTATTCTCGGCATCAAGTTCTTTTACATCACGTCTAATGGTATCAATAGACACATCTAAAGCCTCGGCAATATCGGTTATAAGTATTCTATTGTGTAGGTCAACTTCGCTTAAAATTGTTTGTTGACGTTCTTCTTTTAGCATGTTTTTGCAACTTTATCACTTATCAATACGTCAAAGATAATGATTTTTAACTCATGCCGTTTTATGACGTTAATGTTAGTGAACTATAAATTTAATATTAATTAACAGCACAATACAGCATTATTTCTTGCAAAAAACTGCAATAAATAAAAATAACGCATATATTTGCATGAATTAAAAATCCAAAATTCTACCACCACTTCATGAAAAATACCGCAAAAAATTCCAAACTCGACATTAGCTATAAGCCTATAGGTCAATTTGAAGAAACGCGATTCGAAAAAATTCATAATGTCATTTTCGAAGACTCCAATGAAGCTTCGATAGTAGTGGCTCATGAAATTGCCGCTTTAATAAAAAAGAGACAAGGACAAAAAAGAAATTGCGTTTTAGGTTTAGCAACTGGTTCTTCACCAATAAGGGTTTATGAAGAATTGGTTCGCATGCACAAAGAAGAAGGTTTGAGCTTTAGAAATGTTGTCACCTTCAACTTAGATGAATATTTACCTATGGAGCCGAATAACATACAGAGTTATTTTTACTTCATGCATGAGCATCTTTTTAATCATGTAGATATTCCTGAAAAAAATATTCATATACCAGATGGCACCGTAAGTAATGAAGAAACTACAGCATACTGCCTAAGCTACGATCGCAAAATAAAAGAGTTTGGCGGTTTGGACTTTCAATTATTGGGTATTGGTAGAACAGGGCATGTTGGTTTTAACGAACCAGGTTCACATTTCAATTCTGGAACAAGAGTAATTACATTAGATCACATAACAAGAGTAGATGCCGCACCTTCATTCTTAGGAATAGCCAATGTACCAAGAAAAGCAATTACCATGGGGATCGCTACGGTAAGAAAAGCCAAAAGAATCGTTTTATTAGGCTGGGGTGAAAACAAAGCGGGTATCATTAAAAAAACAATTGAAGGCGATATTTCATCTCATGTACCAGCTACTTACTTGCAAGAACATGACAATTGTACTTTTGTTTTAGATACTGGTGCGGGTAGCCAATTAACAAGAAATAAAACACCATGGTTGGTCGATGCTTGTGAATGGACAGAGGATTTAAAGGCGAAAGCTATGGTATGGCTTTGTGAAAATACAGGTAAGACCATTTTAAGTTTAACCGATAAAGATTATAATGATAACGGTATGGCCGATCTTTTAGCCTTAGATGATTCTTATGACCTGAATATTGAAATGTTCAATAAATTACAACATACGATTACGGGTTGGCCAGGCGGAAAACCTAATGCCGACGACACACACAGACCTGAACGTGCTACTCCGGCTAAAAAAAGAGTTATCATATTTAGTCCGCACCCAGATGATGATGTAATTTCTATGGGCGGAACTTTTGATAGATTAGTTGAGCAAGGGCATGATGTGCATATCGTTTACCAAACTTCAGGTAATATTGCGGTTTCAGATACAGATGCTAGAAAATATGCTGAGATAGCCATGCAAATCAGTCCGTCAGATCAGGCTAAAAATATAATTAAATCTATAGCAGATAAAAACGAAACTCGAATAGATGCTCCAGAAGTTAGAAATCTAAAGGGAAAAATAAGAAGAGGAGAATCTTATGCCGCAACAAGGTATATGGGACTTGATGATAAAAACGTACATTTTTTAGATCTTCCTTTTTATGAAACAGGCACTATAAAGAAGAAAAACTTATCTGAAGATGATATTACGATAGTTGTAGATATTATCAAACAAATAAAACCTCATCAAATTTATGCCGCTGGCGATCTAGCTGATCCACACGGTACGCATAAGGTTTGTTTAGATGCCGTATTTGCAGCTTGCGAAGAATTGAAATCAGAATCATTTATGAAAGACTGCTGGGTATGGTTATACCGAGGTGCTTGGCATGAGTGGGATATCAACGAAATTGAAATGGCAGTACCGATGAGTCCTGGGCAAGTGTTGAAAAAGCGATATGCTATTTTCTGCCACCAAACTCAAAAAGACGGTGTAATGTTTCAAGGTGACGACTCTAGAGAATTTTGGATGCGTGCAGAAGAAAGAAACCGTGACACCGCCAATAAATACAAAGCAATGGGCTTATCATCATACGCCGCTATGGAGGCCTTTGTAAGACATAAATTCAACTAACAACTAAATTGAATTAAAAGGCCTATTTTTAGTTTTAAAATGGGCCTTTTTTACATTTATGACAAAACAACTAACACTACTCACACTACTACTTTTACTTCTTAATTCTTGCGGAGTTTTTCAATCGTACGAAAAACATCCGAAGAGAGAATTTAGAGGTGTATGGATAGCTACAGTGGTCAATATCGATTGGCCTAAAAATGGCAATGATTCTGAAGAGAAACAAAAAGCGGACTACCTTAAAATTCTAGATTTTTATGAAAAGGAAAATTACAATGCTGTAATTGTACAAGTTCGTGCTGCAGGTGATGCTTTTTACAAATCTGATTACGCACCATATTCCAGATTTCTTACGGGTGAAGAAGGAACACCTCCAAAATGGAATACAGATGTTCTTGAGTGGATGATCAATGAAGCCCACCAACGTGGTATGGAATTCCACGCATGGCTAAACCCGTATAGAGCAACTTTCGATGAGAATTTTGAAGTACTATCAGAAACGCATGACTATTGCACAAACCCTGAGTGGATGGTACATTACGGTAAAAAGAACTACTACAATCCTGGATTGCCAGAAGTACGCAAGCATTTTTCTAACATTATCGCAGAGTTAGTTTCTACCTATGATGTTGATGCCATTCATTTCGATGATTATTTCTATCCTTATAAAATCACCAATGAAGTTTTTAATGACTCTTTTGCATTTGAAACTTACGCACAAAAGGATCAAACTATTGATGACTGGCGACGTAGCAATATAGATTCTCTTGTAAGTCAATCTCACAAAACTATAAAATCGGTTAAGCCATGGGTACAGTTTGGTATTAGTCCGTTTGGGGTTTGGAAAAACAATTCGACCGATCCAAAAGGTTCAGATACCAAAGCAGGGCAAACCACCTACGAAGATTTATATGCAGACCCTTTACTTTGGATGAAAAAAGGTTGGATCGATTACCTAGCACCACAAGTATATTGGAGTATGGATTTACCTGTAGCATCTCACACCAAAATTGTAGACTGGTGGTCAAAAAACAATTATGGCACTAACCTATATATAGGTAACGGTCCATATAAAATTAGAAATAACAGCGATAAAGCGTGGTACGATATTAAAGAGATACCCAATCAATTAGAACTCGCCCGAGAGACTCCGCAAATTCAAGGTAATATCATGTTCAGTGCCAAATCTTTAATGAGCGACAATGACGATGTTGTTGATTATATTCATAAGAAATATTACAAGTTACCTGCTTTAAATCCTGTTTCTTCACTGGCAAAAAATCATATTTCAACGTCACCTAAACTTTTAGATGTTTCATTAGATGATGATGAGGTTATTTTAGAATACGACGATTTAAAAGGCTTGCGGTATGCACTTCTTTATAAGGCAGGGAGAAAAGTGAAAGAGGCGTATCCTATTAAAAAATTATTATATAAAAATTTAGTGACAGGAAATTCTATTCGCATATCAAAATCAGATTACCGTAAATCATTTTACAGTATCAGCTTTATTGATTTTTATGGTGCAGAAACGAAACCAACAGTCATCAACCTAAAGAACTATCCTAAAAATGATTCAAAAAGATAAAGGCGCCTGGGCATGGGTTCCGGTTTTATATTTCACACAAGGGTTGCCGTATGTTTTGGTGGTTACCGTTTCGGTAATTATGTACAAAAAATTAGGCGTCAGCAATGAAGACATCGGGCTATACACCAGTTTATTGTATTTACCTTGGGTTTTAAAACCATTATGGAGTCCGCTTGTAGATTTAAAAAGTACTAAGCGTAAATGGTTTTTAACCATGCAACTATTAATTGCGATTTCACTATTAGGTGTTGGTTTGACCTTACCTACCAATATGTTTTTCATATCATCTTTAGCCTGTTTTTGGATGGCTGCCTTTGCCTCGGCAACTAACGACATCGCCTCAGACGGGTATTATATGCTAGGTTTGACTGAAAAAAAACAATCTTTTTTCGTAGGTATGCGAAGTACTTTTTACAGGCTAGCAATGGTAACCGGTGAAGGATTGATCGTTGTTTTAGCAGGATTTTTAGAAAACAAATATGGTGACAATACCAAAGCTTGGAGTGTAACCATGTCTGCTGCAGCGTTTTTAATGTTGATCATGACGGTTACCAACTTCTTTGTTACACCGAAATATGAATCTGAAAGCAACGAAGAAAAAGAAAAGCCTGCAGGATTCTTAGAAGTATTCGCCACTTTTTTCAAAAAACCAGGTATAGGTATTGCTTTAGCGTTCATACTAACCTATCGTTTGGGTGAATCTCAATTAGTAAAAATGGCTTCTCCCTTTTTATTGGATACTCCCGATAAAGGCGGATTAGGATATTCAACAGAACAGCTTGGAACAATTTTCGGTACAGCAGGAGTTATTTTTCTTTCTATTGGAGGTATTTTAGGAGGTGTTTTAATTTCTAGAGATGGATTAAAAAAATGGATGTTACCCATGGTACTTTCACTAAACCTACCTAACATCTTATATGCAGTATTAGCGATGACAAATACTACTAATATTTATGCAGTAACAGCAACAGTGATTTTTGAAAAATTCGGTTACGGATTCGGTTTTGCCGCCTTTTTAATGTACCTCATTTATATTGCCGACGGCAAATCTAAAACATCACATTATGCCATTGCCACAGGTTTTATGGCGCTGGGCATGATGCTACCAGGTATGGTTAGCGGCTATATTCAACAATGGCTGGGTTATGACGGATTTTTCGTTTGGGTAGTTATTGCTGCCTTACCTGCGCTATTCTTACTAAAATTCATTTCTTATCCCGCAGATTTCGGCAAAAAAACATCAGTTCCCAATGAATAAAATTATACCTACAAAAGAAGCATTAACACAAATCTCTTTAATTGAGAAAGTCGGACAGCTTTTTATGCCCGCAGCTTTTATAAATGATACAGAAGAAGAGATACAGCAATTAGAAAAACTGATTTCGGAGCACCACGTTGGCGGACTCTGTTTTTTTCATTCAAGAGCAAGTGCTGCTACCAATTTCGAAGGCAAGAAAAAAATAGTGGTCAATGAAAATAGTTTTGACACCTTAAAAAACCTCATCAATAGATATCAAAAAGCGGCAACCTACCCCCTATTGATATCTATTGATGCCGAATGGGGATTAGCCATGCGAATAGAAAATACTCCCCAATATCCATATGCCATAACTCTTGGTGCAAATGCGGATAATGAAACATTAGTTTTTGAAGTGGGTAAGCAAATAGCCAAAGATTGTAAAGCTGCCGGTATTCATTGGAATCTTTCTCCTGTTGTTGATATAAACATAAATCCGAATAATCCTGTAATCGGGTATCGCTCCTTTGGTGATGACAAGTACAACGTAGTCGCTATGACAACTGCATTTGTAAAAGGAACCCAAAGTGAAGGTGTACTCACGAGCATTAAACATTTCCCTGGTCACGGAGATACCGCTACAGATTCGCATTTAGGATTACCGGTTATAGATAAATCGAAAGAAGAACTAATTGAAAATGAATTGTATCCTTTTCAAAAATTAATTGATGAAGGTGTCGATTCAGTTATGGTGGGTCACTTATCTGTTCCTGCATTAACTAAAAACGCAAGTCTACCTTCAAGCATCAATAAAGATATTATTACCGGAATACTACGTACTGAAATGGGATTTGACGGCGTTGTTATTTCCGATGCCTTGAATATGCATGCGGTATCAAAACATTATCCTATTAAGGGAGAACTAGAATGGTTAGCTTTTGACGCCGGTAATGATGTTTTATGTTTTGCCGAACATATAAAAGAAGGAATTCAGCTCATCTTAAAAAATGCCACTGAGACTCAAATCAACAAAAGTATTGAACGAATTTGGCAGCTGAAAGAAAAAGCGATATCGAAAGAGGGTTTAGAACTAGAGATAACCGACGCTAGTTCTTTAAATAGAAAAATAGCAGAGAATTCACTGACTTTACATCATGGTTCAGCTACAGATATTGCAGCATTTAAAACAACAAATTTCTGTACGTTAACCATAAAACGATTTGGTACCGACCAAACGAAGCAAGATATTTTAAATAATATCTTTGAAATGAAAAAAGAAGTTGAGATGGAAACCGAAATCTTACTTCTATTAACTCCCCCACAAATAAAGCCGACTAACAGCTTCGGATTTTTTGACGAAGAAATCAACTTTATAAACGACCTAATTACAACTAAAAATGTTGTGCTATATCACTTTGGGAATCCGTATGCGCTTAAGTTTTTTAAAACCGAAAAAACAACGGCAACTGTAATTGCTTATCAGAATTTCAAAGAATTTCAAGATGTTGCCACCGAACATTTTTTAGGTAGTATTGAAGCAAAAGGAAAATTACCAGTTCTATTAAACTAATTCATTGTATTATAAAACATCCAAATGAAAACATATAAAATTATTGGCCTCATGTCGGGCACATCATTAGATGGTCTAGATTTAGCATATTGCCACATTTGGGAGAAAAATGGGGTGTGGGAGTTTGTTATTAAAGAAACAAAAAGTGTTAAGTATTCATCAGATATGTTGAATACCCTTAAAAATGCAATCAGTCTATCCGCAGAAAAACTTATTGAATTACATAACACTTACGGTAGTTGGCTAGGTGAGCAAACCTCGATATTTATAAACGAGAACAAATTAG
This sequence comes from Maribacter caenipelagi, assembly GCF_004364175.1. Classification (GTDB taxonomy): domain Bacteria; phylum Bacteroidota; class Bacteroidia; order Flavobacteriales; family Flavobacteriaceae; genus Maribacter; species Maribacter caenipelagi. The sequence goes on along the minus strand of NZ_SNZW01000016.1, from coordinate 82,824 downwards.
AAGTAGACTACATTGCCAGTCACGGTCATACCACCCACCACAGACCAGAAATGGGTCTTACTTTTCAAGTAGGTTCAGGGCAACATATAGCAAATGCTACAGGTATTAAAGTAATTGCAGATTTCAGAACAAATGACCTGGCACTTGGCGGACAAGGAGCTCCACTAGTGCCTATAGGTGATCGCATTTTTTTCAACGAATATGATTATTGTCTGAATCTTGGTGGTATCAGTAATGTATCTTTTGAAATAAAGGACAAGAGAATTGCTTATGATATCGGTTTGGCAAATATGATTTTAAATTACATTACCAGAAAGGTAGATTTAGAATATGATGAAGATGGAAAACTTGCACGTTCTGGTGGTATCAATCCAGAAATGCTAGAGCGGTTAAATAATCTTAAATATTATTTGCTGCCACACCCAAAATCAATTGGTTATGAGTGGTTTTTAGAAGAAGTTGTGCCCATTGTTGAAGAAACGGACGACACCTTAGAAAATTTACTTCATACAAGTGTTCATCATATATGCGATAAGGTAGCGCAACAAATCAATCTTAATTTCATGCACGACAGGCAACAATTATTGGTTACAGGTGGCGGTGCATTGAACTCCTTTTTAATTAAGACCTTACAACAAAAGTTAGGAGATTCAACCAAGGTAGTTGTGCCAGAAAAAATAATTATAGAATTTAAAGAAGCATTGGTATTTGCTTTGATGGGTGTACTAAGAGTAGAACAATTAACAAATGTGCTCTCATCTGTTACTGGCGCGAAAAAAGATTCTTCTAGTGGAGTATTGTTCATACCCAATTAAACTTTTTTACCTAATTTACTCGATATTCGAGATTAAGAAACACAACGATTTACCGCTGTAGCGAACTAATTTTTATTGAAGTTTCCTGTGATAGTTATGAAGGATACTCAATTCATCAAAACCGAAATAGACATGTCAGAAAAACAAAAGAAAGCAACCGCATACTGGAAAGAAAATATTAGGTACTTATTCATTTTAATGGCTATCTGGTTTATGGTTTCTTTCGGTGCGGGAATACTATTTAAAGAATCTTTGGATACTATAAAAATAGGAGGTTTCAAATTAGGTTTTTGGTTTGCTCAGCAAGGATCAATATATGTATTTGTCATCCTGATTTTTGTTTATGTAAGACTTATGAACAAGTTGGACAAAAAATATGGATACGACGAATAATACCACAACCTTTAACCACCAAAAAACTACATTATGAGTGTTCAAACCTGGACGTATTTTTTAGTAGGCCTCACCTTTGCACTGTACATAGGAATCGCGATTTATTCGCGAGCAGGATCCACAAAAGACTTTTATGTTGCCGGTGGCGGAGTTTCACCACTTGCCAACGGAATGGCAACGGCAGCCGATTGGATGTCCGCAGCATCATTCATTTCAATGGCAGGGATAATATCCTTTGCCGGATATGACGGCTCCGTATACTTAATGGGCTGGACGGGCGGTTATGTATTACTAGCATTACTATTGGCACCTTACTTAAGAAAATTCGGCAAGTTCACCGTTCCTGATTTTATTGGTGATCGCTACTACTCTAAAACAGCACGTATTGTGGCTGTTATTTGCGCACTAATTGTGTCATTTACTTACGTAGCTGGTCAAATGCGCGGTGTTGGTGTAGTCTTCTCAAGATTTCTTCAAGTAGATATCAATACAGGTGTTATAATAGGCATGATCATCGTTCTTTTCTATGCTGTTTTAGGTGGAATGAAAGGCATCACTTATACACAGGTTGCACAGTATTGCGTTTTGATTTTTGCCTTTATGGTTCCCGCTATTTTCATATCCATACAAATGACCGGAAACCCTATTCCGCAATTAGGCATGGGGTCAACTTTAAATGATGGCTCTGGCACTTTCTTATTAGATAAGCTAGACGGATTATCAACAGAACTTGGGTTCAACGAATATACCGATGGCTCTAAATCCATAACAGATATTTTTGCAATTACTTTAGCCTTAATGGTAGGTACCGCAGGATTACCGCATGTAATCGTTCGATTTTTTACCGTTAAAAAAGTAAAAGATGCACGCAAATCTGCTGGTTTAGCATTGCTATTAATTGCTATTCTTTACACCACAGCACCAGCTGTTTCTGTATTTGCAAAGACTAATCTTATTAACACCGTTAGTGATGAAGAATATTCTAGCATGCCAGTTTGGTTTAAAAACTGGGAAGAAACGGGACTCCTATCTTTTGATGATAAAAATGAAGATGGCAAAATTCAATATGTAGCTGATAAAACCAAAAATGAGTTAACCATAGATAATGACATTATGGTTTTGGCAAATCCTGAAATTGCAGATTTACCTGCATGGGTAATTGCTTTGGTAGCAGCTGGCGGATTAGCAGCTGCACTTTCAACAGCCGCAGGGCTTTTATTAGTGATTTCAGCATCTGTTTCTCATGATTTGGTCAAAAAAGTATTTAAACCGAATATTTCAGACAAAGCAGAATTATGGGTCGCAAGAGGCGCAGCGACAGTAGCAGTAGTAATCGCAGGTTATTTTGGTATTAATCCGCCCGGTTTTGTTGCTGCCGTGGTAGCACTGGCATTCGGTTTGGCAGCGGCATCATTCTTCCCCGCAATAGTTCTTGGTATATTTTATAAAAAAATGAATAAAGAAGGAGCGATTAGCGGAATGGTAGTCGGCATCGTTCTTATGCTCTTCTATATGACCAAGTTTAAATTTGGCTGGTTTGGTGGTGGAACCCCGGCAGATTGGTGGTTCGGTATTTCGCCCGAAGGCTTTGGTAGTATCGCTATGATTGCTAACTTTATTATAGCAATTATCGTTCTTCAATTCACTCCGGAACCACCTAAAGATGTTCAAGAAATTGTAGAAAATATTAGAATACCTAGTGGTGCAGGTGAAGCCACAGGACATTAACAAAAACAAATCAACATTCAACAACCAAAGGATTTCAACACCCTTTGCATATTAAATTAACGCATACCATGAGTAATTACCACATTAAACATCTGGAGGAGTATTATCAAGTCTACCGAAAATCAGTCCGTAATCCTGAAGCATTTTGGGAAGAAATTGCCGAAGAACATTTTGTTTGGCGCAAGCGCTGGGACAATGTTCTTAATTGGGATTTTAAGAAGCCCGAGATAAAATGGTTCGAAGGTGCGAAATTGAACATTACCGAAAACTGTTTAGATCGTCATTTACCAACAAGAGGTGAAAAAACGGCAATCATATTCGAACCCAACAATACTGATGAAGAAGCACTTCATATTACTTACAGGCAACTACATGAACGTGTTTGTCGTATGGCAAATGTTTTATTGGACCATGGTGTTAAAAAAGGTGATCGTGTGTGTATTTATTTACCCATGATTCCTGAGTTATCGGTAGCACTTTTAGCATGTGCACGTATTGGTGCGATACATTCGGTAGTATTTGCAGGGTTTTCATCTCACGCACTATCAACACGTATCAATGATTCTGACTGTAAAATTGTATTGACATCAGACGGATCTTTTCGCGGCAATAAATCTATCGATTTAAAAGGTATTGTAGATAAAGCATTAGAAGCATGCCCAGGTGTAGCGAATGTTTTGGTTGTAAAACGTACGGGTTCTGACATTACTATGGTGCCAGGAAGAGATAAATGGCTACAGCCATTACTTGATGAAGCTTATGCAGATTGTGTAGCCGAAATTATGGATGCCGAAGACCCATTGTTTATTCTTTATACTTCGGGATCAACAGGAACCCCAAAAGGAATGGTCCATACCACAGCTGGTTACATGGTGTATACAGCATATACTTTTAAAAATGTATTTCAATATAAAGAGAATGATGTGTATTGGTGTACTGCCGATATTGGATGGATTACAGGACACTCGTATATAGTTTATGGACCGTTAGCCAATGGTGCAACTACTTTGATGTTTGAAGGCGTTCCTTCGTATCCAGATTTTGGTCGATTTTGGGATGTGGTCCAAAAACATAAAGTAAATCAGTTTTATACCGCGCCAACAGCTATTAGAGCATTAGCGAAAGAGAACTTAGAATACGTTGAAAAATATGACCTATCGAGTCTTAAAGTATTAGGATCTGTGGGCGAACCAATAAATGAGGAAGCTTGGCATTGGTACAATAATAATGTGGGTAAAAAGAACAGCCCAATTGTAGATACTTGGTGGCAAACCGAGACTGGTGGTATTATGATTACTCCTATTCCGTATGTAACTCCGACTACTCCGACTTACGCAACGCTACCATTTATTGGTATTCAACCTGCTTTGATGGATGAGAATGCCAAAGAGATAAAAGGAAATCAAGTAGAAGGCCGTTTATGTGTTAAATTTCCCTGGCCATCTATTGCAAGAACTATTTGGGGAAATCATGATCGTTATAGAGACACCTATTTTTCAGCCTATGAAAACATGTATTTTACAGGTGATGGAGCTTTGAGAGATGCCGTAGGGTATTACAGAATAACAGGTCGTGTCGATGATGTCATTATTGTATCTGGTCATAATTTAGGCACCGCACCAATTGAAGATGCTATCAATGAGCACCCGGCAGTAGCAGAATCAGCTATAGTAGGTTTTCCACATGATGTAAAAGGAAATGCCCTCTATGGCTATGTCATCTTAAAGGAAACAGGTGAAAGTAGAGATCGTGACAATCTAAGAAAAGAAATCAATCAGCAGATTACCGAACATGTGGGTCCTATTGCTAAACTAGATAAAATACAGTTTGTATCGGGATTACCAAAAACCCGCAGTGGAAAAATCATGCGAAGAATTCTACGTAAAATTGCCAGTAATGACACCAGCAATTTAGGTGATACCAGTACCCTACTGAACCCAGAGGTAGTTCAGGAAATTATGGAGAATTCATTATAGTCTGAAAAGACGGTACTATATTATTACAATATTCATCAAACTCAAATTTACATCGAGTTTGATGAATTTTTACTTTATTCGAGAAGAAGTTAATTGAATATCGGCCGTTGACCAGCTCTCTTTTATTTGCATATCTATTTGCTCAACCATATTTTGATCATCAAGTTTCTCATAAGCAAGTTTTAAACCGTGTAAAGCCCAACCATTTTTAGGTAGTTTAACCAAGTCGTCTTTATAGGTTTGAACAGCATCATTGTATAATTCTGCTTCGATTTGAACAGCTCCAAGATGATGCCTTACCGAAAAAAACCAATCTGGTGGTTCGTTATAATTTAAGTCATCTTCAATTTTAACAGCTTCTTTTAATAATGCTATACTTTCCAAATATTTAGATTCTTTAGCCATAATCTCAGCTTCTAAAACATTTTTGGCTATTTGAACCAATACGTCGACCGAGTTAATTTCCCAAATAGATATTTCTTTTAGGCTCTCATCTTCTGCGAAAATTTCTAATGAGTGAAGTTCTTTTTTAGCATGTTCTATTTTATCCAATCTTAAAAATGCCAAACCACGTGCGTAGTTTAAAACTGCAGATGGGTATTTTAAAGAAGGTACTTCATTTTCAATATTCAATATTTCGTGCCATTTGCCAAACTTCACATTCATGTAGAACGGTATCGAATAATAATGCTGAAGTGTTCCCCAACCGGGTTCTTTCATCAAAATAGTACTTGAGTGCTTTGCAACATTATTAGATGCCTTTAATGCCAATTCACTATTACCCTCTAATGCAGCAGTTGCTGCCATAAAATGATAGTTATGTGGAAAATAAGCAAGTGGATAAGCTCCTTGAGCATTACAGGCAGCTACGTAAGTACTATCAACAGCTACTGCACGTATATTTGCCAATGTACCTTTATGATAATCTCCTGTTCTAATATAAACATGAGAAGGCATATGAACAAGATGCCCGGCACCGGGCACTAGACCTTCATCAAAAATTTTAGCACTTTCCAAGGCGTCTTCTGGATGCAAGGAGGCTTCAAGCATATGAATTTTAAAGTGATGCGCACCAGGATGTTTTGGATCTATTTCCAAAGCTCTATTAACTACCTGAATAATTTCATTTGTTCTTTCTTTAGGATTTCCTTTTTCATCCCACAAATCAAAAGGAAACATATCCATTAGTGACTCGGCATACAAAGCTGCAACATCTGCATCGTAAGAATAATGATTATAAACTTCACGCAATGCATTTGAGTATGCTAAATCTAGATTACCTCTATCCTCAACCGGAAATTGAACATATCTTTTTGACAAGGCATCAATTAAATCCTTTTCTTTTTGAGAAGCATTATTTTTAGCCAATTCCTTTGCTTTTTGAACTGCATCGTATGCTCTTTGATAGTTATCCGGTTCCATTCCCGCATTATAATTTGGACCTAAAACATAGGCAAAACCCCAATATGCCATCGCGCAATTCGGATCCAATTTTGTTGCATAGTAAAAAGATCGTGCCGCCTCTGCATGGTTGAATCCGTACGCCAATACCATTCCCTGGTTTACAAATTTTTGTGCTAGCCTATTATTGGTAGTTACAGGAAATTCCATCACATCTAACCCTTCGATAAGTGGAGCGATATTATCAGATTGATACCATGTTATATCTGTTGTGATCGGAGCACAAGCTATAAAGGGTCTGTTTGAAATGTCTTCTGTATTACCCCTATTCTTACATGCCATGAAAACAAAAAGTAGAACTAGTACATAAAGAAATGAATTTTTCATAGCTGTAAACATTAATATTTATCAAAACATAACATTCACAATATAAATTCATGATACTATAAACCAAAGACTTAACGTGTAAATAGCATTTAAAAACGTATAATTGACAAAAGGCTATAAATTCTCAACCGCAAGTACCAACAAGACTTTATTAGTTATGATTGATTTGAGAAGGCGTGATTATTTGCAAAAAGAGGACGCGTTTTAAAAGTCATAAATAGCACAACAGAAATTAAACCGCAAACACCTAAGCCAGCAAAAAGTGCCCAGACTGAATCCTTAATAAAACTACCTACAAAAATAGAAATGGGGATAGACAAAATCGTAGAAATGAATCCGGTGATTGCTGCGCCTATTCCGGCAATATGTCCAATAGGCTCCATTGCAATAGATCGCATGTTTCCCCAGATAAATCCTAAGCACAGAAATAACAACGAAAGAAATATTAACAAGACAGTAATACTAGGATCTTTTGAACCGAAAAACAACAAAGTATACAACAAGGCAATAGAAGTGAACGCTACCAAAGCTGCAAAAGATAAATTTCGCATTCCGAAGCGCAATACCAAGGTACCGTTCATTAAGGTTGAAAAACCAACGGATAGTGCTAACCCTGCGAACACGTAAGGGAAAGTTTCTGTCAGCCCATAAAGCTCTTCAAAAACATGCTGAGCAGAACTTAAATACACTAAAAACGAACCTGTAATCAACCCTGAAATTAAGGTGCACGATACTGTTTCCTTATATCTAAAAATCTCTTTAGTTCCGCTAACAAATACACTGAGAGAAAAAGGAACTTTGTATTCTGGTTTTAAGGTTTCTTTTTGTCTTTTATAAAACCAAATTCCCACTAATAAGGCAAAAAACAGTTGCATATAAAAAATGCCCTGCCAACCTGTTAGGCCCATTACAGCTTTACCGATTGCAGGTGCCACCACAGGAACCAGAATAAAGAAAGCAGTAACAAACGACATTATTTTTGCCATATAATCGCCTATGTACGTATCACGAATTATGGAAATGCTTATGGTCCTTGGTGCCGATAAACCAATACCTTGTAATACACGACCAACAAGCATTATTTCAAGATTAGGGGCTAATAAGCAAATGATACTGGCGACCAAAAAAACGGTAAATCCGAAGTAAACAATTGGTTTTCTACCAAGACTATCTGAAAGCGGACCAAAAAATAACTGCCCTACTCCCAAACCTAAAAAAATCATGGTGACCAGTAATTGATTTTGGGTGGGATCTAAACTATTAATAGAAATACCAATATCTGCCATGGCAGGTAAAATTGCGTCTATAGTTAACGCAACAATTGACATCAAAGAAGCCATTAGGGCAACAAACTCAAAATTCGGTTTTACCTGTTCATTCTGCATCGTGCAAAAATAAGGCTTAACAATACAAGCAATGTTAATAAAAGTTGATTTTTAAGTTTATGCATTTTTGAAATTCAAATATGTACTTTTGCATTAAATTACAATGTATGCTTATTATAGGTATTGCCGGTGGAACAGGTTGTGGAAAAACCACAGTAGTAAATCAAATTATAAATGAATTACCAAATGAAGAAGTTGGGGTAATTTCACAAGATTCGTACTACAACGACCTATCTCATTTATCTCTTGAAGATAGACGTAAAACCAACTTTGACCACCCAAGTTCAATAGATTTTGCACTACTTGAGCAGCATTTAATTGCATTAAAAAATGGTGAATCGATCGAGCAACCAGTATATTCATTTTTAGAATGCAATAGAACGGCAAAAACAGTATTAACTCACCCAACTAAGGTTATTATCGTAGAGGGTATTTTAATAATGACGAATTCTGCTATTCGTAAAATGTTCGATATTAAAATATTCGTTCATGCAGATACCGATGAAAGACTGATCAGAAGATTGAAGCGAGATGTTAACGAAAGAGGGTGGGATTTAGATGAAACCATAGAAAAATACCAAGCCGTAATAAAGCCAATGCACGAACAGTTTATTGAGCCAACAAAAGAGTATGCAGATATTATTATTCCGAATAATAAATATAATACGGTTGCCGTTGAAATTGTTAAGAGTATTATTAATGAAAAAATAATGCAAGAGTAATGGCATTTAAAGATTTAAAACAAAAAAAATGGTTTAAAATCATGACCAATATGTATGTATTGGTACTGTCCGTTTTTGTTGTTTGGATGCTTTTTTTCGATACCAACTCACTTCTAATTCATTTAGAATTAAGAAAAGAGATAAAAAAACTAGAAAAAACCCAAGACTTCTTGAAAGATGAAATTGCGAGGGATAAAAAAATTATCGAAAAGTTATCTGATGAAGATGAACTTGAGCGATTTGCTCGAGAAGAGTATTATTTAAAGAAAAAGAACGAAGAAATATACCTTATTGAATACGAGGACAGTTTAAAACTCAAGGATAAAGAATAGTTTTTCATATCATTTTAATAAGTTTTAGTCTTTCTACATACTACACAAAAAACGACGACTTAACCATTTCATAATTAAAAGTTTAACGCTTTATTAATGAAAACTCAGCGCTTATTCACTTAGTGTTAACAAAAAGCTTTCATTAGCCCCATAAATAATTGTATTTTTACCACCTAACTTACTTTGAACATGGGCAAGATTATTGCTATAGCCAATCAAAAAGGAGGCGTAGGTAAAACTACCACCACAGTTAACTTAGCTGCCTCGCTAGGTGTATTGGAAAAAAAGGTTTTATTAATCGATGCTGACCCCCAAGCAAATGCAACTTCTGGGTTAGGAATTGATGTAGATGGTGTTGAGCTAGGTTCATACCAGCTGATGGAACACACCAAAACTGCGAGGGAAACTATTATACCAACGACCTCCCCAAATGTAGACCTTATTCCTGCACACATCGACCTTGTCGCCATTGAAATAGAATTGGTTGATAAAGATGAGCGTGAGTACATGATGAAAAAGGCTATTATCGACCTTAAAAAAGATTATGATTATATCTTAATCGATTGTGCGCCTTCATTAGGCTTATTAACCTTAAATGCACTTACCGCTGCAGATTCGGTTATTATACCGATTCAATGTGAATATTTTGCGCTAGAAGGATTAGGAAAATTATTGAATACCATAAAAAGTGTTCAAAAATTACATAATGCAGATTTAGATATTGAAGGCATGTTGTTGACAATGTACGATTCTAGATTACGATTATCGAACCAAGTAGTTGATGAAGTAAGAAAGCATTTCGGAGATATGGTTTTTGAAACTGTAATTCAACGCAATGTTAGATTAAGTGAAGCTCCTAGTTATGGAGAAAGTATAATCAAATACGATGCTGCCAGTAAAGGAGCAACTAACTATTTGAACATGGCTAACGAGATAGTCAAAAAAAATAAGCAGACGGTTTAAGTATGGCAAAAGCGACAAAAAAACAAGCTTTAGGTAGAGGACTTTCGGCTCTTTTAAAAGATCCGGAAAATGATATAAACACAGCATCAGACAAGAATGCAGATAAAGTTGTAGGTAATATTATTGAACTCGATTTAGAACATATTGAAGTAAACCCATTTCAACCGCGTTCTAATTTCAATGACGAGTCTATAAAAGAACTAGCCGCATCTATAAAAGAGTTAGGTGTCATTCAGCCAATTACAGTAAGAAAATTAGGCTTTAACGAGTACCAATTAGTATCTGGAGAAAGAAGATATCGTGCTTCTAAACTTTTAGGTCTAGAAACTATACCAGCTTATATACGTATCGCTAATGACCAAGAGTCTTTAGAGATGGCTTTGGTTGAAAATATACAACGTCAAGATTTAGACCCAATTGAAATTGCACTCTCTTACCAACGTCTTATAGATGAGATTAATCTTACTCAAGAAAGACTTAGCGAGCGTGTTGGCAAAAAAAGATCTACTATTGCTAACTATTTACGTTTATTGAAATTAGACCCGATTATTCAAACAGGCATGCGTGACGGTTTCTTAAGTATGGGTCATGGTAGAGCTTTGGTAAACATTTATAAAAAGCAAGATCAAATATCACTTTACGAAAAAATAATCTTTGACAACCTTTCCGTTAGGGATACTGAAAGTGCAGTAAAAGCATATCATGCTGATGATGTACCTAAGCAAGAGACAGCAAAGCCCGCACAAAAGGAGGCTTCTGTTTTTGTACGCAAAGGCATAAAAGAACTTACTGATGCTTTATCGGTAAAAGTGGACATAAAATCTGCTGATAATGCAAGAGGAAAAATAACCATACCATTTAAGTCTCAAGAGGAATTTGACCGTATCAAAAAATTGATAACAGGTGCGTAGCTATCTTTCATTATTTAGTACATTATTATTATTCATTAATTTCTCCTTTTCTCAAGAAGAGCAAGATTCTATTCCTAAAAGTGAAATAGATAGTGTGCAAGCTGACTTGGATAAAAAGGGAGTTGTCATTAAAGACTCCGTTTCATTTAAAAAAGCTAAAAAAGAATTTAATCCATTAGCGCCAAGTAAAGCGGCATTTTACTCTGCTATTCTACCTGGTATGGGGCAAATTTATAATAAGCGATACTGGAAAGCGCCTATTGTCTGGGGAGCTATCGGCGGAAGTGTTTATATGTATACTTGGAACAATGATCAGTATCAACGTTTCAGAACTGCATTCATAAGAAGACAAGCTGGCTTTACAGATGACGAATTTAACGGCGAGGGAACATTACCACTTTTTGATGTAGAAAGGCTAGAAAGTCAACAAGAACGTTTTCAAAATGACCGTGATCTTTGGCTAGTTGCTGCTATCGCATTATATGCCTTAAATATAGTAGACGCTAACGTTGACGCGCATTTAAAACAATTCAACATTGACGATGACCTAAGTATAGACTTTGAACCTTATCTTGATTTAAATCAAGTGACCAACAGCCCTAATTACGGAATGGCATTAATTATAAAATTTTAAGAATGAGAATCGCACTTTTCGGATACGGAAAAATGGGGCAAATGATAGAACAAATGGCTATAAAGCGTGGTCATAAAATTGTTGCAAAAATTGACGAGAATTCTGAAAATATTGATTTTAGCACTATGGATGTTGCTATTGATTTCAGTATGCCAGAAGCAGCTTTCGGTAATATCACCAAATGTTTACATAACAATGTTCCTATAATATCGGGTACAACTGGCTGGTTAGATAAATATGAAAATGCCACTACTCTATGTCGAGAAAAGAATGGTGCTTTTATATATGCCTCTAATTTTAGTTTAGGAGTGAACATTTTTTTCGAGCTGAATAATTATTTGGCAAAAATGATGCAAAATCTTCCTGAATATAAAGTTGAGCTGGAAGAAATACACCATACCCAAAAATTAGATGCCCCTAGTGGTACGGCGATAACTTTAGCAGAAGGTGTCATTGCTAATTCTAATTACTCGCAATGGAAATTAGACAGCGCATCAAAAGAAACTTTAAAAATTACATCAAAAAGAATTGGCAAGGTACCAGGCACCCATACCGTTGCCTACGACAGTATTGTTGATAGTATAGAAATAAAACATACTGCACACAATAGAGAAGGATTTGCCCTAGGAGCTGTTACTGCAGCAGAATGGATAATTGGTAAAACAGGTATTTTCTCTATGCGAGATGTGTTAAACCTAGGTTAAAAGCGTAACAAAAATCAATCTAAAAGACTGATGGATTATTGATGTGAACCAAACATCAAAAAATTCATACTATTTCAATAAAAATTAAAGAATATGAACGGCACTCAATGGATTATTTTTATTCTCATTGTACAAGTAATACATTTTTTAGGTACTTGGAAACTTTACGTAAAAGCAGGAAGAAAAGCTTGGGAGGCTGCAATACCTGTTTACAACGCTATAGTTTTAATGCAAATTATCAATAGACCTAAATGGTGGGTAATATTATTGTTCATACCTATTATCAACTTATTAATGTTCCCGGTATTATGGGTAGAAACCATAAGAAGCTTTGGCAGAAATAGTAAATTAGAAACTTGGATAGTCGTATTAACACTTGGTTTTTACATTTACTATGTAAACTACACACTAGATGTTAAATACGTTGAAGACCGTTCTTTACACCCGAAAACTGCTGCAGGAGAATGGGTCAGTTCCATTTTATTTGCTGTTGTTGCAGCCACACTAGTACATACCTATTTTATACAACCATATGTAATACCTACGGGATCATTGGAGCGCACCTTAAGAGTTGGTGATTTTCTTTTCGTAAGTAAGTTTCACTATGGTGCCAGAACACCAATGACAACAGTTGCCGCACCAATGGTACATGATACATTACCAGGCTTAGGAATTCCTTCTTACTTGAAAAAACCACAACTACCCTACTTTAGATTACCAGGGTTTACCAAAGTAGAAAGAAACGATATTGTAGTTTTCAGTTGGCCTGCCGATACCGTTCGTGTATTTTTCAAAAAAGAAAAAGGTGTTGACAAACCAATAGACAAAAAATCGAACTATGTAAAACGTTGTGTAGGCGTACCAGGCGATTCTTTAGAAGTTCGTAATGGTTACGTTTTTATAAATGGAAAGCAATTAGAACTACCAAAAAGCGCTAAACCACAGTACGACTACGATATCTATAGCTCCAAAGGTGTATCGTCTAGAACACTTGATAATTTGGGCATTACCGATTTCATTAGAAAATATCAATCAAGTCCGCTTAACCAAGACCAAGTAAATGGATTAAGACCCTATTTAATAGGCTTTAATCAATCTGAGAACGGTCAATTAGAGTTAGGCACAAAAGCAACTGGTATACCTTCAAATGTGATATCTAAATATAGATTAGCATTAAAAGAGATAACCGACAGAAAACGTACTGTGCCACTAACAGCTGATATGGTTTCTTCACTAAGAAAAAATCCTGATATAGATTCTGTAGTTCAAATAGTTACGGAAAAAGGGAGAAGAGGCATCAACCTATTTCCTCAGAGTCCTGATTACCCTTGGAATTATAGTCAATTAGGACCTATATACATTCCTCAAAAAGGAGCAACGGTAGACTTGAATTTAAAAGTACTTCCACTCTACAAAAAGATTATCAAGGAATACGAAAAGAATGAAATTTCTGTATCTGGTAATCAAATTAGCATTAATGGATCACCAGCTACTACATATACTTTCAAACAAGATTACTTTTGGATGATGGGTGATAACAGAGATCACTCTGAAGATAGTAGAGCCTGGGGTTATGTACCAGAAAACCATATTGTCGGAACACCTATTTTCATATGGATGAGTTTTGACAATTTCACAGAAGGCATCAGCAACTGGAGACCAAGATGGGATCGTATATTTACTACGGTGAATGGCGACGGAGAACCACAATCTTATTTCAAGTATTTCTTAATTCTACTAGTAGCCTATTTCGTAGGAAATTGGTTCTGGAAACGTAAAAAGGAAAAAAAGTGAAATTAATTCATCCCTCATATTTTCCGAACATACTTACATTCAGTTATATTATGCACCACCCAATTTGTTGGGAGGTAAATGATAATTACCAAAAACAGACGTTTAGAAATAGAACTTATATTTCTAATGATCGAGGCAAACATATATTGAGCATACCAATAATTCATGCAGGTAGAGCAAATGGTAGACAAAAATATAAAGATGTTTTGATAGACAATTCTTATCCGTGGCAACGTCAACATTGGCGCACCTTAGAAACTGCCTATAGAACATCGCCTTTCTTTGAATTTTATGAAGATGATATTAAACCTCTTTACCATCAAACTTATGAAAGCCTACTTGACTTCAATATAAAGACCATAGAGACGATATTTGAGTGTCTTCAACTAGAAATGCCGAAAGAAAAAACTCTTGCATATGAGATTACCCCTGAAGACAAAGATGATTTTAGATTTTTAATAAGTGCTAAGTACACCCCTCAATTAAATATAGAACCCTATACACAAGTGTTTGGCGATAGACATGGCTTTACTCCTAATTTAAGCATATTAGACCTTCTATTTAACCTAGGCCCTAATAGTATAGCATATCTCAATCACGAGTTCATAGCCACTGATAATGATTAGATTCATAGCACATTATGGAATACATTTCATTGTACCCATTATAATTGCTATTTATTTCTATAAAGAAAATAAGCTTTGGGCTTCTATTATATTATTATCTGCAATTGTAATTGATATCGACCATCTTTTGGCTACGCCAATGTTTGACCCTAATCGATGCAGTATCAATTTTCACCCTTTACACACCTATTGGGCAATTGGCGTATACGCCTTATTGTTTGCTTACAAGAAAACACGAATTGTTGGTCTGTCATTACTCATACATATTTTAGCAGATACTGTAGATTGCTATTTTATTCACTAGGTATTTTAAATGTTGCCATGATGGGCTCATGGTCAGATAAGTCAATATTATAATTTTTATGATTTAATATTTTAAAAGAAGGATCTATTAAGATCATATCTATCCTAAATGGGAACTTCCAAAATTTTATGGTTTCACCGTAACCTCGTCCCGATTCCAAGAAACTATCCTTTAAATCACCTTTAATATTAAAATACACTTTAGAGAATTGTGTATTATTGAAATCACCTCCCACAATAACAGGATAAGGACTTGCATTAATATGATTTCTAACGATACCTGATTGCCATAGTTGCTTATCAAAAGAATCTCTAAGCCGAACGAATAGTTTATCTGAACGCTCCTTTTTGAAATAATTTGGTCGAATCCTCAAAGACTGTAAATGAAGATTATAAAAACGTAAAGTATCTTTCTTTATTACAATATCAGCGTACACCCCTCCATTATAAGTATTAGGAAAATCTAACTCACCGTTATTGATTATTTTATACTTAGAATAAATTGCCAAATCATTACTAGCTTCTTCATCACCAAATTCAATTTTATTTGCTACATATGGATAGCTTTTCAACATATCATCCTTAACATAATGAGACTCAAATTCTTGAAAATAAATGATATCCACATTTTCCCCTTCCACAAATTCTATAACTTCTGTGCTTGTAATTTTTTCCCATTCACTTTGATACTTACTATTAAACCCTAATGTATTATAACTCAATAAGGAGATAACATTAACATCCTTAATTGGTTTTTGTCGACCATTAAATGCTATAAAAGAACCAAGTGTAAAGTAACCAAAGACTAATATTGAAAGTGACAACAGCAGATATATCTTTTTCCCAAGTAACCAATACAAGAAGAATAACATATTAATTAAAACCAATGCAGGTACTGTTAAACTAATAAAGGCTAAACTAGCAGATGATGTATAAGGAACTATACAAGCTAAAAACAAACTGAAAGCTATAATCCAATTTAAGAATAACATGAACTTTTTAAAAAAAGACATTTTCTTCATGCTTAATTCTCTTTACCGGCTTTAAACAAAAAGTCCTTTTCTGCTTTTGAAAGACTTTCATAACCAGACTTGCTTATTTTATCTAGAATAGCATCAATCTTTTTTTGATGTGTCTTCTTATCGTAATCTAAGGTAGAATTAGTTTTATTACGGGTAGTACTTTTATTTTTATAAACCGTTTTCATTGGAGCCTTCTTCCCAGAACCTTTGAACAAATTTGCTATACTATCCATAAACTTCGAAAATCCAGACCCTATATCGTTTCCTTTCGTTAATTGACTAGCATATAAGTATCCTAAAAATGCCCCACCCAAATGCGCTAAATGTCCACCAGAGTTACTAATTGGTAATTGAATTAAATCGCTAAGTACTAACACTGCGCCAACCATCCAAAGCTTCACATTGAAAAATATGACCCTAACCTCTTGATTGGGCAAATAAGTACAAATAAATATCAAAACGGCACTAGCACCAGCCGAAGCTCCAATTAAAGATGCATTGACATCAAAAAAAGCAGGAAATATGTTATACCCTAGTACAAAGAATAAGCCACCTAAAATGACTCCTAGTACATATACATTCAAAAATCGTTTTACATCAAAGAGATTCAGAAATATTCGACCAACAAAATATATCATCAACATGTTCCAAAACAGATGACCTATACCTCCATGAAAAAATGAATAGGTAACAATAGACCAAGGCTGAAAAGCAATATCAACAATATCATTAGGCAATTCGAACCATTGAACAATGGCGTTTTTTTGTAAGCCAAGCAAGAATGGTATCAGGGCATTTACAATGAAAACCACTACATTCACCGCAATGATTTTCTCCGCAATGTTTAACCTACTAAATTGATATTTTAAATCTGGTTGAGCCATAGTTTAGTTCCACCTGTTTTTATTAAACTGATTTTTTTTCCAGTACCACATCATCAAGAATCCGAACAAGGCACCACCTACGTGTGCAAAATGCGCTATACCTTGTCCAAACAAACTGTACCCTGTAACTCCTGAAAACAAATCTAGACCAATTAAAACAGGTATAAAGAATTTTGCTTTGATAGGCACGGGAAGAAAAATAAGAAACAATTCGCTATTGGGGTAAGACATTCCAAATGCCACCAAAATACCATATATTGCTCCCGACGCACCAACCACAGGAGTATTAAAAGCACCTAAAAAATTATCAATCGTAGATTGACCTGCAATCTTATACCACTCTGTATTATACTGCCCACTGTTAATGATCTCTAGAATACTACTTTCAGAAATACCAGCATCTACCAAAGCACTCATTCCGGCATTATAGTAATAATAGTTTACACCAATATGAATTAAAGCTGCTCCTAAACCCGCTGAGATATAGAAAAATAAAAATTTATTTCTTCCCCACATTCGCTCTAATGGTGTACCGAAAGCCCATAATGCATACATATTAAAAAGTATATGCATAAAGCCACCATGCATGAACATATGTGTTATAATTTGCCAAAGCTCAAAGTGTTCGTTTTTTGGGAAATACAATGAAAACCACTCGTACATTTGCTCGCCATACATTTGTGTAGCAACAAAAAATAGAACGTTGATAATCAGTAAATGCTTAATAGTATCTGTAATTCTTCCCATTTATATAAATTTTCGTTCAATATCATTCTCTGTAAGCGTAATGTAAACTTTTTTGTTAAACGGACTCAATGTCGTTTCCTTACATGCAAAAAGGTCATTAACCAACTTCACTTGAGAAATCTCGTCTAAAGTTTCACCTGTTTTAACCGAGAGGGTTTTTGCCAACGTTTTTGCCAACATATCACTTTGAGAAAAACTATCACCAGGTACCTCTTGTTGAAAATCTGAAATCAGTTGCTCCATTATCATTTGAACCTCACTCTCAACAACTAAGACAGGAACACCAGAAATCTCTACTCCGTCTTCAGTAATTTCTCCGAATACAAAACCTACAGTACATAAATTCTCTTTAATCTCTTTTAAGATGTTAATTTCACTAGTAGAAAAAGATAAGGTCAACGGAAAAAGTAATTGCTGACTTACAGCTTCTTTTATGGTTATATTCTTTAAAAAATTCTCGTAAAGCACACGTTGGTGAGCTCTACTTTGATTTACGACCACCATACCAGATTTTATGGTCGTAATAATATACTTTTTACGCATTTGAAAAGTAGTAGTAAAATGATCTAACAACTCTTTTTCACCATCAAAAATACTACTATTGACAACCTCTGACTCAAACTCTAAATGACTAGCTCCACCATCAACAGTATTTTCTAAACCTACATATAGATTCTGCCAACCATCAACTTTTGGTTTGGAATAACTACCACCTCCAGAATTACTTTTTGAAGGTTTTACTGTCTCAAAAGGATTAAAAGAAGAATCTACCACCACCTGAGGTATACCTACCTGTTTGTTTTTATATGAATACGGAGTATCTAAATTTTGGTCTTGCTCAAAGTCTAAAGCAGGTACAACATTAAATTGACCCAGACTATGTTTTACAGTAGATTTAAGCATGGCATATAACGTATGCTCGTCATCAAACTTCACTTCTGTTTTCGTTGGGTGTATGTTTATATCAATTGTACCCGGATCAACCTCTAAATTCAAAAAATAACCAGGGTGTGTACCCGGTCGAATTAATCCTTCAAAAGCACCCAAAATAGCATGATGTAAATACGGACTCTTTATAAATCTATTATTAGCAAAGAAAAACTGTTCTCCCCTACTCTTTTTAGCAAATTCAGGTTTTTGAATATACCCTGAAATTCTTACTACGTGCGTTTCTTCTTCAACAGGTACAAGCTTCTCATCGGTCTTTCTACCAAAAATATGTACGATACGTTTTCTAAAATCGGTACATGGTAACTGAAATACATCGCTACCGTTATTATAAAAATTAAATGCCACCTGCGGATGTGCCAATGAAATTCTATGAAACTCATCTGCTATATGCCGATATTCAACTTGATCAGATTTTAAAAAATTACGTCTAGCAGGAATATTAAAAAATAGATTCTTTACTAACATTGAAGTTCCCTTTGGGGCAACAACAACTTCTTGAGTTACTATTTTGCTTCCTTCAATTTTAATTTTCGTACCAATCTCGTCATCTTCAGTTTTGGTAAGCATTTCTACATGTGCAATCGCCGCAATAGAAGCTAGTGCCTCTCCCCTAAAACCTTTTGTATTTAAATTGAAAAGATCTTCTGCTTTTTGAATTTTAGATGTTGCATGGCGTTCAAAACTCAATCGAGCATCGGTGCCGCTCATACCCTTACCATTATCAACGACCTGAATCAAGGTCTTACCGCCATCTTTTATAATAAGTTGAATTTCGGTGGCGCCGGCATCAATGGCATTCTCCATTAATTCTTTTACCACAGAAGATGGGCGTTGCACCACTTCACCAGCAGCAATTTGATTTGCTACATGGTCAGGTAATAATCTAATAATATCTGCCATTATGAAGTAAAGAAAATTGTGAGGTCAAAATCAATTATATAAAGAAAAATAAGAACCAATACCGCAATTATAATTACCATTCTAATCTTTAAGTTGCGATCTCCTTTTCTTTTAGAATCTTCTATAGCACTATTAATTTTTCTTTTTAATCCTCGAGATGTATTTAACGTACTACGAAATTGGTCGAATTTAGGTTCCATTTTAAACGGATTCCCTTTTCCTTTGCCATCATAATACCTAGGATTGTATTCAAATGACCTATTTTTTCTTAACCGAGTTATTTTGTTCAACATCCCCATAACACCAAAGTTACTTAAAATAGAAAAATAGGGCATGTTACCAATGCCAAAATTTGTTAACATCTTACGATACTAACCTAACACTCTAAAACTTATAAGAAAATAGAATTATTGAAAAGGTTACTAATTACCTAAAACTGCCATTTTAATAGCAGCAATAGCTGCTTCAGTACCTTTATTACCGTGCTTACCACCACTACGTTCAATGGCTTGCTGCATGTTATTATCTGTAAGTACACAAAATATAACAGGCACATTGGTTGTAATATTCAAGTCTTTTATACCTTGGGCAGTAGCATCACATACAAAATCGAAATGCTTGGTCTCCCCTTGTATAACGCTACCAATAGCAATTACGGCATCAACCTTATGCATATTGATCATTTTCTTTGAACCAAATGTAAGTTCAAAACTACCCGGAACATTCCAACGGATAATATCAGATTCTTGAGCTCCGCAATCAATTAATGCATTAAAAGCACCAGAAAACAATCCTTCCGTTATTTCTGAATTCCATTCTGAAACAACAATCCCAAACCGAAGTCCGTTCGCGTTTGGGATTGTTGCCTTATCGTAAGACGATAAATTTTTATTTACTGTAGCCATTACTCACCACTTTTAGCCATACCTATAAAAGCATCTATAGAATTGGCATTTTCTGATTTTGGAAACTCGTCTTTTATTTTTTGAAAAAAGCCTAAAGCCTTATCCTTATCTCCCATTTCTAAAGCAGTAATACCAGCTTTATATAAAAACTTAGGAGCAGTATAGTCGTTACCACTATGTTTTACAGCTGCCTCATAATAACCTAAAGCATCTGAAGCTTGGTCTAATTGCATAAAAGCATCACCCAAACCACCTTTTGCCAAAGCACCTAAAACAGCATCGTCAGAGCTAAAATCTTCTAAATACGTAATAGCCTCTTGGTAGTTGTTCATATTCAAATATGACATACCTGCACCGTAATTTGCAAGGTTAGCAGCTTTAGTACCATTATATTCTTCAATGATATCTAAAAAACCGTATTTTCCTTCAGCACCTTCCAATGCCAATGTAAACAATGAATCTTTTGCATTTGTCGCAACCAAAGCTTGGTCAAAATATTGTTGTGGATAGTACATCTCATTTGCTGCACTAGCCTCTTTCGGCTTTTCTACAAATTGGTCATAAGCTAAATAGCCCAAAACACTGATAGCAATAACACCAATGGCACCTAAAATGAAATTCTGATTCTTAGAAACCCACTCTTCTGATCTAGAAGCTCCTTCATCTAAAGAACTAAAAACCTCAGCCGTTGTGCTTTCCTGTTCGTCAAATTCTTGCTGTTCAGCTTTTGTTTCAGGTTTATATCCTCTTTTCTTATATGTTGCCATCTGTAAATTTATTGGTCGCGCAAAAATAATGGTTTTATTGAAATCGCAAAGTGTATTTATTCGTTATTTTTGGATATTTTAAGCGAGTACACATTCTTCCAAATCTAAAATCCGATTTTATTAATGCTGCTGAGACAATTATCATTGATCAATTACAAAAATTTTGAGTCAAAAGAACTGACTTTCGATGCTAAAATTAATTGTATTGTAGGTGATAACGGAATTGGAAAAACAAATATTCTCGACGCTATCTATCACTTATCATTCGGCAAGAGTTATTTTAACCCGGTATCATCTCAAAACATTCGTCACGGATCAGATTTCTTTGTAATCGATGGCACATTTGAAAAAGAAGGTAGGGAAGAAAAAATTGTCTGCAGCTTAAAAAAGAACAATAAGAAGATTATTAAACGTAACGGAAAAGCTTATGACCGCTTTGCCGACCACATAGGTCTTCTACCCTTAGTAATAATTTCTCCTGCAGATAGAGACCTTATTATTGAAGGCAGCGACACCCGAAGAAAATTTATTGACGGTGTAATTTCTCAATCAGACAAAAGCTATTTACAAAACCTCATCAATTACAATAAAGTGGTTTCTCAAAGAAATGCATTATTAAAGTATTTCGCTGCGAACAGAACATTTAACAAAGATACTTTAGCCGTATATAACGAGCAGATGAATACGTATGGCACAAAAATCTTTAAAAAAAGGACTTCTTTCTTAGAAGCTTTCATTCCTATTTTTCAAGAACAGTATAAATCTATCACGGGAAATACAGAAGATGTCTCCCTTTCTTACGATAGTAAGTTGAAAGATTATGATTTGCTTACACTATTAAACAAGAACTTAGACAAAGACCGTGCATTACAATATACCAGTGTTGGTATACATAAAGATGACCTTAGCTTTGAAATTAGCGACCACCCAATTAAAAAATTTGGTAGTCAAGGACAGCAGAAATCTTTTTTGATAGCTTTAAAATTCGCACAGTTTCATTTTATGAAATCGCAAAGTGGTACTACGCCGATATTAATTTTAGATGATATTTTTGATAAGCTGGATGAGCATCGTGTATCTCATATTATAACTTTGGTAAATGATGAAAATTTCGGACAAATTTTTATTAGTGACACCCATGCGGACCGAACCGAAAGTGTTGTTAAAAAAATTCATCAATCGTATAAAATCTTTAAATTGTAATGATGAAAAAATTACTGATTATTTGCTTCTTAATTCTTGCTTCTTGTAATTCTAAAGTTGATAAGAATCAATTACATCTATTAAATGGTTACTGGGAAATTAAAGAGGTTACCTTTAAAGACGGAGCAAAAAAAGAGTATTCAATTAATAGTACGGTAGATTATATACAGCTAGATTCTTTATCAGGTTTTAGAAAAAAAGTAGACCCAAAATTCAATGGCACTTTTGAAACCTCTAATGATGCCGAGCCTTTTCAAATTAGAATATCGAACGATTCTATTTTTATGAGTTACACCAATAATTCGAATACTTGGGAAGAGGTATTGACAAAACTAACAGAAGAAAGTTTCTCGGTAAAAAACAAAGAAGGACTCACCTACGAATATAACAGATTTGAACCTATAAATATAACCCCATAATGGCAAGCAGAGGCAACGATAATACTTCAATGAAAGATGCACTTTCTGCATTTATTCAAAAGAATAAACTGGAAAAAGGAATAGACAAAGTTGATGCAAGAGCTGCATGGGCGAAACTTATGGGTAACGGCGTAAATAATTATACTACAGAAATTGAATTAAAGTTCAATACACTTTATGTGTCATTAAGCTCTTCTGTATTACGCGAAGAATTAAGCTTAGGCAAAACAAAAATAATACGCATGCTCAATGAAGAAATCGGGAAAGAAGTCGTAAAAAAATTAGTGCTTAGATAGTTATTGGCTGTTGGCTGTTGGCTGTTGGCTGTTGGCTGTTGGCTGTTGGCTGTTGGCTGTTGGCTGTTGGCTGTTGGCTGTTGGAAAATACTATATATAAAAAATGCTAGCTCAAAAGAGCTGGCATTTTTTATATTTAAACAATTTAACTTAGTAAATTTCTCTACCAGAAAAATGGAATGAACCTTCAATAGCTGCATTCTCATCACTATCAGAACCATGTACTGCATTTTCGCCAATACTAGTAGCAAACATTTTACGAATAGTACCTTCAGCTGCATCTGCAGGATTGGTAGCACCGATCAATGCTCTAAAATCTTCAACAGCATTTTCTTTTTCTAAGATAGCAGCGACAATTGTACCGCTAGTCATGAATTCAACTAATTCTCCAAAGAAAGGACGCTCTCTATGTACTCCATAAAACTCCTGTGCATCTCTTAAGCTCAATTGTGTATATTTCATCGCTACGATTTTAAAACCAGCAGCAGTAATTTTTTCTAAAATAGCCCCAATATGTCCGTTTTTAACGGCATCTGGTTTAATCATTGTAAACGTTCTATTCGTACTCATATCTTAATTTTTGCGCAAAAATACGTTTTTCCACATATCTCACAACTATTCGTAGACTTGTTCTAATTTCTCTAACACTATTCCGTTATCTCCAACTATTTTAAAATCAACCTTTTTGGCGGTAAAATCAAACTCTAATATTCCGAAACTTTCTGTAAATACAACTTCGCCTATTCTATATTTATTAGGCTCACCGGTAAAACCTTTATAAGCATGTGTTAACCCACTACTGGTAAAATCAATTAAAGGATAGTCCATACCAGCTATTTCTCTTTTTGAAAATTCAGAAATATGTCGATCACCAGATAATATAACAACACCTTTGGCTTTAGATTTCGCTATAATCGTTGCAAATTTATCAACCTCATGAGGAAAATTTCCCCAAGCTTCAAATCCGTGCTCATCAGACAAATATTGAATACTGCTGACAATAATATTAAAATCTGATTTTGAAGTATTCAATTCATTCTGTAACCATTGCCATTGCACCTGCCCCAATAATGTACCCTCTCCATATTCGTTAGGTTTTATTCTTTTTTTTGTTTCTGTGTCGGGTGTTAATTGTGTTCTAAAATATCGGGTATCTAGTATGATAATGTTTATCGAATGATTTCCAACATCATATTTCTTAGCATTATAAACTCCTTTTCGCTTTCGTAACGGACTATTTTCCGGTACATTCATAAAATTCAAAAACTCTTGCTGACTAGTGTCTTTAGCTTCAAATTCTACTCCGCCATCATTTAATCCATAATCATGATCATCCCAAGTACCTAAAATATCTGTTGTTTCTGCTAGTTTTTTATATCCCGTTTGTTCTTTCTGCTTATTGTACATTGCTCTTAAAGCAGCCATGTCGTCGGTATCGGCATAAATATTATCGCCGCCCCATACCCAAACATCAGGCTCGGTATTCAAAATATCATCCCATAAAAGATTAGGTAAATCAATTCTATTACAAGAACCAAAAGCCAAGGTAAAATCGGATTTGGCAGTTTCATTCTCAACGGATTTTTTACTCGAAGAGCACCCCACCAATAATAATGTAGCGACGAAAAAGTATGTAGTTTTCATATGAGATAGTTAAGTCTGGGTAAAATTAAGGCTTTCGCTTTAAAGCCTATATTATTAAATTGTATCTTTGCCGCCATGAATTTAGAGCACCTAAACGAGCTTAAAAAGCTACTTTCTTCACCAAAGAAAATAGCGATTATACCACATAAGAATCCTGATGGAGATGCCATTGGATCAACATTGGCACTTTGGCATTATTTGGTTAATACTGGTCATAAGGCTAGTATTGTTGCGCCAAATGACTATCCGAAGTTTTTAAAATGGATGCCAGGCTCAGACCAAATCTTGAATTT
The DNA here is from genome assembly GCF_004364175.1 of Maribacter caenipelagi. Lineage (GTDB taxonomy): Bacteria > Bacteroidota > Bacteroidia > Flavobacteriales > Flavobacteriaceae > Maribacter > Maribacter caenipelagi. Next base: position 57,719 of record NZ_SNZW01000016.1, on the reverse strand, counting down.
TGAAAAAGAAAATTCACAATCCAAATCTTGCATTAATAATGCTGATATCATTTTTACCTTAGACTTTAATCACTTAGGTCGTGTTGGTCAGATGAGCGAGATACTAGAATCGGCAAAGGCAACTTTTGTTATGGTTGACCATCACCAAGAGCCATCAGATTACGCTAAGATTATGTACTCAGATGTAAAAATGAGCTCTACTTGCGAAATGGTGTATGTACTGATCAACCAATTAGGTAATGAAAACAGTATTACCCCAGAAATGGCCAACTGTATTTACACCGGTATTATGACTGACACCGGTTCTTTCAAGTTCGCAGCGACTACAAGTAATACGCATAGAGTTATTGCTGACCTTATGGATAAAGGTGCTGAAGGAACAGAAATTCATCACCGCATATATGACACTAATTCTCCGAGTAGACTACATTTATTAGGTTGCGCATTGAAGAATATGGTCATCTTAGAAGAGTATTCGACGGCATACATAACCATGAGTCAAGACGAATTAGACACCTATAACTATCAAAAAGGAGATACAGAAGGTTTTGTAAACTACGGCCTAACCTTAGATGGCATTAAGTTTGCCGTAATATTCATAGAAAACAGAGAAGAAGGTATCTATAAAATTTCTTTTAGATCAGTCGGCGAGTTTTCGGTAAATGATTTTGCAAGAAAGCATTTTAACGGTGGCGGACATACAAATGCCGCAGGCGGAAAAAGTGATGATAATTTAGAAGAAACCATTACAAAATTTACTTCTTTACTACCTTTATATAAGAATCAATTACAATCATGAGATTAGTTTCATTTTTATTTTTAGTCATCTTGGTCATCAGTTGCGATGGTCCTGAACCTAGAAAACCAATCCAAACAAAAAGCGGGAGTTTTTTTAAGGCATCTATTGAAAGAAGCCGCAAACTACTTGAAGCAGAAGAAAATAAAATTCAAGAAATTATAAAGCTAGATTCTTTAAAACACTACTCGCACAGTAATTCTGGATCTTGGTATCATTATTTAAACGTAAACGAAGAAAGCGATTATACGCCTAAATCAGATGATTTAGTAGCATTTAGCTATGATATATTAACTTTAGATAACGACACAATCTACTCTAAAGAAGAAATTGGTGTTGTTACTTACAAAGTTGATAAGCAAGAACTGTTTTTAGGCCTTAGGGATGCCGTTAAGATGTTAAAAGAAAATGAAAGAGCTACGTTTCTTTTCCCATCATCGATTGCATTTGGCTACCATGGCGATGAAAACAAAATAGGAAGTAATGTTCCTATAAAATCAACAATTACAATTTTACAAATAGAAAAACAACAAGACAATACAGTAAATTAAAATGACCATTATGATTAAAAAAATGTACTTGCTTGCAGTTATAGGCTTAGTTTTAGCCAGCTGTAAAACCAGTAAAAGAGCTGATTTAGGAGACGGTTTGTTTGCCGACATCAAAACATCTAAAGGCGATATTATTGTTCGGTTAGAGCAAGATAAAACTCCCGTTACAGTTGCCAACTTTATTTCTTTGGCCGAAGGAACAAATACTTTCGTTAGCGAAGAATACAAAGGCAAAAAATATTATGACGGACTAACATTTCACAGAATTATGAAGGATTTTATGATTCAAGGTGGAGATCCATTAGGACAAGGAACCGGAAACCCTGGTTACAAGTTCATGGACGAATTCAATGATTCTTTAGTACATGATAAAAAAGGTATTCTTTCAATGGCAAACTCTGGCCCTACAACTAACGGTAGCCAGTTTTTCATCACACATAAAGAAACGCCTTGGCTAAACAACAAGCACACCGTTTTTGGTGAAGTTGTAGAAGGTATGGATGTAGTTGATTCCATTGCAAATGTTGCAGTAGGCGCAGGCAACAAACCTGTAGAACCAGTTTTAATGAATACCGTAGAAATCATTAGAAACGGTAAAGAAGCACGTAAGTTCGATGCTGTTAAAATAATGACCGATTATTTTGATGGTGAAGAAGATAGACTTGCAGCTATTGAAAAAGAAAAAGCTGAAAAATTAGCTGAAGTTCAAAAAATAAAAGCTGAATTTGCTTCTTCCACCGAAGCTCAAAAAGCAAAAGCTCAGACTTTACCTTCTGGTCTTAAAGTTTTAACTTTAGAAAGCGGTTCTGGTGACAAACCAAAAGTTGGTCAAAAAGTAAATGTAATGTATGCTGGTTATTTAATGGACGGTACTTTATTTGACAGTAATTATAAAGAGATTGCAGAGAAGTATGGTGTTTTTGATTGGAACAGAGAACAAGGAGGCGGTTATATGCCAGTACCAATGGACTATTCTCCTGAATCTCGTTTAATTGCAGGGTTTAGAGAGGGACTTCTAACAATGAAAGTTGGTGATAAAGTTCGTTTGTTCATTCCTTCTCATTTAGGATATGGTCCACAAGGTGGCGGTCCAATCCCCCCAGATGCAGATTTGATTTTTGACTTAGAAATTACAGGTATTTCTGAATAGTATAACTATACAAAACTATAATCGTTAACCTTTTAAATTAGAACTCTTATGTTTAAACCATTTAGGGTTACGATTATAGTTTTTCTTTTCTTTAGTATTTTTCTTTCCTGCGGCACTAGCAATAATGACAACACTAATCCAGTAACTGTCACAGAAAATACTGCAGAAGAAACACCCACAACCCCAACTACTCCCACAGCTCCAAATTCAGATGATACCGTGGTATCATTACACGGGCAGCTACACATAGAAGGCAACAAAATACTTGACAAAAATGGCAAGGAGGTTCAACTTCGAGGTATGTCATTTTTCTGGAGCCAATGGATCGGAGAATACTACACCCCAGAAACTGTAGCATGGTTAAAAGATGATTGGCAATGTACCATTGTACGAGCTGCTATGGGAGTAGAAGATTCAGAAGGCTACATAACAAATCCTGAGACCGAAAAAGAAAAAGTATTTACTGTAATAGATGCTGCAATCGCAGAAGGTATATATGTTATTGTAGATTGGCATAGTCACCATGCAGAAGATTATGAAGCGCAAGCAAAAGCCTTTTTTACTGAAGTTGCACAGAAGTACGGCAATCAACCGAACATCATTTATGAAATTTACAATGAACCATTAAATGTATCATGGAACACTATTTTAAAACCCTATCATGAGAGTGTAATCGCTGAAATTAGAAAATACGACCCAGATAATATTGTAGTTTGTGGCACAAGAAACTGGTCGCAAAATGTAGATGATGTCATAGGTAATAAAATTGAAGATGATAATGTTGCCTACACCTTACACTATTATGCTACCACACATAGACAAGAATTACGAGATACCGCTCAAGAAGCATTAGATAACAACATTCCCATCTTTGCTACTGAATTCGGAACTACAGATGCTTCTGGTGATGGCTATATTGATGTTGACGAAGCTAATACTTGGTGGGCTTTCTTAGACGAGAACAAAATATCATGGTGTAACTGGTCTATAGCCAATAAAGAAGAAAGTTCAGCTGCCCTTTTACCTGACGCCAGTTTTACCGGAGGATGGAATACTAGCGATTTAACGCAAAGCGGATTAATGGTGCGAGAAGAGTTAAAAAGCAAAAATCCCCAGTTTTAACTAGGGATTCTTTAGTACAAAATTTTATTTTTTAATCTAATTCGTGTTCTTCAATATCTCTAAAAGTAATTTCCAAAATTTCTGAACAGATGAAATACTTACACGCTCATCTGGTGAATGAGCTCCAAGTATAGTAGGTCCGAAACTTACCATATCTACATCAGGATAATTTTGACCAAAAATACCACATTCCAAACCTGCATGACAAGCAACAACCCTTGGCTGTTCTTTAAACAAATCAATATAGGTAGATTTAGCCACAGTTAAAATTTCAGAATTCGGATTCGGATTCCACCCAGGGTACGAACCACTAAGTTCAACATCAAAACCACTGATCTCAAAAGCCGAACGTAAAGAATTCGCTAAATCTAACTTCGCAGTATCAACCGATGAACGAGTTAAACAACCAATAGTTATTTCTCCTTTGTCTACTTTTACAATTGCTATATTATTCGAAGTTTCTACCAAATCATCGATAGCACCACTCATAGCATACACTCCGTTTTGCGCCGCATAAACAGCTTTAATCAATTTTTCTTGAGCTCCAAGTCCCATTACTTTTTTAGCAGGCTTTACATCTACTAATTCAATTTGTAAATTCGGTTCTTGAACACTCAACTCCGCTTTAATTGCTTCAGAAAGCTTATTGACTTTCTTTAAAAATTGATCGGCGTGCTTTCTACCAACATTTAATTTACAGACACTTTCTCTTGGTATCGCATTTCTTAAACTGCCACCGTTCAATGAACTAATACGAACATTGTATTCAAGACCTAAGAAAAGTATTCGATTCATAATTTTATTGGCATTACCTAAACCTTTATGAATATCCATACCACTATGACCACCCTTTAAACCTTTTACGGTAATCTCCATACCGGCATCACCATGCGTACCATCTTTTTCATTATAGGTTCTTTTTGCCGTAACATCAATACCACCTGCACAACCTATATCAATTTCGTCATCTTCTTCGGTATCTAAATTCAAAAGAATTTCACCTTGTAGAACACCTGCTTTTAATTCAAATGCTCCCGTCATACCCGTTTCTTCGTCAATAGTGAATAAGGCTTCAAGAGCAGGATGAGGAATATCAGTACTCTCTAAAAGAGCCATAATTGCAGCTACACCCATACCATTATCGGCACCTAACGTAGTTCCTCTAGCTTTCACCCAATCTTCATCAACATACATTTCTATACCTTGTGCATCAAAATCAAATACGGTATCTGCATTTTTTTGGTGCACCATATCTAAATGACTTTGCAGCGTTATCATTTTCTTAGCCTCCATACCTTTGGTCGGAGGCTTTCTAATAATAACATTACCTATTTCATCAGAAAAAGTTTCTAGACCAAGATCATTACCAAATTCCAACATAAATCTAATTACCCTTTCCTCTTTTTTAGAAGGCCTAGGTACCGCGTTCAATCTTGAAAAATTCTTCCAAACAGCCGTTGGCTCCAATTTATTAATTTCCATACTTTTTTTTTCACGGTTAGTGCTTGCAAAAATACTGATAGAAAAAGGATTTCGCTATTTTTGAGATAATGAAGATATCTTTTAAGAATGCCATTGCAATTTCATTGATTCCCCAAATCATCATTGTAAAATGGCTAGGTAAGCGTACCGATATAGTTGAGGAATATTACAGCAACGCATTATACCCTGTAATTTCAAAATTCTTTAGACTCCTGTTTGGATGGGTACCTTTCTCAGTAGGCGATATTATTTACTTTATTCTTCTACTGCTCGTACTTATATATGTAATTAAAAACCGAAAATATATTTGGCGCCATAAACTTCAGTTTTTACAGAATATAGCCATGGTTCTCTCTGTTGTATATTTTACATTTCATGTAATGTGGGGCATGAATTATTATCGGGAACCGCTGTCAAAAAAGTTAGCGTTAGTACCGAATAAAGACTACCAAGATCTATTAGAATTTACAGAACGGTTAATTCTCAAAACCAACGAATCACAATTTACAATTACCAAAGACTCTAGTGTAGCCGTTAAAATTCCGTATTCACAAAAGGAAATTTTCAAGAAAACTATTGAAGGCTATGATCAATTAAAAACCATACATCCGTTTTTGGCTTACGATAGACCAAGTATAAAAAAATCATTATTCAGCACAGGATTAACATATATGGGCTACGCCGGATATTTAAATCCGTTTACCAACGAAGCTCAAGTTAATGGCCTACTGCCTAACTTTAGATTCCCTTTTGTTGCCGGTCACGAAGTTGGGCATCAGTTAGGTTACTCCGCCGAAAACGAAACAAACTTTATTGGTTACCTGGTAACATCGAATAATGAAGATGTATATTTTAAATATGCTGCTTACGCCTATGCTTTAGGTTATTGTTTAAGTGATATAAGAAGAGCAAATACAGATGATTTTGATAGATTAATGCTACTCTTAAATTCTGGGGTAAAAAGTAATTTTCAAGAAATGTCAATTTTTTGGAATTCTTATGAAAACCCGATGGAACCGGTATTTAAATCAATATTCGATACATTTCTAAAAGCCAACAATCAATCTGAAGGTATACGAAGCTACAATGCAGTTGTACTATTTTTAGTCGCTTACCATAAAGACCATCCTCTTTAAAATAAGTTTAGAACTTCGTAATCTTAGGGCATTCTAACCACCCTTCTTATAATATTTTAAGAAAATACTAACTATTCGTAATTACCGTACACTCAAGTGTTAAACAAAAGTGAAATAGACTGAATTTACTACAGAATCCGAGTATTTTTAAAACACTAATTCAAACCAAACGTAATGAAAAAACTAATTTTTGCGCTATGCCTACTCGGGTATGGCTCATTTTTAACTGCACAAGATTATTTTCCAGAAAACGCTGGGGTTAAAGTCAACAATAACAACTACACGGCTTTTACAAATGCAAAAATCTTTGTAACCCCTACACAAGTAATCGAAAAAGGAACATTATTAATTCAACATGGTAAGGTGGTCAGTGCTTCAAGCTCTGTTAGCATTCCGAAAAATGCTGTTGTAATAGATGTAGAAGGCAAATCTATTTATCCATCTTTTATTGATGTGTATTCAAAATTCGGAGTAGAACAAGCAAAAAAGAAATCAGGTAGAGGAAGATCAGCCCAATACGAACCATCTAGAGAAGGCTACTACTGGAACGATCATATTATGCCCGAAAATAGGGCTATTGAAAAATTTACCTATGATGACAAAGAAGCCAAAGTATTGCGTGAAGCTGGTTTTGGTGTCGTTAACTCTCACATTCAAGATGGTATTGCTAGAGGTACAGGTGTTCTTATTGCATTAAACGGTAATGGCACCAATGCAAACAGAATTCTAGATGATCGTTCTGCACAGTATTTTTCATTGAGTAGAAGTATTACCAAAGGGCAATCTTACCCAGGTTCTTTAATGGGAACATTGGCTTTGTTAAGACAAATGTATAGCGATGCAGATTGGTACGCCAAAGGGAATGCAACAACTACAGACCTTTCATTAGAAGCATTGAATGCAAATAAAAATTTAGTACAAATTTTCGAAGCTAAAGATAAATCTCATGACCTACGTGTAGATAAAATTGGTGACGCAAACGGAATACAATACACTATATTAGGTGGTGGAAATGAATTTGAGCGTATAGAAGAAATAAAAGGGACAAATGCTAAGTATATAATACCATTAGATTTCCCTGATGCATATGATGTTTCTAATCCGTATGCTGAAGGTTATATTTCTTTACAAGACATGCGCTATTGGAATCAAGCTCCTTCCAATCCAAAAGTATTGGCCGATAACGGAGTACAGTTTTCACTTACTACACATGACTTAAAATCTGCCGCTAAATTCAAAGAAAAGTTGATGAGAGCCATAGAATACGGACTTTCAACTACCAAAGCGCTAGAAGCATTGACTACGGTACCTGCTCAGATACTGGAAAAATCAAACGAAATAGGTTCCTTAAAATCTGGAGCGCTTGCCAATTTCTTAATCACTTCCGGTGATGTTTTTGATAAGTCTACCACGCTTTATGAAAATTGGGTTCAAGGCACAAAAAGTGTTGTTAATTCTATGGATAAAAAAGACATTCGTGGTGATTACAATCTAACCGTACAAGGAAAATTGTATGATGTTTCTATAACTGGAGAAATCTCTAAACCTAAAATTGAGGTAAAGCAAGATACTACAAAGCTTAGTTCCAAAATTATTTATGACGATAATTGGGTAACACTTTCATTTGCTACAGATAAAGGTGAAAAAACATATAGAATGATAGGTGCCGTTACTAAAGCATCAGACAACTTAACTGGTCGTTTGGTATTACCCAACGGTACAGAATCACATTTTACCGCAACAAAATCCAAATCGTTTACCGAAAAAGAAGCTGAGAAAAAAGCAAAAGAAGATACGGTCAAAGTTATGCCGGTAACCTTCCCTAATGTAGGGTACGGATTCGCATCAAAACCAAAAGCACAAAATACATTATTTAAAAATGCTACCGTGTGGACAAGTGAAGATGCTGGTATTTTAGAAAATACCGATGTATTGGTTAAAAACGGAAAAATTGTAAAAATAGGAAAAGACCTAAGTGCCGGTGGCGCAACCGTTATTGATGCTACCGGTAAACACTTAACCGCAGGTATTATAGACGAACATAGTCATATTGCGGCTTTAGCAGTAAATGAAGCTGGGTCAAATAGTACCGCAGAAGTAAAAATGGAAGATGTAGTAGACCCCGAGCATATGGGAATTTACCGTTCTCTTGCAGGTGGAGTTACCTCTTTACAATTATTGCATGGTTCTGCGAACCCAATTGGTGGTAGATCGGCTATTTTGAAATTAAAATGGGGAGAAGAAGCAGACGGATTAATTTATGACAACTCGCCAAAGTTCATAAAATTCGCCCTTGGTGAAAACGTAAAACAAAGTAACTGGGGTAGTTTCTCTCGTTTTCCACAAACACGTATGGGTGTAGAGCAGTTGTATATGAACTACTTTCAAAGAGCAAAGGAATATGACACCAAAAAGAAAAACGGCGAGCCTTATCGTTATGATGAGGAAATGGAAGTACTGGCAGAGATAATTAATGGAGAGCGTTTTATTTCTTGTCACTCTTATGTACAGAGCGAGATTAACATGATGATGAAAGTTGCCGAGCATTTCGGATTCCGAATCAACACGTTTACCCACATATTAGAAGGTTATAAAGTAGCCGACAAAATGGCTGAACACGGTGTTGGTGCAGGTACGTTCAGTGACTGGTGGGCATACAAATTTGAAGTAAACGATGCTATACCTTACAATGCTGCAATAATGCAAAAGCAAGGTGTTATAACGGCAATTAATAGTGATGACCGCGAGATGATCAGAAGATTAAACCAAGAAGCTGCCAAAACTATTAAGTATGGCGGCATGACAGAATTGGAAGCTTGGAAAATGGTGACCATAAACCCTGCTAAATTACTACACTTAGATAATCGTGTAGGTAGTATTAAAGAAGGTAAAGATGCAGATTTAGTATTATGGTCTGGTAGTCCGCTTTCAATATACTCCAAAGCTGAAAAAACTATGATTGAAGGGGTTACTTATTTCGATCTGGAAATCGATAAGAAAAACCGCGAAACCATTAAAAAAGAAAGAAACGAGTTGGTTACGATGATGCTTAAGGAAAAAAGCGGCGGTAAAAAGACGCAAGGTCCGAAACAAAGTGTAAAAAGAGATTTCACTTGTGAAAGTCTTTAATTCTACAAGCTAAAGTTCAAAAATATAAAACAATACAAATGAAAAAATTTATAACCCTAATCATCGCCATAGTAGTTATACCAGCTATGGCGCAACAAACGCCCGGTTCTAAACAAGCCGAAGCCATTACCATTGAAGGTGCTACCGCACACTTAGGTAACGGTGAAGTAATTGAGAGTTCTCTAATTATGTTCGAAGACGGAAAAATCACTTTCGTGGGCGATTCTAATATGAAAATTGCCCGAAAAGGTAAAGTAATAGACGCTACAGGAAAACATGTATACCCAGGTTTCATTGCTCCTGCAAAGACATTGGGGCTGGTAGAGATAGATGCTGTTAGAGCTTCTAAAGACGAAGATGAAATAGGAGATTTCATTCCTCATGTAAGAAGTTTAATTGCTTATAATGCAGAATCTAAAGTTGTAGAAAGTATGCGCCCTAACGGAGTTTTAATTTCTCAAATTGCACCGACTGGTGGTCGTATTTCAGGTACATCAAGTATAGTACAGTTCGATGCATGGAATTGGGAAGATGCAGCTATCAAGGTAGATGATGGCGTTCACTTAAATTGGCCAACTACTTTCAAGCAAGGTCGTTGGTGGGCAGGTGAAGAACCAGGATATCATCCAAACAAAGATTACAGTGATCAAATTGAAGAGGTAACTACATTCTTTAAAAATGCGGCGGCATATGGCAAATCTAATCCAAAAGAGGTGAACCCTGCATTTGCCGCAATGCAAGGTATATTTGATGGTAGTCAAAAACTGTATGTTCATGCCGATGATGAAAAACAAATAATCGATGCTATTAATACTTTAAAAAGCAATGGTGCAAAAGAAGTGGTGTTAATAGGTGGTTACCATGCATACAAAATCCCTGAATTTTTAAAAAGTAACAACATTCCTGTTTTAGTGCAATACACACATAACTTACCTGTTTTTGATGATGACGATTATGACCTACCTTACAAACTACCAAAATTATTGGTAGATGCAGGTTTATTAGTAGGGATACAAAATTCTGATGCAGAAAACTTTCAAACTAGAAACCTACCCTTCTACGCAGGTCAAGCTGCACAACAAGGATTGGACAAAGAAGTCGCCGTTCAATTGTTAACCGGAAACACTGCTAAAATTTTAGGCATTGATGATCTTTATGGTACTTTAGAAAATGGTAAGAGTGCAACACTTTTCATTTCTGAAGGTGATGCCCTTGACATGGCAGGCAATCAATTAACACATGTATTTATAGATGGCAGAACCGTGTCATTAGAAACACACCAAACCGAGATTTGGAAACGTTACATGAACAAATACGAAGGAAAGTAGTACGTTTATGTTACTTATAAAAAGAGGCTGTCTAAAAATTTAGACAGCCTCTTTTTATTTGCAGATATGTGTACTTATTTCTTGCCAAGCATATAGCCTATATATGCCATAGGCATGTAAGCCACTATTATATCTAATGCCGTAAACCACATTGGTCCGCCAAGCATTGCAATATTTGCAGTACCGCCGATCAAGAAAAATAAGCCAATGATTAAAGCCATTAGCATTTTTCTTGTTGCGGCTATTTTAGTAGCAACAAAAGCTCCAACAAGGGTTCCCAAAGCATGGGCAAGAAAAGGAAAAATAAAATGTTTAGGCTCAAATAAATGCATGGTAGCCTTTAACCCTTCCATTGTCGTTATATCTCCACCTTCTGGTGGCGGAATTATAGAACCACTTATCATAATAATTCCCATATTTACGATGCTACCAACAACTACTCCTGCTACGACAGCCAAAATATTCTTTACCACTGGATTCATATAGAAAAATTTAATTGATTACTACCTGGTCTTTACAAAAGGTACAACCTCGCCTACTTCATAATCCATATCCCTTGGTTCTAAGCAAATAAATCCGTCTGCTTTTGCCAAACTGGTTAAATCTCCCGAGCCGTTTTCAACAACAGGAGTTGCCCAAATCACACCTTCTTTTTCTGCCGTAACAACCTGTATAAATCTGGTCAATGGTTGCTTTATATTAATTGTTACACCTAGCTTAATATACGATTTATCTATTGAAATTCCCCATGAGTTTTGTAACCACGGTAAAAAATAGAGATGATAATTGGCAAATGTAGAAACAGGATTTCCTGGAAAAGAAAAAACAACCGTCTTCATTTTAGGGTGAATTCCGAACCAAAATGGCTTACCAGGTCTTTGTAATACTCTATGAAAAACCTTCTCAACACCCAATGTTTCCATTACATCTGGAATAAAATCAAACTTCCCTTTAGATACACCACCACTTAACAAAAGCACATCATTTTCAGTTAAAGCTTTCTTTAATTCATTTTGAATGATGGATTTATCATCTAACAAATGAAGCGAACTGGCTTCAATTTTAGAGTCCAATAATGCGGACTCAATTGTCAGCATATTCGATTTTCTTATTTGATGTGGTTTTGGAATTTCATTAACCTCAACCAATTCATTGCCTGTAGCTATGGTACAAATTTTAGGATTAGCCATCACTTTTACAGTTGACTTTCCCACTGTAGCCATTACTCCTATTTCTGCGGGACTAATTTTTTTTCCTTTGGTTAATAGAAGCGCACCAACTTTTTCATCACTACCCTTATAATGTATATTCTGACCTTTTGTAACCTTCTCATTGATAGTTACCTTATTATCTTCAATAGTAATATGTTCATACATGATAACGGCATCACAATACTCTGGTACTACGGCACCCGTCATCACTTCCAAGCAATTACTTTTATCTTTTAAAACTTGCTGAACTACACCAGCGGCAGCGATACCTTCAATACTAAAAGAATGACCATTATTTGCAAAATCAGAAAATTGAATTGCTATACCATCTTTGGTAGCGCGATCAAAGGGAGGAAAATCTCTATCGGCATAAATATCTTCAGCCAATATTCTATTTAAACTACTTAAAAGTGGAACATTCTCCGTTCCTAAATCTAGAGGATGTTCCAACACTTTTTGGTATGCTTCTTTAAATGTAATCATGGAATTAAAGGTAAAACTATTATAAATTATACCATGGAAGAATTGCAGCCAATTAGTCTAAACTTTTAAAACAATCCAAGTCCATTTACCAATAAGACCCGTATACCCACTACAAAAACCAATAAAGCCGTAACCCTTTTAATACCATTTGCCGATAGTTTTTTAAGACTGATGCGAATACCTAGCTGTCCGCCTATGAGTACTGCTATGACCAAACAAATTGTTTCTCGCCATGGCAATGACAAGGACTCACTGGTTATCAATCCGAATAAGCCGGAAACAGAATTTACCAAAATAAAGAAACTTGCAAGAGCGGCTATTTTTATGGCTTTGCTCCACCGTAGATGATTTAGAACTGGAGCTAAAAAAATACCTCCGCCAATTCCTACTAATCCAGATAAGAATCCAATACCCGCTCCTAAAACATAGCTCAAATATTTTGGATAATCTTCAACCTCTTTTTTCACTTTGTTCATTTCAAAAGTCTGAACAGCCAAAAACAATGCGGATAGAATTAGAGAACATCCTAAAATCATAAAAAACACACTTTCTTTTAAGCGAAATGTAGCGCCTAGATAAGCCAGCGGAATACTTGCAATAACAAAGGGAAGAAAATCTTTTAATTTTGCGTGACCGTTTTTAAAATACAGATACGTACTTCCTGAAACTACCATCAAATTACAAACTAACGCAATAGATCTAATGGCAAAAAAACTAGTTAAAAATAGCGTCAATAGTGCCAAATAGCTAGAACCACCACCAAAACCTACAGAAGAATATAATGTGGCGATGATAAAAAAACCGATGCATAAGAGTATCAAATGCTCAATAGGTATCAACATAATTCTTCATCTGATTCATACCTCCGGTAACATTTACAAAATCTTTTCCTGGAAATAATTTTTGCATGGTTGCAATAGCCTTTTTACTACGAACCCCAGACTGACAAATAACATAAACCGTGGTTTCTAAATCAACCTCAGATATTCTATTGTTTAATTCACTTAAAGGAATATGTTTCGCTTCTTTTAAATGCTTCCTCTGAAATTCTTTATCTGTACGAACATCTATCAGTTCAATGGACTTACTTGAAAGCAATTGTTGAAGTTCGTTAGCTTCCATAGATTTTAAAGGAAGTTCACAATCAAAATCGTAGTTAGAAGCAAGGTTTTTTATCTCGTTATTCCCCAATTGCAACTTAAATTTCATTCGCTGTGTTCGTTGGCTCAGTGTATCAAAAAGTAATAAAACACCTGATAACACCTCCCCTATTTCTGCAATAATCTTTACTACTTCTAAAGCTTGTAGATTACCTATGATTCCTGGTAAAATACCCAGTACACCATTCTCATTACAATTAGGAACGGCATCTGCTGATGGCATGGTGGGGAACAAACAGCGATATGTTGGTCCACCTTTATAATTAAAAACACTTACTTGACCTTCAAAAGCGTGTAATGCACCATAAACAAAAGGTTTATTTAAAATTACACAAGCATCATTAATTAAATATCTAGTTGGAAAATTATCGGTAGCATCGACCACGATATCATATTCTTTAATAATATCAAGTACGTTCGAGACTGTTAAATAAGATGGGTAGGTATTGATAATAGTATTGGAATTCTGAGCTGATAATTGATTAATTATTGCCTCTACTTTGGGCATACCCACCATAGCTTCAGTAAATAAAACTTGACGATGAAGGTTAGATAAAGAAACAACATCTGCATCTACAACACCTAAAGTACCAACACCCATTGCGTTCAAATAAGTTAGTACGGGAATTCCGAGTCCGCCTGCTCCAACTACCAAAACTTTAGCTTGGTTAAGTTTTTGCTGACCCTCAGTTCCAAATCCGTCCAAAGTAATTTGTCTTAGGTATCGCTCTTTGTTCATGGTGCTATTTTAAGTAGCGCTTCTTCATACTCTATTCTAGAATTTGCATTGAGCAATACTTCTTTATGTTTTGGAAACACCAAGTTTACCTCAGCATTTATAAGAAATTTTCTAGGACAAGAACCGTTACCCGCCTCTAAATATGCCACAGACTGTTGTAAAGCTTCTGGTTCCCAGATTGCACAAAGTGGCTCTGGTAAAGGGTTATCCAAATCTGCAAAAGCACTTGCTATTTTATCTGAATTTCTTGCCGCAATTAATTCCTGCAAAGCTTTTTTATCCATCAACGGTAAATCACACGCCAATACCAACCAAGCAGCTTCAGGATGTGCTTTATGCGCAGATAGTAATCCGTTGTAAGGACCACGAAATTCATCATTATCTATTATCGTTTCAAACGAATTAGAAATTTCACTCTCTTGATCTTGACGAATACTTAGAAAAGTTTTATCGCAAACCTCATTTAACAAGTGGTATAAATGCTCACGTTGCGGAAGATTGTGATAAGTAATCAATCCCTTATCTTCGCCCATTCTTGTGCTTTTACCACCTGAAAGCACCAACCCATATAACTTATCTTTGGAAATCATTCTTCCCTCCTGTTTTTTGTTCTAGCTGAATTGCACCAATTATGATATCTTGTGAAAGCGCCTTACACATATCATATATTGTCAAAGCGGCGATAGAAACTCCGGTTAAAGCTTCCATTTCCACACCGGTCTTCTCATTGCACTTAACGGTACATGTAATTTGAAATGAATCTAACGCAGGTTCAATTTCAACATTGATTTTTGATAGGTTTATTTGATGACACAGCGGAATCAATTCTGCCGTTTTCTTTACTCCCTGTATACCAGCGATAACAGCGGTTTGTACGATACTCCCTTTTTTACCAACAAAATCTTGGTCAGACAAAGTTTTAAAAACATCTGCTGGAAATTTTATTATTCCACTAGCGATTGCCGTACGTACCGAAGCTGTTTTTTGAGAAACGTCTACCATAGTAGCATTTCCAGATTCATCTATATGTGATAATTTCTTCTGCATTACCCTCCTATTGAAGTCATTGAATTACTGAATACGTCTTTGTACTTTTCTTGTGCCTCAAAACCTGTTTTTGCGCGACTGCCGACAGCCTTTAAAATTTCCTTTTTGATATTTTCCTCTACATCATCCGCTCTCATAATATCCCTAAGATTTGCACTTGCTTTGGCATATAAACAAGTAATAACATCTCCTGTAGCAGAAATTCTAAGACGATTGCAACTACCACAGAATGTTCTACTAAAAGAAGGAATTACCCCAAAAGTTCCCTTAAAACCCGGAATCTTATAGTTTATTGAAGTAGAAGTTTTTGGAGATTCTAATTTATAGTAATTTGGGTGTTCGCTTCTAATATGTTCAAGTATGGTCTTAAAATCCCACTTGATAGTCTGAAACTCTTTAGAACCCCCATTAAAAGGCATTTCTTCAAGATAACGAACAGATACGTTGTAGTGTTTGGTCAACTCTAGCATTGGTAGAATATCATCTGTATTCTGACCATCTAAAGCAATGAAATTAATACGAACATTAAAGCCTTCGGTAATTAAGCGAATCATATTATTATACACCACATCATAGTGATCCCTACGCGTAATTCGCTCAAAAGTCTCACGATTGATGGCGTCCATACTCACATTAATATTCTTAATACCAAGCTCTTTCAACTCATCTATATGCGGACCAATTAATGTTGCATTCGTAGTAACTGAAATGTCATTTAACCCGTCTAATTTTGACAAACTACGCAATAACACCATTAAATCTTTACGTACAAAAGGCTCTCCACCGGTAATCCGTATTTTATCAATGCCTTGAGAAACAACTATCTCACTTAATTTCACTAACTCGTCTATAGTAAACAGCTTGTCATTTTTGGCAAAATTGATTCCCTCTTCTGGCATGCAATAATTACATCGAAGATTGCAACGGTCTGTCACCGCCAATCTCAAGTAATTAATTGCTCTATTATGGTTGTCTACTAACATACTTTTTAAATACAAGTTCAAACTCAAAAATCAAGTTCAAGAGTCAAGTTCAAGTTCAAATACAAACTCAATTTCCTCTATTCTCTTTACTCTAGCTCCTCTTCTCTATTTTCTATTTTCTCTCTTCTAACCTCTCTTCTCCAAAAATCACGGATGCGCTGAAACCCACACCGTTTTATTCTTAAATTTCTCTTTCTTCCAAATTGGAACAGTTTCTTTTAGAGTATCAATAAGAAATCTACATGCCTCAAAACAGGCATCTCTATGTGCAGATGATGCACCTACAACTACAACGGGTTCTTCAACACCTTTTTCACCAACTGCATGTCTCATGACCACTTTGTTCAATGACCATTTTTCCAAGGCCCTGTCAGCAATCTTCTCCATCTCTTTTAATGCCATTGACTTATAGGTTTCAAACTCTAAAGCAACTACTTCTTCATTGTTTGTAAACTCTCGTACGGCACCTACAAAAACACAGATTCCGCCACTTTTGGCATCACTTAATTCAGCGTATACCTTAGCGGTATCAATAATATTAACTATTTCAATCACTTTCTTCATTAGCCTCCGCTTACTGGTGGTATAATGGCAATTTCCTCATTGCCCATTAAAGATACATTATCATCGGCATATTCACTATTTACAGCTACCGCCAATGAATTTAATTTTGAAAATTCAGGATAAGAATCAATCAGATGTTTTTTAAGTTCGGCAACATTAACAGGCTTAAATCCATCAGAAAAACTGATTTCAGAACTACCTACAATATCTTTTGTAATGCCAAAAAAAAGTACATTCATGTCTTATGAAAATTAGATAAATTCCAAGTTAGGTATAAAAAATAAGGTGCCATAAAAATGGCACCTATTTTAAAAGAATTATATGATTTTGAGAAATGTCTTACTCTACAATTACCGCATTCTCAGGTCTAGAATAAAAATCTATTGGTTTAGCGGCAGTAGACAAACTTGCATTCTCAAAGTTAACGGTCTTGACCGCTTCTTTAATTTTACCCTCTTCTACTTTATGCCATGTAATTGATTTTGGCAATAATACCTCATCAACCTTTACCCAATCCGCATAATTTATCCAGCTAATTTTATCAGATGGTTCTCCACTAAAATAGGTCATAGTATACCCTAACCATCTCATTTCATATGTTTTTGCGTCATAATGAATGTAGTACTCATCTGTAGAAGAAGCCCCCACTCCGCTATTGTATGAAATTTTATAACCTGGGTATGAAACCCCTTCATATACCAAAGCATCAACTTCTTCATATATTATTCCATCATCTGATAATACAAAAGGCATTGCATAGAAATAGAACATTAAATTGTGATAGAACTTTGGTTTTCCTTTATAGTCACCGATATTATCTATAAGCCAAACTTCCGAATCGTTATAACCAAGTGTGTACGCAGGAGTCGAAATTTTATCGAACCTTTTATGAAGATCAATTGTTTGAATTTCGTTGAATTCCTCATTAGGCATTTCAAAATTCAATGTTTTATACCCTTTCCAAGCTTTTAATCCGCCATGAGCTCCAAATACTTTATTTAATTCGGATGGATATTTATTTAAGTTTACCTGAATCGATACTTCCTCAACAGCATCGGCAATCATTTCTTTTTTAGGTGCTTCATTACATGAAAATATAGCCAAGGCTAAAACTAAAAGGTAAATTTTACTCATCATTTCAATTAATTATTAATTATTTTTTTGAAACCCGTTAGTCGAGAAACTATAGAGGACTTACTAAATTGACTTATTTTTGTATTTCATGCAAGCAACTAAACACATAAGCAGCGCCCAAAACCCACTTATAAAGAAGGTTTTACTATTAAAAGATAAATCTAGGGAGCGAAAAAAAACAGGTCTTTTTGTTTTAGAAGGGCTACTTGAATTACAGCTAGCAATTGGCGCTCAATATGAGATAGAAACGATATTATATTGTGAAGATATCTTAGAACACTCTGAAAGTAGCGACATCTTAAAATCATTTCACTCAGATCAACTTATTTCGGTAAGCACAGAAATCTATAAGAAATTAGCTTATAGAGATACGACTGAGGGAGTAATCGCAATTGCCAAAAGCAAAGACCACCAACTTTCGACATTGAAATTCGAGACTGAAAATCCGTTGATACTTATTGCTGAAGCACCGGAAAAACCTGGTAATATTGGCGCATTACTTAGAACGGCAGATGCAGCAAACTTAGACGCTGTTTTAATTGCCAACCCAAAAACAGATTTATATAATCCGAATATCATTAGATCAAGTGTTGGTTGTGTTTTTTCTAGAAATGTTAAAATAGGCAGCACTACAGAAATTATATCTTATTTAAAGAAAGAAGGATTTCAGATATTCTGTGCAGCCCTTTCTGCATCTAAAGATTATACGACAGTCGATTTTAAAAACCCTACAGCAATAGTAGTAGGTACCGAACATTCGGGACTAAGTGATGAATGGTTAGAAAACAGTACCCAAAATATTATTATTCCAATGGAAGGTCAAATAGACTCTATGAACGTTTCGGTATCTGCGGCAATACTTATCTTTGAAGCGAAACGTCAGCGAAAAATAAACAAGTAACATTTATACTTTTTATATTAAGGTTTTCGTTTGCAACTACACTATATGGATAATACATTCGTCTTTTATTGTATTCTTTTTATCTTAATTGCAGAATTCATACTTGCTACAGTAATGAATTTTTTGAATGCAAAACGCTTTAAGGACCCTATACCTGAAGATTTAAATGACGTTTACAATACTGAGGAATATGAAAAATCTCAAGCATATAAATTAACCAATTACAAGTTCGGCGTTTTCACCTCTATTTTTTCGTTAGTCTTAATTTTATTCTTTTTACTATTCGGCGGATTTGCTTGGGTAGATAATGTAGCTCAAAATATCAGCGATAACATCATTATACAAGCATTGGTTTTCTTTGGTATAATTATGATTGGAAGCGATATTCTCAACATTCCGTTTACATACTACCAAACCTTTGTAATCGAAGAAAAATTCGGATTTAACAAAACCACAAAAGCTACATTTTTCATTGATAAGTTAAAGCAATGGGCAATGACCATCATTTTTGGCGGTGCAATTCTATCACTGATCATTTGGTTTTTTCAATGGGCAGGCACTAACTTTTGGTTATATACATGGGCTTTTGTAGCAATTTTTACGTTGTTCATGAATTTATTCTACAGTAAATTAATTGTGCCATTGTTCAATAAACAAGAGCCTTTAGAGGCTGGTAGTTTAAAAGAGAAAATCGAGAATTACGCAGCTCAAGTAGGTTTTGATCTGCAAAACATTTTTGTCATTAACGGATCTAAACGCTCTACAAAAGCAAATGCCTATTTTTCTGGATTCGGAAAAGAGAAGCGCGTAACCCTATATGATACTTTAATCAAGGATTTAGAAGAAGAAGAAATTGTTGCTGTTTTAGCCCATGAGATTGGGCATTATAAAAAAAAGCACATCGTATTTAATTTAGCCACATCAATCGTCCTTGCAGGAGTTATGCTATTTATACTATCATTATTTATAAATAATCCTGAAATTTCTTTGGCAATCGGTGTAGACAGACCAAGTTTTCATGCCGCATTAATCGGTTTCGGAATCTTATACAGTCCGATTTCAGAAGTCACAGGCTTGCTAATGAATCATTTTTCAAGAAAATTTGAATATCAGGCAGATGACTATGCAAAGAACACTTACGCAGCCTTGCCATTAGTAACTTCTTTAAAAAAGCTATCAAAAAACAGTCTTAGCAACCTTACTCCACATCCTGCATATGTTTTCATGCACTATTCCCATCCGCCATTAATCGATCGCATACGTAATTTAAAGGCTTAATTTTTGTTGTGCATCATATAAGATTATCTTATTTTTAATCTAGTATGACACAGGCAGCGATAGAAGAAGAAAACAAGCTTATAGCTCACGAGTATAAAGAATTACTGCGTATTAGTTACCAAACCCTATCTGATGAGGATAAAAAACTAATACGAAGCGCTTTTGAGGTTGCTGTTGATGCGCATAAAACACAACGAAGAAAATCGGGTGAAGCTTATATTTTTCACCCGATAGCGGTAGCAAAAATAGTCGCTTCAGAGATAGGTCTTGATGCGGTTTCCATTGCCTCTGCCCTGCTACATGATGTTGTAGAAGATACCGAATACACTTTAGATGATATTGATCGTATATTTGGTGAAACCGTGGCGCGCATTGTAGACGGACTCACAAAAATATCTCATTTAAAAAAAGACATGAACATCTCCCAGCAAGCGGAGAATTTCAGAAAAATGCTCTTGACTTTAAATGATGATGTACGTGTAATTATCATAAAAATTGCCGACCGTTATCACAATATGCTAACTATGGATTCTATGCCAGAGCATAAGCAAGTAAAGATTGCATCAGAAACACTGTATATCTATGCTCCGCTTGCCCATAGAATAGGGCTTTACAATATTAAAACAGAGCTAGAAGATTTAAGTTTAAAGTATACAGAACCAGAGGTTTACAACTCTATTAAAGATAAAATAGAGGATAGCAAAGAAGACCAGCAGGCATATATCGATGCTTTTTCTGGCACTATAGATAATTCACTTAAAAAAGAAGGACTCAACTACATTATAAAAGGGAGAATGAAATCTATCTTCTCTATGCGGAAAAAGATGATTGCCCAAAATGTCACTTTTGAAGAAATCTATGATAAATTTGCCATTAGAATTATTTATAAATCCGACTCACAGAACGAAAAATTTCTTGCTTGGAAAATATATTCTATAGTTACCGATCACTTTACCCCTAACCCAGTTAGATTACGAGATTGGATATCCTCTCCTAAATCAACTGGTTATGAAGCCCTACACATAACAGTAATGGGCCCAAAAGGTAAATGGGTAGAAGTACAGATCAGAAGTGAGCGTATGCATGAAATAGCTGAAAAAGGCTATGCCGCGCATTTTAAATACAAACATGGTGATCAAAAAGAACAAGGTATAGAGGTTTGGTTGAACAAACTTCAAGAAGCGCTTGAGAACGCAAATGCCAATGCTGTTGATTTCGTTGAGGAATTCAAACTCAATCTATATTCAAAAGAGATATTTGTATTCACCCCTAAAGGAGAGTTAAAATCATTACCTAAAGGGGCAACACCCTTAGATTTTTCATTCAATATTCATACAGAAGTTGGTATGCGTACCCGTGGCGCCAAAGTAAATGGCAAATTGGTTCCTTTGAACACCACGCTATCAAGTGGGGATCAAGTAGAAATTATAACATCTGACCAAGCAAAACCAAATCAAAACTGGTTAGACTATGCAACTACCGCTAGAGCAAGAGCAAAAATTAAATCTGTTCTTAGAGAAGAGAAAAAATCTGTTGCTGAAGACGGAAAAGAGATTTTACGTAGAAAATTAAAATCTCAAAAAATTTCGCTCAATGAGGATTCTATCAACAAAATGGTATCCTTCTTTAAGTTAAAAACAAGTCTCGATTTATTTTACAGAATTGGTATTGGTTCTATTGATAATGCCATGATCAAAGATTTCGCCTCTTCTTACAGCAATGCATTCATCAGTTTCTTTAAAAACAGAATGCGCAAATCACCAACGCAAGAAGACATCAACAAAGATGAAATCACATCTAAGTATGATATGCTTGTTTTTGGTAAGGAAGAAGAAAAATTAGAATATAAACTTTCGCAATGTTGTAACCCAATACCTGGTGACGAAGTGTTTGGTTTTGTAAGTGTTTCCGAAGGTATTAAGGTTCACAAAAAGAACTGTCCCAATGCAATTTCATTACAATCTAATTATGCATACCGTATAATCAGTGCAAAATGGATAGATTCATCTCAACAAGAATACCAAGCAGATATTGTAATGACCGGTATTGATAACATGGGACTTGTTAGTGATATTACAGAAGTTATATCTGATATTATGCACGTGAATATGCGTAATTTAAATTTCAGCACCGATGGTGGAACCTTTAAAGGTAAGATTACAGTAGTGGTCAAAAATAAAGCAGTATTAAAAAAGCTGACCGATAATCTTATGAACATCAACGGTATTGATAAAGTTACACGTATTTAGAAAAAGGAAATTAAAATTTAACTGTACCTTTGTGTATTAATACAGCATATATGTCTTCTGATAAAAATCAAGAAATTGTAAAAAACGTCTTCACAACCTTTTTGGAGGACAAAGGACATAGAAAAACCCCTGAACGATACGCTATTCTTCAAGAAATTTATGAAAGTGATGAGCATTTTGATATAGAATCACTTTATATTAAAATGAAGAATAAAAACTATCGTGTTAGTAGGGCTACCCTATACAATACCATAGAACTTCTTTTAGATTGTAAATTGGTACGTAAGCACCAGTTTGGAAAAAATCAGGCACAATACGAAAAGTCATATTTTGACCGTCAGCATGACCACGTAATTCTTACCGATACCGGTGAGGTAATGGAATTTTGCGACCCTAGAATTCAATCGATAAAGAAAACAATAGAAGAAGTTTTTGATATTACAATAAATACACATTCCCTTTATTTTTATGGGACTAAAAATACTCCTGCAAAAGATGCAGGCAAAAAAGAAATTAAATAGAACTAACCAAGTATATAATATTTAGATGGCAGTAGATTTATTGTTAGGCCTACAATGGGGTGACGAAGGAAAAGGAAAAATTGTTGATGTATTAACTAGAGATTACGACATTATTGCGCGTTTTCAAGGTGGTCCAAATGCTGGTCACACCTTAGAATTCGACGGTATTAAGCACGTACTTAGAACTATTCCTTCAGGAATTTTTCATAAAAAAGCAATGAACGTTATTGGTAACGGTGTTGTTATCGATCCAGTTGTTTTTGTAAAAGAACTAGAAGGTTTAGACCAATTCAACATTGACTACAAGGCAAAACTTATTATTTCTAGAAAAGCACATTTAATATTACCAACACACCGTTTGTTAGATGCAGCTTCTGAAGCATCTAAAGGAAAGGCTAAAATTGGATCTACGTTAAAAGGTATTGGTCCAACTTACATGGACAAGACCGGTAGAAACGGTATGCGTATTGGAGATTTAGAATTAGATTCTTGGAAAGAAAAATACCGTCATTTAGCAGATAAGCATGAAACTATGATTAGTTTCTACAATGTTGATGTACAGTATGATTTGGATGAAATGGAAGTAGAATTCTTTGAAGCAATTGAGCGTTTAAAAGAATTAACTTTTATAGATAGTGAAGAGTATTTGAATCAAGCTATTAAAGCAGGTAAAACGATTTTAGCAGAAGGTGCACAAGGATCTTTATTAGATATCGATTTTGGTACATACCCATTTGTTACATCATCTAATACAACGGCAGCAGGTGCTTGTACAGGTTTAGGTATTGCCCCTAATAAAGTAAAAGAGGTATACGGTATTTTCAAAGCATATACTACACGTGTAGGATCTGGTCCTTTCCCAACAGAACTGTTCGATGAAGTTGGTGAAGAAATGGCTAAAGTAGGTCACGAATTTGGTGCGGTAACCGGTAGACCTCGTCGCTGTGGTTGGTTAGACCTTGTGGCATTAAAATATGCATGTCAAGTTAATGGCGTTACACAATTAAATATGATGAAGGGCGATGTACTTTCTGGTTTTGATAGCCTACAAGTATGTACCGCTTACGAATATAAAGGTGAAACCATCACTCATTTTCCTTACAACATAGAGCCAGAAAATGTAACTCCTATTTACACTGAGTTCGCTTGTTGGAAAGAAGATTTAACCAAAATGACTTCTGCTGACCAATTGCCGAAAGAACTTAACGAGTATATTGACTTTCTGGAAAAAGAATTAGAAGTGCCAATCAAGATTGTTTCTGTCGGTCCAGATAGAACTCAAACAATTTCAAGATAGACATTTAACGACCAAGAGAGGTTGTTCAACTTACAGGAATGGCGATATAGGGAAATACCTTTATCGCCATTCTTTTTTTTTGTAATTTCCATATCGTATAAAATGTACATTTCACATTTTAACAACTACTCGAAATATGAAAAAAACTACCTTCGCCGCACTACTCTCACTTGTTGCTTTAACAATTGCTTGTAAAACGGAAAAAAAACAAACAATAGAGGAGCAATCAAAAACCGAACAGCCATCTAAAGGAGAATGGATTACCTTATTCGATGGCACCACCACCAAAGGTTGGCGCGCATATAATGGCAAAGAACTTCCTCCTGGATGGATTGCCAAAGATGGAGAATTACAATTTGACACCGAATTAGGAAAAGAGCAAGATTATACAGGTGGAACAGATATTATTTATGGAGCAGAAGAATTTGATAACTTCGAGCTTTATGTCGAGTGGAAATTACCAAAAGGTGGTAATAGTGGTATTTTCTATCATTTAAAAGAAGGCTATGATAGTCCGCCAGAAGTTTCACCAGAGTATCAATTAATAGATGATGAAAACTATGCCAGCATTCACGATCTTACCGATTACAATTTAAGTTTAGGGTATACCGACAAGCCAGAAGAGCTTAAACCGTTACAACAGACCGCCTCAGACTATGCCATGCATGCTGCAGACCCAGATGGTAAAATATTGCATCCGGTGGGCGAATGGAACACTACAAGAATCATCTTCACTCCAGAACAGGTAGAACATTGGCTGAACGGAAAAAAAGTAGTTTCCTTTGTTCCATGGGACGAAGCTTGGTACGAAAAAAAGAATTCCGATAAATGGAAAAACAGTGAAGATTATGGCAAATTTAAAACTGGCTATATTGGCTTCCAAGATCACTCTAGCCCCATCTGGTTTAGAAACATTAAAATCAAAAAACTTTAACCACCACACCAATGAATAAAAGAGACTTTTTAAAAAACGCAGCGGCTTTGTCCACATTTGTATTATTACCATCAGGACTTTGGTCTTGTAAAAAGGAAGTAAAGAAATTAACTAGACTTCGTACTGCGCATATTGGTGTTGGTAATATGGGCGCCGAAGACTTAAAAGCTATTTCATCTCATAATAAAGTTGATGTAACTCTATTGTGCGATGTTGATGCAAATAACTTGGCAGCAGCAAAAAAACTGCATCCAAATGCTAAAACATATTCTGACTATAGAGTAATGTTAAAAGAAATGGGTGATGAAATCGATGCAGTAGTCGTTTCTACTCCTGATCATACCCATGCACCCGCTTCAATGATGGCTATGGAGATGGACAAACCGGTATATTGTCAAAAACCATTGACCCACTACGTATCTGAAGCTAGAGCAATGAATAAACTGGCGGCAGAAAAAGGCTTGATTACCCAAATGGGAATTCAAGTACATTCCTTTTACGATTATAAATTAGCGACCTTATTAATACAATCTGGTATTATTGGTAAAGTACATACCGTACGTGCATGGTCTCCTAAAGACTGGGGGTATGACGGCCCGGAACCTACTGGTTCAGACCCAATACCAGAATCATTAGATTGGAACTTATGGCTGGGAACTTCAGCTGAACGACCATATAAAGAAGGTTTCTACCACCCAGGTAATTGGAGAAAATTGGTAGATTATGGTTGTGGTACTTTAGGTGATATGGGCGTTCATATTTTTGACACTCCGTATAATGCATTAGACCTTCAAGTTCCTATGACCATTAAAAATGAATGTAGAGAACCAAACGGATTCGGTTTTCCACAAAACAATGTCGTGACTTACGAATTTCCTCAGACCGATTATACCACCGAAACTTTAAAATGGGTTTGGTATGATGGTCCGGGGGCACCAAAAGACCATGAAGATTTAATACTTCCTGGTGGTGAAAACAAGGCAGATGCAAAAGATATAGCTGAAGATTCTATGGAAGATAAAATGTCGCTAGATACTAAAACCGCGAGTGAAGGGACACTGCCGGAACAAGGCGCTATGTTCATTGGTGAAAAAGGAAGGCTCTTACTACCGCATTTTATGCAACTACCGAAAAAGATAGTAGACGGTAAATATGTTGATATTTCAGCAGAAATAGAAGCTCTAGAAAAAGAGAATAATATGGGTAAACCAATTCGAGATTATGATTTGGAAGGACCTAAACATTACCACCAGTTCGTAGATGCCTGTTTAGGCACAGATAAAACCACGGCACCATTTTCATATGCATCTAGGCTTACAGAAACTATTTTACTTGGTGTAATTGCCGGCAGGTTCCCAAATCAGGTTTTACATTGGGATAGTGAGAATGCTAAATTCTCTGAAGATGAAGCAAACGCTTTCTTAGAAGGCGATTATAGAAATTTCTAAATCAAATATTAAAAATAAAAAAACCGCTTTCGAGTGGTTTTTTTTATCTCTAGATTTTTTGAAACATACCGCTATCAACTTACTCAAAAATGACAACAATCTATACAAACATTTTTAGATTCCACAATTGATATTGATTTCTCATCTATTGAACGGTTAATCGAAAATTCAAAATCACCAACATATAGAACACACTGCAGCACTCGCTTCAAATAAAAAAGTTAAGAATTCTGATAAAAATTCAAAAAGAAATAAAAACCAGAGCCTATAAAGTAGTACTTTACTAAATGTATGCTAATAGTTTTATGCGCTCTTTTAAAATGTTCTATTTTTGAAAAAAAAGTAGATTGAAAACCTTTTGCGCATCCATCTTATTATTTCTAGCTTTTTCAATATTGGGTTTAGCCCAAGATGTTACAGCTGAAGAAGAATCAAAACAAATTAATATTGTCTATGGTGCCAACTTCACTAAAAATGAAGCTGAATACCCAGGTGCCTCTATTTTTAGTAAAGATAACCGACAAGTTCAATTTGAACATCAAGGTGCCGATCTATGGTGCGATGTTGCTATTTACTACCAATTAGAAAACCGATTAGAAGCTATTGGCAATGTTATTCTAAAGCAAGGCGATTCGGTAGAAATGACCAGTAAAAAAATCAACTATTTAGGTGATGTGAAATTGGCGAAAGCCTGGGGCAACGTTGTACTGACAAATTCAGACATGACCTTAAAAACAGATACCCTTCGTTTAGATCGAGAAAAACAAGAAGCTTTTTATCAAGATAACGGTACTGTAGTAGACTCTGCAAATACACTGACAAGTAAAATTGGCAAGTATTTCATGGAGCTTAAAAAGTATCAATTTTTAGATAGTGTGCATGTTGAGAATCCGAAATATACGGTAGACTCTGAGCAATTAGATTATTACACAACCTCTAAAAATTTTTATATGTATGGACCATCTACAATCAATGGAGAGACCTACAAAATATATTGCGAAAGAGGGTTTTATGACACTAAAATTGAGAGTGGCTACGGTATTAAAAATACCCGAATAGACTATAACAACCGAATTATTGAAGGGGATAGTGTTTACTTCAATAAGGCAAAAGAATTTGCATCGGCAACAAACAACATTACCGTAACCGATACCATCAACAACGGTATAATAAGAGCTCATTATGCAGAGGTGTTCAAAGCAAAAGATTCCGTTTTTGCGACCAGAAGAGCGGTATCAATCTCAGTACAAGAAAGAGATTCGCTTTTTGTTCATGGCGATACATTAATGGTCACCGGTAAACCAGAAGATAGAATTTTACGTGCCTTTAGAAATGCAAAATTCTATAAAACCGATTTAAGCGGAAAATGCGACAGTATACACTCAGAACAAAAGACGGGTATAACACAGCTAATTAAAAATCCGATTATTTGGAACGGTGCCAATCAAATGACCGGTGATAGTATTCACCTAAAATCGAACCTAGAGACTGAGAAATTAGATTCTTTAAAAGTATTGCAAAATGCTTTTATTATTTCTTTAGATAGTGTAAGCATGACTGGCTATAACCAAGCAAAAGGCATTAATTTGTACGGACAGTTTATAGAAAATGAACTAAAAATTATCGATTTGGTTCAGAATACAGAAGTAGTGTATTACATGTACAATGATGATGACGAACTTATTGGAATCGATAAAACGGTATGCAGTAAAATTCGTATAACCATGGCTGAAAATGATATTGAAAATCTGACTTTTTACACCGATCCAGATGGCGATATTTTTCCAGAAAAAGATTTACCAAAAAACAGTAGAATATTAAAAGGTTTTGTGTGGCGTGGTGATGAGCGTATTCTCACCAAAGATGATATTTTTGATGAAGACGATAACAACTTAGAACTTGTTGTCATTAACGGAATTGACAACCCTATTGATATTGATGCAGAAGAGCAACAAAGAAGTCAAAACGAATCTGACCCTATCAACAATATACAAACACAAGATAAAGCAACAGATCCAAAAAAATCTGTGAAACCAAAAAAAGTGAAATAGAAATTTCACATGAACAAAGATTTTCTACAATATCAAGCTCAAACTTCCCCCTACCCATTAGGTATGGAAGTTTCTCATGCCAGCGGTAGTTATATATATGACACCGATGGCAATGCACATTTAGACTTTGTTGCAGGTGTTTCTGCATGCACACTTGGCCATTGTCACCCAGAGGTTGTCAAAGCAATAAAAAAACAGGTTGATAAATACATGCATGTAATGGTGTATGGCGAATATTCACAATCACCAGCAACGATATATACCAAATTATTGGCAGCCAATTTACCCGCACCTTTAGAAGTTACTTATTTGGTAAATTCAGGAACAGAAGCAATAGAAGGCGCTTTAAAACTTGCGAGAAGATATACAGGTCGTTCTGAAATTATCGCGGGAAAATCTGCATATCATGGTAATACCATGGGTAGCTTAAGCCTTATGGATTTTGAAGAGCGCAAAAGTGTATTTAGACCTTTGTTACCAGATATTTATCATATTGAATTCAACAACGAAAAAGATTTAGAGAAAATTACCACCAAAACCGCATGTGTAATATTAGAAACCATACAAGGTGGTGCAGGATTTATACTCCCAAAAAATAATTATTTAAAGAAAGTAAAAGCACGCTGCAAAGAAATGGGTGCCTTACTAATACTTGATGAAATTCAGCCAGGTTTCGGTAGAACAGGAAAAATGTTCGCATTTGAACATTTCGATTGCATACCTGATATTTTAGTTATCGGTAAGGGTATGGCTTCTGGCTTGCCCGTTGGTGCGTTTACAGCAAGTAAAGAGATTATGAATACGTTGAGCGAAAACCCGAAAATGGGTCACATTACAACGTTTGGTGGCAATCCCGTAATTGCTGCATCTAGCTTGGCTACGCTAAATGTATTATTGAATTCAAATTTAATAGCTGATACGCTAAGCAAAGAAGCATTATTTAAATCACTATTAAAACATCCGAAGATAAAAGAAGTAAGAGGTAAAGGATTGATGCTTGCTTTGATAATGGATACACCTGAAACAGCCAATGAATTAGTATTACAAGCAAAGAAAAAGAACTTAATTCTATTCTGGTTATTATTTGAAAATAGAGCAGTTAGAATTTCTCCACCGTTAACTATTTCAGAAAAGGAAATTCGAGAAGGTTGTGCAATAATTTTAGCACTTCTTAACTCCATGCAAATCAACGTTGTTAACTAATTTGTTAATAATATCGATTCGAACAGTGGCTGAAACCCCGCACAATCACTTACTTTTAAAATATCTTGTAAAACCAAATAGTTCCTATGGCGTTAGAATCTAACGAGAGACCGGACAAGCCAATTACAAAATTCGAGTCAATGCTTAAGACAGACGATGTCTATTTCTTTGATGCTGAGGATTTTGAAGATATTGTGCATCACTACCTAAATCATGGGAAGATTTCTTTGGCTAAAAAAGGAATTAAAATAGGTCTGCAGCAACATCCGGCTTCAATTGAATTAAAATTACTTCAGGTAGAAGTCATGGTTTTCGAAAACCAGATGGAAAAAGCTGAGGCACTTTTAGATGAACTACAAAGACTAGATAATTACAACGATGAAATTTACATTCAACGTGCCAATATATTTTCGAAACGAGATGATCACCAAGGTGCAATTGAATTACTACAAAAAGCATTAAGCTTTACCAACAATAGTTTTGACATTTATAGTCTTTTAGGCATGGAGTATTTGTTCATGGACAATTTCGATAATGCGAAACAGAGCTTTATGAAATGTGTAGAGTTCGACGAACAAGATTATTCTTCTCTTTATAACGTAGTGTATTGCTTTGAGTTTCTTGAAGATTACGATGGTGCCATTGTTTACTTGAACAGTTATTTAGAAAAGAACCCGTATTGCGAAGTAGCATGGCATCAATTAGGTAAGCAATATTATTACAAAGAAATGTTTACCGAGGCATTGGCCGCATTTGATTTTGCTGTTATTTCAGATGATACTTTTATAGGTGCATATTTCGAAAAAGCCAAAGTACTTGAAAAACTTGGGCGCCATAAAGAGGCCATCGAAAATTACGAGACCACCATTTCTATTGAAGATCCCACATCTCATGCATTTTTAAGAATAGGAAAATGCTATGAAAAACTAAAGGATACCGAAATGGCTAAATACTATTTCTACCAAACAGTTCACGAAGATCCATTATTAGACAAAGGCTGGTTGGCTATTACAAATCTATATTTTAATAATAAAGATTTTGAAAAAGCCATCTTTTACATCAACAAAGCCTTAAATATAGATGGTGAGAATCCACAATACTGGAAAAAATGTGCAAATATTCACATGGCATTAAAGAATTATGACCAAGCAGATTTTGCATATAAGCAAGCGGTAGAATTAGGTAATTATGAATTGGACACGTGGTTGAATTGGGCTGAAGTAGTTCATATTAATGGAGATGAATCATCAGCTGTGCAAATTCTATCTCAAGGAAGAGAGTTTTACCCTGAAAGTTTGAAACTATTATATAAGTCTGTAGGCTACCTTCTACTTGCCGAAGACCCTATTAATGCACGTATTATGTTAATGGATGCATTGAAAATTGATAAAAAGCAAAAAAAACTTCATTTGTTCACTGAAAATTTTCCGGAATACGGCAAGTCTGAATGGACACAAGAAATTGTAAGAAAATACAATAAAACCTCTTAGAAAAGGTTCTACATTTCATGGACGATAGAAAACTCAAAGATTATACATTCATATCTCTAAAAGGTATGGCAATGGGTATCGCAGAATTGGTACCAGGCGTTTCTGGTGGTACAATAGCCTTTGTAACAGGCATTTACGAAGAATTCATTACTTCTATAAATAACGTAAACCTCACTACTTTAAAAGTTCTTAAAGAAGAAGGGTTCAAAAAATTCTGGGAGAAATTAAATGGCAATTTTCTGTTAGCATTGGTCATCGGTATGATGATCAGTATTTTCTCGTTATCAAAAGTTATTGCTTGGTTATTAGAAGAGCACCCAATAATAACATGGTCGTTCTTTTTCGGTTTGGTATTGGCAAGTGTCATTTTCGTAGCTAAATCAATTAAAAAATGGAACGTTTTAGCCATTTTGTTATTTATAATTGGAACAGCTGGTGCTTTTTACATCACTACCCTTCCGCCTTCTACTAGTTCAGGAAGTTTGCCTTTTATATTTCTTTCTGGCGCCATAGCCATTTGCGCCATGGTCTTACCTGGTATATCAGGATCTTTCATATTGGTTTTATTGGGTTCTTATAAAACCGTTTTAGAAGCCGTTAATGAAAAAGATTTTGGCATTATTATCACCTTTGCCTTTGGTGCCGCTTTTGGCATTTTGAGTTTTGCTAGAGTTTTAAAGTGGATGTTTAGCAATTATAAAGATGCCACCTTAGCTGTTTTAACCGGATTCATCTTGGGATCATTGAACAAAATATGGCCTTGGAAGAATATTATTGAGGTAATTCAGATTGGTAAAAAAGAAATTATAATAGACGAAAACATATCACCTTTCGCATTTCAGGGTGATAATCAATTAACCTTTGCCATTTTAGCCGCTGTAATAGGTTTTTCTCTTATTTTTATATTAGAAAAATCAGCTTCTAAGAAGTAAAGCGAAAACCTGCATGAACCAACCCCGATCCTTTACCGATAAATTTTTCTTGGTCGTAAAGGGACTTTGTATGGGTGCTGCCAATAAAGTACCAGGTGTATCTGGTGGTATTGTTGCATTTGTAGGTGGTTTTTACGAAGAATTCATTTATTCACTTCAAAAAATAAATGCCAAAGCTTTTAAGCTTCTTATTAATGGAAGGCTTAAAAGTTTCTACCGATATATAAATGGTTCTTTTCTAACCCTTCTTATTTTCGGAATGCTGGTGAGCTATTTCAGTGTTTCAAAAATATTAGACTATTTTTTAGTAACACATGAGCTATATGTATGGTCTGCTTTTTTCGGTATGATCTTAGGTTCTATATATTACATAGGCAAAGATTTCGATTACTGGAAAAAGAAAACATTCACAGCTGCTATTATAGGGCTAAGTGTAGGTGTTGCTATTAGTTTTCTTAGTCCGGCAAAAGAAAACGACAACTTGCTATTTATCTTTTTATGTGGCATCATCAGTGTATCTGGTATGACGCTTCCAGGCCTTTCAGGGTCTTTCATATTAATATTACTAGGTAATTACGTACTACTTTTGGTAGATTCTGTTAATGCATTATATGATACTTTCTCAGAATTATTGGTAGGTGATTTCAGTTTTACCTCTAACACCGAAAGGTTACACACTCTAAAGATTTTAGCGGTATTTACATTAGGTTCTGCAACAGGTCTAGTTACCCTTTCTCATGTATTGACCTTCGTACTAAAGCATTATAAACATGTTACTACGGCAACTATATTGGGGTTCATTACGGGGTCGCTGGGTGTCGTTTGGCCATGGAAAAAAACTATTTTTAAAACGGGAATCGATGGTGAAAGCATTTTAGATTCTAATGGAAAACAAATAATAATGAACTACGAACGGTTTCTACCAGATATGACCACCGTAGAAAACTGGATGGCTATCATCTGTATTATATTTGGTATTAGTATTTTACTACTTTTAGATTGGTATGGAAAAAACAGAAAAACAGAAAGCTAATTACGGCTTAATAGGTAAAGATATTTCTTATTCATTTTCAAGAGGATATTTTAAAAAAAAATTCGAAGATATGGGGTTGGATAATTGCTCTTATCAAAACTTCGATTTACAAGCTATTTCAGAATTTCCGACCATCTTCAAAAATACTGAAAATCTACAGGGGCTCAATATCACCATACCTTATAAAGAAGAAGTAATGGCTTTTTTAGACGATATCGATATTGCAGCAAATAAAATAGGTGCGGTAAATACCATAAAAATCACTAAGAATGGTTTAGTCGGCTTCAATACCGATGCTTATGGATTTGAGAAATCTATAGAACCATATCTAAAAGAACATCATAGAAAAGCATTGATTTTAGGTACAGGAGGAGCATCAAAAGCCGTTGCATTTGTACTTGAAGAATTAGACATAGCATTTTCGTTTGTATCAAGAAGCGGTAAAAACAATGGGTTTACTTATCATGATTTAACAGATGATATAATAGCTGAACATACCTTAATCATAAATTGTTCTCCGGTGGGTACTTTTCCGAAGATTGAAGAAAAGCCTGCAATTCCGTATTCAAAAATAGGTAAAGAGCACCTTCTATTCGACCTTATATATAATCCTGAAGAAACTACATTTTTATCCGCAGGCAAAGCTAAAGGGGCAACAATTTCTAACGGTCATAAAATGTTAGAGTTTCAGGCTGAAAAATCTTGGGAAATATGGAACCGTTAACCTCTTAACCTTAAGCATATCTACTAGAAATACATTGTAAATTATAGGTTTCTGCTTAATTACTCTATTACGTTTTAACTAAAAAGAACAATCAATTCTTTGCTAGTCTTGGGGTTGTCACTATCTTGTATGCATATAATTTAGGAATATGTCTGAGGATAAAGAACAACAATTACCAGAGAATTCAATAGATGAAAAAACTGTAGTAGAATCTACTAAAAATACAGTAGAAGAAACAGTGAATGCTACTGAAGAATCAACAGAATTACCAGCAGAACCTTCAACCGTTTCTAACGAACAGGTAGAAGAAACTGATGTAATGAATGAAATTGATGATTCTAATGCTGAAGACGCTGAAGATACCGATACCGTAAAAAGACATGAAATACCCATGCCAGATTACCATGAAATGAGTATGGAAAATTTGGTAGGTGAATTACAGCGGTTGGTGAAAAACGAAAAAGTTCAAGCGATAAGAAAGCATGTTGACACTATTAAAGACGAATTCAATCAAAAATTCGATGAGTTTTTAGAAGAAAAAAAAGAAGAGTTTATTGCTAACGGTGGTAATGAAATTGATTTTAGATATAACTCTATAGATAAACAACAATTCAACGAAGTATACTCAGAATACAGAGACAAACGTAACCAACATTATAAAAGCTTAGAAAAAAGCCATAAAGACAATCTAGCCTATAGATTAGACCTTATTGAACAACTGAAGGCATTGGTCAATGTTGAAGAAGATATAAATACTACGTATAACAATTTCAAAGATATACAGGCTAAATGGCGCCATGCAGGGGCTATACCTCGTGCAGACTATAATAATGTTTGGAAAACATACCACCACCATATTGAAATTTTCTATGATTTTTTAAATATCAATAGAGACTTAAGAGATTTAGATTTCAAGCATAATCTTGAAGAAAAAGGTAAAATAGTTGCTAGAGCCGAAGAGCTTTCAAAAGAACCTGATTTAAATAGAGCATTTAGAGAGCTACAGGTTTTGCACAAAATCTGGAAAGAAGATTTGGGTCCGGTAGGCAAAGATCATAGGGAAGAAATTTGGGAGCGATTTAGCGCCGCAACAAAAATTATTCATGAAAGAAGACAAGATTATTTTAAGAATCTTGATAAAATAAAAGAAGAAAATTTAGAACGTAAGCATGCAATTATTGCAGAGATAAGTGCACTTAGTGAAAATGTATCTAACAATCACGGTACACTGCAGCAACAGATAAAAAAATTAGAGGAACTTAGAGAAGCCTTTTTTAAAGCAGGTCAAGTACCACAAAAAGTAAATTCTAAAACTTGGAACAGTTTTAAGGGTGCGGTGCGTGTATTCAATCAGAACAAAAATGCCTTTTACAAGAACCTTAAAAAAGACCAGCAAGAGAATTTAGACAAAAAAAGGGCCTTATTAGAAATAGCGGTTTCAATAAAGGATAGTGACGATTTTGATGCAACCACTTCAGAAATGAAGCGCATACAAGGTCAGTGGAAAAAGATTGGACATGTACCAAGAAAGTACTCCGACAAATTGTGGAAAGATTTCAAAACTGCCTGTAACCACTATTTTGATAGGTTAAATGCGCTTAAAAATGATGCATTTAAAGAAGAGGAAGCTAATTTTAAACTTAAAAATGATTTTATTGACCGTCTTAAGGCATTTGAGTTAAGTGGAGACAA
The DNA here is from genome assembly GCF_004364175.1 of Maribacter caenipelagi. Taxonomy (GTDB): domain Bacteria; phylum Bacteroidota; class Bacteroidia; order Flavobacteriales; family Flavobacteriaceae; genus Maribacter; species Maribacter caenipelagi. The sequence goes on along the minus strand of NZ_SNZW01000016.1, from coordinate 21,951 downwards.
AGCTAAAGATTTAAAGACTATCGAGAAATTTTCTGAAGAGTGGAAAACATATGGAAGAGTTCCGTTCAAAAAGAAAAACATCAATCAGAAGTTCGATAAAATAATAGATGCGCTATATCAAAAATGTGGTGTTAGCAAGCAAGAATCTGAACTGTTGAAATATGGTAACAAGATTCAACAACTTAGCAATAACGACAACCAAGAACGTGCTATACAGAATGAGCGCGCATTTATCAGAAAAAAGATAGATGAGAGCAAAGACGAAATTAGGCAGCTAGAAAATAACTTACAGTTCTTCTCTAACGCATCTGAAACCAATCCATTAGTACAAGATGTAATTAAAAGAGTTAACCAACACAAAGAATCATTAGCTGCTTGGAAAGCCAAATTAAAAAAATTGAACATCTTAAAAAACACACTTCTTAAAGAAGACGAAGAAGTTGAGGAGAAAGAAGAGCCAACTTCCTAATAACAAATGTTTTTTTAAGGAGATATATATAACATTTATAATTTGAACGCGTTAGTTAAGTACGAAATTACCTACTTAACAAGTAGCGATTTGTTATATTTAATATATGGTTAAGCCAGAGATACCCAAAAATGAGCAAAAGCGATTAGAAGCATTACAAAGTTTCAATGTTCTTGACACCTTAGAAGAAAAAGAATACGATGCCATAACACGTATTGCAGCAGACATTTGTAATACCCCTATGGCATTAGTTTCATTAATAGATGAAGACAGACAATGGTTTAAATCCCATCATGGCATAGATGCTACCGAAACCCCAAGAGAATTAGCTTTTTGCGCTCACGCCATTAATACTCCCGATTCCTTATTTTTAGTAAACGACGCCAGTAAAGATGAACGCTTTGCCGATAACCCCTTAGTAACCGGTGGACCATCAGTGCAGTTTTATGCAGGTGCTCCTTTAAATACTAAAGAGGGTGAATCTATAGGCACATTATGCGTGATAGACATAAAACCCCGAACTACATTTACCGAAAAGCAACAAGCATCTTTAAAAGACCTTGCTGATCAGGTAATGGCACAGCTAGAACTTCGAAGACAAAATATTAAGGAAAAGATTATTAACGAAGAATTACGTATAAAGAATAATCAACTTAAACATTTGTCGTATCGCATGGCGCATGATATGAAAACCCCCCTTCTAGGCATTAGTTCTGTGGTAGGATTTATTAAAGAAGATTTTTCCGATTTTTTCAAAGACACAGAATTACCAAATTATTTAAGTATTATTGATAATAGAGTTGAATATATGGAGTCCTTAATTAACGGAATCATCAATTACAACTCTATAACAAATGCTGAGATAAAACTAGAGGACTTTAATGTTTCAAAAGAAATACAGCATGTACTCAGCAAACATTCTGATAGCGAATCTGTTTCATTACAATTAGAAAATTGCGATCACAGCATAAAACATTCTTTAAATAGCTTTAACCAAATTTTTAGAGACTTAATATCTAACAGTATTAAATTTACCAATAAGTCCAATATTGAAATTATAGTTTCTTTTAGCGAAAACGAAAACGCTTATTCTTTCACCTATGAAGATAACGGACCAGGAATACCCGAGAAATACTGGAAAAAGGTTTTCCTATTATTTGAAAAACTAAGTACAGACGGAGCAACAGATACTGGTATTGGTTTAACGACAATTAAAGAACTCATAGAAAAATTAGGAGGAGATATTACTATTGGCAAGCGTAATGCTAATCAAGAAGGTGTGCTTTTTCATTTTAAACTTTCAAAAAATATCTCTTAAATGACCATAAGAATATGAAACATTTAATCTTGTTTTTTATGGCAATTATCAACTTTAACTCTGTCCCATAAATTAGTATATTGAAGGTAACGTGCAGTCATTCTAAAAACGTAAAGCAGGAAACTTATGTAGTATTAAATACGAAATATAACTTTTGCAATTTTGTCAAGTAGAACAGAACTGTCTTTTCCTTAAATAATATGAACGGGCTCGTAAAGACTATAGCACATCAAGTATTTAAAAAGAAGAATAGCTAATATGGAACTAAATAGATACTCTAGATTAGAAAAAAAGCCTCTATATAATAGAGGCTTAAATTTCATAAATTAAATTATAATTACTTTGCTACATTGACAGCTCTTGTCTCACGTATTACAGTAACCTTGACCTGACCAGGATAGGTCATATCTGTTTGTATTTTCTGAGAAATCTCAAAAGACAATTGAGCAGCTCTATCATCGTTAACTTTCTCGCTCTCAACAATTACACGAAGCTCTCTACCAGCTTGTATCGCATAAGCCTTCTGTACACCACTAAAACCAAATGCAATCTCTTCAAGATCTTTTAAACGCTGAATATAAGAATCTAACACTTGTCTTCTTGCACCTGGTCTTGCACCACTGATGGCATCACAAACCTGTACTATAGGAGCAATAAGGGTTTTCATTTCAATTTCATCGTGGTGAGCACCAATGGCATTACAGACCTCTGGTTTTTCACCAAACTTTTCTGCCCACTGCATACCTAGAATAGCGTGTGGTGTTTCTATCTCATTTTCAGTATTGGGTACTTTACCTATATCATGTAAAAGTCCGGCACGTTTAGCGATTTTAGGATTCAATCCTAATTCAGAAGCCATAACCCCACAAAGTTTGGCAACTTCTCTTGAGTGTTGTAGTAAGTTTTGACCATAAGAAGATCTATACTTCATTCTACCAACGGCACGTATCAGCTCTGGGTGTAAACCATGAATACCCAAGTCGATAACGGTACGTTTACCTATTTCAACGATTTCTGCCTCTATTTGCTTTTCGGTCTTCTTAACAATCTCTTCAATTCTTGCAGGATGAATTCTACCATCTGTAACTAACTTATGAAGTGAAAGTCTTGCTACCTCTCTTCTAACAGAATCAAAGCAAGAAAGTATAATAGCTTCTGGCGTATCATCAACAATAATCTCAACTCCGGTCGCAGCTTCTAAAGCTCTTATGTTTCTACCTTCTCTACCAATAATTCTACCTTTAACATCATCAGATTCAATATTGAAAACAGATACACAGTTTTCAACTGCTTCTTCTGTACCAATTCTCTGAATGGTATTAATTATAATTTTACGAGCTTCTTGTTGTGCTGTAAGTTTAGATTCTTCAACTGTAGATTGTATGTAAGCCATAGCATCTGACTTTGCAGTTTCTTTCAAACTTTCTACCAACTGATTTTTAGCTTCGTCTGCAGATAGACCAGAAATAACTTCTAGCTGTTGAATTTGGCTTTTATGCATTTTATCCAACTCCTCATGACGTTTGTCAAAAAGTTCTTTTTTCTGCTCTACGTCTTTCAGTTTATTATCTAGCTGAGAGTTCATGTTCTTGTTTTTGGCAAGTTCACTACTTACTTGAGACTCTTTATCTCTAGTTCTTTTCTCTGCTTCACTTATCTTTCTGTCTTTGCTATTAATTACCTTTTCATGCTCAGCTTTTAATTCTAAAAACTTTTCTTTCGCCTGTAAAATTTTTTCTTTCTTGACACTCTCTCCCTCAGCATTTGCATCTTTTAATATGCGTTCAGCGTCTTTCTTTGCGTTTATTATGGTCTTAGAGGCTTTCCCTTTTTCCAAAAATTTTGCTATTGCAAAACCGATTGCCAGCCCAACTATTGCGGCAATAATTATCATTGTACTATCCATAGTGTAATTTATTAATAAAAAAAAGCCCACATTGGAGAAGTTTTGATCAAACTCCGGTAAACAGGTTTAGGGCTAACAGACTGATCAAGGATCCCTATACAAGTAGGGCTTGCTTTTACAATCTAAACTCACCCTTTTTAAAAAAATAAATGTTGAGTTTGTCAAAAGGTATTACCAATGTGGGCAGTAACTTAATGTATTTAAAAGAACGTTTTTATTTCAAAGCTAATTTAGATGTCACCAAATCTTCAAGCGCCTGTAAACGCTCTTCAGCTTCTTTGGTTCCTTCTGTTTGCTCTATGCCATTCTGTTCAATTTTTGACGCAAACTGCAAGGCGCACATGGCCAAAACATCTTGTTTGTCTCTAACTGCGTAATTCTGCTCAAATTTTTTAGCCAACTGTTCTATATTTTTAGCGGCTTTACGCAAGCCTTCTTCCTGAGCAGGGTCAATAGTCAATGGGTAGACCCTATCAGCAATAGAAAGTTTTATTTTGAGCTTTTCTGACATATTATTATAAACATTACTCCGACAATTGAGCTATACAATGGTCCAACTCTCGTATTAATGTATTTATTTTAAGCTTAGCTTCTGTTTTATTGGTATTACTGCCAAGCATTGAATTTGCAAGTTTGAGTGAATTATATTTTTCTTCCCATTCAGACACCGTCTTACTGGCATTTTCTTGTGAAGATTTTATATTCCTTAATTCCTTTTCCAATTCAATATTAGCATTGTTTAAAACCTCAAGTTTATGCAACAATTTGCTAATTTTATTTTCTAAAGAATCAACGATTTTAATTAACTCGCCCATACATTACAATCAATGCGATTTACACAAAGTTAACATACATTATATGACTTAGCAATAGTTTTGTGAAATATTCGCAATTCTGCTGTTCTTAATTCCAGAATACATTACAATAAGCTCTTTATAATAATTTTAGCGTGCTCAACTTCATCGAATTGTTAATGATTAATTATTTTCGCAGTATTGCTGTCAACCTATGAAAAAAATATCCCTTGGTCTGTTATTATTATTTTGTTTTAGTCTTTTCGCACAAGAAAATTATCCGAAAGATGCTTTTGGACCACCAATGGATATCCCCATTATTTTAGCGGGTACATTTGGTGAGCTACGTTCTAACCATTTTCATTCTGGTGTCGACATTAAAACACAGCAGCGAGAAGGAATTCCAATAAACGCTATCGGCGATGGTACCATTACCCGTATAAAGGTTTCTCTTTGGGGCTATGGAAAAGTTCTATATATCGCTCACCCAAATGGGTATACTTCGGTTTATGGGCACCTTCAAAAATTCTCACCTGCTATTGAAGCGTATATCAAAAAATTACAATACAATAAAAAGTCGTTTGAAGTCGAGGTATTTCCCGATTACGGAGAATTAAAGGTTTCTAAAGGTGAACTAATTGCATATAGTGGTAATACGGGTGGATCCGCTGGTCCGCATTTACATTTTGAAATAAGAAGCAGTATTTCTGAAAAGCCGACAAACCCTTTAATGTATGGTTTAGATGTTGCCGATGCTACAAATCCCATCCTAGAAAAACTATTTGCTTATCCCCTTACAGATAAATCTCATGTCAATAATAATTATGAAAGAACACAGGTAAATTTCAGCAAGCAGAGCGATGGAACATTTTTAGCAGATAAAGTTACTGCCCTAGGTGATATTGGTGTAGGTTTTATTGGCTTTGACAGATTAGATATGGCTGCTAATAAAAACGGCGTATATAGTGTAGAACTTAGTGTAAATGGAAAAATATATTCTCTGTACGATTTTGAGTCATTTTCTTTTGGGGAAACTAGATACATAAACACCCTCGTAGATTATGACTATTACGGTAGAAATAGACAAAAGATTCAAAAAAGCTTTAAATCTCCAGGAAACAACCTGAGCATCTATAAAGATTTATATAACGATGGTAAAATAAAAATAAACGAAGGCCTAAGCTATACCGCAAAATTATTGATCAAAGATTACGCAGGTAATAAGATAGAACTTCATATACCAATTAAAGGCGTAAAGAATTTATTAGGTAATAAAAAGGAAATAACGAAAACCGACAATTACGTGATTGCCAAAAAACCTAATAATTTTGATTTAGGTGGTGCCAAGGTTTATTTCCCAACAAATACTTTTTATGAAGATTTCTATATCGATTTGAAGAAGGGAAAAGACACGGTAACCATTCATAGCAACACAGTACCGGCTCATAGAAATTTTACGATAACTTTTGATGTTTCTAAATATTCAAAAGAAGAACAAAAACAATTATTCATAGCTAGGTTAGATTCTAAACTTAGACCAAACCACGCGAACACCTATAAACGTGGTAACGAGTTTACCACGCGAACTCGTAATTTAGGAACATATACCCTAGCTAAAGATTCTGTTGCCCCAACCATTAGAACTAAAAATTTCAAAGAGAAGCAATGGTTAAATAATTACAAATATCTGAGCGTACAAATAGCAGATGATTTAAGTGGTGTAGATAAATATTCTGCCACCTTAAATGGTGAATGGATTTTAATGGAATATGAGCCTAAACGCAATACGTTAACCTATAATTTTGATGATAAGATTGCAGATCAAACGCAATGTGTACTTGAAGTTAACGTTACTGATAATGTAGGGAACACGAACACCCTAACGACCTCTTTTTATAGAAAATAATATATTTGAAACTACCAAACGTTCTAAGCCTGATACTACTGCTGTGCAGCTCCATTAGTTTTGCTCAGAATGCTACTATTTCAGGTATCGTCTTAGGAGATAATAATAAACCCTTACCAAACGTAAATATTACGAGTAAAGGTTTAGGAACCACATCAAATTCTGACGGGTTTTACATTTTAGAGATTACCTCAGATGAAGAGAACACCATAATTTTCTCTCACATTGCATATTTGGATGTTGTATTAGAAAAGTTAATATTAAATACGAACGAAACGTTTGAGTTCAACCCTATTTTAAAAAGTGATGTCACCCAAATAGACGGAGTAACCGTTTCTGCCACTGGCCAAAAAGAAGCAAGTAATATTTTAAACATATCTCCAGAAAAAATTAGAAAGATACCAGGTGCAAATTCTGGAGTAGAAACAATTTTGAAGCTGTTACCCGGCGTATCGTCAAACAATGAATTAAGTACACAATATGCTGTACGTGGTGGCAACTACGATGAAAACTTAGTGTATGTAAACGAAATAGAAGTTTATAGACCTTTTTTAATCCGTTCTGCACAACAAGAAGGCTTAAGCTTTGTAAATAGTGACTTAGTACAAAACGTAAAATTTTCAGCTGGTGGTTTTCAAGCAAAGTATGGCGATAAGCTAGCATCTGTTCTAGATATTAAGTATAAGACCCCTACCCTATTTTCTTTAAGGGCAGACTTAAGTTTTCTTGGTGCAAGCGCAAGTCTAGAAACTATTTCTAAAAACCAAAAATTGAGCTCTGTTTCTGGTGTGCGATATAGAAACAACTCCCTATTGGTTAATAGTCAGCAGACACAGAGTAATTTTAACCCAGCTTTTACCGATGTACAGAGTTATTTAACGTATCGAATCTCCCCTAAATTTCAACTCAATTTTCTAGGAAACTTAGCAGTTAACGATTATAAAAACGAACCTTTAAATAGACAAACTAATTTTGGAACTATAGACAATCCGCAGGCATTAGTGGTGTATTATGAAGGGCAAGAAAATAACAAATACACTACAGCTTTAGGTGCTTTAAAAGGAAGTTATTTTTTAAATGAAAAGACCACTTTAAAACTTATAACCTCTATCTATCATACCATTGAAGAAGAATATTCAGATGTTATTGCAGCCTATGAACTTGGTGATGTTGATAGTAATTTAGGTAGCGATACAGCAGGTGAGGTAGTAACATCTCGCGGAATTGGTTCTCAGTTCAATCGAACAAGAAACGATTTAGACGCCTTAATTTTTAACGTAGAGCACAAAGGTTCTCACACCATAAATAATTCTATTTTGGAATGGGGCGCAAAATATACCCATGAAGATATACGAGATCAACTGCGAGAATCTGAATTTATAGACTCTGCCGGATTCTCCATAAGACCACCTCGTCCTGAATTCATTAATAATCAGCCATCTGAACCTTTTGTCGCACCTCTGGTTGCTTATAGTGGTTTAAATGCTCTAAATTTTGTAAAAACTAACCGATTTTCTGGCTATGTTCAATTAGGCACCCAAAAAACATGGAACAATGCAGATGTATACTATAATATAGGTGTACGATCGCATCATTGGACGGTGAGCGGTACTGGTGTCGAAAAAGTATCACAAACCGTATTTAGTCCGCGTGCACAATTCGCTATAAAGCCCGAATGGGATAAGGATATGCTCTTTCGAATATCTGCGGGAGTTTATCATCAACCACCTTTTTATCGAGAATTACGTGACAATACCGGTACTATACAACCTGATGTAAAAGCACAAAAAGCCTTTCATCTCGTTGCCGGAAACGAATATAGTTTCTTGCTTTGGGACAGACCTTTTACCTTGATTAGCGAAGCATATTTCAAGAAATTAGAAAATGTAAATCCGTATACCTTAGAAGATGTTCGCATTCGCTATGCTGCTAATAATGAAGCAGAAGCCTATGTCTACGGTGCCGAAGTTAGAATGAATGGTGCCTTTGTACCTGGCACAGAATCTTGGGTAAGTCTTGGTTACTTGAAAACCGAGGAAAATATAAATAATAGAGGCTACATTCCTCGCCCTACAGATCAACGGGTAAAATTCGCTATTCTATTTCAAGATTACATTCCTAGAATACCCGATTTAAAAATGTATTTGAATTTAGTTTATCAAACAGGTGTACCTGGCGGGTCGCCTAGTTATTCCGACCCTTACATTTTTCAGAATAGATTAAGAGATTATAAACGTGCAGATTTAGGAATTTCCTATATTTTTGCAAATAAGGACAAAAAATTTCAAAGAACACATTGGCTTCATAAATTTAAAGAATTGAGTTTGGGTTTTGAAATATTTAATTTATTCAACAATCAGAATTCAATTACCAATACTTGGGTAAGAGATGCAGACAGCAAGAATGAATATGCCGTACCAAATTACCTTACTTCAAGAGTATTGAATTTAAAATTAGGATTACGCCTTTAAACATTTCAGATGAAAAGAATACTTTTCTTATTAGCACTTACTACTTCTTTTGCCGTTATGGCTCAGAAAAACATTTATGAAAGTCCGAGTTTTGACAACTTAAGCTCTGATCATAATATTCTAGCCATTATACCCTTCTTGACTAATTTAGACTTGAATGAAAAAATCTCTAAATCTGAACAAAAAAGATTGGAAGAGAACGAAGGTTATGCCGTACAAAATGCTTTAGAAACTTACTTCTCTAAACGAAGTAAGAAGAAAAAACTGCCGGTAACTTTTCAAAACATAGAAAACACCGCAGCTATTCTAGCTAAAAAAAATATTAGCTATGACAACATCGATGTATATACAACGAAGGAGCTTAGTGAGATTTTAGGGGTAGATGGCATTATCAGTGGCACTTTAGATTTGAACATTCTATTATCTAACGGCGTACCTACAGAATTTAGCTTTACCGATTATTTCTCTGGTGGTGCTAATTATGGTCGTATTGGCATTAAGATAAGCGATGGCGATTCTGGTAAATTACTTTGGAAATACGAAAAGGAAATCAATAAGAAGACCGGTAAAAACACCACAGACCTTATTGATCGTATGATGAAATTAGCAATTAGAAAATTCCCTTACGAAAGAGAACGCAAACGCGATCGTAAAAATTAATTACGCCTCTATAATACCTTTTAAAACATCGATTGTATAATCGATATCTTCTTTTGTATTATACGTTGAAAAAGAAAATCGCACAGATGGCTTTTTCATATCTTCAGCAGATAATATTTGGTTAAGCACGTGTGAACCAGCATCACTACCAGATTGGCAAGCACTACCTTTAGAACAAGCTATCCCTTTCATATCAAGATTAAATAACAAAAGCATAGCCTTGTCTTCTGTAATTGGTAAACATACATTCACCAGTGTATACGTACTTTTCTCCAAATCACCAGAATGCCCATTAAATTTGGCTCCTTGTATTTCTTTATAAACCTTATCGATAAAGTAAGATTTTAAGTCCTCAACATATTTCTTTTCTTCATCTAAGTTGTCATAAGCATGGATGAAAGCTTCCTCAAGACCCACTATATTATGAAAAGACTCCGTACCAGCTCTAAGTCCGCGTTCTTGTGATCCACCAGATATCATACAGCTTAAGCCAGAATTCTTACGAATAAAAGCAAAACCAATTCCTTTAGGTCCATGAAACTTATGTGCTGCCGCTGCTAAAAAATCAATAGGAAATGCTTTTACATCCCAATTATAATGACCAAGAGATTGTACGGTATCAGAATGAACCAAAGCCCCATATTTCTTCGACAATAGTGTGATTTCTTCTAAGTCGATTTTGTTTCCTATTTCATTGTTTACATGCATTAAACTAACCAACTTCTTAGATTCATCTTTTTGTAAAAGGATTTCTAAATGGGCAATATCTGGATTACCAAATGCATCTAAATCCACATATAATAATTGTATTAAGCCCTTTTGTTCTAATTCTTCTACGGTATGCAAAACTGCATGGTGCTCAATTCTTGTAGTAATAATTGTCTTTACGTCTAAATCACGAACGGTACATCTAATAATCATATTATCTGCCTCGGTACCACCAGATGTAAAAATAATTTCTGAAGGTTGTGCATTAATATACTTAGCAATAGTTTTACGCGCACTTTCAATAGCTGTCTTTGCTGTTCTACCAAAACTATGGGTAGAAGAAGGATTGCCATAAGTACCTAAGGCCTCCTGCATTTTTGCAATAACATTAGGGTGAACTTGCGTTGTAGCGGCATTATCTAAATATACATTTTTCATAAAGGTGCACTCTTATATAAATAAAGAACAAAAATAGTTAATTAACCCACAATTGACAGTGAAGCTACAGACAGATTTCCAATTTTTAAATTAAATTTGAATTATGAAAAAATACCTTTTAATTGGTTGTTCGATTTTGTTCTTTGGATGTAATGATGGTGACCTTCAAATAGAAACTGTTGATTTTGATAGTATAGAAACAGTTCAAAGTTGCAATGATATTTCTACCACGACCGAAAATGTATTGTTCAAGATAAATGGTGATGAGGCTTTAATTTTGACCATCCCTAGCGGACTATTAAAAAATGAAGTCACGGTATCTAGCTTAGAAAGTGCGGTACCTGGTAATTCGCAAATTAGTTATAGAATTTTTTCAGAAACTGTTACTAGTGCATATTTTTGCGATTCGCCACCACCACTTACACCAACTGTTTTAGAAGAAATTGAAGCTGAAGGTGGCAGTATAATTGTAACGACAACGACTGAGGATAGTACTACATTCACCCATACCATTCAGCTAAGCGGCATTACCTTTTTAAATGAAAATGGTAGTAGAATTACAGATTTACAAATAAATGAATTTGGCACTGTAACTACGACAATAGAGTAGTCTAAAAATTCTGAAAAATATAGACCTCGGTTGCCCCTAACCCATATTTTTGATAATCGGCATCGTAATATTTAACGTTGTCGTATTTTCGAAATAGATAACCTAGCTCTTCTTTGAGTACCCCCTCACCAACGCCATGTATAAATACAATTTTCTGTATTCTTTTACTGATAGCAAAATCTAACTGACGTTTGGCAGTATCTAACTGTAGGTTGAGCATATCGAACTTACTCACCGATTTAGGGTTTTTCATTAATTGATTGATATGTAAATCAACTTCCATCTTTGGTGCCGTTCTTTCTTTTGACTTTAAAACAGACGTCTTTCTGCGCTTGGGTATTTCCTTTTCCTTTTTAATTTGAGCAACTTCATAATTAGATACTCGAATATCATCGGCGATTAATACTAGTTCATGAGCAGCGAAAGTTAACGGAAAACCATCGTCACTTAACATTGTAATAGTATTACCATTAATAGTTTCAACAACGCCTTTAATAACGTCATCAATTGTTTCTACGGTATCGCCAATATTAAAATGAGACATGTTTTTGTTTTGAATACACAAAAATAATGGTAATTTTCGGACTATTAATTTATTTACAGATGCGCCTTAAGGCATTAATTATTTTTCTGGGATTAGAAAGTTTTATGCTACCCTGTTTTACAAAACAGTTATTAGGGGTTGATTGCCCTGGCTGTGGATTACAGCGTTCACTATTATTTTTAATAAAGGGTGAGTTTATATCAGCTTTTTTAATGTACCCGGCTATATACCCTATGTTATTACTTTTTGGCTTTTTAGGCCTTAATAAGCTATACCCATTTAAACATTCGAACACAATTACAATTACGCTTATGGTAAGTACCGTAGGTTTTATTTTAACCAATTACATATTAAAATTTATCTAATAACTAAACCTTTAAATTATGGAACAACAAAAATTACCTAATGTAACTATTGCTCTTATATTGAGTATTGTCTCTTTTTTATGCTGCTGCGTAAGTGCAGGTATAGGAGGAGTCATTATGTCTGGTATTTCATTGATTTTAGTAAACAAAGACACTAAAACTTATCAAGAAAATCCGCAAGAGTATTCCAACTTTAGTACGCTTAAAACAACTAAAATAGTAGCTATAATTGGACTAGTCTTAGGAGCTTTATCACTTATATGGACAGTTTACTCTATAGTTTCTATGGGTGGCTGGGATGCATATATGGAACAAACCTCTGAAATTTATGAACAACTTGGAATACCAATGGAATAAATGAACAATACAGAATACAAACAAATACCAGGTGCTAGTAACGCATTAACTTTTGGCATTTTATCTATCGTTTTAACCTTGTTCTGTTGTGGACCATTTGGTGCTATTTTCAGTATTATTGGTTTAAGCAATGCAAAAAAAGCTAAGAACTTTTATGAAGCAAACCCTGGAAATTATAGAGGATATGAAAATGTAAACACTGGTAAGATTTTATCATACATTGGGCTTGCATTAGCTGCAATTCTCTTAATATTCACGATTATTTATTTTGGATTGATCATAGCATTTTTCGCGACAACAGATTTCCAATAATTATATTATAATCAAAAAAAAAATCCCCGATTTACATTGGGGATTTTTTATTACTAGTTTTTAAACTCTTTCAATGTTTTAATAATAATAGAAACACAATCTAAAAGCTGTTCTTTTGTCATCACCAGTGGTGGCGCAAATCTTATAATATTACCATGAGTCGGTTTTGCCAGTAATCCGTTTTCTTTTAACGCCATACAAATATCCCACGCAGTAGAACTATCTTCACTATCATTAATAAGTATTGCATTTAAAAGACCTTTACCACGAACACTATTAACCAAATCTGTAGTAGGTATAAACTTATTTAGTTCTGCTCTAAAAAGCTCTCCTAATTCAAATGCATTTTCTGCAAGTTTCTCTTCTTTTACTACTTCTAGAGCAGCCATACCAACAGCTGCAGCAATTGGGTTACCACCAAAAGTACTACCATGGTTTCCTGGTCGTATTACATTCATAATGGCATCATTAGCCAAAACCGCAGAAACTGGGTATGCACCACCAGATAGAGCTTTACCTAATATTAAAATATCTGGTTTAATCTCAGGTGTTCCACTACAATGCTTATCTGAACAAGAACAATTGCCACAAGTTGCCAATAAACGACCTGTTCTAGCGATACCAGTCTGTACTTCATCAGCAATAAAAAGTACATTATACTTTTCGCATAATGCCTTAGCGCCGCTTAAATAACCTTCAGAAGGCACATAAACTCCTGCTTCACCTTGAATAGGTTCTACTAAGAAACCTGCTATATTCGAATTTGTTTTAAGAACTTCTTCAAGGGCAGATAAACTATCATACTCTATTTTAATGAATCCGTCTGTATATGGTCCAAAATTCTTACGAGCTACAGGATCGTTAGAGAAAGAGATAATCGTAGTTGTACGACCGTGAAAATTATTCTCACAAACAATGATTTCAGCCGCATTCTCTGCAATTCCCTTCTCTTCATATGCCCATTTTCTACAGATCTTCAAAGCCGTCTCTACAGCTTCTGCACCCGTATTCATTGGCAACAACTTATCGAAATGAAAAGTTTCTGTTGCATATTTCTCATACTTACCCAACATATCATTGTAAAATGCTCTAGAGGTCAAAGACAATGTTTTGGCTTGCTCTGTCATCGCGTTTACAATTTTTGGGTGACAATGACCCTGATTTACTGCGGAGTATGCAGAAAGGAAATCATAATACTTTTTTCCTTCCACATCCCAAACATGAACACCTTCTCCTTTGCTTAATACAACAGGTAATGGGTGGTAATTGTGAGCTCCGTGTTTTTCTTCTAATGCAATAGCATCCTTAGAAGTGATGTTTTCTAAAATTGACATGATAAAAATTACTTTAAATAAAACTTTAGCAATTCCTTCTATACCTTTTTCCTTTCAAATCCCGAAAAGTTAACGGGGCGAAAATTCAGCGTGGGAGAGAAATCATCCTGTAGAAATACAAACTTAATAAATATTTTTTTTGAACTACTATAAAACCTAAAAGAACCTATGAACTACGATAATATGTGACCATTAACAAAAATTTGTGTCCTAATAAATACAACCAATTTATTATAAAAAGAACACTATGAATTATTTAGAGAACATGATGACTAGCCTTTCTAACTCAGTTGGAGATTTTTTACCTACTACAATTGGCGCAATACTTATTCTTTTAATAGGATGGTTTATTGCCGGATTTCTAAAAAGGTTTATTACCAAATTAATTAAACGAACCAATATCGATAGTAAACTCGGCTCAGGTAAAGTTGTACTTTCTTCCTTTATAGGGAAACTTGTATACTTCTTTATCATGATTTTTGTTTTCATGCTAGCTTTAGAAAAGCTAGGCATGACAAGTGTATTAGACCCAGTCAAAAATTTATTAAATGGCTTTACAGATTACATACCTAATATAGTAGGTGCAGGTCTAGTGGGCTACATCGGTTATATGTTGGCTACCATAGTTTCTGAACTAGTAGGTCTTTCTGGCGAAACTATACAAAGCTTTGTACCTAAATTAAAATTACCAGAGAATTTAGATTTAGTAAACATACTTAAAAAAGTAGTTTTCATTTTTATATTTATACCATTATTGATAACGGCTCTGAATATATTAAATATGGATGCTATTTCTGTACCAGCTACACATATGCTAGAACAGTTCTTCAATGCAATTCCTAAAATAATTGTTGCTGTACTTATTCTATTAATCTTCGTTATCGGAGGTAAATTTGTTGCTGGCTTAGTAACCGATTTATTAGAAAGTTTAAATTTAGACGGTATCGTCAACCGAATGAATTTAAGCAGCTTATCATCGAATACAAACCTTGCAAAACTTATAGGTAATGTTGTTTACTTTTTTATTGTTCTTTTCGGAATTACTACTGCATTAGAAAAATTAGAATTTGAAAAACTTACCAATGTACTAGACACTTTAGTAGGTGTTTCTGGAAATATCCTTTTCGGATTGGTAATTTTAATCATAGGGAACTGGATAGCTTCAACAGCCCACAAAGCAATGGCGAAAGATGATAGCAGTCTTTTTATTGCTTCAATTGTAAGAATGTGTATTTTAGCTATTTTCTTGGCAATGGGTCTTAAGACAATGGGTCTTGGCGATGAAATTATAAATATGGCTTTTGGTATTACATTAGGTACCATTGCGGTAACTATTGCTTTATCATTTGGACTTGGAGGTAGAGAAGCCGCCGGTAAACAAATGGAAAGAATTTTAAATAAATTCAATAAAACTAAATAGCAGCAAAAATTTATTTAATTTTTTAAAGTCCGGAAATCTTACATTCAAGGTTTCCGGACTTTTTCATTTTCACAAAACAAATGATTGCTTTTCTACCATATTAATCACACTTTTTTAACTAAATATAACAGACCTACTATGTTTATTAGTTATAATAAATGCCAACGGATGCTTACTTTTGCCACATGCGAAAAAAGACAAAGCGAGTGGTTTTTGAAAATGTAATGGTAACCGATGCTGCTGCAAAGGGTAAAACTATTGGTAAAGCTCCAGATGGTAGGGTTATTTTCTTAAATAACACCGTACCTGGCGACGTGGTAGATGTACAAACTACCAAAAAGAGAAAAGCGTATTTTGAAGGTACGGCTATTAACTTTCATAGTCTTTCAGATAAAAGGGTAGACCCGGTTTGTCAGCATTTTAATGTTTGTGGAGGCTGCAAGTGGCAAGATATGGGCTACGAGCACCAACTTTTTTACAAGCAGAAAGAAGTGGAAAATAACCTAAAAAGAATAGGTCATTTAGATTTGCCCGAGCTTACGCCAATTCTTGGCTCAGCGCAACAATACTTCTATAGAAACAAAATGGAATTTTCTTTTTCAGATAGCCGTTGGTTAACCCTTGAAGAAGTAAAATCTGATAATCAAATAGAAGATAGAAATGCCTTAGGGTTTCATATACCGGGCATGTGGGACAAGATTTTGGACATTAAAAAATGTCACCTACAAAAAGATCCATCAAACGCAATACGTTTAGAAACCAAAAGATTTGCTACGGAGAACGGATTAACTTTTTTTAATCCAAGAAATCAATATGGCATGCTACGTACTTTAATGATACGTACGTCGTCTATCGGTGAAATCATGATATTGGTACAATTTTTTGAAAATGATAAAGAAAAAAGAGAATTACTCTTAAATCACCTTTCTGTAACTTTTCCCGAGATTACGTCTTTATTATATGTTATTAACCCTAAACAGAATGATACAATATACGATCAAGAAATTATCTGTTTTTCTGGAAGAGACCACATATTTGAAGAAATGGAAGGTTTGAAATTCAAAATCAATGCAAAATCCTTTTATCAAACAAATTCAGAACAAGCTTACGAACTATATAAAATCACCAGAAATTTTGCCGATTTAAAGGGTGATGAACTGGTTTATGATTTGTACACAGGTACTGGTACTATTGCACAATTCGTTTCTAAAAAAGCAAAAAAAGTAGTGGGTATAGAATCGGTACCTGAAGCAATTTTAGATGCCAAAGCAAATGCAGAGCGAAACGAAATAAAAAACGTTGACTTTTTTGTTGGTGACATGAAAAATGTGTTCAACGAACAGTTTATTGCTCAAAACGGTGTACCCGATGTTATTATCACAGATCCTCCACGCGATGGTATGCATAAAGATGTAGTTCAACAAATATTGAACATAGCGCCTAAAAAAGTAGTTTACGTTAGCTGTAATAGCGCAACACAGGCAAGAGATTTAGAGCTAATGAAAGAGATGTATGATATTACTAAGGTTCAGCCAGTAGATATGTTTCCACAGACCCATCACGTAGAAAATGTTGTACTTTTAGAAAAGAAAGTTTAAAATGAGAAGATTTCAAATCGGATTATTGATTTTTCTAGGGATAATGTTCTCATCATCGTGTGAGAAAGATGATATCTGCGTAGAAGGTGATACTCCCCTACTCGTCATAGAATTTTATGATATATCAGATACAGCTACCTTAAAGGAAGTTCCTAATATAAGAGTAGTTGGTGTTGGGCAAACTATTACCGTTAATACGGTGACAGATCGCAGCAATTTAAGTACCATATCAATTCCTTTAAAAACTGACGAAGATGCTACTAGTTTTATATTAATAAGCAACTCTGCTGCCAACGATGATGGAGCTGAAACAGGTAATGTTGACACCATTAATTTTACATATTCAAGAATTGAAGACTTTCTCTCTCGTGGTTGTGGTTTTGTAGTTAACTATGATGAACTAGAAGCAAATGCAACACAAGATTCCGATAATTGGATTCAAGACATCGAAATAACACAATCGTTAGTCACTAACTCAGATTCTACACATGTCAAGATATTTCATTAATCTTTTATTCTTAATAATTACTTGGTCGGCATTTAGTCAAAATAAGCCTATTGATCTAAACCCAAAAGATACTATTGAGTACAAACAGTCATATGGCTTAGGCTTGGGAATTGATTTAAGCCGAATTTTAACCGGAGCTTTAGATGATAATTATAAAGGTTTTGAAATAGTAGCTGATTATAGATTAACCCAAAATTTATATTTAGCGGCAGAATTAGGTACAGAAGAGAAAACGCGACAAGAAGACCTATATAACTTCACCACCTCGGGTAATTACATAAAATTAGGTGTAAACAAAAATACTTATGCGAACTGGTACGGTGAGCAAAACCTAATTTACATGGGTGGTCGATTAGCATTCAGTACATTCGACAATACGCTTAATAATTATCAATATTTCGATACGAATAGGTACTGGAGTCCAGATGGTTTTGCAAATGGCTCTGATATTCCTGAAAAATTTTCGGGTCTTTCTGCTACATGGATTGAGGGCGTTTTTGGTACGAAAGTTGAATTGTTCTCTAATCTATATCTGGGAGCAAGTATACGACTAGGTCTTATTTTGAGTCAAAAAGAAGATGATGATGAACGCTTTCCAAATCTTTGGATACCCGGTTTTAATAAGGTAACCTGGGATAGTAATTTCGGAATAGGATATAACTACAGCATTTCTTATTACTTACCTCTTTATAAAAAGAAAAATAAGATCAAGAAAAAGATTGAAAATTCTACAGAACCAGAAGGTCCACCCAAGCCAAAAGAACGCTTATAAAACCTTGAATCCTTTTATAAATACCCATTTCATTACTATTTTCTCAAAGCCCTCTATCCTAGTTATTGCAAATTTCGGAGCTAAAATAGAAGCAGCAATAGCTGCTATAGCAGATAAATAAAGAGAGTTCATAGATATACTCACGTATAAAATATAACGAAATAAGACAAATAGTACTGCGAAACTTAAAAAATTATAGATTAGAACTTTGTATTTTAACTTCATTGCTCCGCGTTTTTTTGATACTTCGCTTTCTTACTTCCTTCGTACATCTCATACTTTACCAAACGAGACTCTAAGTGGCTGTTAAACACTTTAATCTTGCGAGAAGGTCTTAAGCCTACAAATTTAAGAGCAGGTAGGTTACTTGTTATAAACCAAGCATTAGTACCTGGGTAGCCTTGTTTTAAAGTGTCACCTATCGCACTATAAAAGTTCTCCATTTCAATATCTAAACGCTCACCGTATGGTGGGTTAAAACACATGTGCAATGTTCCTTCTGTTTGTTTAGAGGTTTTAAAGAAATCTTTTCTTTCGACAGTTATATATTCATCAAGATTTGCATTCTCAATATTATCTTGTGCCTTTCTTACAGCAGAAGGTGCTTTATCGTAACCAATAATCTTATGATGAAACTCCCTCGTTTTCTTTAAACTTGAATCAATAATTTTCTCAAATAAATCAGCATCAAAATCTGTCCACTTCTCAAAAGCAAAACCTTTTCTATTAATATTAGCTGGTATATTACATGCGATCATTGCTGCCTCTGTTAACATTGTACCACTACCACACATTGGGTCAAGAAAGTCACATTGACCGTCCCAACCACTCAACAACAGCAAACCTGAAGCTAAAACTTCATTTATAGGCGCAATATTGGTTGCGGTACGGTAACCTCTTTTATGCAATGAATAACCAGAACTATCTAAAGAAACATTACAGTCATTATTATGAATGTGAATATTTATACGAAGATCAGGATCCTTAACATCTACATCTGGTCTTGTGCCATCTGTATCTCTAAATTTATCAACTATCGCATCTTTTGTGTTTTGCGATACATACAATGAATGTGTAAACTGTTCTGAGTTCACCGTAGCATCAATAGCAAATGTTTCACTAACAGAAAGATATTCTGTCCAATCCATTGCATAAATTTTCTTATACAAATCATTTTCATCTCTAACACGAAATGAATGTATAGGTTTTATAATTTTAATTGCTGTTCTTAAACATAGATTGGCTTTGTACATAAACCCAGTATCTCCCTCAAAAGATACATTTCTAGTTCCCTCTACAACATTACTAGCACCAAGATTTCTAAGTTCTTTCGAAAGCAGTTCTTCAAAACCAAATAAGGTCTTTGCGACCATTTTAAAATTATTACCCATATTCATCTTTTCTCGTACCGCAAAAATACGCTAATTTTGACGCCTGTTTAATTAATGACCTATTTCCTTTTTTAAAAGGTTTATCAACATCTACATGATTTATATTTTACCTATTCTGGGAGTGCTTATTAGTTTTCTTTTTGTGGTCATCACCAAACCACAAAAAAACGAATCATTTAAACTCTTACTAGCATTTAGTGGTGCTTTTCTTTTAGCGCTTACCATCTTTGAAATGCTCCCTGAAGTATATTCGACAATTGATTCTAGGTCCATTGGCGTTTTTATAATGTTGGGAATATTGTTTCAAATATTTTTAGAATTCTTCTCTAAAGGAGCTGAACATGGTCATGTACATATCTCAAAAGAGAGTCAAAATTTTCCGTGGTTACTCTTTATAAGTCTTTGTATACATTCACTTCTTGAAGGTCTTCCTATTGGTAGTAATGATACTATCATATTTGGTATTTTAATTCATAAAATTCCAATAGCCATTATATTAAGTATCTTTCTTTTAGGCTCTAATATTAAACCAGTATTAGCCGGACTCTTTATGGTATTATTTTCTATAATGACACCCCTAGGCACCTATTTAGCACATACTATTGATTTATTATCCACCTATGGAGTCTATTTAAATGCATTAGTAATTGGAGTATTTTTACATATTTCTACCGTAATATTATTTGAAAGTTCTGAAGGGCATAAATTCAATTTAAGAAAGTTATTGGTGATTATACTAGGGATAACAATCGCATATTTTTTATAAATGTTCAGTAAAGAAGACTCAAGAAAATTACGTGAAGAATTTTGGATCGCTTTTGGAAAATCATTTCCGAATAAATGGACCTTATATAAGACAAAGGTAAAAGGACTATCCTTTAAGTTTCATTTTGATTTAAAAATGGCAATGGTTTCCATTGATGTAGATTCAGATCTAGAACAACGTGTAAAGGTTTGGGATAAACTTGTAGCTTTAAAATCAATATTAGTAGATGAATATCTACCTGAAGCTATTTATGAAGATTTCTTTATTCTAGATAACAAAAAGGACATTTCCAGAATATATATTCAACTTAAAAATGTATCCATACACAACAAGAATAGTTGGAGAGAGACCATGGAGTTCTTAAATCGATCGATGTTAAAAATAGAAACGTTTTACAAGGAATATAAAAATATTATAGATTCGTAAATTATCAATGGAGCCATATACTTCTTAAATGACATCCAAGTAGATAAAGAACCAATGACATATTGCACCAGCTAGAACAAAAAGATGCCAGATAAAATGGTTGTACGGAATTCTTCTTACTGCATAAAATATAATACCAATAGTATAGAATGCCCCACCAATCATGAGTAATTGAATTCCCAGTTCAGAAGTATTATCAACTAAATTCTGAAAATCAAATACAATCAGCCAGCCCATTGCCAAGTATAATAATAATGATACAATTTCAAATCTACCTGTGAAGAATAGCTTTAAAATAGTTCCAATAGTAGCTATACCCCATACAGCAAAGAAAACCAACCATCCATTACCGTTTAAAAGTGTTATTAAAGCTACAGGAGTATATGTACCAGCTATTAAGTAATAAATATTTATATGGTCTAGAATTCTCATTCTAAGTTTCCAAATTTTATTGACGACTGCATGATATATTGTAGATACTGATAACATGCTTATTAATGACATACTATATATAACTATTCCCCACGTAGAATATTCAGATTTATGATTATTAGCATTAATCAATAAAATCATTCCTACTATAGCCAATAATGCCCCGATACCGTGAGAAATGGTATTGAACTTTTCTTCTTTCTCTAATGATTTTAAGTAAGACATTTAAATTAGTTATTATAATACCGAACATTCCTACAATCCAATATTCCATTCAATGATTATTCTAATGAATTATAAGGCAAAAATAGAACAAGAGATGAGACCATCACTCCTCTCCCTAGGCTATTAGGTATAAAAAAAGCCCCTTACATTTCTGTAAAGGGCTTTCGAAAAAGGCGGCTACCTACTCTCCCACTTGGTATAGCAGTACCATCGGCGCAAAC
>NZ_SNZW01000015.1:134325-476687 GCF_004364175.1 Maribacter caenipelagi | reverse complement strand
ACTATTACAGGATTGGCTTTTGATGGAGCTGTATTGACTATATCGGAAGGTGGAAATACGGACCAGACGATTAATATAAGTTCATTGGATACCGATACGCAGTATACCGCTGGTACAGGATTGAACCTTGTAGGTACGGAGTTCAGTGCCGATCCAAGTTTGGCGACCGACACGGAGTTGTCGGATGCTATCACGGCAAGCGAGGCATTGGATCTTGATAAGGTTATCGGTAACGAATCGGTGACTGGATTGACTTTCGATGGCGGAACTTCTATATTAACGCTTACACAAGATGGCGCTGCAAACGAAACGGTGAATTTAGGGGCGTTGGATACCGATACGCAGTATACCGCTGGTACAGGATTGAACCTTGTAGGTACGGAGTTCAGTGCCGATCCAAGTTTGGCGACCGACACGGAGTTGTCGGATGCTATCACGGCAAGCGAGGCATTGGATCTAGATAAGGTTATCGGTAACGAAACTATTACAGGATTGGCTTTTGATGGAGCTGTATTGACTATATCGGAAGGTGGAAATACGGACCAGACGATTAATATAAGTTCATTGGATACCGACGACCAAACATTAAGTCTTTCAGGAAATCAATTGAGTATATCGGAAGGAAATAGTGTAACTATTCCTAGTGCAAACGGTGCTGAAACTATTTTAGAAGCTGCGCCAGACACAGATATTAGTGTAAGTGGTACAGGTACATCAGCTGATCCATATTTAATTGCCAATACAAGACCTGATATTTTCTATCCGCCTTCTATAGAAGTTGATGTGGCAACAACAGGTACAGGTAGAACAATTGATTTACATGCAGAGTATCTAGCTCAATATGGTACACCAGCCGTAGTAAGCGCAGGAGCACCTGCTGCTATACCAACATATGCAAATACTGAATTGTATTATTATGTCACGTATTTTGATCCTGCGGTTTTTGCTAATGTAAGTGTTGATGCTGTTGGTGTTATGACGTATGATGTAATAGCGACACCAACAGACTATAATACATTGATAAATGTTGTTTTTGTAGCTCAATAAAAAGCTAATTGAAGAATAGATCCCAAATCGATTTGAAAAAAACTCATATATACAAAACCATATTTCTCAGTATCGTTACCACGATACTGGGCGTATTGGTATCCAATGCCCAGTTCTTACTACAGGCACCTACGGATAGTGATCAAAATAACTTTCGTTGGTATGAAGCTTCAGACACGGCAACCGTACTCGGTACCGATTCTTTTTATGAAGTAACCCAACCAGGTATTTACTTTGCAACCTACGATGGTACCTTATGTGGTTCTAATGCAACAGGTTATTTTATTGTAACAGATTGTAATAATCCAGATAATGAAGTAACTATGGATATTACTTCTAATGTACCAAGTACAGCATCGGTAAGTTGGAGTCCGCCATTAACAGGGGATCAATTAAGTCCCATGGTAATTGCTACCGATGCTGTCGTAAGATATACCGCCCTGGTGAACAAAGCGGGTAACACGTTTAGTCTGCCAAATTTCACGGTGGTGTGTTTGCCTGAAGCTGCAGATTTAGAAGATGATCTGGTAACAACAGACGAAGAAGTACCGGTAATTATAGACATTTATGGAAATGATGCCGATTTACCAGATGTCGGAGCCTTAACAACAACTGACCCGGCAAATGGCTCGGTAACAATTGATGATGGTGGTACACCAAACAATCCGATGGATGATATCGTAACCTATACTCCAGATGTAGATTTTAACGGTACAGATACTTTCGATTATACGATTTGTAATGCCTACGGAGATTGTAGTACGGCAAACGTAACTATAGAAGTATTACCAATTTTAGATACTAATGATGATTCTATTGCACTAGATATCAATGCAATCACAGCAATAGATACATGGCAATTAAATGATAACGATTTACCTACAGATGGTACGTTTAGCGTAACGCAACCAACCAATGGCTCGGTTACTGTTGATGATAATGGTACACCAAATGATCCATCCGATGATATTCCAACATACTTCCCGAATAATAATTATTTAGGAACAGATACTTTTGATTATACGGTGTGTGATACAGTAGGTAATTGTAGCACATCGACCATAACAATTCTTATTAATCCGTTAGGTGTTGATATGGATAGTGATGATGATGGCATCGTTGATAGTTTTGAAGATTTGAACTTAGATGGCGATAATGACCCGTCTACCGACCCAACAGATTCTGATGGTGACGGCTTCCCAGATTATTTGGATATCGATGCTGACGGCGATGGTATACCAGATAATGTTGAAGCTCAGGCTACGGCAGATTACATTCCGCCTTCAGGGATCGACGCAAATACCAACGGGTTAGATGATGCGTATGAAGCTAATGGTTTAACTGGATTGTTCCCTGTTGATACTGACGGAGATAACCTGCCTGATTATTTAGATGAGGATAGTGATAACGACAATGTACTAGATGCTATTGAAGCTCATGACTTTGATCATGATGGTATTGCAGATGTTGTTATGATCGGTTCTGATAAAGATAATGACGGATTGGATGATGGCTATGAAGGTGCAATATCAGTTGATATTGACGTCAATGATGAAATTGATGATCCTTACGCTCAACTTCCAAACACCGATAGTGATGAGGAATCTGATTACAGGGATACCGATGATGACGATGATGGTATAGAAACTCGTGATGAAGACGTCAACCTTAATGGAGATTACGTTGATGATGATTCTGACGACGATGGTATACCAAACTATTTAGATTCAGATTTAGGTCAGCTAGAAGAAGAAATAGAAGTTTTCAACGTTATTACACCTAACGGCGATGGCATTCATGATGTTCTAAGAATAGACGGCTTACAGAATTACCCTAACAATACAATGAAAATCTATAACAGATGGGGTGTAGCGGTGTATATGACAAAAGCATATGATACCGAAGGCAATGTCTTTGATGGAACATCTGAAGGTAGGGTAACCGTTGACATGGACAGTAAATTACCAGTAGGTACATATTTCTATATTCTAGATTATGAATTACCGAACGGAGAAACAGAAACCCTGTCTGGTTACATATATATAAATAGATAATAAGAATGTTGAAAACATATATAACCATACTTAAAAAGAATTTTCTAAAACGAGCTGTCGCAGTAGTGGTAGTTTGTTTTGGAGTATTTTCTTATGGGCAGCAAGATGCCCAGTATACGCAGTACATGTATAACACCATAAGTGTAAACCCTGCATACGCGGGTTCTAGAGGGCATATTAGCATAGGTGCTTTGCATCGTTCTCAATGGGTAGGTTTAGATGGTGCGCCAACTACGCAAACTATTAATGTGCATTCACCTATTGGATATAGAGGTGTAGGCTTAGGCTTGTCGATAGTTAATGATGAGATAGGACCAACTTCAGAAACTAATTTCGATATTGATTTTTCTTATACTGTTTATACTTCAACTGAAGGTAGGTTAAGTTTTGGATTAAAAGCAAGTGCTAACTTATTGGATGTTAGGTTCTCAGAATTAAACCAGTATACAACTGATCCAACCTTACAACAAGATATCGATAATAGACTTTCTCCTAATATTGGGGCTGGAGTATATTATCATACCCAAAGATTCTATGCGGGTTTGTCTGTACCTCGTTTTTTAGAAACATCGCATTTTCAAGAAACCAACCTTTCTACGGCTAAAGAACAAATGAACCTTTATTTGATAACTGGTTATGTTTGGGATCTGAATGAGTCTGTAAAATTTAAACCGGCATTACTGACTAAGGTGGTGCAAGGGGCACCGTTACAAGTAGATTTATCGGCAAATTTTATGTTAAACGAAAAGTTTATTTTAGGAGCAGCCTACAGATGGGATGCTGCATTTAGTGGTATGGCAGGTTTCAATGTGTCTAATAAATTTTTGATTGGTTTAGCGTATGATAAGGAAACTACAGACCTTGGCAATACAGCTTTCAATGATGGATCATTCGAAATAATATTCAGATACGATTTCATTATGACCAAGAACAACCTAAAATCCCCTCGTTTCTTCTAGATTTTTCTTTTTATATATTCATCATTACGTATAATACCTAAAACGCCTTATTTTTACGTAATGAAGGAAGAACAGGTAATTCTCGTAAACGAAAATAACGAGCAAATAGGCACTATGGCCAAAATGGAAGCCCATGAAAAGGCAGTTTTACATAGAGCATTTTCAGTATTTATTACAAATGACAACGGTGAGATTATGCTGCAACAACGAGCGGCATCTAAATATCATTCTCCGTTATTATGGACGAATACATGTTGTAGTCATCAACGTGTAGGTGAGACTAATACTGAGGCTGGTAAACGTAGACTTCAAGAAGAAATGGGGTTTCAGGCAGAATTAAAAGAATTATTTTCCTTCATTTATAAAGCTCCTTTCGATAATGGTTTAACCGAACATGAACTAGATCATGTAATGATAGGTAGTTTTAATGCAGAACCAAACATAAATCTAGATGAAGTAGAGGCGTGGAAATGGATGTCTCCTGAAGCTATAAAAGAAGATATTTCTAATAATCCGAAGGAATACACGGCTTGGTTTAAGATTATCTTTGATAAGTTTTACGAACATCTATTTAAAATGCCAGCGAAATAATGAAAGTAAAAGTAAGTAGAAAAGCACATTTTAATGCCGCTCACCGTTTATATAGAAAAGATTGGGACGACAGTAAAAACACCGAAATTTTCGGTAAGTGTAACAATCCAAATTTCCACGGACACAATTATGAGTTAGTTGTAAGTGTCACAGGAGAGATAGATGCTGAAACTGGTTTTGTTATGGATATGAAGGTTTTAAAAGATCTGATCAAAGTAGAGATTGAAGACTATTTAGACCATAAGAATTTAAATATTGAAGTAGCAGAGTTTAAAACTTTAAACCCAACAGCAGAAAATATTTCGGTAATCATTTGGCAAAAGTTGAGACCTCATATTCAAAAATCACACGATTTAGAAGTGGTGCTATATGAAACGCCAAGAAATTTTGTGACGTTCTCTGGATAATTCAAGCATTAAAATGTAAGAAAAATCCTTATTATACGTTATTAGTCTAATTTAATTGACCAACAAATAAGATATACAATGATCCATCCTCTGAAATTTAGACCAATTTTAAAAGAAAGACTTTGGGGCGGTACAAAGCTTAAAGAAGTTTTTGGCAAACCTATAGAAAGTGATATTACTGGCGAAAGTTGGGAGTTGTCTACGGTTAAAGGTGATATTTCTGTTGTTGCCAATGGTAGCTTAGAAGGTAAGTCACTTCAAGACCTTATAGACTCGAATGCAGAAGAGCTTTTGGGAAAAAGTGTTGTAGAGCGCTTCGGAAAAGAATTTCCTATCCTTATAAAGTTTATTGACGCTAAACAAGATTTGTCCATTCAATTGCACCCAAATGATGCCTTGGCGAAAGAGCGACATGATTCATTTGGTAAGACTGAGATGTGGTATATTATGGATGCAGATCCTAAAGCAGAATTAATTGTTGGCTTTAACAAAGATGTTACCAAAGAAGAATACGCTGAAAGTATTGATAATGATACCTTGCTTGATCTTCTTAATTATGAGCAAGTTAAAGAAGGAGATACTTTCTTCATTAATACAGGTAAAATACATGCAATTGGGGCAGGGGTAATGTTGGCAGAAATTCAGCAAACATCTGATGTAACGTATCGCGTTTTCGATTTCAATAGAAAAGACAAAGAAGGTAACCTTCGTGAATTACATACAGACCTAGCGCTTGATGCTGTAGATTATGAGAAGAAAGATGATTTCATAGTTTCTTATGATAAGGCTAAGAATGAAGTAAATACGATGGTAGATTGTCCGTATTTCAAAACCAACTTCATTGAGTTGACCGAAAATTTAGATTTGGACACTACACAAAGAGATTCTTTTACCATATTTATGTGTGTTGGTGGTGAGGCTAAGATCAGTACTGCTGTAGGCGAAGTTTCAATAAAAAGTGGAGAAACAGCGTTATTACCAGCTTCAACACAGAAGATTTCTTTACAATCTTCCGGTGCTAAACTATTAGAAGTTACTATTTAAGGTCTAATTAACTGTATGGCAGTTCAAAAATTGTATTTTTGCAAAAAAATAATTAGAGATGGCAAGTATTAAAAATTTAAAGAAAGATATTAATAATGTTCTTGGTGACATTATAGAAGGTGTTTATATAGTTGAGGCTACTAATGGTACTACGCATTCAAAAGAAGGTTCTGCAATTATAGATGAGGCAATTTCATCTTTTGATGAGTTGGTTGCTAAAATCAACCAAAATGATGTTGAGAACAAGAAAGCACATTTCAAAGAAGTAAGAAAAGATTTGGAAACTAAAGCAACTAAATTGGTCGATGACCTTAACAAGTTGGTATAGTTTACCTCTTCCTTAAAATAAAAAAGCATCCTAAATTATTAGGATGCTTTTTTATTTGTAATAAGTTGATTTGTTCTATTTAATTCTTTTTCAAAAGTTCAGCCAATTCTTTACCATATTTCGATTCAGCTACCTCTGGTGTTAGCACTTGGTAAATAGAATCTAAGTATTTGACATTGGCATCAGGTATTTCCTTTAATGCGATGTATGGCGCTATAAACGACGATTTGTTATTTAGCGCAAAGTTGATCGCGAACGCATAACCTCTTTGAGTATTTCTATTGCTGATATTCGCTAATGAATCTATACTAAGTTTGCTTAATTCGCCATTTGGTTGGGCGGCATTCATCATAATCTCAACATTTCTTTTGTTGATACCGCTCATGGTCTGCTTATATTCTTTAAGTTTTTCATTAGATTCAGAGCCTGTAATTTTTGCAGTAGTATCAAACGTATTCCAATCGCTATTGATAGTAATAGTCCCTGGTTCGGCAAAAAAAGTAATACGGTCATTAATATCGTTATTATCTTTTTTATCTAGGTATAGGTAAAAAATCTCTGGACTCATTAATTTTGTAGTAAAAGAGAAATTACCATCTCCGTTTATAGCAACCGAATCAACAGTAACAAGAACAGAATCAGGTACGTGTTGTAAATACAGCGTGCCTTTTTTAAGCCCTTTTATTTTACCGTTCACAATCATAGTTTCTTTTGGGTTGTCGCCACATGAACCTAATGCCAGTATTGCAACAATAACAAATAATATTTTCTTCATTCTTTTTATTTAGGGGGCAAATATCTATAAAATTTGATAATAAAGGACGCCAACTTTTATTTTGTTAGTAAATATGAATGTCTATAGGGTTGAGGCGACCTCCATCAAATAAGCACAAAGTAAGGCGCCACCGGTACCTACAACATAGCCTAAAACAGCTAATAGTACCCCGACAGATGTCAATGACGGGTGAAACTCTGCGGCAACCACAGGAGCGGAAGCGGCACCACCAACATTCGCCTGACTACCTACTGCTAAAAAGAAATAGGGAGCCTTAATGAGTTTTGCAACCAATATCATTAATCCGGCATGAATGGCAATCCAAATGAAGCCAACAGCAATCAATCCTGGGTTTTCAAGTACTTTATTTAAATCCATTTTCATACCAATAGTTGCTACTAAAATATAAATGAACATTCCGCCAATTTTACTGGCGCCTGCACCTTCGTAATTTTTTGCTTTAGTAAATGAAAGCGCTATTCCTAAGCCGGTGGCGATAACCACCATCCAAAAGAAAGCAGAGCCTAAGAACGAAAGAAAACTTTTTTGGTCATTTACTGAATCAAATGTAGTGGTAAGAAACGAACTGATATGATCTCCGAAAAAATGCGCTATACCAACTGCAGAAAAGGCTAACGATAGCGTGATCATATAATCATTTAAGGTAGGTACACGAGTGATTTTCTCGGTAAACTCCGTCACTTTTATTTTTAAAGTTTCAATAGCAGAAGTATCCGCCTTTAACCATTTATCAATCTGTTTGGTTTTACCAACACCTAAAAGAACAATTGCCATCCATACATTGGCAACAACGATATCGATCAATACCATTCCGCCATATTTTTCAGGATTGTATTGAAAAATTTCTAACATGGCAGCTTGGTTGGCACCGCCACCGATCCAACTACCTGCGATAGTAGATAACCCCCTCCAAATAGCATCAAAATCATTACCGCCAACAGTGTCGGGAGAAAATATAGAAACGATAAGAATAGCAATCGGTCCGCCAATAATAATACCGGCGCTACCGGTCAAAAACATAATAATTGCTTTAGACCCTAAATTGGAAATTGCCTTTATATCAATGCTTAACGTCATAAGAACAAGCGCTGCAGGTAGTAAATACCTACTTGCCATAAAATATAAATTTGAAATCTCATCAGAAACGATACCTGTACTGGTTAATATCGCTGGTAACAGATAACACATAAGCACTGCTGGTACGATGGAGTAGAATTTACTCCAAAAACCGGTTTTTAAACTTGATGTGTAAAAGATGAAACCTAAACAAAGAGCCAATAGCCCAAAGACTACGGTGTCATTTGTAATTAAAGGTTGTGCAAAAAGATATGGCATAAATAGTTTGGTACGTTGCTAGTTTCAAATATAGTTAATAAACCAAGTTATTGGCTATATAATGGGCTACACCGTCTGCTGTATTTTCTAATGTAATGAATTTTGAAATTGCTTTTACTTCGTCTCTTGCATTAGCAACGGCTACACCATAGCCAACATTTTCAAGCATTTCAATATCATTATAATTATCGCCAAAGGCAATGATATCTGCTAAAGAGTCATGTTCTGCCATTAGTAGTTTTATCGCCGAAAGTTTTGAAACCGATTTTGGGGCAATTTCGATAAGCGTATCATTAGAACGGTATAGATTAAGAGCTTCACCGAGTTTTTCTTGAAGAATTGGCATCAATGTATCGGCGCTGCTCTTGGTACACATCAGCATAATTTTGTGTGCGCCTACATTTCGTTGTTCCCAATCATCTAATGTGCTTTGGGTATCTTGGAAAGTAGGTATAGATTTCGTGTATTTAGTCTCTTTCTCTACACGTAAAGAGGTTTTTGGCGCATACCATTCATTATTATAATATAATCCTAAATCTACTTCTAGTTCAGCACACAACTCATAAATTGTTTTTAAAATAGTTGTTGGAATAAAAACCGAATTAAGTTCTTTGTTGCCTGATAAAACCAACGCCCCATTATAACAAATTATTGGCTGGTCTGTAATACCTAGGTCTTCTTGTATATACCGCATACCGCTGGGCATTCTTGCAGAGACAAGTATGATTCTGGTATCATTTTTTATTTTACGTATTTGCTCGATAGCATTTGTAGAAACATCACTTTTTGTAGAAAGTAAGGTGCCGTCTAAATCTGAACACAAAATTTTATACTTCATATTAGATATTTAACCAGTAGGTAAGTTTAAGATTGATGGATCGATATTTTGGTTCGAAAGAGTTGACAAAGTAATTATCGTTATAAACAATGAATAAATCAGACAAAGGAGCAAAACGCCATTGTAGTCTAGAATTGAAACCTAAATTGTCTCTTTGATTACTATACTGTACCAGCGTTGACCAAAAAATAGATTTACTAAAGGTAACATCTATTTTAGGACTAATAAGCCATATATCGGTGCTAGAGTAAGGTTCTGGTAGCGATATTTTATCATAGTTCATTGCTAGCGACAAAAATACCTTTGGCTGAAACCTTAAGAACAGCTCTGCCTCAAGTGAGAACCTGTCACCATTAAAAAAGCTTCCTATGGTAGGTTCTATAGAATAGGCAAACCTTTTTCTACTATCAGATTGATATTCTAAAGAAACAAAGTTATAATGATAGCCTACTTCATTGGGTAGGGGTATAGCATCATCTAAATTGGTTGGGTCAAACTCATCAAAAAGATAGGTGTAGGTATGCGTATACGACACATTAATTTCTGATTGATCGTTAAATTTCGACTCCCAAGAACCATTTAAATCATAATCTGTATGAAGAAAATCGTTTTCGGGACTCCACGTCATAATAGGAAAGAACTGAAAACTATGACTTTGTAAGGCGCTATCTTCTGGCCAGAAAACACGCTCTATCATCGTTGCCGATTTAAAAATATCTGTTCTACGAATAAAGCCAAGGTCAGACCTAAAATCTTCACCTATATAAACCATATCTTCAAAAAAGTTCCAGTTTCTTGAATTATACTGCATGAATGCACCCGATGAAAGATTTGCTTTTCCTGTATTATGGGCAAAAGATTTATGCAAATAGAATTTACCGTTCCAAACATTGTTATCAGAAATAAGGTTGTAGTCTATACCTGCGACCCTATTATAGCGGTCTTCGGGATCTTGAAATTCATAATCTTCAAAAGTTTGTCTATTAATAAAGAACATACCAATATTAGATCGCCCGAAAACATTTTGTTGCAAGGCTAACATGGTATTATTATTCGAGGCTATGTTTTCATCTAAATCTTCTGCCGTCTGTAAGTTTAGAAAGCCTAATCTAAGTCCCTTGGTAACTTTACCGCTTAAACGCACGCCGCCAATTATTTTATTTTCGATGGAATTGTCAGCAGTATCTTTGGCAATACCTATTCGTCTAGAGAAAAACGGATTAGCATCTCGACCACCACCAAAACTGCCGAATAAATCGCTATTATCAATAAAAAATTGTCTCTTTTCAGGTAGTGAAACTTCAAAACGTGTTAGGTTGGTTACCTGATTATCAACTTCAACTTGAGAGAAATCTGGGTTTACCGTAACATCTAAATTCATACTATTACCGATAGCTATTTTAGCATCGCCACCTACATTAACTTTGGTATTTGACTCATTCAGTTCAAAGTCTTCTTGAGAGCCCATATTTACATAAGGGATGATAGTTAGGGGAGTATTGTATTTACCGAGCGGTTTTTCAAAAATCATATCACCCATAAAGGTGAGTCCGTATATATTCTGATTTTGCGGAATATTCATCCAAGTACTATTCTCGTTAGATTGAGTATCGAATCTGTAACTGTTGAAACGCCATTTGGTTACCCCTTCCTTAAATTTGAACGCGGTCAAGGGGATGACCATTTCTGCAGTGTAGTAGCCATCATAAATTTTAGAATCTCCACGCCACTTTACATCCCATGAAATGGTAAAACCGTTTAAATTAAGTCCGCCACCTGAAACCAGACCTTCACGACGAACACCATAAGGATTTATACCAAAAAGAAAGGCATTGTTACCGTCATTGAACGTATCGAAAAGTAGGGTTATATTATCGCTGTTACCAGCTCTAAAATCTCGTTTTAAAGATTGAATTGAATAGTCTTTACCAGCAGTATATACCGTAATACCCACATAAAGATTGTCGCTGTCATACATCATCTTTATATCGGTCTGTTTTTTTGACTGAACCGTATCTAAGGGGAAATATTGCCAAAACTCCTTTGCCTTGTCCGCAGTTTTCCAACTTAGCTCGTCTAAAATTCCATCAGGGGTTATTTTATCATTAGTTTCTTTTACTACAAATGATTTGTCTGAGATTTGCGCTTGTAAAGAATAGCAAAAAAGTATAAGTACGAGGGTACCTAAATATTTGGTCATTTTGGTCTTAGTTTGGTAGATGACCAAATTTAAGATTTTGTTTTGTTAAAAAAATGCCAAACTCATTTAGGTTTATTTGATTTGGGTTCTCTTTTTGCCTCTTTTAAGGCTTTCATCAAAATCCACTCTATTTGCCCATTGGTACTACGAAACTCATCTGCAGCCCATTTTTCAATAGCCTGTAGCATTTCTTCGTTGACACGTAGTGCAAAAGGTTTTTTCTTACTCATTTAATAACAAAAATATGAATTGTACCCCTAGTCTAATGATTTAAGGTGCCAGTATTTACAATAGGTGAAACATCTTTATCTGAACAAAGAACGACCATTAGGTTGCTGACCATGGCAGATTTTCTCTCATCGTCTAAAGCCACCAAGTTCTTTTTGCTCAACTCTTCTAAAGCCATTTCAACCATGCTTACGGCACCTTCGACTATTTTATGTCTTGCAGCGACAATGGCTGTCGCTTGTTGTCTTCGTAGCATGGCATTTGCTATTTCTTGTGCATATGCCAAATACCCAATTCGCGCTTCCAATACTTCTATACCTGCCATAGAAAGGCGCTCTTGCAGTTCTTTCTCAAGCGCTTCACTTACTTCATTGACACTGGATCTTAGTGTAATATCTTCGTCTAGCCCTTCATCTGCAAAATTATCATATGGGTACATGCTTGCTAGTTTACGAACGGCAGCATCGGTCTGTACACGAACAAAGTTTTGATAATCATCAACATCGAAAGCGGCTTTGTAGGTGTTTGTAACGCGCCAAACAAGTATGGTACTGATCATAACAGGGTTACCTAGCTTGTCGTTAACTTTTAATCGTTCGCTATCAAAATTACTAGCTCTTAATGAAATTCTCTTTTTGGTATATAAAGGATTCGCCCAAAACAAGCCATTCTCTTTAATTGTACCTACATACTTGCCAAATAGAAGTAAAACTCTTGAGCTATTCGGATTCACCAGTACAAAACCCGCACACATAAATAATGCGGTAAAAATCATAAAGGCACCAACATAGATTCTAAGAAGTGCAATACCCCCAACTAACAGTACTAAGGCAACAAAAAGCATTATATAACCATTCTGTGCTTTGTGAATTTTCTCTACTTTCATAATATATGATATTAAAATGATATCATAAATATATCAAAATAATTGATATAAATTATGATTTGCTCAAAAATTATTTAAAAAATCGATTATCCGTTAAACTTTTTGTTCTTCTTTTTATTCGGATTTTTAAAAAGACGTTTAAAGAATCCGTCACGTTTTACGGGGTCGCAATTCAATGCTTTTAGCACAGAAGCAGAAGGTTTTGGAAAATTAGTTTTGGTATGGGTATTAAAATCTTTGTCTTTGTTCAACTCTTGCATCC
Organism: Maribacter caenipelagi; assembly: GCF_004364175.1. Classification (GTDB taxonomy): domain Bacteria; phylum Bacteroidota; class Bacteroidia; order Flavobacteriales; family Flavobacteriaceae; genus Maribacter; species Maribacter caenipelagi. The sequence goes on along the minus strand of NZ_SNZW01000015.1, from coordinate 463,712 downwards.
ATAGTCCGAAAAGGGGTAGAGCGGCATTTGCACCTTGCCCAATACTTGTATTACTGAATCCGATTTCATGTTGGTCAAGTCCCACCCAAGTAATATGTACCAATTTCGGGGTCAGGGCTACAAACCAAGCATCCTTATTGTTTTGGGTAGTACCTGTTTTACCGGCAATGTCATTTTTTAGTCCGTAAGTATTTCGAAGTCTCGCAGCCGTTCCGGAATTGACCGTAGATTTCATCATTTCGATCATTATTTGACTGGTTTCTTTTGAAAAAGCGGCTTTTTCGTTTAGTTCGGACTTAAATTCAGTCAAAACGGAGTCTTTATGGTTAGCGATGCTTTTAATCAAATTCGGTTTAATATGCTTGCCATTATTTACATAACTGGTATATGCTTGAGCTAAATCGATAATTTTAATTTCACCCGTACCTAGAGCAATCGAAGCTTCATTGGGTAATTTATCTTCAATACCCATGCTTTTTGCCATAGTTAAAACATTGTCAATGCCGGCTTGCTCCAACACTTTTACAGCTATGGTATTAATAGAATTGCTCAGGCCTTCCTCCATAGAATAGTTGAGGTAAGCTTCATCTTTATTGCCGGAATTTGAGGGAGACCAGCCTTTTAGATTATCGTATTCAATTTCTTCGGCAGAGAAATAGGTGCATGGCGATACACCTTGTTCTACGGCAGTTGTGTAAACAATGGGTTTGAATGTAGAGCCTACTTGACGTTTACTTTGAGAGATATGGTCATACTTGTACTGCTCAAAATTAATGCCACCGATCCATACCAAAATATCTCCGTTAGTAGGGTCTACAGCCAGAGAACCGGTATTCAAGAATTTGGTGTAATGCTGAATACTATCCATAGTACTCGCAGTAGTTTCTTCATCTGCTTGCCACGATTTGAAAGTTCTTTTTTGTTTGTCTTTAGATAAGCTATCTATAATTTGCGCATGCGATAAGCCCGAATTCTGTAGTCTTTTATAGGTAGGTGTGCGCTTGGCTATTTTTTCTATCAACTTTTTGTCTGTTAACCACGGTGCATTCGATCCATAACTTTTTTCAAAACTATTTTGCAGTTTGGTCATGTGTACTACCATGGCTTCTTCAGCTAATTTTTGCATTTTATAGTTTAGGGTAGTGTAAATTTTTAATCCTGATGTATAGATGTTATAATCCGTATCATCATTTTGCTCGGCAATCCAACGTGTCATTTCTTTACGAACCTCTTCTCTGAAGTAGGGTGCTATTCCCGCATTGTAATCGAATTCTTTATAGTCTAGATTAAGACCTTCTTGAGAATACTGCGCCACCTGTTCTTCTGTTATAAAATCGTTATTATACATAGCACGAAGCACAAGATTACGTCTGCCCAAACTTTTGTCGGGAAATATTCTAGGGTTGTAGCCATAAGTAGCTTTTAGCATACCCACTAAAGTAGCGGCTTGGGTAGCAGTTATATCTTTAGTTCTGGAATTGAAAAATTTTAGCGCGGCACTTTCAATACCAAAAGTATTATCGCCAAAGGAAACCGTATTTAAATAGTTAGTTAGAATTTCATCTTTAGTAAAAATCTTTTCAAGCCTTTTGGCGATGATCATTTCTTTCACCTTATCTACTACTATATTGGTTTTGTTTCGCTCTTTTCTTGGATACAGGTTTTTAGCCAACTGTTGGGTAAGGGTACTGCCGCCACCAGAAGAATTATCGCCTAATAGTACGGTTTTAAAACCTACTCTAACCAAACTTCTGATGTCGACACCAGAGTGCTCATAAAAACGCTCATCTTCAATGGCAACTAATGCATGTATCAAATGTTCTGGAAAATCTTGAAAGGTAACAGGTTGTCTATCGTACAAATAATATTTACCAATCAATACACTATCTGCGGTAAAAACCTCAGATGCCATTTGATATTGAAAATTTGAAAGTTCTTTTTTAGAAGGAATTTTTCCCCACAAACCAATATTAACACTAACAATGAATAGAATGAACAGGGCAAAAAGACCCAGAATACCTAAGCCGATTATTTTGCGGATACTTAATTTTCGTTTAGATGATTTTCTCGTCTTCTTCTTCATACCTGCAAGTTCAGATATAAATTTAATCTTACCAAGTTTTAACAATGCCTTAAAATTTGATGTACTATTTTTGGGCAAAATTTTAGTGATGAAAAATTATATTATTTTACTTTTTTTGGTATCGAATTTCACTTTTGCAAATGATATGTATTGGTCAAAAACCGGACATAGGGTAGTTGGTGAAGTTGCGGAACAGCATTTAAGTAAAAAGGCAAAACGTGCTATTGAAGATATATTGGAGGGGGAGAGTTTGGCTGCCGTTGCCAATTTTGGAGATGAAATAAAATCTGATCGGGCTTACCGCAAATTCAGTGCTTGGCATTACGTGAATATTCCTTTTGGAAAAACCTACGCAGAAATAGAGAAGAATGAATATGGCGATTTGGTACAAGGGGTAAATACATGTTTAGAAATTATAAAAGACGAAAACAGCAGTAAAGAAGATAAAGCCTTCTATTTAAAGTTTTTGGTTCATTTAATTGGAGATTTGCACCAGCCTATGCATGTGGGCAGAGCAGAAGATAAAGGAGGTAATGATATACAATTACAATGGTTTGGTAACGGAACCAACTTACACAGGGTTTGGGATTCTAATATGATCAATGAAAACGGAATGAGTTTTACAGAACTAGCTACCGAATACCCTGAAATGTCTAAAGCGCAAATTAAATTTCTACAAAGCGGTAGTTTGCTTGACTGGGTAGAAGAATCTCATTTATTGGCAGAAAAAATTTATGCATCGGTAGAACCTGGCGAAAAACTAAGTTACCGATACAGTTATGACTGGTGGGATACTGCTGCCAATCAACTACAAAAAGGTGGAGTACGCCTTGCTGCAGTATTGAACGAGGCATTCAAATAATTATCGTTTAGATATTTTATTACCAGTAATATTTCGTTGTCTAGAACATCTAAATCGGTCCATTTCATCGGATCTCAATTTAGCATGTTTTGTGGCGCGACCTTGAACACGTTTACGCCACATTCTAAAACTACTTGGTTTCATTTCGCGACGCATGACTTCGATAGTCTCTTGTTCGCTAATACCAAATTGAAAAGTAATGGCTTCAAATGGCGTTCGGTCTTCCCATGCCATTTCAATAATACGGTCTAATTCTCTTTCTGTAAATTCTTTAATCATAGCGGTATAAAGATAATACATGATAATAAATAGTGAAGAACACGTATCCGTTTTTTTATAACTCAAAACAAATAGAGCGATAAAAGAAAGCTTCAAGAGGGTTAAAGAATAAACATCCGGAAGCTTTAAAATTTCGAAACTATATATAAGGTATACTGCTTACACCAAAATATTTTTTAATTCATTTCTATAATCAGATGGATTTTGACCGGTAAATGCTTTGAACGATTTATTGAAGTGAGAGAAGTTATTGAATCCGCATTCAAAGCAAACCTCTGTAATACTCATTGGTTTTTCTGCCAAAAGTTTAGAGGCATGAACTAAACGATATTCGTTAACGAACTGTATGTACGTTTTATTGGTAATCTTTTTAAAGTACCTACAGAAAGATGGTATGGTCATACTCACCATAGAAGATATCTCTTCTAGCGTCAGTTCTTCTCTAAAATTATTTTTAACATGATTGAATACAATATTAATACGGTCATTATCTTTCACATCGGTAGTAAAAGAAAAGCCTTCTGCATTCAATAATCGCATATCTTCTGAATTTCCTAATTCATTCAATATATTAAGAATGGAAAGTAGTCTTTGAAAATCGGTCTGATATTCTAAAACCTCCATTTTGTCTCCTATTTTTCTTTTGGTCTTACCAGAAAAGGCAATTCCGCCACTAGCGCTATTGAACAAGCTCGCTATTTTCTTCATTTCAGGAAGGTTAAAAAAATCTGGTCCCAAGAAATCTAACTTCATTTGAACAACCGTTTCGCTGGTATTACCGGTAAGGGCGTCGGTAAACCCGCAATGAGGTAGATTGCTACCTATTAATATAAGGTCACCGTTGGTGTAATATGATACATGGCTACCAATTTGTCTTTTACCAGATCCACCGTTTACATATACCAACTCAAGTTCTGGGTGGTAATGCCAAAGATTATTTTTATTCAGACGATGTTCATCAAACTTCTGATACGTAAAAGAATGACCGAAATCTGGCTTTATAGCTTCAAATGTAGGTTTTTGCTTTACCATGTTATTTTGGGTTTATACTATAAAATTAAACATCCTGTTTTGTATGTTCTTTGCAAAATTAACTAAAATATGTGGAATTTTAACCAAAGGGTAAGAATTGTTATGTGAAGTGGTTAAAATAGCACATAAATAGGGAAAATATGATGTAGTGAGCGCTTTATAACCGCTGTATGTTTGTAGTGTAAATTATCATTAACCCTTAAATAATTTATATTATGAAAAACCTAGTAAAATTCACAACAGTTGTTGCCTTTATGTTAGCTACAGTAGCAGGCATGGCAAGAGAGCCAAAATTAAACCTATTATCTGCAGGTAAAGCCAAGAGTGTGGTTTTAACTATGGATGCATCTATTAACGGTGTACAGGTTAAGTTAATGGATTCTGATTTAAATGTTATTTATTCAGAAAAAATGACCGAAGGTCAGTTTAGCAAGAAATTAAACCTTAAAGATTTGACGGATGGAGTTTACTTCTTATCTGCCGATGATAATATGACAGCATATTCATATACTATCGTTTTAGCTAACGATAATGTGAAAATCGTAGAATCTGATGAAGATATCAAGCCTTTCTTTAGAAAGGCCGATAATATGATCTACATGAACTATTTAAATTTAGATAAATCAGATTTATCTATCAAGATTTACGATACAGAAAGTAGAACAGTATTTACACAAGAAGTAGCAGATGAAATGATTGTTGAGAAAGCATTCAATTTCACAGATGCTTTCCCAGGTACTTACACGGTAACCGTGAAGTCTGCAGGTAAAACATATACTGAAGAGTTTGTTGTTAATTAAGTTGATTTAAGTTGATTTTAAGAAGGGGACGGGAGCGTCCCCTTTTTTATTTTCTATACTTTCAAGTACATAAAAGCCCAATACATCAAAGCAAATTGTATAGGTAATCTCAATAATAACAACCATTTCGGGAAACCTGCACTTGCTTTTTCGCTAGACAACATGTAAAAGTGTACCAATAAGAATACCGCGAGCATAGCAATAATACCATAAACGGCTATAGCTCTTGTGGGTTCAAAAAACAACCCGATACCCAACGCAATTTCTGCCAGTCCACTTAATAAAACTAGCGTTTTATGAAAAGGTAAATATCTTGGCATAATTCGTAAGTATACTTTAGGTTTGATAAAATGCATAATGCCTGCAAGTATGTAAATTGCACCCATTAGGTATAAATGCCAAGTATTTGTCATAGGTATTTTTTTATGTAGTTAAGCTTTTGTGTTCGTGTTGATCCAATTCATGATTTGTTCTTCAAGAAGCGCTAATGGCACACAACCAAGTTCAAGTACTTTTTCGTGAAAAACTTTAATATCAAAATCGTCACCTAGGTTCGCTTTAGCTTTAGCACGAAGTTCCATTATTTTTAACTGACCAATTTTGTATGATAATGCCTGACCTGGGTTTGCCATATATCTTTCAATTTCTGCAGTAATACTAGCTTCAGATTCTGCTTCATTGTCTAAAGAGTACTGAATAGCTTTCTCTCTAGACCATCCTTTTGAATGCAAACCAGTGTCTACGACCAAACGCACGGCACGATGCATTTCGGCACCCAACATACCAAAATACTGGTATGGATCTGTATATAGACCTAGTTCTTTACCTAGAGATTCGGTATATAATGCCCAACCCTCTCCATACGCACTGTACCATAACGATTTTCTGAATTCAGGTAACTTTTCATTTTCTTGGGTAAGTGAAATTTGAAAATGGTGACCAGGTATTGCCTCATGTAAAAATAAATCTTCATCAGAATATGTGTTGTATGAAGTTACATCTGGTATAGGAACATAAAAAATACCAGGTCTGGTACCGTCTAAAGAGCCAGGGTTATATTCTGCACTTGCAGATGCTTCTCTAAAAGCCTCTGTTCGTCTAACCTCGAAAGGAGTTTTTGGCTGTTTACTGAATAATGCATTTACCTTAGGCATCATTTTTTTATGAATGGCGTTAAAATTATCAACTACTTGCTGAGGTTCGGTAAATGGCATTAATTCTTTTTTATTGCGCACTTCGGTAAAGAACTCTTTTAAATTACCGTTAAAACCGACCTGTTTTTTTACAGCTTCCATTTCAGCACTAATTCTAGCCACTTCTTTTAATCCTATTTCGTGTATTTCTGCAGCTGTCATATTTGTTGTAGTATACAATTTGATTTGGTGGGCGTAGTAGGCATCACCATTTGGTATGCCTTGAATTCCGCTAGATGCTCTACCTGCATTTAAATATTCGGTAGCCATAAAATCATGTAGTTCTTTATATGCCGGAATTATTTTATAGTTGATGACATCTGTATAAACTTTGGTCAACCTTAATTTATCGGAGTCTGAAAAATTTGCAGGGAAGTTTTTAATAGGAGAATAGAACAGATTGTCTGCAAGTTCGGTATTAGCAACACTAGCCAATTGAGGTAATACTTTTTGGATAAGCGATTTAGGTAAAACATTTTTAGTCTTTATACCTGCTTGCATTTTAGATTTCGCAGAATGTAACCAAACTTCATAATCTTCTAAACGCTTACTCCAATTCATATAATCATCAGTAGTTTTAAAAGGTTGTGCACTTGTGCCGCCAGCTAATTGCCCCATCATTAAATTCATCGACCACATTTGATCTATTGGCGTATACTGTTCAAAAGCTAGTCCCTCTAAATTTACTTCACATTCCCATTTTAAAATAGCTTTAGACATGAGCTCACTTTCTGAAAGTTGTGCATTGTCAAATTTCTCTGCTTTTTCTAAATAGTTTTGGTAGTAGTTGACCACTTCTTTCTTGTAACTGTCAGAAAGAAAATTTGGTAAGGTGTCGTTATATTTAACGTTACCTTGAAAAGTAGCTGCTAACGGATTCAATTTTAATCCGTCATCATAATAATGCGCCAATAGGGTCATGAAACCAATATTGTGAATAGTTGGGTTCGTTGAAACTTCTGCATTCGTCGTTAGTTGAGCTTGAGTATCTAGCCCAGTAGTTAGGGCAAGTAGTATGATTAGTTTTTTCATTGAATTGAGTGTTATAATTATGATAGGTATTTCATGAATCTGTCCTTTTTGTATTGTGGTACAGCTTCGTTTGTCATGAACAGTTCAAGCAAATCTTTAGATTTTTCTTTTGCGAACATCAATTCATAAAATTGTTGAGAGGTAAATGTATTTTCAGATTGCTCGACTAGTAACATTTCATCACCGGCAGCTACAAGACCTTCTTCTAGTATTTTTACGTAGGTACCTGGGTGATTATGGGCAATAAATTCTTTAAGTATTTTTTGGGTTCCAAAACGGATGCCCAGTTTATAACAAGGTTCACGTGGTTGAGAGATTTGAACGAGCGCTTTACCCAGTTTATAAATATCGCCTACACGTATTTTAGACTCATCAAGACCTTCTACAGTTAGGTTTTCACCGAACATGCCCCAATCCCATTCTAAATTTGGGTAAAGATTCTTCCAGTGATCATAATAGTCAGCAGAGAAAAGATAGCATGCTTTGTTGGTGCCACCATGGTGAACACGGTCGATTACAGTATCATTTTTAACGTCATTTTTAGCCAGAAATAAACTTATAGAAGTAGGGTATTTGTAGATGCCGGTTTGCTCTGTGGCACCGTTCCATTCAAAAGTTACTGCGTCTCCTATGTTTGTTGAAATCACCTTCATGTGGTGAAGATAAAAAAAGCACTAGTATTTATAATAAAAGGTTTATCTAAAGTTGACCAAACTATTATTAAATTGGTTGAAAACAGCTTGTGTAAATGATTAACTATAGGTTTTTATACTTCATATTTGCTAATTTCTAAATATAGTAATTAGAGTATTTGTATTAATTGGTTGTCAAAGTGTCTTTTGATATGTTAATATTCTGTGCATTTGATGGTTCTCTGTTTTCTGGAAAGTACCAGAAGGGAATGGTTACTAAAATTTTCTCAATGGTTTTAGATTCCCGATCATATTCATCCTTTTTGCCAGGACCTTTTATGACTAACATATGTTTACCTTCATTCAAGTTTTTGATATTTAAGTAAGTTTCAAAACCCAGCCTTTCTTTGGCATTCGAGCTAATTATAAAATCACTTGGATATTTGTTAGAATCAATTTCGATAATATAAGTTGAATTAATTGTCTCGAGATAATCTTTTAGATTAATTGAATCTTTAATACTGTAAGAATTAATTTCTCCAGCATTAAAGTTAATTGTTATAGACGATTGAAACCCTCTTTTATCAATCTTGGGTTTAAGTGATTTGTTTTTATCGAATAAAAAGTCTTCTATATCTCTATTATATAAAAGAAAAAGCGGAAGATATTTGGTGTTAATTATTTTTGACGGGATTGATGCTATATCTATAAACATATCTTTTTCAGTTGAAAGATTATCATAGTGAGCTCTAAATATTTGAAATTCTGAAGAATCATTTTTTAAACTTAAATAATTGGAGCTTTTATACTCTATTGATGCAATAAAAACAATAAGAATATATATTGGTAATAGAATATAACTTATACGTTTTCCTAATTTATTATCTAAAAAATTATAAGTTAAAGGGCGGTATAGAAAAGATAGGGTCAGTTTACTGAATATCCAATAAATAGGAAAATAAATTTTTGAAGTCCATTTTTTCCTTTTTAAAAACCCCTGACTTAAAAAATCAATAAAAATAATTAATGCGGAGATTAGAAATATACATGTGAGTATTACCGCAATTATTTCCATGATTTCTTTTGGAATAAATGTTAATAATCGCAATGATTCGTCTAAAACAACTAACGAAAACATTACACCAAAAAAACCAATTACATAAAATATCATTAAAAATGATATTGCAAAAATGATACTACAATATGTTTCTAGATTAGCAATATATTGGTCAAATGAACCAACTTTTTTCTTTAAATAAGAACTGAATTTTTCGGAATAATTTAGATTTGAATAATCTATATCACCGGAAACATATCTAAGACCTATAGCTCCAATCCATAAACCTCTAAGTAAGACATGGAATAGTAGATTGAAAATAAATATTTGACAACAAATTAGGGCAATAGCCCAAAGCGCACCTAATTCTAGTATTCCTGTTACTGCACTTGTTGCACTTTTTAATTCTATGAACTCATAGGAGGCAAATAACGCATAAATAGCGAACCCCGAAATAATCAATTCTAACTGCCAACTTTCTTGTTGTAACTTATCTAACCATTTTTTAAACTTCGGCGAATCGTATTCCATCAATTATTTCTTTGTTTGAAAGATAACAACATTTAACAAAAAAGCCACTACAAAAAATGTAGTGGCTTTTTCAAAATTATAAGAAATGTAAATTACTTTACCATCGCGTAGCTACGTTTAATGAACTCGGTTAAAGCTTTACCTTTAAGTAAACCTTTAGATAACTTCGCCAAGTCAAGTGACTGATTGATCAATCGCTCTTTTTTCTTTGCTGTCTTTGTATTCAGAAACTCGCTAACCAATGGGTGATTTGTGTTTACAATCAAGTTGTACATGTCTGGCATAGAACCCATACCAAACATACCACCGCCACCGCCGGTCTGTTGCATTTCTTTCATACGACGCATAAACTCAGGCTCCGTGATTGTGAATGGAGAAGAATCGCTATCCATAGCTTCTAATTGAACTGTAAAGCTTTTATCAGTAATAGCTTCTTCCAATTCTTTCTTCAAGGTCTCTTTTTCTTCTTCAGATAATTTAGAGATTTGAGTTTCTTCTTTCTGAATCAATTTGTCAATATGATCGGCATCTACACGAGCAAAAGAAATATTCTCTTTAGAACTTTCTAGCTTTTGCATTAGGTGACCAATAATAGGTGAGTCTAATAACAGAACTTCATACCCTTTAGCCTTTGCAGTTTCAATATAACTGTGCTGTGCTTCTTTGTCAGATGCGTATAGAATTACTGTTTTACCATCTTTATCTGTCTGGGCACTTTTTATTTTCTCCTGTAATTCTTCGAAAGTAAAGTAAGAACCATCTACTGTTGGGTAAAGTGCAAACTTGTCTGCCTTATCAAAGAACTTATCTTCAGAAAGCATTCCGTATTCAATAACGATTTTAATATCGTTCCATTTAGCTTCAAACTCGGCACGATCATTTTTGAACAAGGAGTTCATTTTATCTGCAACCTTTCTAGTAATGTAAGATGATATTTTCTTTACGGCACCATCTGCTTGTAAATACGAACGAGAAACATTTAAAGGTATATCTGGAGAATCGATAACACCACGTAACATGGTCAAGAATTCTGGTACAATACCTTCAACGTTATCGGTTACGAATACCTGATTTTGGTATAGCTGAATTCTATCTTTCTGCTGATTTAAATCGTTAGACAGTTTTGGAAAATATAGAATACCGGTAAGGTTAAAAGGATAATCTACATTTAAATGAATATGGAATAAAGGCTCTTCAAACTGCATTGGGTAAAGCTCTCTGTAAAAACTTTTATAGTCTTCTGGCTTTAAATCTGCAGGTTGCTTTGTCCACGCCGGGTTAGGATTGTTAACGATATTGTCAACCTCTTTCGTCGGTGCAGGATCTTCTTCCTTTGCTCCTTCGGGTTTTGGTAAAGTTTCAGTCCTCATTCCGAATTTGATTGGAATGGGCATAAACTTGTTATACTTACTAAGTAAGCTATCTATTTTACCATCTTCTAAAAACTCGGTAGAATCATCTGCTATATGAAGAATAATTTCTGTACCACGCGTTTCTTTTTCAGCAGGTTCCATAATAAACTCTGGCGAACCGTCACAAGACCATTGTACGGCAGGTTCGTCTTTATAACTCTTAGTAATGATCTCTACTTTATGGGCAACCATAAAGGCAGAATAGAATCCAAGTCCGAAATGACCTATAATTCCTGAATCTTTTGCAGAGTCTTCATATTTGTTCAAGAACTCTTCAGCACCAGAGAATGCTACCTCATTAATATATTTCTTTACTTCTTCTTCTGTCATACCTAGACCTTGGTCAATGATATGCAGTTTTTTTCCTTCTTTATCAACTTTAACCTCAATAATTGGGTTACCATATTCAACTTTAGCCTCGCCAATTGTGGTCAAGTGCTTCATTTTTAAAGTTGCATCTGTTGCATTCGAAATCAACTCTCTTAGAAAAATTTCGTGATCACTGTATAAGAACTTCTTGATCAGTGGAAAAATGTTGTCTACGGACACATTAATTTTACCTGTTGCCATTTTTATATTTTTTATGCCACAGTTAGCGCGGCCATTGTTAATAATGATTGTTCGTTGCTATTGGTCAAAAAAAATACCACAATAGCTTATTGTGACAAACTGACAGTTTACTGCCTTTAAAAGTTTAACATATATTTTTGTTTATGAATTATTGTAAAAAGTTAAACATAATGTATATTTGTAATGTGATTATGAAAAAGTGCTATGAAAAAGAATTTTAAGCATAATCACATGTTGATTATTTATTGGTTAGGTTGTTTTGAAAACGTGCTATTTTTTAATAGCACGTTTTTGCTAAATAAAAGCTAATGTTTCTTCAAAACTTCTAACTATTAAATCTGCATCGTACCTTATATAAAAATAATTCGATATGCCTGCAAAAGCTAAAAAAGTAACAAAAGAGACGATTATAACAATGTTTATGGACTACGTTTTAGAAAACGAGAAGTTACCTAAAACAGTGTATAAGTTTTGTAAAGTAAATGCTATTGAAGAATCAGATTTTTATCTTCACTTTGGATCAATAGATGCCATCAAGAAAGGTATTTGGAACACATTTTACACAAACACAGTTAGTGTGATAGAGAAGAATAAAGAGTATCAAGATTTTACCAACAGAGAAAAGATGCTTACGTTTTTCTATACCTTCTTTGAAGTATTGACATTGAATAGAAGTTATATTCTATTTATAATGGATAGTGCTTCTGGTCCGTTTAAAAATATGGAGCAGTTAAAAGGGCTTAGAAAAAACATTAAAGATTTTTCTAAGGGCTTGATTGCAGATGGTAATGCAGGCAAGAACTTAAAAATCACAAAACATAATCCGCAATTGTTTTCAGAAGGGGCTTGGTTACAGACCATGTTTTTAATGAATTTTTGGAAATCGGATGATTCTGCCGCATTTGAGAAAACAGATGTTGCTATTGAAAAATCTGTAAACACCATTTTCGATGTGTTCGATAACACACCACTAGAGAATATTCTAGACTTCGGGAAATTTCTGTACAAAGAAACCTTTGCCTAATTTAACCCATACGATTTGAAAACACTTGATAAAATACCTACCGGAAAAATAGAGCGTGCAAGCAAGCTGGTGAAAACCGGAGCGAAGATTGGTGGTAATTATGCCAAGTATTTAGGCAAAAAAATCATAAATCCGGACACGACTAAAGACGAATTGAACAAAGATAATGCCGCAGATATATATGACGGACTAAAATCGTTGAAGGGTAGTGCGCTTAAGGTTGCACAGATGTTGAGCATGGAGAAAAATTTACTGCCTAATGCGTATGTTGAAAAGTTTTCTTTGTCACAATTTTCAGTTCCGCCGTTATCGGCTCCATTAGTTAGAAAAACATTTAAAACATATTTAGATAAATACCCAGAAGAGGTTTTTGATACATTCGATAAAGATTCTATAAATGCCGCTAGTATAGGGCAAGTACATAAAGCAACCAAGGACGGTAAAAATTTAGCTGTAAAAATTCAGTACCCAGGTGTAGCACAAAGTATAAGTAGCGATTTGGCAATTGTGAAGCCTATTGCTATACGTATGTTCAATCTTCAAGGGAAAGATTCAGATAAATATTTTAAGGAAGTTGAAAATAAGCTGGTCGAAGAGACTGATTATGTTTTAGAAGTAGCACAAAGTAACGAGATAACTGAAGCATGTTCGGTAATACCGAATATCAATTTTCCAAGGTACTATACTGAGCTATCAAGTTCGCGTATTATAACGATGGATTGGATGACCGGTAAACACTTGAGTGAATTTGCAAAAACTAATTTTTCTCAAGCTACTGGAAATAAATTGGGTCAGGCTTTATGGGATTTTTATATGTTTCAAATTCATTGCTTACGAAAAGTACACGCCGATCCACACCCAGGCAATTTCTTGGTTAATGATAGCGATGAGCTTATTGCCATTGATTTTGGTTGCATTAAAGCAGTGCCAGATTCTTTCTACGTACCGTATTTTGAATTGGCAAGACCAGAGGTGATTTCAAATGATGAGAAGTTTACCGAAAAGCTATACGAGCTTGAAATACTGATGCCAAACGATACACCAGAAGAACTATTATTTTTTAAATCGATATTTCATCAATTGTTAAGTTTATTCACATCACCCTTTCATAAAGATGATTTTGATTTTGGCGATGAGGTGTTCTGGGGTAAAATTGCAGCATTAGGAGAGCAATTTTCTTCTGATAAGCAAATAAGAAAAATGAACGGTAATAGAGGTTCAAAACACTTTTTGTATATGAATCGTACATTTTTTGGTCTTTACAATCTACTACATGATTTAAAGGCCAATATTAAGGTAAATGATTACAGAAAATATTTGAGCTAATAATTTTACACTCACTTTTAATTGTAGATGATTGTTATATTTTCAAATAAAATTCTTAATAGTTGTTTATATTGCAACACTAATTCTACCTGATCTTTATCAGGATTAAAATATTACTATGTATAATTCAAAAATAATTGGCTTAGGTCATTATGTACCTGAAAACGTAGTGACAAATGATGATTTGTCAAAGGTGATGGATACAAACGACGCTTGGATTCAAGAGCGTACAGGCATTAAAGAAAGAAGACATGTAGTTAAGGGTGATGGAGACACCACCACAACTATGGGTGTAAAAGCCGCAAAAATTGCAATTGAAAGAGCGGGTATCGATAAAGACGATATTGATTTTATCGTTTTTGCTACATTGAGTCCCGATTATTATTTCCCAGGTCCTGGTGTATTGGTTCAAAGAGATTTAGGTATTAAAACAGTTGGTGCGTTAGACGTACGTAATCAATGTTCTGGTTTTGTATATGCTATCTCAATAGCAGATCAATATATAAAAACAGGAATGTATAAAAATGTACTTGTTATAGGTTCAGAACTTCACTCTCATGGGTTAGATATGACTACAAGAGGAAGGGGAGTTTCTGTAATATTCGGTGATGGTGCCGGTGCGGCAGTATTAACTAGGGAAGAAGATACTACAAAAGGTATATTATCTACGCATTTACATTCAGAAGGTCAGCATGCAGAAGAACTTTCTTTAATTGCACCTGGTATGGGTAATAGATGGGTTACCGATATCATTGAAGATAACGATCCTAATGACGAATCTTACTATCCGCACATGAATGGTCAATTTGTATTTAAAAATGCAGTTGTTCGTTTCAGTGAGGTAATCGTAGAAGGTTTAGAGAAAAATAAATTAAATGCGACCGATATTGATTTATTGGTTCCGCATCAAGCCAACTTGAGAATATCTCAATTTATTCAAAAGAAATTCCAGTTAAGTGATGACCAGGTTTTCAATAACATTATGAAATATGGTAACACTACCGCTGCATCTATTCCTATCGCTCTTACAGAGGCATGGGAAGAAGGTAAGGTAAAAAGTGGAGACGTAGTAGTTTTAGCTGCATTTGGTAGTGGTTTTACCTGGGGCAGTGTCATTATAAGATGGTAAAAATAAAGCACCCATAGTTTTGGCTATGGGTGCTATATAGTTTTACTCAATAAGAAAAAACCAACCAATCTTCTTTATTAAATATCCCTATATAAAGTAATAGACGCAATTAAGGTGCGATTGTTACTTGTGATAGGTAATTATTTCATTTTCAATATGTTTTAAAGTAAATAGGTAGTTTAGAAAAGCTTTGAAAAGAAGAAACCCGAACATTCCAAATTGAATTGGAAGCCGGGCTTCATATGCTGATAGGCTATACTAAACACTAACCATTAACTATAAACATATAGCGTTACCAACAATATTTTTATACTCAAAGAGTATTTAACTTTACTAATAGACGAAATATTGCCCGATTAGTTACGGTTAATATAATTTTTAACATTATTTTATCATGAAAAAGACCCTAGTGTTCGGAGCCTCCTTAAAACCAAATCGATATAGCAATTTAGCGATACATAGACTGGTTGATTCGGGGGTAGAAACCTTAGCTTATGGATTAAGAGAAGGTGAGGTTTCTGGAGTCAATATCAGCAATAATTTAGACAAAATTAGTGATATTCATACAATTACCCTATATATAAATCCAAAAAGACAAGAAGAATATTACAATACCATAATTTCTTTAGCGCCAGAAAGAGTAATTTTTAATCCTGGCACAGAAAATTTGGAGTTCTATAAACTACTGAAAAATAGCGATATAGAGGTGGATATTGCATGTACCTTGGTGCTTTTGGGCACTGGTCAATATTAAGTAATATTGGTAAAGTTAGTGGTTATCTTTTTTTTGCGAATGAGCCATAATCCTACAAAGGTTAGCAGACCATTCAACGGTAAAAGTTCATAACCGAATACGTAACCACCGAAATAGTCACTTGGCAGCTTCGCTAAAAAGAGAATTATCGACACACAAATGAGGGCAACGATCCATACATATTTGTCTTTTACTTGATGTTTAGTGAAAATTCCAAAAGAGAATAATCCTAATAATGGACCGTAGGTATAAGAGGCTACGGTTAGTAAACCGTCAATTACATTTTTATCCAGTATATATTTAAAAGAGATAACCACGAGAATTAACAGAACGCTCATGCCTACATGGGTAATTCTACGTATTCTTTTTGCTACATTTTCCGATTTCTTCTCTGTATTAAGAAAATCGACGCAAAATGATGTTGTTAACGAGGTAAGTGCACTGTCTGCGCTACTGTAAGCTGCGGCAATTAAACCGAGCATAAATGTAACTGCGACCGTTATCCCCAACCCACTGTTGAGTGCAATTTCGGGGAATAATAGATCAGACTTCGGCGAGCCGTCCATAAGTGGTAATGTAATGTTATGCGCGTCTGCATAAATAAATAACAGAGCGCCAAGTAGCATAAAAACAAAAGTAACTGCGACCAGTACAATACTAAAACTGACCATATTCTTTTGGGCTTCACCCAAATTTCTACATGTTAGGTTTTTCTGCATCATATCTTGGTCTAGTCCGGTCATGCATATGGTAATAAACATTCCGCCTAAAAACGATTTTACCAAATGGTTTTTTGAAGAAAGGTCATCTGTAAAAAATGTTTTACTGTATTGTCCTAGTTCGGCTGAGTTCAAGAATTCAATGAATGTCCAGTCCATTTTATCCAATATAAAATAAATAGATAGTCCAACAGATACCAACATAAATAGCGTCTGCAAGGTATCGGTCCAAACAATAGTTTTTATTCCGCCTTTAAAAGTATAGATCCAAATAAGTAAGATGGATAGAATTACGGTAATTTCAAAAGGAACGTTCCAAGCATCAAAAACAAATTGTTGCAGAACAATAGCTACTAGAAATAAACGGAATGCAGCACCAAGAACTCTAGAGATGAAAAATGAAATAGCACCTACTTTATAACTTACAAAGCCAAATCGATCATCTAAATACTGATAAATAGAGGTAACATTTTGTTTGTAGTAAATAGGAAGTAGCACAAATGCCGTAACCATGTATCCTAAAAAGTACCCAAAAACAACTTGCATATAGCTGAACTGAGAAGCATCTACCCAACCTGGTACAGAAATGAAGGTTACTCCAGATAAAGAGGCACCTACCATACCAAATGCAACCAAATACCATGGCGACTGTTTACCTGCCTTAAAAAAATCTTCGTTAGAGTCGTTTTTGCCGGTGAAATATGAAATAATCAATAGCAAAACAAAGTAGCCAGAAATTAAAAGTAAAATATGGGAGGCGTTCATGGTTTAAAATTTGCGGCAAAGTACAAAAAAACTTAAATGCCGTTTGGCAAATAGATGAGATACCTAGGTTTGAAAAATCTGCACAAGGGTCTTATTCGCTGAAATAAAATTTAATTCAATTCGTCTGCTCTAATTATGTTTTGTTAAATTTTATGAAAACTATACGATTGGCATTTCAAGTTTAATCGTAAATTTATACCCATATTAGCCTATGGATTTTTCTTCGAAATTATTAGAAAACGCAGTGTATGAAGTTTCGCAATTACCAGGTATAGGTAAGCGAACTGCATTACGTTTGGTATTGCATTTATTAAAGCAACCAGAACAACGTACAGAAAATCTTTCTACGTCTTTGGTAGATTTAAGAGGTAAAATACAGTTTTGTGAAAATTGCCATAATATTTCAGATACTACAAAGTGCGAAATATGTGCCAACCCTAAAAGAGATAGTTCATTAGTTTGTGTTGTTGAAGATATTAGAGATGTCATGGCAATTGAGAATACAGGTCAATTTAGGGGAAAGTATCATGTGCTTGGCGGTAAAATATCACCTATGGAAGGTATTGGTCCTCAGAATTTGAAAATAGGAACCTTGGTAGATAAAGTGAGAAAAGGCGTAATAAAGGAGTTGATTTTTGCGTTGAGTTCTACCATGGAAGGTGATACTACCAATTTTTATATCTTCAGACAGATAGAAGGGTTGGATATTAAAACCTCTACAATAGCAAGAGGAATTGCCGTTGGTGATGAATTGGAATATGCAGATGAGGTCACTTTAGGAAGAAGTATTTTGAATAGAGTACCGTTTGAAGGCTCTTTGAGGCAAGATTAGTTCTTGAATTTCATGTAAATGTCAATAAAAAGGTATTTATTTTATTATTTTTGCAAAAAATATAAACAAAACAAGCTTTAAATTATCGATATGTCAAAATTTGAATTGAAACTACCACGTATGGGAGAGAGTGTTGCAGAAGCAACATTAACGTCATGGCTAAAAGAGGTAGGTGATACGATTGAAATGGACGAAGCCATTTTTGAAATTGCTACAGATAAGGTTGATAGTGAAGTACCAAGTGAGGTCGATGGTGTTTTAATTGAAAAATGCTTTGAGGTAGATGATATTGTCAAAGTAGGGCAAACAGTCGCAATTATTCAAGTTGGTGGTGATGCAGATGTGAGTGATGTTACGAACACGGTTAGTGAATTAGAAGAACCAGAACCGGTTCTAGAAGAAATGGTTGCTGCGGCAGAATCAGCTGTGGTTCATGCTAGAGCAGAAATTTCCACGGCTCAGTTAAATGGAGATTCTGATCGATTCTATTCACCATTGGTTAAAAACATAGCAAAAGAAGAAGGTATTTCTTTTGATGTGCTTGAAACGATATCAGGTACCGGAAAAGATGGTAGGGTTACTAAAGATGATATTTTAAGCTACGTTAAAAATGGAGGTAGTAAGTCTGCTCAGCAAGTTGCTGCCTCAGATAGAGTTGCAGTTCAAGATAAGGTAGAAGCACCACAACCAGTTGCGGCTCCAGTAAAAGTATCTGCGCCAGAACCTACGGTAGCTGTTAATTCGGCACCGCCAGTTTCAAAAGCAAATACACCAGCACCTGAAAAACCTAAAATGCAGGTTTCTCGTGGTGATGAGGTGATACCAATGACGAGAATGGGCAAGCTTATTGCAAAGCACATGAACGATAGTATTTCGACATCTGCACATGTTCAAAGTTTTATAGAAGTTGATGTAACCAATATTGTTACTTGGCGTAATAAGATAAAAGATGCATTCTTTAAAAGTGAAGGTGAGAAATTTACGTTCACACCAATTTTTATGGAGGCAGTTGCCAAGGCGTTGAAGAAATATCCGATGATGAATATTTCTGTAGATGGCGATACCGTTATTAAAAAGAAAAATATCAATATAGGTATGGCTGCTGCATTACCAGACGGTAATCTAATAGTTCCTGTTATAAAGAATGCAGATCAGTTGAACCTTACAGGTATTGCTAAGGTTGTAAATGACTTGGCAAATCGTTCTAGAAACAATGCTTTAAAACCAGATGAGGTACAAGGTGGTACATATACGGTAACGAATGTCGGTACTTTCGGTAGTGTATTTGGAACCCCAATAATCAATCAGCCACAAGTAGGTATTTTAGCCCTTGGTGCAATTAGAAAGATTCCTTCGGTAATAGAAACACCAGAAGGTGATGTGATCGCTATTCGTAGTAAAATGTACTTATCGCATAGTTATGACCATAGGGTTGTAAATGGTGCTTTAGGTAGTATGTTCGCTAAAGCTGTTGCAGACTATCTAGAAGGTTGGGATGTTAACAGAGAAGTGTAGATATTAAAAAATAGAAATAAAAACACCCCTTTATATAATTTGTATAAAGGGGTGTTTTTTTTGAAATGATAATTTAAATTGAAATTCTTAGGTCCATTTGTAATGGTAGTTGTTTGATTTTATTAAGATTTCTACCTTGTAATAAAATTAATCGCGAGTAACTTTATGTGTCTTATAAACGAAAGGGTATCTTTGTTAAAACTAGAACACGTATGGAATTAAAGCTTACCAGACCTATTTGCTTCTTTGATTTAGAGACAACTGGGATCAATGTAGCAAAAGATCGTATTGTAGAAATAGCGATATTAAAAGTTTACCCTAACGGTAATAAAGAGAGTAAAACATGGTTGGTTAATCCTGAAATGATAATACCTGAAGAGGTAATTGCCGTTCATGGTATTACTAATGAGAAGGTTGCCAACGAACCAACTTTTAAAGAACTTTCAAAAGAAATTTATAAGATTATAAAGGATAGCGATTTAGGCGGATTCAATTCTGATCGCTTCGACATTCCCTTATTGGCAGAAGAACTATTGCGTGCAGGTATTGATTTTGATATGAAAAATACGGTATCTGTAGATGTGCAGACTATTTTTCACAAGATGGAAAAAAGAACTCTAGAAGCAGCTTATAAATTCTATTGCGATAAAGATCTTTTAGACGCACATAGTGCGGCGGCAGATACCAATGCAACCTACGAAGTGTTGCTTTCTCAATTAGATAGGTACCCTGATCTTGAAAATAATATTAAAAAACTTTCTGAATTTTCAAGAAGAAAGCAATCGGTAGATTTTGCGGGCTTTATAGCTATGGATGAGGAAGGAGAAGAAGTTTTCTCTTTTGGTAAGCATAAAGGTAAAAAAGTACATGCTGTTTTAGAAAATGAACCTGGGTATTTCGGATGGATGCTAAATGCCGATTTTCCGCTGTACACAAAAAAGATTCTTACTCAAATTAAACTGAGCAAACTCAATAATAAATTAAGTTAAAAATGCGTGTTTGTTTAGTAGTATTTCTTTCGCTAGTGGGTGTAGGTCATGCTCAAGAAGTTCTGGTCGAAGGTCATGTGTATGATGAAAAAACAAAAAGAGCTGTGCCATATGCCAACATTAGTTTTCTAAAAACCCTTAAAGGAACATCAAGTGATGAAGAAGGGTATTTTTATATAGATGTACCTGAATCTTATTTAGAACGCGACGTGCATATTTCGGCATTAGGCTTTAAAGACACTATAATGTCTGCCAGGGTTATTTCTGAAAAGAAGAAAATATATATGAAAGAAGAAACCTTTGAGCTTGAAGAAGTGGTGGTTTCTCAAAGTTTGGGAGATTCTCAGGTATTGAACCCTGTTAGTTCGTATAGTATTAAAAGCGGATTCTCCTCAGCGGAAACCCCTTGGGTATTGGCATTGTATTTTCCTAATATAGGAGCAGCTAAAAAATATATAGAAAAAATAACCATTCATGTACAACAGAATAGCAAGTTTAAAAGAGCTTCGTCAAAATTTAGACTTCGGTTATATGATGTGGATTATAAAACTAAAAAACCGAACCATGATTTAATGCGTAAGAGCATTGTTTTGGAGAGTTCTAAGAACGAAGATTATGTATCTATAGATCTTTCAAGTATGGGCATTAGAATGCCTGACGAAGGTGTGTATATTGGGTTAGAGTGGATATTTTTACCTTATAATTGGTATACGAATACCTTCAGGCATGCTATTACAAATAAGAAAGTGGTAGAAGATCGTTTTGCACCCACTTTTGCCGCCGTATATCAAAAGAATCAAAATTTTAAAACCATGGTTTATGGTATGGGCGAGTGGAATGATTTTGCAATAAAAGCACCAGGTAACAATGAAAACTTAATACCTGCCATCAGTTTAAAATTATCTAAGAAAAAATAAGTCCGGATGAAAATTATATGCATAGGTAGAAATTATACAGCACATATTGATGAACTGAAGAATGAGAGACCGGAAGAACCGGTGGTTTTTATAAAACCAGATTCATCTGTTTTGCCTAAACAGCAAGATTTTTATATTCCAGAATTTACGGATAATGTGCATTATGAGGTTGAGGTCTTGGTGAAAATTAAAAAAGTAGGTAAGCATATAGCTAAGGAATTTGCACCTACTTACTATGATGAAATAGGATTGGGTATAGATTTTACTGCAAGAGATTTGCAATCTAAATTAAAAGATAAGGGGTTGCCATGGGAAAAATCTAAAGGTTTTGATGGTGCTGCTGTGATAGGGGAATGGCTTCCTAAAACTGATTTTGAGGATATTAACAACCTAAATTTTAAGTTGTTAAAGAATGGCGAAGTCGTTCAAGATGGCAATACCAGTTTAATGCTTTGGAAGATAGATGAAATAATTGCTTATGTTTCAACGTTCTTTATGTTAAAAAAAGGAGATATTATTTTTACTGGAACACCTGCTGGTGTTGGGAAAATAAGTCCAAATGACTATCTTACGGGTAGTTTGGAAGACAAAGAGCTTTTTACCTTAAAAATTAAGTAATGATTTATAACCTGGATAAGATTAACGAGATGGCAGAGGGAGATCAGGATTTTATAAATTCTGTTATATCTGTTTTTTTGGAAGAAGTGCCCGAAGATTTAGAAGCTTTAGAAAAAGCCCTTCAAGAAAAAGACCATGATCAAGTATATAAACTTGCGCATAAAATAAAGCCAAACGTAGATTTGCTCGGAATGGAGCAAACACGTGCCATTGCTTTAGAGTTAGAAACTTTGGGTAAGCAAGAAGCAAATATGGCAGAAATAGAAAAGAGGTTTCCGATGCTAAGAACCGATATAAAACAGGTTGTAGCAGAATTAAAAAATGATTTCCATTTATAATGCTTGCTGAAATTATTACCATTGGCGATGAAATCCTCATCGGTCAAATCATTGACACCAACTCTGCATTTATTGGTAAGGAACTGAATAAAATAGGTATTTCAGTTTATCAAATTACCTCTATTCAAGATGAACGTACACATTTGCTGAAAGCTTTTAAAGATGCTTCAGAACGAGTAGATGTAGTAATAATTACTGGCGGTCTAGGTCCTACAAAAGATGATATTACGAAACATACCTTATGTGAGTTCTTCAATGATGAACTTGTAGAGAATGCAGAGGTTTTAGCGCATGTAGAAGAATTATTTGCGAAATACATTAGCAATACTCCTATATCGGATATAAATAGAATGCAAGCTTTGGTGCCGAGTAGGGCAGAAGTATTGCATAATGCGAATGGTACCGCCCCTGGTATGTTAATTCGGGAAAATGAAGTAACATTCATCTCAATGCCTGGTGTGCCTTTTGAAATGAAGTATCTAATGATGGAATCTGTAATCCCAAAATTGGCTTCATATTACAAACGACCTCATATAATCCATAGAACAATAATAACCTATGGTTTGGGAGAAAGTGCAATTGCAAAGCGTATTGAGGAATGGGAAGATAATTTGCCTTCTAACATTAAATTGGCCTATTTGCCTAACTTGGGTAAGGTGAGGTTGCGATTGTCTGGTAAAGGTCCTGATTATGATGAATTGGCAGCTGCAATTGATGTGGAATGTGATAAATTGTATCCTCTAATCAATGATATTATTTTCGGTCTTGAAGATGACGAAAGCTTAGAAGAGATTGTAGCTAAATTATTGACCAGTAAAAAGTTAACTTTGTCTACGGCAGAGAGTTTTACAGGAGGTAAAATTGCAGAGAAAATCACTTCAATTCCTGGAGCGTCTAATTATTTTAAAGGTTCTGTGGTCAGTTATGCTACAGAGGCTAAAATTAATATACTAAAAGTGCCTAAAGAATTAGTTGACAAACATTCTGTGGTTAGTGCTGAAGTTGCAAGTGCAATGGCAAAAGGAGCAAAAGAATTAATGAAAACCGATTTTGCAATAGCCACTACAGGTAATGCAGGACCTACAAAAGGAGATTCCAATGCTGGGGTAGGAACGGTATTTATCGCAATCGATGGACCGAAGTCCAAATTGGTACAAGAATTTCAAATGGGGAGTACACGCGAGCGTGTTGTGGAAAAGTCTGTAAATAAGGCTTTTGAGCTTCTTCAAAAAGAAATTTTAAAAATGTGATCTTTATTGTTGTTGGAACGATAAAAAAGATATAAATTTGCACCCTGTTTAAAAGAAAAAGTCAGCACGATGTCAAAAGTATGTGAAATTACGGGGAAGAAGGCGATGTTTGGAAACAATGTTTCGTTTTCAATTAATAAAACGAGAAGAAGATTTGATGTAAATCTATCTAAAAAGCGTTTCTACATTCCTGAAGAAGACCGTTGGATTACTATTAAAGTTTCTACAAGAGCTTTAAAGAGTATCAATAAGAAAGGAATATCTGCTGTTTTGAAAGAAGCAAAAGCAAAAGGATTCGTTATTAAGTAATCTGGAAAATAGAGCATTAAGATGGCAAAGAAAGGTAATAGAATACAAGTTATATTAGAATGCACAGAGCATAAAGAATCTGGTCAACCAGGTACTTCAAGATATATCACAACAAAAAATAAGAAGAACACTCCTGAGAGATTGGAAATTAAAAAATTCAATCCTATTCTTAAGAGAATGACCCTTCATAAAGAAATTAAATAGATTCTTTCTTTAAGAGAATCACTAAAAACATAAGACATGGCTAAGAAGACCGTAGCAAGTTTACAGACAAGTTCTAAAAGATTGACAAAAGCTATAAAAATGGTTAAGTCACCAAAATCAGGTGCTTACGTTTTTGTAGAACAAGTTATGCCACCAGAATTGGTAGATGCTTGGATTGCCAAGAAATAAGAAATATAACTTTTAGTAGTTATTGAGCCCCTTTCATACGAAAGGGGCTTTTTAATTTTTTATATTTGACTAACCATACAATCAAAAATGAGCTTATTTAAAAAAATATTTTCTTCTCAGAAAAAAGAAACCTTAGATAAAGGTTTGGAAAAAACTAAAACCACTTTCTTTTCGAAGTTGGGTAAAGCGGTTGCTGGTAAGTCTAAGGTAGACGATGATGTTCTAGATAATCTTGAAGAAGTATTGGTTTCTTCTGATGTTGGCGTTGATACAACCTTAAAAATTATACAAAGAATAGAAGCAAGGGTTGCTCGCGATAAGTATGTAGGTACCGATGAGCTTAATACGATTTTAAGAGCTGAAATTGCTGGTCTTCTTTCTGAAACTAACGACGGCGATACTGGCGATATTCAAATACCAAAAGATAAAAAGCCATATGTGATCATGGTAGTTGGTGTAAATGGTGTTGGTAAGACTACAACTATTGGTAAGTTGGCATATAGATTTAAAAATCAAGGTTTAAAAGTAGTTCTTGGTGCCGCAGATACATTTAGGGCAGCTGCAATTGATCAGTTACAAGTATGGGCCGATCGTGTAGATGTGCCTATAGTAAAACAACAAATGGGTAGTGATCCTGCTTCGGTTGCTTTCGATACTTTGAGTTCTGCCGTTACCCAAGATGCCGATGTGGTAATTATAGACACAGCAGGTAGATTGCATAATAAGGTGAACTTAATGAATGAGTTGACCAAGGTAAAACGCGTTATGCAAAAAGTAGTTGCCGATACCCCGCATGAAGTATTGCTGGTTCTAGATGGTTCTACAGG
The DNA here is from genome assembly GCF_004364175.1 of Maribacter caenipelagi. Lineage (GTDB taxonomy): Bacteria > Bacteroidota > Bacteroidia > Flavobacteriales > Flavobacteriaceae > Maribacter > Maribacter caenipelagi. Next base: position 438,524 of record NZ_SNZW01000015.1, on the reverse strand, counting down.
GCAAAATGCATTTGAACAAGCAAAACAATTTACGAAAGCTACAGAAGTTACGGCTTTGGCGATTACCAAATTAGATGGTACTGCAAAAGGCGGTGTGGTTATAGGTATATCTGATCAATTTAAAATACCGGTAAAGTATATCGGTGTAGGTGAGGGTATTGAAGATTTACAGGCATTTAATAAGCATGAGTTCGTAGATTCATTCTTTAAAATTTGAAATTGAGATACATCTGGTTCATACTTCCTCTTTTATTATCTAATCTGAGTTGGGGGCAAATGAACCACCCCAAAGCTAGTCCGTTTGCCAAGATTGAACAAGAAGTCGGACTCTCAAAAATTACCGTCGAATATTCCAGACCATCTGCCAAGGGTCGCACTTTATTTGGCAATCAACCTAACGGTCAGCCTGGTTTAGTTCCTTATGGACGTATTTGGAGGGTAGGTGCCAATGAATCTACCAAAATTACTTTCAGTTCAGATGTTTTTATTGAAGGTCAAAAGCTCGTTAAGGGTACTTATGCCTTGTATGCTTTTCCTGAAGAAAAGGAGTGGCAAATAGTATTTCATAAGAATACAGCGCATTGGGGAGATGGCAGAACAAACTATAATGCCAAAGAAGATGCATTACGAGTAATAGTTGTACCAATCCATAAACATGATTTTCAAGAGACTTTTCTGATTTCGTTTGATGTTATTAATCACAACGGAGCTTTAATGAATTGGAATTGGGGAAATACAGAAGTTTCAATCCCCATTCAATTTGATACGGAATCTATTTTTCAAGAGCAGATTAATGATGAGTTATTAAGAAGTCCTACAGCACAAACCTATTACGAAATTGCACGGTATTATCAAGAGCAGGGTTTAAATTTTACAGAAGCCCTCGATTATGTCGATGATGCAATTGATATGGGTGGAGATACCTATTACTTTCATAGAGTGCGTTCTTTGATTTTGGCAGATTTAAAGAAATATGAAGCAGCAATAAAAGCATCCAACATTTCTATTGTATTAGCTGAAAAGGAAGGTAAGGATGAATTTGTTCGCTTGAACCAAAATGATATCCTGAAATGGAAAACTATTCAAAAAAATAAATAACAGTATGAAAAAACTTGTATTATTATTAATCATTATTGTTATAAGTGCATGTAAGAACAAGCAAGAAACGGAAAAAGAGGAAGTAGTTCTTTGGACGCCCTATAATGATTCTACTGAAGTTGCCGACAATGCTGATCACGGGAATGGACGTATGCAGTACAAGCTGATTCAATCTAAGGTATTGGATAAGAATGAGGTTTTTATGCCTTTGTATGAAGAGGTTTCTAAGTTTACAGAGGCTCAATATAAAGAGGTGCTTCCCATGATTTTGGAGCAAGATATTTTTGTGATTCGAAATCATATCAAAGAAGGTAGGCTGACTTATGAAAATCTGGTATTGTTTTATTTATATCGCATTTATAAGTATGAGTTGAACAATGAGACAACTTTAAATACTGTAATAGCCCTTAATAATGACGTAGTAGCCCAAGCGCGAGAATTAGATAGGCAAAATGAAAAGGGTATAGCGGCTCAAATGCAACATCCAATTTATGGTATGCCTATTTTATTAAAAGACAACATTAATACCTTAGGCATGAAAACCACTGCAGGTTCAATTGCGCTGATGGATAATGAAGTTGATGATTCATTTATCGTTCAGCAATTAAAAAAGAACGGAGCCTTAGTTTTAGGTAAGGTCAATTTAAGTGAATGGGCATATTTTTTATGTTCTGGTTGCCCTGTAGGGTATAGTGCTTACGGTGGTCAAACCCTTAATCCTTATGGGCGAAGAATATTTGAAACAGGCGGGTCAAGTTCTGGTAGCGGTACCGCAGTTGCGGCTAATTATGCAGTTGCCGCAGTAGGTACAGAAACCTCGGGTTCTATTTTATCGCCCAGTAGCCAGAATTCCGTAGTTGGCTTAAAACCTACCATAGGTTTATTGAGTAGGTCGGGTATTGTGCCCATTTCAAGCACATTAGATACACCTGGTCCGATGACAAAGAATGTAAAGGACAATGCTATTTTGTTATCTGCTATGTTGGGTTTTGATGAGTCAGATCCTGCATCTATAGAAGATAGTTTTCCGGGAATTTTATCTGCAGGTTTACATCCAGAACCTTTTTCTGAAATGAGATTAGGTGCTATTAAAAGGTTGATGGAAACTGATAGTATTTACAAGCAAACCATTCAGGGTCTGAAAGAAGCAGGAGCAACAATTATACTGTTTACACCACCAGAAGTTTCTATGGATGGCTTTTTAAGTATTTTAAATATTGATATGAGAAATGATTTGAAGTCATATTTAAAAGAGGAAACCAACTCTGAGTTAGTGAAAATAACTTCAATTGCAGATGCGGTGACATTCAATAATGCAGATTCGTTAGTTAGAATTCCCTACGGACAAGCATTGTTTGAGGGTATATTATCAGATACTACCACAACTACCGAATTAGAAGAAATAAAATCTAATCTTGAAAAGAATGGTAGAACCTTCTTCGATACAGCGATGGATAAGTACAAATTAGATGCTGTGCTCTCTATTAACAATTACCACGCTGGTTATGCGGCTGTTGCCAAATATCCGGCTCTCACAATACCTATGGGTTATAAAATTTCTGGTGAACCGATAAGCCTAACCTTTATTGGAAAGCCATATTCTGAAGCTAACCTATTACGAATTGGAAAGTCTTATGAAGATAATTTTCCAAATAGGGTAGTACCGACAGACTATCAAAACTAAATTTGATTACTTGAAATGAAAAGACGAAGCTTTGTCAAAAAGACTTTTCAGTGGTTAGCTGGGTTAGGTTTGTTGACTGGATTATATAGTTGGCAGATAGAACCATTTTGGATGCAGTTTGTCTATATAAAAATGCCTCTAAAAAACTTACCAGATGATCTTATCGGTAAAACAGTAATGCAAATAAGTGATGTACATATTGGTAATTCTTTTGATTATCAATACATCATAGATTCATTTAAAGAAGCCCAAGAATTAAATCCTGATTTTGTCGTGTATACCGGCGACTATGTAACCTATGAAGACGATGAGCAAATAAGCCAGTTGCAAGAGGTGTTAAAATTTGTGGTTAAAGGCGCTTTGGGTACAATTGGTATACTAGGAAATCACGATTACGGAATTGATTTTGTAGAAGATGATGTAGCACGAAATATTACGAAGAGTTTAGAAGATGTAGGGGTAACCATGTTACGAAATGATGCTGTGGAAATCAACGGACTTAATTTTTTGGGGATGGATGATTTTTGGGGAAGTAATTTTTATCCTAAAAAAGCTACTGCAAAATATAATCCTGAGAAAGCTAATATTGCCCTATGTCACAATCCGGATGTATGCGATTTACCTGTCTGGAATAATTTTAAAGGTTGGATACTTTCTGGTCATACCCATGGCGGACAAGTAAAACCACCTTTTCTTCCTGCACTGATCTTACCAGTTAAAAATAAAAATTATGATGCCGGTATAAAAGATTTAAAAGACGGAAGAACCCTATATATTAATAGTGCCTTGGGTTGTTTGCGTCAAGTACGTTTTAATGTAAGACCAGAAATCACGGTATTTTTACTGGCAAAAGAGGTTTAAAATCGATTATTTAGTCAATTGATTGAATCACAGTATCATCGGCCAATCTAGATTTACCTATTAAATTCGGTTGTGTAATATCATTATCATCACGGTAGCCTATTGCCACTGAAAATAAAACCTTGTGATCTTTGATGTTAAGTATGTTTTGATATTTTCCAACGTCTATACCTTCCATAGGGGTAGAGTCTATTTCCATAGACGCACATGCGGCTAAAAAGAATCCTAGCGTAATATAAACTTGATGAGATAACCAGTTAACCGTTTTCTCTTTTGATTGCGTTTTTATGTATTGCTTGTAAAATTTAATAGAGTTTTCAAGTAAATTTTCTTCAACACGTTTTTCAAACTCTTCAAGATTATCCATTACACTGAAAACGACCAAATGGCTGGCATTTTTTATTTTAGGAGCATTAGAATAAGATGCGTTTGCTAATTCATTTTTTATCTGTTCATTAGAAACGAATGTGAATAACCAAGGTTGGCTATTAATAGAAGACGGACTAAGTTTTAAAATATGCTTTAAATCTTCAATGTCTGAATTTGAGATTTTTCTAGAAACATTATATTTCTGGGTAGTGTATCTTTTCTCTGCAATGCTTCTAAAATCCATCTTACAATTTTATACAAAAGTAAGAATACTTATTTGCTAAGTGTGAACTAGATACAGAAGATGTGATTAATTATCCTGAAAAAATCTATTCGATAATAGCATTGATTAATTCCCATATTTCATTGTCGAAATTAGAAGGACCCAGAAGTTCATCGTTACTAGCACCGCCCATACGTACAACCACTAAATCTAAGCTAGGTACCATATATAGTTTTTGGTCGTTTAATCCAAGTCCGGCATACATGTCATCAGGTGCATTTGGTATTAAGCTACCTGCAAATTCATCTACAGAACTAGGTAATCTAAAACTACTCTTGCCATTTAACCAATAAAGATATCCGTAAGAAAGATTTAAGTCTTGCGAAGTGTTGGTCATAGCATTAAAGTAACTTTGATCAGAAAGAATTGAAGTTCCGTTCCAATCACCTTGGTTCAAGTTTAAAATTCCAAAACGCGCCATACTTCGCGCAGAACTAAAGAATACGTTATTGTAGCCTACTTTTATAAATAAACCTTGCATACCAATAGGTTCTTTGATTTTCTCGGAAAAATAAGCATTAAAATCAGTACCTGTAGCATTGGCTATCACATCATCTAACAAGGTGTAAGGTGCATTATGATAGTACCAGAAGGTATTAGGTTCATTTAAATATGACAGACACTCTGGATCGGTACAGAAAATATCATCGACCATATAATCAAGACCCGTTGTCATGGTCAATTGATTTTTAATGGTGATGTTCAATTCTTGTTCTAGCGGTATGTTGGACCAACCTTCACCTAAATAATTAGAGGTTGCATCTGTAATATTAAGATATTCTTCTTCTTGGGCAATACCTGTAAGCATTGCTGTTAAATTTTTTCCGGCAGAGTTCCATGCATGATTGTCATCAGACTTAAAATCGCCAAAGTATTTTTCGATTACTATTCGACCATCTTTTAGGATAATAAAAGCATCGGTGTTATTGTTTTCTAGGAAGAAAAATAGATTACTTACTTCATCTTCGTTCCATCCTAAGGATTCCATAGATGTGGTTTCCCATTCGTTAGTTCTAGAAATTGGTGGAAAATAAGTTTCGGTCGGTATAGGTGTTACAGCAGGTGGAGTGCCACTTTTGTCAGTTTCTGAAGAGGGTTCAGAATCACTTGAGCATGACGCTACAATTAATGATAGGGCAAGTAGCCTGAAATATTGGGAGAATTTCATGGTTAATTTAAGATTTGGGTATTGATAAACTGTAATCAAATAAAGATTACAAGTAAATTTGTCCATATCTAACGTTTTTAAATACCCAAATCGTATTTTTGCACCCCAATTTAAATTATGAGGACAAAAACTCTTAAAAAGAACAAAATCAACGTAGTAACACTAGGTTGTTCAAAGAATGTTTATGATTCTGAAGTACTCATGGGCCAGTTAAAGGCAAATGACAAAGAAGTTGTACATGAGGAAGAAGGAAACATAGTTGTAATTAACACCTGTGGCTTTATTGCCAATGCTAAAGAAGAAAGTGTTAATACCATTTTAGAATATGTTCAAAAGAAAGAAGATGGTGCGGTAGATAAAGTTTTTGTTACCGGTTGCTTAAGTGAACGTTATAAGCCAGATCTACAAAAAGAAATTCCGAATGTAGATGAGTATTTTGGTACCAGTGAGTTGCCAGGTTTGTTGAAAGCATTAGGAGCAGATTATAAGCATGAGCTAATAGGCGAGCGTTTAACAACAACACCTAAAAACTATGCGTATTTAAAAATTGCAGAAGGTTGTGATCGGCCTTGTTCTTTCTGTGCAATTCCTTTAATGAGAGGTAAGCACAAGAGTACTCCGATTGAAGAATTGGTAACCGAAGCAGAAAAGCTTGCGGCAAAAGGGGTAAAAGAATTAATCTTAATTGCACAAGATCTTACTTATTATGGTTTAGATCTTTATAAGAAAAGAAATCTTGCCGAGCTTTTGGAGGCTTTGGTAAAGGTAGAAGGCATTGAGTGGATACGTCTACATTATGCATTTCCTGCTGGTTTTCCGATGGATGTGCTAGATGTTATGAATAGAGAACCAAAGGTTTGTAACTATTTGGATATTCCGTTACAGCATATATCTGACAGAATTCTTAAAAGTATGCGTCGTGGTACTACAGAAGCTAAAACGACGAAATTACTTAAAGAATTTAGAGCTGCTGTACCAGAAATGACAATTAGAACTACTTTAATAGTGGGTTATCCTGGTGAAACAGAAGAAGATTTCGAGATTCTCAAAAACTGGGTAATTGCCATGCGTTTTGAGCGTTTAGGTTGCTTTACGTACAGTCATGAAGAAAATACTCATGCCTATACTTTGGTAGACGATGTCCCAGAAGAAGTAAAACAAGAACGTGCCAATATTATCATGGAAATTCAATCTCAAATTTCTTGGGAATTGAACCAGAAGAAAGTTGGGGAGACGTTTCGTTGCATTATAGATCGCAAAGAAGGTAACTATTTTGTGGGAAGAACAGAATTCGATTCTCCAGATGTTGATAACGAGGTATTAATAGATGCAGCAAAGCATTATGTGAAGCAAGGTGAGTTTGTAAATATTAAGATTAGAGAAGCAGCTGACTTTGACCTTTATGGTGAACCTGCTGTGTAATTAATCAAACAATAAACCTGCTTTAAAACCGCCCCAATTGGCAGAATTACCAGAGGTAAATTCTTTGGTAATCGTTGTTCGGGTATATTCTAAATACAGTTTTCTGTATTTGAGTATGAGTCCGTAGTCGATTTGTGCGGTTAACCGTTCTATATTTTTTGAAGAAATGGTATAAGGATTATCATTGGTAAAAATGCCACCTTGCAAAGTAGCATCATAACCGACGACATGAACTGCTGGTTGTACATAAGCATAAAATTTAAATTTTGAAGATATATTGTTTCTAGAGAACGGATGATGTAATAGTCCGATAGTAGAATTAAATCCCACCGATGCATTTGTAAATAAAGTTCCTAGTTGTAGCGAAGTTATTGCTTGTGTATTTATTATGTTTTTATAATTGAATATTTGTTTCTCGTAGCCAATTTTATAGTTCAACACTAAATCGTTCTGAATTTGATTGTCCCAACCACCGGGAGTTTTGTTTTCAATAAGTTTATGAATTGCTGTTTGCATTTCTCTACCAAATGCCCCTGGACCAATAAGTCCTAAACTTAATGATTGAGATAATCTTAATTTTTTAATGGTATCTGTTGCAACAGCAAAACTCTTAAGGTATATAGCAGCAGCAAAGGGTCTATCATCAATTTGTATATCTGGACTAACAAAATCACTAGGTGTGTAACCGATATGTTCTAATGCTAATCCATAAGTGAAGTGATTACCTTTAGGCTTGATGAAAATATGGTTTACCGGATTTTTCTTTAAGCTTGGATTTGCATACTCAAAACTATAGCCTTGCGTGTAATTTTTATCTGATGCAGCGAAGAAATCATTGTCATAATTAAATCGGAAATAGCTTTCACTACCCATATCTCTGAAAGAGGCAAGATGGTCTATTTTTTGACTTAAAATAACCGTTGGAAGTAGAAGCGGTAATAATATGTAATATTTCATCACACTACTTACGATGAAATTTTGTGAAGGTTTTGCCTATTTATGAGTTAAATTAGATAAACCACCTTTCCATCATATTATTATTTATGTAGCAATGGTTTAGTTGTTGATTTCCAGATCAGAGAAATGTGATTAAAACATAGGTCAAGCAATTTATAAGTAAATGTTTGCAAACTTTGGTTTAGTGTACTTTCCCAATGATTTTTTGATAAAAACAACTAAAGCTCCTTCTTCATCATACCAATAGTGAAATAACCTAAAAGGGCTATTACAACACCAATTATAACCCACAACCACCATTTGTTTTCGAAAAGAGGATTTGTTGTTTCAATTTCTGGTTTAGGTATTTCTACCACGCTACCAAAATCTAATTTTGTAATATTATCTGGTAAAGAAACCGTGGTTTTTGATATATCGTAATTTGGAAAATTATCATACGGCTTGCCGTAAACTAAAAAATAGTTAGCTGGTTCTGTAAAACGGGCGGTCAACGTATGCAGGTATCCTTTAAGTTTTACATCAGAAATTTTTAAAGGTTGATTATCATTGTTTAAGATAATAACGCGTAGTTTTTGTGCTAACGTACCCGGTAATTGAAAGCTGTTATCTTCCATTGAAGAAAGAGTCTTCGTAGCTAAAGGTCTGTAATTGTGGTAATATCCTTTTTCGGTCTTTACGCTATCAACCAGATACTGAATAGAAATTGATCGGTAATAATCGATTTTATCATCGACTGTAAACTCTAGTAAGTTGAGGGGTACACGGTTTTTTAAATCAATGTCTATAATCGTTTTTTTGTCTTCTTTAGAAATTTGGAAATCACTAACCTCATAATCGCGATAAGTGGCAGCCTTTTTAGCCTTTTTAGTAATATGTACAGATGTTAGATTTGGCTTTGCTTTACTCTTTATTAATACTCTGTAATATCTAAAGCTAGCATCTGGAAACTTTAATGTAGTAAACGAATAATTTGTCTGGTCATTATTAATAGATAAAATACGATAGTCTTCTAAAATAGTAAACCATTGTTTCTGATGTTGACTACCTTCAAGTGTAATTTCCCAATTAAAATTAGGGTCTTCTAGGTTTAGTAGCATCTCATTAATAGTTTCCTTTTGAGGTAGCTCATAAGTATAAAAGTAACCTTTAGAATTATTTACGCTATTTATTAGATTGAAAGAAAGCTCTGAATTGGAAATTTCAGCATTAGAAACTTTATGCAGGTATGGTGCTTCGATAGTATCGGTAGCGGTAACCCCATAAATGCGAATATCGCTCATGTTGGTATTTACATCTTCAAATACTTGGTTAGGTACTTCAATAGTATGCCATTGGTTTTCGATATCTTTTAACGCTATCTTTTTAGAATAGGAATCCATCTGTCCGAAACAAACTGAAATCGATAAAAAGGCAAGAATTGTTAAAAAGCTATTGTTCAGTCTCATCTGAAATAATGTATTTGTATTTGTTGTAAAGAAATGAAATAATCAATAATAAGACACCCAATGATACAAATACGATTGTCTTAGAAATAGTATTCAAAGATGAAATATCATAGAAGAACAACTTAATTAACGTAATTGAAAATAGTGTAATAGCTCCAATTCGCAGGTATTTTTTCTTTTTCCAAATACCTAATGCGATTAGAAGTAGCGCATATATGCCCCAAAGAATACTAAGACCTAGTTTATAAGATTGTTCAGATCCTGATAGATCCATCCAATTTAATAATTCGCTACTTGCTACCCATATAATTGCGGTATGCATTAGAATTTCATACGGAATTTTATAATTAAATTTTAAATACTCTTGCTGTGCTAATTTATAAATGGCGAATAAAAGAAATGCAAGAAATGCAAATGAAATATAGCGCATGTAAATATTATATGCTCCTACATTGTAAAATTCTGTTAGTTGCTGGGTAAGGTAATTTTCACGCAGCTCGCTTAAGGTGTAAAGTCCGTTGGTAAGGAATATTAAAGTTATTAAAAGCGCGGAGCCTAAGGCTACAATTCCTAATATCTTGTTTTTAATTTTAATAATATTTACGAAACTTAAAACACTAATAAAAAACATGGTATATAGAATTAACCAAATAGCTTCAAAATCTTTGAGATTGTAGTTATATTCTGGGTATTCACCAGAGGTACTTGATATCTCTATTTTAGATAACTGAAAGGCATTGTTCCAATACTGTTCAATTTCTAGATAGAAGGCAAAGTAGAGGGTTCCTATAAACATAGCAGGAATACCAAATGTCATTATCTGTTGAACTATTGAAGGTTTTTCAGTGCTGAATTTTGTTTGAATCCAATTCATGAATCCGAAGACAGCAACGCAAAGTATCGAAGTCAAAAACGTAGTGTTTAATATAAGGCTCCATTCGTCTGTGGTATTCATATACGAGTAACTTGCTGTCCAGTCCATTGTTAAGCTTAAGAATGCTAGAGCAACCAAAATATAGGAAAGGTATTCATAGAATTTAACTTTTTTGGTGCGCCCAATCCAAAATAATAGTGCGGCTTCAAAAGCCCAAAATAATGTTACCCAATTGCCATCTAATTGAACAGGTACCGCTATGGTAATAAACGTAAGTACAAATCCAGAGGTTAAGAAGAATAGCTTTCGATCGGCTAATTTTCTTTTGAAGATAATTACCGTTATCACAAAATGAATAAGTGCATTCAATAGGGTGAATAAACCTAAATAAAATTCTCCACCTTCATAATCATAGAGCCAGGCAATACCAAAGCCGTAAAATATGAACGAATTTAGCATGATCAGAATAATATCTGCAACTTGGAATTTTTCGGATTTTATCAGTTTAAACGCTAAAAATGTAGCGTAGAACAATGTGAAGAATAGCGCTAAAAAGCCAAAGCCAATAGAGAAATCTACATCATTGCTTGAGAAGGCATACCAGGACCCATAAATAAGCCAGGTGAATGCAAAGGCTACGTAATAAAGTGCTTTCCAATATTTTTTAAACGAAATAACTAAGAGACCGATATTAATTAAGGCGATATAACTAAATAGTGCAGTAACATTGCCAGAATCATTACTTAAAAGAAAAGGTACCGCGTATGCCCCTACTAAACCTATGTGAGCTATAATTTGCTTATTGTAACTCAGTGCAGCTATAACTCCGAAAACAGTAAATAATAGCATAATACCAAAGGCTACTATTTGCGGAAACAACCCATAAAGATCATAAGCGATAAATGTCAAGAAATACAGAATCGCTAAAGCGCCACTAACCAGAACAGCACTATAGCTTTCGTATCTGGCTTTCAATTTAATTCCGAATCCTAATAAGCCTATACCAACTAAATAACCAAGTATAATTCTGGTTAGCGGACTAATTAAATTGTTTTCAATAGAATATTTTGCGCCAATACCAACACCAATTACGGTAATAAGTATCCCAATTTTATTGATAAGGTTTTCACCAATAAATTTCTCAAGATTAGATTTACCTTTTGGTTTAATAATTTTCTTTTCAGAACTGATATTTTGTTCATCTTGAATATGGGTGATAGCGGTTTGAGCTGAAATAGGTGTTTCTGTAATTGCAGCTTCAGCAGTAACAGTATGTTCTTTTTCGGAAGTTATTTCTTGAGGTTCAATACTTTGTTTACTAGTTGATTCATTGAATTTTAACGCCTGAGTATTTCTAAGTATTTGAATATCTCTACGAATTTCATTTACCTCAATATTAAAGTCTTGCTGCTTTTTTAAAAGCAGTTCTAACTTATTCATTAATGCATTTATTTGGTCTTGATTGTTTGGCATAGGTGTTGGTTTGTACCCTAATATATTAGGAACTTCTAATTTAAACGCAAAAGATGCGAATATGTTGGGAAGAGTGCCATGTAGCCATAAAATAAAATATCCCTGAAACGATTTTAGCTGTTTCAGGGATATCTAAACTAGACGTTTATTTGTATTCTTTTACTTTTCAAAATACAGATAAATATACATAGCCATGCCGAATTCGATAGTATCTGTAGATACTAAACGCCAGCCATTTTTAGCATATTCGTTTAGTTTATCTTGAATTGCTTTATTTGATGACTTCGCTAAATGGTTTCTGTCAAAAGTAAATTTCGAGTAGAAAATGAGTGTTTCAACTTTATATTCTTTCATACTTTTTTTTATTTAACCATAAATAGAGCATTGGCGAAAAATAGTTTTCCATTTTCCCAAAAACCTCTAAATAAAGGGTTGTCTACCATGTATATTACTTGTCCGCGACCCATATCTTCTGTCCCGAAAATCAAGGTTTCGGCAATCTTTTTCTTTGCTTCACTACCAGCGAATCCTGATACAGGTTCATTGGCACCTTCACTTAAATAAACAGCACTTCCATTTTCTAAGTAATTATAAGCGCGAGCTCCTAGTTTAAGGGTGAAATATGTGTCATCATACCCATAAGCTAATGGGTTTGTATTATCAACAGTTGCTTTGAAAATAGCACCGGTAATAGCAGATTTTATTTGTTCTCTTTCAGAAATTTCAAAAGATTCAATGGTATTTGAAGAGTCTTTTTTAATTTCTTTTTCAGATAGTTCAAATTCTTTATCTGAGGCTGTAATACCGTCAATGGCTCCACCCATGGCAATTAATTTACCGCCACGTTTTACCCAGTCCTTAATTTTCTCTTTGTTGTATGTGGTTAAAAAGCTATTGTAACCACTACCATCAGGTAAAATTAAAACATCATATTTGGTAAGATCAACGCGTTCAAAATAATCTTCATCCAATACAGAAATAGGGTAGTTTAATTGTTGTTCGAAAAAGTTCCATATTTCTCCGAAACGAAGGGTAGAGGTAGGTTCTCCAGAAAGAACTGCAATATTTAAATCTTGAATAACATCAACATAGCCAGAACCGAAATCTTTGCCACTCTTTACAAATCCGGTATTGGTAGCAATTACATTTTTAGAATTATTAATTGATGCGGTTCTAAGAATACCGTTAAAATCTTTTAGGTGCTTATTATCACTTTTAGTGATAATTAATGTACCACGTTCGTGAGAAATACCGTCTAAGGTAAAAGGCTTATGAGCGTATCGTACACGGACTTTATTTCTTAAAAGTTCTGCCAAGAATCTAGCATCTTTCATACTGTTCCAGTCTGCTAAATAAGCATAGCTATTCTCCTTCAAAACTCCGTATTCAGTTCCGTTGTGAGGTGGATAGGTTTTGCTGACAGTACTTTCAGAAGCAACAGCATCCAATCCGTATGCGTAAGGTAGCGACCATGCAGTAATATCATAAGTAACGGAGTCGCTTAATTTAGCCATAGGTTCAAATAATACTTTTACCAATGTACTCTTTGGTTGATTAGAAGAAATCACCAAACTTTGGTCGGTACTTTTTATTGATCCAGTTTTGCCTGTTGTATAATTATACCCTTTAATAGTTGTGTTTGTACCCGATTGATATTCAATTTCATGCTTAGCTAATAAATCTGCCAGAGCTTCAATTTTATCTGGGTTACCGTTCAACACATAACTTTTGTATTTGAAATTTTTATTTAAGTAGAATTTCTTGAATTCATCATTCAATTTAGATACATTATTTGATGCTACTTCTACTGTAGATAGACCGGTAGTATGGTGATGTGCAATTCTATCTTTTAGGGTAAGTGTATCTCCTATACTAGTAATAATACCTAAACCAGCACGACCGCTACCGCCTTGCTCATAAGTCATACCAATACCTCCGTTGTAGGTAGGATAAGTGTCACCATAACTAGGGTACAATAGGTCGAAAACCTCTTTAGTGAAATAAAACCAGCCATTTTCATCAAAGTACTTCGCATGATTTTTACCAATAGTTTCTTGAAACTCTCTTTGAAAATCTGTGATTACTTCATGAAAAGGCTCTGCGGCAGGCGCAAAATAATACGGATTGTCAACACCTTGCTCATGAAAATCTACGTGTACATGAGGCAACCATTTATTAAACTGCTTTAAACGCTGCTGACTTTCCACTTGTGTTAACCAAGCCCAATCTCTATTAAGATCGAACATATAGTGGTTGCTACGACCACTCCACCAATTTTCATGATGCTCCTTACTATTAGGATCTGCCTGGTTGGGTGAATTTTTAAATTGGTTATACCAGTTTACATAACGATCTCTACCATCTGGATTAATACATGGATCAATCAATACTACTATATTGTCAAGGTAACTGCTTTTAGTAGTGAAAAGGTCATATATAGTTTGCATTGACGCTTCGGTACTAACACTTTCATTACCGTGAACATTGTAGCTGAGCCAAACAATAGCTTTATTCGGTGCGCCTTCGCCGTTTATACCTTTCATGTGCTCTTCCCTTATTTTATCGAGATTTTGCATATTTTCTTTGGTAGATATGGTTGCCAATAATAACGGTCTGCGTTCATTGGTTTTACCGTATTCCATAAGATTCATGCGTTGAGGTTCTGCCTCTGCCAAATATTGGTAGTAATCAACTACTTCATGATGTCTTGTAAATTGTGTTCCTAGTTCATAACCTAAAAATTCTGATGGAGATTTTAATTGGGATAAACCTATAAAGGGAATTAAAAATAATGCGTAGCGTAGAATTAGTTTCATAGTGTGTGGTTTGTATTCTGAGTCAGCCAAATCTATTAAAATAATTACAAAATGTCCCTGAATTGCGATGTATTTCACCGAGGAATTTAGTATTTAATACTAGTTGTAATTAACTTATATTTAGGAAATGTAAAACGAAAGGGTTTTATATTTACAAAGTATTTACTTCTTATATGGATATTGATTGTTTGCCCCTAGAGAAAACGGGTTATTTTTCGAAATTGATTTGCGATTACACAATAGCAGATACTAAGCTTAGACCATTATATAATCGGTTTCCCGATATAGAAGGCTTCAAAGGTCAATTGGAAGAAAAAGGAAAGCATTTTACTCAAGCTCAAAGAGATATATTACATGCTTCTATGTTAAATCAGTATAAGAATACTGATACTTCTAAGGGAACAATTGCTAATATTCAGCTGTTAAAAGAAAAAAATACCTTCACAATAGTTACAGGTCACCAGTTAAACTTATTTACCGGACCGTTATATTTTCTATACAAGATTATATCTACGATTAATTTGACCAGGCAGTTAAAAAAGGAATTTCCAGACAACAATTTTGTACCTGTTTACTGGATGGCTACGGAAGATCATGATTTTGACGAAATCAATTATTTTAATTTTAAGGGATTGAAATTTCAGTGGAATATAGAGGCGTTTGGTGCTGTTGGTCACTTATCTACGGAAGGGTTAGAGGAAGTTTTTGCACTGTATTCAAAAACCATTGGCGATAGTAAGAATGCCAAGGTATTAAAGGAGCTTTTTGAAAATGCGTATTTAAAGCATAATAACCTAACGGATGCAACCCGATTTTTAGCAAATGAAATTTTTAAGGATTACGGGCTAGTCATTGTTGATGGTGATCATATAGATTTGAAAAAGACACTAGTGCCTTACATAAAGAGAGATATTTTTGAACAAACGGCGTTCAAGAAAGTATCTGAAAGTATAACCAAAATTGAAAATATTTCATCAGATTATCCTGTACAGGTAAATCCGCGTGAAATCAATTATTTTTATTTAAAAGACGGTATCCGCGAAAGAATTATTGAAAGTAAGGGTAATTACCTAGTTAATGAAACCAACATTTCGTTTACAAAAGATGAGTTGATAGATGAGATGAATGCTCACCCAGAGCGTTTTTCACCCAACGTAATAGCTAGACCTTTATATCAAGAAGTAATTTTGCCGAATCTATGTTATATAGGTGGTGGCGGAGAGATTGCATATTGGTTAGAATTAAAAGCTGCTTTTGAAGCTATGAATGTGCCTTTTCCAATCTTGTTGGTTAGAAATTCGGCGCTGATCATTACGGAGAAGCAAGCCGAAAAGTTAGAGAAAATGAATATCTCCAAATCAGATATCTTTTTAAAGCAAAACAGACTTATCAATAAAAAGATTAGAGAAATCTCAAATATCGATATCGACTTTTCACCGCAGAAAAAATTGCTGGAAGAGCAGTTTAAGGATATGTACGTGCTTGCCGAAAAGACCGACAAATCTTTTCTAGGAGCTGTAAAAGCACAAGAAGTAAAGCAGAAAAAAGGATTGGAAGCCTTGGAGAAAAGATTGCTACAGGCACAAAAAAGAAAGCTGAAGGATCATGTGGTTCGTATGACCGAACTGCAGAATGAAATGTTTCCTAATCAATCGCTTCAAGAGCGACAATCTAATTTTTCTGAGTTTTATTTAGCATATGGAGAAGATTTGATTCCCATGCTTTTTGAGGCTTTACAACCTTTAGATTTGAACTTTACTGTCATCACCCAAAAATAAATGATGGGCAAGAACGCATCTCTAAATAAGATAGCGGTACTTACCATTTTATCTTTTCTAGCCATTACGTTAATTACTTTTTTTAAAAGTGCATTAGAGCTTGAAGACGCAGAACAAGCGTATTATTCGCAGTGGTTGCGTTGGGGTTATGATGATCAACCTCCACTTTATACATGGTTGCAATTTGGTTTCAATTCCATATTTGGTGTGGGTAAATTACCATTCTCTATGCTTAGAGGGGTGTTGTTTGCAAGTACATTACTGTTGTTATATCGTTTTTCTGGACTACGCATTAAAGATGCTGATAGGTCTAAATTGGCTGTTTTAGCACTAGTTTTAATACCTGTGTATATTGACTTTACTTTTAGGAGGCTTTCACATACAAGTTTGCTGTGTTTAAGTGTTGTTGCGTCTTACTATTGTATACAATTATTAGTGCAGCGTAAATCGATTTCAAATTATCTTGCACTTGGTTTGATTATAGGTGTGGGTATGATGTCTAAATACAATTATGGCTTTTTTCTGGTAACCTTCATTTTGGTTTCTTTTTGGGATAGGGAATTAAGAGCTATTGTTTTTAACCTGAAAATACTGATTCCAGTTTTTATTTCTGTTTTATTGGTGGCACCTCATGCATACTGGCTATTAGGTCCTGACGGATTTCAATCTTTTTTAGCATCTAGTGTAGAAGAAAAAATTGGAATAGAAGAAGTGGAATCAGGTTTTTCATTAATGCCAATTTTAATTTATTTGAAAGGATTGTTTGCCTTATCATTTCCTGTTGTAGCACTTGTGGTAATTGGTTATTACTCAAAATTTATCAATTTCAACAAGCAAAAACTTCATTGGTTTTCGAAAATGTTCTTGGCGCAATTGATGGTATTGGGTTTATTCTTCCTCATTTTTCAAAGTCAGAAAGTAGAGACGAGGTGGTTATTGCCACTTTTTATTCCTTTTGTTGTTCTGTTAATAGAAACTATAAATCTTAAAAATAATCAGAAATTAGTTTCTATAGGGTACTGGGTTTTTTTTGCGGCAATAGGAATTCAAACTTTAAGAACACCAGTTGAGAAAATATTGAACATACCTTCATCTGTGCATTTTGGTTTTGAGCCGGTTGTCAATAAATTGAAAGAAAATTATGATGATTTTGAATGGGTGCTTCCTAATGTTACCTATGCCGGTAATGTACGTTTATTGTATCCGAAGAGAATACTGTTTTCTGCAGATGATTATTCGTTAAAAAATTCAAGTTCAAATTATATAAAAGTAATTGAGGTTTCTATTAATCGATCCGAAGAGCAAAATAAGATAGCTGTCGATAGTATTATAGGGTTCGGAAAAGAAAAAGAAAATTTGTATTTCTATCTGCATTAAGGAACCAGAAACTCTCCGTTCCAACTTTTATCCATTTTTATAAATAGTGCTCTAATATGATTGGGGCGTTTCAGTTTTAAATATTCAATTTTTGACGGAGTTATATCAATTATTGTAAAGTAGTTTTTGTCTTTAACATATTCTACATGATCCGGGTTTTTAATAGAATTACCTGGGCTGGTTTGGGTAATGTAATCTTTTCTGCTATTTGGTTGAATGTTTTGCCATGTAGTTTGCAGTCTATCCGTATTTGTTGCTATTTCGGCAGTTCCTTCCACTTTAAGTTGTAACATTTTTTCAGGATGATACAGTAGAAAGCTAACTTGATTATTATCTGCAATATGTTTCATCTTTTCAGTGCGGCTATCTGTATAAATAGTCAAACGTAAATCATCGCTAACCTCACGAAGCACCACGGTACGTAAGCGGGCGGTAGTTTCGTTACCTACTGTTGCCATAGTAATGAACCTGAACGGATGACCTCTTTCGTTTATTCCGTTATGTATTTCAGTACTTAATTCTTCAAAAAATGAATTGATCATGCTGGTGATTTATTTAAAGGTAAAAATAATACGATTTATAGGTAGGGTAAATTATAAGTTGGTTGTTATATAAGTAATAGCTGTGAAAAAGAATTGATTAGGTTCGATTTTTAAGCTTTTGGTTTAAATTTGGTTTTTGATTTATTTAAAAGCTCAGGGTGGTTCCTGAGCTTTCTTTTTTAAGAATGTAAGGTGAGTAGAAAATTTACGACATATAGGTTGAATACAGATTGTTATGAAAAAGATTTTTTAATGTATTCGATTTGATAATTGGTTGATTTAAAAGCCCGGGTGATTACCGGGCTTTTATATTTAATATCTTCTTTACCAGATCGGTAAATATTATTGATCAAAGTAGTACTATTACTTTACTTTATATTCTAAACGCATGGTAATAGATGCGGTTTTATTTTTAGATGAAGTATTGTAAGCTCCGCCCCAACTATAATCTTCACCAGAATTTTGACCGGTAATCTGAAAAACACCCATGTTGGCAGAAACTAAATCCCCCAAATTACTACCCGCATTTTCAGCTATTTTCTCGGCACGTATTCTAGCATCTTCGGTAGCTTTTGAAATCATTTCAATTTTAAGGTCGGCTAGTTTTGTGTAATAATATCTTGGTGGCGATGAGTTGAATTGCACACCTTTATTCAAGAGTTCTGTTATTTCTCTAGAAACACCTTCTATTAATGCAACATCTTCAGATTCTATTTTTAAAGTTTGAATTAATTGATAACCCCTAAAAATATTGCCAACGTAATTGCCATTTTCATATTGGTTATCTCGCAATTCGGTAGTTTGCACACTGTTGAATATTATGCTGTTTGCATCAATGCCTTTAGAGGTCAAATATTGGCGAACAATCTCCTTATCTAGGTTTAATTGATCAAAAGCAGTCTTTAATATGGTGCTATTGGTAGAAAATTGACCTTCCCAAACAATGAGATCAGAGGTGAAATTTTCGTTGCCCAAACCAGTAACCGATATCATTTGAGGTGGGTTCGCCCTTTGTATATATGCGTTGCCTAAAAAATAAGCCGCTATGATAATTGCTGCTCCAAAAATAAATGCACTAATGTGTTTCATGAAAAAATATTTAAATCGAGTCTAAATATATTAAAAGATACTTTTCAAGAACTGTCAATTTGCTATTTTTGCCCATGCAAAATAAAGTCCTGATACTAGATTTTGGTTCACAATACACCCAATTAATTGGAAGACGCGTACGTGAGCTGAATATTTTCTCTGAAATTAAACCTTATAATAAACTACCAAAAGACCTTTCTGAGTATAAAGCGGTGATTCTTTCTGGATCTCCTTTATCGGTTAGGGGAGAAGATGCCGTTCACCCGGACCTGTCTGAAATACGTGGTAAAAAACCATTATTGGGCGTTTGTTATGGCGCACAGTATTTAGCGCATTTTCACGGTGGTAGTGTAGAAAAATCCAATACAAGAGAATATGGTCGTGCCAACCTTAGCTTTATAAAGGAAAACGAACCATTTTTTGATAAAGTAGGTGCTGGTAGTCAGGTGTGGATGAGCCATGCAGATACTATTAAACATCTTCCTGAGAATACAACATTATTGGCAAGTACCCATGATGTAGAAAATGCAGCCTTTAAATTTGAAGGGGAAGAAACGTATGCTATTCAGTTTCATCCAGAAGTGTATCATTCTAAGGATGGAAAGCAAGTGTTGGAAAACTTTTTGGTGAATATTGCCGAAATGGAACAAACCTGGACTCCAGATGCCTTTGTTGATAAAACGGTAGCAGAGCTAAAAGAGAAGATTGGCGATGAAAAAGTGATCTTAGGTTTATCGGGCGGTGTAGATTCTTCTGTTGCTGCCGTTTTGTTGCATAAAGCTATCGGTAAAAACCTGCACTGTATATTCGTAAACAACGGACTTTTGAGAAAGAACGAGTTTACCGATGTATTACGGCAGTATGAGGGTATGGGGTTAAATGTAAAAGGAGTTGATGCTTCGGCACGCTTTTTGGATGATTTAGCCGGAGAGAGCGATCCAGAAACTAAAAGAAAAACTATAGGTAGAGTATTTATCGAAGTTTTTGATGATGAATCTCATTTGGTAGAAAATGCAAAATGGTTGGCACAGGGCACCATTTATCCCGATGTTATAGAATCAGTATCAGCAACCGGTGGCCCGTCGCAGACTATTAAGAGTCATCATAATGTTGGTGGTTTGCCAGATTTTATGAAATTGAAAGTGGTTGAGCCTTTAAAAATGTTATTTAAAGATGAGGTAAGAAGAGTTGGTGCTAGCTTGTGTATAGATAAGGCGTTATTGGGAAGACATCCTTTTCCAGGTCCTGGTTTGGCAATACGTATTCTAGGTGATATTACACCAGAAAAAGTGGCTATTTTGCAAGAAGTGGATGCCATTTTTATCGATGGATTAAAGAAATGGGGCTTATACGATAAAGTGTGGCAAGCAGGAGCCATGTTGTTGCCTGTTAATAGTGTAGGTGTAATGGGAGATGAACGTACCTACGAAAAATGTGTGGCACTTAGAGCAGTGGAAAGTACTGATGGTATGACTGCCGACTGGGTTAATTTACCATATGAGTTTTTACAAAAAACATCAAATGATATTATTAATAAAGTCCCTGGGGTCAATCGTGTCGTATATGATATAAGTTCAAAGCCGCCAGCAACAATAGAATGGGAATAGTATGAAATATATATTTAATCAAATTTACTTAATCGGGTCATTTTGTTTATTAGTGTCTTGCACGGCAATGGCGCAAAAATTCAATACCCATCAAGTAAAATCAGGAGAGACTTTAGAAAGCATTTCTAAAATGTACGGGGTTTCAACGTCAAGTATATTACAGTACAATAAGGAAATAAAGGAAGGTCAGAAACTAAGGTCGAATACGATATTGGTAGTTCCTGGTAAAAAGATTGTTGAGCAAACAAATACACCAATTTCTAATACTCCCACTTCAAGTACAGTAACAACTAGAACGAACACAACTGTTGTGCAAGATTCTGTAAAGGCAAGAGAGCCTATTGGTTATACAGAGCACCGTGTCAAGAAAAAGGAAACTATTTTTGGCATTACTCAAATGTATAACATTACAGAAGATGAGCTAAAAAAGTACAACCCTGTGTTATATGCTTCTCCATTACAAAAGAAGATGGATTTGCGAATTCCTAAGTACCGCGCTCCTAAAGTTGAAGAAGTAGTTGAAAATCAAGCAGATTTAGAAAAATACATTGTTGCCGCAAAAGAGACTTGGTGGAGTATTGCTCATAAATATGGTATTACCATAGAGAGAATGCTAGAGCTAAACCCAGGGCTGTCTGCCGCAAATAACTATTTGTCTGAAGGTTACGAGCTGTTAATGCCTAAAATTGCAGGTAGTACCGTTAAGAATCAGGTAACACAGCTGTATACTTCATATACGGTACCTGCTAAAATGAATTTCTATCGTTTAGAAAAGGAATTTGGAGTAAAGTCTGATGAGATAGTTCGCTTAAATCCTGAAATTACAGAACGCGGAGGATTAAAAGAAGGTATGGTAATTCGTATTCCAGAAAAGAAAGTAGAGACCGGAGAAATTAATACCGAGAACTACATTTTTTACGAGGTTAAACCAAAGCAAAATGAGTTTCGATTAACTAGAAAATTCGGAATGACATGGGCAGAATTGGTAGCCTTGAATCCTGATTTAAAAGATGGTCTAAAGGCAGGTATGGTTTTAAAGCTGCCAAAAGATAAGGTCGGCGATTTTGAAGTTAGAAATGCACTGGTATTAGATAAGGTTAATTTGTTGGATAGTATTAATGTTGGGGTAAAACCAAAAGTATTGTTTTTGTTACCTTTTAGATTAGATAAACTTGATTTAAGTAATAAAGAAGCAACGGAAAAAATTATAGATAATAGAAATAGCTTGAAATATAGCTTAGGTCTATATTCTGGTGCATTGGTCGCTATTGATTCTATGAAGTCATTAGGGGTTTCTATAGATGTAAAAACTTTTGATAATCAATTAGATTTGGGTAAGACAAAGCAAATTTTACAAGGAGAGCAATTAGGTGGTTATAGCGCCGTTTTTGGTCCTTTAGATATGCCTTCTCTTAAAGAAACTGCTGTTCAGGCTTCAAGATTTAATGTTCCTGTAATAGCACCGGTACCTGCTAAAAGTGATTTAAGTTTAGATAATGTTTTCTTTTCTTATACTGATGAAGAGGTGTTGTGGAAACATATGTTAGACTATGTGGAAACCAACCATAAAGAGGAGACTCTTTTGGTAATAGCAGATGAGGATAATAAAAAGGAGAAAGATGCTATTCTTGAACGTTTTCCTACTGCTAAAGTAGTTGTAGTAAAAGAAGAAGAAAAAAATATTGGTATCAACAGAGATAAGTTGCAAACTCTTTTATCTGACCAAGTGCCTAATTGGGTATTTGTTGAATCTGATAATTATAAATTGATTGCCAGTGTTGTATCTATTTTGAATTCATTCAACAATACGGCGTTTGATCCTGTATTGGGTAAAGACAAGGTGAGTGTAAGAATGTTTACAACAGATATGAACTCCGCTTTTGAAAATGATGTAATTTCAAATACACATTTGTCCAATTTGAAGTTTACTTACCCATCAGTGAATCGTCAGGTAACCAATAATTCTTTCGTCGAACGCTACAGAAAACGTTTTGGTGATGATCCAGATAGATATGCGGTAAGAGGTTTTGATCTTACCTATGACCTTTTATTGAAGCTAGCTTATAATAATAGTCTAATTGATGTTTCAAGATTTATAGGTGAAACAGAATACAGTGGTAACAAATTCAATTACCAAAGAAAAGGTGTAGCTGGGTATTTTAATCAGTCGTCTTATATTATGATGATCGATGATTTAAGAATAAAAACAATAGAGTAGATGACATCAAAAGTTACATACAATGGAG
Source organism: Maribacter caenipelagi (assembly GCF_004364175.1). Classification (GTDB taxonomy): domain Bacteria; phylum Bacteroidota; class Bacteroidia; order Flavobacteriales; family Flavobacteriaceae; genus Maribacter; species Maribacter caenipelagi. Next base: position 415,435 of record NZ_SNZW01000015.1, on the reverse strand, counting down.
GCTTAAGAACAGAATGCGTTCATTTGAAATCGAACGATTCTTTCGTAACAGATGCACCGGTAGATAACAATGGTTTAGGTCAGGCATTTTCGCCGACAGATACCGTTGCAACAGGTTTGGCAAGTTGTATGTTGACAATGATGGGTATTAAGGCAAACGGATTGGAAGTAGACTTAAAAGGTACTACAGCATCTGTTACCAAGCACATGGCTGCTTCCCCTAGAAGAATATCAAAAATAGAGGTAGAGGTTCATTTGCCAAAAAATATTTCAGATAAGAATAGAAAGATTTTAGAGCACACGGCAAATACTTGCCCTGTGCTCTATAGTTTACATCCAGATATTGAGAAAGTAATCACTTATAATTGGGACTTATAAAAAAGGCACATTTTATGTTATTTCTATTAGCACTGCTGACCATTTCAAATGTTCAGGGCCAAGAAGTAGTGTCTTGGGAGCCTGATTTTAGATTTGCTTGGAGTGATTTTCAAGGTACAGTGCCAGTATCTTCAGGTGCTGCGGCAACAACGGCAAGTGGTTTAACCTATCGCTTTTCCACTTTTTATGAAAATGACGAATTACACGTAGATTATAAGGTGTTCGCCTATTTTTATCCCACAAAATCATGGTACAAACCGGCACTCTGCAATGACATAACCTTACTACACGAACAATTACATTTTGATATTACCGAGCTCTATGCTCGCAAATTGCGAAAGAAACTGGCAGAGACTAAATTCACTGAGAATGTAAAAGAAGAGATTCGTAAAATCTACAAGGCTACCATTCGTCAACTGAACGATTTTCAAAATAAATACGATTCAGAAACCAACTATTCAAGAAATTTACCCCTTCAAGAACTGTGGGTTAAAGAAATTGAAAGTGCTTTAAAACAATAAATATTTAAATTTTTGAGTAATAAAAAAAGCACTTCGATAAGAAGTGCTTTTTGTTGATTTGAGTATTTAGATTTCGCTCAATATGACATTTGGTATTAAGAAAAGCTACTGTTGTCTATTACACATCACAAATAGTAACCCCTTGTTTTAGAGCAGAAATTTTATCATCCCAACTTGGTACGAATTCTTGCGCTACGTGACCTTTATAGCCAGTTTTTAAAATAGCTTTCATTACTGCAGGGTAGAATATTTCTTGGGTTTCATCAATTTCATGTCTACCAGGGTTTCCGCCAGTATGGTAGTGTCCGTAATATTGGTGATAATCCTCAATGTTTCTAATGATATCACCTTCCATTATTTGCATGTGGTAAATATCATATAGCAGTTTAAAATGTTCAGAACCTATAGCTTCACAAAGCGATACACCCCATTCAGAGGTGTCGCACATATAATCTTTATGGTCGACCTTGCTATTCAAAAGTTCCATTTGTAAAACCACACCGTGCTTTTCTGCTAGAGGCATTAGTTTTTTAAGACCTAAGGCGCAATTTCGTAATCCCACCAAATCGTTCATTCCATTTCTATTTCCGCTAAAACAGATTAAGTTGGTATAGCCTGCTTCCGCTACTAATGGTATTACGCGTTCATAATCGGCAATTAGATCGTCATGTAAAGAAAGGTCGTTAAAACCTTTTTCAATGCCCATACCGGCACCCCAGCACATTGACGCGTGAATGTTGTATTTCTTTAAAAGCGGAAATTCATCTGGTCCGACCAAATCTATTGAACGAATATCAAGTTCCACTAAATTTTTAAGAAAATCTTCAAAAGGGATGCTTCCATAGCACCAATAACAAACACTATGGTTAATATTGTACTTTAATTTAGCGGTAGTTTCAGTATTTTTATTGTTTGCTACTGCTGCTGAGGTAGTTAAGAATCCGACAGAGGCAGCCGCTGAGGTTCCAATAAAATTTCTTCGTTTCATGTTGTTTAAGTTGTTGAATTCTTAAAGATAATTTTTTTAGATTAAAAAATGGAAATTAATCCAGATAAGAGGAAGTTAATAGAATTGGCACATTACCGTATGCCATTTGGTAAGTATAAGGGTAAGTATTTGATTGATTTGCCCGAGCCATATTTGGTATGGTTTAATCAAAAAGGATTTCCTGATGGTAAATTGGGAGAATTATTGCGATCTATGTTAGAAATCAAAACAAACGGCTTAGAATCGTTAATTCGAAAAATACAAAAACATTTTCCTAAGGAAACCCGTTAAGTTCTCACCTCAATTTGTAACTTTGTGTCCCGTAACATAGAATTCGATACATGGCACAAACCAAATACATCTTCGTTACGGGAGGCGTTACTTCATCCTTAGGAAAAGGCATCATTGCTGCATCTTTGGCTAAATTACTGCAATCTCGCGGCTACAAAACTACCATTCAAAAACTAGATCCTTACATTAATGTAGATCCAGGAACCTTAAACCCTTATGAACATGGCGAATGTTATGTAACTGATGACGGTGCAGAAACAGATCTAGATTTAGGTCACTATGAGCGTTTTTTAAATGTTCGTACTTCTCAAGCGAATAACGTTACTACGGGTAGAATTTACCAAAGTGTTATTGAAAAAGAACGTAGAGGAGAATTTTTAGGTAAAACGGTACAAGTTGTTCCTCATATTACAAACGAAATAAAAGAACGTGTTCAATTGCTTGGTAATAGTGGTGAGTACGATATTATTATCACTGAAATAGGTGGTACGGTAGGGGATATTGAGTCGCTACCTTATATAGAAGCGGTACGTCAACTACTTTGGGAGTTGGGTGATAACAATGCTATTGTTATTCATTTAACCTTGGTGCCTTATTTATCTGCTGCAGGTGAGTTGAAAACAAAACCTACGCAACACTCGGTAAAAACATTAATGGAAAGCGGTATAAAAGCCGATATTCTTGTGTGTAGAACAGAGCATGAGATTTCTAACGAGATAAAAGACAAACTGGCGCTTTTCTGTAACGTAAAGCGTGAAGCGGTTATACAAAGTATTGATGCATCTACTATATACGATGTGCCATTATTGATGCAAGAGGAAGGTTTAGACACCGTAACCTTGCAGAAATTAGCACTGCCAAATAATGTTGCCCCAGACTTAGGTCGTTGGAACGAGTTTTTGGCAAGACATAAGAATCCGAAAGATGAAGTTACTATTGGTCTAGTAGGTAAATATGTTGAATTGCAAGATTCCTATAAATCTATTTTGGAGTCATTTATACACGCCGGAGCTGCAAACGAGGTAAAAGTAAATGTAAAATCTGTTCATTCAGAATATATTACAGCTGCCAACTACGAAAACAAATTAAAAGGATTGGATGCTATTTTGGTAGCACCTGGTTTTGGTGAGCGTGGTATTGAAGGTAAAGTCAAAGCTGTTGAATATGCCCGTGTAAATAAAATTCCGTTTTTGGGCATCTGTCTAGGTATGCAAATGGCGGTAATTGAATATTCACGTGATGTATTAGGACTTGAAAATGCAAATTCTACAGAGATGGATGAAAACACTCTTGATCCTGTAATTAGCATAATGGAAGAGCAAAAGACCATAACCGATAAAGGTGGTACAATGCGTTTAGGTGCCTGGGACTGTGAATTGAAAGATGGTAGTCTGGTTAAAGAAATGTACAACGGAGCTTCTCAAATATCTGAACGTCATCGTCATAGATATGAATTTAATAATGCCTATTTAGAGCAATTAGAGAATGCAGGTCTTATGGCTACTGGTTTTAATAAAGAGACGAATTTGGTTGAAATTGTAGAGGCAAAAGATCATCCTTGGTTTATTGGCGTGCAGTATCACCCAGAGTATAAGAGTACTGTGGCTAATCCGCATCCTTTATTTGTTGGCTTTGTAAAGGCTGCTTTAGAGCATAAAAAGGCACAAAGTAATGCCACATTGGCATAAACATCATATTTGGACATATATTTGCTTTCTTAAAAATTCAAAATATTCCCAATTAATTAGAAATACCACATGGAAGAAAAGAAATTTGATGTACAATCCATAATTGGCTTCGTGCTTATTTTTGGAATACTCATCTTCATGTTTTACCAAAATCAACCAACTCCAGAAGAGTTAGAGGCAGAAAAGGCAAAGCAAGAACAAGTAGAGGCTGCAAAGGCATCAGAAAATTCAGAAACAGCAACTGTTATTAATGATGTACCACAGTTAGATTTACAAGATTCAACTGCTGTAGCCAATTATCAAGGTAAACTTGGTGCTTTTGGTTTTACAAAACCTTCTAATGATATTACTACGTTAGAGAACGATGTGCTTTTATTGAAAATCAGTAATAAAGGTGGGCAGATAGTAGAAGCGAAAATGAAACAGTTCGTTACCTACGATTCTATACCAGTATATTTAATAAAGGATGGTAATGCTTCTTTCGGATTGGATTTTGCCACTTCTGATAATAGAACGTTGAATACTCAAGATCTATATTTTGAGCCAACAATGACCAATGATAATGGCAACCAAGTATTGTCATTAAAAGCGAAAACTTCGAGCAATCAATATCTAGAATATAGATATGAAATGAAGCCAGATGACTATTTGGTAGACTTCACAATCAAGTCAAAAGGCTTGGATAATATTATTAGTTCTAGCAAACCAGTTCAATTAGATTGGAAACAGAAAGGTATTCGCCACTCTAAAAGTATTAAGTACGAAAACAGATACACCCGTTTAACCTATAATCATGAAGATGGTAAAATAAGCAAGCTTTCTGAAGGTAGCGATGATGACGAGACTGAAGAAGATGTAAAGTGGATTTCTTACAGACAACACTTTTTTAGCAGTATTCTAGCAGCTGATGAGCCTTTTAAAAGTGGAGATTTAACTTCTGTTAATTTAGTAGAAGAGGAAAGTAAAACTTTCGGCTTTACAAAAGAATATGCATCTGCTTTACCTGTGGAATTGGAAGGCGGAGAAATATCTAAAGATTTACATTGGTATTTCGGTCCTACAGATGTTGATACTTTATCTAAGTATGAAGATTTAGGTTTGGTAGATTCTATTCCTTTTGGTTGGGGTATTTTCGGGTGGATCAACCGTTATGTGTTTACACCTTTTTACGGGTTAATCAGCACATATTTCCCTTACGGTATTGCTATTGTTATTATGACCATTCTAGTTCGTTTGGCAATGTCTCCTGTAACATACAAGTCGTATTTATCACAAGCTAAGATGAAGGTGTTGAAACCTGAAATTACCGAGCTTGGTGAAAAGTATAAGGACAATGCAATGAAAAAGCAGCAAGAAACCATGAAGTTATATGGCAAGGCTGGTGTCAGTCCCATGAGTGGTTGTATACCTGCGGTTATACAAATGCCAATATTCTATGCGCTTTTTATGTTTTTTCCAACATCATTTGCATTAAGACAAAAACCATTTTTGTGGGCAGATGATTTATCTTCATACGATACTATTTTTGAATGGACTACTAATATTCCTATCATTAGCACATTTTATGGAAATCATGTAAGCTTGTTTCCGATTTTAGCTTCCATTGCTATTTTCTTTTATATGATGATGACAACGGGGCAGAACATGCCAACACAACCAGGTATGCCAAATATGAAATTTATCATGTACTTAATGCCGTTTATGATGTTGATATTCTTTAATAATTATGCGAGTGGTTTAAGTTTATATTATTTTGTTTCTAATACCATTACGATAGGTATTATGTTGGTCATTAAGAACGTTATCATAGATAATGATAAGATACATGCCCAAATACAAGAGAATAAGAAGAAACCGAAGAAGGAAAACAAGTTCCAAAAGAAAATGCGTGAAATGATGGAGCAAGCAGAAGCGCAGAAAAAAAATTAAAAATCTCAGTGTTATAAAATAAAAAGCCCTTTCATTTATGAAAGGGCTTTTGCCATTGGTTAAGGCTTGGTTTGGTAAGATTTGGGATGTCAAAGATGTAATTTATTTAAGGTTCTATAAAAAGTTAGTTGTAAAGGGTGCGTTATTGTATGCTAAAGTTGGGTATGCTGTTGTTTAAGTTTTTTGAAATAGAATACTTTCTTTGCACTGCAGCTTGTGTAGCAAAAGTGTTTAGAATGTTTAAAGATGTCAAATCAAAAAATTAAATAGTGCCAAATATTAGTTACAGCTTTGATAACATGGCAAGAGGTTATATTGCTATCTTCTTTTACTATTAAGAATATTGAGTAGTATAGGCTTAACGTATTCTACAGATTTTAGTTAAAAAGGTGGTGGAAATCAGCTAAATAATCTTCAATTTTAAATAAAAAAAAGAGCCGCGAAAGCGGCTCTTTTAAGTATTTTTTGATAAACGAATTAGTTTGTTGTATCAGGTATCATTACAGTATCTATGGCATGTATAACACCATTGTTAGCTTGAACATCAACGGCAATAATGCCGATTCCTGAATTACCAGAACCATCAGTAATTGTTACATTACTATCACTATCGATAACGAAAGTTAAGGTGTCTCCTTCTAAAGTCCCAGGAGATACCAATCCGTCACTTAAGTCGGCAGAAACAATATTTGCCCCAGCAATAACATGGTGATTTAAAACAGCAGTTAATACATCTCCACTAGGTATTGCTGCTAAGTTTGCAAATGCTTCGTTAGTAGGAGCGAATACAGTAAAAGGTGCTGGATCTGTACCGGTAGTTGTACTTAAAACGCTTACAAAGTCTGGCTGACCTTCAGCGGTTAACGCGCCTACAAGTGAACTGAAATTAGGGTCGGCTGTTGCGAACGTTACCACACTTGGTAAATCAATAACAGTATCTACAGCATGTATAATTCCGTTAGTGGCAACGATATCAGCTGCAGCAACTGTACTTGTTCCATTTAATATTACGCCATCATCAACATTCACATAAATACTTAAATTATCACCATCTACATTAGTCGCGGCAGTGTTAAAATATGTATTAGAAAGACTTGCTGCATTAGCAGCTGCGCCAGAAATTACGTGGTTTGCCAAAATACTATTGATGTCATTATCTGAAGGATTTGTAAAACTGTCAAAAGCAGAATTTAATGGAGCAAATACTGTAAAATCAGTTTCTGAATCAGAAAGTAACGTTGTAAAAGTTGTATTGCCGTCTGCCGTAAGTGCACCTACCAAAGATGTTAAATTAGGATTTGCTACTGCATGATCAACAATGTTAGGTAAGCCTATTACTGCATCAACGATATGTACCACGCCGTTTGTAGCTTTGTTATCAGCTGCGGTAACTGTAGAACCACCATTAATAACAACACCATTCTCTATATTTATAAACATACTAAGATTTGCATCGTTCGGACCCGCAGTTGAAAGTGTTGAAACATATCCATTTGAAAGATCAGTTGATAAATTAGTTCCTGCTACAACATGGTTTAATAAAACTTGTGTTAGTATCTCTGTTGGAATATCATCTAGACCGCCAAAATTATTCTCCATCAAGAAGTCTGCGAAAGCATCATTGGTTGGGGCAAAAACGGTAAAAGAACCTTCACCTGCTAATACGGTAGGTAAATCTCCATCAGCAGCAATTAAAGCATCGACCAAAATACTCAAACTTGGTACCGAAATAGCTAAATCGGTAATTGACGTCAATAAAACACCGTTTAAAGCATCTAAAGCTTCTTGAGGAATCAAAACTTTATCTATTAAATGCACTATACCGTTTTCTGTTTCAACATCAGCTGCAGTCACAGTAGCCATTTCGCCTGCGGCATCTGTAAAAGTAACTCCGCTACCTATGTTAACAGTTAATGTTTCACCTTGTAATGTAGTAATGATCTGTCCTTCTGTTAAGTCACCAGAACCTACTGCAGCACCAGATACTACATGATATGTTAATATTGTGGCCAATAAATCTTGTAATTGCTCATCGTTGAAATCGTCTAAAGAGTCGAATCCGTCTAAACGAGCTAACAAATTTGTAAAAGCATCATTGGTTGGGGCTAAAACTGTGAATGGTCCTTCGCTACTTAAAGCGGTAATTAAATCATTGTTAGAACTTTCGTCAGCTTTTGCTAATGCAGAAACTAAAGAGCTTAATGAACTCGTGTTTTGTGCAGTCTCAACTATATTATCGTCTTCAACGATAATTACGGGGTCGTCATTGTCATCATCGCTACAAGAAGTAGCAAAAACTAGTAGCATAACTATTGCTGTCGATTTTAAGAGTTTACCTAAATTTTTCATATTATATTCTTTTTGTTGAACTATTATAAAACAAAGCTAAACAAAATTTTAATTTATAAAAAATGAGAATATGGCAGATATTAGACTTTTAAATTAAATTTTCTTTCAAATTATAGCTTATAATTATAGATAATGAAAGGGTTTATCTTAAATTTTGACAATTTTTTGTTTAACATAAATTTGTAAAAGTTTAACATTTTATTTATGATAAACGATTCACTTTTAACTTTTTGGATGGTTTTAGAGAATGAATTTGATATTTTTTAATGAAACATGTGAGTTGCAAAAAAAAGTATTTCCGAAATGAAATTTTGTAATTTTGTTGCGACCAAGTAGAAGAGATGAAAAAAGTAGTAATAGGACTTTCTGGTGGAGTAGATTCGAGTGTAGCGGCATACATGCTAAAAGAACAAGGTTATGATGTTATTGGCTTGTTTATGAAAAATTGGCACGACGATTCGGTAACGATATCAGAAGAATGTCCATGGTTAGAAGATAGCAACGATGCATTGATAGTAGCTGAGAAATTGGGTATTCCGTTTCAAACAGTAGATTTGAGTGCAGAGTATAAAGAACGTATAGTAGATTATATGTTTAAGGAATATGAAATGGGGCGCACCCCGAATCCTGATGTTTTATGTAATAGGGAAATCAAGTTTGATGTCTTTATGAAGATAGCGTTACAGCTGGGTGCTGACTATGTTGCGACGGGTCATTATTGTAGAAAAGGAACACTCCATAATTCTGATGGTTCTGAGACTTATCAATTATTGGCAGGAAAAGATGGTAATAAAGATCAGTCTTATTTTTTATGTCAGCTATCACAAGAGCAATTGTCAAAGACACTATTTCCAATAGGGGAGTTGACCAAGCCGCAGGTAAGAGAAATTGCTGCAAAAATGAATTTGATAACTGCGGATAAAAAAGATTCGCAGGGCTTATGTTTTATAGGTAAGGTGAGATTGCCAGAATTTTTACAACAACAGTTAAAACCTAAAACGGGTAAAATTGTTGAGGTTCCTGCATCTTTTGATAGTTACGAAAGAAGTATTCCTTTATTTTCAGATAAAAACGCTGAGTTAGAATTTTATGCAGAGAAACCAGTCTATCATTTAACCGATGGTAAAATAGTTGGTGAACACCAAGGTGCGCATTATTTTACTAAAGGTCAACGTAAAGGATTACATGTTGGTGGTACTAAAGAACCGCTTTTTGTAATAGATACCGATGTAAACGAGAATATTATTTATACAGGTCAAGGTAAAGCGCACCCTGGGTTGTATAGAAGAACCTTGTTCGTGAAAGATGAAGAAATACACTGGGTACGTACGGATCTAGCTTTAAATATTGATGAGAAATTAGAAGTCAAGGCACGAATAAGATATCGTCAAGAATTACAAGAGGCTACAATATATAGGGTGGAAGGTGGTATGTATGTAGACTTTAAAGAAATGCAATCTGCAATCACCGAAGGTCAATTTGTAGCATGGTATTTAGAAGATGACCTTATTGGATCAGGTGTAATTTCTTAAATAAAGGGTTACATTTTAAAGGGCTTAATGGTATCTTTAAAATGTAACTTTTACTTGATAATCGAGTAAAAAGGTTTTGATGTTTGGGGTCTTATTCTGAATTTCAATACAAAACCTTGACTTATAATCCCAAGTTGACACTTCACATATGCAAAATAGAATTACCGAACTTTTTAAGATAGAATTTCCCATAATTCAAGGCGGAATGATTTGGACCAGTGGATGGCGACTGGCCAGTGCAGTGTCTAATAGTGGTGGTTTGGGTGTTATAGGTGCCGGTAGTATGTATCCTGATGTTTTACGTGAGCATATTCAAAAATGCAAGAAAGCAACTTCAAAACCTTTTGCAGTCAATATACCTATGTTGTATCCGGACATTGATAAATTGATGGATATTATTATTGAGGAGGATGTAAAGATTGTGTTTACATCAGCAGGAAATCCTAAAGCTTGGACATCCTTTTTAAAAGAAAAAGGAATTACGGTTGTACATGTAGTAAGTAGCTTAAAATTTGCATTGAAAGCACAGGAAGCCGGAGTAGATGCTATTGTTGCGGAAGGGTTTGAAGCTGGTGGACATAATGGTCGTGATGAAACAACGACTTTAGTATTGATACCATCAGTTAAGGAAAAAATTACTATTCCATTAATTGCGGCTGGGGGTATTGCAACAGGCAAAGCAATGTTGGCTGCTATGGTTTTAGGTGCTGACGGAGTACAAGTAGGTAGTCGATTTGTAGCCAGTGAAGAAGCATCGAATCACATCAATTTTAAAGAGGTAGTGGTGAATGCTAATGAAGGGGATACTCATTTGACATTAAAAGAATTGGCTCCAGTTCGGTTGGTAAAAAACAAGTTTTATAACGAGGTACAAAAAGCGTACGCTGAAGGAGCAAATACAGATGAGTTGAAAACCCTTTTAGGTAGAGGTCGTGCCAAAAAAGGCATGTTCTTAGGTGATTTAGAAGATGGCGAGCTAGAAATAGGTCAAGTATCAGCATTGATACACGATATAAAGCCAGCTGCCCAAATTGTTGAAGAAATGATGAGTGAGTTTAATAAGAGGAAAGCAGAACTTTCCTCTTTATAGGTTATACTTCTTTATCTTCCCCTTCAATAATTCGCACTTTATTTTTCAATGAGCCAAGGTATTCTATAAGGTCTCGAAGTTCTCTTCTTGAAATCATGCGGCCCATGGCAGGCATTGCCGACATAGAGTTTTCTCTTCTAGCTATTCTCATTAGAGGTATTTTTAAAGGTTCGGCTTCAGAAGTTCTTAGTAATATTTCGTTGTCATTTTCCTCAATAAGCACACCTTGTACTTTTTGTCCGTCTTTGAGCGTGATGGTAACGGTGCCATAACCAGGTGCCAATCGTATACTAGGCTCAATAAGGGCTTCTAGTAATTGTTGCCTGTTTAAGACATTACCAATATTATCTAATTTTGGACCAACCTCTCCACCAGAACCATTTACGGAGTGGCAGCGTACGCATTGTGCCGTAGGGTTGTTATTAAATACAGACCTACCTGCCCACCAATTACCTCCATAAAGTGTTTCTTGAAAAGAATCAGCGGAATAACCAGCTTTTTTAAGCTTATCTAGCCGTGCTATTAATTTTGAGTTTTCGGTTGCTTTTACAGATTCCATTAAATCCAATATAATACCTTGTTTAAGCTGATCATTACTGGCTTTGTCAATTAAATTGGTCAGTAAGGCATTACTATGTTCATCAGGTAAATCACCTAATACATCTAACATTCGTTGTTGTTCAGATATAGAACCTCGTTTAAAAATAGGCTCTACAATGCTAGGTAGTTTCTCTTTGGCAATGTTTAGTTGTGCCAACAGTCCAACAGCGGCCGTTCTCACTTCTGAGTTATTATCTTTCATGCCCATAGACATTGCCGCTTCCATTTTATCGAATTTCAATTGACCTAAAGTGGTTAGTACAGCAGATCTTACTTCAGGAGACTTGTTAGATTTAAATATATAAAACAGGTCATCATTATAAGAGTTAATACCGATAGCACTCAATGTTTTTGAAATACCTATTAAAATTTCTGGCTGACGTTCTTTTAGAAACGACGGAATATCATTTTTAATTTTTTCCTCTAACCGACTGTTTTCTCTCACGATTTCACCTCTGTATCTGCCATCAACACGATCTAGAAGAGAAGGATTGTTCCATGTACCTAAAGCTGCAAGAGCTTCGCCACGTAAATCACTAGACACATTTCTACGTTTAGCAAAGTTAATAAGCATATCTAATTGTTCATCGCCACCAACACGTAATGCGGCATTAATTGCTCTACGCAACAAGGGTTCAGATTTAAATTTCTCGTTAGTAAGCATTGACGCTAATGCAGGTAAGGCCGCTTCAATAGAAAGGTCATCATTTATTGCACGGGCAGTTTCCGTTACAATATATTCATCTTTATCAGATAGAAATATAGAAATATTAGGGTCTTGTAGTTTTCTTAAAACCATAACGGCGGCAATACGTAAACTTCTATTTTCACTATTTGCAAGTGCTAAAAGTGGTTCGGCGTTACCAATTCTAGCTAAAGCTAAAACAGCAGCATGTCTTATATAAAGGTCTTGGTCGCTATTAGCTTCGATCATTGTCAAAAGTGTAGGTATTGCAGCTTCGTATTTTAATCTACCTAAAGCTTGTGCGGCAAAGAATTTAACTCGGTCATTTTCATGAGTAGTTAATGATACAAGACTGTCGGCAGCTTTTTCATATCTTAAGTCACCTAAAACTTTTACACTTTGAGCTATAATTTCTGGATCACTATCACTTAACAAATTAAGTAATGGCTTAGCATCATCTGTATCATTTGCAGCTATTTGTCCAATACCCCAAATGGCATGTATACGCGCAAATTGGTTTTCTTCTTCTGTGATAGCTTTTTCTAAAGCTCTATAGCCCCAAAATGTTCTTTTAGCAAGTTCAAATTGCGCTTTTTGGCGAATTCTCATATCACCGTATGATAATAATCTTACCAAACTATCAGTCTTTGCATCCTCATAATTATGGGTCATTAGTTGTTGAGTTATTAAACGTTCTTGTGCAAGATCATTGCTTTCTTCGGTTACGTCTAATTTCCATACTCTACCATAATTTTTACTTCCCCAACCATTTACCCAATCGGCGAGATATAGTGCTCCGTCAGGTCCGAATTCTATTCCTGTTGGTAATACGCCCGATAAAATAGATTCATCTGAGTTCAGTTCAAAAGAAGCACCTTTTGGTTTTAAATCGAACGACCAAATATGTGATCTACTAGGGTCGCCTACGAATTCAACCAAAAAGAATTTATCCATCCATTTTTTGCCTAGCGCGGTACCTGGGTTATATTGCATTCCAGTTGGTCCGTTATGAAAATTTTGGATTGGAGGCATAATGTATGCCGCCTGACCTTCCCAACGGGGAGTGAACAATTTTTCATCCATCCATACATTATATCCATTGTTTTTAGGGTCGGTATATTTTCCATATTGCCAATTAGCTCTCCATCCTGAATCTGAACCTTCTACTATATGAACCAAACGCTCACTTTCACCTTTATGGTCACCATCATTATCTGAAGTAATTATATTTCCGTAGGCATCGAAAACAAATTCGTGGGTATTACGGAGTCCGTGCGCAAAAACTTCAAAATCAGAACCATCAGGATTACTTCTAACAATAATACCTTCATTTGGATATTTATGGTTTTCACCATCTACAGTGGTTATATTAGCTCCTATATCTCCAATACCCCAGTATATTTTACCATCAGGACCTTCAATAGCGCCAGACATGCCGTGACCGCTAAAACCAATATGAACGGCAAAACCATCGGCGATGCTCGTTTTCTCATCCAAAATTTTGTCTCCGTTAGTATCTGTCAAGCGATACATACCGGGACCAATACCAACAAAAACATCTTCGTCGCGGACTAAAAGAGCACCCGCTTGATCGTTAATTTCATCATTAAAATCATTCATGATTTGTGTTGAAATATCGGCGATGCCATCGTTATCTGTATCCTGTAACATCCAAATTTCATCTTTTTCTACGGCAAGATCACGCCAATCATGAATGCTATCGTTGTTTAGATCAGGAAACCACTCATTTTCCTTACTAAGTTCAGGAGCAAAAGTTTTGTGTAGAAAAGCTCTTCTATCTTCAACAGACTCTAAGGCAATTGATGCTGTCATCCAATCTCTATGACCACGAATATCAAATTCAGAGTTTTTATTTCTGTTAGATCGCGTTATGTATACATTGCCATCATCATCAATATCCATCGCAATCGGGTCTGGAGCTAAAGAATCAGATGCCCATAAACTTAATACTAGTCCGTCGGCTACTTCGGCGGTAATGGTTTCTCTAGCTAACTTCGCCATTTCAATAAGTTCAGTACTATCTTGTTGTATAGTTAATGGGATTTCAACAGGTTTTTTATTTACACAGGAAGCACAGAAAAATAATAGGGAAGCTATCCCAAAAATGAATTTTTTAAAGAATGTCATTGTTGTTTGATTGAATTGAAACTTAAATGTAGCGAATAATGTAGATAATTGATAAAAAATATGAATTCTTGCTAAACTATTAACCATATATGGTATAGTTTTATCAATTTGCAATTGAATATCTTTTAATTCAATGTTAAGAAAGTGTATTTAAAAGTTCCATTATATTTGATCACTTATTAAACTTATAATTATATGAATACTATTAAAACAACATTAGTTTTTCTTTTTCTTATAGCTTTTGGCTCAAATATGGTTCAAGCGCAAGAAGGACATCCTTTAGAAGGTAAATGGAATTTGACAATTGATCAAGAAGGAGAAAAATTACCTTCTTGGTTAGAAATTCGCCACTCGGGTACCAATACCTTAATAGGTAGATTTACGTATGCATTCGGTAGTGCAAGACCAGTTGCCGAAATTGAAAAGCATGGTGAATTATTTTCATTTTCAATACCGCCACAATGGGAGCCAGGTGCTTCTAATATGGAGTTTGAAGGAAAAATTGTAGGTGACGGATTAGAGGGCACAATGATCTATGTAGATGGGAAAATCTATAATTGGACAGCGACCAAATCGCCTAAGCTTCCGTATTATGACAATGCAAAAGAAGGCAAGACAGTGAAGTTATTTAATGGAAAGAACTTAAATGGATGGGTGATGAAGCCTGGTAATCAATGGGCAGTGTTGGATGGTATTCTAACTAGTGCCAAACCTGGGGTGAATTTAATATCTGAAGTAAAATTTAAGGATTTTAAATTACATGCCGAATTTAGATACCCGGAAGGTAGTAACAGTGGTATATATTTAAGAGGGCGATACGAAGTACAGATTGCTGATAATATTGGATTAGAACCTTCATCTATTTATTTTGGCGGAATCTATGGGTTACTTACACCAAACGAAAACGTTGCTATGAAAGCAGGGGAGTGGCAAACGTACGATATTACGTTAATTGGTAGAAGGGTTACTATTGTAGCTAATGGAAAGACCATAATCTCTAATCAGAATATTGAAGCGATGACAGGTGGTGCTTTAGATAACAATGAGGCAGAAGCAGGACCAATAATGATACAAGGTGACCATGGACCAGTAGAATTTAGAAAGTTAGAAATTACACCATTGAGTAAAGGATAGTATTAGAAGGTGTTTTAAAAAAGCCTCCAATTCTGGAGGCTTTTTTTTATTCATTTCTGTTAATTTCAGTAATTATAGCCAAGGCTCTAACTTCTTCATCTTTATTAACAAAGATTTCTACCAATTCAGGTAAAGGAGTGCCAAAACCTGCTAGGCGAGCAGATTCGGTTTCGTCTTTAAGAATAGGTTCAATATTACTTTCTTTTAAAGCCAGTTCTATGCGTTTCGCTTCGATGCTATTTCCTCCGAAAACTTTTATATAGTTTGAGTTCATTTTTTTAAGTTAAATTAATAGTAGTTCAAAATAACTATTTCTTAAAAATAGTAAGAACCAGTTAAAGGTAAATTTTATAAGCTTATTTTAATTAAGACTAATTGGATGTTCTTTTAATTTGTTCTGTTCTAGTGATTGAGTATTAATGGTAAAATAGAACGTACTGCCTTTATTTTCTTCCGAGTCTACCGATATTCTACCTAAGTGATGGTCTACAATTTTTTTACTGCCATAAAGTCCAATACCAGAACCTTCGAATTTAGATTGGTTATGTAATTTATGAAAGGCTTTAAATATATTTTCTTGATGTTCTTTTGCTATTCCGATACCATTATCTGAAACAATAAAAAGGTATTCATTTTCCTTTTTTTCCGAGGTGATATTTATAACTGGCTGCCCTTCATTAGTTTTAAATTTTAGTGCATTATGAACTAAATTTTGAAAAAGCATTCTAATATCGCTGGGTCTGGCGATTAATGTAGGCATCTCGCCAATGTTCAATGTTGCTTTAGTTTCTTTGATACTTTCTGATAAATCATCCATAACCAATTGTATAACTTCTGCGATATTTACAGACTCCATTCCGCTAGAATTTCCGATTTCAGCATATTTTAATAAACCTTCTACCAAATTTGTAAGCCTGGTAGAGCTGCTTTGTAAATGTTTTAAATAGTTGCTGAAATCAGCATAGTTAGCTGCTGAATGTTGTTTTTCTAATTCTTTAGCAATGACCTTTATGTTGTTTAGTGGACCTCTTAAATCATGGGTTACAATAAAGGTGAATTCTTCAATCTGCGTATTTTTTAATTTAAGTTCATTGTTTAAAACGGCTAATTTATTGTTTTGATTTCTTAGGTCGCTTTGGGCTTTTTTAAGATTTAGCTCACTTTCTTTTAAAGCGGAAATGTGATTCTCTAAATCGGAAGTATAGGTTCTTGTTTTATTTTCGTCATACATGCTAAATGTCAGTGAAAGCCAGCCTAAGCAAGCTAAAAATGCAAAAATTTCATCGAACGGAACATCTATGATACCCAATATGGGTTCATAAAAAGAAATGTATATAGTAGGTATTACAAATGCTAGTATATCAAAACCGATAATTAGATTTCTTAACTTAGGGTTTCTACGATAACCTATATACGCCAAGAAGCCCATTGTAGCAAAGGCGACTGCTTGACCAAAAAAACCTCCAATTAAGAATATGAGTGACATAAACATTACCGGGGGGAACAAGGTCATATATATTCTTGTGGCTTTATGAAGTTTTAACCGATTTAATATAAAACCAATGCCGAAACCTAAAGCAACAATAAATGCGAGTAACTGTTCAGTATAAGAATGAAATAATAAGGTATATATATAAACTGCAAATGTAAAAATGGAAGAGACAATCGTTATTAAACCAAATTCATCTAAAAATTTGATTTTTTTTGTGCTTATAGTAGAAGTGTTTTGTTTTGACAAATTATAAAATTTAAAGTACTTTATTTCTCTAGGATCAAATAGACGTGTCTATTTAGATTAATACTCGCCTTAAAAAGTATGAAGAATCGGGGAATTGTTAATATTCATATTTAAACTAAATATAAGAAAGAGAAGTTTATAAAATTAGAAAAGACACCTTTTATTGGTGCCTTTTTATACTAAAATTGTTTTAACGATAGTATTGGTTAAATACTCATAGGAATTTCCATAACGAGAATTTTTGAATCTTTATTAATTTTGAAATCAAAAGTGTCGGTGTCCCAAATACCGAATCCGTCGCGTTTATTTAATTTCTGGTTTGCAATTTCAACTTTTCCTTCTAAAACAAATACATAAACTCCGTTTTCTTCTTGTTTTAAGGTGTATGAATCTGTTGTTTCAGTATCGTAATCACCAATATGAAACCAAGCATTTTGGTGAATCCATACTCCGGTATCATCGGCATTAGGTGAGAGTACTTGATATAAACTGTTTTTCGTCGCAATATCTTTAAGCGAGATTTGATCATAACGTGGAGTAACATTTTGCTCATTCGGAATAATCCAAATCTGTAAGAACTTAACCTCTGCTTCTTTATTTTTGTTGTGCTCGCTATGTGAAACACCTGTGCCTGCACTCATAACTTGAACATCGCCAGCTTTAATAATTGTTGAGTTTCCCATATCGTCCATATGCTGAAGATCACCTTCTAACGGAATAGATATGATTTCCATATTTCTATGAGGATGCGTTCCAAATCCGCGACCACCTGCAACGGTATCGTCATTTAGTACCCTTAATACTCCGAAATTCATTCGCTCGGCATTATGATAGTTTGCAAAACTAAAGCTGTGGTAAGAATTTAGCCAACCATGGTCAACATGACCTCTGGTAGCGGATTTATGTAAAATAGTTTTCATTTTATTATTTTTTTTGATGTAGTTTTAGTCGGGATCTAAAGCTGAACTTTACACTTGAGTACATTGTAAATATCAGTGATAACAGCATAAATCTATGATTTAATTTTCTAGTGCAGTTCTTTAACTCAATAAATTATTAGTATAATTTTACTTGCTAAAGTGCGTTATGGAAATGAAAGTTCCCTATTCCCTAAAAATGAGATTCTTTATTCTATTTTTAATATTTATTATAAGTACTAATTTAAGTGCTCAGGATCCAGGTGATGCGGCCAAGCATATTGGTTCTGGTGTGGTAATTGGTGTTGCCGGTGGCTACGCTGCACATAAAATATCTAATGGTCAACGAGGATGGAAATGGGCTGGTGCTATTGGGAGTGCATTTGCAGCAGGATTAGCTAAAGAAGCAATTTATGATTCTTCTAGAGGAGCTGACTGGGAAACCAGAGATGTAGTGTTTACGACTTTGGGAGGTGTAATATCTGCTTTAGCTTTAGAAGTATTTGTTGGTAATGGTGGCAATGGTCGTGGAGGAAATAGAAGAGGAAAAAGTTGTGGTTGTTTGGTTGCTCAATTAGATAACCAATATGAAGTTCAATTGCCCTTGTTCGTAGAAAATGGCACGGGCGATATAACCTCAGAACTACAGGCAGCTTATCTTCTTCGATAGATTACAGAAGTCCCTTCGCTTTAATTTCTAAGTATTTATTAATGGTATTGATAGTCAAATCTTCAGGTTTGGTTAAAATAGTTTGTATACCGTACTTTCTCAATTCGTTTACCACTAATTGTTTCTCGTAGATAAATTTTTCTGCAATAGCCTGTCCGTAAATCTCAAGAGTATTGTTGGGTTTTTCTTTAGCGTATGCAACAAGTTCTGTATTCTCAAAGAAAATAACTACCAATAAATGTTGTTTTGCAATCGCCTGCAAATAGGGTAATTGGCGATGTAGTGCGTCTAAGGTTTCAAAATTGGTATATAGAAGTAATAGACTTCGTTGTGGTAAATTTCTTTTTGTGTCAATGTATAATCTACTAAAATCACTCTCAACAAAATTAGTATTTAGGTTATAAAGCGTTTCAAGAATAAGATTCATTTGAGAACTTCTACGTTCTGCAACAACTCTGTTCTCTATTTTATTACTAAAAGCGAACATACCCGCTTTATCATTTTTTTTAAGTGCAATATTACTTATGACCAAAGTGGCGTTGATAGCGTAATCGAGTAAGCTAAGCGAATTAAAAGGCATTTTCATTACCCTACCTTTGTCAATAATAGAATAAATAGGTTGCGATTTTTCATCTTGAAATTGGTTGACCATCAACTGACCTTTTTTTGCAGTTGCCTTCCAATTTATATTACGAATATCATCACCCTGTATGTAATCTTTAATCTGTTCAAACTCCATCGTATGGCCAATACGGCGAATTTTTTTAATTCCAAATTCAAGAAGTCGATTGCTAAAAGCTAAAAGGTCATATTTACGAAGTTGTAAAAATGAAGGGTATACAGGTACCTCTTTATCTTGGTTAAATGTATATTTCTTAGTCAAAAAACCTATGGGCGATGTAGCGAATACATTTAAATTTCCAAAACTATAAACTCCACGTTCTACAGGTCTTACAATATAATTATAAAATTTTTGTTCTCCAGTTTTTAATACGCTGTGAAAATTAAAATCGCGCTTTTGAAATTGAAAAGGAAGCTCATCTATAATGTTTACTTGGCTTGAAAATAGGTATTGGTTAGTGACCTTGATTTTGATGTTGTTTTCATCGCCATTAGAAAGTTTGTCAGGTACAATTCTATCGGCAATTATGGTTCCTTTAGATAAAAATAAAAGGATAATATCTACTATTGTAAGGGCTAAAAATAGATAAAAGAGAAGTTTAGCTACAAAAGATAAATTTTCAAAAATATAGGATATTAAAAAGCACAAGATGATTCCTGTTAAAGCCAGAAAGAATCTTTTTTGAAGAAATATATTTTTGAAAACCTTTTTCACGATAATTATCTTGGAATTTCTATGGTTTGAATAAGGTCGCTGATCATCTTCTCAGCAGTATAGCCTTCCATTTCCCTTTCAGGGGTTAAGATAATTCTATGACCTAAAATAGGACCAACAACCTTCTTGATATCATCAGGAGTGATGAAATCTCTACCATTAATGGCTGCAACAGCTTTAGAGGCATCTAAAATGGCAATAGACGCTCTTGGTGAAGCTCCTAAGTATAAATTGGCATTAGTTCTAGTATTATTCACAATAGCGGCTATGTACTTCAGTAAATTGTCTTCGACAATGATATCTTTTATCACCAATTGATAAGCTGCAATTTGTTCTGCAGAAAGGACAGAATCTATTAGTGCTTCAACGTTCGTATTTTTCTGTTGATGCTTGTTTTCTAGTATCTGTATTTCTTCTTCTAAAGTAGGGTATTGAACATTTATTTTAAAAAGAAAACGGTCTAATTGAGCTTCTGGCAGTCTATATGTACCTTCTTGTTCAACAGGATTTTGAGTGGCAAAAACCAAAAATGGAGGTTGCATTTCAAATTCATTTCCGTCAATTGTTATTTGTCGTTCAGCCATGGCTTCAAAAAGGGCAGCTTGGGTTTTGGCAGGTGCACGGTTTATCTCATCGATTAGAATAATATTTGAGAATATAGGTCCTTTTTTAAATTCGAATTCAGATGTCTTCACATTGAATATAGAAGTACCCAGAATATCACTTGGCATTAAATCTGGAGTAAACTGAATTCTACTAAAATTTACATTCATGGTTTTTGCCAAAAGTTTTGCCGTCACAGTTTTGGCTACACCCGGTACACCTTCAATAAGTGAATGTCCGTTTGCTAAAATAGAAACAATCAATAACTCGATCATTTCTTGCTGACCAATAATAACTTTTCCTAATTCAGCTTTTACATTGGCTACAGACTCCTGTAGTTTAGTAAGATCTATACGCGAATTAAATTCTACGTT
This sequence comes from Maribacter caenipelagi, assembly GCF_004364175.1. Lineage (GTDB taxonomy): Bacteria > Bacteroidota > Bacteroidia > Flavobacteriales > Flavobacteriaceae > Maribacter > Maribacter caenipelagi. The sequence continues at coordinate 394,465 of NZ_SNZW01000015.1, read as the reverse complement.
GTTTTCATCTTGTGTATTATCTTCCATAAGATTGTTTAAATGTGTTGATTTTCTGAACCAAGGCTAAAGAGTCTTGTTCAGTATGTATAGGTTTATTTTTTAGGCTGAGTATGAGGTCTATTAAAGATTTTGTTTCTTCTCTAGATTTTCCCGCTTTAGCACTTAATTGTGTAATTAAGTTTTCATCTAAAACAGTGGTGTTTACAAAGTATCTATTTCTAACATAGGTTAAAAAATAGATAATTTTTTTATTGTTCAAATTAGTGTAATCTCTATGTTGATAATATAGTGATCCTACAGTTTTTGCAAACTCTACAGAAGAATTTTCCAAAGGTTTTATGATTGGAATTATTCGCTGTTCTCTTTTTGCTTTGAAGATGACAAAAAGTAGAAGCCCGATCACCAGTAAATAATAGCTCCATTTTAATGCGGGTTGATTTAAAATGAATCGCATTGGTGAGGTTATGACCTTTCTGCCAGATTTTTTATAGTTGTCCCAATATACAAGATGGTCGTTTAAATACGAAAAGCTTTGTGTACTGTAGTCGCTATTATCACCTAATACGTAATAGTTGGTAAATGCGACGGGCAAGGTATTGATTATGAAACTTCCTTCACCAAAAGACGTCTTTATAAAATTAGGTCTCAATTTAATATCATTCCTATTATCCTCTAAAAAAGTAGAAGATTTAAACTGTATGTGTCCTAATATTTCTGTGTTTGCTGTATCAACACTAACAAAAAATGAAGGGTCGACTCCTCTTTCAAAATAGAAATGTTCTCGTTTGAAATTTTTGTTGGAGAAAGAAGCTCTGACCGAGTCTTCCTGCATATCATACTGTTGTGTAATTTCAATATTTAAAGTATCTGCTAATTGCCCTGTAAGATTACTTGTAGCTATAAAAACATGATTACCATTTTCCACATATTTTAAAACCTGATTTGTCTCTTGTTCATCTAAATAAATATAATCGTTAATGATTAAATAATTAGAAGGTATGGTGCTATCACGTTGTATTAGAGCATCATACATGCTACTTTCAACGGACTCAATTTCGCTCTTGGAAAAAATATTGGGTAGTTCATTAAAAAGCACAAAACAACCAAAAGGAATTTTAGATACAGATGTATATGAAGGTCTCCAGTTTATGGGTCTAGGGCGTACTATTTCGGTTACGATGATACCAATTAGCACCGCAATCAAAAGCCCAAGTATTATTTTAGAACGTTTACCCAAATTATGATTGAATTTGTTTGTTGATCGATTCGAAATCTAAAACCGATTTCGTGTATTTTATGTCATCTATAGTCTGTTCGCCATACCAGATATAATCGTACAGATAGGCTACTTTTTTGAATCCTTTTTTTATGGCTGGTTGCTCTATTTCAGTAAAATAGTCTGAATTTGTTTTATCGAAATGCCATTCTATAATATCACTTTTAGACAGCTTTTGCAAAGTGAGTAAGAACTGGTAGCGTATGGCAAGTCGGTAGTCTTTTTGTTCGATGGCCGTGGTAAGTAATTTACTAATGTCAATACCTTCTATATGTTCTTCTGTTAAGTTGATATCGTTTATTGTTTTCGCTTTTTTCTGAAAAAGTGAATTAAAATTTTCGTTGATCAGTACTTTTACAATAAGGTAGATAACTAGAATTACCAGTAAAAAGTAGATGAGATATTCAATAATTTCTAATACTTGTGGCGATATATTGATACCAAAAATATTGCTCAATCCTTGTCCGACCCAATTGATAAATCGTGTTAACAGGTTTTGAGATTCACCTGTTTTAAAGGTTTAGTTAAACTCGTCGCCCGTATACTTTTTAGAAATATCTTCTTCAAAAGTTCTTAAAGTCAATACAGACGAAGAATCAATTTTTATAATACTATCGTTCGTGCCCTGAGCAAATGTGCATAGCGTTAATAAATGAAATAAAGTGAGAAGAAAAGTATGCTTCAAATTAATTGTTTTGACCTATTTGTTCAATTGTAGCTCTAGTGTTTTCATTGTAAGTTTTTTCATGTAAGGCATAATATAATATACCATTAACGAATTGACTAAGACATTGACCGTACACTGCAATAATTAAAACTATGCAAGTACCTAAGGTATACATGATAGTAGAAACTATAGAGTGCGAGTAGTCAACATTATTTTCAACAACATGAAAGGTATAGACTCCTATAATAATACCAGGTACTATTAAGGCCATTACCAATAGAATACCTAATAAAAGACCTAAGATGAAATTAACACCTACAGATTTCCAAAAGTTAGCGGTTACTAATTTCCAGCCTTCGCCTAATGCTTCTGTCACTCCTTTTTTCTTTTGAAGCATATCAAAAAATGAAACACCTACCCATGCGGTTAAAAAGAATTGTACAATGTATTGCCCAATAAAGCCTATTAAAGGTATAATTGCCAAAATGACGGCTACAATAAGAAATACAAAGTAAATAGGTATCAATAGTAATACAAATAGAAAGATATTTCCGAATTGGCTTTTAGCTAGCTCCCAAACTTCTTTTTTATCTACGTTTTTATCTCTAGTCTCTACATATTTAATCATATAGCTGGTAGAAAGCGAATAATTTAAGAAAGCAACACCTAAGAAGATGATAACGAATAAAAATCCACCTATACCTAAATAAATATAGTAGTCTTGTTCAAATTCAATACCACTTCCATTAAAATCATTGCTAGATTCTTGCGCAATCATTCCCAAAAAACCAGATACTAGTAAATAACTTGTAATTAATAGACCTATTAAAAAAACACCATTGTAACTGATAAAAACATTGGTAAAGTTTTTAATATTCTGTTTGAAAAAGTCGAAATAAGCGGATACGATTCCGCCAAAATCACGGTTTACCTGTAATGGTATGTAATTGTCTTTCATGTTGGTTATTAAGTATGATCGGGTATGCTATGTAATAAAATATAATTAAGAATAAAGAAGCTCCAATTATTAGAAATGCCAGCCAATTGGGCATACCTGTGTATCTGGTAATAAAACCTTCGATAAAGCCGGCAATGATAAAAAATGGAATGGTACTGACCACAACTTTTAGTCCGTCTTTGGCACCTTTCATAAAGGAAGCGCGTCTCGAGTACGTTTTGGGAAAAAGAATGCTATTGCCCATTATTAAGCCAGCGCACCCCGCAATGATAATAACTGAAATTTCTATGGTACCATGTAACCATATTTGCTTATTTGCTTCGAAGAAAACCCCTTTCGTATAGAAGAAAGTGATGAATGCACCTAGCATAACGCCATTACTAAAAAGAATATAACCAGTGCCAATACTAGTAATTACCCCAAATGCAAAGGCAAGAAATGCAACTCTTATGTTATTAATGGTAATGCCTAAAAATGAACCTATTTCACTACCACCTTTGTAAATAGCGGCAGGATCACCATTAGCAATATTATTAAGGGTTTCGTTTACATATGCATCACCTAAAATTAAACGAACAAAGGTTGCATCGTTTAAAGCAGAAAAAGAACCAATCGCAGATGCGATAAAAAATATTAAAAAAGCAATGCCAAGTGTAGTGTGATATTGTTTAAAAAATAGTGGAAATTCAGTTACCCAAAAGCTAAGAATTCGGTTTTTACTTTCTTTTTTATTCTTGTAGATTTTTTGGTGTGCTTGAGAAGCTAATCCGTTTAAATACAATAAAGTCTTACTTTCTGCGTAATACGTTTGCGCGTAGGCTAAATCATTGGTAAGTTGAATGTATCCATTGGCAAGTTGATCTGGGTTTGAGGTAGCACCAAGGTTTATGGCATTTATGAATGCAATCCATTTTTCCTTATTTTGCTTCACAAAAGCAGCTTCGCGCATAAACTATTTTTACCTTGTTAAATTTAAGACTTAATGAATAACCTTCAAATCAATACAACGCAAAATGTCAATCTTAATTATACTATTGTTGGTATTGGTGAAAGAATTGTGGCATTTTTTATAGATGCTTTTATATTATATCTCTATTACTTTTTGGTAAATTTAATTGGCGATGCAGTCGGTTATATTTATAATGATGGTTGGACACAGAGAGGCATAGTTGGTTTAATCTCTTTACCTGCAATGTTTTATAGTTTGTTAATTCATATAATTTTTAATGGTAGAACTGTAGGTAAAATGATTATGAAGATGAGAGTGGTATCGGTTGATGGCTCACCGGTTCATTGGAGTAATTATTTAATTCGGTGGATGCTTCGTTTGGTCGATATTTGGATTTTTTTGGGGTCTATAGGTATTCTTACCATATTGTTTTCTGAAAAAAAACAGCGTTTAGGTGATGCTGCCGCAGGTACAGTTGTAATTAGTACTAAAAATAAGACTAAAGTTTCTCATACTATTCTAGAAGAAGTAGAAGATGCATATGTGCCTAAATTTGTAAATGTTACGATGTTGACAGATAAGGATGTGAGACTGATCAAAGAAACCTTCGGTATAGCTAAAAAAAGCAATGATTTTAAAACACTAAAAGCACTTAGAGATAAAGTAGATAGTATATTGCAGACCAATTCGGAGTTGTATGATATACAGTATTTAGATACCGTTTTAAAAGATTATAATTATTTTACTCAAAAGCTATAACCAATGTTTTATTTCATCATTGATATTTTAGGAACCATTGCATTTGCAATCTCTGGCGTTTTGGTTGCGATGGATAAAAGACTAGATGCTTTTGGTGTATTTATCATAGCCTTTGTAACAGCAGTTGGTGGTGGTACTTTGCGTGATCTTTTAATTGGTATTAAACCTGTAGGGTGGTTAAATGCACCAATGCATCTGCTCATAATTGTAATTACCGTGTTGTTGGCAATCATCTTTGTCAAGCAGTTGAAATATGTTAGAAAATCACTATTTCTTTTTGATACTATTGGTATAGGGCTGTACACTATGGTTGGTGTTGAAAAAGGATTGGCAGCAGATCTACCACCTGTAATGTGTATCGCTTTAGGTACGATTACTGCTTGTTTTGGCGGAGTAATTAGAGATATATTATGTAATGAAATACCTGTAATATTCAGAAAGGAAATTTATGCAACTGTATGTATTTTGGGTGGATTGGTATATTTTCTTTTAATTCAATTTCCAATACAAAATACCATAGCTTATTCCATGGCAATTGTAACCATTATAATCATGCGAATTCTAGCAGTGCGTTTTAAAATATCATTGCCAAATATCTATCGTGAAAAAACATGATTTCTTTGGGAGTATTAAGCTTAGTTAAATAGTTATAATCAAGCCAACGGCCAACAACTATTATTTTAGCACTTCAGCTTTTTCAATGTAGATATTTTGTAATGGCCAATCTCCTTTTTCAACGGGTACATTATTAATTTTATCAACTACATCCATACCTTCTATTACCTTTCCAAATGGAGTGTATTCATCATCTAAATGATATGAGCCAGGATCGGTAACAACGATAAAAAATTCGAAAGGAGATGCTAGCATATGAGGGTTGTCCATTTCACTACTAGGCATAGAAACCGTACCTCTATGGTGCTTATGACCTTTTCGAGTGTCTGGTGGTAATAAGTATCTGCCAATATCATTTCTTTTCTTTCCGGTTTTCTCGTCATCAGAATTACCGCCTTGAATAATGAAATTTTTCACGACTCTATGAAACTGCGTGTAATCAAAGTAACCCTTTTCAGTAAGGTAAATAAAATTCGCTCGGTGATAAGGTACATTCTCAAATAGCGCTATGGTAAAACTACCAAGATTGGTGGTAATTTTTACTTTGTTAGATTTTAAGGTTTTTTCGTAGTTGAAAAAGAAATCTATGGCATTGTCTTCGGTAAGTTCAAAAGCTTCATCTTGCTCATCCTTTATAATTTCTTTTTCTGTAATTTTAGAAGAGTCAATCTTTGTCTGTTGTTTGGAAGTTGCAGTATCAACTTTCTTAGAAGTATCTTTACAGCTAGCTAATGCTGCAATTGCAATAGAAAGAAATATATAGAATTTAAGTAAACGCATGGATTTTAATTTTTTTGAACAACAAATATCAAAAATAAAGGATCTACCGCTACCGGGAGAAGCTTCGCAACATAAAATGGCTCCAGAAGTTCGTATAGAAGAATTACAGCGAATTAATCTATCGAAGAAGAGTCCGAGGAAAGCAGCGGTTATGGCATTGTTTTATCCAACGGTAAATCAAAATACCAATCTGTTGTTGATACTGAGAAAAACATACAAAGGTGTGCATTCGAACCAAGTAGGTTTTCCGGGTGGTAAAGCAGAAAAGTCAGATGACGGATTGCTGACCACTGCATTGCGTGAAACATATGAAGAAGTTGGGGTAGATCCCAAAGACGTTACTTTGGTAAAAGAAATTTCCGAAATTTTTATTCCTCCAAGTAATTTTATAGTACAGCCATTTATTGGTTTGTATAAAGAACCGAAACCTTTTGTAATACAAGAATCAGAAGTAGAATTGCTTCTAGAAGTTCCAATACTGGATTTTTTAGATGAAACAAAAATAGTTTCTAAAAAATTAACAACCTCTTATGCCGTAGATATTGAAGTACCTGCCTTTAAATTAAACGGTTATATTGTTTGGGGTGCGACGGCAATGATGTTGAATGAGATTAAAGAGTTATTAAAGCAGGTGTTGTAAGGCATATTTATTTATTTTAGCATTCTATGGGATTATTTGATAAAAACCCTTTCGGGCATAATTTATATATTAAGAAATGGCTAATTCGAATTTTGGCCCTGCTTTCGCATCAGCGTTATAAGGGATTTAATACCCTAGAAATCGAAGGTTCTGATATTATTAGAAACCTGCCAGATAGAAATGTGCTATTTGTTAGTAATCATCAAACTTACTTTGCCGATGTTGTGGCAATGTTTCATGTCTTCAATGCAAGCTTAAGTGGGCGAGAAGATTCCATAAAAAACCTAGGTTATATATGGCAGCCTAAACTGAATATGTATTATGTAGCGGCTGCAGAAACCATGAGAAAAAGCCTGTTGACCAAAATTATGGCCTATGCAGGTTCTGTAAGTGTAGAGAGAACGTGGCGTTCTGAGGGTAAAGATGTAAAGCGTCAAGTTAAAATGAGCGATATTTCAAGCATTGGTAAAGCTTTAAATGATGGTTGGGTAATTACTTTTCCTCAAGGGACTACAACACCATGGAAACCTTTAAGAAAAGGTACTGCACATATCATTAAAAAATACAAACCAGTTGTTGTGCCAGTAGTAATTGACGGCTTTAGACGTTCTTTTGATAAGAAAGGACTTCGTGTAAAGAAAAAGGGAATTCTTCAGTCTATGGTCATTAAAGAGCCTTTACAAATAGATTATGATAATGAATCTTCTGAATCTATTATTGAAAAGTTAGAATACGCCATAGAGCAACACCCTTCATTTTTAAAAGTAATCTCTAAAAAAGATTTACTGGCATTTGAAGAAGAGAACAAGCAGCGAAAGTGGAAACAGTCTTAAACCGCTAAATGTTTTAATTCACTGTAGTTGTTCTTCAGTTTTCTAAGTAACAATCCATAGAGTAGAAAATAGATTCCACCAACAGCAAGCGTTAAGATGACACCAAAAATACCTATAGAAAGCATAACGGTGATCTTTAGTTTCTCTGCGGAAATGTTTTCTAGACTATCTTTTAGTTCAGGGAAAGCTGAGATGATATTATCGTTCAGGTAAACACCAATAATCATTACTATTATTGTTACCATAATCATAGATAAAGAAAAGATAACATAGTGTTTAACGGTTTTTCTGGTCTTTATTATTTTCTTCATCAGGTTTTTAGAATTATCTAAAACTGAGATTTCCTTAAATCTTTTATAGAATTGGAAGATGAAGTAAAATGCCACCAAATAGGTTAAACCAGATAATACTTTTAAATATTTGGCAATACCTATATTTTCATAAATTTCCATTCCATCTCTAAATGAAGGTACAAAGTATAAAAGTTGAGGTACGGTAAACTCTAATATACTTATAATAAGTATCCATTTAACGATAGAGGAAGATTTCTTCCAGATCATTTTATGTATTTCTTCATAACTCAGCTTCGGAATATCAAATTCCTTCTTCTGCCAGTCTTTCTTTAATAATTCCAGTTCATCCGTCATATGCTTATGGATTCAAAATGGTTCTTAATTTTGTTTTGATACGGTTCATCTTCACACGTGCATTTACTTCGGTAATACCCAATGTTTCTGATATTTCTGCATAATTTTTATCCTCCAGATATAAAAAAACCAATGCTTTGTCAACATCATTTAATTGCTTCACGGCTTTATACATCAGCTTCAATTGCAATTCTTCGGTCTCATCATATTCATCTGCCTTAATCTTAAAAATTATAGACTCATAATCAGCGGTATCAATTCTTCTTTTATTTTTTCGGTATAAGGTAATGGCAGTATTCAATGCCACACGATACATCCATGTACTAAACTTTGCTTCGCCCCTAAATTTTGGGTAAGCCTTCCATAATTGAATAGTTATTTCCTGAAACAGATCATTGTGAGAGTCGCGGTCATTTGTATACAGGGTACACACTTTATGGACAATATTTTGATTGTCCTGTAGCTCGGTCACAAATTTGTGTTCAAGTTCTTTATTCACTGTTGGTTGGCTGTTCTTAGAATGTTAGTCTTACAAAGGTTTCATTTGTTACAATAAATCTGAAAATACATAAAAAAAAGTGCCAAAGTATTCTTTGGCACTTTTTAATCTACTAGTAATCTATCACTATTTTCTGTAGTCTAAAGCAGGAGCTCTATCACCTAAAAGAGGAATGTATTTAAAATCGGCACCTCTTTTTTCAATGAATTCTTTCTTTGCGGATTCGATCAACTTTTTATCTTTAAATAAATCTATGGCAGTCATTGTTAATGTCTTTGCAGCGATCATCATTCCCTTATTACCAATAGAAGTACCACCTGCAGCAACTGCTTGCCAGCTATGAGCCGGTGTGCCAGGTACCCAAGTAGCAGCGCTAAAACCAACTGTTGGTACGGTAAAACTAACATCGCCAACATCGGTAGAGCCAAATGCTTTAGCTTCGGTTTTATACGGTTGTACATTTTTCGCAGTAGCAAGATCTGCTTTTTCTTGACCTAATGATTTTGCTATTTTATCGGCAAACGCCTTTTCTTCGGCCGTATATTCCATACCCCCAACCTCAGTTAGGTTGTCATGCATCACTTTCTGTAAAGTAAGATTTGGAAGCAACTCATGCGTACCACCGATCATTTCATAGTCCATCGTTGTGCCTGTACCTAAAGCAGCTCCTTCCGCAGCTTTTACCATACGGTCAAAAATTTCGATAACGACGTCACGTCTATTATGGCGAGCATAGTAATATACTTCGGCAAAATCAGGAATAACGTTAGGTGCTTTTCCCCCATCTGTAATTACATAATGAATTCTTGCCTCTTGTGGTATATGTTCACGCATCATATTGATCATCATATCCATAGCTTCAACCCCATCTAAGGCAGAGCGACCTTTATCTGGCGAAGCTGCAGCGTGAGCAGAAATACCATGAAATCTAAATTTAGCCGATTTGTTTGCTAAAGCTGCACCAGCACTCGCTGCATTTTGAGCTCCTGGGTGCCAATGTAAAGCGATATCTACGTCATTAAAAAGTCCTTCACGAACCATATAAACTTTACCAGAACCACCTTCTTCTGCAGGTGTACCGTAAAAACGAATAGTACCTTTAGATTTGTTCGCTTCCAACCACTCTTTTGTTGAAATGGCAGCAGCTGTAGAAGCTGTGCCGAACAAATGGTGACCGCATGCGTGACCGGCAGCTGCACCTGCTGATTCTTTTTCTGAAACTGCTTTTTGAGAAAGACCTGGTAAGGCATCAAATTCACCCATAATAGCAATTATGGGGCTACCACTTCCGTATTCTGCTATGAATGCGGTCGGGATACCTGCAACACCTTTTTTAATGGTAAAACCAGCGTCTTGCAGTGTTTGTTGTAGAAGACCAGAGCTTTGCTCTTCTTGATATCCCATTTCTGCGAATCCCCAGATATTTTGAGCTATAATTCCGTAATCGGTACTTTTACTCTCTAAATTTTTAATAATGTCTTTTTCGCTCTTTTGAGCGTTCATCGAAAAATAGGAAGTACTTAGTACTGCCAATAAAATAAGGGTTTTACGCATTTTGGTGATTGTTTGAGTTAGACCTTAAAGATACTAAAAACACATTATTATTTTAAAGTAGAAATCCATTTGTTTAATTTCGCATTTAAGTATTCATACTATGAACATACCTCTTTCGAGCTATCCTAGAATTGTAATAATAGGTGGTGGTTTTGGCGGAGTCTCTCTGGCGAAAAAATTAAGTAAACAAGAAGTACAGGTCGTTCTTATCGATAAGAACAATTATCATACTTTTCAACCATTATTGTATCAAGTATCTACAGGAGGTCTTGAGCCAGATTCTATAGCGTACCCGCTTCGTAAAGTTTTAATAGGGTATGATAATTTTTATTTCCGTTTGGCCGAAGTAGAACATATAAATACTGCTGGTAAAAAGTTGAATACAAATATTGGTGATATAGGTTATGACTATTTAGTAGTCGCAACTGGTTCTGAAACTAATTTCTTTGGTAACGAGGAGATAGAAAAGAATGCGATGTCTATGAAGTCGATTCCGCAATCATTGAATCTTCGTAGTTTAATTTTAGAGAACTTCGAACAGGCGCTTCTTACAGACGATTATCATGAAAGAGATGCTTTAATGAATTTCGTGATTGTAGGTGGAGGACCAACGGGAGTAGAGCTGTCTGGTGCTTTGGCGGAGATTAAAAAAGGAATTTTACCAAAAGATTACCCAGATTTAGATACTAGAAGAGCACAGATAAATATTGTACAAGGTGGCGATTGCTTGTTACCAGGTTTTAGCGCACAAGCTTCTAAAAAAGCAGAAGATTTTTTAGAAAAGTTAGGAGTCCAGGTTTGGAAAGGTGTTCGTGTTACTGGTTATAATGGTAAGACGGTTACCACTAAAACAGACTTGAAATTCGATGCCGCTACCGTAGTTTGGGCAGCAGGGGTAAAAGGTGCCGGTATTAAAGGTTTAGATGGTGAAGGTGTAATTGCAGGAGGCAATAGACTAAATGTCAACGAGTTCAATCAAGTAGTAGGTTACCCTAATATATTTGCCATTGGTGATATTGCCTGTATGGCAACAGAAGATAATCCTCGTGGGCACCCAATGGTGGCACAACCTGCAATACAACAAGGAAAACTACTAGGTGAAAACTTGGTAAATTTATTGGAGAACAAACCTATGAAACCCTTTGTCTATTTTGATAAAGGTAGCATGGCAACGATTGGTCGTAATAAGGCAGTTTGCGATATTAAGAAGTTCAGATTTCAAGGAGTTTTCGCTTGGTTCGTTTGGATGTTCGTACACTTATTTTTCTTAATCGGATTTAGAAATAGAATGGTAGTATTTATCAATTGGGTTTATAACTACATTCGATTTGATCGTGAAGCACGTTTAATCATCCGTCCGTTTAAAAGAGATTACAGTCAGTTTAAAGATTAGGGATGCTTTATTTCTATATATAAACTGGAGGCTTATAAACACTTGGCAGTTAAAGTTTTGCCAAGTATTTCGTTAGGTCTAATTTTAAAAATATCTTTTGTAGGAAATTATCTATATAACGTTAAGATAACCAACCTATGAAAGTTCTCGTGCGAAGTTTTCTGTTCATGTTTGTAATTATAGCTAAGGGTCAAACAATAGAAGAACCACCAGTATCAAACCTACCTTCTTCACTAACCGGATTATCAGTTACGGGGCATGCGTACCCTGCTTCTGCAATAGGTGATGTGCATAAATCTTTTATGGTGCAATATGGGGTTTCAAAATCTATGCAATTAGAACTTCAAGGCTTTTATGATAGATATATTTTGAGTGAAAGGTTCAGATCTAGCTTATTGGCTAAAGTGTATTTGAATGAGCGATTATATTTACTTGGTGGGGTTGAAGCAGAAATAGCTACAGAAAATACAGAAGTTGGACAATCACCATACCGTATTGGCTTTGTGACCGGATTAGGGTATGATGTCGATCCTAATTTAATTATCGAGTTGAAGGCTAATATTCAACTAAATAACCCGAGCATGGGTGCATTTGGCGAGAAACATGTAGTAATGCCGGCAGCATTGACCTTAGGTAGCAAATGGAAATTTTAATGGCTTTTTCGAGGGTGATACGTATTCATAACCTCTGCTAAGTGCGATCGGTCTACATGCATATAAATTTCTGTCGTAGTAATACTTTCGTGACCTAGCATTTGTTGTATAGATCGTAAATCTGCGCCATTTTCAAGTAAATGAGTAGCAAAAGAATGTCTAAAGGTGTGCGGACTTATACTTTTCTGCAAGCCGATAGTGACAGCTAAGTTTTTTACTATAGTAAATATCATGGCTCGGGTAAGTTGCTTTCCACGTCGGTTAAGAAATAGAATATCTTGAAAACCTTCCTGTATTTTTAAGTGAACTCTAATTTCGTTTCTATAGATATTAATATATTTTTTGTTTACAGAACTTATGGGTACAAATCGTTGTTTGTCTCCTTTACCGGTAACTTTAATAAAATCTTCCTCAAAAAACAGATCAGATATTTTTAAGCCAATAAGTTCAGAAACTCGTAGTCCGCAACCATATAAAGTTTCTAGCATAGCTCTGTTGCGTTCTCCTTCAGCGGAACTTAAATCTATAGCGCCGATTAATTGGTCTATTTCATTTTCTGAAAGTGTATCTGGTAATTTGCGTCCAATTTTTGGAGACTCTATTAAATCTAACGGATTGTCTTTTCTGTAATCTTCAAAAATCAAATAGTTGAAAAAACTTTTGAGTCCCGATATAATTCGTGCTTGGGATCTAGGGTTTACAACTTTAGCAATTTCATATATAAATTGCTGAACCGTGTTTTTGTCAATAAGTATTGGGGTGGTAATTATGGCATGTGCATCAAGAAAAGACATTAATTTCTCGATATCCATAGTATAGCTCTGTATAGAGTTTTTTGATAAGCCTCGTTCAAGCTTAAGAAATACTGTGTAATCTTTTAAAGCATGTTTCCAATTCATGGTTTAAAGATAAAGAATACATTAATTGTGAATATGATTATGTAATAATATGGAGTGTATTTAGATGCTATAAGTTGATATGACCTATCTAAAACTAAGCTGTACCACTACTTTCACGGTGTTCACAACAAAGATGCCTGTAAGCTTAGTCTTACCTTTATTTTTGGAGAAAATAAATAGACCAAACCATGAATAAGTATTTTGTTTTATTATTAGCCTTATGTTTTTCAACTGGAATTTTTGCTCAAGAAGGCTTCAAATTCGGTATACAAGGGGGTATTCCACTAGATGATTATAATGAAGCTGTAAGTATTGTGCTTGGGGCGGATTTTTCATACATGTATCCGCTAGGTGAAGTAGTAGATGTAGGACCCGCAGTAGGTTATATACATGGTTTTGCAGAAACCTTTCAAACCACAATTATTAGAGAAGAGCAAGAAGCTGTTCAGTTTTTACCATTATCTGCAGGCGTTCGTTTTTGGACATCAAATTATTTCTCATTTGGTGGGAATATAGGGTATGCAATGGGTATAAATGATGGTAATGAGGGTGGTTTATATTACAGACCTACAATTGCCTATTTAATGAGTTCAAGTGTTGAAGTTAATTTTTCTTATACAGGTATTGATATTGAAGAAACTACATGGTCTACAGTTACCTTGGGTATAGTTTACAATTTTGAGCCTAAATATAGAACTCGTCGTTAGGGAAAGACAACTATCAAGTTTAATTTACTTCTAACATTTCTAATTCATTGTTAGGCAACATTCATTATTTTTGATGTATGAAGATTATCATAATAAATGGTCCCAACTTAAATTTATTAGGAAAAAGGGAGCCAGAAGTATACGGTGCTGAAACTTTTGAAGATTACTTTTCAAAATTACAATTCAAGTTTAAAGACATTGAATTAGAATATTTTCAATCGAATATAGAAGGGGAGTTGATTTCTAAAATTCAGGAAACCGGTTTTAGTTATGATGGTATAGTTTTAAATGCAGCGGCCTACACTCATACTTCTGTGGGTATTGGCGATGCAGTTAAAGCGATTGAAACTCCCGTAATAGAAGTTCACATTTCTAATACACACCAGCGCGAAGAGTTTAGGCATGTATCTTATATATCACCTGCAGCAAGTGGTGTAATTCTTGGTTTTGGTTTAAAAAGCTATGATCTTGCTGTCGAGAGCTTTTTATTTTAACCCTAAAAATCTTTTAACATCTAGAGTAGTGCTCTAATTCGTAAGTAATAGCAAAATACGTTGTTATGAAAAGAATTGGATTAATGTTACTGAGTTTTTATACTTTATTTTATACGTCTTGTAGTGATGCAGATGAATTGGCATTAACTCCAAATCCTGATGTGCAAATCGATTCTTTGACAGTATTTGCTGTTAACAATGCATTTCCTGGTCTTACTTTTTCTAAACCTTTAGATTTACAATCTGCAGGTGTTGATGACAATAGAATTTTTGTGGCAGAAAAAGACGGGATTATTAAAGTTTTCAATAATGATGCTAGGACTGAAGATATAAGTACTTTTTTAGATATTACAGAAAAAACAGCTACAGCAAGTGAATTGGGACTTCTAGGCTTTGCTTTTCACCCAGAATATACCACTAACGGATTTTTATATATAACATATACGCCAAGTGAAGAACTTGCTGTGGTATCTCGTTTTAAGGTTTCTGAAACCGATGCAAATATGGTAGATGAATCTAGTGAAACTATTTTATTGGAAATTCCGCAACCGGCAACCAATCATAATGGAGGGCAGCTAGCTTTTGGACCTGACGGATATTTATATATCTCATCTGGTGATGGCGGTGGTTCTGGTGATCCAGTTGGTAATGCCCAGAATCTAAGTAATCTACTTGGTAAAATTTTGCGTATTGATGTGGATGCAACGGACGAAGGATTGAGCTATTCGATCCCTACCGATAATCCCTTCGTTGACGAAGAGAATGCAAGAGGTGAAATTTATGCATACGGATTAAGAAATCCGTGGAGATTTAGTTTTGATAATCAAACAAATACCATTTGGGCAGGTGATGTTGGTCAAGATGAGAAGGAAGAAATCGATTTAATTGTAAAAGGTGGTAACTACGGATGGAATATTCTTGAAGGTACTTCTTGTTTTCTCGAAGATGATTGTGATGATACAGATTTAATTGCTCCCCTTTACGAATACGGACGTACAGAAAATGACAAATCCGTTACTGGTGGCTATGTGTATAGGGGAGATGCTTTACCAGAGCTACAAGGTTTGTATATCTATGGTGATTTTGTTTCAGGTAGAATTTGGGCTTTAAATCAATCAGGAAATAATACCTTGATACTTGAAAGCGGATTAGCTATTTCATCATTTGGTATAGATGCAAATAACGAATTGTATATATGTGCTTTTGATGGAAAAATATATGAACTCACAACAGAAATTGAAGTTAGGCCTTAGGCGTTGTCTTCAGATCTTAAATATTTCTCTTCTACATAGAAAGTAGCAAAGGGTAGAAGTGATGCTATACCGAAAATAAATACTTTTTTAAAGCTCCATTTGTGTGTAAAGCCTACTATTAGTGTAAGAGCAATAAAGGCGATGAATAAGAAACCATGTGCGTAGCCTACCCATTTATTTGGTTCTGGTATTTCTGCCCAATATTTTAATGGCATGGTTACCCCGAACAACGCCAAATAAGAGATTCCTTCTAAAATTGCCGTTGCTCGAAATAATTTTAACATGCTTTAATGTATTGGTACTGTATAATTAATTATAAGTGAATAACCTCGTCATAAGCTGCTGCTGTAGCTTCCATAACAGCTTCGCTCATAGTTGGGTGTGGGTGTATAGCTTTTAAAACTTCGTGCCCGGTAGTTTCTAGTTTACGACCAAGAACCGCTTCGGCAATCATATCTGTAACACCTGCACCGATCATATGGCAACCTAGCCATTCGCCGTATTTGGCATCATAAATAACTTTAACGAATCCTTCAGAAGCACCGGCAGCTTTAGCTTTGCCACTTGCAGAGAAAGGAAATTTACCAACCTTAATATCGATACCTTTTTCTCTAGCTTGTTTTTCGGTCAAACCAACAGAAGCAATTTCAGGAGAACAGTATGTACAACCTGGTATGTTGCCATAATCTAAAGGCTCAACATGCATTTCGGCTAATTTCTCAACACATAAAATTCCTTCTGCAGATGCAACGTGTGCAAGAGCCGGGCCTGGTGTTACATCACCAATTGCAAAGTACCCTGGTATGTTCGTTTGGTAATAATCGTTTACCAAAATCTTATCTCTGTCGGTAGCGATACCAACATCTTCTAATCCTATATTTTCGATATTAGTTTTAATACCCACCGCAGATAATACGATGTCGGCTTCTAAAACTTTTTCTCCTTTTGCTGTTTTTACGGTAGCTTTAACTCCGTCGCCAGAAGTGTCAACAGAAGTAACTTCTGCAGAGGTCATAATCTTAACACCCGCTTTTTTGAAACTTCTTTCTAATTGCTTAGAAACATCTTCGTCTTCAACTGGTACAATGTTCGGTAAATATTCAACCACTGTTACTTCAGTTCCCATAGAGTTGTAGAAGTAAGCGAATTCGATACCAATTGCACCACTACCAACGACAATCATTTTCTTAGGTTGTTTGTCTAAGGTCATTGCTTGTCTGTACCCAATAATTTTCTTGCCATCTTGAGGTAAGCTAGGTAGTTCGCGACTTCTCGCTCCTGTAGCGATGATAATATTGTTTGCGCTATATTCGGTAGTAGAACCGTCTTCGGCTTTAACTGAAACTTTCTTTCCTGCTTTCAAGGTACCGAAACCTTTAATAACTTCAATTTTGTTCTTCTTCATTAAGAATTGAACACCTTTGCTCATTCCTTCAGCAACGCCACGGCTTCTTTTTACTACAGCATCAAAATCTTTATCGGCACCTTTAATCTTTAAACCATAATCTTCTGCATGCTTCAAGTATTCAAATACTTGTGCAGATTTTAATAGGGCTTTAGTAGGTATACAACCCCAATTTAAGCAAACACCGCCTAAACTTTCTTTTTCAATAATGGCAGTCTTAAAGCCTAATTGTGCAGCCCTAATAGCGGTAACATATCCACCGGGACCACTACCTAAAACAATAATATCGAAAGTGCTCATATTTTGATTTTTTGTAGTTTTAATTGAGGTGCAAAAATACAAAACCTAATTGAGATTGATTGTAGGATTTTAAAATATGACCTTTAATATGAAATTGTGATATTTAGAAAATAATCTAGTTGGTTTAATATGAATGTTATAGAAATAAAAAAGGGGTCTAAAACAGACCTTTCGTAATTATAAATTTTAAACCAGAAGTTATTCTGCAGGTACAAAATTTAGGGCAACACCATTTATACAATGGCGCAAACCAGTTGGGTTTGGACCATCTTCAAAAACATGACCTAAATGACCGCCACATGTAGCACAGTGCTCTTCGGTTCTTTTATAACCAATTTTATAATCTACATCATAGGCAACATTACCTTCAATTTCTTCATAGAAACTAGGCCACCCGGTACCAGAATCAAATTTTGTACTACTTTTAAATAGGGGGGTGGAACATGCAGCACAAACGTAAGTTCCTTTTTCTTTGTTCTTTAAAAGCTGGCTTGTAAACGGGTTTTCAGTGGCAGCTTCACGAAGTACATAGTATTCGGCATCTGTCAACTCTTTTTTCCATTCGCTATTCGTCTTCTGTACGGCAAATTCCTTGTTATCATTAGTTTTTGTGCTGGTAGCCTTCTCTTTGTTTTGAGAATTTCCTTTACAGCTTACAAAAAGCACCAATAGTGCAATTACAATATTTATTTTCATTTGTCAAATTTTTTAATTCTGTCGGTAAAATTATATATTACTTTCAATGTATTGTATTTACGGAGGTTTTGCGTCTAGGTTTTATAAAAATATAAAAAAAGCCTTTGAATAATACTCAAAGGCTTTAGCTTAAATAGGTTAATTACCCAGAGATATTATTCTAATGTTACTTTCTGTATGCTTTCTTCTGTTACACCTAAATGTGCCATTACAGAATTGATGTTAGATGTGTCTAATTTACCTGTAGTAGATTCTGCTGGTAAAATCGCTATTCTAAAAACTTGATTGTCAGTATCACCTGCTTGTAAGGTAGACAAATCAAAATCTGACTCTAAGAAAATATTTACATCAAAAAAGGTATAATCAAAATTGTATTGAAGTAAGCCTTGGTCTAAAATTCTTGTTTGCGGCATCAATCTCCAAATATCAACAAGTTCACCATTACTGTCTTCTGTTACATCCCAAAGCATGTAAACAAGAACCACATCAGATTCAAAAACTTCTATAGACTGCGGAAATTCGTAAAAAATAGAATAGTCATTATCCAAGGTAAAAGTACCTTCAATATCTACTACTTGCCCTAAAATGTTGATCCCATCCGCACCATCTAAACCATCCACGCCATCGAATCCATCAAAACCAGGAGGTCCCTGAGGTCCTTCACATGATATAAAAAATACGGTTATAAGTGCTCCTAGAAATAAATTTAATTTTTTCATAATGTTGTAATTTTTGGTTTGAGTTTTTATTTAAAAGTGTTCTTTCAAAAAGCGTTCCATTTTTGGTACTTTGATATTTAAATCGGATATTAACTGCTATATTTTCAACAAAAAAGAATTGAAGTCGGTCGTCTTTAAAAGATGATTAGCTTTACAAAAATAAACACTCTATATGCCTAACGTACAAGTTCACTCACTTTTTACTGATTTTGACATTAATCTTTTTAAAGGAGGTAAGCATTATCGGCTGTATGAAAAATTAGGTTCGCATTTGGTTGAAGTAGATGGTATAGCAGGTACATACTTTGCTGTATGGGCTCCGTCTGCAAAATCTGTATCGGTTGTCGGTAATTTTAATTCGTGGAATGAAGAAGAACACCAATTAAATGTTCGATGGGATTCTAGTGGAATCTGGGAAGGTTTTATTCCTGCTATCGGTAAAGGTGAAGTTTATAAATATAAGATTCAGTCTAACAATAATGATATTTGGACAGAGAAAGCAGACCCTTTTGCTCGATACTGTGAGCACCCGCCAAATACAGCATCAATAATATGGACAGCCGAACACGACTGGCAAGATGATGCTTGGATGGGTTACCGAAAAGATAAAAATGGATTGGATAAACCTTATTCTGTTTATGAAGTGCATTTAGGTTCATGGAAGAAAAATGCTAAAAATAAGTTTTTGACTTACAAAGAGTTTGCGATAGATCTTGTAGACTATGTGAAAGAAATGGGGTACACCCATGTAGAGTTTATGCCGATAATGGAGTACCCTTATGATCCTTCTTGGGGGTATCAATTAACTGGTTATTTTGCGCCAACATCAAGATTTGGTTCTCCTGAAGAATTTAAGTTTTTAGTAGATGCTTTTCATCAAAACGATATAGGGGTAATTTTAGACTGGGTACCTTCTCATTTTCCAGAAGATGCACATGGCCTTGGTTTCTTTGATGGCTCCAATTTATATGAACATCCAGATAGAAGAAAAGGTTACCATACCGATTGGAAGAGTTTGATCTTTAATTATGGTAGAAATGAAGTTAGAGCATTTCTTATTAGTAATGCCATATTTTGGTTAGACCAATTTCATGTAGATGGTCTTCGAGTAGATGCTGTTGCATCGATGTTATACTTAGATTATTCTAGAGAAGATGGTGAATGGGAGCCAAATATATATGGTAATAATGAGAATTTAGAAGCCATATCTTTTATTCGTGAATTGAATGAAGCGGTATATTCTAGTTTCGACGGTGTACAAACTATTGCAGAGGAATCTACGGCGTTTTCAGGGGTTTCTAAACCGGTGGAACATGGTGGCTTAGGTTTCGGTATGAAATGGATGATGGGTTGGATGCACGATACCTTACAGTTTTTCCAAAAAGAACCGATATATAGAAAACATCACCAGAACGATTTAACCTTTAGTGCGACCTATGCTTTTACCGAACATTTTATGCTTCCTTTTTCGCATGATGAGGTAGTATATGGTAAGCAATCATTGGTGTACAGAATGCCAGGTGATGAATGGCAGCGATTTGCCAATCTTAGATTATTGTTCGGGTACATGTTTACCCACCCAGGTACCAAATTAATGTTTATGGGCGGCGAATTTGGGCAAACGGCAGAGTGGAATTTTGAGCAAAGTTTAGACTGGCATTTATTGCAGTATGGTGGTCATAAAGGCATTCAAGATTTTGTAAAAGATTTAAATCATCTTTACAAAAGCGCGCCGGCGTTATATGAAAAACAATTTAGTCCAGAAGGTTTTCAATGGATAGATTATGGTGATCACGAAAATTCTGTGTTGACCTATGTACGTAAAGGTCATGATGAAAAAAACGATTTAATTATAGCGTGTAATTTTACGCCTATACCAAGAGAAAATTATAGAATCGGTAATCCTAAAAAAGGAAAATTAACAGAGGTTTTAAACAGTGATGATGCCAAATATGGTGGTGGCGGAAATTTAAATACGAAAATAAAATCGTCTACCAAACCGGCACATGGGTATAAAAAGTCCATTGAAATTACTATTCCTCCATTAGGTATAGTAATATTGAAATAATTTGAAGTAGTTTTTATTTTAGTCTATTTTAAAGAATTTCTTTGATAGTAATAATTGATATTTTTTAATTTATAAGTTCATGATCACAAATACAGAGCTTGAGTATAAAGGTAATTTATACCCAAACCATATCGTTGAATTTTCACAAGACTCAGATAAATTATACTTTACTACAGACAACGGTGTTGTTTTGCAAATAACAATATTAAGAGGTAGTATTATTCGTTTTAGATACGCTACCAACTACAATTTCCAGCCAGATTTCTCATATGCCATTGACCCAGATGCAACTATGGGTTATAGTAAACTAGAAGTTTTAGAAAACGATACAGAGTATATTATATCGACGGCAAGGCTAAGTATTTTAGTAGATAAAATGACCTTGAGAACCCAGATTTCAGATTTAGAGGGAAATATCATTAGTGAAGACGAATTAGGTTTTCATTGGGAAGAGAACTATGAATATGGTGGTAATACCGTAAAATTGAGTAAAATTACCCAATCGGGAGAGAGTTTTTACGGCATGGGCGATAAGGCCATGCATAGTAACCTAAAGGGTAAAAGAGTAGAAAATTGGGTAACCGATCAATTTGCCTTTGCTAAAGAACAAGATCCGCTTTACAAAGCTATACCATTTTACGTTGGTTTAAATAAAGGTAAGGCTTACGGTATTTATTTCGACAACAGTTTTAGAACAGGTTTCGATTTTTCACAAGAGCGAAGAAATATAACCAATTTTTGGGCAGATGGTGGCGAAATGAATTATTACTTCTTTTTCGGACCAGATATGTCAAAAGTAGTCAGCTCATATTCAAGTCTTACCGGTACACCAGAGTTACCTCCAATGTGGGCATTAGGCTTTCATCAATCTAAATGGAGTTATTACCCTGAAAGTAACGTAAAAGAAATTACTAGCGAATTTAGAAGATTACAAATACCTTGCGATGCAATCTATTTAGATATCGATTACATGGACGGGTTTCGATGTTTTACTTGGGACAAAGAGCACTTTCCTGATCCAAAGAGAATGATTTCGGAATTGGAAGAAGACGGCTTCAAAACTGTAGTAATGATCGATCCAGGTATAAAAGTGGATCGCGATTATTGGATTTATAATGAAGCCTTAGAAAATGATTATTTCTGTAAAAGGGGAGATGGGCCATTAATGCATGGTAAGGTATGGCCTGGGGAATGTAATTTTCCAGATTTTACGAATCCTGCTGTACGTGAATGGTGGGCAGAGTTGTATAAGGAATTTATGTCAGAACTGGGGGTTCATGCGGTTTGGAATGATATGAACGAACCAGCAGTAATGGAAGTACCCACAAAAACGGCACCTTTAGATACGCGTCATAATTACGACGGGCACCCATGTACACACCGAAAAGCACATAATGTTTTCGGTATGCAAATGGTAAGGGCAACTTATGAAGGTGTTAAGAAGTATGTATATCCAAAAAGGCCTTTTGTAATAACAAGAGCCGCATTTGCAGGTACACAACGATATTCTTCTACTTGGACAGGAGATAATGTTGCCACATGGGAGCATTTATGGATAGCCAATGTACAAGTGCAGCGCATGTGTTTAAGCGGCTATTCTTTTGTAGGCTCTGATATCGGTGGATTTGCTGAACAACCAGATGGCGAGTTATTTGCCAGATGGGTACAATTAGGAATTTTTCACCCGTTTTGTAGAGTACACTCAAGTGGAGATCATGGTGATCAAGAACCATGGTCATTTGGTTCAGAGATAACAGATATCGTTAGAAAATTTATAAATCTACGCTATCAACTGTTACCGTATTTATACACAATGTTCTATAAATACACGAAAGAAAACATACCTATGGTTCAGTCTTTAGTGTTCTATGACCAAGAAGATAATCAGACACATTTTAGAACCGATGAGTTTATATTTGGAGAAAAAATATTAGTTTGCCCAATACAAGAGCCTAATGCTCAAGGGCGTAGAATGTATATACCGCGTGGATATTGGTATGATTTTTGGACAGACGAACATGTTGAAGGTGGTAAAGAGAAATGGGTAGCGGCAGAAATAGATATGCTTCCGATTTTTGTTAAAGCTGGAGCTATAATTCCTAAATACCCTATTCAACAATACGTAGGAGAAAAGAAAATAGAAGAACTAGTATTAGAAGTATATTATAAAGAAGGTACAGAAACATCTGAGGTATATGAAGATTCAGATGATGGCTATGATTATAAGAAAGGTAGATATTCGTTGAGTAATTACAAATTAACAGGCAAAGAGAATTCTTTGACCATTCAATTATTTAAAGATGGTACTTTTGATACGGAGTATGAGAAAGTAAAACTTAATTTTCATGGTCTTCCATTTGAAATTGAAAAGGTAATGATAGATAATGAAGAGGTATTATTGCGTAACATTTCAACGAATGATAACAACGATTTGTTAATAGACAAAAATTTTACGCTATTGCATTTATCAGGAAAACTATAACTTTGTAGCTTATTACCATTAACTAAAATTAATAATATGAGAAAATTAGTATTAATAGTATTCGTCTTTATTGGCGTATCTGCTTGTAAGGTAAACCCCTTTACAGGTCAAAAAACATTGAATTTTTACCCTAATAGTCAGGTATTTCCATCAGCATTTGCACAATACGACACTTTTTTAACTGAGAATAATGTTGTTACGGGTACAACAGATGCTCAAATGATTACTAGAGTGGGACAACGTATTTCTTCTGCTGCAGAACGTTGGTTAACTGCAAACGGTTACCCTGGTTATTTAAAAGATTATGCTTGGGAATATAACTTGGTAAAAGATGAAACCGTAAACGCTTGGTGCATGCCAGGAGGTAAGATTGTTTTTTATACAGGTATTTTACCGATTACTCAAACAGAAACTGGTGTAGCTGTAGTAATGGGTCACGAGGTAGCACATGCGCTTGCTGATCACGGTGCACAGCGTATGAGTGCAGGTACATTACAACAAGTAGGTGCTGTTGCAGGTAATGTGGCCATAAAAAATCAACAAACATTGGGCTTGTTCAATCAGGCTTATGGTGTAGGTACACAGTATTTAGGGATGTTGCCATTTAGTAGAGGTCACGAGACTGAAGCAGATAGAATCGGGTTGCAGATAATGGCCATTGCAGGTTATGACCCTTATGAAGCTGCAGAATTATGGAAGCGTATGAAAGCAAACAGTGGAGGTCAGGCACCGCCAGAATTCATGAGTACTCACCCTTCTAATGATACAAGAATAAATAATCTAACAGCTTGGGCACCAGATGCCGCGGCAGAAGCAGCTAAATTTGGAGTAACAAAATTTAACTAAAACCTTTAGGATTATTGTATATTGAAGCCGTTCAGAAATGAACGGCTTTTTATTTTTATATATGGCAAAGACACTGGTTTTAAAAGGAAGTAAAAAATTATTGAACGCATGGGCCTTTTACGACTGGGCAAATTCTGTATATAGTTTAGTAATTTCCTCGGCAGTTTTTCCTATATTTTATGGTGCACTATTTAGAGTTGCCGGCATTGAAAAAGTAACCGTTTTTGGTGGTGATATCGCCCGTGCTCCTTTAATAAGTTATACTACTTCTTTGGCATTTGTTTTTATAGCATTCGTTACCCCCTTAGTGTCTGGTATTGCAGATTATCTCGGTAATAAAAAAATGTTCATGAAGTTTTTTTGCTACTTAGGTGGACTCTCATGCATTGGCTTATACTGGTTTTCTTTAGAAAATATATACATAGGCTTAGCATGCTATTTCTTCGGATTAGTGGGATTTTGGGTCAGTTTTGCTATCAATAATTCATATTTACCCGATGTAGCTTTTCCAAGACAACAAGATGCGATTAGTGCTAAAGGCTTTACTTTAGGATATGTTGGTAGCGTAATTTTGCTCATTTTTAACTTGGCAATGGTCATGAAACCGGAATTCTTTGGTATCACTACAGATGAAGCTGGTGCTGCAGAAATAAAGGCAATGAAATATTCCTTTGTAACTGTAGGTATCTGGTGGATACTTTTTGCACAATACAGTTTTTACTATCTGCCAAAAGGGTATAAGAAAGAGGGAAAAAGAACCAATATTGTTTTAAATGGATTCAAAGAGCTAAAGTTAGTATGGCATCAACTTGGTGAGCAGGTAAAACTTAAAAGATATCTAGCTGCTTTTTTTGTGTATAGTATGGCCGTGCAGACGGTAATGCTCATCGCTACATACTTTGGAGAAGAAGAAATAGCATGGGGAACAGATTCTGAACGTACAACAGGTTTGATAGTAAGTATATTGGTCATACAAATCGTCGCAATACTAGGTGCAACGGTAACTGCACGAGCATCGGAAAAATATGGAAACATTAAAACATTAATAGTTGTCAATGCCCTTTGGGTAGGCATTTGTATATATGCCTATTTTGTTATTACACCGACAGATTTCTATATTGCCGCCGGTTGCGTAGGTTTGGTTATGGGAGGTATACAGGCACTGTCAAGATCTACGTATTCAAAATTTTTACCGGAGACTACAGACACCACTTCATTCTTCAGCTTTTATGATGTAGCTGAAAAAATAGGGATAATCATTGGTACTTTTCTTTATGGAATAATAGCGCAAAGAACAGGCAGCATGAGAAGTTCAATTATATTCTTAGGTATATTCTTCTTAATTGGAATGTTCTTGCTTACCAGGGTTAAAGAATCAAAAAAGCCCCTTTAAAAGAGGCTGTGTTGAATTGATTGTTCGCTATTTTGATCTTATGCTTTTACCCTTTGGAAATATCTCCAGAACCAGAGGTTTTGGTATTTACTTTTTCAGGATTACCTCTATAAGAAATATCACCGGAACCAGAAACCCTCGCTTTTAAAGATTTGTTTGCGGTAACCTGTATATCTGCAGAGCCAGATACCGTAGCGTCTACATTGTCAGCTTCAAGGTCGTATGCCTCAATATCTCCACTACCAGAAATAGTAGCTTCAAAGTCTGTGGTTTTACCACTTAAAGAAATATCTCCAGATCCAGACATTGAGGCTGAAATTGAGTTCGTGTCAATATCTAATGTAATATCACCTGAGCCTGACATGGCCGTACGGAATTTATCTGATTTAATTTTTGTTTTGCCTACGATATCTCCTGAGCCGGACATTGCAACAGAACTAATAGATTCGACAGGTATTGTGATATGAATTCCAGATTTCCAATTGCTAGATTTTAGGTTAACTCCTTTTTCGGTTTTAATGACCAACTTGCCATCTTTAACTTCGGTGATAATATATTCTAAAAGGTTTTCTTCCCCTTCTAAAATAATTTCACCTTCACTTCCTGCAACTAAATCAACATCGAACCAGCCAGAAACTGCTACTCCATCATAATCTCTTGTATTTCTTTCAATAGTTACATTGTTGCCGTTGCCTTTAATAGTCTTTCCCCATTGCGCTGAACAGGATAGGGAGATTAACCCTGTGAATAATAATACGCTTAATTTTTTCATGATTTTCATTTTTAATTGATTGATAATTATTTTTTGGTAAAACTTATTCCTCCATAATCACTTGAAAGTGTCATTTTGTTTCCACTTCCTTTAGAACCATAAAATCCTTCATAGTGCTTGTCAGAAGATTTTTCTGTACTAATATTAATGGTGAAGTCGTCTTTACCGCTTACACCGGCATAACTTGTTGAAATATCAAAATCAAAATGATATTCGCTGTTGTACCCAATTTTAATTCCGGTATAATCTGTTCTTATTTCTACATTACCGGCATCTGAAGCTAGTTCGTTGATACGAATAGACCCGTAGTCTGCACCGATGGAAACATCACCGTGTACGACACCTAGTTTTACCGTTATATAGTCACCGTTTCCATCTATATTTTTTAATTCAGAAACATCCATATTTCCATAATCACTGGTGTATTCTAAATTATCCATGGTGCCGATACTGGCATTTGTATAGTCGGCATTTATGGCAAGGTTTCCAGCTTTTTCTATGTTGAAACCTGAGTAGTCAGCTCTTATTTCTCCACTATTAATATAGCCGATCGTAGATTTTGAGGTGTAATCGAAATTTAATTTATTATTTCGTCCTCTAAGTTCTCCTAATTCTAATCTTCCATAATCACAGTTAATTCTGGCATGCCCATCAATTCTATCAAGGTTAATATTACCATAATCGTTACTTAGGTCAACATTGTTTTTAACAGGAACCTTTATAGTATAATTGATTTGCATATGAACATTGTTGTTATTTCCCCAGCTCCAGCCCCAGCCGTTACTACTTTTATTGAAAATAGTTTCTGCAGATACACGTTCGCTGCTAGCTTCGAAATCAACAGAAATCTCATCTAGTTTTTTTTGAACTTTGTCTTCGTTGT
Organism: Maribacter caenipelagi; assembly: GCF_004364175.1. Taxonomy (GTDB): domain Bacteria; phylum Bacteroidota; class Bacteroidia; order Flavobacteriales; family Flavobacteriaceae; genus Maribacter; species Maribacter caenipelagi. The sequence goes on along the minus strand of NZ_SNZW01000015.1, from coordinate 367,325 downwards.
TACCATTGGTCTTAATGTGTACTTCAATGACAACCCTATTCTCGTTCCAAGAAGTAATATTTAGATTGCCGTAAGAGTTGTCTATTTTAAGCAATGCGTTGGCATTCACATTAAATTCTTTTTTAATGGTCTTTTCTCTGGTATGCTTACCGTAAAAAGAAATTTCGTTGGCAGTAACAACAGTTGTGAATGCTAGCATTAATAGCCAGGTGTATTTATATAGTAAAGTTTTCATCATTTGATTTTTTTATTGATTTAATATTCTCAATTTGTATCATTACTTCGTTAAGAAGGTCTATTCTAGTTTGAAAATTTGTGATCATAGCACTTAATATTAATTTGCTATTACCACCATTTAATAGGTCTTGTTCCATTTTGGTATAGTTTAATTGAAGCTTTTTCAATTGCGCCATGGTATCATTGATAATTTTTTCTGTTTCCGGTGATTTTTCAGAATTCAGTTCGTTGATCTGCTCTTCGATTAGATTGGCAAAATAGAATTGGGTCTTAGATGCTTCGGGTGAAATTTCGGCAACCTGATCTTCAATACTACTAGCTGTGTTAAATTGAAAAATACCTACCGTTAGTAAAATAGCAATCGATGCAGCGACAGATAAAAAGAGCATCCAATTATTATTTTTCTTAGTTGCCAACGTTGTTCCTCCTTTAGATTTATTTAGTTTTTCTAAAAAACGTTGTTGGTGCCCACTGGTGGGTTCCGCATAATCCATTTTATCCTGTAGCTCAATAAAAAGCTCGTCAATAGTATCTTTCTTCATTAGACTGCGAGTATTAATTTTTTTCTAAGACTTTCTTTAGCTCTTGAAACAGTAGTTCTGCAATTGGCATAACTAATGTTCATGATTTCGCAAATTTCATCATAATCAAACCCTTCAATTAGATGTAAGGTCAAAGAAATTCTGTAATTGTCTTTTAAATCTTTCATGGTTTCCATCACTTTTTGAGCCTTTAGTTCTGTAAACACATGGTCAGATGCAATTCCGTCATTATCTTCGACCTTGTACAATACTTCATCTAAAGCAACTTCATTCTTTTTTTGTTGCTTTCTATATTGATGTATGCTGTTGTTGATAACAATGCGTTTCAACCAGGATCCAAAAGTTACTTCCCCTTTAAAAGTATGCAGTTTCGTAAATGCGCTTAAAAACGATTCTTGCATAATGTCTTCTGCTTGGGCAGCGTCTTTTACGATTCTGAGTGCAGTATTGAACATGGCCTTGTAATACCTATTGTACACTTCTAGCTGTGCACTTTGTTTACCGGCTAAGCACAATTGCACTAGCTCATCAATATGTTCCTTTTGTTGGCTCAAAAAGTGATTGGTTTATTGAAAGATGATTCAATTTACGGTTTGTTACAGTTTGTTAGAATTATTATTAAAAATTCTTTCTTTTTATAAAGTCTAATTTTTAAAATGAAATAATTCAGTTGGCATAAGAATTGAAATACCTATATGCAAATGATGGTGTAAAAGGCTGTATTCGCCTAGTTTTCATTGCTATTACAGCATTTATGTATAATTTATAAAAATAAATTTCTGTTCATTTAATGACAGAATGACCGATATATGAGTATGGAAGATTCTAAATTTTCAAATTTTGACAATATGTCTTTACAAGGAATAGATCAAGATTCTGAGCTTATACCACTATTGACTCCAGAAGATGAGGAGCAAATGAATGGTGAAACTCTGCCAGAAACCTTACCTATTTTACCTTTAAGGAATACAGTGCTTTTTCCTGGTGTAGTAATTCCTATTACTGCAGGCAGAGATAAAAGTATACAATTGATAAAAGATGCCAATAATGGCTCTAAGGTCATTGGCGTAGTTTCACAGAAAGATGAGGAAACCGAAAACCCAGATGTGCAGGATATTAACACATTGGGGACGGTTGCCAAAATACTGCGAGTGCTTCAAATGCCCGATGGTAATACAACGGTAATTATACAGGGTAAAAAGCGTTTTGAGATTGCAGAAGTTTTGACCAAAAAGCCATATTTAACAGCTACAGTTAGAGAGACCGAAGAGATACGACCAGAGAAGAACGATAAAGAATTCTTGGCGATTATTGAGTCTATTAAAGAATTGGCTTTAAAAATTATCAGAGACAATCCGAACATTCCAAGTGAAGCTTCTTTTGCTATTAAGAACATTCAAAGTAATTCATTCTTAATAAACTTTGTATCCTCTAATCTGAATTTAGATGTAAAGGCGAAGCAAGATTTATTAGAGATAGGTAGCTTGCAAGATAGAGCATTGGCAACATTGAAGTATATGAATGTTGAAATGCAAAAGCTGGAGCTTAAGAATGATATACAGTCTAAAGTTAGAAATGACTTAGATCAACAGCAAAGAGAATACTTTTTACATCAGCAAATGAAAACCATTCAAGAAGAATTGGGTGGCGTTTCTTATGATGAGGAATTAGAGGAGATGAAAATCAAGTCTAAAAAGAAGAAGTGGGGTAAAAAAGTAAAAGAGCATTTCGATAAAGAATTAGCGAAAATGAAGCGGATGAATCCGCAGGTCGCAGAATATTCTATTCAAAGAAACTATTTAGATCTTTTATTGGAATTACCTTGGAGGGAGTATTCGAAAGATAAGTTCGATTTAAAAAGAGCGCAACGAATTTTGGATCGTGATCACTATGGTTTAGAAGATGTTAAAAAGAGAATCATTGAGTATTTAGCGGTATTAAAACTGAGAAACGATATGAAATCTCCTATTTTATGTCTGTACGGACCTCCGGGTGTTGGTAAAACTTCGTTGGGTAAATCTGTTGCAGAGGCATTAGGTAGGGAATATGTACGTATGTCTTTAGGTGGGTTACGAGATGAAGCTGAAATTAGAGGACATCGTAAAACTTACATTGGTGCAATGCCGGGTAGAATTATTCAAAGTCTCAAAAAGGCTGGTACTTCAAATCCTGTTTTTATACTTGATGAAATAGATAAATTGTCTAATAGCAATCAAGGAGATCCTTCGTCTGCCATGTTAGAAGTGTTGGATCCGGAGCAGAATAGCGACTTTCATGATAACTTCTTAGAATTGGGCTATGACCTTTCTAAAGTAATGTTCGTGGCTACCGCTAATAACCTAGGGAGCATTCAACCTGCACTTAGGGATCGTATGGAGATTATACATGTAAGTGGTTATACTATTGAAGAAAAAGTAGAGATTGCCAAAAAACATTTGTTACCAAAACAATTGACCGAGCATGGTTTAGATTCTAGTCACTTGAAAATTGGAAAACCACAGCTAGAGAAAATTGTTGAAGGGTATACACGTGAATCTGGAGTACGTTCTTTAGAAAAGCAAATTGCCAAAATGGTACGTTATGCAGCGAAATCTATTGCTACAGAAGAAGAATATGATATTAAGGTAAGTAATGAAGATATTATTGAAGTATTGGGAGCGCCTAAAATGGAGCGTGACAAATATGAAAATAATGAAGTTGCGGGTGTAGTTACAGGTTTAGCTTGGACGAGTGTTGGTGGAGATATTTTATTCATTGAATCTATACTCTCAAAAGGTAAAGGGACAATGAGTATTACCGGTAACCTTGGTAAAGTCATGAAAGAGTCTGCCACCATTGCCATGGAATACATAAAATCTAATGCAGAACGTTTTGGTATTGATTCGTCTGTATTTGAAAAGTACAATGTACATATTCACGTGCCAGAAGGTGCTACGCCAAAAGATGGCCCTAGTGCAGGTATAACCATGTTAACTTCGTTAGTTTCGTTATTCACTCAAAAGCGAATTAAAAAGAGTTTGGCAATGACAGGTGAGATAACATTGCGTGGTAAGGTATTGCCTGTTGGCGGAATAAAAGAGAAGATTCTTGCGGCTAAAAGAGCAAAAATAAAAGAGATTATTCTTTGTGCTGATAATGAGCGTGATATTAAGGAAATTAAAGAATCTTACTTGAAAGGACTTACTTTTCATTACGTAAAAGAAATGTCAGAAGTAATTGATATCGCTATCACAGATGTCAAAGTTAAGAACGCTAAGGAGCTATAGCTTAGCTTTTCTTTATATTTTTGGGAAGATGAAAAAAATCACCATTGCAATAGACGGATTCTCTTCTACGGGAAAGAGCACCTTGGCTAAACAACTGGCTAAAAAGTTAGAATATGTATATGTTGATACAGGTGCAATGTATCGTGCAGTTACGTTGTTTGCTATGAAGTCAGGTTTTGTAGATGCGGGTAAGGTTGATGAAGATGCATTGGTAAGATCATTAGATGATATTGAACTGAATTTTATTTTTAATTCGGATTTAGGGTTTGCCGAAATGTATTTGAATGGTGAAAATGTAGAAAAGGAAATTAGAACCATGCCGGTATCTAAGAATGTAAGTCAGGTATCTGTAATACAAGCTGTACGAGAGAAATTAGTTGCTATGCAGCAGGCAATGGGTGTTGATAAAGGTGTAGTGATGGACGGTAGAGATATTGGTACCGTGGTGTTCCCTAGTGCAGAACTTAAAATTTTCATGACGGCTTCACCAGAAAAGAGGGCGGTAAGAAGGTATAAAGAATTGTTAGATAGGGGAGAAGATGTTGTGTATGAAGATATTCTTGAAAATGTTCAAAAACGAGATTATATAGACAGTAACCGTGCAATTTCACCTTTAAAAAGGGCAGAAGATGCCATTAAGTTTGATAATAGTGATTTAGGATTGGAAGATCAGTTTCAAAGAATCTATGAACATTCGCTTCGGGTAATTGAGAAGCAAGCATAAAAAAAGAGGTTAGCATTGCTAACCTCTTTTTATTTATATAATATCGAATATTATTTGTTTGGAATAACCAATACTTGATCAGGATGTATAACATCAGGATTTTTCAAAATGTTGGTATTTGCTTCAAAGATAGCTTTGTACTTCATAGCATCACCATAGTAGTGCTTCGCTATTTTGCTTAAAGACTCACCACCTTTAACTACGTGTCTGTGATAAACAGAATCATCGGCAACAGTAATGTTGGCTTTGATGTCAGAAGGGCTTTCACCACCTAGTTGTTTAATTTTATCCCACATTAGGTCTTTTTCATAAGGCGTTTTTGCTTGTCCTTTTACTTTAAGAACATCACCTTCAACAGTTACATTACCGTCTTTTATACCTAATTGTTCACCAAGATCTAATACACCCTGATATTTTGCCTTAACACTCATAATTTTACTTTTTTTAATGGTTATTATAATACTTCTAAGATAAGCATATTTAAGATGTATTTACTCTAAAATCATGCCATATTACTTAAATGAACGTGTAATACTTTGTTCTGTTGTCTAATTTAAATAAAATGATTATTTTTGCACACCTTTTTTGCAAGGAAGTCAAGAGAAAAAGGGATTAGATAAACAAATAAATATAACTACTTTCATAGTCGTTGCCTAGGTCTTGATAAGATTATGAAATACAAATTATTAATCAGCAAATGGCTGAAGAAAAAACAAACGCAGAGGTAGAAGCTACTACCGAAGCAACACAACAAGCTGTTGAAACTCCACAGCAAGATCCAAAAGAATTCTTAGAAAACTTTAACTGGGAAAAATACGAGCAAGGAATTGAGCGTGTTGATGATTCTAAATTAAAGGAATTTGAAGAATTAGTTGCCGAAAACTTTGTAGATACTGCCGATGAGGAAGTAGTAGAAGGTACGGTAGTTTATATCACAGATAGAGAAGCTATTATTGATATCAACGCAAAGTCTGAAGGTGTAATTTCGTTAAACGAATTTCGTTACAACCCAGGTTTAAAAGTTGGTGACAAAGTAGAGGTATTGATCGATATTCGTGAAGATAAAAGTGGTCAATTAGTATTATCTCACAGAAAGGCGAGAACTATTATGGCTTGGGACCGTGTTAATGCGGCTCATGACAAAGAAGAAATCGTTAGTGGTTTTGTTAAGTGCAGAACTAAAGGTGGTATGATCGTTGACGTATTTGGTATTGAAGCTTTCTTACCAGGTTCTCAAATCGATGTTAAGCCTATTCGTGATTACGATCAGTATGTTAACAAAACAATGGAATTTAAGGTTGTAAAAATCAACCACGAATTTAAAAACGTTGTTGTTTCTCATAAAGCTCTTATTGAAGCTGATATTGAAGAACAGAAGAAAGAAATCATTAGCCAATTAGAAAAAGGACAAGTATTAGAAGGTGTTGTTAAAAACATTACTTCTTACGGTGTGTTTATTGATCTTGGTGGTGTTGATGGTTTAGTTCATATTACTGACCTTTCTTGGAGCAGAATCAACCACCCGAACGAGGTTGTTGAATTGGATCAGAAATTAAATGTTGTAATTCTTGATTTTGATGAAAACAAATCTAGAATACAATTAGGTCTTAAGCAATTAGAGAAGCACCCTTGGGAAGCTTTATCTGAAGAAATTAAGATTGGTGATAAAGTAAAAGGTAAAGTAGTTGTTATAGCTGATTACGGCGCATTCATCGAAGTTGTTGAAGGTGTTGAAGGTCTTATACACGTTTCTGAAATGTCTTGGTCTACGCACTTGCGTTCTGCACAAGATTTCGTGAAAGTTGGTGATGAGGTTGAAGCAGTTGTATTGACATTGGATCGTGAAGATCGCAAAATGTCTCTTGGTATCAAGCAATTGACTCCAGATCCTTGGACTGATATTACTACTAAATACCCTGTAGGTTCTAAGCATAAAGGTATTGTAAGAAACTTTACAAACTTTGGTGTTTTTGTTGAGCTAGAAGAAGGTATTGATGGTTTAATTTATATCTCTGATCTTTCTTGGACTAAGAAAATCAAGCATCCATCTGAGTTTACCAATGTTGGTGATACTTTAGAGGTAGAGGTGTTAGAATTAGATGTTGATGGTCGTAAGTTAAGCTTAGGTCATAAACAAACTACTGAAAACCCTTGGGATAAATATGAAACTGAATTCGCATTGGGTACAGTACATACTGCAACCATTTCTGATGTAGTTGATAAAGGTGCAACAATTGAATTTAATGAAGATATTACTGCATTCATTCCTCAACGTCATTTAGAGAAAGAAGATGGTAAGAAACTAGGTAAAGGCGATGAAGCTGAATTCAAGATTATTGAGTTCAATAAAGACTTCAAACGTGTAGTAGCTAGTCATACTGCTATTTTCCGTGAAGAAGAGCAACGTAACGTAAAAGCAGCTGTCAAAAGACAAGCGGCTAGCGCAGATGAAGCTAAGCCTACTTTAGGGGATGCTAACGATGCACTACAAGCGTTGAAAGATAAAATGGAAGCTGATTCTAAGAAGAAGTAATTTCATTAACATACATTCTTGAAAAAGGATTATTGGTAAAAGCCCGGATTTTATATCCGGGCTTTTTGTTTCTTATTAGTGTACTTTAAACATAACAAGCAGATTAACACCAATGATTTATCCAAGCAACAAACTTCATTGGCGATAGGTGGTCAAGGAGAATAATCGTCATAGAATATTTGTTTTACTTTTATATATCTGAGGTCGAAACTTCTGAAAAGGAGTAGTAATTAAGGTGTTAGAAAGTGATGAATTCATTCGTTTTTACCTTCTATAAAAAGAGATTAAAAGTAAAAGCCCAGAAATTAATCTGGGCTTTTTTAATATCCATAATTTTTAGTTCCTATTAGGGTTCCAAAAAAATGAATTACTAATGGAGATTTTAATAGTAGAAGTTTAAATAACTTCTAAGTAGGGCTTAATACCAATTGCTTGATACTCCCATAGTATTATTTATTAATAGACCTTTTTCTTTACGAACCAAATGTCTTCTAAACTTAAGTTTAAGGTAACAAGATGAAAATTTTCTTTAACCAAAACGTTTTGTAAAAGTCCCTTAGAGCCATAGCTATAAGAAAGGTTGATCATAGAGTGTGTGCCTCTACTTGTTGGTATACCGATACCTGCAGTAAAATTGTAGCCCTCTACCTTGTTATCGCCAATGGCTAAGTAACCATTGTCATAATTATAGCCTAATCTGTACGCAAGTCTTTGACCGTATTTATAGCTGGTAGGATCTTGAATAAACTCTAGCCCAAAAGCATAAATATCTTGATCTACATAGCTACCAATATTTTCTGATTGATTGGTGTCTGACCAGAAATTTTTCTTGTAGTCTGCGCTAAAAGTAAGTTCTTCAATAGGTTTAATGCTCATACCAAAACCAAGCTCAAGGGGTAGTTTAAAATCAGAAACATTGCCAGAACTTTCATCTTCCACAGAAATGGCAATTCCGGTTATTGATTTATCTATAGATCTTTTTAAGTTGCCATTTAAACTGGTAGGTAGCTGAACGGTGCTACCAATGCTTATTTTGTCATTAATATCGTATTGAAGTCCGAAACCTAATCTGGCACCATTATAATTAGTTTTTTCTACAGATTCGAATGTAGACGAACTATAGATAAAAGATTCCGTTTCCTCTATACTTCCGAATAAAAACGATGCACTTAAACCTAGTCTCAATTTTGGTATTAGTGCATAGCCGACATTTAATTTAATATCATTTAGTCCACCCAATCCGGTAACATTACTTTCGAAAGAATCGGTTGATCCTTCAATGTTGCTACTAACGCCAAGAAGTGAGTATCCAACATCACTATAAGGTACCATGGTAATACCGGCACCTAAATTTTCCATGATTCTAAATCCGAAGGCTATATTTGAAAAGTTTACATTCGATTTTTCTTCAGAAGAAGTTGTATTACTATAACTATTGAACTCACCTGTAACGCCTATATCATATAAGAACGAGTTTTGAGGTATTAAGGCATAGTTTGCCGGATTTAGGTTGTTGAGTTCGTATGGAGATTTTATACCAATACCGCTATATCCTAAGCTATTGAATTTTCCGATACTTTTTTGATTAATAACTCCTAGACCATAAAGCGAATATGGAGAACTCGTTAAAGCTTCAGACTGTGCCGAAGATTGAAGAGCTGCTAATAATGCTCCAATGGTAACAAATATAATTTGGTTAATCTTCATCGTATATACCGTATGTTAATTCTAAAATTGTTTCGTTTTCGCCGTTGGCATTCCCGTTCAAAATAAATCTATCGACCGTAGAATTATAATCTGAAGGAAGTAGAATCAATGCATCATCAATATCTCTATCTTTTAACTGTAATTCTTCTAAGTAATAGGCAATTGGTATTTCATAATAGATATCGTTAAACTCTTGGTTATCTCTATTTAGAATAGCAAAAGAAGAAGAGCTTAGAGTCTCTATCAAATTATTGTTTTGGTCAACTACATAAACTGCCAGTGTATCTCTAAGTTTTAGATGTTCATCATAAGATTGAGCCATAGGTTTAATTTTTAAGACTCCGTCCAAAATGGTTCCGCTTCCAGGTATGTCATAAAGGCTTGTAATGCTGGGAAATTGCACACGCATAGCAATGCCTACACCTGACTGAATGTAGCTTTGGTTATTAGAATCTGAGCTTGGTAGATTTGTTTTGCTATCGGTCAAAGTTTGCAAAGGGGCAATAGGGTCGTCTGCCGTAATTCTATTAAAAAATGGAACAGGTGTAGTAGTACCATCTATTGAAATATCAAGAGATTTTTGCTCAGATTCAAATTCGGTATCTAGACTATAATATAAGCGCATGTAGGTCTTTTCAGAAGATTTTGAAAAACCTATTATGGCTCCGTTATCCGTGTTATCAGGTATCATACCAATACCTTTAAAGTAGTCGCGGTATTCGTCGGCGTTTACAATATCTTTTTCTTGTAGTTTAGAAAAAACGTCGGTGCCAAAATCATCAACAAGTTTAATAGTAATAGAATCACCTGCTAATGGTCGTGGGTGATATTCTTTAAAACCAAGGTCGTTTTCTTCATAACCAATACTACTTGTATTATAGAAAAAATCATCACTTTCTGGATTGAAATTTTCATTGATTTTTTTAATGTGTATGGAGTTTTTCTGTAGTGTATCATTGTAATAGTATTGATCATAGCCCAGTACCATAACAATACTGTCAAACTCAGCTTCAGAGTCTATGGTATATGAATCGGGTAAAAATTGCATATAACTAGATGCGGTAACGATGCCAAAAACGGTGTCGGTATATTTTCCTAAAAGTATTCTAGTAGATTCTGAAGTAACAATACTATCAAACTTCATGGTAGAAGTACTAACCGTTAAAGTGTCGATTAGTATAAGGCGAATATTGCTATCGGTAAAAGTTTCACCCGCGACAAATTCTGAATCATTGTAAATATCATCGCTGCATGAAACGATAGCAATAGATAGTAAACCGCCCAACATTACAATGTATAGCGCACGTACTTTGTTTAAGAACACTTTCATTTATTATTTAATTTTTATCAAAGCTAAATACCAAGTGCGTTTGTAAAAACCTGAATAGACCAACCCGTAATGTTAAGGGATGAACACTATTATTTAAACTATTAATAAAAAGTTTGCATTGGTAGATGAAAAATGGGGTTTGGTATGTTAAAAACCAATTTTAATCTATTGTGTTTTTTTCAACACTAGGGTCTCTAGTAGATTTGATCTTATAAAGAAAGAACCTTAAAACAAAAAATAATGAATAAAAGAAAATCGTATGTGTACAAGATTACTGGTATGGCGCTTATGGCCATCGTAATTTCAAGTTGTTCAAGTGATGATGATGAAGACGATTTAGGAAACTGGGTAGATAAATCTGTATTTGATGGTAGTCCTAGAAGTAGTGTATCTGGCTTTACAATAGATAATGTGGGTTACATGGGTGTTGGTTATGACGGTGATGATTATTTAGCTTCATTTTGGGCATATGATATTGAAGGTGATTATTGGTCTCAGAAAGCAGATTTTCCTGGTGTGGCTAGAAATGCAGCTGTAGGTTTTGAAATAGATGGTATCGGTTATATTGGTTCTGGATATGACGGGGTTAATGAATTGACAGATTTTTACAGTTATAATGCAACATCTAATACTTGGACAGAAATTGCATCGTTAGCAACGGCTAGAAGAAATGCGGTTGGTTTTGGTACTAACGGTTTCGGTTATGTAGGTACCGGATATGATGGTGAAAATGATAGAAAGGATTTTTGGAAATATAACCCAGGTACTGATACTTGGACAGAGTTAGTAGGTTTTGGAGGAAACAAAAGAAGATCGGCTACAACGTTTACTATTGACGGACTTACATATTTAGGAACAGGAGTTTCTAACGGAGTGTATTTAGATGATTTTTGGGTGTTTGATCCAACTACAGAAAGCTGGACAAAAAAATTAGATTTGGACGAAGAAGATGATTATGCTGTGCAAAGAAGTAATGCCGTTGGTTTTACTTTAAATGGTTATGGCTATATAGCATGTGGAGAATTAAGTGGTGCGACCAATACAGTTTGGGAGTATGATCCTGCAACTGATGAGTGGGAGCAAAAAACATCTTTTGAAGGTGCGACAAGACAAGATGCTATTGCATTTTCTAATGGCAGTCGTGTATTTATTGGAATGGGTAGAACAGGCTCTTTGTACCTAGATGATTTAGATGAATTTTTTCCTCAAGATGAGTATGAAGAGGAAGATTAATTTTTCATAGTGAGTGCAATTGTTAATTTTTTGGGTCAATCTGAGTGGATTGGCCCATTTTTAAACATTTATTTATGATTTCTACTGTAAAATATTGGGTCGCTATTGTACTATTTTTGGCATTTGTTTTAGGCTATGCAATTTATAATCAACCGCTCACTAATAAAAATCAAAATTTTCATAGTAAGGTGGTGGATCTAAATGATGGTTACGGCTATCAGATTATGAGAGGAGAAAAAATAGTGATTCTGCAAGAATATATTCCTGGTTTTCCGGGCAAACAGAAATTTGCAACAGAAGATCAAGCCCAAAAAACAGCAAAGTTGGTAGTGTCGAAATTGGAAGACGGTAAGTCGCCGATATTGTTACTATCAGATTTGGCAACTTTGAATATTTCTACTGTAGTAGATTACTAGTTTCTTTATGAAATCGATTATTAAAAATAAGATTCAAATAGTTGTTCATATTAGTATATGGATATTGTTATACGGACTCACTTTTTATCCTATTTTAAACGATGCAAGACCAATTCCTTCAGATGTCTTTCCGAAGCTAATCGTTATAATCGTTCTTTTTTATTTTAACTACTTCTACGTAGTACCAGAGTATTTATTAAAAAAAAGTGTGCTGTCTTATTTGATAATTTCGTTGGGTTTATTAATTGTTTCGGCTTTGTTGCTGAATCATTTTTATGAACCTAAGTTTCCAGAGAATTTTTTCATGGATAGAGAACGAACAAGAGGTTTTGGTGTTATGCCTTATTATAGGTCTTTCGTAAGCCTTGGTATACCATATGTTATCAGTGCCATTTTAAGAATGTATGTAGAATGGAAACGTAACGAGACTTTGCGTTTATCAGTAGAAAAAGAGAATATAAAATCTGAGTTACAGTTTTTGAAAGCACAATTGAATCCGCATTTTTTATTTAATACACTCAATACAATATATGCGCTTTCGGTAAAAAAATCGCCAGATACTTCTGAGGCTATCGTTGATTTATCTGAGCTAATGCGATACATGATTTATGAGGCCGATAAAGATTTGGTGCCGTTGAACAAAGAAATAGATTATATAAAAAGTTACATTCAATTACAGCGTTTACGATTATCTGACAGTGAAAACGTTTCTTTAAAAATAACAGGAGAAGATAGGGGAAGAGCGGTACCGCCTTTGCTATTTATTTCTTTTATTGAAAATGCCTTTAAATACGGTACCGACTATAAAGGCAAGACCTATGTAAAAATTACATTGACCATTACAGATGTATCGGTTTATTTGAATGTAAAGAACAAAATAGGAGTTTTTAGAGAGCCTACTAAGAACTCTGGTATTGGTTTAGAAAATATTAGAAACCAATTAAAGCTAATCTACCCAGGGTTACATGATCTCGAAGTTGACAATGATGGAAAAAATTATGAAGTGTCATTAACTATTTACCAAAAACAATCTAGCCTATGAAATGTATAATTATAGATGATGAGCCATTAGCGATAGAAATACTTTCAGGTTATTGTGAAAAGCTAGATTTTATCGATTTAGTAAAAACGTACACCAATCCGTTAGATGCTATTAGTGATATAAAAGAGAAGAAAATCGATTTGATTTTTTGCGATATCGAAATGCCCCAAATCAATGGGATCGATTTTATGGGCACTTTAGATAATAGACCATTTTTCATATTTACAACGGCCTATTCTCAATATGCCGTTGAAGGGTTTGAGTTGAATGCAGTAGATTATTTAGTAAAGCCTATACCATATCATCGCTTTATAAAATCAGTTTCACGAGTACAAGATTTAATTTCTAAAAAACAAAAAACTATTATGGAGGCAAATGTTTTCTCATCTACCGGCGATAATTCAGTTGACAAAAAGTTCATTTTTGTAAAGGCAGAATACGAAAGTATTAAAATAGATTTAGATCAAATCGAATATGTACAGGGCTTAAAAGATTATTTAAAAATACACATTACCAATACCAACAAAACCATACTTACACTTATGAGTTTCAAGGAGATTATGAGTAAATTACCTTCTAATCAGTTTCTTAGAGTACATAAATCTTACCTTGTAAATGTAAATTATATTAAAACTGTTCAGCGTAATAGAATAGTTATAAATGATATGAGAATTCCCATTGGTGAAAGTCATAAAGAGGCTTTTTTCTCTATATTAGGTTTGTAGATTGCCTTGATGGCTACCTAAATTTATTCTTTCGATTTTACTTCCTAATTTAACCTATCAAAGTTTAGATAGAATTCTCTATTTTTGTTTAGCTAAAAGCACGGGTGCAAATTATGAGTCAAAAAGTTTTACTCTCTTCCAAAGAAATAAATATCATCCTGCATCGGTTGGCTTGTCAGCTTCTTGAAAATCATTTAAGCTTTGAAAATACGGTATTAATAGGTATTCAACCTAGAGGTAAGTTTCTTGCACAACGTTTAACTAGAATTCTAAAAGAAGAATACAAAGTAAAACAGATAGACTTAGGTTTCTTGGATATTACTTTTTATCGCGATGATTTTAGACGCGGTGACAAGACTTTAGAAGCTACAAAAACAAAAATCGATTTCTTGATAGAAGATAAGAATGTGGTCTTAATAGATGATGTTCTTTATACTGGTAGAAGTATAAATGCAGCGTTGACTGCTCTGCAGTCTTTTGGTAGACCAAAAGATGTAGAACTTTTGTGCTTGATAGACCGTAGATTTAGTAGACATTTGCCAATACAACCTAATTATAGAGGTCGTCAAGTAGATGCTATTAATGATGAAAAAGTAAAGGTGATGTGGGAAGAAAATGATGGGGAGGATATTATATATTTAGTAAATAGATAAGAAAATGAGCGAACTGAGTGTTAAACACTTACTGGGAATTAAATACCTAAAGGAAACCGATATTCAGCTTATTTTTGAAACTGCAGATCATTTTAAAGAAGTAATCAATCGCTCCATTAAAAAAGTTCCTTCACTTCGAGATATCACTATTGCCAATATATTTTTTGAGAATAGTACTAGAACTAAATTATCATTTGAGCTTGCTGAAAAACGACTATCTGCAGATGTACTTAATTTTTCTGCCAGTCAATCATCTGTAAAAAAAGGAGAAACCTTAATAGATACCGTCAATAACATTTTATCTATGAAAGTAGATATGGTGGTCATGCGACACCCAAATCCTGGGGCGGGTATATTCTTGTCAAAACATGTAAATGCTTCGATTGTAAATGCGGGCGATGGCGCGCATGAACACCCTACGCAAGCATTATTAGATTCTTACTCCATTCGTGAAAAACTTGGTGATGTTGCTGGTAAAAATGTAGTGATCGTAGGTGATATTCTTCACTCAAGGGTAGCGCTTTCAAACATTTTCGCGCTAAAATTACAAGGAGCAAACGTTAAGGTATGTGGACCTAAAACTTTGTTGCCAAAATTTATAGAATCTTTAGGTGTAGGTGTAGAAACAGATTTGAG
The DNA here is from genome assembly GCF_004364175.1 of Maribacter caenipelagi. Lineage (GTDB taxonomy): Bacteria > Bacteroidota > Bacteroidia > Flavobacteriales > Flavobacteriaceae > Maribacter > Maribacter caenipelagi. The sequence goes on along the minus strand of NZ_SNZW01000015.1, from coordinate 352,281 downwards.
AAAAGCGCTGGAATGGTGCGATGTGGCAAATATGCTACGTATACAGAACGAAAGATTGGATATATCTTATTTTCCGACTACAAGAGAATACACTCAGCAATTTGGAGTGAATAAAAAATTACTTGATAGTTTGGATAAAGAAATTGTAATTATGCACCCCGGACCAATTAATAGAGGAGTTGAAATTACAAGTGATGTTGCCGATTCAAAACAATCAATCATTTTGAATCAGGTTGAAAACGGAGTTGCCATTCGTATGGCGGTAATTTATTTGTTAGCATCTAAAATTAAATGATATGATTTTTACTAAAGAAGAATCGTTGATTATTGTTTCTCAAGAAGAAATTTCAATTGAGCGTTTTTTGGAGAATTTGCAGAAAGAATATGCAAAGTTAAAGAACGATAATCTAGTGTTAGACTTGTTGAGCTTCACTAAATTGACCCCTTACAATGTTATTTCATTTTTAGAAATAGCCAGAAAGCATAAAAAGAATGGTAATTCATTCGTATTGGTGTCCGATAAGGTATCATATGACGATGTGCCAGAAGAAATCAATTTAGTGCCTACGCTTCAAGAAGCTAGGGACATAGTTGAAATGGAAGAAATAGAACGTGATTTAGGTATTTAAATAGACCTGAAGAACAAATAAGAATACTTAAGTACTTTTTTATGCATCTTACTGTATTGGGATGTTATGCGGCAACACCAAGAACCCTTACGAACCCAACTTCACAAGTTCTTGAGATAAACAATCATATTATTTTAATAGATTGTGGAGAAGGTACTCAAGTAGAGCTTAGAAGGCATAAAATAAAGTTCTCAAGAATTAATCATATTTTCATTTCGCACCTTCACGGAGACCATTTTTTTGGTCTACCAGGGTTCATTTCTACAATGAGATTACTTGGCAGAGAGAAAGAACTTCATGTCTATGGACCAAAAGGTATAAAAGAAGCAATTACTTTACTTTTAAAATTGGGAGATTCGTGGACTAATTACCCTTTACTCTTTCATGAACTTTCAAGTAAAGAGTCAGAACTTGTATTTGAAGATGAAAAGATTAGTGTAACCACAATTCCTTTAGATCATAGAATCTATACAAATGGCTATTTGTTTAGGGAAAAAGTTGGAAAGAGAAAATTGAACATTGAGGCTGCAGAGAAATATGGTATTGATAAAGCATATTATCAAAATATAAAAAATGGTAAAGATGTTACCTTAGATAATGGAGAGATAATTGGGAATAACGAATTGACTTTTGATCCTCCTAAACCAAAATCTTATGCCTTTTGTAGTGATACTATTTATGATGAAAGCTTAGCTGCAAAAATTAAAGATGTTGACGTTTTGTATCATGAATCTACTTTTTTAGAGTCAGAGGTAGAATTGGCAACAAAAACCAAGCACGCTACGGCATTGCAAGCAGCGAAAGTAGCAAAAGATGCTAATGTAAAAACCTTAGTATTAGGTCATTATTCTACACGTTATAAATCTATCGAGCTTTTTAAAGAAGAAGCATCAAAAATTTTTCCAAATGTGCTTCTTGCCAATGATGGCAAAACTTTCGATTTTTAAACCTTTTAATCAGTTTTTATACCGTTTATTTTCCTTTCTTTTTAGAACTTTGTTTATATTGTTTTTAACACGAAAATGATGCAAAAAGATTTAGGGGATTATAGAAAATCATACGAAAAAAGCGCGTTGATGGAAGATAGTATATCTGACAACCCCATTCAGCTATTTCAAACATGGTTTTATGAGGTTGAAAAATCAGACGGAGTAGACGAACCTAATGCCATGACGGTTTCTACGGTAGGCTTAGACGGTTTTCCGAAAAGTAGGGTTGTTCTTCTTAAAAAATATACACACGAAGGTTTTATTTTTTATACCAATTATAATAGTGAGAAGGGAAGAGCGATAAGTGAAAACCCTAAAATTTGTATTTCTTTTTTCTGGGCGAATTTAGAACGCCAAATAATTATAAAAGGTACCGCCGAGAAATTGGCAAAAAATCTCTCTGATGGTTATTTTGAATCAAGACCTGACGGAAGTAAATTAGGAGCTTTGGTTTCTGATCAAAGCAATGTTATAGATTCTAGGTCTGTATTAGAAAATAAACTTACCGAGTTAGAGAAAGAGTATGATGGTAAGGAAATTGAAAGACCAGAACATTGGGGCGGGTATTTGGTGAGACCAGTGTCGATGGAGTTTTGGCAGGGTAGACCAAATAGATTGCATGATCGTATTCGTTATACGCTGACAAATGATTTTGATTGGAAAATAGAACGATTGGCTCCTTAAATTATAGTAAGCTATATGAAGAATTTATATTTAATGCGACATGGTAAGTCTTCTTGGGAACTAAATGTTAGTGATCAAGACAGGTCATTATTACAAAGAGGTGTTTTTGATGCGCATTTGGTAGGGGAAGAAATAGCAAGAAAGAATTTAAAAATAGACCACGTTTATACGAGTCCGGCAAACAGGGCGTTTCATACCTGTATGATTTGCTTGCGAGCACTTAAGTATCCTCTTGAGAATTGTATTATAAATTCAGAGTTGTATGATTTTTCAGGAGACCAAGTGCTACAATTTATTAAGAATTTAGATGATAATTTAGAAAATGTCCTTCTTTTTGGGCATAACCATACCTTTACCCATTTGGCAAATTCATTAGGTGATAAGCATATTATTAATGTACCTACTAGCGGATTTGTTCATGTGCAATTTGATGAAAATACCTGGGTTAATATTTCAAAAGGTTCAACAATACAAACCATTTTTCCGAAGCAACTAAAAGCATGATAAAAAATAACAATCAGTACGTAAATAGAGAGATAAGTTGGTTATGGTTCAACGAGCGTGTATTACAAGAAAGCGCAGATAAGAATGTTCCATTAATTGAAAGACTTCGTTTTTTAGGTATTTTCTCTAACAACCTAGATGAGTTTTTTAAAGTTAGATATGCAACGGTTAAGCGTATAGTTGAAGCAGGTAAAACTGGAAAAAGTGTACTTGGTGGTGAAAAAGCTAAAGATCTCTTAGAAGAGATTACCAATATTGTAATTGAACAGCAAACCAAAAGTTTAACCATTCTAAGAAGAATAGAGCATGAACTAGAGGGCAAGAATATATTTATCATTAAAGAAACAGAGCTAAACGAAAGCCAGAAGGAGTTTGTAAAAGCCTATTTCTTGAAAGAGGTGAGTCCGCAGTTAATGACCATCATTCTTAATGATCTTACTCGTTTTCCTACCCTAAAAGATACTGCAGCATATTTGGCAGTAAAAATGGTCATTAAAAGCGAAGAAAGTAAGAAGGAGAAACGATATGCATTAATTGAAATTCCTAAGGGAATAGACCGTTTTGTTGTATTGCCAGACGAAGGAGAAAAGAGTTATATAATCATTCTTGATGATTTAATTAGATACTGCTTGGGCAACATTTTTACCATGTTTGAGTACGAGTCTATTTCGGCTCATATGATTAAGATTACAAGAGATGCCGAGCTAGATATCGACAATGATTTAAGTAAGAGTTTTATTGAGAAAATATCATCTAGTGTAGAACACAGAAAAATTGGAGATCCTGTACGCTTTGTATATGACAAAAGTATAGGTAGAGATACCTTAACTTTTCTAAAAGAGAAGATGAATATTGAAGATACGGATAGTGTAATACCTGGCGGTAGATATCACAACCGTAGAGATTATATGGGCTTTCCGAGCTTGGGTAGAAAAGATTTACTGTACGATAAAATTGTACCATTACCGGTAAAAGGTTTAAGTGTAGAGGGTAGTATTTTAGAAAGTATCGCTAAAAAAGATTATTTACAATATACACCATATCATACCTTTACATATGTTTTAAAGTTTTTGCGAGAAGCTGCGCTCGACCCTAAAGTTCGAACTATTAAGATTACGGTGTATAGGTTGGCAAGTAACTCTCAAATAGCTGCATCATTAATTAATGCGGTTAAAAATGGTAAGCAAGTTACCGTACAGATTGAGCTTCAAGCTCGTTTTGATGAGCAAGCCAATATTGAATATGCGGAACAATTACAGGCAGAAGGAGTAAAACTGATTTTCGGTGTACCAGGGTTAAAAGTGCACAGTAAAATTTGTTTAATTGAGCGTGAAGAAGCTGGTTCAATCAAACGTTACGGCTTCGTAAGTACAGGTAATTTCAATGAATCTACCGCAAGAATTTATACTGATTTCACCCTTTTTACTGCAGATGATTCTATATTAAAAGAATTGAATAAGGTCTTTGACTTCTTTGAGACAACTTATAAGATAAATAAATACAAGCACCTTATTGTATCCCCGCATTATACCAAAAATGCATTCATGAAATTAATTGATAATGAGATTGCAAATGCCAAGCAAGGTAAAGTTGCGTTTATCAAAATAAAGATGAACAGTTTTACATCATATAAGATGGTTGATAAACTGTATGAAGCGAGTAGGGCAGGGGTAAAGATCCAGTTGATCATAAGAGGTATATGTTGCTTAATACCAGGTGTTGAGGGTATGAGTGAAAACATAGAAGCTATAAGTGTAATAGATAAATTTTTAGAACACACACGCATATTCGCATTCGCTAATGGTGGTGATACTAAAATATATATATCCTCTGCAGATTGGATGACCAGAAACCTCGATTATAGAGTAGAAGTAGGTTGCCCAATTTATGATGAGGATATTAAAAAAGAATTGATGGACACTTTTGATATTTGTTGGAAAGATAATATGAAAGCACGTGTATTCAACGTAGCGCAAGATAATGCGTATAGAAAAACAACGTTACCTAGAATTAGGTCGCAATTTGCAACGTACGAGTATTATTTAAATAAACAAGACTCTTAAAAAAGATATCTTTTGAAGGTAAGAAAATTTGCAGCGATTGACATAGGCTCTAATGCTATTAGGTTGCTTACACATAACGTCATTGAAGACAAAGGCAAAAGAACCCAATTTAGAAAAAGTGCTTTAATAAGGGTTCCTGTAAGATTGGGCGAAGATGCATTTACAGTTGGTGAAATATCTGAAGTAAATGAAGCAAGGTTGATAAAGACAATGAAAGCCTTTAAGCTTTTAATGGATGTAGCGGGAGTTGAAAAGTACAGGGCCTGTGCCACTTCTGCCATGAGGGAAGCTAATAACGGAAATGAGATTATTGAAAAGATAGTTAAAGAGTCTGGGGTTAAGATAGACTTAATAGATGGTAAGCAGGAAGCTGCCATAATTGCCTCAACAGATTTAAAAAACTTGATTAAAGATGATCAATGCTATTTATATATAGATGTTGGTGGTGGTAGTACTGAGTTTACTTTGTTTTCTTATGGTAAAATACAAGTGTCCAAATCGTTTAAGCTAGGTACGGTACGTCTATTGAACGATATGGTAAAACCAGAAACTTGGAAAAAATTAGAAGAATGGATTAAGTTCAATTTAAAGGACAAACCTAAATTGTCCATAATTGGCTCTGGGGGTAATATCAATAAGCTACATAAACTTTCAGGAAGAAAAGAAGGTGAACCTTTATCTTATATTTGGCTGAACGCTCAGTATCATTTTTTAGACAGCTTAAGTTATGACGACAGAATATCCGAGCTTGGGCTAAATCCAGATAGGGCAGACGTTATAATTCCAGCAACTAAAATATTTCTTTCGGCCGCTAAATGGAGTGGAGCTAAGAAGATTCATGTTCCTAAGATCGGGCTTTCAGATGGTATTATAAAGGATCTGTATAATTCGGAAACTAAATGAGGTAAGCCTTATCCGTGAATAGATTCTTTTTTGCTTAAATCTTTCATGATTTGAGCTTCATATACCAGAAGACTTTCCCATTTTTTATTCACCTCTTCTAATTCTCCATATTTACGGGCAAATTTTAAGAACATAGTATAATGACCGGCTTCACTAATCATTAATTTATGATAGAATTCGGCTAATTTTTTATCTTCTAGCTCTTCAGATAATAGTCTAAATCGCTCACAGCTACGAGCTTCAATAAGTGCTGCATAAAGTAATCTATGTACTAACTGGGTAGTTCTGCTTCCTCCTTTTGGAAAGAATTTGATTAGCTGAATTACATAATCATCTTTACGGTCTCTACCTAAAGTGTTACCGCGTTTTAAAATAAGGTCATGCACCATTTTAAAATGACCCATTTCCTCTCTTGATAAAGCAACCATTTCTTCAACAAGCTCAGTATATTCGGGGAAAGATACAATAAGCGATATAGCGGTACTAGCAGCTTTTTGCTCACAATATGCATGATCGGTTAATATTTCGTCAATATTCTTTTCTACAATATTGACCCATCGTGGATCGGTAGGTAGTTTTAGGCCTAACATAGATAACTTTTTTTCAAAATTAGAAAGAATTTGTAGACCTAGCGAATTTTAATCAAAAACCTAGACCACTTCCTGATGAATAATAATTATTTTTGATATAGAGACTATCCAAACAACAACAATGCACAATCAAAAAGATATTCAAGATATATTGATCAAGTATGGGGCACCTGAAAATGTCGCTTGGTTAAAAGGTAAAATTGAAAGCTTGAAAGAAAATAAATCTTCTAAAGATTTATTTATGACCTATAGCTTGTTAAATGCGAAGTATGATGCGAGTAATGCGATATCATTTGATACGTTAGATACCGACAGTTCGCGCTATTTCAATGAGCATGGGGCAAATATGCTGCAAATATCGCGTATTTACCTGCTAGCTGAGGTTCTTCGGCAAGATGTCGAATTTTATACGCCCAAGGTCGCCAATATCATACAAGTGGCAGATACAAGTGAATTAGAAACCTTTTTGAAATACTTGGTTTTACTGCCCAATCCGGAAGCTTACAAGCAAACAGCAGTAGAAGCGTTGAGAACCAATATAGCTACTATATTCGATGCTATAGCGATGAACAATCCATATCCTGCAAAATATTTTAACGACCAACAATGGAATCAGATGTTTTTGAAAGCGGCTTTTATGGAGCGAGATCTTTCTCAATTAGAAGCTGTTGATGAGAGGGCAAATGAAGATTTGACCAGAATCATTTCGGACTACGCACATGAAAGGTGGGCTGCTGGAAGAAAAATAGACCCGTTGTTTTGGAGACCTGTTTCTAAGTTTTTAAACGAACAGCTTTTAGATGATATGAAGACTTTGCTTAACAGCGATGATGAAATAGAAAATAAAGCAGGGGCCCTTTGTTGTTATTATTCAGAAAATGATAAAGCATTGGCACTTTTAAATAGTAAACCAGAGCTAAAACATAAAATAGCGGAGGGGCAGATAACCTGGAATACGATTAAACAATAATAGAATGGAAGATAAAATGATGATTATTGACCCGCATGTTCACATGACGTCAAGAACAACAGATGATTATGAAGCAATGGCGGCAGCAGGAGTTGTAGCGATAATAGAACCTTCTTTTTGGTTGGGCCAACCTAGAACCCAAGTTGGTTCTTTTCAAGATTACTTTAGCAGTCTTGTTGGTTGGGAGCCTTTTAGAGCTAGCCAATTTGGTATCAAACATTATTGCACTATTGGCTTAAACTCTAAAGAGGCTAATAACGAGGCTTTGGCAGAACAGGTTATAGAGTTACTGCCTTTATATCTACATAAAGAAAATGTAGTTGCTATTGGTGAAATAGGCTACGACGATCAAACTCCTGCAGAAGACAAGTTCTTTAGAATGCAGTTAGATATGGCTAAGGAATTAGATATGACCGTTCAGGTTCATACACCGCACAGGGATAAAAAAGCAGGGACCATAAAGAGCATGGAGGTTTGTTTAGAACACGGTTTAGATCCAGCCAATGTGATTATTGACCATAATAACGAAGAAACGGTAAAAGAAGTTCTTGACCGCGGATTCATAGCTGCTTTCACCATTTACCCAAAAACAAAGATGGGTAATGAGCGAATGGTAGAGGTAGTGAAGAAATTTGGTAGTTCTAACATTATAGTAGATAGCTCGGCAGACTGGGGTGTAAGTGATCCATTAGCAGTGCCAAAAACAGCGTCTTTAATGTTGAAAAGAGGTATTTCTATGGAAGATGTTAGAAAGACCTGTTACCAAAATGCCTTAGATGCTTTTAGTAAAAACGGTAAAATGAAAGAAGCACATTGGTTACAGCCAGATAGTATTAATCAATCGCAATTATTTAATGATAATAGTGTTTTAAGAGGTCAGAAACCAAGAATAGACGAAGACCAAATAACCTAAAATGAAAGAGAAGTTAATGGGTTTTGCTCGTTTGGCAAGACCCGCAAATTTGCCGACTGCAGCAGCAGATATTTTAGCAGGTATCGCTATAGCATTATATCTAAAAAATATTGAGGCGCTAAAATTCCTAACAGAACAAAGCGGCGATGTGCTTCTTTTAGTTCTCTCGTCAGTTGCTTTATATGCAGGCGGAGTTGTTTTTAACGATGTTTTCGATGCGGAATTAGATGCGATTGAAAGACCTGAAAGAGCAATACCAAGCGGACTTGTACCTAAACGAGAAGCTATTTATTTTGGAACCATTTTAATGTTGATCGGTATAACTTTGGCATTTAATTGCACATTGTTGTCCGGGCTAATATCTGTGGTGTTGACCATTGCTATTTTAACGTACGATGGGTATTTCAAGCAATTCAGTTTTGCTGGTCCTTTGAATATGGGTATTTGCCGTGGTTTGAATCTTTTATTGGGCATGTCTATTTTAGGAAGCCTTACTAATTGGTACATTTCATTGGTTCCGGTCGTATATATATTTGCCATCACTTTGATCAGTAGAGGTGAGGTACATGGTGATAATAAAAAACACATTGTTTGGGCAGGTATTCTCTATGCAATAGTTGTACTGTCTATTGCGTTAATTGTAATACAACAGAAAGACAATCTCTTGGTGTTATTGCCGTTTTTACTTTTGTTCGGGTTTTTAATTTATTCGCCCTTAATTAAGGCATATAAAGAAAATTCACCAAAGAATATTAAAAAAGCAGTAATGGGCGGTGTGTTGTCCTTAGTTGTTATGAACGCTTGCTGGGTGGCCGGTTTTTCTAACTGGTATTTAGCTTTAGCAGTTCTGCTGTTATTACCATTATCCATGCTTTTGTCTAAATTATTTGCAGTAACATAAAATACGTATGCAATTACAACCTATAAAACAGTCTTTTCAAGTGCAATATGATTATCAGTTGTACTTCACATCAGGACTATTTGCTTTAGAGAACCCGTTGTTCGCAAATCTAATTGCGGATTATAAAGATTTTGAGCCCGTTAAACTTTTCTTTGTATTGGATGACGGAGTTAAAAATTATCATCCGGCTTTAATCCGTCAAATTGAGGAATATTCTGAAAAGAATCGGTCGATTATAAAATATACCGATACTTTGGTTCTGCCAGGCGGCGAGCAGGTAAAGAATAGTGATAATGCCATTGAATCCGTTTTAAAAGGAGTCAACGAAAATAAAATTTGTCGTCATTCATTCGTTGTCGTTATCGGTGGTGGTGCGGTGATAGATATGGTCGGTTATGCTGCAGCTATTGCACATAGGGGAGTAAAGCTGATCAGAATACCTACTACGGTTTTATCTCAGAACGATTCTGCCGTTGGTGTAAAGAACAGTGTAAATGCCTTTAAGAAGAAGAATTTCTTAGGAACATTCGCTCCGCCATTTGCAATAATCAACGATAGTAATTTTCTTGAAACCTTAGAACAACGCGATTGGATTTCCGGAATTTCAGAAGCCATTAAGGTAGCTTTAATTAAAGACAAGACGTTTTTTAAATATATAGCGGACAACGCAACAGCTTTAAAGAATAGGGAAATGGAACCTATGCAATATGTAATTTATAAGTGCGCAGAAATGCATATGCACCATATTGCACAAGGTGGAGACCCATTTGAATCGGGATCATCTAGACCGTTGGATTTTGGACATTGGGCTGCCCACAAGATGGAATTCATGACCAATTATGAATTAAGACATGGTGAAGCAGTAGCAAAAGGCATTGCATTAGACGTCACCTACGCACAACTTATTGGCTTAATTTCCGAAGAAGATTTACAGCACATTTTAGATGTAATGATAGCAATAGGTTTTGATTTGTCATTACCGGTAGAAAGTAAGAAAGAAATAGAGGCGCTGTTAAATGGAATAGAGGAGTTTAGAGAGCATTTAGGGGGGCAATTGACAATTACTCTAATTTCTGATTTAGGAGTGAAGCATGATGTGCACACCATTGATATGGGGCTAATGTCGCAGGCAATTTCAAAATTAAATCATCAATTCGCATTAAATTAAGTTCAATGCAACTACAAGATAAATTTCATCTAACTTATTGCACAAATATACACCCGGGACAAGATTGGAAAAGTACTTTTGAAAGTATTAAACAACATGTGCCAGGTATAAAAAGTAAGGTTTCAAAAGAACAACCTTTTGGTCTTGGGCTTCGATTATCCAATAAAGCAAGTGAAGAGCTTGAAATGGGTAATAACATGTCCGAATTTAAACAATGGTTAGATACTAATCATTTATATGTGTTTACCATGAACGGTTTTCCATATGGTAATTTTCATGATGAACGTGTAAAAGATATGGTCCATGCTCCTGACTGGACTACAAATGGTCGATTAGAGTATACAAAAAGAATGTTTCGCCAATTATCTGAACTGCTTCCCGAAGGAATGAATGGCGGAATTTCAACATCGCCTATTACCTATAGATATTGGCATAAGACGGATAGTGCAATTAAAAATGCATTTGAAACTGGGGCAAAGAATATGCTTGAAGTTGCTTTTCAATTGCATAATATAGAGAAATCAACAGGAAAATATCTGCATTTGGATATTGAGCCTGAGCCAGACGGATTGTTAGAAAATAGTGAAGAGGTATTGGAATTTTATGCTGATTTTTTAGTGCCTATAGGAGTAACTTATTTTAAGCAAGAATTAGGTGTAGATGCTAACAAGGCAGAAGCTATAATTAAGAAATACATTACCGTTTGTTATGACGTTTGTCATTTTTCTTTGGCTTATGAAGAGCCAATTGATACGTTTACAAAGTTTAAGGCCAATGATATAAAAGTTGGTAAAATTCAAGTAAGTGCAGCATTGAAAATTCTTTTTAACGGTAAAAATGATGAGAAAATTTGGGAACAGTTGTCTCAATTCAATGAGCCTACTTACTTACATCAAGTTACCGAAATAATTGATGGTAAGGTAAAGACCTACAGCGATCTTCCTTTGGTTTTAGAAGGGGAGAGAAATCACAAAGAACTACGGGCTCATTACCATGTACCAATTTTTCTAGAGAAATATGGAGAGCTTTTCTCTACCCAAGACCATATTTTGAAAACTATGCAGTACTTGAAATTAGATCCAATTTCAGAACACTTAGAAATTGAGACCTATACTTGGGATGTGCTTCCGGTTGCTCTAAAACAAGATTTATCAGTATCAATAATACGAGAAATAGAGTGGTTTAAATCACACATGTAATATGAAAAAAACGGTAGTCATAAATGTAGTTGGGTTAACGAAACGATTGATAGGTGAACATACGCCGTTTATAAAATCATTTTTGAAGAGAGGGCAGGCATCCTATATAGAGCCTGTACTACCTGCTGTAACGTGCTCTGTGCAATCTACCTATGTAACAGGTAAATGGCCAACAGACCATGGTATAGTTGGTAATGGATGGTATTTTAAAGATGAATGCGAGGTTAAGTTTTGGAGGCAGTCTAACAAACTTGTGCGGCAGCCAAAAATTTGGGATGATATAAAGAAAGAGTATCCCAATTTTACCTGTGCAAACCATTTTTGGTGGTACAACATGTACAGTAATGTTGACTTTAGTCTTACTCCAAGACCTAATTATTTGGCAGACGGCAGAAAAATTCCAGATGTATATTCTTATCCGGCTCAATTGCGAGATGAGATGCAAAGTACGTTAGGTACATTTCCATTATTTGAATTTTGGGGACCTAAAACAACCATAAATTCTTCTAAGTGGATTGCCGATGCGGCAGTATTAACGGATAAAAAGCATAATCCCGATCTAACCTTAATTTATTTACCTCATTTAGATTATAACCTGCAGCGATATGGACTCGATTTTGAGATAATTTCTAAAGATTTAAATGAAATAGATGCTGTAGTGAAAAATTTGGCGAATCACTATGAAGCAATAGAAACCAGGGTGATACTTCTCTCGGAATACGGAATTACAAATGTAAACAGACCAATTCATCTTAATCGTGTTTTAAGAAAAGAGGGTATGTTAGCTATACGCGAAGAACGGGGATTAGAGCTTTTAGATGCTGGGGAAAGTGATGCGTTTGCAGTGGCTGATCATCAAATAGCGCATGTATATTGTAAACAATCTAAAGATATAGAGCGTGTTGCCGAATTGATGAAATCAATTGAGGGCGTAGAGAAAGTATTGTATGGAGACGATTTAAAGACTTATAAGATAGACCATGAACGTTGTGGTGATATTGTAGTTGTTGCAGATAAAGACTCTTGGTTTACCTACTATTTTTGGTTAGATGATGCTAAAGCACCAGATTATGCTAGAATGGTTGATATTCATAAAAAACCGGGCTATGATCCTGTTGAAATGATGACCGATCCAAAAGATAAATTGGTGATGGCAAAAGTGGTAGGCAAACTACTTAAGAAAAAAATAGGTTTTAGAACGGTAATGAATATCATACCTATTGATGCTACGTTGATTAAAGGTTCACATGGTCGTTTAACCGAAGATGTTGATGACTTTCCTATCTTTATAAGTAATCATGTAACGGGTGATAATGATCAGACTATTAGTGCAATACAAGTACGTAATCTTATTGAAGATCACCTTTTAAACTAAATTCAAATGAATCTATTATTTAAGATATTAGGCTACGTTTTTGCCCTGTTGTTTACTGTTGGTGCTGTTTTACAATACAATGATCCAGACTCGTTAGGTTGGATTATCATATATGCTATTGCAGCTTTAATCTCTTTATTATTTGCTTTAAATAAAATCGGATATATAGTGCCGATGATATTAGGTGTGCTTGCTTTTATAGGCTTCATGTACCTTTATCCTGCAGACTTTCAGGGATTTGATTTAAATGATGGTGATATTAAAACGGTAGAGTTGGGTAGAGAGGCTTTTGGATTATTGATAATTTCAATAGTACTTTTAATATTCTCCTTCCGAATAAAAAGAAAATTATAGGTAAAGGTCGAATTCAGATCTTAGCAAATCAATAACCGGATTCTTTTCTCGTAATTTTTCGTATTTCTCTTCAGGTGTAAAGGCAAATTTGGTAGATGTAGTTTCGTTTACAACAATATCTAAATGTACAAAGTGATTGTTCAGTTTAGCACGTAAATACTCCATTAATGCGAACTGCTCACGCTCAATTTCCTTTTTCATGGTTCCGTTAGGAAGCTCTAAATGAATAGCAAAGCCTTCTTTTAATTTCGGAATATCTGAATGAAGGTTAGAAGCTAGAATCTTTTGACCTTTCTTATCAATAATTTCTATAAAATCTGCCCAATGCTTACGTAAGTCTTCTTCGGTAAAATTATCTTTAGGTAAGTTGTTTTCATCAATAACAACTTCAATTTTATTAAGCTCGTGTTGCTTTTTGGCATTTAAGCTCGAAATTGAAAGTCCTGAAACTCTTTTGGTAGGGCGATTTATAATCGGTTTTTTACCATCGGTATCAGTATTTGCCGTTGGCGCTTTTTTAGTCTCTTCTTGATGTTCCTTGGTTTTTACAATTGCTTGTTCTGCCTCGATTTCAGTAGTCTTTACAATTAGTTTTGATTCTGCTGGTGTTTCGTTTGTCTTATTCGGAGCAAGTGTTTCTTTTGGAACTTCAATTTCTGTAGCAGCTGGTTGATTTCCGGTTACTGATTTCAACTCAGATTCCTTAATTGGTGCTTTAGGTACTTGATTGTAAAATGCGGAAGGAGCAATAAAATCAATAGTCTTGTTTCTGAGAGCTACGGATTCAGGATTTTTTTTTTCTCCATCAAAATTGATAGAGGCAAGTTTCATAAGTGTAAGTTCAACTAACAAGCGTTGATTCTTACTTGTTTTGTATTTTAAATCACAGTCATTTGAAATTTCCAAACCTTTAAGTAGAAAGGAAGGAGAGGTCTTTTTACTTTGGTCTCTGTATAATTGCTGTGCAGCTTCACCAACCTCTAATAGGGTAATAGTGTCAGGATGTTGGCATACCATTAAATCTCTAAAATGAGATGCTAATCCAGATATAAAGTGGTGCCCGTCAAAACCTAGAGATAATGTCTTGTTGAACAACAATAATAACCCTGGTATATTATGTTCCAATATTAAATCTGTAGCCTCAAAATAGGTATCGTAGTCTAATACGTTTAAATTTTCGGTAACTGCTTTACGAGTAAGTTCAGTACCAGAAAAACTAACTACTCTATCAAAAATCGATAAAGCGTCACGCATGGCACCATCAGCTTTTTGGGCAATGATGTGCAACGCGTCTTCCTCAGCATTTATACCTTGGTTTTCAGCAATATATTTTAAATACTCAGCAGCATCTTTAACTGTAATTCTCTTGAAATCAAAAATTTGACATCTAGACAGAATCGTTGGTATAATCTTATGTTTTTCAGTAGTCGCTAATATAAAAATAGCATGCTTTGGTGGCTCTTCTAGCGTTTTTAGAAATGCGTTGAAAGCAGACTGAGACAACATGTGTACCTCATCAATGATATATACTTTGTATTTACCTACCTGCGGCGGTATACGAACTTGGTCAATAAGATTACGAATATCATCGACCGAGTTATTAGAAGCGGCATCAAGTTCAAAGATGTTGAAAGCAAAATCTTCATTTTCTTGTTCGGTACCATCAGAATTTATCTGTTTGGCTAAGATACGGGCGCAAGTAGTTTTACCAACACCTCTTGGTCCACAGAATAGTAATGCTTGTGCCAGGTGATTTTGGTCAATCGCATTTTGTAATGTATTGGTAATAGATTGTTGACCCACAACATCTTTAAATGTCTGTGGTCTATACTTTCTAGCCGATACAATAAATGGTTCCAAATTGCTACTTCTGATTAATCTTGTACAAATATAATTATAGCCTTTAATTCTAAAGAGAATTAAGAAAAGAGATCATCCTTAGTTATCAACAATTGCAGTACATTTGCGCTAAGCAGGCCACCTTATCGCTGCCAAGTAATTGGGAGAGGAAAGTCCGGACACCATAGTGCAGTATAGCGGGTAACGCCCGTCCACTGAGAAGTGAGGACAAGTGCAACAGAAAGCAAGTACAGTTCGGCTGTAGTGAAACCAGGTAAACTCTATACGGTGAAACGTCATGTAAATCGGTGTTTGAGGGCTGCACGCTCAAGCCGAAGGGTAGGCGGTTCGAGCTCTGGGGTAACCCTTTGCCTAGATAAATGATAAGGAATTCTGAATTTTTTCAGAATACAGAATCCGGCTTATGGCCTGCTTTTTTAATAATATTGCAAAGCTACTATTAGCGTAATCGAATGAACCCTGAGCGTAATCGAAGAATCTTATTTTGCTGTAATAAGGCTATATTTTGAAATTTACTTTTCAAAAAAGCTAAAAACACTTCCGCCGTATTTTCTAGAGTTTTTATAGTGAGGAAACTCAGCTAGGCTAGTGCGGTTAGAATGTTCAATAATTAGCACACCGTCTTCTAATAGAAGGTCATTTTCAAAAACTAATTCTGGTAATTTCTCAAAATCAGAAAGCTCCATGTCATAGAAAGGATCAGCGAATATGATATCGAACTTTTCAGTATTTCTTTGTAGAAAACTAAATACATCACTTTTTAAAGTGCGAATATTCATATCTAACATTTCTACGGTTTTATCAATGAATTCAATACAGCCAGAATGTGCATCAATAGCAAGTACATCATCAACACCTCTTGAAGAGAATTCGTAGCTAATATTACCGGTACCGGCAAAAAGATCAAGAATTTTCAAATCTGGAAAATAGAAACTATTGTTCAGAATATTGAACAAACTCTCTTTGGCCATATCTTTTGTAGGCCTTACAGGTAGTTTTTTAGGGGCCATTAAGTGGCGTCCTTTATGTTTTCCTGATATGATGCGCATTATATAGTATTAATAAGTGTGAAGTCTATAGAGCTTGTCGAGGTCTCTCCAAGCTTTAATAATTGAGCGGTCAATGGTTCAAAAATGCTAATATTTTGAATGTAATTATAGCAAAGTTTAAAAATTTCGTCATCTTCTTCTATGCTTCCAAATAGTTTTACGGCTACAGTTTTAGGATCTAATTCTAGTTGCTCGATTACAAATAGAAGGTAATAGACGAAGTCTTCTTTTGTTTGATATTTAAAACTATTGTATAGAAGTAGTTTACGTTGGTTTAGCACAGTTATGTCTAACTGCTCTTTATTAACATGTGCAAAACAAGTAATCTCTTGATTTTGTATTTGGTTATTTAGCAAAAACTGCAGTAATACCGTGCCATTATGCATAAAATCGAATTCACCAAAAAGATCATATATATAATTATTGATGTTTACGTAGGGTACATAAACATTGACTAAGTCATGATTTTCGACCTCGTCATATGCTAAAACATCATTCGCTAATACCTTTGTGTTGAATTTAAGGTATTCATTTAAATTATTCGGGTTGAACAAAGATTTAGGTACAAGCCCGAAAAGGGTATTTCTATGAACAGCAACTACCTCGTCAAACACCATATTTTCTATATCATGCTTTTGAAAAAGTTTTTTCAATTCATCTTTAGCGGTCATCGGATTTTTTTCATCAGAAAAATCCACTTTGTCAGAAATCAATAATTTTTGTGAAACAGTATCAGCTACACAAAAAGAAAGTCCATTCAAGCTAACCTGAATGGACAATTTCTTAAAATTTTTATCCGCTATGTTTAAGCTACTATTTTTTAATTTTTTTGTCATAAATAGGAGGCCAGTTACCGCTTGTGCTAACATCATCTAAAGAACCTACATAAATAAATGGTCCATTTACTTCTTCTACACTTAAGGCTGCTTTTTCACGAGATAATAAATCTTTAGGTTGGTCATAAAGAACAACTTCTTTATCAACCTTTGCTTCGAATACAGGAGCTTTATAGCCACTCTTTTCAACAAAGCCAGCTTTCATTGTGAATTTTTCACCGTTTGGTGCTGTAGGCACATCCATTAAGCTTTTATATCTAGTATCATTTTTGAAAAGTGAATCTTTAACAGATACTAATCCTAATGTATCAATGATTTTAACTTCTTTCAACATATCAATACCGTAAGCTTTGTCAAACTCCATGAAAGAAGAGTCTCTCTGTTGGGTAATAACATAGTTACCAGTGTCAATAAAACGAATAAGACTATTGAAGTCATTTGCGTACTTACCATTAACGGTTTTGTATGCCTCTTGAGAATTTTTGATATCTTTTAATTTGGCAATAACTTGAGAAAAACGTTCCTCTTTTACCTCTTTAAATTTAATTGGTCCAGTTATGGAGTTGTAGATAAAGTATCCTAAAGCGATACATCCAATCCAAAGTACAATTTGTATAACGGTCTTCATTTCGTATGTGTTATTTTTATTTAGTGGTCTTCACAAATCTACAATTTTTTTTTAATCGTAAAAGTTTTTAGGCTAAAAATCATCTTTATCTTTGAAGGCACATGAAACCAACGACACCCGCATCATTCTATAGTATACTAGAATCAAAATTTCCACATACACCAACTGCCACACAATCAGTGGCTTTACAAAAATTAGCTGAGTTCACGCTTTCGAATGTCAAGGATGAAGTTTTTTTGTTAAAAGGTTACGCTGGTACGGGTAAAACTACTTTAATAGGCACTTTAGTTAACAGTTTATGGAAAGTTCAGAAGAAAGCTGTGCTCATGGCACCGACCGGTAGAGCGGCAAAAGTGATGTCGAATTATTCAAAAACACAGGCATTTACCATCCATAGAAAAATATATTTTCCGAAGAAGCAAAGTGGTGGGGGAGTACAGTTTGTATTAGCACCAAACAAACATAGAGATACCTTATTTATAGTAGATGAAGCATCTATGATACCAGATACTGCTGCAGATTCTAAATTATTCGAGAACGGTTCTTTATTAGATGATTTAATGATGTTCGTGTACTCTGGGCATAAATGTAAATTATTGTTAATAGGTGATACAGCACAATTGCCGCCGGTTCATTTAGTATTGAGCCCAGCTTTAGATGGCGATAAACTTTCATTGAATTATAATAAAGAAGTGGTTCATTTAGAGTTGAATGAAGTAGTGAGGCAAGCAGGTGATTCAGGAATATTAGCAAATGCAACTTTATTAAGAGAGCAATTGCAAAGTGATTTCTTTGAAGATTTTAAATTTAATGTAGATCCGTTCACTGATATTGTACGATTAATAGATGGTAATGAAATTCAAGAAGCCATCGACAGTTCATATTCAGAAAACGGAAAAGAAGAAACTGCATTTATAGTCCGCTCTAATAAACGTGCAAATCTTTACAATCAGAATATAAGAGAGCGAATTTTATTTTTAGAGAATGATATTGCTGTAGGCGATTTTATGATGGTGGTTAAAAATAATTACTATTGGTTAAAGCCTAGCACAGAAGCCGGTTTTATTGCAAACGGAGATATCATAGAAATTTTAGAAATATTTGATATTAAAGAAATTTTCACATTTAAGTTTGCCGAGGTGAAGGTTAAAATGGTTGATTATCCTAATATGGCACCTTTTGAAACTGTTTTGTTGTTAGATACGATTACTGCAGAATCTCCGTCTTTATCATATGAAGATGGTAACAGACTGTATCAAGAGGTCATGAAAGACTTTGCACATGAAAGTTCAAAGTACAAGAAATTTCTGGGTGTAAAAAATAATAAATACTTCAATGGTTTGCAGGTGAAATTCTCATATGCAATAACCTGTCATAAATCTCAAGGGGGACAATGGAATACTGTTTTCATAGAACAACCCTATTTGCCGAACGGTATAGATAAAGAATACCTTAGATGGCTATATACTGCAGTTACCAGGGCAAAGAGCAAGTTGTATCTAATAGGTTTTAAAGATGATTTTTTTCTTGAATAAGAAAAGGTTATTTTAGTAACTATTGATATAGGAAAATATTTCTCTAATAGTAAATTGAATATGACAACAGATACAGTTTTAAGTATATTTTTAGGAATTGGGTTAGCGGCATCTGTAGGATTTAGAGTTTTTCTACCCTTATTTGCCCTGAGTTTGGCGTCATATTTCGGAGTATGGGAACTGAATGATAATTGGCAATGGATAGGAAGTATAGTAGCTGTTCTAACTTTAGGCGTTGCTACATTATTAGAAATATTTGCCTATTTCATACCGTGGTTCGATAATTTATTAGATAGTATAGCGGTGCCCTTGGCAGCTATAGCCGGTACTGCGGTGATGGTTTCTACGGTAGCAGATCTTGATCCGGTAATAACTTGGTCATTGGCAATAATAGCGGGTGGCGGTACTGCTACAGCTATTAAAGGAGCTGGTGCCACAGGAAGATTGGCTTCTACAGCCACAACTGGCGGTTTGGCGAACCCAGTAATTACAACGGTGGAAACCGGAACAGCTGCAGTTGTTTCCATTGCTTCGATATTTGCACCTATCTTAGCAGCCGTTTTGGTCATTATCATTTTAGTGATCATTTTTAGGATTTACAGAAAATTACGACCAAAGACTAATACTTAAAATAGATTTAGTTGAAGAAAATAGCAATGATTCCTGCCCGATATGCGGCATCAAGATTTCCTGCCAAATTAATGCAGGACCTGGCTGGTAAACCGGTCATTTTAAGAACATATCAAGCTGCAGTACATACCAATTTATTTGATGAAGTATACGTAGTGACAGACAGCGATGTTATCTATGACACTATTAAAAAAGAAGGTGGTTTGGCTATTATGAGCCAAAAAGAGCATGATTGTGGTAGTGATCGTATTGCAGAGGCCGTAATGCAGATGGATGTTGATATTATTGTAAATGTTCAAGGAGATGAACCGTTTACGGATAGAGAAAGCTTAGAAGGAGTAATGAAAGTTTTTGAAGATGATATTCACAAAGAAATTGATTTGGCTTCTCTAATGGTGAAAATTACAGATGAAGAAGAAATTAACAATCCGAATACGGTAAAGGTAATAGTAGATAATAGAGATTTTGCGCTGTATTTTTCTAGATCACCTATACCTTATCCAAGAGCAAAGAGTGAACAGACCATTTATTATAAGCACAAAGGTATATACGCCTTTAGAAAAAGTGCTTTGATGGATTTTCAACGATTACCAATGCTACAATTAGAAGCCACGGAGAAAATTGAAGCCATACGTTATTTAGAATATGGTAAGAAGATAAAAATGGTAGAAACTAATGTTCAGGGTATCGAAATAGATACTCCTGAAGACCTAAAGAAAGCCCAAGCAGCATGGAAATAAATTTTGACGGAATTAATGTAATTGGCTTTGATGCAGACGATACCTTGTGGGTAAATGAGACTTACTTTAGGGATACTGAAGATAAGTTCGCGAATTTATTGGAGAAGTACGAAACCAAAAATAAAATAGATCAAGAGCTCTTTAGAACAGAAATAAAGAATTTAGATTTATACGGTTACGGTATAAAAGGCTTTATGCTTTCTATGATTGAGTGTGCTTTAGAACTTTCCAATAATGAAGTATCGACAAAGACATTGGGAGCACTTTTAGATTTAGGAAAAGATATGATTACCCAACCGGTAGAATTGTTAGATGGTATTGAAGAGGTTTTAAAAAGCTTGAAAGATAAATATCGGTTAATTGTCTTGACAAAAGGCGACCTTTTAGATCAAGAGCGAAAATTAGAAAGATCCGGATTGTCAGAATATTTTCATCATGTAGAAGTATTAAGTGATAAAAAAGAGAAAAATTATAGCGACCTTCTAGAACATTTACAAATAGCTCCTAGTGAGTTTTTAATGATCGGTAATTCTCTAAAATCAGATGTATTACCATTAGTAGAAATAGGAGCAAGGGCAATACATGTGCCCTTTCATACCACTTGGGAGCATGAAGAGGTAAAGGGTCCCATTGAAAATAAAGGATATATGACCATTTCTACCTTAACTGATATATTGGAATATGTTTAATGAAAATGGACGTGAATAAACAAATGATATTGAAGAAAATACCAACAAAGGCGTCAGAGGAGTTTAGAAATTTCCCAATGGTACCAAGAGTAGTTTATGGAAAAGGCAGTTTTGATACTTTAGGTGACATTTTAATGCCAAAAAGAAAGCATTCAGAAGCACCAATGATTTATTTGGTTGATGATGTTTTTGAGAATACAGAACTCATTAATAGAATTCCGAGTATATTTTGTGATCAGATTGTTTTAATTTCTGCCGAAGAAGAGCCCAAAACTGGACAGGTAGATGCTCTTGTGAAGATGATTCAGGAAAAGTTCACCGAATTGCCATCGGGCATTATCGGAATTGGTGGTGGCACCCTTTTAGATATGGCAAAAGCAGTCGCAATTATGCTGACTAATAAAGGTAGCGCATCAGAATATCAAGGATGGGACCTGGTTAATAAACAATCAATATATCACGTAGGTATACCTACCATAAGTGGTACCGGTGCTGAAGTTTCAAGAACTACAGTATTAATGGGTCCAGAAAAAAAGTTAGGTATAAATTCAGATTATACCACTTTTGATCAAGTTTTATTAGATCCAGATTTAACCAAAGGTGTACCAAAAGAACAATGGTTCTATACAGGTATGGATTGTTATATACATTGTATTGAATCTTTGAACGGAACATTCTTGAATGCATTCAGTCAGAGTTATGGAGAGAAATCTTTAGAACTTTGCAAAGAAGTTTTTTTAGAAGACATATTGGCATCAGAAAGTAGGGAAAAATTAATGATGGCATCATGGCATGGTGGTATGAGCATAGCCTATTCACAAGTAGGTGTTGCACATGCTATGAGTTATGGTTTAGGGTACGTTTTAGGTGTAAAGCACGGAATAGGCAATTGTCTTGTTTTTCAATATTTAGAAGAGTTTTATCCAGAGGGAGTTGCGTTATTCAATAAAATGCTAAAAAAGCATAATATAGAATTGCCAAAAGGTATATGCGCAAACTTGTCTAATACAGAAATGGATACGATGATTACCGTTGCATTAGGAATGGCACCCTTATGGGAAAATGCATTAGGCGAGCAATGGAAATCTATTATTACCCCCAAAAAGCTAAAGACTATTTATCAAAAAATATAGTCAAATATAATATTACCTTTTACTCATAAAAAGAAGGTTTGTCGGTAAGGCAAATCAATACCCTTGTCGTATGCAACAAATAGCAAAATTTATATATTTTAAAATTCTAGGGTGGAAACTAAATGGAGAATTTCCCTCTCATTTAGATAAGTTTGTAGCTATTGTGGTGCCACATACCAGTTGGTGGGATTTTCTTTTAGGACTATTAATTCGTGCAGTTTGGCAAGAAGAAATTAATTATATAGGAAAAAAGAGTTTATTCAAACCACCATTCGGATGGTTTTTTAGATGGACAGGTGGTGCACCTATAGATCGTACAAAAAACAGTGATACGGTAAAAGCGACAGCGCAAATTTTCAGCGAACGAAAAAAATTCAGGTTGGCACTTTCACCAGAAGGCACAAGAAAAAAAGTAGAAAAATGGAAAACAGGTTTTTATTTCATCGCTAAAACTGCAAATGTACCTATTGTACTAGTCGCCTTTGACTACGGTAAGAAAGAAATAAAATTATCAGAGCCCCTTATTCCAACAGAAGATAAAGACGCTGATTTTATTAAGTATCATGCTTTTTTTGAGGGGGTTGTGGGGAAGCATTTATAGTATTTTCTAGTTCGTTTCGTTATTGAAATTTTCTAAATATCTACTCGTTGTATAGTAGATAATTTTCCATTTATTTAGTGTTAAATGTATTACTTTAAAAGAATGATTTTCTCGAAATCCTTAACTATTGAAGTTGTGTGAGAGTTTCTTTGAATCTTTTATTGTTCGAAATTATGGTAGTTTAACCTATTAACTATACAGTATATCGAAAAAAAGAACATTAAAGATACCTAAAACTTTAAATAATTCTTATTTTCAAAGAATTGAATAAAACCATATCCAACCGGTTTTCCCCCCTTCCATATTCTGATGGACTTGTTGTATAACTATTAGTTTTTTTAAACCCATTGCTTACTTGAAATTGGTCTAGTTATCTATTAACCTAAAATAACTAGAATGGAAAAAAATTACCCAAGACGTCTTTTTCTTGGTAAGTCTTTGTTGGTAGCAACAGGGCTTATTTGTGTTCCAACAGGGGCAATCGCAAAAGAATTAGGTTCTGATAGTGCACCATTTAAGGGCTACAACCCCTATACAGATTATAAAACAGATTTACGAACTTCCCTTTTTGGTAAAGAAGTATCTGTATCTGGTAAAATATATGATGCTTCGGGCAAAACTACGATACCAAATGCCTTTGTAGAGGTATGGCATTTATCTCCAGAAAAACAGGTTTATAAACATCGCGGTAAAATGTATACCGATGACGATGGCAAGTATCAGTTTATAACAGACTGGCCAAACCGTGAGCCAGGTAAACAACACCGTATTTATTTTAAAATTTCAAATGATGGTAAAACCATTTTTACAGAACTATTGTTCAGTGATTTTGGAGCACATATTACAGATAAACATTGGGAACAAAATCAGCAATTAGCTGAAAACATACGTTTCCCTTCTTTCTCTACTTTTTTAAATAAATCAACAATCGATTTCAATATTTCAATTAACAACTAAACGTAAATAATTATGGAACCATTTATAGGACAAATAATGATGGTAGGCTTTAATTTTGCACCGCGAGGATGGGCATTATGCGATGGTCAACTTTTATCTATTGCATCAAATTCTGCATTATTTTCATTACTCGGAACCACATACGGTGGCGATGGAAGAACCACCTTTGGTCTACCCGATTTACGCGGTAGATTGGCAGTACATGTAGGTCAAGGCCCAGGTTTGCAAAATAGAGCATGGGGTCAGAGATTCGGAGTTGAAAATAATTTTTTAACTGAAGCTAATTTACCTTCTCATAAACATACAGTTAATTTACCGGCAAAGGAAGAAGCTAATGCTGAAGTTCCTACTGGAAATTTTATAGCGGGTGCAGGTTTTGATGGTTTTGGTACAACCAGTGATACAACTATGGCAACACTGCCTGTAAGTAATACTGGGGGTAATGTACCGATTACTAACATGCAGCCTTCATTAGGAATTTATTACGTCATAGCTCTTGTTGGAATATTCCCATCTAGAAGTTAATTAATAGTATAAAAACTCACCAACCAAAACCGGACAATATGAAAAAATTTACTTTATTATTGGTATTTTACCTTACTACATTTCTTGCATTAGCACAGACCTCTTTAACTGCGGGTGATATCGCATTTCTAGGTGTCAATACTGATGGAGTCGAAGATGCAGACGATTCTTTCGCATTTGTACTGCTAAAAGACGTTGATATTAATACTTCAATAATTTTTACAGATAGAGGTTGGAACGATGGTACTGGTTTTGTTGAACCATTGGCGGTTGGTGATGGTGAATTTACTTGGACTTCAGGATCTGCACTTACTGCAGGTGAAGTTGTGATATTGAATTTTTCAAATTTAAGCCCAAATGCTGCGGCTTTTACGGTTTTAGGGGATCAATTGTTTGCCATTCAAGGTGCTATTTCTAACCCTATATTTATAGCAGGTATGCAACTGAATATTGGTACAGGAAGCGATGATGCCAATTGGGATGGCGCTGCAACGAGCAATACAACTTCAGCTTTACCAGATGCGTTGACCACTGGTGATACGGCAATACGATTTCCAATAGAGCAAGATAATTGGCAATTTAGTTGCTCAACAGGCTTATGTCCGTTATCAGGTACAGCAGAGGAGATTCGTTCCATTCTTCATAATCCGGTGAATTGGGTTAGTGATAATACCAATGTTTTTCCGGGAACTGTAGATGTAAACCTCGGTACCATAACTGTAGGTCCTGTAAATACACCACCAACAATTACAAGTTCAAGTACAGCAAATGTAGAAGAAAATCAAACATTAGCTATACATGTAGAGGCTTCTGATGATATAGATGTAGAAGGACCAGGTTTAACGTACAGTCTTACCGGAGATGGTGTAGACCAACTACTTTTCAATATAGATGAGGTAACAGGTGAAGTAACATTTATGAACGCACCAGATTTTGAAAACGCAGAAGATGAAGGTGGTAATAATATATATGAATTTCAAGTAACCGTAACCGATAGCGGGGGATTAGCCGCAATGCAAGATATCAGCATTACTGTAACGAATGTTGATGATACACCACCCACAATTTCATCCCTTACTCCTTTAAACGGAGCAACCGATGTTGCCGTTGATGCCAATTTGGTGGTAGAATTCAATGAGGACGTACAGGCGGTCTCGGGGAATAATATTATAATTTTAGCGAATTTAGTACCTGTGGTCACTATCCCCATTGATGATTCTCAGGTGACCATCGGTGGAAGCACTTTGACCATAAATCCAACAGCAGATTTGCCATCCAATGCCAGTATTTCGGTTGGTATCCCTGAAGGTGGGTTAGAAGATTTGGCAGGTAATGATTTTGGAGGTATTGATCCCACTACCGGCTGGGTATTCACGACGGCTGTGCCTGTTGACAATACCCCCCCAGTCATTACCTGCCCAGCAGATGTTTTTATTGCGTTCGGCTCACCTACAGATCCCGCGAATACTGGTTCTCCAGATGCAACGGATGCTAATGGAATCGATGCAATTAGTTTTGCCGATGTGGTGGAAGAAGTTAACGGATTTAGTTCTATTTGGAATGCTCCTATTAGCCAAAGAATAACTAGAACATGGACTGCCTTTGATAATACTGGTAATTCAACTTCATGTGTCCAGACTATTTCAATCGAGGTTGCACCGGACAATGCCCCCCCAGTAGCCGTTTGCCAAGACGTTATGGTTCAATTGGACCCTAACGGCAACGCTACGGTCAGTGTCACCGATATCGATAACGGTTCTAGCGACAACGAGGGCAGTATTACGTACGGCGTACAACGCAGGGTCGCAAGAGTATTTGACCAGAACGCAACACCCGATGCCATTTTTGGTTCTGGGAATGCCAATGGCAGTTTTACGGTAAACCAAACAGGTAGTGTAGAACTTGGCCTACGGGCAAAGGTTCGCTACCCGACTCCTATGAACACCTTTAACAGTAATGGTGACGGAACGTACCAACATTTAGCCATGGCTGGATCACCTGCGAGCAGGGCAGGTTGGAATTTTGAGTGGAGCGTAAACACCGACCCTACAAGCACTGCAGGCGATAAACTTAGCGGTCTTACCTATGAAATGGGTATTGATTTCGATGCCAGTACAGGCACCGATTATTATGTATTCGACCCTATTAATCAGCCCTTTGCGGACCATGCCATCGGTACTAATATGACGACCAATGGTGGTGGTGTGGAGGCTACGGATCCAGCATCCTATGCAGGGTTATTGGCAGCGAACAATGTAGCGCAGAACTCATGGAACCTTGATTTCTTCAATGAATTGGCGGGTAAGACCTTCGACCCAACGGTTGATGGCACCTATGAGGTGTACTTAAAAGCATTTGATGGCAGCGGTGCCAGAGTTGGTGAAACCAAGATTACCGTAATTGTAGGTAAAGGGGGGACACCAGGGTTGTTACCGCAGAGCATCGACTTTACCAATGCAGATATTGGGACCAATATAGTAGAACTGATTGTTGTGGATACTGCAGGCAATACAGCCATCTGTACTTCAACGGTCACTGTAAAATCTGCATGCGAGGTTGTAATCGAAGCACAACCAATGGATTTTGTAGTTTGTGAAAAAGAACCCTATAGTTTTAGGGTAGAGGCCACCGGTAATGGTATGCTCTCCTATCAATGGGAATATTTATTTGCTGTTGGCGCATCATGGGATTATTATCCTAATGCTACCGAAAATGTTCTTGATATCCCTGCACAAGGGGCGGTCATTAATGCCGATGGTTGGCTATTTCGTGTCAGAGTGACCTCGGACAACGGTACACCGAACGACCCTTCCGATGATTGTACAACAACGAGTGAAGCGGCGACCTTGACGGTGAACCCGGCCCCTATAGTCGAGATCACCGGAGATGACAGCTATTGCCATGGCGGCAACGGCGTGGTGCTGGATGCCGGAGTTGGATATTCCAGTTATCTATGGTCACCAGGAGGTGAAACCACCCAGACCATATCGGTAACGGAAGGCAGTTATACCGTAGAAGTGACCAATGAATTTGGTTGCAAGAACTTATCGGAGCCGTTTATGGTCACCAACAACCAGCCGTTGGTCTGTAACATTCTACAAGATGTGCTGACTACCGACCATGAGACTACTGACGGTGTCGCTACGGTCAATGTGACGGGGGGAACTGACCAGTTCACGTATCTATGGGATAATGGCGAAACGACACAAACAGCAACCACGTTAACGTATGGCATGCACAGTGTAACGGTCACCGATTCTAATGGATGCGAGACCAATTGCCAAATAGATATTGCCAAAGAGCTGTACTGTTGGACAAATTTGGTGCAAAATGTAAGTGTGCGTGGTGGCAATGACGGTATGGCACGTGTATATGGCCACGGAGGTTATAGGCCTTTCACTTTTCTTTGGGACGATGGTTCTACCAAAGAACTGAATACGGGGTTAACGGTAGGAACACATTATGTGACCATTACAGATGCCACCGGGGCAACATCTCAATGCAGTGTTACCATAACAGAACCGAGTACTGGTAACTGTAATGACTTTACGACGAGTATTGAACAAGAGAAACTTACTACTGACCATGAGACTACCGATGGTATTGCCACAGTATATCCGAAAGGAGGTACTGGTCAATACACCTATTTATGGGACAATGGCGAGACCACCCAGACCGCTACGACGATAACCTATGGTATGCATAGCGTTACGGTAACCGATGCTGAAGGGTGCATAAGCATTGCTCAAATAGACATAGCCAAGGAACTGTACTGCTGGATAAATCTTTATGGGAACGTAAGTATTCACGGTGCTAAAGATGGTTCTGCCATGGTTCATGGTAACGGTGGGTATAGACCACATACATTTAAATGGGACGATGGATCAACAGAACAATTAAACAATAATCTAAGTGCAGGCACCCATTATGTAACGATAACGGATGCCACTGGTGCGACATCGAGATGCAGTATTACCATAAACCAACCCAACGAAGAGGTATGTGACGGTGTTGACAACGACGGTGATGGCGACATAGATGAAGGCTTTGACCAAGACGACGATGGTATCTCTGATTGTCAGGACGATTGCGATGATAGAATCGATAGTGACGGCGATGGCATTTCGGACTGTGAGGATACTTGTGATGACACAATCGACACCGATGGTGATGGCATTTCGGACTGTGAGGATACTTGTGATGACACAATCGACACCGATGGCGATGGCATTTCGGACTGTGAGGATACTTGTGACGATACGATAGACTCAGACGGCGATGGCATTTCGGATTGCCAGGATACTTGTGATGACACAATCGACACCGATGGCGATGGCATTTCGGACTGTGAGGATACTTGTGATGACACAATCGACACCGATGGTGATGGCATTTCGGACTGTGAGGATACTTGTGACGATACGATAGACTCAGACGGCGATGGCATTTCGGATTGCCAGGATACTTGTGATGACACAATCGACACTGACGGCGATGGCATTTCGAACTGTGAGGATACTTGTGATGACACAATCGACACCGATGGTGATGGCATTTCGGACTGTAAGGATACTTGTGACGATACGATAGACTCTGACGGCGATGGCATTTCGGACTGTGAGGATACTTGTGATGACACAATTGACACCGATGGCGATGGCATTTCGGATTGCCAGGATACTTGTGATGACACAATCGACACCGATGGCGATGGCATTTCGGACTGTGAGGATGACTGTGATGATACAATAGACACCGATGGTGATGGTGTATCGGACTGTGAGGATATCTGTCCAGGATCGGATGATAATGTGGATACCGACGGTGACGGCATACCTGACGGTTGTGATGTTGAGGAATGTGACGGAGTGGACAACGATGGTGACGGCGACATTGACGAAGGTTTAAATTGCAATACAGGAACCATCGACCAATGTGAGACGGCGTTTGCTAGATCTGCCGATGAAAATGTTAGAACTTGTTTCTTAGATATTTCTAGTTTTGACGCAAATCGTTGGGGATGGACTAATAGCATACCATCTATAAATGGCAATTATGAACTAGATTTATATGCAGCTGCCGGTCAATGTGATATTACAAAAGGCGCATTGGTTGGTAACGTAGTGGTGGTATACAAGAATGGTTTTGTTGATGTAACAGTTTCTGTTTTAAATGGTTATAAGGTGACTGAGGCTCAATTATATGTAGGAAGCAATCCGATTCCTTTAAGTAATAATGGCAGGCAAACCGTCGCACCTGGGCAGTATCCTTATAAAGATGATGTAAATGGAGATTTTAACACCTATACGTTTGAAAATTTGAGTGCTGGCGATATGGATAATTTTTATGTAATTCTTCACGCAAATGTTTGTCCGAATGTGACAGTACCTAAAAAAGCAGCAACAACCAATGTGGATCTGACTGCTTATCCTGTACCATTTAAGAATGAAATAAACCTTAAAATAGAATCACCAAGAAAAATGACAGGGAAGTTATCTATATATGATGCAATAGGTCAGAAAGTTCAGGATTTTGGAAGATATGATCTAAAAGAAGGTGAAAATGAAATAAAGCTATATGTTAATGAATTACCAGTAGGTATGTATTTTATTCATATGTCATCTGATTATGGTAAAGATATCTTGAAGATTTTAGGTAAATAAGTATTTATTCCTATATGCAAAATGGTGTATTTGATTAGTATACCTAAAATTGTCAGAGAACATGTAATTTGAATTTCAACAAATTGAAAAAGCCACCTATATAGGTGGCTTTTTTTTAAATTAACTAGTTAGTTATTCCTCCATAGAGTGATAAACGTTCTGTACATCATCATCCTCTTCTAATTTTTCTAGAAGCTTTTCTACATCGGCAGCTTCTTCTTCGTTAAGTGCTTTGGTTACTTGAGGTATTCTTTCAAAACCTGATGATAATATTTCAAGTTCCCTATTTTCTAATTCTTTTTGTAAGGCACCGAAACTTTCGAATGGTCCATAAATTAAAATACCGTCATCATCAACGAATACTTCTTCTGCACCAAAATCTATCAATTCTAATTCTAGTTCTTCAGGGTCAATACCATCCGCAGGTATTCTAAAATTACAGGTGTGGTCAAACATAAACTCAACAGAGCCGGAAGTGCCTAAGTTGCCATTACACTTATTAAAGTAACTTCTAACATTGGCAACCGTTCGTGTGTTATTATCTGTAGCAGTTTCTACCAATACAGCGATTCCGTGAGGTGCGTATCCTTCAAATAATACTTCTTTATAATCACCAAGGCTTTTATCACTTGCTCTTTTTATAGCACGTTCAACATTGTCTTTTGGCATGTTGACCGACTTGGCATTCTGTATGACTGCTCTTAATCTTGAATTAGAATCTGGATCTGGCCCACCTTCTTTTACAGCCATTACAATATCTTTGCCTATGCGTGTAAAGGCTTTGGACATTGCAGACCATCTTTTCATTTTACGTGCTTTTCTAAATTCAAAAGCTCTTCCCATGGTAAATTATTTTAAACAAATGTACAAAAACAGGCAATGTTCAGAAATCATTAAATCGAATTTCCTTATTAACCTTTTTATCTGTAATTAGTATCGATTATTAAAATTCACTTTCTATTATGTCTTCGATAGTTCTGGCTAGAACAAAATCTTTTTCGGTAACACCATTAGCGTCATGTGTGTTTAGGCGAATATTTAAGGTATTATAAACATTACTCCAATCTGGGTGATGACCTTGTGCTTCACATTCAAAAGCAATACGAGTCATTACAGAAAAGGCTTCTTTGAAATTCTTAAATTCAAATGTGGTTTCTATGGCGCCATCCACATACTCCCATCCGTCAAGTTGACCCAAATAGTCCGCTATTTGCTGGTCAGTAAATTTTTCCATTTCTTTCATAATTGTTACTAATTTAAAACATGATGGTCAATAATATCTTGAAAAGTAAACTGTAAATTTTTAGGTAATTTATTAGTCTTTGGTAAGACTGCCAAATACCTGTCTTCATTAGTGGTATATACCCTTTTTATAATGGGATTAAAATTACCTACACGTTCTAAAACTTCTTTTATAAAATCTTCATGATGCGTTAGGTCATTGCTCCCTAAATGGTAAATACCTGTTTTATTTCTATTGATAAGGTAATGAATTTGCTGAGTAAGCTTATCATCATTAGCGACATTTAATATCAAATTAGGAAATACTTCTACAGGTTCATTTGCTATAATAGCCTTTTTCATATCCTTAACTCTAGGGGAGCTATTGCCAAATACCATAGGCACTCTTAAGATAGCCATTTTATCTTTCGGCAACCTAAGCAGCATATTTTCAATTTTTATTTTTAGTCTGCCATAAACACTCTCAGATAAGGTCTTGTCCATTTCGTAAGATGGATATTTACTGTACGCATCAAAAACATTGGCAGATGATATAAAGTATATTTTACAATCTTCTTTAGAAATGTATTCGGCAATATGATTGTGGGCGATTACCAAAGCAGCAAAATTTCCTCTTAAGGCAGAAACTATAACTTGTGGCTTAACGGTTTCTAAAACTTCAACAATATCATCTTCCTCTAAATTATAATGTACAAATTGTTTATTAGAGGAGAAGGAATTTGCGGCATGACAATAGGTGCCATAGGTATCGAAGTAATTACAAAGCTCTTTGTAAATCGCATTACCTATGAAACCGCTGCCGCCAAGAATCAATATTTTTTTTGTGTCTAATTTCAAAAAATAGAAAGTTCAGTTTCTGTGGTTAATTTTTCTAAAGCAAGCATTCCTAATTTAGAATTTCCTTTGGGGTTGAGTCCGGGAGACCAAGTAGCCACACAGAATTTATTTGGTAGAAATGCAACAATACCGCCACCAACTCCACTTTTACCAGGAAGACCGACTTCAAAAGCAAACTCACCTGCTTCGTCATAAAAGCCGCAAGTCAACATTATGGCATTAATACGTTTTACTTGTGATATGGTCAACAACGTATTATTTCTTCTGCACTTTCCATTGTTCATGAACATGAAAAAAGTGTTCGTTAATTGAACACAGTTCATAGCAAGTGAACATTGATGAAAATAAAAATCTAGAACGATATCAACATCATTATTTAGATTGCCGTATGATTTTAATAGGTTGGCAGCTGCAAAATTTCGAAATCCTGTCCGTTTTTCAGATTTTGCTACACCTAAATCATATGCTATAGTATCGTCATTTGCAATATTTTGAACGTAGGATAAAAATTCTTCCTTCGGATGTTCTAATTTAGAAACTAGAATATCGGCAATTACAATTGCACCAGGATTTATTAACGGATTTCTCGGAATTCCGTTTTCTAATTCTAAAAGAGACAAATGATTGAAAGGATCTCCAGAAGGTTCAACATCGACACGTTTCCAAACTTTTTCTCCAATGAGTCCTAAGGCCATAGAAAGCGATAAGACCTTTGAGATACTTTGAATCGAAAATTTTTCATCAGATTTTCCGGCAGAAAAATTATTTTGTTGAATATCTATAAGATGTATTCCAAAATTGTCAACATTAACTTTTGCTAATTCAGGTATATAATCTGCAATCTTACCTTTATCTTTTTCATTAGATGCCGCTTCATTAATTGAGGTAAGAATATGTTGAAAATCTATCATTTATTTTTTGTAAAAAGGTAATTTAACTACACTTGCAGGAACCGCATTTTTTCGAATTTGAATGTTGATTTTACTACCTAAATCTGAAAAAATTGGTGGAACATAACCTAAGCCGATACCAGTACCTATTGAAGGTGACATAGTACCTGAAGTTACAACGCCTATTGTTTTGCCATTACCATCAACAATATCATAACCATGTCTAGGTATACCACGTGCATCTAGTTCAAAAGCAACCAATTTGCGCTCTGGTCCTTGTTGTTTCTCTTTTTCTAATGCTGCAGAGTTGACAAAATCCTTATTAAATTTTGTCACCCATCCTAATCCAGCTTCAATCGGAGAGGTGTTGTCGTCGATATCATTACCGTAAAGACAGTATCCCATTTCTAAACGTAAGGTATCTCTCGCTGCCAATCCGATTGGTTTAATTCCGAAATCTGCTCCCGCTTCAAAAACCTTGTCCCATATTTGTTTTACCTCGTCGTTCTTACAGTAAATTTCAAATCCGCCAGATCCAGTATATCCTGTTGCAGAAATAATTACATTTTCTATACCTGCAAAATCGGCAACTTCAAAGTGATAAAATTTTATATCGGCTAAATTGACAGAAGTTAAAGATTGCATAGCTTCAACAGCCTTAGGACCTTGAATAGCTAAAAGTGAATACCCTTCAGATATGTTTTTCATATCTGCATTAAATTCATCGTTGTAAGATGAAATATGATTCCAGTCTTTTTCAATATTCGAAGCGTTCACCACTAATAAATATTGTTCTTCTTTAATTTTGTAAATGATAAGGTCGTCAACAATACCACCAGTTTCATTTGGTAAACAACTGTATTGTGCTCTGCCAATAGTCAGTTTCGTCGCATCGTTAGATGATACTTTTTGAATTAAATCTAATGCTGTAGGGCCAGAGATTAAAAACTCGCCCATATGCGATACATCAAAAACTCCCACACCTTTTCGTACAGTTTCATGTTCGGCATTAACACCTTCATAAGAAACGGGCATATTATAACCGGCAAATGGAACCATTTTGGCACCAAGAGATTCGTGAGTTGTGGTAAGCGCAGTATTTTTCATCTTTTTATATTTATTGGCGATACAAATTTATCGAAAATAAATAGAAGCAAATGTGGCTAAACCCCGAATTAGGAAAATATTGTAGCCATTACTTGAGGACTAAGATTTCAATAGAAAATCTTTAAGTCCGCTATAGGTTGAAATCTTGATTGATTTTTTACTTTTACCCATTACTTTTTGAATTTGAGAGGGGATTTCTAATTTTACATTAAGCGTTTCTTCAACAATATCCAAGAATTTTACGGGGTGGGCAGTTTCTAAGAAAATACCATAAGTATTTGGGTGTTTTTCTTGATATTTCTTTAATCCCAAGTAACCTACAGCACCATGAGGATCAGCAATATATCCGTTTATATTGTAAATTTCCTTTAAGGCATCCTTTGTTTGATTATCATCAAAAGGATAGGAGGAAAGGTTCTCTTTTAGTACTTCAAAATCGTCTTGAAACAAATGTCTTATTCTTATAAAATTACTAGGATCACCAACATCCATTGCATTAGAAATCGTAGCTGTTGATGGTTTAGGGGTATACTCTTTTGTTAGCATAAACTGCGGTACAGTATCGTTCACGTTTGTAGAGGCTATAAAGTGCTTTACAGGCATGCCTAATCGTTGTGCAACTAAGCCTGCACATATATTACCGAAATTACCGGAAGGAACAGAGAATACAATTTCTTTACCTTTGGGTTTCGCTTGTTTATAGGCAAACAAAAAATAAAATAACTGTGGTAACCAACGAGCAACATTAATAGAATTTGCCGAAGTCAATTTCATATGTTCCAGAAGTTCTTTGTCTAAAAAGGCATTCTTTACCATAGCCTGGCAATCGTCAAAAGTACCATCAACTTCTAGAGCGGTAATATTTTTACCTAGAGTAGTTAACTGTCTTTCTTGAATATCGCTTACTTTTCCGTTAGGGTATAGTATAACTACGTTCACACCTGAAACACCTAAAAAGCCATTAGCAACGGCACCACCTGTATCACCAGAAGTAGCTACAAGTACCGTAACTTCATTTTTTGTAGACCTTGAGAAATAGCCTAAGCATTGTGCCATAAAACGAGCGCCAACATCTTTAAATGCCATGGTCGGACCATGAAAAAGCTCTAGAGTTCCTATATTGGGAGTGATTTCAACTACCGGAAAATCAAAGTCCAACACCTCTTTTAAAATATCCTTCAAGACATCATCAGGAACAATACCCGATACAAATTGCTGTATTGCCGTAAATGCAATTTCTTCATTAGACAAAGTATCTATATTCTCAAAAAAAGAACTTGGTAACGGATTAATTTCTTCTGGAAAATACAAACCTTTATCAGGTGCAATACCATTGACAACGGCAGTATCAAAAGAAACTTCGGGTGCTGTATTATTTAAACTATAGAATTTCAAGCTGAATATTTTTAAATGTTATAAATGTAATGCTGTTGAACTTATAAAAGTTTAACGCCTTCCATATTAATTTTTGAAACATGTATTTCGTAAGCTATGCCGATTTTATCATAAACTGTTTTCATTGCATTACCGACTTTTATAGCTGTTTCGCTCCCTTTACTAAATGCGAAGATTGATGGTCCTGATCCTGATATACCTGATCCTAATGCACCAGCTTCAAGAGAAACCTTTTTAACTTCGTCAAAACCGGGAATCAATATAGAACGTATAGGCTCTACAATATGGTCTTCTAATGAGCGACCGATTAAGTCGTAATCTTCTTTAAATAAGCCGGCAACCAAGCCACCTACATTTCCCCATTGTTTAATTCCAGTTTCCATAGAGATAGTGGTTTTCAAAATCTTTCTAGAATCTGATGTTTTTATTTCTATCTGCGGATGTATAATAGTAACATATAATTCTGTGGGAGATGGGATTGCAATTACGTCTAACGGACTATAGCTACGCACAAGAGTAAAGCCTCCGAATAGGGCAGGGGCCACATTATCGGCATGGGCAACATCACTTGCCAAACGTTCACCTTCCATGGCAAAATTCACTAATTCTGTTTTACTGAACGGGCTACCCAATAGATGGTTCATTGCCCAAACAGCACCAGCAGAACTTGCAGCGCTACTACCGATACCACTTCCAGGTTTTATTTTTTTATTGATTTCAATTTCGAATCCACCATCATAATCAGATGCCAATAGAAAGGCATTACCGGCAACACCCGCAACATTGTTCAAGGTTTCTTTAGGTAGATCTTGTCCTGTTAGTTTGGTAATTCTAATACCCTTTTGGGAAACTTTTCTAACCACCATTTCATCACCGACAGAATCAAGGGCAACGCCTAGAACATCAAATCCGCATGAAATGTTTGCAACCGTAGCGGGACAAAAAACTTTAATTTCGTTTTGGCTCATAATGAATACTCTTGTTATGAAATTTAGAAATTACCAATTCGTATAATATCTGCAAATATACCAGATGCTGTAACTGCAGCACCGGCACCGGCACCTTTGATAATCATTGGTTGATTTGGATATCTTTCAGTGTAAAAAAGTACGATATTATCGCTGCCCTCTAGGTTGTAAAAATCGTGTCCTTTAGGTATTTCTTGTAAACCTACACTTGCTTTACCATTATCAAATTGAGCAACATACTTTAGTTTACTATCTGCATTTTTTGCTCTAGTATATAAAGACTGAAAATGAGATTCATGCTTTATTAAAGAGGCAAAGAAGTCTTCATTATTATCGGTGTTTAAACTCTCTTCAGGTAAAAATGGGTTATTTGTTATATCACTAATTTCTAATTGATTTCCACTTTCACGAGCCAAAATTAATATTTTACGCATTACATCAACTCCGCTTAAATCAATTTTTGGATCAGGTTCTGTGTATCCCTCTTCCTGAGCTTGTTTTACCACATCGTGAAAGGTGGTTTTATCATTGAAATTATTAAAAACAAAGTTTAAACTTCCTGACAGAACAGCCTGAATTTTTAGGATTTTATCTCCAGATGCAATAAGATGTTTTAAAGTGTCAATAATCGGTAGACCTGCGCCAACGTTAGTTTCGAATAAGAAAGGAGCGTTATATGTTCTTGCTAGAGATTTTAGATGAGAATAATTCTCAAAGGCAGAAGAACACGCAATTTTGTTACAGGTTACCACAGAAATACTATTACCTAAATATTCGCTGTAGGTTTTAGAAACCTCTTCACTTGCTGTATTATCAACAAAGATGCTATTTCTATAGTTTAGACTATTTACTAATTCTAAAAATTTAACTTTATCGGCTTTTTCACCTGCCGCAAGTTTTGTTGACCAGTCATTTAAATCTATCCCTTTTTCATCAAAAAGCATGGTCCTAGAATTTGACATTCCGATGACCCGAATGTTCAATTTTAAATTCTCTTTCAAGAATTTACGTTGCTCTTTAATTTGCTCAAGAAACTTTGCACCAACATTACCAACACCCATTACAAATAGGTTTAATTGTTTGATGTTTTCCTCAAAAAACTCTTCGTGTAAAGCGTTAAGGGCTTTTTTTACATCTTTTTCATCTATAATACAAGAAATGTTTCTTTCAGACGCACCTTGAGCAATCACTCTAATATTGACATTGTTTTTACCAAGAGTACTGAACATTTTACCGCTCAATCCTTGATGACTTTTCATGTTATCACCAACTAGGGCTACAATTGCCAAATCTTTTTCAGGAATCACTTCTTTTATACGACCTCTTTCAATTTCATATTCAAAAGCTTCATTAACAATATTTACTGCCTTTTCAACATCATCGGCAGAAATACCAACGCAGATAGAATGCTCAGAGGACGCTTGTGTAATTAATACCACGCTAATATCTGCTTGAGAGAGCACTTCGAAAAAGCGTTTTGAAATACCTGGTATACCTACCATTCCCGGTCCTTCTAGAGACAATAGGGAAATATTACCAATATGGCTTATACCACGAACTGTCTTTCCTTTTTCGTTTTTAGATTTTGTAATTAAAGTTCCAGCTTCATCAGGGCTAAAAGTGTTCTTGATTACGATAGAAATCCCTTTCGATAACACTGGTTGTATAGTAGGCGGGTAGAGTACTTTAGCACCGAAATGAGAAAGCTCCATAGCTTCCTCATATGAGATATGTGGAATTGCTTTTGCTTGCTTCACCATTTTTGGGTTGGCAGTGTACATACCACTAACATCTGTCCATATCTCTAAAATATCTGCATCAATAGCAGCAGCATAAATTGCGGCTGTGTAATCAGAACCACCTCTTCCTAAAGTAGTAGATACACCTTCTTCGCTAGTAGCTATAAACCCCGGGCATACGATTACCTTCTTGTTTAAAGTCTTAAAAAAATCTACGCAGTTAGCATTGGTTTTTGCGAAATTAACCACATTCTTGCCGTTAAGCTTATGTGTAATTATTAGCTCTCTACTATCTTTAAACTCGGCGTCAAGTTTTTCACTAATAAGGTATTCGCTAATAATGTAAGAAGAAAGAAGTTCGCCGTAGCTTACTATTTTATCTGATAACTTCGGAGTGATCTCTCCGATAAAATAAGCACCTTCCAATAGAGTTTCCAATACATTGAATTCACTCTTAACTTTGCTAAGTACTTTGCTTTGTGCCGTTACAGGTATTAATTCTTTAACGGTAGAAAGGTGTCTTTCTTCTAATGTGCTAAGAATTTCTTTGTAAGATTGATCTTGTGTAGAAGCTAATGATCCAGCTTCTAATAATAGATCCGTTACACCTCCTAAAGCAGAAACAACCAAAATTATAGGGTCGTTGTACTTAGAGATTATATTTTTAATTTTAATTATATTTTCGGGTTTGGCTACAGATGAACCACCAAATTTTAGAACTTTCATGATATGAAATATTGACTTTGTAATTTAAGATATGGTGTAATTAAACACGGGTACGGAGAAATATAGTTTTTAACCCCTAAGGGTGAACCATGCAGTTGTTGTACCATAAGTAATAGTAGCTGTAGTGAAATCGAATGTTATGTCTGTTTTATAGCAGTCCATAAATACTAATGGTTGAAAATCAAAAGTAGTACATTTGATATCCTAAACAAATGATTCCACAATTTTTTACGGAATCGTTACTTTTTAGATGTAAAAAAAATAAAGAATGAAATTATATAGTGCAAAACAGATTTATAAAGCAGATCAGATTTCTATTAAAAAAGAAGAAATAGGAAGCAATGAATTGATGGAACGCGCAGCTTTACAGCTCTTTAATTGGATGCATTTGCGTATGCAAGGTGCTCCGGTAAAAATACATTTATTCTGTGGTATTGGAAATAATGGGGGAGATGGTATTGCTCTTGCCAGACACCTTGTCGATCACGGTTATAATGTTGAAGTGTATGTTATAAATTACAGTGAGAAGCGTTCAAAAGATTTTCTAATAAATTTAGATAGATTAAAAGATCGCAAGGTTTGGCCACACTTTATGAATTCTGATGATGAACTGCCAGAAATTGGTAGGGAAGATATTATTGTAGACGGAATTTTCGGAATAGGATTAAATAGGTCTCCTGATGCATGGGTGGTTAAGGTTATTCAACATTTAAATAATTCTCAGGCTTTTATACTTTCTATTGATATACCTTCAGGTCTGTTTACGGATCAAGGTCCCGAAGATTTTGAAGCTATTGTAAAATCTAATTTTGTATTAAGTTTTCAGACTCCGAAACTGGTATTTTTCTTACCAGAAACAGGAAAGTATATAGAACAGTGGGAAGTTTTAGATATCGGACTAGATCCAGAATATTTAAGAGTTACAGAAACAGATTATGAATTAATAGGAAAGAATGAAGTTCTTACAATGTATAAGCCTCGTGAAAAATATGGGCATAAGGGAACTTACGGCCATTCATTAATTATTGGAGGTAGTTATGGTAAGATGGGATCAGTATGTCTATCGTCTAAAGCAGCATTGTATTCAGGTAGCGGTTTGGTAACGTCTTATGTGCCAAAAATAGGGTATAACATTTTGCAATCTTCATTACCAGAAATTATGGTCTTAACAGATGCCGATGAAAATGAACTTACAGATATAAATATAGAAATAGAACCAACGGTTATTGGAGTAGGAGTTGGAATAGGAACAAGTGAGGCAACCGTTAAGGCTTTATCTAGTTTTTTAAAAACCAATAAGCTGCCATTGGTACTTGATGCAGATGCGCTTAATATTCTTTCTCTTAATAAAGAGTTATTAAAGAATTTGCCAGAAGATTCTATTTTAACACCGCATCCAAAAGAGTTAGAAAGATTGATAGGCAAATGGGAAGACGACTTTGATAAACTAGCTAAAGTTAAAAAGTTTTCAAAAAAGCATAAGTGTATTGTAGTGATCAAAGGTGCGCACACTATAATAGTGCAGAATGGAAAAGGTTATGTAAATACAACAGGTAATCCTGGTATGGCTACTGCAGGAAGTGGTGATGTCTTAACAGGTGTAATTACAGGTCTTAGGGCTCAGGGTTACCCTGCTTTAGATGCGGCAATATTTGGAGTCTACTTGCATGGTAGAGCTGGTGATATTGCAGTGGAATCTACAGGTTTTCAATCTTTAACAGCATCTCATCTAATTGATAATATAGCTGGTGCGTATTTAGATTTGTTTAAAATGCCCGAACAACCTGTGGTTGAAGAAGAAAATCAACCAAGTTGATTTTCTTTTAAGAGTTAACTCGCCTTTTTACCCATTTTAAGGCGTTATCAAATTCAATGAAAAATTTCATTGGTTTTTTATAAAACAGTTTTTCAATCTTAAAGTTATGCATGTCAATTTCTTTGACAGAAACAATAGCAAAAGCTTTAAGGTTGTCTAATTGTTTAAGATAGTTGTAAATGGTTGGGTCGATAGCAAATGAATGTTTTCGTAGACTTATAAAACCAAAGTTTTTATCTCTAAAGTGAATTTCAGATATACCAATAATTTGATATGCTCTTTCTAGCGTAAGCGTAGCGCCCTCATCAAAGATGGATACCATGTAGTTATCATATACTTGAATTTTTCCTGTTTCTAATTCGTATTCCCTTACAATTACCTTCTTCTTGGTAGATCCAATCTTCATTCTATTCGTATTAATATAGTGTGTCTAAAGCGAAAGTATAAGGAACTACTTTCTCTAGGTAAATTTTTAGTTTAAACGCGAAAATATCGTTCATACTGCGCGTACCTACTATACAGTGTATTTGTATTCTTACAATTAAAAATGAATTGTACGAAAAAGGAGCCCTACATAGGGCTCCTTTTTTATATGCTAGTAAAGTGTGAATACCTATGTTTTAGGCGATTCTTCCTCTGCTTTTTCAATTTTAATGGTCAATTCTTCACTTTTCTTGTCAAGATCGATATAAATGCTATCTCCCTCTTTAAGTTTAGAATTTACTATTTCTTCCGCCAGGGCATCTTCTATATACTTTTGAATAGCTCTTTTTAGCGGTCTGGCTCCGTATTGTTTGTCAAAGCCTTTCTCTGCGATATAATCTTTAGCTTCATCAGTAAGGTTCAAGTGATAACCTATATCCTTGATTCTTTTGAACAACTTAGCCAATTCAATATCTATAATCTTATGTATGTCTTCTCTTTCTAAAGCGTTGAAAACAATTACGTCATCAATTCTATTTAAAAATTCAGGAGCAAAGGCTTTCTTCAAAGCATTTTCGATAACACCTTTTTGATGAGAGTCTTCTTGTGACTTTTTGGCAGAAGTACCGAACCCGACACCTTGTCCAAAGTCTTTTAATTGTCGTGCACCAATATTAGAAGTCATTATTATAATGGTATTTCTAAAATCGATTTTGCGACCAAGACTATCTGTAAGGAAGCCATCGTCCAATACCTGTAAAAGCATATTGAATACATCTGGATGTGCCTTTTCAACTTCATCTAAAAGAATTACAGAATAAGGTTTCCTTCTAACTTTTTCAGTCAATTGACCACCTTCTTCGTAACCAACATATCCTGGAGGTGCGCCAACTAATCTAGAGATAGCAAACTTCTCCATGTACTCACTCATATCTATACGAATAAGTGCGTCTTCAGAATCAAAAAGTTCTTTGGCTAAAACTTTAGCCAATTGAGTTTTACCAACACCTGTTTGTCCTAAAAATATAAACGAACCAATTGGCTTGTTAGGATCTTTAAGTCCAGCTCTATTACGTTGTATTGCCTTTGAAACCTTTGCAACTGCATCATCTTGACCAATTACATTCGATTTAATTAGTTCTGGTAATCCAGCTAATTTATTGCTTTCCGTTTGTGCAATTCTATTTACAGGAATACCGCTCATCATAGAAACTACATCGGCAACATTATCTTCGCTAACGGTCTCTTTGTTAAGCTTGCTATCATCTTCCCAGCGCTCTTGAGCAATGGCAAGTTCCTTTTCTAGACTTTTCTCGTCATCACGTAATTTCGCGGCTTCTTCGTATTTCTGTTTCTTAACAACACTGTTCTTAAGCTCACGCACATCTTCTAATTTCTTTTCCAATTCAAGAATTTGTTTTGGAACATCCATATTAACGATGTGAACTCGAGAGCCAGCTTCATCAAGGGCATCAATAGCTTTGTCTGGTAAAAAACGATCTGTCATGTACCTATTTGTCAATTTAACACAAGCTTCAATTGCTTCGTCAGTATAGGTTACATTATGGTGATCTTCATATTTACTTTTGATGTTATGAAGTATTTCAATGGTCTCGTCAACAGAAGTTGGTTCAACGATAACCTTTTGAAAACGTCTTTCTAAAGCACCGTCCTTTTCGATGTATTGTCTGTATTCATCTAAAGTAGTAGCGCCAATACATTGAATTTCACCTCTAGCCAATGCTGGTTTGAACATGTTAGAAGCATCTAAACTTCCGGTAGCTCCACCTGCACCTACAATAGTGTGAATTTCATCAATGAATAAAATGACATCATCATTCTTTTCTAACTCGTTCATTACGGCCTTCATTCGCTCTTCGAACTGTCCACGGTATTTTGTGCCGGCAACTAAAGAAGCAAGGTCAAGGGTAACAACTCTTTTGTTATATAGAATTCTAGAAACTTTTTTATCAATTATACGTAAAGCAAGACCTTCTGCAATGGCACTTTTACCAACACCTGGTTCACCTATAAGTAATGGGTTGTTCTTTTTTCTTCTACTAAGAATTTGAGAAACCCTTTCTATTTCTTTTTCTCTACCAACGACAGGGTCTAGTTTATTTTCTTCTGCCATTTGAGTAAGGTCTCTACCAAAATTATCTAACACCGGAGTTTTAGATTTTTTTGCACCTTTCTGGCTAGAAGAAGCACCAAATGTGCTTTCCTTTCCTTCATTTGTGTCATCTGAATCACTAGGGAAAGATTCGGCCGTTGGGCCGTCTACCATATCGTCGTCACTTGTAATCATAAATTTAAACTGTTCCTTGACGCCATCATAATCCACTTTTAATTTATGTAAAAGCTTGGTAGTAGGGTCGTTTTCATTTCTAAGGATACAAAGTAAAAGGTGCGCGGTATTTATAGAAGAACTTTGAAAAAGTTTAGCTTCTAAAAAAGTTGTTTTTAAGGCACGTTCTGCCTGCCTTGTCAAGTGCAAGTTCTTTTTATCTTTTTGTACGCCACTAGCGTTAGGGTTAGAAGGGCTAAGTATTTCTACTTTTCTACGTAGGTGTTCCAAATCAACTTCTAAAGCATCTAAAATGCTTATAGCCTTCCCGTTTCCATCTCTTAGAAGCCCTAACATGAGGTGCTCGGTACCGATAAAATCGTGACCAAGTCGCAATGCTTCCTCCTTGCTATAAGCAATTACATCCTTTACTCTTGGGGAAAAATTATCATCCATATACTATATTATCTACTATAAAATTACTAAATATGATTCAATCAATGGCAAATACCGTACCTATAATCGTTAAAGTTATTGTAAAACCCATTAAATGTGGCTTTAATAGTGGCGAAATACTGATTTAAAGTGAAAATTAACATAACTATGCCAAGTGTTAATAAAAAATAATATTATTAAATCCACTTATTCTTGAAACGCCTAGGATTTAAGTATATTGGCATGCTTTTTTACTAATTAAAAAACAGAAGATTTTAAAATGGCTGAAGGTGAAAAATTGATTCCCATTAATATTGAAGATGAAATGAAATCTGCTTACATTGATTATTCAATGTCGGTCATTGTGTCACGAGCCCTGCCAGATGTCAGGGATGGATTAAAACCCGTACACAGAAGAGTTCTTTTTGGAATGCATGAATTAGGAGTTAGAAGTAATAGCTCTCATAAAAAATCTGCGCGTATCGTAGGGGAAGTATTAGGTAAGTATCACCCACACGGTGATACTTCGGTATATGATGCTATGGTTCGTATGGCTCAAGAGTGGAGTTTGCGATATATGCTAGTAGATGGTCAAGGTAACTTTGGATCTATAGATGGTGATAGCCCTGCAGCAATGCGTTATACGGAAGCCCGTATGCGTAAGATTGCAGATGATATGCTAATCGATATCGAAAAGGAAACTGTAGATTATCAATTAAACTTTGATGATTCTTTGAAAGAGCCGACAGTGCTACCTACAAGAGTGCCTAGTTTATTGGTAAACGGTGCATCTGGTATTGCTGTGGGTATGGCAACTAATATGCCACCACACAATTTATCTGAAGTTATTGATGGTACAGTTGCCTATATCGATAATAATGACATTGAAATAGATGAGTTAATTACACATATTAAAGCGCCAGATTTTCCGACGGGAGGTATAATCTACGGCTATGATGGTGTAAAAGAAGCTTTTCATACAGGAAGAGGGCGTGTAAAAATGCGTGCTAAAGCAACTTTTG
Source organism: Maribacter caenipelagi (assembly GCF_004364175.1). Lineage (GTDB taxonomy): Bacteria > Bacteroidota > Bacteroidia > Flavobacteriales > Flavobacteriaceae > Maribacter > Maribacter caenipelagi. The sequence goes on along the minus strand of NZ_SNZW01000015.1, from coordinate 307,306 downwards.
AAGAGGTTCAAGGTAGAGAGTGTATCGTTGTTCATGAAATCCCTTATCAGGTGAACAAGGCAGATATGATAAAGAAGACTGCTGATCTTGTAAATGATAAGAAAATAGAGGGTATTTCCAATATTAGAGATGAATCGGATCGTAACGGTATGCGTATTGTTTACATCTTAAAGAGAGATGCTATCCCTAATATCGTTTTGAATATGCTGTTCAAGTATACGGCATTACAAACTTCATTTAGTGTTAATAACATTGCCTTGGTTAATGGTAGGCCTCAGTTATTGAATGTGAAGGAAATGATTCACTATTTCGTTGAGCATAGGCATGAAGTAGTCGTTAGACGAACGCAGTTTGAACTAAAGAAAGCTGAAGATCGTGCGCACATATTAGAAGGATTAATTATTGCATCAGATAATATAGATGAGGTAATTGCTATAATAAGAGCTTCTAAAAATGCCGATGAGGCAAGAGCAAACTTAATTGAACGCTTTAAATTAAGTGAAATTCAAGCTAAGGCAATTGTAGAAATGCGATTGCGTCAACTTACTGGTTTAGAGCAAGACAAGCTTAGAACCGAGTATGATGAGATTATGCTTCTTATTGCTGATTTAAAAGATATTCTTGAGAAAAAGGAGCGAAGAATGCAAATCATAAAAGATGAGCTTCTTGAGATTAAAGATAAATATGGTGACGAGAGAAGATCTGTAATCAATATTGCAGGTGGTGATCTTAGTATGGAAGACATGATACCAGATGAGCAAGTTGTAATTACAATTTCTCATGCTGGTTATATTAAAAGAACTCCGTTAACAGAATACAAAACACAAAATAGAGGCGGTGTTGGTCAAAAAGCATCATCTACAAGAAATGAAGATTTCTTAGAACATTTGTTTGTTGGTACCAATCACCAATATATGTTGTTCTTTACACAAAAAGGAAAATGTTTCTGGATGCGTGTATTCGAAATTCCTGAAGGAAGCAGAACATCAAAAGGTAGGGCTATACAGAATCTAATAAATATTGAACAAGATGATAGTGTAAAGGCATTCATCTGTACACAAGATTTAAAAGATGAAGAATATATCAATGCTCACTATGTAATTATGGCAACTAAGAAGGGTGTTGTTAAGAAAACATCTTTAGAACAATATTCAAGACCACGTCAAAATGGAATTAATGCCATTACCGTTCGTGAAGGTGATGAGTTGTTGGAAGCTAAATTAACTACTGGTTCAAGTGAAATTTTCTTAGGACTTAAATCTGGTAAAGCGATTCGTTTTGAAGAAAGTAAGACAAGACCAATGGGTAGAAATGCTTCTGGTGTTCGTGGTATTACTTTGGCAAATGATGACGATGAGGTAATCGGAATGGTATCGGTTCATAACTTTGAAGATGAAATATTGGTTGTTTCTGAAAAAGGTTATGGCAAGCGTTCAAGTATCGAAGATTACAGAGTAACAAATAGAGGTGGTAAAGGAGTTAAAACTATTAGTGTGACCGATAAAACTGGTGGGCTGGTAGCTATTAAAAACGTTACAGATTCTGATGATTTAATGATTATTAATAAATCTGGTATTGCAATACGTATGAGCGTAGAAGATTTACGTGTAATGGGTAGGGCGACACAAGGTGTTAGATTGATAAACATTAAAGGTAATGACTCTATTGCGGCAGTTGCAAAGGTTATGAAAGATGAAGATGATTTGGAGGAATCAGAAATACTTGATATTGAGGTAGATGCTGAAAATGGCACGGAGATTGATAATTCTGAATCTGAAGAAGGAACAGAGACTGATAATTCTGAAACCGAAGATTAAGTATCAAAAATTTTAAACACTAATAATTAATATAATTAAAGATGAAGAATAGATTATTACTTGTAGCGGCGCTATCATTTACTATGGTCGGTATTGCTCAAAAAAATGAAATAAAAGCTGCTGAAAAGGCTTTAAAATCAGGTGATGCCGCTACGGCACAAACGGCACTTGAGGCTGCATCTGGTACTATTGCTGCTGCAGATGAGAAGATGCAAGCACAATATTATTTCACTAGAGGTAAGATTTATAGTGATTTAGCTAAAAAAGGAAATAATGAAGCATTTGAAAAATCTGCAACTTCTTTCAAAAAAGTTATAGAATTAGAAGAAGCTTCAGGTAAGCAAAAATATACTGCGGAAACAAAACAGTATATGGCAGCTTTAACTGCTGATCTTGTGAACTCTGCTGTTAGTGATAACGGCAATAGTAAATTTAAAGAAGCGGCAGAGAAATTATACATGAGCTACACGCTTAGTCCAAAAGATACTTCTTACCTATACTATGCTGCAGGTAGTGCCGTAAACGGTGGTCATTATGAAATGGCATTAGATTACTATAATAAGCTACAAGAGGTAGGTTATGATGGTAGTGCGGTAATTTACAAAGCTACGAACGCAGCTTCTGGTGAAGTTGAAGAGATGGATAAGGTTCAACGTGATCTTATGGTAAAATCAGGTACATACTCAAATCCTGTAGATGAGAAAACTCCGTCTAAAAAAGCTGAGATTGTTAAGAATACAGCTTTGATTTATACTCAATTAGGTCAAGATGAAAAAGCTTTAGAAGCTTATCAAGCGGCTAGAAAAAATGATCCAGAAGATGTAAACCTAATTCTAAATGAAGCTAACCTATATTTCAATCAAGGAAATAAAGATAAGTTTAAAGAATTAATGGCTCAGGCAATCGCATTGGCTCCTGATAATCCAGATTTACATTATAATGTTGGTGTAATAAGTATGGAGCAAGAGAATTTTGAAGATGCACGTGTATCTTACCAGAAAGCAATCGAGCTAGATCCTAAATACACTAATGCTTATTTAAACCTATCCACCACTTACGTTAATGAAGGTAATGCATTAATTGATGAAATGAACTCATTGGGTAACTCTAGAGCTGACATCGCAAAATATGATGAGCTTAAAGAGAAAAAAGATGGTTTGTTCAAGCAAGGTGCTGATATTTTAGAAGAGGCGTTGAAAAACAATCCTGAGAACGAAAATATCATGACTCAGCTGAAGAACATTTATGGAGCAATGGGAGATACTGAAAACTTCACGAAAATGAAGAAGATGTTAGGCGAGTAATTTGTAATCTCACCAATAAAATAAAAGGCCCTGATCAGGGCCTTTTTTTATACTACTTTTTTAATGACCCGTAATTGATGGGTATAAGTTCTAAGGTCGTTATTAAAAATACCGGTATGATCTAAGCGATCGATTCTAACTTTACCCATTACATGAATAACATAGTTGTTTTCCATAATAATCCCGACATGATCAATTTCGCCATTGGCATTGTCAAAAAAGGCTAAATCACCAGCTTCACTTTCCTCTACAAAACTAAGGGCGGTACCTTGACTAGATTGGTCTTGTGCAGTTCGCAAAAGGTTATATCCATTAATTTTATAAACCATTTGAGCAAATCCGGCACTATCGATACCGAAAGGAGATTTACCTCCTCTCAGTTCTGGAGAATTTAAATAGAGCAATGAAGTCTTAACTAAATTCTCTTTAGGTTGTGTGTCATTTAAAACTTTGCCTTCAAAATTAACCGACAACGACGGTGTGTTGGTAATGCAAGATCCTATAAGAATAGGGGTGAGTATTTGATTAGCATCTTCAACATACGATATTAACTCAGAAACATAGCTCCGATTTTTATTCGCCTGAATGACATTAAACTCATCTTCAGGTATAAAAAATAGTTGACTATTCATTATCCAGCCTTCAAACTTGTCGAAAATGGTTTTTATTCTAGACCAATTTTTTCTACATTCTAAAATCTTAAAGTGCTCCCCAAATAGAAGTTGTGTAACTAGTTCAGCTACTTCATCTGGCGTACTTCTAACAGGAATAATGCTTAACTGACAAATACCGTATTGCATGCAATTTTTTTATCCGCTTAAACCTTTTCAATAATTATTGCCGAGGCACCGCCACCGCCATTACAAATTGCAGCAGCACCTAACTTGGCGTTATTTTGTTCCAATACATTTAGTAAAGTAATAAGAATACGTGCACCAGAGCATCCTAATGGGTGTCCTAAAGAAACAGCACCACCGTTTACATTGACATTTTTATCATTTAAACCTAATATTTTCATATTCGCGAGACCTACTACAGAAAATGCTTCGTTAAATTCGAAAAAATCAATTTCTTCTAATTTCAAATTGGATTTAGCTAGGGCTTTCGGTAGCGCTTTTCCTGGGGCAGTGGTAAACCATTCAGGTTCATGAGCTGCATCAGCATAACTTTTTATTACGGCTAAAGGTTTTAGATTCAGCTCTTCTGCTTTTTCTCTACTCATTAAAACTAATGCCGCAGCACCATCATTAATAGTTGAGGCATTGGCAGCAGTAACTGTTCCGTCTTTTGAAAATGCCGGTCTTAAATTCGGAATCTTATCTATAAATACATTACTGAATTCTTCATCTTTGGTAACCATTTTAGGTTCTCCACGTCTTTGTGGTACAGCTACAGGAATCACTTCATTGTCAAATTTTCCATTATCCCAAGCATCAGCAGATCTTTTATAAGATTGAATAGCATAGGCATCTTGATCTTCTCTGCTAAATTCATATTTAGTAGCACATGCATCGGCACAAACACCCATGGCATTTTCATCATATGCATCAACTAAACCGTCTTTTTGCATTCCGTCAACTAATGTAGTTGGTCCGAATTTAGTACCTGTTCTCATGTGAACATAATGAGGTATTAAGCTCATATTTTCCATTCCACCAGCAACAACAATGTCTGCATCGCCTAAGGCAATAGCTTGCGCACCCTGCATTACTGCTTTCATACCTGAAGCACAAACTTTATTTATGGTTGTACACGGTACAGTATTAGGGATGCCGGCAAAGATGGCAGCTTGTCTTGCAGGTGCTTGACCGGTACCGGCTTGCACTACATTTCCCATTATAACTTCATCTACAAGTGTAGGAGAAAGGTTGATTTTTTTTAATGCGCCTTCAATAGCAATTGCTCCTAATTTCGGAGCTGGAACTGTTGATAATCCGCCCATAAAACTTCCTATTGGAGTTCTTACGGCTGATACGATAACGACTTCTTTCATGTTTTTTATTATTTGAATACACGAAATTACTAAATTCTATAGCAACCCAAGGGATATCGTTTCAATTACTAGTTATCAGTTTATTATTTTCTATTTTTGATAAACCTAATACAATTTTCTTTTGGATAATCTTTACAAACAGCAATCCCTCATTTTCAAATATATACTCTATGTAGTGGCGGTTGCGTTTATTGTGTTTTTCTTGCCTAAGGGAGGTAAATTCAAATATGAGTTTCAGAAAGGGAAGCCTTGGCAATTTGAAAATTTATATGCTCCTTTTGATTTTTCTATTCAAAAAACCGATGCTGAAATAGCCAAAGAAAAACAAGTAATTGAAAGTAATCAATTACCATACTACAGATATGATCAGGCTGAGGTGGCTAAAGTTGCAACAGAATTTGAGCAGAAGTTTGAAGATAAATGGGGTGGAACCGCACTTAGGGAAAATCAGAAAACAAGATTAAAATATTTCTCAAAATTGGTGTTAGATTCTGTCTATGCTAAGGGGATTTTGCAAAATAATGGTAAGCAAGTTCAACGTAATTTTATTTATTTAGTTAAGGATAATGAAGCGAGAAAAGTAAGAGTTTCTGATTTTTTTAGAGTAAATGAAATTAACAATCTGGTTCGTAAAGTTCTAGCTGAAAATAACTTATCGGCTTTTGAGAAAGATACACAAGCCTTGTTTTTCGATATTATAGCCCCTAATGTCAGTTTTGATAACAATCTTACTCAAAAAGCTAGAAATGAGGCATTATCAAAATTATCATATACAAGGGGTACAGTTGATCAAGGGCGATTAATAATTGCTAAAGGCGAAGTTGTAGAAGCTGAAAATCTAAAGATTTTAGAGTCGCTAAAGTCTGAATATGAATCAGAATTGTGGACTGCCAATAACTATTATTACATATTAATAGGTTACACAGTTCTCGTAGCTTTAGTACTTATTATGCTGTTCTTATTTTTGAAAAAATATAGGAGAACGGTATATGATAACAATGTCAAGGTAACCTTTATATTTTTCAATATTCTTTTGATGGTTTTTATAACCACCATGGTAATAAAATATAATGACCAATTGGTGTTTGTAGTGCCGTTGTGTATTCTGCCTTTAATTTTAAAGACATTTTTTGATGCCAGGCTGGGCTTATTTGTGCACGTACTTACTATATTGATTTTGGGCTTTGTAGTACCGAATAGTTTTGAGTATATATTCTTGCAGATAATTACAGGTATAGTGACCATACTTACTGTATCTGAGCTATACAAAAGAGCGAATCTTTTTGTGAGTGTAGGGCAAATAACGCTTATTTATATTATAGGTTATTTAGCCTTCCATACCATACACGAAGGAGATTTAAGCGATATTGAATGGAATACATTAGGACTTTTTCTTTTGAATGGAATGATTACACTATTCGTTCAGCCATTAATTTATATATATGAAAAACTCTTCGGGTTGGTTTCTGATGTTTCTTTATTGGAGCTTTCAGATACCAATTCTAAGCTTTTAAAAGAATTATCTAATAAGGCTCCGGGTACATTTCATCATTCGTTACAAGTAGCTAATTTAGCTGAGGCGGCAGCCAATGAAATTGGGGCGAATGCAATGTTGGTCAGGGTAGGGGCTTTGTATCATGATATTGGTAAAATGAACGAGCCTACTTATTTTACCGAAAATCAGGTTACTAATGTAAATCCACATGACGAGCTGAGTCCTAAAGACAGCGCACGAATTATTATTGATCATGTAATAAAGGGAATTGAAATAGCTAGAAAAAATAATATACCCGATCGAATTATAGATTTTATACGTTCGCATCACGGCACAACTTTGGTGTTTTATTTTTACAAAAAGCAGAAAGAATTGGAAGAAGATGTTAACGAAGAAGATTTTAGATATCCAGGTCCGTTGCCATTTTCTAAAGAAACAGCAATTTTAATGATGGCAGATTCGGTAGAGGCTGCATCAAAAAGTTTAAAGAATCCTACTTTTTTAATCATCGATGAGTTTGTTGATAAGATAATTTCGGGTCAAATGAAGGCAAATCAATTTTTGAATGCAGACATTACGTTCAAGGAAATTGAAAAAATCAAGAAAATTTTCAAGCAAAAGCTAATAAATATCTATCATTTGCGTGTGGAATATCCTGAGTAACAGGGGGGTATTTTTTTATTAAAAAAAAACATTAAAAATAGTTGCGTAAAACGAGTTATACTTATACATTTGCATCCGCTATTTAGAGCAACAGTTCATTGAAGAATTACTGGAGAGGTGCCTGAGTGGCCGAAAGGAACGGTTTGCTAAATCGTCGTAGGTGGAAACACTTACCCAGGGTTCGAATCCCTGTCTCTCCGCAACAATGTGTTGAGAGACATATTTTTTGATAACCAATTCGGGGTGTAGCGTAGCCCGGTTATCGCGCCGCGTTTGGGACGCGGAGGTCGCAGGTTCGAATCCTGCCACCCCGACTTTAACATTTTAACCCTGATAATCATTTGATTATCAGGGTTTTGTTTTTAAAGAACTTTTTTAAAATTTACTTTTTTACTCTAAAATCACCTTAATACGTTAACAAATCGGTCAACAAATTCCCTTTATCATTTTAACCTAATATAAACAGGGTCCTTTGTTGTTCAGTTCATAAGGGAACCAGGGTTTGAACCATTAAATATTTTGTTCGTTATTATTTTATTGTGTGAGTTTATTTCAAGATTGAATAACACTGTTATTAATACTCCATAGTTGTCAACTCACCTAAAAAACTGTTTTAGTGGCGGTAATCGTTCCGGGTCCTGGGTGAAATACCTTGAAGTGGAACAAAATACCACATATCAATTTCAGTTTAAGCGGACTTAATTCACGGTTTTGGCTTGTAATGAAGCATTCCTTCCCAGTCCCGATAGCTATCGGGACGGGAAGAGTTAGCGTAATGGAAAGTTTAAAGCGGGGATTGTGTCCAAGACGAATTGGGACGAAGCTTATATCCCGAAATGGAGAGCAGCGGAATGGAGTGGGAATTTGCTAAGGAATGGTTTAACTAGAGAAGACTTTAAGAATTAATATATAATATTAAGCATGACTATAATACTTATGAAATAATACTTTGTCATTTAAAACGAGAGTATCTATAAATTAAATTATCAACAAAATAAAATATTGTAAATTGGATAGTTTAGTCAATTGTTACCCGTAATACTAAAATGTAGAAATAAAATAATGAAGAAAATTATTGATAATCAAGAGCTTGAATTAATTTATAAAAGTGGAAACGGAGCTTGGACGTACCATCTTGTCATTCCCAATACAGCCGAAATAGATGGAGCTTGGGGTTCGCTAAAAGTATCTGGATTGATTGATGATTACGAGTTGAAAGAAATGAATTTGGCACCAAGGAAAGAAGAGGACAAAATGATTTCAATAAACCAAAAAATCAGAAAGGAAATAGGTAAGACTGGTGGGGATAAAGTTACGGTTACGCTATATCTACATACACATGATAGAATTAATAAGAATTCGCAAATTCTTAAATGTTTTGAAGATGCAGGCCTACTGGACTCGTTCAAATCATTAAATAAAGATGATCAAGATGAAATAATAAATGATATCACTTCAAAAAAAACAGAGGCCAAACAAATAGAACAAATAAACCACCATATCAACCAATTACTCAATTGGAAAAACTAATTGAGCAATGGCAAAAAGGTATCTTGTAAAAATTTATGAACTACTAAGTGAAGACTATAATTTATTTGCTGAAACTGACAACTTAGGGGATGTCAATGGATTGAATAGTACAATTTTCAAAAACTTTGTTTCAGTTATGCCTTAGGCAATGACACATAAAAAGTAAGTATTTATAGATTGTATCCCTTTATGAAAAGGCTACTACACCAAGGGAAATTATCGCCTTTGAAAGATAAACTGATTTATACACAACTTCGGTTCTAGTTCAAATTTCGAAATTCACTAGGCGAATGCCCTAGCCGTTGTTTAAAGAGCCTTGTGAAATGTTGTGGATATTTAAACCCTAATTCATATGCTATCTCACTTAAAGATTTTGATGGATCAAATATGCGTTCCTTAGCAACTTCTATCAGCTTATTCTGAATGTACTCTTGGGCCGATTTTCCAGTTTCCTTTTTTTACCAAATCTCCAAAATAGTTGGGCGAAAAGTGCAAGCGATCCGCAAAGTAACCCACAGTTGGAGTGCTATACTTTTGTAGTTTCTACATCTTCCAGGCTTTTGTTTTTATCGGCATAAACATGAATCGAATTTTCAAGTTGTAGAAGTTGTAGAATTTTCATCGCCTGTTCCTTGGCGTATTCAGAGGTTCCTGAACCAACAAAACCCTGTTCGTACATATGTGAAGCCACAATACCCCTAATTTCAACAGAAGGCGATACTATATGATGGGTAAGCTGAAACAAACCATCTGGATCACCACCCAGATCATTATCAATAATGACCCGCATACGTGGTTTCACAATGGATTTTAATTCTTCAAGCCCGTCCTGTGGGAAACAGGTCATGGCTGAAACCAAAACAAAAAAGAACATTAAGTATACTCTTGAATAACAGATATTGAAATTTTAGATAAAGAAGGTATTGATTTTTTTATAATTTAAAATAGACTTAGTTCCTGATTCTAAAACTATACCTCCCAGATACTAACTCTAAGTTAATCTTATCTGCTTCATTGTTAATCCAAGAAACGCCTTTTGCTTTTTTTAGTTTCTTGTCGTCAACCATAATCTTTTTTACATCATCGGTATTTAATTTCAAAGTAGCCGTCGTATTTGCCGGAACGGTTACCGAGTATATCCAACCATCATCGACCCAATTCCACTTACTGGCTATACGGCCATACATACTGTCATAATAGCCTTTAGCAAATTTCATTTCCTTAGTGGGATCTGGTGTGGGTTCCAATACAAAATGCTTGAATCCCGGATGCTCAGGATCGCGCTGAATACCCAAGGAATAATTATACATCCACGCGGCAACTGCTCCAAAGGAATAGTGATTAAAGGAGTTCATACTATTGTTTCCTCCAAAACCATCTTCAACGGTATAGGAATTCAGGCGCTCCCAAATGGTGGTAGCGCCATTTTTCACGGAATACAACCATGACGGATAGGTGGTCTGTTGTAGTAATTTATAAGCCATTTCATCCTTTCCGTTTTCCGATAAGGCATGATTCAGGGAAGCCGTTCCAATAAAGCCCGTCATTAAGGAATAGGCAGGGCGTTCTACCCCAAGCTCATCCATATTTGTGCGCTTAATGGTAGTTACTAGATTGTTGACCACTTTTTCCTTGTTCTTTTCATCGAGGACATTAAAATTTAACGGAATGGCGTAAGATGCCTGGGTGTCCACAAAATCACCAGCTTTTTTATACATTTCCTCAGGTAAAGGTGGTCCAAAACGGGTACTTTGATTTCCCAAATGTAGGGTCTTGCCGGTTGCTGAATCGATATAAGCACTATTTAAAAAAGCCTTGCGCTCTTGATATTGTTTTCTAAAATTTTCGGCATCTTCAGGTTTATTCAAGAGTTCAGCGGTATGAGTCAGAATCTCCAAATCCCGCAAATGGTAAACCGCCCACAGCATGGTATCCTCATTCTTAAAACCTTCTGGACTCAACCAGTCCCCTAACGGTCCTTCATTTAGAATTCCGGATTCCGAATCAATTTTTGAATTCAGAAACTCAACATATTGTTTCATAGCCTCATAATGTTCTTCTAGCACGGTCAAATCATCATATTGTTGGTATAATTCCCAAGCAATTATTATCCCGGCACTTCCCCAAAGCGTACCTCCAAATCCACCACCAACCGGAGCTACATCGGTAAAACGGCCATCTTTCCTTTGTATATCACGCATAGCCAAAAGGTGTCGGTCCAAAAAGGGTTCTATATCCGCCAAATAGGTAGCTGCTTCCGAAAATACATTGATATCCCCACTCCATCCCATACGCTCATTTCGTGCGGGTGTATCCGTAGGAATTGATAAAAAATTACCCCTTAGCGACCAAGTAATGTTTTCCCATAATTTATTGACCAATTCATTAGAAGTTTCGTATGACGATGCCAACTCTTTAATGGAACTGACCACTAATCCTTTTACATTTTCCAAGGGCAATGGCTCATTGATTCCTGTGATTTCCAAAAAGCGATAACCATGAAAGGTAAATCTAGGCCGTATAATTTCTTCTCCTCCCTTTCTTATATACATATCTTGGGTCAAGGCCGCTCGTATATTCTCGAGCATGACCATCCCTGTATTTTTTTCGTATTCCGATAAATCTGGATATTTTACCTCCGCATAACGCAGGGTAATCGTATCGCCCGCTTGACCTGGAGGCAATTGTATTTCTGGAAAACCAACCATGTTTTGGTTCATATCATATACAAAAACACCTGGGCGCACCTCTTCCACATTTACAGGCGTCAATTTCTTTACAATACTGGGGTTCTCTCCTATCTGTCCAATTAACTGTAATTCCTCATAATTGAAGTCTTTGGTTTGATATGTGGTTCCCTCCAAGGAAACAGAAATGGCAGATTTCCAGTTTTCATCTTTAAAACCAATGCTTGACCATCCCGTGATTTCGGCCTCTTTCTGGGCATCATATACCTCTCCTTGAAAGAAACTACCATAACGAATAGGACCATCAGCAAACAATTTCCATTCTTTGTCATTGGTAGTAACCACTTGTTCTGCACCATCATCATAGGTAATCACCAGTTCGGCCAATAGCGATTGCCGATCCCCGAAATAATTCCAATTTTCACCGCTGTAGGTAATATTGCCACTCCACCAACCTTCACTCAAGATTGCCCCAAAAGTATTCTCGCCACCTGATGTAATTTCATTCGTGACATCATAGGTCTGGTACATCTGCGTTTTATTATACTGTGTGAGTCCCGGATTAAAATAGTCTTCACCTACCCGTTTACCATTTAAATACAGTTCGTAAATACCGCGGGCGGTCACATAAATACGTGCTTTCGAAATCTTTTTTTCTTCGCATGAAAATTCTGTGCGTAGTACAGGAGCTGCATTTCTACTAGGGTCAGCTATCACAAAGATTGGCTCTTTCTCGGCCGATATTTCATATCCATTATTGGTTATATTGAAATTTGAAATGGATGTTGTTTTAGATTGAAAAATTCCATCGTACGCATCACTCTGCAAGTCTTCTTGAAAAAGAACATTGGAAGGTTTTCTGAAATTCTTGATTTTTACATCGGAAAAAATGGCTTTCTGACCCTTATCCACATAAAATCCGATATCCGCCACCATCGGAAAACTAATATAGTTGTTCCCTTTGCCTACCGGATTTAAATTAAAACCGGGATTTCCCCTTGGTGGAGGTGTACTATCATCATCGCCAGAAATTTTGTTCTTTTTGGCCCTCCCATCAAGAAAAACTTCGAAAAGACCAAAGTTACAGTCGGTATAAAAGGTATGCTCATCAAACTTGTTTTGATTATTGATGAGTTCCAATGGCACTTTGAAAGACCTAAACGGAACGGTACTACTGTCTTCCGAATCATAGCCCAATCGAAATACATTAAATTGGGCCAAACCATTTTCAGAGCCATCAACCTTTGCGATATCGAGTTCAAAACGAACATAGTTTTCATCTCGCCCGTTGGCAACACCTTGAATATTCTTATTCTTGTCCATTAAGCGAACATCATTGGCTCCAAAAACAAAAGAGGCTCTAGTACTTTTAGACTTTGAGTCCAGTTGTAGCGAATATTCCATTTTATAAACGGATAAATATTGGGAGTTCAACACCATATCGGCATCGCCCCCACCAATCCATTGAGCACTGTTCCATTGTTTAGAATTGGGATTCGCATCTAATAATCCAGTTTCAAACCAAGACCTTTTGGTACTTATCTTTCCTTCCTCATCCCAAACTTTTACTTCCCAAGTATAGCGGGTTTGAGGTTCCAATTCCTGACCATCATAGGAAATGGCTAAAGCATTTCCGCTCACTATTTTACCTGAATCCCAAACTTGAATATTGGACTCATTAAAAACCAAAATTTGATACGCAGTCTGAAATTGCCCAATCTTACTTGGATTAGTCTCCATTTGCCAGCTAAATCGAGGAGTCTTAATATCGATTCCCAATGGCGTTTCCAGATATTCTGTAGTTAGCACTTGTAGCGGAGTCTGCGTCCTAGCACTAAGTATGGAGAATAAGGAAAGAAAAACATAAAAAGCATTTATTTTCATAGTAAAGGTTACTTTAGTATTTGAATTTATAACGAAATAACTTGTGAACTTTAGGTATCTTTCAAATGTACCTATATTCTAAATAAAGGCTATTCCGTACTGTTATGTATAGCTATTCATTCATTAATCTTAGTTAAATTATTGCACTAAAAAGTATCTTTCCCTAAAAATGAGTTCATGTTGAAATTTATAGAAATAAACGAAAGTTCAATTATTCCCAAGTATAGACAAATTGTTAATTCTATACGTACAGCCTTGGAGAAGGGTGATGTAAAACTGAACGACAAATTGCCCTCTGTAAATGAACTTTTAATTGAGTTTGATATTTCTAGGGACACAGTGGTTCGTGCCTATGACCATTTAAAAAAATTAAATATCATACAATCCATACCCGGCAAAGGGTATTACATAAAAAAAGACAATGAGGAATTGCAAGCCAAAGTATTTCTATTATTCAACAAATTAAGCGCCCATAAAAAGTTGATTTATGATGCATTTTCAAAAGAATTAGGGAATAATGCCACCATAGATTTTTTTATTTATGAAAACAACTATAGGCAATTCAAGAGTTTAATCCAATCCACAAAAGAAAGAGACTATACCCATTATGTTATTATATGCCATTTTGAAGAAGGGGGTGATGATTTAGAGAATTTTATTAAGGATAATATTCCTTTAGAAAAACTTTTAATACTTGATAAGCAGTATTTGGCTTTGAATAAAAATATAGCAAGTGTATACCAAGATTTTGAACGGAATATATATACTGCACTTGTTGAATTAAATCACTTATTGAAAAAATATAAAAAGATTAAATTATTGTTTCGTGAAAAGACATACCACCCTATTGAAATAAAACAGGGATTTTTAAAATTCTGCTTAGAATATGCCTACGATTTTGAAATTATTGATACCATAGAATCGGAATACATTGAAAAAAATACAGCTTACATAAACTTAATGGAGAATGATCTTATTTTATTGATAAAGAAAATAAGATCAACAAAATTTCAATTAGGCAATGATGTGGGAATAATTTCTTACAATGAAACGGCTATCAAAGGAATACTATTGGATGGAATAACCGTAATTTCAACAGACTTTGAGCAGTTGGGAAAACATGCCGCTAAACTTATCCTAAAGAACGAAAAAAAACAGATTGAAAATCCGTTTTACACTATTGTCAGAAAATCATTGTAGGGAATAAAATATTTTTAGTTCTGAAACTCCAAAGTATCTAGTACAGAACAGTACAGGATAGTTATGATAACTTCGCTTCCTATCTTTGGTATCATAAAAATATATCTAAGAAGACCAAAAATGCAAAAGACCTTTAAATATGTAGATTACCTATGGGATGAACAGAAGGCTGCCGAATTGGGAGATGATCAAGTAGCCCTATTTTTATACCGTTCCAACATTCTTGGAGCAGACTTAAGAATTACCAATTATGGTGGTGGCAACACGAGCTGCAAGACCATCGAAAAAGACCCGTTGACCAATGAAGAAGTGGAAGTAATGTGGATCAAAGGTTCCGGTGGTGACATAGGTACCTTGACCAAGGCCGGGATTGCAGGTCTTTACACGGAACGTTTACGAAATCTTAAGAATGTATATGGCGGATTGGAAGACGAAGACCGTATGGTGGGTCTTTTCAACCATTGCATCTATGATTTGGACAGTAAGGCGCCATCCATCGATACACCATTACACGGTTTGCTGCCTTTTAAGCATATTGATCATTTACATCCTGATGCTTTAATTGCCGTTGCAGCGGCAAAGGACAGTGAAAAGGTCACCAAAGAAATTTGGGGAGATACCATGGGCTGGGTGCCTTGGCAGCGACCTGGTTTTGACCTTGGGCTTCAGCTGGAGAAATGTTTAAATGATAATCCGGGTATTCGTGGTATCGTATTGGGTAGTCATGGTTTATTTACCTGGGGCGATACCTCTTACGAATCCTATATTAACAGTTTGGAGGTCATTGAAATGGCTTCGGAATATATCGAGAAAAAAATAAAGGAAAAAGGCAGTGTATTTGGGGGACAAAAGATAAACAGTCTACCAAAAGAAGAAAGGTTAGAAAAAGCTGCGCAGTTAATGCCAATGCTAAGAGGACTCTGCTCTTCTGAAGTAAGAATGATAGGCCATTTTAATGATAGTGATGTAGTACTAGAATATATAAATAGTAATGATTTAGAGCGTTTGGCCCCTATGGGCACATCATGTCCTGATCATTTCCTACGTACTAAAATACAGCCTTTAGTGTTACAATTAGATGCCAATGAAGATTTGACAGATGTATCTAAGGTAAAAGAAAAGTTAGAACCGGCATTTGCCCAGTATCGTAAAGAATATCTTGATTATTATAATACGTGCAAAAAAGCGAATAGTCCTGCTGTTCGTGATGCTAATCCGGTGATTATAATTTACCCGGGTGCGGGTATGTTCAGCTTTGCAAAAAATAAGCAGACATCTCGTGTTGCCAATGAATTTTACGTTAACGCTATCAATGTCATGCGCGGTGCGGAGGCCATGACGGAATATACCTCCCTGCCAAGACAAGAAGCCTTTGATATTGAATATTGGCTTTTGGAAGAGGCAAAACTACAACGCATGCCAAAAGAAAAACCGCTGTCCAGAAAAGTGGCCCTGGTCACTGGAGCGGGCGGAGGTATAGGTAAAGCGATAGCCGATAAATTGGCTGCAGAAGGGGCTAATGTTGTATTGACGGATATTTCGGAAGACAGACTAAAAGAAGCATTGGCCACCTACCCAGGTGATACGACCAGTTATGCCCTATGTGACGTTACCAAAAGTGAATCCATCGCATCGGCCTATAAAAAAGCATGCCTGTATTTTGGCGGGGTCGATATTATAGTGCACAGTGCCGGCTTGGCCATATCAAAACCCTTAGAAGATACCACCGAAAAAGACTGGGACATTTTACAGAACGTATTGGTAAAAGGTCAATTTGACTTGGCAAAACAAGCCGTGGAAATTATGCGTAAACAAGATTTAGGTGGAGATATCATCCATATCGCTAGTAAGAACGGATTGGTTTCTGGACCTAACAATATAGCCTATGGTACCGCAAAAGCGGCGCAGCAGCATATGACCCGTTTATTGGCGGCTGAACTGGGCGGGGACCATATTCGTGTAAATACGGTAAATCCGGATGGTGTTATCGTTGGTAGTAAGATTTGGGAAGGTGACTGGGCCGAAGGTCGTGCCAAAGCTTATGGCATTACCGTAGATGAACTTCCTGCGCACTATGCCAAAAGAAACCTTTTAAACGAAATCATCTATCCTGAAGATATCGCCAATGGCGTGTTCGCTTTAGTGGGCGTCTTGGATAAATCTACCGGAAACATCATCAATGTGGACGGCGGTATGGCCAACGCTTTTGTAAGATAGTTAATTGAGTGAAGACTTGTTATACCTTAGTGGAAACAGGTCTATTTTTAAAGAATATCCTATGCAGTTAGATAAAGATCAAATAGCAACAGAGAATAAAAAGCAAGAGGACGGTCTTCGAGGCAGATTCAATTTTTTATCCGACCAACTGGACCATCAGGATAAGGACGTAAACGCAATACTTAGAAAATTGGCGGCTTTCCAGGTGGCCATTCCCAGTTGGGCCCTAGGTGCAGGTGGTACCCGTTTTGGTCGGTATTCTTATTTTGGGGAACCTGCTTCTTTAGAGCAAAAGATTGAGGATATTGGAAACCTTCATGCCCTCACCAAAACGGCCGGGGCAGTATCGCTTCATATCCCGTGGGATATCCCGCAGGATTACAATGCCATCAAAGATTTGGCCAAAGCCAATGGACTCGTTTTTGACGCGGTGAATTCAAATACGTTTCAGGACCAAAAAGATGCGAAGGAAAGTTACCGTTTCGGTTCCTTATCTAACTTGAACGCTGCAGCACGAAACCAAGCCATACAACACAATATCGATGTCATCAAAATTGGTGAAAAACTAGGCTCCAAAAGTCTGACCATTTGGTTGGCGGACGGTGCCAATTTTGCCGGGCAGCGTAATTTTCAGTCGGCCTTGACCCATACCGAGAACAGTTTAAAAAGTATCTATTCCGAATTGCCGAAAGATTGGAAAATGTTTATTGAATACAAACCTTACGAGCCTAATTTTTACAGTACCGTAATTCAGGATTGGGGTACTTCCTTTATGTTGGCGAACGCGTGCGGGGAAAAAGCATTTACTCTGGTTGATTTAGGGCACCATTTGCCCAATACCAATATCGAGCAGATAGTTTCTACACTGATGCTAAAAGGTAAACTGGGAGGTTTTCATTTTAACGATAGTAAATATGGTGATGATGACAGTACCGTGGGTAGTGTAAAACCTTATGCGCTTTTCTTGATTTTCAATGAATTGGTATATGGTATGGAAAATAATCCACAAAATCCTGATCTGGCTTGGATGATTGATGCCAGTCATAACATTAAGGATCCCTTGGAAGATTTATTACAATCACTGGAAGCCATTCAAGAGGCATACGCAAAAGCTTTATTGGTGGACCAGGTAGAACTGCAAGCGGCACAATCTAGAAACGATGTGACCCTATGCCAAGAGATTTTACAGAACGCCTACAGAACGGACGTTAGACCTTTATTGGCACAAGCCCGTGCGTTAAATGGCGGAGCCATAGACCCTTTAAAAACGTACCGCAACCTAAGTGTACGTGCCGGCTTGATAAAAGAGAGAGGTATGAATTCCGTAGCCACCGGACTGTAATAGCGTCCCTATGAAAAAAGTGACCGCTATTTTTGACATTGGTAAGACCAATAAAAAGTTTTTCCTTTTTGACACCGATTATCAAGAGGTGTACCGGGAGTACAGCACTTTTGAAACGATAGCGGATGAAGATGGGCATCCAACAGAAGATTTAAAATCGCTCCAAGATTGGCTAAAAAGTGTCTTTGACCGGATTTTAAAATCTGAAAAATATAATATAACCGCCGTCAATTTCTCAACTTACGGTGCCAGTTTAGTACATGTGGATGAAAATGGGGAAGTGGTTGCCCCACTTTATAATTACACCAAACACATTTCCCCTGAGCTAAAAGCTTCATTTTTTCAAAAATACGGACCTGAAGAAAAATTTTGTGTAGAAACGGGATCCTCCCTTGATGGCATGCTCAATTCTGGAATGCAATTATATTGGCTAAAACATTCAAAACCGGAAACTTTTAAGAAAATTAAATATTCCCTACACCTTCCTCAATACATCAGTTATATTTTCACGGAAATCCCGATTAGCGAATATACCAGCATCGGTTGCCACACGGCCATGTGGGATTTTAAGAAAAAGGATTACCATGATTGGATCTATGCCGAAGGTTTACATAAAATTTTACCACCCCTTGTTTCTACTGAGACCGGCATTACTATGAACTATAACGGGAAACGTATTAAAGTTGGGGTAGGGATCCATGACAGTTCTGCTTCATTATTGCCCTATAGTCGAAGTATCAAGAAGAAATTTCTCTTGGTTTCCACCGGCACTTGGAGTATTGCTTTGAACCCGTTTTCAGAAAAATTATTGACTGAGGAAGATGTTGCCAATGACTGTATCAACTACATGCGCATCAACGGGAAACCGGTAAAATCCGCCCGGCTATTTTTAGGGGAGGAATATTCGGAACAAGTAAAGCAATTGACCGAGCATTTTAAGGTGGACCCCGAACTTCACAAGTCCGTTAAGTTCTGCTACGATACCTATTTCGAGATCATCAAGGATTTTGTACCCATGTTCAGGTGGATGGGCATCAAAACCAAGAATATGCCCGAGGCCTCCAAAATAACCTACGACTCTTTTGAGCACGCGTACCATCATTTGATGATAGAACTCGTGATGCTACAAGTAGAAAGTATTAAAATAGCGGTTGGAAACGATGTTATTGAAAAACTATATATCGACGGTGGTTTTAGCGATAACGATGTGTATATAAAATTGGTTTCGCACTACCTTCGGAATATGGAACTACGTACAACGGATTCTTCCTTAGGTTCGGCATTGGGAGCAGCCATTGCGATATCGGACACTAAGTTGAATTCCAAGTTCTTAAAGAAAAATTATTGTTTAAAAAAACACGTTCCGTTCATTTTAAAATAAACAGCAGTTATGGCGATGAGTTTTGATTCAGATTATCCTTCAGTTGACGATTTAAGGACAAAGGCAAAGTTAAGGATTCCCAAGTTTGCATTTGAATATTTAGATGGTGGTTGTAATGAAGATGTAAGCCTGGCCCGTAATACATCTGAGATACGGAAAGTACAATTGCAACCACGATATTTAAGAAATCACGGTACAAGTTCCATAAAAACCAAAATAATGGGAATGGAATTCGATGCGCCTTTTGGTATTGCTCCGGTTGGTCTTCAGGGATTGATGTGGCCTAACACGCCCGCCATATTAGCAAAGGCGGCGTACAGCCATAACATTCCATTTATCCTTAGTACAGTGACTACGATGGATATTGAAAAAGCCAGTGAACTGACCGAAGGTAATGCATGGTTTCAATTATATAATCCAATAGACGATGCCATTCGCGATAGTATCATCGACCGCGCCGAAGCAGCGGGATGCCCAGTTCTTGTATTGCTTTGTGATGTACCAACCTTTGGCTATAGACCACGCGATTTTAAGAATGGACTAGCGCTGCCACCGAAAATGACGCTGGCCAATATCCTTCAAATTCTAAGAAAACCAACCTGGGCCTATAATACTCTAAAATATGGACAACCCACTTTTGAAACGTTAAAGCCATATACTCCGGAAGGATTGAACTTAAAGCAACTAGGAGCATTTATGGATAAAACTTTTTCAGGCCGGTTGAATGAAGAAAAAATAAAACCGATCCGTGATCGATGGAAGGGGAAGTTGGTTTTGAAAGGTGTAGCTTCTGAGCAGGATACTCAAGATGCAATACGTATGGGCTTTGATGGTATCATTGTTTCCAACCATGGTGGCAGACAGTTGGATGCTGCACAATCTACCATTAATTCCTTAGTAGAAATTGCCACAAAATATAGCGACCAGATAGAGATTATGATGGACAGTGGCCTACGCTCAGGCCCAGACATTGCTCGCGCTATGGCCAGAGGTGCCAAATTTACTTTTATGGGACGCTCTTTCGTTTATGGAACAGGAGCCTTAGGGAATAAAGGAGGAGACCATACCATTGGCATGTTAAAAACACAATTTAAACAGGTAATGGACCAACTTTGCTGTGAACGTGTGGAAGATTTACCTAAATACTTAATAGAAAAATAACCAACACTAAACAAACCTAATGAGTCAATTCAATATAGAAGAAGAAATAGAGGAAATCGCCAGGGGCGAATTTGAAAGACAACCGGTTCCGCAATCCAAACTTAAAAGTTGGAAAAGCTTTCTCGGAATGTATGCCGGTGAACATGCTGCGGGTACTGAATTTGTAATAGGACCATTGTTTTTGACTACGGGTGTTAGCGCTTTTGATTTGATTATCGGATTACTATTGGGAAACCTGATGGCTGTTTTAAGTTGGCGGTTCTTGACTTCTGAAATTGCGGTTAAAAAAAGACTTACCCTGTATTATCAATTAGAGAAAATTTGTGGTAAGAAACTGGTTATCGGCTACAATTTGGCAAACGGAATCCTGTTTTGCTTCTTGGCCGGAGCGATGATTACCGTATCTGCAACAGCAGTGGGAATACCTTTCGATATGGAAATGCCCAAACTAACGGACACTATGCCCAACGGAGCTACTTGGGTCATTATTGTTTTGGTCATCGGTGCGGTAATTTCGTTGATTGCTTCCAAAGGTTATGATACCGTTTCCAAAGCAGCGAACTGGATGTCTCCCGTAATTATTCTAGCCTTTGTGGCCTGTGGTATTGTTGCCTTACAACAATTGGGAGTAGGTAGTTTTAAGGATTTTTGGAATATTTGGGGTGAAGGCAAAGAGCCTTTTCCTGGACAGATAAAATACACCTTTTGGCATGTGTTCTTTTGGTCATGGTTCGCCAATGCCGCGATGCATGTTGGTATGTCTGACCTCTCAGTTTTTCGTTTTGCCAAAAAGTCAAGCTCTGGGTGGACCACCGCTGCGGGTATGTATGTGGGCCACTATATGGCATGGATTGCAGCAGCATTGTTGTATGCCGTTTACATACAATCCCCTGAAGCTCAAGCCATATTGACACAGGGTCAAGCACCTACTGTGGCACCGGGACCGTTGGCGTATAACGCAATAGGTATTTTTGGAATCATCGCCGTGGTCTTGGCTGGATGGACCACTGCTAACCCTACCATTTATAGGGCCGGACTCGCATTCCAGGCCGTAATGCCAAAAACCTCCACCTTTTGGGTCACCATTTTGGCGGGTTCCATTGCGACCATAGCCGGACTCTTTCCCGCTTTTGCTATGAAGTTATTGGATTTCGTTGCGTTATACGGATTCATTCTGGCCCCCGTGGGTGCCGTAATCGTGTTCGAACATTTTTTTCATAAACAAGCAGGAATCATTCAAAATTATGCACAATTAGCACATATTAAATTCAATAAATCCGTTCTGTTTGCTTGGGGTATCAGTTTTGGATTATTCTACTTTATTTCGGTTGAGTTTAATGTGTTCCTATCGTTTGTAACCTTACCTGCATGGTTGTTATGTGGGGTATTGTTCTTGGTATTCAGTAAATATTCTCAAAAAAAATTGGAATAAGCATAGCATGATGTTGTAGTAAAAGAGGGTAAAGAATATGGGACAGTTTTATACAATTTTATATGATTTTCTAGACTACACCTTTAAACATAAAATTTTAGCGATATTAATTATTGGTGGTTAACTTGGAATTTTGGAAAGAATCAAGGAATTATGGTCAAATATATTTATTTAATTGTGAAGGTTTATTGAACACATATCTAGCGCCAAGACTCAATCAAATGATATTTATTCGTATTGCAGGTTGTTAGAATAACACATTTTATAAATCAGAAAGTAAGTCATATTACTTTAAAGTTCATTTAAAACACCGTCAACAAATCGGTCAACAGTTAAGTATTCGAATTTTTAACTGATAGATAATTAATTAAAGGGTTAGGTTGTAATCCTAACACCTCGACTTTTATATTTTGTTAACATTTAAAATCTTATAATCAATTGATTATAAGGTTTTTGTTTTTAGGGTTATCAATACAAATCATTTAATCCCAATTGAAATGTCAACAAATTTAAAACTGTAAAAGTGTTGACCGATTTGTTAAAACGCCAAATGCGTTTACCAAATAAAGGTTAACTAGATGACGAAATCATGAAGTCATTTTCAATATTAAGTATTCTCTTCTGGGCAGATTTTTTCAGAATTAAGGACAATCAAGCATCACTTTATGCTAGGTACCAGTGCGGATTTAAATTTATTAAGAACGAATATTTCGCTTTTTAATTCTTGGTGTCGATCCAGGGGCAAGGTTTAAGATTATGCAAACTTTCATCAATTAAAAATGCAATTTCTTGCCTAAGCTCAATGGTCAGTCATGCATGGTCTTTTACTTTGTACTCGCTAACAACCCTTTAATAAAGTATCAAATAAATGTTACAACGCAAGCTAATTCTGCCTTGGTAATATTAGGAGCAAACAAAAAATGATTTATTATAGTTTCTTTGATGGCATATGGAATTTTACGAAAATCTTTCACTGATCCTAACTCAGTTATTAAATAAGCGTCATTATTAATGAATCAATTAAATTCCGATTATATTAGGTTCGCTGGTTAATTTGAAATAATAGGGAAAATCATAAACTATTCTTTTTTTTTGTTCATATTATGTGGACCTTTCACGTTTTTTTATGCTATGTTTTCAGCAATATATCCTCTTCCAATATATCAAAATCTAAGTAATATTATTATATTTCATTTTCATGCTTTTTATTTAAGATTTTAAATATCCTCGGTAGTATAAACTCCATTAACCATTCGTAAAATCCTATCCAGATTTTTATTTTGTAATGCTATAGGCAAAAGTTCTTCAGGAATATTTTGATAACACTTTACAGTACAAAATCGTTCAATGGCAGCTGTTCCCACAGAAGTGGTTGCAGGAAAAGTAGAAGATGGATAAGGCCCTCCATGATGCATAGAAGGGCAAACCTCTACACCGGTAGGATATCCATTAAAAATTAATCTGCCAACTTTATCTTCTAATGAGTCTTTAACAGAGGAAAGCTCCGAATCACCATCAGCAAAAATTGTTCCCGTTAAATGACCACCAAAAGTTTCAACTATTTTATTTAATTGATTTATGGTATCACAATTAATCAAGATAGCGACAGGCCCAAAGATTTCATCCTCTAGATTAGGGGATTGTAAAAAATGCTCGGCATCGATTTCAAATAGTTTTCCACCTTCATCTTTAGTTGAAACCATTTCTATACCAGCAACAGTAGCTGTTTTTGCCACATCTTTTTGAAAACTACTATGGATTCTAGCGTTCAAAAAATGACCGATAGAAATTGATTCTAGAGCATTTTTTAGATTACCAACAAACTCAGGGCTATTTTTATCTTTCAGGATTAATATCAGGCCTGGTTTGGTGCAAAATTGACCCGTTCCAAGGGTTATGGAATTTGCTAGACCTTTTGCAATTTCAACTCCGTTATTTGCAATAGCCAAAGGTAGAATAATCATTGGATTTGTGCTTCCCATTTCTGCGAACACAGGTATTGGATTTGGTCTAGATGCTCCTAAATCGAATAAGATCCTACCCACATGAGTACTTCCTGTAAAACCGACCGCTTTTAATTGTGGATGTTGAACCAAGGCTTGACTTACTTCTGGGGAAACTCCCTGTACCATTGAAAACATTTCTGGAGGATAGTTGTTTTTCAGAATTGCTCTTTGCATTGCCTCCGCACATAGCTTGGAAGTACCTGGATGGCTAGGATGTGCCTTCACAACAACACAATTACCTGCGGCAATTGCAGATGCGGTATCACCTCCCAATGTTGAGAAAGCTAACGGAAAATTTGAAGCCGAAAAAACGGCAATAGTTCCCATGGGCCTAAAAATACGCCTAATATCTGGCTTTGGAAGTGGTTTTCGGTCAGGTATGGCCGTATCGATTCTTGCCTGTTGCCAATGACCTTGTTTTACCAAAGCGGAAAAGGCACGGAGTTGTCCACAAGTTCTTGCACGTTCTCCTGTAAGTCGTGCTTCACCCAATCCGGTTTCCATATCACAAACTTTTATGAGTTCATCTCCCAAAGCCTCTAACTCTTCTGCCATGGATTCCAGTAAAGTGGCCCTTTCAGCGGTACTCTTTTTCTTAACTGTTTCAAATGCTATAGCTGCCTGTTCTACTGCTGTATTAACCTGTTCTTGATCACCTTCAATATAAACTTTGCCTTTTTCTGCCGTAGCTGGATTATAGGACCAGAATTCTTTACCCTTTCCTTTGACCCAATTTCCTGCTATGTAATTTTGTTCAGTATTAATCGCTTTTGCCATTGATAGTTTTATTTTTAAGATTTACATTAATCTAAGTCCTCGAATCGATTTAGTTTTGACTAAACCGAATTAGTTTAAATATCTGACTTTAATTCATCCCCACTATACTAAAAAATATATTCTTTAAAAGGTTAATTTATTTTACTCTTCACATTCAACATTTTGATTTAAAAATTTATCTCGTTTTCCAATTTATCAAACGTGTTATTACTGATACTCTTATTAGAAAAAAGACACTTTTCTAAAAGTTCAATTTTATCTGTAATTTATTATATAGTGTCTTATCGAATATATTATTCTATATATACTCTTTGGATTAGTAGCATATTACAATTGGGTTTATTATAGTTCAAATATGTTAAATCCATTTTTTTATTGTAGAAATAATAACAAATTAATATATTGCCAGCATATTAAGTGTGAAATATACAATTATTTAATCTTAACAAATATAATTTAATATTAAGTTTACAGTAAAATTTTAACATCTTATATAGTAAAATGGCAATAATTAATGCATTAGTTCTTGAACAAATGTTTCTGAAACATTATCAGGAGTGGTGTTTATTGTCCTTTAGTTATGTTGGTGATTTGGACGATTCGAAAGATGTTGTACAAAGTATATTTATTAAACTTTTACAAAAAGAATGTAATGAACCTATTAAGGATCTTAAAAGTTATATAAATACTTCAATTCGAAACGAAAGTTTAAAAAGAATCAAAAAGAAGCAACGAACTTTTTCAATTGAGAATTATTCAAGTGAAGTTCCATCTTATGAGCATGAATTGATTCGCTCAGAAATATCACAAACTTTATTTAGGGAAATCGATGCCCTGCCTGATCAGAATAGGAAGGTGTTTGAGCTTTGTGTTTTAGAAGGTATTAAATATGAAAATGCGGCCGAAATAATGGGTATTACGGTTAATACTGTAAAATACCACCTAAAAAAGACATTCAAAATTTTACGATTAAATTTAAGGGATGTGTATTTATGGATGCTATAAAATATCATTTTGATAAAATAATATTAAAATAATTCACATATTCGCTACCCGTTTTGTTTTTTAAAGGGTCTTATAAGTAAGAGGGAGTTTACCTCTTATTTAAATAAGACCAAGTTGATAGCAGAAATTATCCTTAAAAAGTTACGTGAACAATTAAGTAGAGAAGAAGAAATTCTTTTCAAAAAGTGGTTGTCCGAAAATGACGAAAATTTTTTAACCTATAAGCGGCTTAAAGAGTTACATCGAAATAACGTCTTACTTCCAAATAGCAAAGATATTAATCCGCAAGAAGCTTGGAAATTAATATCAACTGAGATTCAAAAAAATAGACCTACTAAAAACAATAGATTTTTATATAATAGTTTATTCCGTTATGCTGCAGTTTTTGTCAGTTTAATAGGGTGCTTTTTTATTTACAAGTCATTAAATACTCAAAATGTAATTGAAACGCAAATAGATCCTACGGCAGTTATTTTAGAAAGGGGAAATGGTGAAATACAGGTGCTCAGCCAACAAGGAGAATATAGTATTGTAGCTGATAATGGAAATATTCTAGGTAGAAAAGATGACGGAGTTGTTGACTACTCACTCAATCAAGTTGTAGAAGATGATGATTTTGAGTTAGAGTATAATACTGTTCGTGTTCCAAACGGTAAAACTTTTAAGATCGTGCTTTCAGATGGAACTGCGGTTAATCTTAACTCAGGCTCTTCTTTAAAATATCCTGTAAAATTTATAAAGGGAAAAAATAGGGAGGTTTCCCTTATTGGTGAAGCTTTTTTCGATGTTCGTAAAAATGAGCATAGCCCTTTTATCGTAACAACCGGAAAGATGGATGTTCGGGTGTTGGGAACTAAATTCAATGTTACTTCTTACCCAGAAGATACAAATCAAATTACAGTTTTAGTTGAAGGTTCTGTTCGGCTTTACGAAGCAGGGGAGACTTATAATGAGGATGATTCCACTTTGCTTTCACCAGGTTACAAGGCAGATTGGAATACAACCTACAAACAAATGGTAGTAAATAAAGTAAATACCGAATTGTATACAGGTTGGATAGAAGGTAAGTTGGCTATGAAGAAAATGAAGTTCTCAAATATAATACAACGATTACAACGTCATTATAATGTAAAAATCAATAATGATTACGAAGCTTTAAATGAAAGATTTTTTACGGCAACATTTGAAACTGAAACCATGCGGGAAGTATTGGAGACCTTCAAGATTGAAACATCATTTGAATATGAAATAATTGGAGATAGTATACATATATACAAACAACTAAACAATGATAAAAAATAGGCCTATGAAACAAAAAAAGCTTACGAATGCCCATATAAAACGTACTCGGTTTTAGGGAACAACAAAAAAACATAACCAATAATCAACTTATGATATGAAAAATAATAGATCCATTGGGACCAAAATATCCAATACAATGAACATTGGTTTAAGAACCAAACTCTTAACCATACTTTTGATTACGACTTTCTTTTCAATCCAAGCGAGTTCATTTTCGCAAAAAACGAAAATGACCCTTAATTTGGAAAATGTACAAACTATTAAGGTGATGGAAGAAATTGAAGTCGCAACTGACTTTAAGTTTCTCTATGATGTCAAAAAGATAGACACATCAAAATTGGTGTCCATAAATGTGAAAAACACAGCTTTAGACGAAATCCTTTCAGTGCTTTTTAATGATTCGAACATTGATTTTATTTTTAAGGGAAATCAAATTGTATTAAAACCGAAATCAAAAGTTCTAAACAATAAATTACCAAAAAAACAAAATAAGGAAACAACTACTGTTAGTGTTCAACAAAGTATTTCGGGTAAGGTATCCGATGTTAATGGGCAGCCTATTCCAGGAGTGTCTGTTGTGGAAAAGGGAACTTCAAATGGTGTTGCAACGAATTTTGATGGTGAATACTCAATTACCCTTACACAGCCTAATGCCATTTTAATTTTTAGTTCCATTGGTTTTGCTAGAAAAGAGTTATCAACCGGCCAATCCAGTGTTATGGATGTCACTATGGCAGAAGATATGCAAAGCTTGGACGAAGTGGTCGTAACTGGTCTAGGAATTAAAAGAGATGCCAAAAAATTAGGGTATGCAGTGACCTCGGTTGATACCGAAGAGCTTACCAAAACCAGAACAGTAAACGCTATGGAGTCTTTGCAAGGTAAGGTTGCGGGCTTAAACATTAGCCCTCCATCAGCAGGTGCTGGTGCCAGTGTTCAAATTCGTTTGCGTGGTCAATCCGCTTTTGCAGGTGCAAGTAATTCACCATTATTTGTAATCAACGGTCTTCCCATAGACCAAGGTGCTAGAGGTGCCAATGGGCGTGATAATTCAAGGGATCTTGGGGATAACCTACAGAATCTAAATCCAGACGATATTGAAAGTATGACCGTACTTAAGGGTGCTACTGCCGCGGCTATTTATGGTGCTAGGGCAGCTAATGGTGCGGTAATTATAACAACAAAAACAGGTAGTTTAAACCAAGGTATTGGCGTTGATTTTACATCAAGTATTACTACCTCACATGCGTTGAATTTTTTGGATGAAATAAGACAGGCCGAGTATGGGCAAGGAACTGGTGGAATGCGACCACAGACACAGGGAGAGGCCCAAGGTACAGGGCAGTTTAGTTTTGGAGAACGATTTGATGGAGCACCCACTGTAAACTTTGACGGTGTGTCTAGACCTTATTCTCCTAACCCGTATCAACTCTATGATTTCCTTAGAACAGGAACAAACCTAACCAATACCGTTGGGTTTTCAGGAGGAAATGAAAAAGGAAGTTTCCGTGCTTCATTTGCGAATACTTCAGCTGAGGGAATTCAACCGTCAAATGAATATAAGAAACGTATATTTAATGTAGGTATAAACTATAACGTAACA
This sequence comes from Maribacter caenipelagi, assembly GCF_004364175.1. Classification (GTDB taxonomy): domain Bacteria; phylum Bacteroidota; class Bacteroidia; order Flavobacteriales; family Flavobacteriaceae; genus Maribacter; species Maribacter caenipelagi. Next base: position 278,507 of record NZ_SNZW01000015.1, on the reverse strand, counting down.
GAGAAGTTGAATATGCTTTTAAACGTTAATTATACCAATGAGGAGAATATAAATCCACCACAGATTGGTACACAAGGTCCCGGTGCCGTAGGTTTTTTTAATAGATTGGCTATCTCTACTCCTGTAGAGGCGTATCAACAAAGTGCCATTGATCCTGTTACCGATGCAGAACTTCGTACCAATGGATTTTTAGGAACCATAAACAATCCCTATTACCAATTGCAAAAAAATCAATTCTTTAATGATAATAGAAACCGTCTATTGGGCACGGCTACTTTAAGGTATCAATTTACAGATTGGCTCTATCTTCAAGGACGCTATAACTATGACTATGCAACCAATTTTACGGAATGGAATGAGCTTAATGGAGCTGGAGCTACAACTACCTTAGAAGGCGATACAGGATTTTATAGAGGTCGTTATGATATTCAACAGACCCAAACCCGTGATGTAAATGCTGATTTCCTACTAGGTGCAAACAAAGAACTTGGAAAGTTTTCTGTTGATGCAAGTTTCGGAGGTAACACTTGGCGTTCACAATTTCAAAGAAATGCCCAATATTCAAGACTGTTTGTTGTCCCTGACCTATATTCTATCACGAATGGTACAAGTTTTGAAACTGATCAAGCCGGTTTTCAACCTTACCAGTTTAGTACATTCAGAATTAATTCATTATACGGTTTAGCCGAATTTGGTTACGATAATTTAATGTACTTGAATTTTACGGGAAGACAGGATTGGTTCTCAGTGCTTAATCCTGAAAACAATAGTGTATTCTACCCCTCAGTATCCGGTAGTTTCATTTTCTCAGAATTATTTGAAGAACGCAATTGGTTAGATTACGGTAAACTAAGAGGTTCTTGGGCCGAGGTAGGTAGTGCAAATGGTGTTGGTACGTATGAGGGTGTTCTAAACTATACCTTGAATCCACCTTTTAATGGTCAGACAACTGCCGGTGTTTCAGGCAGCTTCGCTCCAAATCCATTTTTACAACCCTTTACAGTAACGGAGAAAGAAATTGGTTTGGAAATGCGGATGTTTAAAAGTCGCCTTCGCCTAGATATAGCTGCTTTTGATAAGGTTACCACTGACCAAGTGCTGGATGTAACCTTATCCAATGCATCTGGATATGATAATTCAAAGCAAAACTTAGGATCGTTAAGGAATAGCGGATTGGAAACTTTGATAGAAGTCGTGCCAATACAAACCGATGATTTCAGGTGGACAAGTACTTGGAACAACGCTTACCTTTCGACTGAAGTATTGGATGTTGGGAACGATAGTGGTACACTTTTATTGATTTTCTTTAATGGGACCGGAAACGAATTCCTTGGGGAACTAAGATATACCGAGGGATTACCAATGAACCAATTATATACCAGAACTTATAGAAGAAATGAAAGTGGTCAGATTTTGGTCAATGATGATGGTAGATTATTGGCTACAAACGGCGATACGCCCGGAGCTGAAAACACAAATGGATTTTTACCGGTAGGTAGCTCCATACCTAAACACATAGGGGGATGGAATAATAATTTTTCCTATAAAAATCTGAATTTTAGTTTTTTGATCGATTATAGGTTTGGTGGAACAATGTTATCATCTACACATTTGAATATGACAAGGCAAGGGCATTCCCAGTTTTCACTTGAAGGTCGAAGAGAGGGAGAGAACGGTGTAATTGTACCAAATAGTGTATATGAAAGTAATGGACAAACAAATACTACGGCGGTAAGCAATTTACAATCCTTTTATGCAGATTACCGTAATCTTCAAATTGGAGATCCATTTACATTTAAATCTGATTTTATAAAGTTGAGAAGTATTTCATTATCCTACGACCTTACGAATATTGTTAGCAATATGGCAGATATGAAGTTTATAAAGGGATTGACCATAGCTGCTTCTTGTAGAAATGTTGCTATTCTTTATAAGGATATTCCTGGACTTGATCCTGAAGCTATTCAGTCCTCTGGTGATTTTAGGGCCGGTTATGAAAATTCAGCACTGCCAACCACCCGTAATTTTAATTTTAGTCTTAATGTTAAATTCTAGAACCATGAAAACGATACAATTTATATTATCCATAGTTTTAGTCTGCCTTATTTTTCAAGGGTGCGACGATGAGTTTGTGGAAGTGAACACTAATCCCTACGCGGTTAACGAAGTAGATGCCGCACTTTTATTTGCCGGAGCTCAAAGAAGCCATTTAGGAACTTGGGCAGCGGAACATACCATTGTACAGCACTTCGTAAATCCGTATAATCAAGGAGCAACCCTTGGTTTTAATTTTAACGAGGATATTGACGGTGTAAACAATCCCAAATGGAATGATTCATACCCATCTGTAATACGAAACCTGGTACAGGCTACTAATTTGCTCGGAGAGGATACCGACCGTGTCAACTTACTAAGTATGATTCGTATTTGGAAGGCCCAAGTATTTATGGGGTTGGTAGATAATTATGCAGATGTACCTTATTTTGAAGCAGGTAAAGCTGTTAGTGATATTATTTATTTTCCGGCATATACTGATGATGAAGCAATCTATGAGGATCTTTATAATGAAATTACCGGTGGTTTGTCAGGATTGAATTCAAGTGGCGAATTTGTTTCAGATGATCTTTTTTATGGAAGCAATGGTAGTCAACCTACTAATTCGGCTTCGGCACAGGTTGAAAAATGGAGAAAGCTTGGAAACTCTTTATTATTGAGATTAGGTATGCGCTATTCAAAAATAGAACCCAGTAGAGCGGCGTCTATTGCTTCTGAAGCTTTTGCAGGAGGCGTGATGACTTCTAACGATGACAATGCATTTGTCAAATATGATGGGAACGTCTATACCTGGGGAGATAATAATCAGCTCCGAGATTTCTCTTTCTTTAATTATGTTGCCGAACCATTGGTAAATCAATTAAAGGAAACCAATGATCCAAGGGGTAAGTATATGATTGCCAAATTTGAAGATCCAGGGGCAGTAGCAAACGAAACAAATCCAAATACGGATTTGGATGACCAATTTGGCGTTCCAGTTGGTGTTTCCGATTTGCAATTATCAGACACATCCCTTGGGTACAGAGGGCCAAAAGGAACAGGTCTTGATTACAGTCAGGTTAACATTTTCGCAGCAGCATCTCCTGCGGCACCAGCATTTTATGTCACCTATGGGCAAACCTCTTTATTATTGGCCGAAGCCGCTTTTAGGGGTTGGATATCCGGTGACCCTGAAACTTTATATGAGAACGGAGTAAGGGCGAATATGAATATTTACACATTGTATCCTAATACTGCACCGATACCTACGGCTGAAGTAGACGCTTATTTGGCCGAACCAGAAGTGGTCTATGATGCTTCAAATGCTTTGGAACTTATAAATACTCAATATTGGTTGGCAAATTACCGTAATGGAACCGAAGCATTCGCAAATGTTAGAAGAAGTGGATTCCCAGACTTGGAAAGAAACGATTTCAACGATAACCTATTGGCAAATGATGGGGATGGTTTTGTACACAGAATGACATATCCTGATAGAGAAGGATCGGCAAATTCTGATAGCTATATCGCTGCAGTTAGCGCGATAGGAGGAGATAATCTAATTTCAAGGGTTTTTTGGGATAATTAATTTTCAGGTGAATTGTTTGTTAGTTTCTTATGAAAAAGGGATAAGCACCCCTAAACTGATTTTGATCCAGCGAAAAAGCTTGGCGAGCTTGAAGCAAATTAAAAAATAGAAATTCTGATTTGAATGAAAAAACTGAGTTAGTAGTTTGAGTTAGTTTGAGTTTGGTCGGAGAACTCCCCAAAAAAAAAAGGGAGTTCACCGCCTTACTTGTTTTAAGAAGAAAAATTATAAAAACATCTTGTATGGGTAATATAAATAGTAGTTTAAAGATGAGGAAGATATTGATATGCATGTCATTATACCTTTTATTAGTTTCTGTTGCATGCAGTTCAACAAATTTAATGGCTCAAAATAGTAATAATAAAATAGCTAAAGTTGAAAGTACGGTTACCAAAATATATACTGCAATGGTAGCAAAAAACAAAGATGTACTTGAGGATTTGACTTTTGAAAAATTGAGCTATGGTCACTCTAGCGGTAAGATTGAAAACAAATCTGAATACGTTGATGGAGTCTTGAACGGTGCTTTTCAATTTTCTTCAATTATACCTGTAGATCAAACAATCACCATAGCCGAAGACGTAGCTATTGTACGCCATATTTTTAAAGGGGAAGGCACTAACAACGGTACGCCAGCCAAGGTGAACATTGGGTGTCTTTTAATATTTCAAAAAGATAATGGTGATTGGAAATTATTGGCAAGACAGGCATTTAAACTATAACACTTTTACTCTTGGGAAAATTAAATATTTATTCAATTTCGTTAGGCTTGGCTAGCCTTTTGTTTCTAGTTATTATCGGTATGATAGTTACAGGGAACATAGACAAAGCCGGACTTTTTATTCTTGGTTTCTTTGGTTTATTGGCTTTTGGTTTCAATGGCTATGAAAAAATGAAGGGACTACTATTTACAATCATGATTTTTGCTGGTGTTACGGCTGCTTTATATTATCCTTCCTATTTCACCAATTTTGGGGATTTCAAATACACCGTTTTAATCATTCCATTGATACAGATTATCATGTTCGGGATGGGAACAACAATGAGCATCAAAGATTTTGGTGCGGTATTTCAATCGCCTAAGGGAGTTTTTATCGGAGTTTCTGCCCAATTGATAGTGATGCCCATAGTGGGTTACTGCCTGGCACAGTTAAGCAATTTTCCGCCTGAAATTGCCGCGGGTATTGTACTAATTGGTTGTTCGCCAAGCGGGGTGGCATCTAATGTTATGGCTTTTTTGGCCAACGCCAATGTGGCCCTTTCCATAACTATAACCTCTATTGCTACATTATTGGCGCCATTTCTTACACCACTTATGATGAAAATATTTGCTGGAGAATTCATTGAGATTGATGTTTTGGCAATGATGTGGAGTATCGTTAAAATGATAATTATACCTATCGGTGCCGGACTTGTTTTTAATAAAATATTTGGAAATAGTGTTAAGTGGTTGGATAAGGCTATGCCTATAATTTCTATGCTTGCCATTGGACTTATTATTACAATTATCACGGCAGCTGGAAGGGACAGCCTGTTGGAAATAGGTGGAATTCTCATGGTTCTTGTACTTGTACATAACTTTTTCGGCTATTTACTGGGATATTGGTATGCCAGACTCTTCCGTATGTCAGAAGAAGATTCAAGAACAATTGCGATTGAAGTTGGTATGCAGAATGCGGGTCTGGCTTCTGGTATTGCCAACAGTCTAGGCAAAATAGCTACAATGGGTTTAGCTCCTGCAGTTTTTGGGCCTTTAATGAACATAACAGGCTCTATACTTGCCTCTTATTGGCATGGGAAACCTACAGAGAAAACCCCAGAATCTGTCCTAAACAATTGAAATTTGAAAAACTAGAACATATATAAACAAACACTTTAACTTATGAAAAATTCAAGAAGATCTTTTATATCCAAATCGCTGATGGCCAGTGCCGGTTTAGGAATGGTTTCAAGTACTTATGGTAACGAATACGTTACGGCAATAGATGAAAATCCTAAACTTTCTTCCCCATCGGATTTAAAAATTACGGATGTAAAATGTGGATTTATTCGTCGTGGAAGCGGCCTGTTTGTAAAAATACACACCAATCAAGGAATCTATGGTTGCGGAGAGGGCGTTGATGCCGTACCCGGTACTTACCACCTGGTCAAAAGAATGGGATTTTTTTTAAAAGATCAAAGTCCGTTTAATGTCCATAAAATATTTGAAGATATTCGTCGTGCAGGTCATTTCGGTGGTGGGCAGTCAGGTACTTACGTTGCCGTTCTTTCGGCAATAGAAACTGCTTTATGGGATTTGGCGGGTAAAGCTTTGGACTTACCTGTATATAAATTACTTGGAGGCAAATTTAGAGATAAGGTAAGGGTTTATTGTGATACGGCATTGTACCGTGTTCGTTTCCCATCACCAGATGATTTTGCAACTGCGGCAAAAGATGCTATTAAAAACTGGGGTTTTAATGCACTTAAATTTGATATAGATTATGCAAGCGATCCTGATAAGTATGATAGGTATAATTGGACCGCAAGTCCTGGAGAAATTATAAGAATGTATGATCAACTTGCTGCCGTTAGAGAGGCAGTCGGACCAAAAATAGATTTATGTGTGGATATGCACGGACGCTATGATCATGTAACAGCCCAAACAATTGCAAAGAAAGTCGAGGATTTAAACCTTACTTGGTTAGAGGAGCCTATTCCTGCAGAAAATTTTGATGCCTTCAAAACGCTTACAGAAGAAACAAGTACACCAATCTCGGCAGGTGAAAATGTATATTTAGGTCACGGTTTTAAACAATTGTTGGATAATGGTGTAGATATAATAATGCCAGACCTCCAAAAATGTGGTGGGCTTGGTGAAGGGCAGAGAATTGCTAACCTAGCCAATTTATATTATAAACCTTTCTCACCTCACATGGTTGCATCGTTTCTTGGAGCAATGGCTTGTGCACATGTATGTGCCTCGGTACCTAATTTTCATTTAATGGAATGGCAATCCTATTTCCATACAGATCCAATGTTTAAAGAAATAGTTACGTATGATGAAGGAGATTGGGTTAAAGATAGTTTCGTTAAAGTTTCAGATAAACCGGGTATTGGAGTAGATATCAATGAGGATGCGATGAGAAAATATGCACCAGAAGGTATACCGTTTTTTGAATAATTAATAACAATTTAAATAGAGACAATTATGTTACGCAAAAAGTATTTGCTCCTAATGGTTCTTGTCGGTCTGGCAAGCCAGTTGATGGGGCAACAGATCAGTAAGGAAGAACTTATTTTTTTAACTCCTCAATGGACGGGAGAGCGTTATGAAGACGGAAGGCCAAAAGTTTCCGATGAACTTTTAGAAAGGATGAAAGCTGTAAGTGTTGAGGAGGCCTGGGCCGTGATGAAAAATGAAGGATACCGGTATCAAATTGCTGAAGATTGGAAATTGATTAATGCGGATAGCGTTTTGGTAGGTCGTGCCGTTACGGCAACATTTATGCCAGGCCGTCCAGATGTGTGGAAAGCCATAGATGACCGTGGAAAAGCAGCAGGAAAGCGTGGACAGAATACTTGGCCTGTAGATATTTTGGTGAAGGGCGATGTTTACGTGGCCGATCAATTTGGTGCTGATAAGGATGGACCTACTATTGGAGATAATGTAGGTAATGCAATATTTGCTAAAACTGGTAATGGAATTGTATACGACGGAGCACTTAGAGATGTTGAAGGACTGGTGGAAATTGGAGGATTTACTTCCTTTTATACCAGTTACGATGCATCACACCATAATCCTCCAGGTGATTTGAATACTATGCTGGTAGGTATAAATCAACCTACTAGAATTAGAACCGTAACTGTAATGCCTGGAGATGTTGTTTTGGGTAAAATGGGTGTGGTTACTTTTATTCCACCACATTTGGCTGAGAAAGTGGCCACAACATCTGAAGTTGTTCGTTTGCGTGATATGTTCGGTCATCTTCGGATAAAAGAAGGTGTCTATACTGCAGGACAAATTGATACTCGCTGGGCCGAGGAAATTGAAAAGGATTTCAGCAAATGGCTTAACGAACATATTGATGACCTTCCAGTATCCAAAGAACAAATTGAGGAAATATTAAAGAAAAGAACTTGGTAAAATAATTTTAATTTGATAGTAGCATATTGAGCTAGAATAAAAAGAATTTTTAGCTTGTTGTCCTATTAATTTTATCCATTGCTATGATAAAAAATAAATGGTTTTATTTCTTTCGAATAGTCCTCCTCACAATTGTTATGGCAAGCATAACGATTGGGTGCGAAACTGGGACGAAGAAGAGTTTAGAACATACTACATGGTCCCATTACGGTGGTAGCCCGGACCAATCAAAATTCTTTGAGTCACCCGGCATTACAAAGTCCAACGTGTCAGAAATGGAAATACTGTGGAGCTATCCATCGGGTGATGATCGGTTTTATTTTTTTAGCCCAATTATTGTGGACAGTACCATGTATGTATTGGGAAAGAATAGTTCCCTAATCGCTATTCATGCCAGGACTGGGGAAGAGCTTTGGATACACACAGATCTTCCCGGCATTACGAGAAGGGGAATCAACTATTGGGAAAGCGAAGACAAAAAAGACAAAAGACTACTATTTACCCTAAACAATTCCATTCAGGCAATAAATGCTGAAACAGGTAAATCAATTTTAGATTTTGGAACAGAGGGATATGTTGACCTTAGGGAAGGATTGGATCGTGACCCTACATCGGTAACTAGAATTCAATCCATGATGCCCGGGGTAATCTATGATGACCTTTTAATATTAGGTTCAGCACCTGGGGAAGCTTATTTTTCTCCACCAGGTCATATAAGGGCTTATAATGTGGTAACGGGTACATTGGAATGGACCTTTCATACCATTCCTCACCCCGGGGAATTCGGCTATGATACTTGGCCCAAGGATGCTTACAAATATGTTGGCGGTGCCAATGTGTGGAGTGAAATTTCGGTAGATTCCGAACGTGGAATCGCTTATTTGCCCATCGGATCGCCTACTTACGACTATTACGGTGCCGATCGGTTGGGAAGTAATTTGTTTGCTAACTCCCTAGTCGCCGTAGATGCCCGAACGGGCGAAAGAATTTGGCACTACCAAACCGTTCATCACGATCTTTGGGATTATGACCTTTCACCGGCGCCTCAATTATTAACTGTAGATAAGGATGGTAAAAAAGTGGACGCCGTGGCCATCGCTACCAAACATGGTTTTGTTTTTGTGTTCGACCGTGTAACCGGTGAATCATTATTTCCCATTGAGGAAAAACCATTTCCTAAAAGCCAAATGCCAGGGGAAGAATCTTGGCCAACACAGCCCATAACATCACTACCAAGTTTTACAAGACACGAGGTTACCAAAGAAAATTTGAATCCTTTCTTTTCGGATAGTCTCAGGCAAGATTGGTTACAACGATTAGATTCTGCTAAAACTGGGTTGTACGTACCACCTTCAGATAAATATGAAACTTTAATAATGCCAGGAGCCTTAGGAGGTGCAAATTACGGGAACACCGCGGCAGATCCTTACAACGGGATAATGTACATTCAAACCCAAGAATATGCTTCCACCTATCGGCTGAGCAAGGTAGAACCACCAAAAACCGAATTAACGGCAAATGATGTGGGTAGGGTAAAATCGCTCTATAATTCTTCATGCATATCCTGTCATGGTCCAAATATGGAGGGTGGGGCAGGCCCTTCCTTAAAAAACATAGGACATCACATGTTTTATTCTGAATTTAGGAATACCGTTGTCAATGGAAAGGGGGTAATGCCAGGTTTGGTCCATGTAGATGAAGCTTCTTTAAAAGCCTTGTTCCAATTTCTTGGGGGTGATCCAGAACGAAGGAATTTTAGACGCGGCAATCAGGAGGTAGCAACTGTAGATGGCCCCGTTGTAGCTTCGGGAGGGGTAGCAATTCCATCTGATGCACAACGTGGAGCACCAATGGAGAAATATCCAGAAGATGTTGAGCGTCCAAAAGCCAGATACACTACGGATTATGGCTTGGATTGGCCCGGTCTTATCGACCCGCCTTGGTCTTCAATTCTAGCTTATGACCTTAACAATGGCTCCATAAAGTGGCGTCGACCCATCGGGGTAGATTCCCTTTATGTACAGGGAGATGAAAGCAAAGGTGCGCCTAACGGTACCCAGCGAAAGGGAATGGTCATTACTTCTACTGGAATCGTATTTGCGACGGCTAAAGGTGGAAGGGTTTATGCTTTTGACAGCGAAGATGGAAGCATCCTCTGGGAGACTACCTTGAGCAATGAGACCAATGCCCAACCAAGCATGTTTACCTTGAATGGAAAAGAATATTTGGTTATCAATGCCACTTCCAATTTTAGAAGCGATAGTTACGACCATTCAAAGAAGCCCGGGGCAATTGCCAAGGGATATGTGGTATACGGGATTCCGGATAAGAAGTAGTTTTTTTTAGCAAGAGTTCCTAATTATAATTTTTGAATCAAACAAAATATAGTACACTATTATGAAACCAATCCTTAGTTTTTTGTGCTGTCTAATGGGCAGCATCTCCATTGCGCAAAACTTGAATGATAGGGTCGTCCACAATGACCCTCCTACATATCGTGAATTGAGTGGGGTACATGCCGGTGCCGGTAAAATGGGGTTTACACAGCTTATCGGTAGCAACGATATGGCCACTAATTTCTTGTATTTACATTCGGGTTTAATTCATCCTAAATCGGGTATTGGCCATCATTTTCACCATACCATTGAAGAAATGTATGTTATTCTTGATGGGGAGGCAGAATTTACCATTAATGGAAGAACATCGAAAATTAAAGGTCCAGCCTTGGTTCCCTGTAAGCTTGGTGATTCTCACGGAATTTATAATACTTCTAGCAAACCGCTTAAATGGTTGAATTTTGCTGTAAGTGAAGTAAAGGCACAGGGAGATGCTTTTGACTTGAATGATGATCTTGTTAGTTCTAAGACGGATGAAATTCCAACGTTTGTAGCATCTAGATTGGATAAAAACCAACTAAAACCAAATGACAAAGTTTACAAAGGACAAGGAGTTCTATTTAACCGTATTTTAAGACCAGATGTATTCCGAACAGATTGGCATCATGTGGACCATTTGGTTGTTCCTTCTGGCAGCAATACTGAAAAGCGACAATTAGAGGGTGTTGAAGAAGTGTACTATGTGATTAATGGAGGCGGTGATGTAACTGTGGGGTCAGAGTCTACCACAGTTAAAAAAGACGATTCCTTTTATGCGGGTTTAGGAGAGGAAATTTCATGGACCAGTTCAGGTAATGATAATCTTGAAATTTTGGTCATAGGTATTGCGGCATCAAAAGATAGTGGACTAATCGTTAAGCCTTTGGAGAAACCTAAGGCGATGACCTTGCAAATGGATTTTGTGGTGGACAAGAAAAACGCAGTTGCTTTTGAAAAAATGTATTATTCAATCTATGTGCCCGCCATGGTCGTGCAAGATGGATATCTTAGCTCAAAATTACTTCGATTATTTTCGAATGATTTGGCTAAGGAAATTCAAGCGGAACCTACCGCATTCAATTACCAGATACAGATATCTTTCGATACTGAAGAAAATCGTAGAAAGTGGGTAGCAAGTGAGCAACATCAGATTGCTTGGCCAGCTGCCTCAGGTCTAGCCAAAGAATTTAAGTGGCGGGGGTACGACGTTATGGGTGATGATGTTCGAAAACCATAAGAATGGCCAAAGTAATTGTGATATGTGCGATGATTGATTTTTATATCGGTTTAAAGATGGTTTCATATTTTTAAGATTGATAATGATAATAGTCAATATTACTTTTTAGGAAGAAGTTTGCTTAGTGAGGAAATAGCTTCGGATATAATTTAAGTTAGGCAATTGAGTAACTATTAAATGAATACATGGAAAAAAATCAGATAATCCCAGGAATGGCGAATAAAGGTACTTGGATAGGAAGATGCCACATACCAAAAGAAATAGCTTATCGAAATATAGCGGGTCCACATGTAATATGGGTGCATATGGGAATGGTCTATGACCTATCCCACTATTTTAAATCTACTGGTGAACTAATTAATAGTCCTAATTATAAAAAGGTTTTAAATACAGAGGATTCCAAAATAACGGAAGTAGCAAAATTAGATGAAATCCTGGATAATTCACTTTTTCAAAATAGAGATGAGAATAAACCTTATTTACTATCTCCAAACGATACCCAAGCGATTAAGGCCTGTGGTGTAACTTTCATCAAAAGCCTGTTGGAACGTGTCATTGAGGAAAAGGCCAAGGGAGACGCGAGATTAGCAAAGCAAATACGTGGGGAAATTACCTCAACCATAGGTGAAGGTCTTAATAATGTTAAGCCGGGATCTGAACATGCAATGAAGTTAAAGGAGGAATTGAAGAAGATGGGAATCTGGTCCCAATATTTAGAGGTGGGAATTGGTCCTGATGCTGAAGTCTTTACCAAGTCCCAACCATTTTCAGCGGTAGGTTTTGGTGCCGAAGTTGGCGTACATCATGACTCAGGTTGGAATAACCCTGAACCTGAAGTGGTCTTGGTAGTCACCAATAAAGGACAAATTGTGGGGGCAACTTTAGGGAATGATGTAAATTTGAGGGATTATGAGGGCAGAAGTGCCCTGCTCCTAGGAGAGGCAAAAGATCAAAACGGTTCTTGTGCCATCGGGCCTTTATATAGAATGTTGGATGAGACGTTTTCGATGGAAGATCTAAAAACCGCTAAGGTATCTCTAAAAATAGAAGGAAAGGATGGATTCTTATTGGAGGACTCTAGTGATATGGGTGAAATAAGCAGATCACCAGAGGAACTTGTAAACCAGGTTTTGAGTGACAATCATCAATATCCAGATGGGTTTGTACTTTTCTGTGGTACCATGTTTGCACCAACCTTGGACAGGGGTGAAGAGGGAATGGGTTTCACCCATAAAATTAACGATGAAGTAGTTATTTCCTCCCCAAAACTAGGTAGATTAATTAATTGGGTGAATTTAACGAATCAAATTCCTAGATGGGAATTTGGTATAAATGCATTCGTGACTTACACCTTGGAACGCATGGGTGTAAAATAGGAGATATTTATGGTGTAAACATGCAAATCAAACAAATTCGTAATTCCTATATCAATAACTAAAAAGCCCAACTCTATTTTTTAGACAAACATGGAATTGGGCTTATTTCTCACTACAATAAGCTAATCACTTGAACTTGGAAGCATCCAAATTAAAGAATCGTACTTTGTTATTAAAGAAAATATCACGCTTTTGATCTTCCGATAGATAACCCAGGACTAAAAGTGCCAAGTGTAAAATTTCATAGGTGATGAAGACCACAATACACATTTTCAAAAAAAAATATTTAGAGGTAATTTACGTAACCTTTCATATGGGTTGGAATCTCATAAATTTTATCATAACTAACTATGTAAAGCGTTTTCATATCCTCTCCACCAAACCCTAGGCTTACAGGAAATGAAGGAAGGTTGATTATACCTGTAAAGTCTCCTTGGGAATCAAATATCTGTACTCCTAAATAAGTGGCTACATAAATATTCCCCATGGTATCGATGGCCATTCCGTCTGCACTAGAGGATTTGCCTTTACGGTCAAGTACGTTGCCCGTTAAACGTAATTCGGCAAATTTTCTTCCATTGGATATGGTACCATCATCGTTTACGTCATAAGCCCAAACAAAATTTTCCTTGGAGCTATTTATGGGATACCAAGACTCATCATCATAACAATTATTAATGTAAAGCGTTTTGCCGTCCGGCGAAAGTAAAATTCCGTTAGGCATGGCAAATTCGTTGGGTTCTACTAACCGAATAACTTTTTTATCAGGTGATATGTAATAAACCGCCCTTCCAGGCTGAAATTTTTCAGTTTCCATAGTAAACTGCGGATCCGTAAAATAAATTCCGCCTTTGCTATCGGTAATGATATCGTTTGGACCGTCTATAGGTTTTCCATTGTAGGAATCCGCAATGACCCGTACCACTTCTCCAGAGGTGGTCATTTCAACGACGCGATGCCCTATCATATCACAGACTAGCAAATTCCCATTTTTATAGGGATATAGTCCGTTCGCCTGCATTTTACCTTCAATAATATTTGTATATGTTCCGTCTTCTTCCATGGCTACAATAGTGCTTTTCTTTGGGTCGGCGTTCCAATTCTGGTCAAAGTACATGTTGGAAAAATATAGTTTACCGTTCATCCATTTAGGTCCTTCACTAAAGGTCAAATTCGGTTTTGTCTTAGCACCGTCGATTAGTAGTTTTGGTTTAGCATCTTTTGGAATTATTTGGTGATATTTCTTAAGTGAAGCTTGCTGCTTCTTCATATAATCTTCACGTATCGGATTAAAAATTTCAAGTGCATCAAAGCCTGTATCACCCGTAATGTTAGCATGTACCATATTCCCGGGTACAAATGCAATATCTTTTGGCTCTAGATTTAGCTTTTTATCCAAAACCGTTTCTGTTAGGCTTCCCCTTAACAAAAGAGTAATCTGTTCCTCTGGATGAATATGTGCTTGGGATTCAGCATTTGGGTCTGCCGTCACTAAACTGAGCTGCATATTTCCTGCGGAAACAAGTCTGGTAAATACACCTTTTTTAATTTGGGTTAACTGAATATCATAAAAGTCATAAACGGTATTGGGAACAATGGTAGCTTGTATGCTGGTGCTTCTTTCTTGGATTTCAGATGGTAAATCGGTTATACCTATTTTTTCTAAATAATCCAACCTAATAGGATTATAGACTTCCATGACCTTAGCTGCTTCGTCACCAACTACAATTTCGCTATCGCTTCCTTTTTTCTGAAAAATAAAATCCATTTTGGGAGTTCCGCTATGGGTGCCATCCGGTTCTTCACGGTTTTTGGAAATCATTTTGAGATTGTTATCCTCGTTTTTGAGATTAATAGTTCCTTCCATGACAATGAGAAATCTATCCGTGGTTAATTTTTCATTAGGTATCGTAATATTTGGCCCTAATTCTAATATGCTTACTAAATTTTCTTTCCCCCAGAAAATTTTTGCTATGACACCATCATATAATTTCACACTATCCAAAAGTTGAAGGTTTTTAGCGGTACCTACATCCAAGTTGGGATTTATTCCTGTAGAAGGTTGGTTCGGCAGTTCTCTTACGTTGAGTCCATATTCCTTTATCAATTCGTTATTTCGTTCTTCCCATTCTGGTCTGGAAGTAGTATTACAACTATAAATTGAAATTAGAATAAGTAATATGGAAACAGCTTTCAAATTATAAGAAATACGATTCATGTTCTTTTATTTTCTGTGATTACCTGTATTTAAAATGACTTTCTTAAAAATACCTAAAAGTTGCGCCTATTACTTAAATAAAAGCTGCGTGAATTTGAAAATGTCATGGCGCCAAACGGGCCATGTGTGCCCTCCTGGATATTCGCTATACTCATATTCAATGTCCATTTCGTCAAATTTCTCCATCATCACTTGACAATTTTTGTAGGCAATATCCTCTTCACCTCCCATGGAAATAAAGAAGCGGTCTAAATTACTATTAATTTTTTCGGCATGCTCTTTCATAAAGGAATATTGTGGACCAGATAGTTCATCGTTATTTGCAAACCAGCCTGAACTAAAAACCCCTAAATAAGAGAACATGCCGGTATTCTGAATACCGGCATAAAGTGTCTGTAACCCGCCCATAGAGAGTCCGGCCAAAGCTCTGCTGTCAGCATCTGTCTTTACACGATATTTATTTTCAACGAAAGGTATTGCACCTTGTTTTAATTCATTTTCAAAGGCTTTCAATGAATTTTCATTGAACCCGGCAAGACCGCCTGAGGAAACATTTCCGTCTAGCATGGCAATAATCATGGGTTTTACTTTGTTGGCCGCAATAAGATTGTCCATTATAAAATTTGTCTTGCCTTGTTGCGCCCAACCTCGTTGGTCTTCCCCGCCCCCATGCAAAAGGTACAAGACAGGATACGATTCTTTTGTTATATCATAACCGGGAGGGGTATACACATACATTTGGCGCCAAGACTGTGTCGTTTGTGAAAAATATTCGTTGACCCTTAAATCGCCATGAGGTACATTGGTCTTGGCGTAATAATCATCCCCTCTAAAAGGAATTTCAATGCCGCTGGCCATGCGTCCCATACCGTAAAACGATTCGCTTGCCGGGTCTGACACGGCAACACCATCTATGACTAACGAATAATAATGAAACCCTTCACCAATGGAATCTGTGGTTACCGACCAATAGCCTTCTTCGTCAAAATCCATATCATACTTTTGGCCTAAATCAATCTGAACGGTCTTGGCATTTTCTGCTTTGGTCTTGAAAACGACCCTGCTATCGGGCAATATTTGAGGGTATTGCGACCTTCTGATATTTGTACTAGCAGGTGTGCCCAATACACTGTATTTATCAAATTTCCCTTTATCCACCGGTTTAAAAAGTAATTGTGAGAACATGTACAGATCGTTTTTCCATACTTCAAAGTCGTGTCCTCCCGGTTCTATATAAAAAACATGGGGCACTTGATTTTCTCTAAAATAATCGCTTGTTCTTTTACTGAAAGGCATAAGGTCGTCTTTGTCTCCGCAAGAAATCCAAAGCAGTTTTATTTGTTCTTTGGCCAAGGCAGGGTTTGTCAATAATTTCTCAGGAGCCATAGTATTGGGCGCAGAAGAAAATCCGCCTATCCAAGCAAATTTATCCAGGTTGGTAAGGCCAAAGTTCAATGTTTGACCACCGCCCATGGATAGGCCGGCCAAAGCCCTATGCTCCCTATCCTTATAAACTTTAAAATTCTTTTCTACATACGGAATGAGATCGTTTAGCAAATCCTTTTCAAAATTGGCAAAAGCCGCTATTTTATCGCCTGAGAAGATATTGCCTTCGGCCCTGTCGTTCTTCATTGCCCTGCCATTGGGCAGAATCACTATCATGGGCTCTAATTTACCTTCGGCATATAGATTGTCAAATATAACTTGCGGCGTACCTTGGGTACACCACTCTTTTTCATCTCCCCCGATTCCATGAAGCAGATACAACACGGGATATCTTTTAGCTTTATTAAAACCTGGTGGAGTGTACACCAAAGCTTTTCTTGTGGTACCCACAGTTTTAGACTTATAAGTTATACTATCGATTTTTCCTTTTTTGATTTGTTCTTTTGGCACATCAAAACCTATTGGGGCGTGCTTGATCATTACAGGGTCATTCGCCCTGTTTCTCATTAAATTAAGCACCTTGGTCGCATATCTTTTTCCTAAAATGCGGTATCCCTCGGCATTAAAGTGAAGGTTGTCCTTAGCATCCGGAACACCCTTAGAGGATACAATATGGGAATTGGGTATGGTCTCTGGCAAGGTGGCAATAATAGCATTCATGCTTTCGCAAACCCCACTTTGGTCGGCATGCACCACTTCACCTGCAAACAAGGGGGTTTCTTTGGCATTCAAACCTAAATCTTTAATTAGGTTGTCATAAACAATTTTAACCTTTTTGGGCCACAACGAATCACCTGTGTTTGATTCACCTTGATGCAACAAAATGCCTTTGATCACACCATCTTTTTGAGCCACTTTGGCCATATCTACCAATCGTTGATACGGATTGTTATCGTATTCTTTGGCCATGTTTTTTAACCAATCTGGGGCTGTAGACAGATATTCTTTGGTCTTATCTTTATCAAACAGTTCTATTTTACATCCGCCAACGGCGACATTGATTACCCCAATTGTTATGCTATCCGGTAATCTTTCGACCATCGCCCTACCAAAATAGTCGGTTGGCGTCAATCCGGTATTACAACGACTAAGGGGAGGCACTGCGGTGTACCATTTACCCATTTCTCTATCAAGGTCTGGACAGTCTACAACCTGTAGCACTTTAAAACGTTCATTGACGTTCACGGTGTCTTGTGCTTCAATTTTAGCGTTTCCTTCCATATTCGATTGACCAAAGCTTAAATATATATGGAAGTTGGAATTTTGGGAATACAATGAATTTACTACCAAAAAAAGGAAGGTATATAGCTGTAAGCGAATTAGTTTTTTCATTTGGTTTTATTTATACTTATTTTTTTAAACAATTGTTATAGGGAATGTGCTAAATATAGTTTGCAAATCATATAAGAAAGGCCACCGGAAACTATAAAAGGCTTTACATTTCTTTTCTTTAAACATGGACAAATTTTCAGAATTTAAATGAACAGAATAGTTCCTTTTTATAAATGGAATTATAGCTATCAACATATTGTATGTGCTACCCAAAACAACTTGTAAACTTTTGGCTTTGGACGCATCTATCTGAAAATCGACACGATAATTGGGTAAAATTGTTGGGTGCTCATGTCCAGTAATGTTTGTTTTAGCTGGTACGCCATTTTCTTCCGCAAAACCTTCAGAAAGAGATATGAAATTAATTATGGCAGTTAAAACATATTTTTTCATTCTATATATTTAATTGGGCGTAATTATTTGATAATTTCCACTCAAGTGCATTAGACTAAATAGATAGAGCAATCCGTCATAATATGGATCAAAATAACCATCTTCATAAGGTTCTAATTTAGCATTCCAAATGGCATCAATAAAGTCCTTACTGCCTTTATCGTTTTTTATTAGTGCTGTTGTTGCAGCGGTAGAAACTAGGCCAATAGAATGTCTAAGTTTTTTTTCTGGACCTGCTTGAAGTATAAAATCTGGTTTGGTGCCATCTAAATTAAACTGGTCGTCATAAGTGTCTAATCCTTTTGATCTTAAGAAATTTTGAAAACGGGTTGCATAGTCTTTTTTCCATTCTGCATCCTTACCTGTCCAAACATAATCCATAGCTATATTCATTGGAACACGCCAAGAATCGTAGCGAAAACCTGGTGGCATCCAACGTGTAGGGTGCGGTTCGCCACTAAATTCGGTATAGTCAGAATTAAGACCTGTTACTGGGTGTGTTGCTCTGTGTAAAAAAACGCGTGAGGTATCTGCACAAGCCATATAAAATTCTTCATGCCCATCTTTGGCATAAGCAGCCCATATTTCATAAAAGGCGGGTAAATGATAAGAGGGGTCTGTCCAGTTATAATTGTTGCCTTCTGGCACAAAAGTTATTTGTTTATGCTCTGTGTTGATGAGGTTGTATATATTACCCGCACCATCTTTACTCCACATGGCATCTAAAATTCCTTTGGCTTCTTTGTAATAATCAATGCCAGTTTTATTTCCCCATTTATTGGATGCAAATAACAAGCTTGTTACATAATAAAATTCGCCATCAGATGCAGAACCAGGTGAATTTTGCTTCATGGTTTCCGGGTTGAAACTCCATGCAAAATACCCCTCTCTTGGGCCACTTTGATGTTGCAAGTAAGTTTTGGAAAAACGCCATAATTTGTCAAAAACATCTTTTTTTTCCAACTGAACGGCAATCATCATACCATAAGACATGCCTTCGGTTCTAACATCTTTATTTTTAACATCTGAAACATAGGCCATAGAATCCCCAACTTGAAAATACACACGATTTGGGCCTTCAAAAACATCATAATAGGCTTTTGACAATTTTTTATTAATGTCTTTCTTTTTATACCCATACTCTTGGAAGAGATTTTTGTATTTCACATTTTTAAAGTTGTTGGAATTTTGGGCATTAGTTAAGTAAGCTACTAAAACCATAAAAACCATTAAAGCACTTTTTCTCATAATTTTCAATTCTAAAAGATTACCCATTTTATAATTATTTAAAAACCCGTTGAAGAGATTGTGTTAGATATAATTTACAGTTCATCCAAGTATGGCCGCCCGAAACAAAAATAGGTTCCACATTAATTTTCTTTTCTTTAAACATGGCTAAATTGCCTTGAACACTTTCATAGAGAAAATCGTCTTTTCCTATACTGATGGTGAACAGTTTTAATTGCTCATTTATTTTTTTGGCATCGGGGTTCCAATTGGTGAAATTTTGAGCGAACTCTTGGGTAGCTGTGTAAGGCGCAAAAGAGAAGATATATGAGAACTTATCCGTATTTGTTAAACCGATATTCAATATTTGCCCTCCACCAACAGAAAATCCTGCAATAGCTCTATTTTCAGAATTTGTATGAACTGGATAGTTACTTTCTATAAAAGGAATTATATCATTCATTACATCTTTTGTGAAATCTGGCATGGGCGATGGACGAACATTCCCGTAAGGCATTATAATTAGCATAGGAACAGCTTTACCATCGGCAATTAAGTTGTCTGCGATTAAATTGGCCTTACCAACTTTAGTCCAAGTTTCTTCAGTATCCGAACCACCGTGAATTAAATATAGCACAGGATATTTTTTTGTTTTATCCTGCCTATCAAAACCAGGAGGTGTGTAAACCAAAAGGCGTCTGGTTGTATTCAAAGTTTCAGAATCATAGTAGCGGTAAGTCACTTTACCATGAGCAACATCTCTAAGGGAGTATACCAATGGTTTATTACCAGGAATGTCAACAATACTTCTTTTAAACCTTTCGTTAGCAAAAACGTAGGTGTTATTAGGGTCTGCAACCTCAATACCATCAACTTTATAGCTGTATGGGTAAATATCTGGTGTTACTTTTTTAATGGTTGCTGACCATATACCGTTTTCATCCTTGGTCATAGCTAATTGTTCTTCAAGAATTTCGGTACTTAACAATACTTCTTTTGCATTTGGAGCATAATACCTAAAGGTAACATCGTTTTTTGAGTTTACATCAGGAGAACTTAATCTAGGAGCTCTTTGTGCATTCAGAATTTGAAATGAAACAAATAGCACTAAGGTGATTATATATGTTAGTTTCTTCATGATGTCTTTATTTAAAAAGTAATTGAGCAGACTCTGTTACAAATTTCTTCACATTCATCCAAGTATGACCGCCAGAAGTAATAAGACCTTGAAACTTAATATTATGTTCATCCATATACTTCATATAATCCATTACTGGTCTATACAGGAAATCTGAATTACCAACACTCACCCAATTCAATTTCAACATTTTATTAGTTTGTTCTGGGTTGCTACTTACGGAAACGAAATCGGTATCCATATCTTCGGGCGATGCCGAAGCAGCATAGGAGCAAACCCAAGCGAAGGTGTCCATATTGCCATAAGCTATTCTAAGTGTTTGTCCGCCACCTCTTGAAAAACCAGCAATGGCTCTGCTTTCTCTGTCCTTAATGGTTCTGTAATTAGATTCAATGTAAGGGATGATATTTTTAATCAAATCGTTCTCTATCTGTTTCATTCTAAGGTTTGAAGCTTCACTATCGCGAGGTGGATCTTCTGGTTTAACATCGCCCTTTTGCTCTGCAATTCTTGCAGCTACATTTCCATAAGGCATTACAACTATCATAGGTTCGGCAAGACCCTCTGCAATAAGATTATCTAAAATGAAATTGGTTCTGCCAACTTTATAAAAGGTTTCTTCTGTATCGGTAGTACCGCTTATTAAATAAAATACAGGGTAACTTTTATCAGGAGAATCATCATACCCAGGTGGCGTGTAAACTACCACGGAACCCGTAGAGCCTTTTAAGGAAGGGTAATATTCGTAAGTAACGGCACCGTGAGGAACATTTCTTAACTCATACATTCTTGGTTCATCGCCTGGAACCAATAGAATACTACCTTTAAAACGTTCATTAGGGAAATAATCAACATTTCCCGGATCCATTACAGAAGTACCATCTACAATAAAGTTATATGGATATATATCTGGTTGTATTGGACCAACGGTAACACGCCAAATACCTTGATCGCCTTTGGTCATTTCAACAGGTCCGCCACTTAAAAATTGACCGCTTAATATAACTTTTTCAGCATTTGGGGCCAAGTACTCAAAAGTGACGGTTTTATTACCATGTACCTGTGGCGAACGCACAAATGGACCTCTTGGAGGTTGCGCTTGCATGGTAAATGCCAACGCGAACATAAAGGTGAAGATTAATAATTGTTTGGTTCTCATAGTTAATTATATAGTTTGTTTAATTCATCCAATCATTTCGCTTTAGCCATGCAAACAATGGGTCCATCCAATCTTGATGTCTAAATATAAATCCATGCCCGCCTTTTGGGTAAATATGCATTTCAGCATCTACTTTATGGTGTCTTAAACTTTCAAAATAAGATATGCTGTTATCTACATCTACCGTAATGTCATCTGCAGTGTGTGTTAAATAGGCAGGAGGTGTATTCTTTTTTACTTGTTGTTCGTTTGAAAATAGTTTTATATCCTCTTCTGAAGGTGTATTTCCAATAAGCGCATCACGTGAACCTCCATGGGTTAAATCTGAAGTCATGCTGATTACCGGATATACTAAAATTTGGAAATCGGGCCTTAAACTGGTATTGTTGGGGTTATCAATATAGGATGTTTCAAAATGTGTTGCTGCAGAGGAGGCTAGATGTCCACCAGCAGAAAAGCCCATGACACCAATTTTTGAATCATTAATGCCCCATTTTTCAGCATTCTCACGCACCAATTTAATAGCTTGTTGGGCATCTTGAAGCGGACCAATTTTTCGGTCTTCCATAATGTCATCATTGGGCAAACGATATTTCAATACAAATGTGGCAATACCCTGTTCAGCCAAAGATTTGGCATTGCCCACACCTTCACCTTGGTAAACAACAACGCTATAACCACCTCCCGGCACTAGGATGATAGCAGTGCCATTGGCTTTTTCTGGATTTGGTTTAAAATACTCTAATGTTGGATTGGTGACATCTCTATACATGCCTTCTCCAGATTCTTTTATTTCAGATGGTTTTGAATTTGGAATTTCTGAAGAATATAGATTTATTATTTCCTGAGCATTTATAGCGGAAAATGATAATAAAAATAAAACTATAGAGTAAAAAATATTTTTTTTCATGGATTAGCTTTTTAATTTCACCTCTGTTTTTTTTTGGTCTTTCAACCACTAAAACTCTTTTGTTTTTCTATTTAGGCGAGGCATCATTTGTCGTAGTAGCATAGAGCCCTAGTAAACATCCGGTAAAACCTCCCGCTACATCAGTAGATAAGATGTCGCCAGATACGGTAACTCCCAAAGTCTTAAAATCTGCTCCTTTCAATGCGAATTGGAACTCATATTTATCGCCATTGGCAACAATTTTCAAATTAATGGAATTGTCCCAGTCAATTTTTTGCGCTGCCAGTATTTCAGATTTCAATTCGGCCTGTCTGTTGGATTTATAGTTTTTTTCAAGAACCACATAGTAGTCCTTGTCTTTTTTGGTTACCCCAAAAACGTAATTTGAATTTTCATTTTGATAAGCTGTAACTCCGGCCAAATCTTTTTCCGATTTTGGTTGATAGTTCAACGTAGTGGTAAATGAAAAGTTTTTATGCTGTTGCCGATGAAATAGCGTTGAGGTAGGTTTTCGTTCTTTGATGTTGGTGCTATAAGGAGTAATTTCCAACCCTTTCTTGGTTTGCTTGATGAAGGCTTCTCGTGGTCCACGTAAACCGATCCATCTAAAATCAAGCTTGTCCGAAGAAAAATCTTCCTCATAAGTGAAATTCCCATTGGGTATAAAGCCATTTTGACCGGTTTTATTGGTGACCCCTTCCGGCATTTTAAGTTTTGGCTCCATAGGTACCAAACCATTTTCAAATACTGGAAATTCACCTGACCAATCTACAGGAAGAATGAAGGTTTCCCGTCCTGTATTTACACGATTTTCTTCATTGGGTCTAATGGCCAGGAATACGCCGTAATATTCGCCATCCGGACCTTGGACCAAATCGGCGTGCCCGGCCCAGTCTACCTTATTTTCTCTTTCTTTTGGAAAATAGCGTTGGGTCAAAATAGGATTGCTTGGAGCGGGAATGTAAGGTCCTTTTGGACTATCACTTTTAAAAACCACCTCACTGTGCCAATCTCCGGTTCCTCCTTCGGCACACATTAGATAATAACTTCCGTCTTTTTTATAGATATGTGGAGCTTCTATCCAAATAGGTTTTTCAGTAATATCCACACCACCATCTACGATGATTTTATCCGTACCGGCAATCACTTGATCGTTCTCGATATCATATTCCCATATTTTAATGACCCTATGTCCGTTGTACAATTCTTTTCCTTCATCCGGGGCATCATTGTGAACAATATATCCTTTGCCGTCTTCATCAAAGAAGATAGAGGGGTCAATACCACCAAAATCTAGCTTAATGGGGCTGCCCCAACCTTTCATAGGATCTTTTGTTTTTACGATGATATTTCCAAGTCCACCGGAAAAAGCCGTAACAATCATATAAAAAGTATCATTATGAGGGTTGTAAGTTATGCCAGGAGCATAAACACCCTGACTAATACCAGTATCATGAGGGTTGAATTCAGTAATGTCATCTAAAACACCGCCTAAATCAGTCCAGTTGACTAAGTCTTTTGAGTGGAAAATGGGTACTCCAGGAAACATTGCAAAAGAGGAGCAAACCATATAATAATCATCTCCCTTACGAGTAATGGCGGGGTCAGGATAACAACCTTGCAAAATAGGGTTAAAAAATTCATCTTTCTCCAAGGTATATTTGTTGTAGACCTCATCATTACCTTCATAGATGACTTTAGTGAAAATAGGTGTGTTTTTTTTTGGTGGATAAGTATTGTATTCGGCAACGGTAAAACTTACCATTGCAAATAGCGATATAAAAGCCAATGCAAATAGTGTATGTGTTTTTCTCATTTTTTATGTATTCAAATATTTGTATTAAATTTTATTGATCTATCCAGTATTTATGTGCCCACGCAATCCAAGTACTCCAGTTAGGTCCTGTGCTATGCCCGCCCGCATGTTGCCTAAAAGCTATTTCACCATCGGTCAATGCATTTCCCATAGTAGGATAGGTGTTTGTGGAAAGTCCATTCTTATCCAATAATTTATAAACAGGCCCGGCTTTCACTCCTGCTAGGAACATTCCTTTACCATCCACCCAATTTCCTTCGATATGCGGAGACCCTACACTTATAAAAACAGGTCTAGGCGCACATAATGCGATAAGTTCATGGGCATCAACGGGCAAGTCATTTACCGTGAGTGTGCTAGCGTATTTAATGAAATTACCTGCAAACCAATGATACTCTCCACTAGAAGCCAAATTTTCTAACATCTCACCAAAATTCCTTCGTAACAAGGATGCGCCTCCAGCCCCTGAGCTACCAATGAAGCCCAAGGAAAACCTTGGGTCAAAGGCCATGGTAACCAAGGCCGCCTTACCATAGCGAGAAGTTCCTTCAATACCAATTTTTGAGGCATCGATTTTTGGATTAGTTTCATAGTAGTCCATGGCTCTTTCTGCTCCCCATGCCCAAGCACGGAGCACTCCCCAATCTTCTGGACTCCTATGTTCTCCTTTATTGATCAGACCTATTATCCCTGAGTTTAACCCCGCACCGTTATCCGCTTGAATAGATGAAGGTACCAATATGGCATAGCCCCATTTTTGTGAGATCAGTTGTTGTTTCCATAAAGGTTCATAGGAGGACATAAAATAACTGTTGGGCTCTGCAGGCGGAGGACCAAAAGGCGATTTGATAAAGCCAAAACGGGTAACCAAAGGCACCGCTTCTTTTGTGTCTTTCGGGAGGCCTATTAATAACTCTATGTTGACTTCGATATTTGGGAAGTAGGAATTGTCTACCTTGCCCATTAATAAGGTTTCCGTAACCGGATACGGACCGGCAGTAGTATCTTTTTCAGACATGACAGTCCAACTTACATGAGGAATATTATAGGGTACACGACCGTACATCGCCTTTTCAAATTGTGCTACTATTTCTGGTCTTCTGATATCCCACCAAGTTTGTTCTGTTAAAACTTGAGTACCATTCGAAGTAATTAATGGGTCTGGAAGGGAATAGGAACCAACTTTGTTCTCGTCTGTATTTGCCGAATTAGCATCCGAAGGATTACCGGAAGGTCCAGGACGATTAGGAATGGTGATACCCAATTGCTCCTTCATTTGTGCAAAGTCTTGTTGGGTGTATTTGGCTATACTGTCCCTTGACATCGTATTGTTTTGAGCACTTGATAGAGAAGCGCTCAAAAAAATAAAAAAGTAAAGTAGTTTTTTCATATTTATTGATTTACCCAATTTTTTCCTTCAGCGCTCCTTCGCCATTCAAAATAGTTGTTTAACACATTTAAGGAAGCCTCACTAGGCACCGGACCTACATGTGGTTTTTGTTGAAAATACATCACTTCAGGTTTTTTTTCAGTAAATGCAGGCCATTTTGGAAGGTTGTCTCCGTTTGGATTACCGAATTTGGTAAAATTTGTCCAATAGGTACCCATTGCTTCGGAAATAGCACGGTCGGATGCTGACAGATTAGGATTATTTTGTTCTAGATTTTGGAAAACGTAGGCTACTTCCTGACCGTGTGGCGAACCATACCCAAATTGTTCTGAATCTTTGGGATACTCCTGATGCTGATCGAAGTAGTAGTAATACACTTTTGAATTTCCTTTCTGAGATTGTAATCTGGCCCAACTCCAGGTATGCCAGCCAAAAGCGGCATCACGGGCCAAATCCCTAGCAGTTTTAGGAACGGAATTTTCACCAACGGGATAAGCCTCCAACAAATCTCTAGAAAACTGGCCGTATCTGTTTTCAACGTTTGCTATAAATTCTTCTGGAGTTTTTTCACGTGAGAAACTAGCGCCTTCATCGGAATTATAACCGATGAGGACTGGTACATCATTAAATTTTCCATGCTCATATAATTTATACTGATCATCGGGAATCACATGGCCGTCGATAATGGGCCAAGCGCCTCCCATGCCCATGCCCATAGGAAGTTCGTCTATTGGAGTGTTTCTCAGATTTTGTATCGAATTTGCCCCTACCTTTTCGGCATAGTCCAAGCCTTCTTGTTCTGCAGTGCCTAAAGTTTTCATATTTTCTCCAGGGAATGTTACGGGTCTGGATGGACCGAAAGAGCCACCACTTTGGGAAATGGCACCTTGAAACAATCCTTTAGCCAAAGGGGAGGCACATAACATACTCACCGAAATACCTCCGGCAGATTCTCCGAAAATGGTAACCTGATTGGGGTCGCCTCCGAAGGCGGCAATGTTGTCCTTGACCCATTGTAAACCCGCAATTTGGTCTAGAATACCGTAGTTGCCAGAAATTTTATCTGGATTTTCAGCACTTAATTCAGGATGTGCCAAAAAGCCTATTTGGCCTACGCGATAGGCAATACTGACCAAGACTACTCCTTTTTTGGCAAGAGCCGCCCCATCGTAAACAGGTTCAGATGTAGCACCAAAGCTAAAACCACCACCATAAATCCATACGAGCACGGGAAATCTTTCTTCGGGAGAGGTTGCAGGGGTCCAAACATTCAGGTACAGACAGTCTTCGCTCTTTCCATTTTGGTCGTTCCCTTGAATGGGAACAGGGCCAAATTCGCTTGTTTGCTTAACGCCTTCCCACGGTTTTACGGGTTGAGGGGCTTTCCATCGTAAATCGCCTACGGGAGGTGCTGCAAAAGGAATTCCCTTAAAAATGGTTAGGCTATCTTCTACACTTCCCTGAACGATACCATCGTCAATTTTGACTTGACCTAGAGTTGCTTCCGGCTCTTGCTTACAGGAAACAAAAGAAATTATGAACATTGCAAAGATTGATAGTATACTATATTTCATAACTGATGATTTTGTTTAGTTGTTTAAGCCTTTCCAAAGGTTGGGTAGAAACCTATAGTACAATAGATGGCGCCAAGTAGACCAATCATGACCTCCATTTCCGCCCACATAGTTTTCATGTTCTATATCGTGATTTTTTAAACCATCGACCAGACCTTGAACCCTTGCGTTAAAAAAACCTTCCGCTTCTTTTGTTCCTTGTCCCACAAATAAATAATCTATACTATTATTTACATTGGGTGTGTTCAAAAATGCTTTTAAAGATGTTTCCGGATCAGTATCACCGGCGCTCAGAATTCCAAAATTGGCAAAAAGGTCAAGTGACCTAAAACCAATGAACATACTATGACGCCCTCCCATAGACAATCCTGAGATAGCCCTTCCATTTGGGCTTTCTATCGTGCTGTAATTTTCATCAATTACAGGAATAACATGATTTCTTAGTTCTCTTTCAAAAATATCAAATGTGAGCTCTGCATGTTCTGGGTGATTTCGGTGAACCACCTGATTGTTGGGTATGGCAATAATCATTGGCTTTGCCTTACCCTCTGTCAAAAGATTATCCATAATAAAGTTTGCTCTTCCGTCAAAAATCCAGTTTGATGGTAGTTCGCCACTACCCCCAACTAAGTAAAGTACCGGATATTTTGTTGTAGGGTCATAACCGGGAGGAGTATAAACATACAGTTCCCGTTCGCCATTGGTAACATCCGAATGATAAATATGTCGGGTGACATTCCCATGGGGTACATTTTTAGCATCATAATATGCTGGACCGTCTCCATGTACGATTAATTGGCTATAGGGAGGCATGGCCGTAAAAGCGGCCTGTGTGTTGTTCGGATCGGCCATTTGAACGTCGTCTACCCTTAAATGATATGCATACATATTAGGCGGAAGTGGCCCAATGGTCAATGTCCAAAGTCCTTCGTCCCCTTTGCTAAAAGGGATCGGCTCTCTTCCTTTACCCAGGGCAGTGTTAATCGCCCCTGGATTTAATTCCACTTTTTGAGCCTCCGGAGCAATAATTCGGAAAGTAACGGTCTGGTCATCATGCACCTCAGGGGAATTTACTCTTGCACTAAAAGGTATTAACCCTTCCGTGTCCTTTTGAGGGTTATAGTCAAGATTGACATTCGCTTGCTGACCAAAGCCAAGAGCTGAGGTTAACAGCAGAGTCGAGGTGAAAATTTGTAAATAAAAATTCTTAATAATCATAGTAGTGTTTTAAAGTTTCATCGTTTGCTTCAATTTTTAAAAATAAGCTGGGCAAATTCATATAGACTTCTACGCCATGTCAACCACTCGTGGGCCGTCTTGGGTGATTCATAAAATGTATATGCAATACCTTGTTGGTCAAGCATGTTTTTGAAGGCGCCAATAGACCCTGGAAAGGGATTAGGTTCTTTGGTGCCCATACTCAAAAAGAAAACATCCATTTTTTCATCAAGCGACGCACCCTCATCAAACACCCCATTCAAGAAAGTGGCGGTGTCTATAGCATCACTGCTGGGGTAGTTGGAAGTACCACTGAAACCTCCGTAAGAAGCAAAGGCATCCAAGTTGTTCATACAGATACGCATAGTTTGGTTAGCTCCCATGGAAAGTCCGGCGATAGCCCTTTGCGTACTGTCCGGTTTGGTTCTGAATTCAGCATCGATCATGGGAATGATTTCGGTCATCATTACTTCCTCAAAAGAGGAGGCAGGTCTGCCACCGGACTGACTTTTCTCTAGTTCATCCGGTCTGTAGGCATAACCGTTATCCATCACGATAATCATCGGTTCCGCTTTTTTATCGGCTAACAGATTATCCAAAATCAGATTGGTATGCCCCTGGGAGGCCCATCCCGTTTCATCCTCAAAACTGCCATGTTGTAAATAGAGCACAGGATAACGTTTGTTTGTTTCTTTATGGTAGTTGGGCGGGGTATAGACAAAACAACGCCTCCAAGCCTTGGTAATCTCCGAGAAATAGATTTTCTCTGAAACCAAACCATGCGGTACGTCTTTAAGGGCATAAATTTCTTTATCGCTGGCTGGTATTTCGATGCCGCTTCCCCATCTACCAGCGCCATAATAATACTTGGTGCCTGGGTCTGGAACGGATGCACCGTCGATGTTTAATTGGTAATAATGAAAGCCTTCATCTTGTGGAGCAGATTCCCCCGTCCACATTCCATTTGCATCCTTGGTCATTTCATATTTAACCCCTCCAATATCCAAACGAACATCTATGGCATTGGGAGCCAAAATCTGAGCCCTTATTTTTCCTTCCGAATTGACCTTCGGAAATTCTTTTCCGGGTTGATTGGTCACTGATGGCTGATACCCTTCACTTCTTTTAGATTGGGCAAAACTGTATCCATATCCAAATAATGTGATGAACGCCAGCGTAAAAATGCTTTTTTTCATGTTTTCTTGGAATTGAGCATTTTACTTGGTAAACAACTTAGGAGCCATTTCTTTCAAACTGCGTCGCCAGGTTTGAAATTCATGGGCTGTTCCTTCAGAAATATAAGAAGCTACTGGAAAACCAGCCTCTTTTAATTTTTCAGTAGCCGCTTTAATAGCCTCTGGACGTTCCTTACTACCACAGCTTAGAAATATAAGTTTAACATCTACTTTGTCCACATCTTCAGGAGCATAGGTGCCGCCGCTCAACAAGCCGTAATAAGAGAATACATCAGGTTTGTTCAGGGTAATCATTTTGGTTTCCATACCACCCATTGACAGACCTGCCATTGCTCTATGGGATGCTTCGGCTACCGTACGGAAATTTTTATCTACATAAGGAATAAGTTCATCTACCATTACGGTTTGAAAAGGGGTAATGTCAAAATTCCGTAGTCCCCCAAACTTTATTTCGTTTGTCATTCCGTAGGTCATTACAATGATAAAAGGTTCTATGGTGCCTTCGGCAATAAGATTGTCCATAATTAAATTAGCGTGACCTTGGTTGCTCCATGCGGTTTCATCTTCGCCCCAACCATGTTGCAGGTATAATACTGGATAATTTTTGTTTTGGTTTTGAGCATATCCAGGTGGTGTATAAACAAATGCGCGACGGGAAGTATTTGAACTTGGTGATGGAAATAAAATCTGTTCAACCTTACCGTGAGGAACATCCTTTAACGCATAGAAATCTTGGTCATGGGCAGGAATTTCTATACCGCTTTCCCAGCGTACGGAACCGTAATAGTTCTTGGCTCCTGGGTCGTTAAAAGTACCGCCATCTACATTTATGTGGTAGTAATGAAAACCCTCGTCCATAGGCCCTTCAGTAGTGCCGGTCCAAAAGCCGTCTTCACCTTTTTCCAATTTGGTGCCACCTCGGCCACCCAAGCCTAAACTTACCCTTACGCTATCCGCAGCAGGTGCCTCGATTTTAAAACGGGCATAGCCTTGGGAGTTTACCTGTGGATATTCCTTGCCCGGTTGGTTTTTCGTAGAAGGTTTAAAATCCTCTTTTACTGCTTGACCCAATGCAATAGTCGTACCTAGGCACAAAAATGATAATAATGCAATTTTATAGTGTCTCATGATTTTTAGTTTTTAAATAATAAGGGTGCGAATTCATATAAACTTCTTCTCCAGCTTTGCCATTCGTGGGCCGTATTTGGAGAAACATAGAAGTGGGTGTCCAAACCTTTTTCAGCTAATGCTTGTGTATTGGCCTTGGGATCACCACCAAAACCAGACCTTCTGTTCTCCAATTCAGAACTACCATAACTAATGAACAAGGTTTTTATCTCATCTTTAAAGGCAGGGAACTTTTCAATATCCTCCGGACTTATGCTACCACCGCTGAACATACCCACATACGAAAAGACTTCTGGATGTGCCAAAGTGACTATGCGCGTTTGCATCCCTCCCATAGAAAGACCTGCCATGGCTCTATGATTGGCATCAGGTATGGTTCTAAACTTCGCATCCACCATGGGAATAATATCGTTTAGCAAGGTGTTCATAAAATTACCTGCCCAGCCTTCTGGAGGCCATGTCCCTTTAGATCGGTCTGCTGAAGGCGAGTTTTCGGGCATTCGCCATGTTCCATTGTCCATTACAATAATGAAAGGTTCTGATTTGCCTTCTGCAATTAAGTTATCCATAATGAGGTTGGCATGACCTTGGCTAGACCATCCGGTTTCGTTTTCGCCACCACCGTGCTGTAAATAAAGCACAGGATATCTTTTTTCAAGGTTCTCCTGATATCCCGGTGGGGTATAGATAAAACAACGACGCAAGGCATCATTGGTCTTGGAGTAGTAAATATTTTCCCTGACCTCACCATGAGGTAAATTTTTTAGGGAGTAAAATTCATCATCCTTTGCAGGTATTTCAATACCAGAACCCCAACGGCTTGCACCATAAAAATAAAGACTCCCGGGGTCTGGTACGGAAGCTCCATCAATATTCAATTGGTAATAATGAAATCCTACATCCTGTGGGGCCGATTCACCCGTCCAAACACCATTTTCATCTTTTACCAAATCGTATTTTACAGCCCCAATATCCAATTGGACCTTATTGGCCTCTGGAGCGGAAATCTGTACACGGACCCTCCCTTCAGAATTTACTTGGGGATATTCTTTTTCAGATTGGTTGACCGAAGAAGGTTTAAAATCTTCTATGACTTTGTTGGACTGCTGGCCAAATCCTAAAGGAATATTGCCTGCAAAAGCAACTGCGAGTACTAGTAGCTTTATTTGTTGTTTCATAAGTGTTGTTATTATTAAGGTTGCTAATTCATTTCTGTCAATTCATTTTTTATTCGGAAATAATCGAAATCTACAAAGCCACCCGTTTGGGCAGTAGCGTAGTTAAAGAGTCCAAAACGATAGCCCATAAAGTGGGGTAGGGTATAGGACATTTTCAAAGTGATTCCTATACTACTCCAATTTTTACCGTCCAAACTGAAATAGAATTGGGCCTCATCTTTTTTATTTGTAAAATCGCAAGTCGCTTTTAAATAAATCCTTTTCTGAGTTAACGGAATCGATTCTTGTATTAAAGGCTGGTCATCTTTAGTGTTGACCATGACAATACTTTTTTTACCATTTTCAAATTTTACACCGACTAAGCCATAATTTCTTTGTAGCAATGACAGACCGGCAAAATCACCTTCCTTCATTTGCGAAATATCCAGGGCCGTAGTACCTGCACATACAGGTCCGATTGTTCTTTGCGTTAACGTGTTTCTCGCTTGAACGAAAGTGGAATCTATTCGCCCAGTCATTAATCGTAAATAACCTTTCCTGTCTTTTAGAGACCAAAAATTATCTACCGGATTGTGGTTCCATTGCCAAACCAATGGAAGTTTAGAATCATTTTTTTTACGTTCAAATTCATCGGATGCCACGATATTAGGAATCAATCCTACGCTTGGTGGTAAATTCAAGGTGTCAGGTACTTTCCCATCTACGCCTAATATGGGCCAACCATCTTTCCACTTGACGGGAACTATGTATGGAATACGTCCCACAGATCCATAATCCCTAAATAGATAGGAAAACCATTTACCATCAGGGGTGTCTATCAATCCGCCTTGGGCAACTCCTTTATCCTGTAAGGCAAGTCTACCTTCCCATGGCCCGTTTATATTGTCCGCGCGATGGATTAATACGGTACGCATGCCGCCTTTAGGCCACGTAATATTGAAGAGATAGTATTTTCCGTTGATTTTAAAGAGTTGCGAACCCTCTGCGCCCAACATAATATTGTCACCGGCCGGTGCACTGGCATTTTCAATCAATACGCGCTCCGTTCCTTTTTTTACACCGGAGAAGTCGTTTTCAAGTTCGGCAATCATCAATTTTCCGGCACCCCATATCATGTAGACCTTTTCATCATCATCAAAATGTACTGTGAGGTCATGATAAGAAGGTTCAAAAGTGGTTTCTTTCCATGGACCGTTTTCTATATCCTTGGTAGAAAAGACATAAGTTTTTCCGGTAGTGGCAGCAAACGTGAACACATAAAATGTTCCATTATGGTAACGTATACAGCTTGCCCACGAACCTCTTCCATAGGCATTCTTGCCGTTTTCTAAATTGAGGTCGTCCACTTCACCGAGTCGGTCATAGGCATAGTTCACCAATTCCCAATTGACCAAGTCTTTGGATTTAATGATAGGAACCCCGGGACTCAAATGCATGGTGGTACTGCTCATATAATATGTGTCTCCTATACGCACCATGGATGCATCCGGAACATCCGCAAACAAAATGGGGTTCTGTGCGTTTTGCTCTTGGGCATGAACGGAAAACTGAAGCATCAGTAAAACGAGCAAAAAAGTATGGTTGTAAAATCGGTTCATGCTTACTTCTTCATTATAAAGGTGTACGTTCTTCCTTTTTCGGTTTCCAAATCGTATAGAAACGTGTTTTCCAATTCAAGATTTTCCAAGGTGGCCTCCTTGGAAATTATGGGTACCGCCGTTTCGGGTACATACAAGAGTGGATTCGGATTTTCACCTTCCGCATTTTTTAATGTTCCTGTTCCAACAAGTTCTATGGCATTTGGAACACGAAGTCTCAAGTTTCCTCCCAAATTCGATTTTACCGTGGCGACCAACAAATTTTTATCCTTCCATTCCATACTGACCAGTTCAAAATCCCCTCTGGCTTTTAATCCCCCCACATAACCTTTGGAGAGGGCATCGGGTACGGCAGGAAGTAAATGAACCGCTCCATCTGTGCTTTGAAGGAGCATTTCTGCAATACCGGAAGTGCACCCAAAATTACCATCGATTTGAAAAGGTGGGTGTGCGTCAAAAAGGTTGTTATAAGTTCCGCCACCTCCTTGATTAATACCAACCGGAGTCAATTGATCTGTAATCAATTTATAGGCGTGATTGCCATCCTGCATTTTTGCCCACCAGTTTACTTTCCATCCCATGCTCCATCCTGTGGATACATCGCCACGTTGTAGTAAAGTATTCTTAGAGGCAGCGAATAATTTTGGAGTTCGATAGGGTGATATCTGGTTGGAAGGGAAAAGTCCATACAAATGCGAAATATGTCGATGATGATCTTTGGGCGAATCTACATCATCCAACCATTCCTGTAATTGGTTGTGCTTGCCCACTTGCATAGGGGGTAATTTCCCCAGTAGAGTCTTAAGGGAATTTGCAAAAGCAGCATCTTTTCCTAAAATTTCGGATGCTTTAATAGCCGTATTGAAAACATCAAAAACCAACTGATTGTCCATGGTGGAACCAGCTGTAATCGATGACCCTTGATGCTTTTCTGGTGCGTTTTCCGGGGAGTTTCCAGGAGCGACGACCAAATAAGGATAGTTTGGATGTTGCACCAAAAAATCGGCATAAAACTCCGCGACACCTTTTAAAGTCGGATAAATCGATTGTAAAAATGATGTGTCGCCGGTATATAGATAATGCTCCCAAAGGTGCTGACTGGTCCATGCGCCACCTCCGTTCCAGATGCCCCAAAATGCACCGTCAATGGCTCCGGTTGTTCGCCATATATCGGTATTGTGATGAGCCATCCAACCTTTTGCACCGTACATAACTTTTGCGGTTTCCTTACCCGTTTCCGAAAGCTCTTGCACCATTGTCAAAAAGGGTTCGTGCAATTCCGAGAGGTTGGTACGTTCCGCAGGCCAATAGTTCATTTCCGCGTTGATATTGATGGTGTACTTGCTATCCCACGCAGGTTTCATACTTTGGTTCCAAATCCCCTGAAGGTTGGCCGGCTGTCCGCCTGGTTGCGAAGAGGAGATTAGGAGATATCGTCCATATTGAAAATAGAGGGCTAAGAAAGAAGGATCTTTCGTGTTTCTAAAATTAGCCAAACGTTCATCCGTGGGTGATTTTACAGCATCGGTTGAACCAAAATCCAAAACGACCCGATTGAATAGGGGTTGGTATTTTTTAATATGGTCGGCTTTTAATTGCTCATAGTCTTTGTCGAAAGCAGCATCCAAATAATCCTTCGCTCGTTGCATTTCATCCCCGCCTAAATCATTATACGAATTAAAATTAGTGGCAATCGAAACTATTAGAATAGCCGAATCAGCCTTATCAACAGTAATGGTAGAATCGGTTTTAGTAATTGAGCCTTTAACGGTTTTCAATCGCATTAGAGCATTGAATTCAACCTTACCTTCTACACCCTCATGGTCGCTTGTTTTTCCCCAAAGTGAAAGTTGAGCATCTTCTTGTGTTTCTATTTTTGGGTCAAGATGTGGTGATGTAAAGTTCGCCGTAAACGAAGTTTTGCCCGGTTGGTCGGCTGAAAGTTTAATGACCAAAACCCGGTCGGCCAAAGAGACAAAGGCTTCCCGAGTATAGGTGACGCCATTTATGATATAGGAGGTTTTACTCGTTGCATTACTAATGTCCAAATCCCTATGGTAGTTCTCGAAATTTTCGTGCTTGGGAAAATTGAGTTCTAGATTTCCAACAGGCTGAAACATTTGTCCTTGGGACTTTTTGGACATTATTTTTTCGTTCGCCAATTGCTCGGCTGCTTTGTATTCACCATCAAAAATGAGTTGCCGAACTTTAGGGAGGGCGTCTAAAGCATTCGGGTTATTGTTCCTATTGGGGCTGCCACTCCAAACCGTATGCTCATTAAGTTGAAAAACCTCATTGAATACATTGCCATAAACCATGGCTCCAATGCGACCATTCCCTATGGGCAGTGCATTTTCCCAGGTTTCGCCAGATGGTTCATCGTACCATAGTTTTAAATCAATGGAGTTTTGACTATAGATTATAGTTGTTAACAAAAACA
Source organism: Maribacter caenipelagi (assembly GCF_004364175.1). Taxonomy (GTDB): domain Bacteria; phylum Bacteroidota; class Bacteroidia; order Flavobacteriales; family Flavobacteriaceae; genus Maribacter; species Maribacter caenipelagi. The sequence continues at coordinate 242,410 of NZ_SNZW01000015.1, read as the reverse complement.
TGGTTAGAAAAAATGACTTTTCCATCTATAAAAAGGATAATTAACAATTAAGTGTTGAATATACACATAATCAAATATTTAATTTATATTTTAAGAAACTTTTTTGATTATTTTGAAAAAAGTTCCTTTTAGGTGTTTAAATCCTTAGTAATAAGCACAAATTTCTGAATCTTTGTCAGAAAGTGATATTAATAGGTTAATCGGCTATGATTTTAAAACCTTGATGAAGATAGAGGGCTTGCAATAGTTCAATAATCTTATAAAAATCTCATAATATAATAGCGATTGATGAAATATATAATATGTGCGGAACCACATAACTTTAAATTATTGGAAAAGGATATGCCGCTAAAAAAAGAGAGGGGAAGCATTACTTTAGGTGCGCCGAGTTGGTATTTGTGGAACGGAAGTAAACGATGAACCGTTGAATTATATTAAAAATGAATTCGGTGTCGCCCACGCTATAAATGTGATGTGTCAACCAAAGGAAAAAATAGCAAAAATCACTGGAGGAGATATGGCTACAGCAGTTTTTGATGCCACAGGAAACCGCAAGGCATTGGAGTCGGGAATCGGTTATATGTCACATGGTGGAAAATATATTTTGGTGGATTTGTCTATTGGTGAATTAACTTATAGCCATCCACAGATTCATGCCAAGGGGACAACCGTTTTGTGTAGTAGAAATGCTACGATGGAAATTTTTCAATTAGTCATCTAACATATAAAAGAATTTCCAACTAAATCATTTATTACGCACAAAATTCATTTTTCAGAAATAATAGAAAATTTTGATTCATGGTTGCTTTCAGAAACCGGAGTAGTAAAGGCCATGGTAAATTTTGATTAAAGTAATTAGTAATGATTATAGATTCACATCAACATTTTTGGCGATATGAAAAAGGAGAAACACTCTTGGATCGATGACGAATTGTCTGAAATCAGAAAAGACTTTTTACCGAATGATTTAGAACCAATTTATAAAAAAAATTTGTACATGGTTGTATAGCCGTACAAGCGGACCAAAATATAAAGGAAAATGATTTTTTACTGGAACAAGCTAAGAATCATGACTTTGTAAAAGGAATTGTTGTTTCGGTAGATTTGCGAAGTAATCGATTAAATGAGGATTTGGAATATTACACAATCTATCCTTTGATGAAATGATATCGGCATGTAGCTCAAGGGGAATCGGACCCCTTATTTTTACTTAGAATGGAATTTTTGAGAGGAATAGGCGAATTGCAAAAAAAAGTGGGCTTATTTATGAAAATCTTATGGTACCGCATCAGCTTCCAGTAGTGTTGGAATTTGTAAAGAGGTTTCCGAATATCACATTTGTACTCGGTCACATCGTCAAACCTTCTATTAAGGATGGCTATTTTTCATCTTGGGCCTTATTAATTAAAGAATTGGGAAAGATTTAAAATGTATCTTTTAAGCTATCTGGGTTGATTAATGAAGCAGATTACAAGGCATGGACTCAACAAGAGATTATAGCTTGTATTGATGTAGTTTTAGAATCTTTTGGCCCGAAGCGAATCCTTTATGGTTCAGATTGCCCCGTATGTTTGATGGTTGGAAATTACGGTAAAGTCTTGCAACCGGCTAAAGAATTTCTGAAGAAATTTTCTAAGGAGGACGAGCAACATTTTTTTTTTTTTTAAATGAACAAAGAATTTATGGTTTTAAACTAAATGTTGAATGAACTTGAATTTGACGAATTAGGTAGTGGTGAACGGTGTGGCTGAACTGGAAGGAAGTATTGGGAATTAGATCGTCTTGGTCCTGGCAAAAGAAGGAGCTATTCCTTTATTAATAGATTGCAATAAACATGGTTTAGATTATGGAAAACAACTTCAAGAAATTCATAAGTAGGCACTTAATTAGATTCTATATTTAAGAATAGAATATTTTTCTCATATTATTTCTGGCTAAGTACTTATAATTATATATGGTTTTAAATTTCAAACAATAAATTGCATTGCGAAATTTGTCGGCTAGACAAAAGGAAATTAAGTTCTTTACGATTTTCAACACTAAATAAGTAATCTTTATTATGGAGGAAAACTATTTTATATTTAAAATCTCGGATAGCTTCTGCTATTAAGTTCAGATATTTTAATTGGATATTTTGAATTGTAATTAAAAATTAAATCTTAATAATTAAATTTTAACTCAAAGTTTAAAACTAAAACCATCTTCCACCTTACTATTATACTTTTCTTCATCAAACTGAAAAAGATAGGCACCTTTTTTTGAAGAGCTCATGTCCTTTTCGTCGAGTTTAATTAGAATATCCAAGGAATTAAATTTATTGATAAAATTTCGTTTGTCCAGTTTTTTCTCTAAGATAGCTTCGTATAATTTCTGTAACTGGCGCATTGTAAATTTTGTAGGAAGAAGTTCAAAACCAATAGGTTTGCTCAACGCTTTTCTTTGTAAACGTGCCAAACTTCTTTCAACCATTCTATTATGATCAAATATTAAATTAGGAGCGTCTTTAAGATTAAACCATTTTGAAGATTCACGTTTTAATAAACTACTATCGTGATTTTTAATGTCAATTAGTGCATAATAGGCAACGGACAATGCTCTATCTGCAGGATCGCGATCCACCTTACTAAAAGTGTAAAGTTGCTCCATATAGATGTCATTTAACCCTGTTAGATGATGTAATACTCGAATTGCGGCTTCATCAAGATTTTCCTCTTTTTTAAGAAAACCTCCTATAAGAGACCATTTTCCCTTTTCGGGTTCAAAGTCACGTTGAATAAGTAAAATTTTTAATTCTTCTTTATCAAAACCAAATATTATACAGTCTACAGCTAATAATACTTTGTCTTCGTTACTATAATTACTTAGTGTCATTTGGATGAGAAATCAATAAAGTGAACAATCTACTTATTTTATTAGATTTTTCAGTATTGATAAAAATATTTTTTAAAGTGTTTAAAACACACTTTTTTTAATTATTATTGTTTTTTATTTCAAGTATAAAGTTTTCGAGCGAATTCATATAATTATATAAATTGATTCAGCTTACAAATATTTAATTGACATTTTTAAAAATTATTTTGATTTATTTCAATAATACTAATATCTTTTTTTATGTGTAGAAAAATCTTACTATCAATTTTAACGGTGATTATTTGCTCTTATTCTCAAATATCCACATGTCAAGAAATTACGACTATCAAGCTTGATGCTTCAGACAACGCGCCAACTATCAGTAAACACATCTATGGTCATTTTGCAGAGCATTTAGGACGTTGTATATATGAAGGCTTTTATGTTGGGGATTCTAGCGCTATTCCAAATTCTGCTGGTGTACGTCTTGATATTATAGATGCCCTAAAAGAATTACAGATTCCAAATCTGAGATGGCCTGGAGGTTGTTTTGCCGATACTTATCATTGGATGGATGGTATTGGTGACTTGGATAAAAGACCGACCATAGTCAACACTTGGTGGGGTGGGGTTACCGAGGATAATAGTTTTGGTACTCATAATTTCTTAAATCTTTGCGAAGAGCTAGGGGCCGAACCATATTTATCTGGAAATGTTGGTAGTGGAGGTGTTCAAGAATTAGCAGATTGGGTCCAGTACACCAATTTTAAAGGAAAAAGTCCTATGTCCGATTTAAGACGCGAAAACGGTCGTGAAGAGCCTTGGGGAGTAAAGTATTGGGGCATAGGTAATGAAGCTTGGGGTTGTGGTGGTAATATGCGCCCGGAATACTATGCAGATATCTATAAAAAATATGTAACATTTATGTCCGATGCCGATGTAGAAGGTGGTATTTACAAAATTGCTTCAGGCGCTAGTAACGATGATTACAATTGGACAGAAGTTTTGATGAAAAATATTCCGAAAAATATGTTGCAAGGCGTTGCACTTCATCATTATTCGGTAATTGATTGGGATGCAAAAGGTCCGGATGTGAATTTTAATGAGGACACCTATTTCAAAACTATGAAAGAGTCTTGGTTAATGGAGGAGCTTATCGTTAAGCATACGGCAATTATGGACAAGTATGATAAGAATATGGAAGTTGACCTTATCGTTGATGAATGGGGTGGTTGGTATGAAGTATCGGAAGGTACAAATCCTGGATTTTTGTATCAGCAAAATACAATGCGTGATGCCATGATTGCAGGAATGAACTTGAATATTTTCAACAATCATGCAGACCGAGTAAAAATGGCGAATTTGGCTCAAGCGGTAAATGTTTTACAGGCAGTTATTCTTACGGATAAGGAAAAAATGATTTTAACGCCTACCTATCATGTGATGAATATGTACAAAGTTCATCAAGATGCCACGTTAATCCCATTATCTTTTGATTCGCCTATGTATGCGTATAATAAGGAATCCCTACCTGCATTAACGGTTTCTGCTTCCAAAGATGCAAACGATAAAGTCCATATTTCCTTCACCAATATCGATACAAAAAATGGTACTCCAGTTTCCATTGATTTGAACGAGCTGGGACTAAAGAATATGACAGGGTCGCTATTGAGTTCTGAAAATTTACAAGACCATAATTCCTTTGAAAATCCAAATAAGATAGAGCCTAAAAATTTCAAGGATTTTAAGTTTAAGAAAGGAATGTTAGAAGTCACCATTCCTCCTTTTTCAGTATTGGTTTTAGAAGGAATTAAGTAAAAAACTCTAAAATGAAACGAGCGATTCCCATAGTTGTTCTTGCAACTTCTGTAATAAGTTTTTTTGGCTTCAAGCAGGATGTTACAGCGGAAGATGCAGAAAATGCTTCCTCTGAATCTACAATTGGTTATGAAATTTCGCCTGTTAATATTCAAAATGTTCAACTTACCGATGATTTTTGGTTGCCAATAATTAAACGTGTTCAGGATAAAACAATAGTTTATGCCATAAAGAAATGTAAGGAAGAGGGAAGGTTTGATAATTTTTTAATTGCGGGTGGTAAAATGGATGGTAAAGTAAGAGGTGTTATGCCTTTTGACGATTCCGATGTGTTTAAGGTTATAGAAGGCGCCTCTAATTCCTTGATAAGTTCACCTAATCCTCCTTTAGAGAAATTACTGGATTCTTTAATAGGTATTGTCGAGGTAGGGCAAGAGCCAGATGGTTACTTAACTACCTGGCGAACTATAAATCCAGCAGAACCGCCTGCGGAGTGGGTTGCCGTTAAAGAAGGTAAACGCTGGGAGTCACTAGCTACAAGCCATGAACTATATAATGCAGGTCATATGTATGAGGCCGCTATAGTACATTACAAAGCCACGGGTAACCGGAACTTTTTGGATATCGCTTTAAAGAATGCGGATTTAATGGTGGATACATTTGGTGACGAGGAAGGTAAAATAGCAATAGTGCCGGGTCATCAAATAATTGAAACCGGATTGATTAAATTATACGAAGTTACCGGAAAAGATGCATATTTGGATTTAGCCAAATATTTTTTGGATAATCGCGGTAACCCTGATAACCATGAACTTTTTGGGGAGTATTCTCAGGATCATGTTCCCGTTGTGCAACAGGATGAAGTAGTAGGTCATGCCGTAAGGGCAGTTTATATGTACGCTGCCATGACCGATATTGCCACTTTAAAAGATGATTCCGCTTACCACGAGGCCATTGATGATTTATGGGACAATATGGTAGATAAGAAAATGTACATTACCGGTGGTATTGGTGCCACCCATGAAAATGAAGCCTTTGGGGAGAATTACCAGCTACCTAATTTAACCGCTTACAATGAAACTTGTGCGGCAATTGGCAATGTCTATTGGAACCAAAGACTGTTCAATATGACAGGTGACGTTAAATATTATGATGTAATCGAAAGAACGCTTTACAATGGTTTGATTTCTGGCCTGTCTTTAAGTGGTACAGAATTTTTCTACCCAAATCCTTTGGAATCCGATGGTAAATATGAGTTTAACCAAGGGTCTGTAACCAGAAAATCATGGTTTGATTGTTCTTGCTGTCCTACAAATGTTGTTCGGTTTATCCCTGCATTACCAGGACTAATTTATGCTAAAAATGACAGCGATGTGTATGTGAATTTATATGCCTCCAATAATGCCGTTATCGATTTGCCAAATAACAAAATCGATATTTCGCAAAAGACTGCTTATCCTTGGGATGGAACTGTCAATGTGGACATCAACTCGGATAAAGGAACAGATTATAATTTAAAATTGCGTATTCCGGGTTGGGCCCATAATAAAGTGCTACCGGGTGGACTTTACAATTATGTAAATCCGCCATCGGAGAATGTGGCGGTTTATATTGACGGAGAAAAAGAGGTTATTAATTCCTTAGATGGATACATTACATTATCTGGAGAAAAAGTGAATGGAAAAAATATCGAACTCAAATTCCCAATGGAAGTACGTATGGTAGAAACATCGGATAAAGTTGTGGAGAATCAAGGCAAACTTGCAATGGAATACGGACCATTGGTATATGCGGTTGAAGAAATCGATAATAAAACAGATATTAATGATTTCACCCTTTATAAATCCAATGATTTTGAAGTGCAAATGGAGGAAGAACTATTAGAAGGGGTAAATACGATAACAAGCGGAGATTTTAAAGCGATACCCTATTACGCATGGTCTAATAGAGGTCCGGGTAAGATGAAGGTGTGGTTAGATAGTTCGTTGAAATAATCAAATAGAATTAGGTTAAATTGAAAAATAATTACGTTATAGGATTGGATTATGGTTCGGATTCCGTTAGGGCCGTACTGATAGATTCAGAAAATGGAAAGGAAGTAGCCTCTGAAGTGCACTGGTACCAAAGATGGAAAAAGGGTATGTATTGCGACCCTTCCAGCAATCGGTTCAGACAACATCCTTTGGATCATATCGAAGGATTGGAAAGAACCATATCTGTAGTGGTTTCAAAAGGTAAAATAGAGCCATCGGCCATTAAGGCAATATGTATCGACACGACCGGTTCTTCACCGGTGCCGATAGCAAAAGATGGAACACCGTTGGCCATGGTAGATGGTTTTGAAGATAACCCCAATGCCATGATGGTGTTGTGGAAGGATCATACAGCCATTACCGAAGCCGAAAAAATAAACGAACTGGCAGCTACTTGGGGGGGGGTAGATTATACCAAATTTGTTGGGGGCATCTACTCGTCCGAATGGTTCTGGGCAAAGATTGCCCATGTGGTGGAAGAGGATAAAGCAGTGCTAAAAGAGGCGTATACGTGGATGGAGCATTGTGACCTCATGACCTATTTAATTATAGATAACAAGGATTTAAAGACCTTTAAGCGCAGTCGATGTGCTGCAGGGCACAAAGCCATGTGGCATGAGAGTTGGGGCGGCCTGCCATCAAAGGAATTCCTTGGATTGTTGCATCCTTACGCTGCGGAATTGCGAGACCGATTGTATGACGAAACTTATACTTCCGATGAGGTAGCGGGAAACCTTAGTCAAGAATGGGCGCAGAAATTGGGATTGACCACCGATACCGTAGTTGCCGTGGGCACTTTTGACGCCCATTCCGGTGCCGTTGGTGCCAGAATAGATGAGAATGCTTTGGTAAGGGTTATGGGTACTAGTACCTGTGATATTATCGTGGCCAAAGAAACGGAGTTAGACGGTAAGACCATAAAAGGAATATGTGGTCAAGTAGATGGTTCCGTCATCCCCGGATTTGTAGGGTTGGAAGCTGGTCAGTCCGCATTTGGAGACCTTTTGGCCTGGTTCAAGGACGTCCTTTCCTGGCCTGTGGATAATTTGGTGATGACCTCGGATATTCTTTCAGACCAACAAAAAGAGGATTTGAGAAAGCAAATAGAAAGCGATTTTATCCTGAGATTATCAGATGCAGCAGAGTCCATTCCCTTGTCAGAGAGTATACCAACAGCCTTGGATTGGATTAACGGACGAAGGACCCCCGATGCCGACCAGAATTTGAAAAGTGCAATCGCAAGTTTATCGCTGGGCTCAAAAGCACCACATATTTTCAAGGCATTGATAAATGCCATATGTTTCGGTTCTAAGAAAATAGCCGAAAGATTTCAAGAAGAGGGTGTTAAAATAGAGTCAGTAGTGGGTATTGGTGGCGTTGCTAGAAAATCACCTTTTATTATGCAAACGTTGGCCAATGTAATGAACATGCCCATTAAGGTAGCGGAATCTGACCAAGCCCCTGCATTGGGAGCTGCTATTTATGCGGCGGTGGCAGCAGGTATATACCCCAACGTTAGTGAAGCGAGTAAGAAAATGGGAAGTAACTACGAAGCTGAATACCAACCACAGCCCGAGGCTGTAAAAGAGTATGAAAAGCTGATAGCGTCCTACGAAAGCCTTGGACAATTTATGGAAAGCACATTAAAAAAATAAAGACATGACTTCAAGATATAACCAATTAAAACAGGAGTGTTTCGAAGCGAATATTGAGTTGAACAACCTTGGTCTGGTGATTTACACTTTTGGAAATGTAAGTGCGGTAGATAGGGAGAATGGTATTTTTGCCATTAAGCCCAGTGGAGTTCCCTACGAAAAATTGAAACCTGAGGATATAGTTATCCTAGATTTTGATAATAATATTATTGAAGGAACTATGCGCCCTTCCTCTGATACCAAAACACACGCCTTTTTGTATAAAAATTGGAGCCATATAGGTGGTATAGCGCATACCCATGCAACATATTCGGTAGCTTGGGCTCAGGCGCAAAGGGACATTCCTATATTTGGGACTACCCATGCAGACCATTTAACTGCCGATATTCCTTGCGCGCAGCCTATGAAGGATAGTCTGATAGAGGGGAATTATGAACATAATACGGGGATACAGATTTTGGATTGCTTTCAGGAGCGAGGTATTTCTTCCGAGGAAGTGGAAATGGTACTTATAGGAAACCATGGACCTTTCGCATGGGGTAAATCCGCTGCAAAGGCTGTTTATAATAGTAAGGTTTTGGAGACGGTTGCCCATATGGCATATCTTACCTTGCAGATTAATCCGGACGCACCCAGATTAAAAGATTCATTAATAAAAAAACACTACGAGCGTAAGCATGGTAAAAATGCGTATTACGGACAATAAATTTAGCGTAACAATATGAGTATATCGATGAAGGAAAAGGAAATATGGTTCGTTACAGGCAGTCAACATTTGTACGGACCTGAAACTTTGGAGCAGGTAGCAAAAAATTCTCAAAAAATCGTGGAGGGTTTCAATACATCGGCCCATATTCCAGTAAAGATTATTTATAAGCCAACGGTAAAGACACCTAATGAAATAACGGATGTTTGCCAAGATGCCAGTGCCAGTAAAAACTGTATAGGTATCATTACTTGGATGCACACCTTTTCACCTGCAAAAATGTGGATCAAAGGGTTGTCGGTACTGACCAAACCTTTATGTCATTTACATACGCAGTTCAATGCCGAGGTACCCTGGGAGACTATAGATATGGATTTTATGAACTTGAATCAATCCGCTCATGGTGACCGCGAGTTCGGGCACATGATGACGAGAATGCGCAAAAAACGTAAAATTATAGTTGGTCACTGGGAGGAAGAAAATATTCTGCAAAAAATAGGAAATTGGACCCGAGTAGCTTTGGGTTGGAACGAATTTCAAAATTTAAAGGTTGCACGTATTGGGGATAACATGCGTGAAGTTTCCGTAACCGATGGGGACAAGGTAGAAGCGCAATTACGTTTCGGTTTTTCGGTAAACGGATATGATTCATCGGACGTTACTAATTACATCAAAAAGCTAAGTGATGAACAGGTAAACGAGTTGGTAAAAACTTACGAAGCCGAATATCAATTGGCAGATGAATTGTTATCGAATGGGAATAAGCGTCAATCTTTGATAGATGCAGCTAAAATAGAATTGGGATTACGTTCATTTTTAGAAGAAGGTAGTTTTGGAGCTTTCACCGATACCTTTGAAAACCTAGGCGAATTAAAACAGTTGCCTGGAATTGCCACCCAACGTCTAATGGCCGATGGTTATGGATTTGGTGGTGAAGGAGATTGGAAGACTTCCGCATTATTACGCGCCATGAAAGTAATGGCTATCGGTTTGGAAGGTGGAACTTCGTTTATGGAAGATTACACCTATCATTTCACACCACAAAAAGCCTATGTTATGGGCTCCCATATGTTAGAAATTTGTCCTTCTATTGCTGATAAAAAACCATCCTGTGAAGTGCATCCCTTGGGAATAGGAGGTAAGGAAGACCCTGTTCGTTTGGTGTTCAATTCACCAGCCGGGCCGGCCATAAATGTTTCCTTGGTAGATCTAGGAAATCGTTTTAGGCTTATTGTCAACGAAGTAGAAGCAGTGGAACCCATGGGAAAATTACCTAAATTACCAGTTGCTCGTGTGCTTTGGGATGCAAAACCTGATCTTGAGGTAGCCGCTACTTCTTGGATTTTGGCTGGTGGTTCACATCATACGGTATACAGTCAGGCAGTAACGACCGAGTTCATAGAGGATTTTGCGGAAATGGCAGGGGTAGAGGTTGTGGTCATCGATAAAAATACTACGGTACGTCAGTTTAAGGAACTATTGAACGCCAACGAGGCCTACTACCATTTATTTCAACATAACATGTAAATTCGGATATTATGAAAACATTTAAAACGTCGTTTCCTTCAATCTTAATTATCGCAGTCATATTGGTGAATTTTGCATGTAAAGATGATAAAACGAAAAAAGAAAATCAAGAACCAGAACAAATGGAAAAAGCGGTTAGTATAACATCAGGTGATTTTGGAACCACGGCTGCAGGTGAAAAGGTCACTAAATATTTTTTAAAAAATAAGGATGGTATTCAAGTGGATATTATCACGTATGGTGGCAGAATCACTTCGTTGAGAACTCCGGATAAGGATGGTACTATGAAAAATGTGGTTTTAGGATTTGATTCCCTAGAACAATATGAAAAGGACAATCCGTTTTTCGGTGCTTTAATAGGTAGATATGGAAATAGGATTGCAAAAGGAAAATTTAGTTTAGATGGTACGGAGTATACTTTGGCCCAGAATAATGGGCAGAACAATCTTCACGGCGGTGTGCAAGGTTTTGATAAGAAAGTATGGAAAGCCAAAACGGAAGAGGGTGACGATTCGATTAAGTTGATTCTTACTTATTTGAGTCAAGATATGGAGGAAGGTTTCCCGGGTAATCTATCTACTACGGTCACATATACTTTGAATAGGGATAATACGCTAGATGTATTGTACGAGGCGGAAACCGATAAAACTACGGTGGTGAATTTAACCCAACACGCTTACTTTAACCTTTCTGGAGATTTTTCAAATACCATTCTAGACCACATAGTTGAAATAGATGCCGACACTTTTATCCCAGTTGATGGAGGATTAATTCCTACTGGAGAGCTAAGGCCGGTAAAAGGAACGCCGTTTGATTTTAGGGAACCAAAATTGGTAGGAAAGGAAATCAATACGGATAACGAACAAATAAAATTAGGTGGTGGTTACGACCATTGCTGGGTGTTAAATGACCAAGGCTCAGGTTATAGGTCTGTTGCATCAGCATATCATCCTGAAACAGGTAGGAACTTGGAAGTGCTGACGGATGAACCAGGAATCCAATTCTATACGGGTAACTTTTTGGACGGTACACTTCCTACACCTAACGGTGGAACCTATGCAAAACGTTCAGGTTTTTGTTTAGAAACACAACACTTTCCAGATTCACCCAACCAACCAGAATTTCCATCTGTGACCTTGGAACCAGGAGATAAATATAGAACCAAAACTACCTTTTCATTTACAACCAAATAACAACCATAACCATGCAACCATTAGATACGTTTGATTGGATCAGTATTACCTTATATTTTTTGGTCCTAATAGGAATTGCCATTTGGGTTATTCGGAAAAAGGAAGAAAACACAGAAGATTATTTTTTAGCCGGTAGAAATGTTGGATGGTTCGTTGTAGGAGCATCCGTTTTTGCGTCGAATATTGGATCGGAACATGTGGTTGGTCTTGCTGGTACAGGGGCAAGTGATAAACTTCCGTTATTAATTTATGAGATACAAGCTTGGGTGGTGTTGATTCTGGGATGGGTCTTTTTACCCTTTTATGCACGAAGTGGCGTATTTACAATGCCGGAATTCTTAGAGAAGCGTTTTGACGCAAGATCAAGATGGGTGCTTTCAATTTTTTCTATCATCGCTTATGTATTAACTAAGATTTCCGTTACTATTTACGCAGGTGGTGTTGTAGTAGCAGCTCTTTTGGGAATCGATTTTTGGACAGGCGCCATAGCTACAGTTGTTTTGACAGGTATCTATACAGTTTTAGGAGGTATGCGTGCTGTAGTATATACAGAAACTTTGCAGGCTGTGCTATTGATATTGGGTGCTGCAGTTTTAACCTATATAGGACTGGACAAAGTAGGTGGATGGGGTAGTATGCAGGAGACGTTAGGACCGGAATATTTTAATATGTGGAGACCGGCCACAGACCCTGATTTTCCATGGCCATCATTGCTGATTACGAGTACTATCGTAGGTATTTGGTATTGGTGTACGGATCAGTATATAGTTCAACGAACACTTACAGCACGGAATATAAAGGAAGGTCGTCGTGGTACTATTTTTGGTGCTCTGTTGAAATTATTACCCGTATTTTTATTCCTGATCCCAGGAATTATAGCACTGACCTTGAAAATTAGGGGAGAGTTACATTGGGATAGTCCAGATGAAGCTTTTCCGGTACTAATGAGTAATCTTCTGCCTTCTGGATTACGGGGATTGGTAGCAGCCGGACTTTTGGCAGCCTTAATGAGTTCATTGGCATCTGTGTTTAACTCCTGTTCAACATTGTTTACAGTGGATATCTATAAAAAGTTGAATCCGAATACTCCAGAAAAAAAACTGGTAAGGACCGGACAGATCGCTACTATTTTTGTAGTTGTCGTGGGTATTATTTGGATACCTATTATGGCCAATATCTCGGGAGTTCTTTATGAGTACCTGCAGAGTGTGCAGGCTTATATAGCTCCACCTATTACAGCAGTGTTCATACTAGGTATTTTTTACAAAAGAATCAATTCTACTGGTGCGTTCGCTACATTAATAATGGGTATTATAGTTGCTTTTTTCAGGATTGCCTTGGAATTGGTTAAAGGAAGTTTAGACCCAGATGGGTTCTTGTATCATCTAGGTGCTATGAACTTTTTAAGCTTTGGTGCATGGTTCTTTTTATTCTGTTTGATATTCTTGGTAGTTGTGAGTTTGTTAACGAAAGCACCGGATAGGGAACAAATTGTAAACCTTACATTTGGCACTATAACCGAAGAGGAAAAGAAAAACAATAAAGCTAGTTACAGCTGGGTTGATATCGCTATATCCATTTTAGTTATTATTATTGTTTTAGCGGTAATGGTATTTTTTAATGGTGAGTAGTGGTAACCAGTGATAGAATGTTATTCTAACTGAACTATTGGATTTGAGTTAGTTGATGTAAAATTAGATTCAAGCAAAGTATTTTGCTACAATATGTTGAATTTGAAAATGGATTCAGATATTTATAAGGGATAGATGGATATCTTGAAGTTAATATGACACTTTATTTTCAATAAATGATATGTCGTCTTAGCCACCTTTTTTTTTCTCGATACGGTAAATTCAAAACGTCAATTAACATTGGAGTATTAAATTTTTTTCATCATTTTCTATGAATTAATTCGCTCTGGCGGTAAATATACATTGGCGACCATGTGCGTATGTGTAGGAATGGGCTATACGACGATTGTTGAGAATACTGAAAAGTGACAATTATAAATGTTCAATAAATAAATTTCACTAACATTTTTTATTAATTTATGTGATATGGTTTTAAATTTTGATTTTTAGGAAAATAAAATGTTTGTATCTTTTGTATGTCAGAAAGTAAAGTATTTTACTTTAAGTTCATTTGAAATATAGTCAACAAATCGGTCAACAGTGAATTTTTTAAATTTGTAAATGATTGATATATAAATAATTACAGAGTAGGGTTCGAATCTTGCTAACACGACACAAACCAGTTCAGAAATGAACTGGTTTTTTGCTTTATTTCAACCTTTTGTTCAGATATATTACTAGGTTGTTAATCTTGTTTAAAATCTGAACACCCATTATTCTTTTCAATAAATTTTCTTCACGGTGGACTTATTATCTGCTGAATATTTCTAAAATAGGGTTCTTTTAACATTGTTAGAGCTCCGCTTTCTAAGATTCTGACTCATATGAGGTGGTTGACGAATTATGTGGAGTAATGATTTAGAAATGAGAATACAGCGTTTTACTTGAAGTAGAATGTTTGGTTAAGTGAAGTTCTAATTTATATGAATATTGGTAAAGTGGTTTTTGTTTCATCTCTAAAACTGTACTTTTAGATTCCAAATAAAATAGGTATCCTTAAATGCAAACAATTAAAGAACTGATAGAGTTGATCACTCTTAAAAGAATAGACGAAACCATATTTGAAGGAGAAAACTACAATGCCCCATGGGGCAGGGTCTTTGGTGGGCAAGTATTGGCTCAATCCTTACATGCGGCCTATCAAACGGTTCCCGAGGATCGTATCGCACATTCGCTACATGGCTACTTTATTTTGGGGGGAGATTTAAAATATCCAATTCGCTACGAGGTAGACACCATTAGAAATGGAGGAAGTTTTACCACAAGAAGGGTAGTAGCTAAACAAAACGGTAAAGCTATTTTTAATATGGCTGCTTCATTTCAGGTAAAGTCCGATGGTGTTAATCATCAGTTTCCAATGCCTAATTTAATTCCGCCAGAAAAGTTGACCACCAGTCTTGAGCAATTAGAGGAAATTAAGGATTTACATCCTGGTGCCTATAAAAGATTAAAAGCAATACAGCCTAAAGTGTTTGAATTTAAGCCGGTAGAAAAATTTACCACCCAATTAATAGAAAATGGTTCTCCGTTTTTCAATACTTGGTTACGCACTTCTGATAAAGCGGAAATCGATTTGCCAATGCAACAACAATTGTTGGCTTATGCATCAGATTATAATTTGTTGACTACAGCAACATTGCCACATCGAGAAGTGTTGAATAAAGGCGAAACTTTTTATGCAAGTCTAGATCATGCCATATGGTTTCACCGCAATTTTGATATCCAAAATTGGTTGTTGTATAGTATGGATAGCCCAAGCGCTTCTAACTCAAGAGGTTTTTCAAGAGGTAGTGTATATGACAGAACGGGAGTATTGGTAGCTTCTGTAGCGCAAGAAGGTTTAATGCGACAGAGTGTATAATTTGGCGATTTTTTAATTTACTCTTCAAGAAAAGCTGTAAAAGAAGGTCGCGAGAATTTTATTGTAAAAAGTGAAAGGCGGTTCTGTTGAATCTTAATTTCAAGACTATTTTGCAATTCGTAAAAAGATAAAAGCTGATGTATATCGTTATTTTTCTTGAGCGGTTATATTTTCATATTCTTAAAATTTGAAGCGCAGTTGGTAGAATATGGCAACATTTTGCATTCTATTTTTTGAAATTGCTTATATTTATAATCACCCTGAATTGTTTAGGCTAATTATAAAATAACCTTAAAGTGACTTCTTTGCAAAATCTTAAGAATAAAATTCTCTCTTACAATAAAGTAGATGACCATGTATTAGATTATTGGTTGTCACTCTACGAAAGAATTGATTTAAAGAAAGGTGAAGCACTTATTTCTTGTGGTCAAATGGTCAACTATTTTTATTATTTAGATTCTGGATGTATCTATTATTACAAAGTTCAAGATGGAGAAACTAAAGTCTTGGAATTTTATACCGAAGATGTGTTTTTTACTGACTTACCCGCCTATGTAAAAGGTTCGTCGTCAAGATATTTTTTAACCGCAACTGAAAATTCTACAGTCTTTGCAATTAAAAAATCTAATGCAGAAATGTCTTTTGACAATTCTCATCAACTTGAAAGATTTGGCAGATTATCAATGCAAGAGGCTTTTTTAAAATCATACAGTCGTGTAGAACGTCTTAATAGTCGTACTAATGAGGAACGTTATTTACGATTATTGGAGAAAAGACCTGATCTATTTCAGCGTCTACCTCAATATTTAATTGCATCGTACTTAGGGTTGACACCTGTCGGACTTTCTAAAATTCGAAAGCGTATTGGTCAAAGAGAAAGCGATTGTGTTTAAACAAGTTGTTTTTCAATCTGTTTATTGCTCCAGTAAATAAAAATTCCAGCGGTAAAAAACATGAGAGTTCCATAAATAGCCGGCGAAATAGCATATGCGGTATTATGAAGTAAAATCGTTGCAATGCTAATACCCAATGTTCCATTTTGAATACCACCTTCTATAGCGACAGAAATACGTTGTTTAAGTGGTAAGTTGAAAATATTTCCTAAAAAATATCCAATAGACATTGTAATAATATTAAGTGTCAATGTTACTAGACCAGCTTCTTGAATGTGTCTTATAAGTAAAGACCTTTCTTTAATTAGAATAGCAATTAATACAACCACAAAGAAAATTCCCGATGCTTTTTTTACTGGCTTTTCCATTCTCAATGCAAAGTTTGACTTCTTATATTTTAGTAGCATTCCTAAACCAACAGGTAAAATTACAATGATGAAAACTTGTAAAATGGTCTGGGCAATGTTGAGCTGAATAGTGGTGCCTTCGCCCAAAACTTCTTGTAAGCCTAAATTGATAATAAAGGGAATGGATACCAAGGTTATTAAACTACTTATAGCAGTTAATGAAACTGAAAGTGCAGTGTCGCCGTTGGCTAAGTGTGTAATAAGGTTAGAGGTTGGTCCACCAGGGCAGGCAGATATAATAATGACACCAATCGCTATTTCTGGCGATAGCGTAAAAAAACGTATAAGAATAAAGCCAATTATAGGAAGTATTAGTAATTGACAAGATAGACCAATTAAGATGGCTTTGGGTTTATTGAATATTCGAATAAAATCTTTGAGCTGTAAAGCTAAACCCATGCCGAACATGATAATGATTAAAGAAATGGCAAGAATTGCATTAGAAATATTATCCATAAAATACTAAGGTTTAGAGTAGTAGTTATAAATATAGAAGATTTGACAGTGATAATCGAT
The DNA here is from genome assembly GCF_004364175.1 of Maribacter caenipelagi. Classification (GTDB taxonomy): domain Bacteria; phylum Bacteroidota; class Bacteroidia; order Flavobacteriales; family Flavobacteriaceae; genus Maribacter; species Maribacter caenipelagi. The sequence continues at coordinate 225,320 of NZ_SNZW01000015.1, read as the reverse complement.
AGTTTCAATCTTTTATTAAACTAGTTTAATGAGTTTGGGTGAAATATCAACTAACTTGATGTTTCATAAAATACAACGCAATGGCAAATCAATATGTAGACTTAGAAACACTTAAATTCTTATTATATAAAGTAAACAATTTGCAAGATGTTCTTGATCAAGAACGCTATGCAGAATATGATCAAGAATCGGTAGAAATGATGCTGAACTCGGTTAAAGATTTTTCTGATAAAGAGCTTTATCCTTTTTTCAGAGAGATGGATGAGCAACCTGCACATTTCAAAGATGGAGAGATTGTTGTGCATCCTCAAGTGTTGAAATTTATGAAAGCTGGTGGAGAAATGGGTTTGATCGCAAGTTCGTTTTCATATGAGCATGGTGGTATGCAAATGCCTGCCATGGCAGCACATGCTTCTGCATTTATACAAGATGCGGCGAACAACCATTTGCCAGGCTATATTGGTTTAACGGTAGGTTCGGCTGAATTGATTGCTCATTTTGGTAGTCAAGAGCTGAAAGATACATATTTGCCTAACATGTTATCTGGAAAATGGGGTGGTACCATGTGTTTAACCGAGCCACAAGCGGGCAGTTCGCTATCAGATATTACGACGTCGGCTACTCCCGATGGGGATACCTATAAAATTCACGGACAGAAAATATTTATATCAGGTGGCGATTACCAAGGCGCGGACAATATCGTTCATTTGGTTTTGGCACGAATAAAAGGTGCGCCAGCAGGAACAAAAGGTATATCCTTATTTGTAGTGCCTAAAAAGAAACCAACTGCAGACGGTAGTTTAACATCTAATGATGTAACCGTAGTTGCCGATTTTGAAAAAATGGGGCAACGGGGCTATTGCACAACACACTTGTTTTTTGGAGATAAAGAAAATTGTGAAGGTTGGCTTGTAGGTGAAGCTAACAAGGGATTGAAATATATGTTCTTAATGATGAATGGCGCTAGAATTGGTGTGGGTAGAGGAGCGGCGGCAATCGCCTCGGCAGCATACCAAGCTTCATTGAACTATGCCAACGAAAGACCGCAAGGTCGTAAATTAACTAGCACTGGTAAAAAAGATGTAAATCAAGAACAGACCTTGATCATAAATCATGCAGATGTTCGTAGAATGTTATTACTGCAAAAAGTAATTACCGAAGGTGCTCAAAGTTTAGTGCTTTTAACTGCGAAATATCATGACCTTTCTATAGCGAGTGCAACAGCAGAAGAACGCGAAAAATATAGATTGCTATTAGAAATTATGACACCTTTAGTAAAAACATATCCGTCTGAAGCAGGAATTGTTTCAGTTAATAATGGTGTACAAGTACTAGGTGGATATGGATTTTGCTCCGAGTATATTTTACAACAATATTTAAGAGATATCCGTATTTCAGCTATTTATGAAGGTACCACAGGTATTCAATCACAAGATTTATTAGGTAGAAAAGTAACGATGGATAATGGGAAAGCCTTACAGCTGTTATCTGAAGAAATTACAAATACGATAAAAGCCAGTATGGTGCACGATTCTTTAAAACCTTATGCTAAAAAGTTAGGTGATAAATTAGAATTGACACAACAAGTATTACAAAGTTTAATGGGTTTTGCCATGAAGGGGGATTATCAACGTTTTTTGGCAGATGCTACTCCGTTTATGGAGTTCTTTAGTACAATAGTGCAAAGTTGGTTATGGTTGAATATAGGTCTTGAAGCTCAAAACGCTTTAGTAATGGGTAACAAAGACTATAGCTCAGAATTCTACGAAAGTAAAATTCATGCGATGGAATTCTATTTCAAATATGAACTTCCAAAAACATTAGGATTGGCAGAAATACTGATGGATAACGAGAAAGCTTTGACTATCGGTACAGATAAAGAAGTCTTTATTTAACATGAGAGGCTAGTACGACTTGTTGCCAATTATACAGTTCAATACCCATGTAGTAAAGTATTTAATACGGCTTAAAGGTGTGTACTGATAAAGGAATTTTTCTTCCTTTTAAATAAAAGGAGGAAGTAGCTGACTTAGGGAGAAATCTCGAGAAATAGAATACTGAGGTACAGCAGACAATTTAAGATAAATTCACATACAGAATATAGCGCTGGTTCTGTCAATACGCGACATTTAAAAACTAGCAAAGAAAAACGAGATATAAACATATGAATAGCATAAAACAAAAATTTGATCTTACAGGAAAAGTGGCTATCGTTACAGGTTCTAGTAAAGGAATAGGATTATCTATTGCACGAGGCTTGGCAGAAAATGGAGCCAAATTGGTCATCAGTAGCCGTAAGCAAGAAGCTGTTGATGCTGTGGCTGCTGAATTTAATAAAGCTGGATACGACGCCGTAGGTATTGCTTGTCATATAGGTGATTCAGCACAGAGAGAAACTCTAGTAGCAAAGACCATTGAAAAATATGGGCGCATAGATATACTGGTGAATAATGCGGCTATCAATCCTTTTTATGGTCCTTTAGAAACCTCTGGTGAAGAGGTTTTTGATAAAATAATGAATGTGAACGTAAAAGCTCCTTGGTTACTTTCAAATTTGGTTCAACCATATATGAAGGAGAATGGAAGCGGAAGTATTATTAATATCTCTTCTGTAGAAGGTATTCATCCAGGGTTTAGATTGGGCTTGTATAGTATGACCAAATCGGCTTTGATTATGCTAACAAAAAACCAAGCCAAAGAATGGGGGAGATTTGGAATTCGCTCTAATGTGGTTTGTCCCGGACTTATTAAAACAAAGTTTAGTCAAAGTCTTTGGTCTAACGACAAATTAGTTGAAGGCTACAATCAAACCGTACCATTAAAAAGAATGGCCGAGCCAGATGAAATGGCAGGAGTTGTAATGCTATTAGCATCAGATGCAGGTTCGTATATGACCGGTGGCGTATATGCAGCAGATGGTGGATATTTAATTTCGGGCTAAAATTTGTTTTTGCATCTTGGTTATTAATGATATCATCTAAACAACTAAAAGACAATTACAAATTGAAACTCAAAGAAATTAACTCTTAATAAGTATCAACGAAAACGAGAAACAATGAATTTCGAATATTCAGATAAATCCAAAGAACTTCAAGAGAAACTAAAGCAATTTGTAGCTCAAAATTTGGCTCCTGTTGAAAAAGAAGTTGAGACATATCATAAAGATCCAGCAAATGCATGGACGAAGTGGCCGGGCTTAGAAGGTTTAAAACAAAAAGCAAAAGATGCTGGCTTATGGAATCTTTTCCTACCAAAAACTTATGGAGAATTGAGTCCTGGTTTATCCAATATGGAATATGCTCCGTTGGCAGAAATAATGGGGCGCATGATATGGTCATCAGAAGTATTCAACTGTAGTGCTCCTGATACTGGCAACATGGAAGTTTTATCAAAATACGGTACTCCAGAACAGCAAGAAAAATGGCTAAAACCATTGATGAACGGTGAAATTCGATCTGCGTTCTTAATGACAGAACCTGAAGTTGCTTCTTCAGATGCTACCAATATAGAAACATCTATTGTAGCCGATGGAGATGAGTATATAATTAATGGTCTTAAATGGTGGTCATCGGGTGCAATGGATCCTAATTGTAAGATTGCCATTGTCATGGGAAAAACTGATTTTGATGCTCCCCAACATGTACAGCAGAGCATGATTTTGGTGCCTATGAATTCACCTGGTTTAAAAGTGATTAGACCGTTAACTGTTTTTGGTTATAATGATTCTCCTGAGGGGCATGCAGAAATTCAATTAGATAATGTTCGTGTGCCTAAAGAAAATTTATTGGTAGGTGAGGGTCAAGGTTTTGCAATTGCACAGGGAAGATTAGGTCCTGGTAGAATACATCATTGCATGCGTTTAATAGGTATGGCACAACGCTCGTTAGAAATTATGGCGCAACGTACAACGCAACGTAAACCTTTTGGTAGAACTTTAGATACCTACAGTAGTGTTCGTCAAGATATTGCAAATTCAGCCTGTGAAATAGCGCAAACAAGGTTACTGGTTCTTTCCGCAGCCGACAAAATGGATAAGCTAGGTAACAAAGAAGCCAAAGATTTAATAGCTATGATCAAAATAGTTACGCCTAATATGACATTGAGAGTGGTAGATAGGGCAATGCAAATTTTGGGCGGTTTAGGCGTAAGTAGCGATGTGCCGTTGGCTCATTATTATGCTGCTGCAAGAATGCTCAGATTAGCAGATGGACCAGATGAGGTACACATGAGTCAATTGGGTAAGAATGTCATTAAAAAATACACGAAATAAAAAAGAGTTCGACTAACAGATAATAGAAAAAATGAATTTAAAACCAGTTAGAGATGGAGAGGAATTGGACGAACTTAAACTCAAGAAATTCTTGCTTGAGCATAACTTGATTACTACCGCCAAAAGCGAGTTAAAGGTTCATCAATTCTCTAATGGTTTTTCAAACCTGACGTACCTTTTACATATAGAAGATAAAGAATTTGTATTGCGTCGCCCTCCATTTGCCGCTCCCAAAAGAGGTCATGATATGGGAAGGGAATATAAAGTAATTCATAACTTAAATAAGTTGTTCGATAAAGCACCAACTGCATTTGCCTATACAGAAGATGTGGATGTAATTGGTGCCCCATTTTATATAATGAGTAAGGTTTCAGGCGAAATTTTAACTTCAAAAGAAGCACGTGTTAGAAATGTTTCTCCGGTAGAATTCAAAATAGTATCAAATACCTGGCTAGATACGTTTGTGGAATTTCATAAGGTAGATTACAAGGCTGCAGGATTAGAAAATTTAGGTAGACCAGTAGGGTATGTTGAAAGACAGGTTACCAACTGGGGTAAGCAATATTTGGCTGCCGCTACCGATAATGTGCCTACGGCTGAAAAGGTAATGTCATGGATGCAAGACAATCAACCAAAGAAATACGATCATACCTTAATACATAATGATTTTAAGTATGACAATGTAGTTTTTAAAGATGATACATGGAAAGAGATTACAGCCATTCTAGACTGGGAAATGTGTACGCTAGGTGATCCTTTAATGGATTTAGGCACTTCTTTAGGCTATTGGACAACAGCTGCCGATCCCGATTTTATGAAGCAAGGTTTGCAATCACCAACGGTTATGGAAGGTAACCCGTCTAGAACAGAAATAGTGCAGCAATATGCACTTAAAAGCGGGAGAAATATAGATAATCTAACGTTTTATTATGCTTATGGACTCTTTAAAATTGCTGTAATTGCCCAGCAAATATATTATAGGTATAAGCATGGTCATACTAGTGATCCAAAATTTGCATACTTGAACAAGGCATCAGAATTATGTTGTAATACTGCATGGCAAGCCATTCAGAAAAATCAAATTGATAATTTATTTTAAGAGTATGAAAAAGGGAGCATTTCTAGATATCAATGAAAAACAATTTAAGGCTTTTATAAAACTGCCAAAAGATACTTCTGTGGTGATGCTTAACTTATTGAAGTTTAAAGAATTGGTACCTGAAACGGGTTTGTCAGGGTCTGATTCCTATAAAGAATATATGAAAAAAGCGACTCCTTTTTTTATAAATGCAGAGGCAGAAATCTTATTTATGGGTAAAGAAAATACCATGTTGATAGGACCCATAGATGAAGGCTTATGGGATAAAATATTGCTCATTAAATATAAATCCATTTCAGATTTTTTAGAGATGATACAAGCTGAAGGGTATCCTTCACATTTAAGAAAACAAGCACTAGAAGATTCTCGGTTAATACATTGTAGCTGAAAAGTATCAAGTACTAAGTGGACAAAAAATAAAGTGTAGAGAGATAAAAAGTAAAATAGTCTTTGCTGTCATAACAAACAGAATCAAGAATCTGGGAACACTAAAAGTTTAAAAAGAAACAAATGAATTTAAAAGACAAAATTGTAATTATTACAGGTGCTGGTAGTGGTATTGGCGCGGCAACGGCTAAACTTTTTGGAACACATGGTGCAAACGTAATTGTTTCTGATATTAACATGGACAATGCCAATAAAGTAGCCGAAGAAATAAATACTGCAGGAGGTACTGCAACGGCTATTAAAACCGATGTAACCAAATTTGAAGAAGTTGAAAGTTTAATAGCAGATACGGTTTCGAAATACGGTAGTGTAGATGTAATGGTAAATAATGCGGGTATTGGTGGAAAGCACCAAGCAAAAACGGCAGACCATACACATGATGATTGGCATAATGTAATTGCTGTGAACCAAACGGGTGTGTTTTATTGCATGCAGGCGGCTATAAAGCAAATGATTTCTCAAGGAAAAGGAAACATAGTAAACGTAGCCTCACTTGCGGGCTTAAAAGCGTCAGGGAATAATTTGTCTTATAGCGCAAGTAAATTTGCAGTAGTTGGTATGACGAAGTCCGCCGCACTAGAATACGGTAGAAAAAAAATACGTATTAATGCCGTTTGTCCTGGGTTTACTAATTCAGCATTATTAGAACAATTATTGTCTGTAAGCCCAGATATGGGTTCTAAACTAAAACGCTTTATACCTATGGGTCGTTTTGGTGAAGCAGATGAAATTGCAGAAGCAATTTGTTGGTTGGCCTCTGAGAATTCTAAATTTATTACGGGTCAGACCATAACATTAGACGGAGGAACTTCATTATAAAAAGATATGAATACATTAGAAATAACTTATAAAAACGAGTATGCTATAGTTCAAATGAACCGTGGCAAAGTGAACGCGATCAATGCCGAAATGGTTAATGAATTAGCTGATACTTTTCATGATTTAGAAAAAAATGCAGATGTAAAGGGAGTTATTCTAACTGGGCAGCCCCATTACTTTTCTGCAGGTTTAGATTTAATTGAATTGTACCAATACGATAAAGAACAAATCACTCATTTTTTCACAATATTTGGTGCATTATATCTTCAGTTAGTTCAGTTTAAAAAGCCATTTATATCGGCGATTACTGGGCATTCACCTGCAGGAGGATGCGTACTGGCGGTAACTAGTGATAATAGATATATGGCTGAAGGCGATAAGTATGTAATAGGGCTGAATGAGGTCGCGGTGAACATTCAAATAAGTCAAAACTTAACAGAAGCATATGCTTTTTGGATGGACGAAGGTTTAGCGAGTAGGTATATTTTGGAAGGAAAATTACTATCAGGAAAAGAAGCACTATCTGCCGGACTGGTAGATGAGTTAGTGCCTTTAGAAAATGTTTTGGAACGCGCTGAAAAGCAGATGAAAATATATATGAGAGCTGACCAAGAGATTCTTATAAATACAAAAGCAAAACTGCGACATCATCTTTGGGGTAAACTTGACTTTAACGCTGAAACCTCACTAAAAGAGGCTTCTGAGCTTTGGTGGAAACCACAAATAAGAGCTAAGATGAAAGCGTATGTAGAGAGCTTTTCGAGTAAGAAGAAGTAAAGTAGAATTTAAGAATTTGAAAATATTAAATAAAAATTAAAGAGATTTCCTCTAGCGGGAATTTAAAATATAAAACGAATTCATGAACAAACAATTATTATTTGTAAAAAGACCACAAGGTGAAGCTGATGCTTCAACATGGTCGTTAGAAACCAACCCAATCCCTGAAATAGAAGAAGGACAAATTTTGGTAAAACAATATTATGTATCGTTAGATCCAGCCATGCGTGGGTGGATGAATGATGCAAGATCCTATATAGCACCAATGGAAATCGGTTCGGTCATGAGAGCAGGTTCTGTTGGCGAGGTAGTAGCCTCTAAACATTCAAAATTTAAAGTAGGACAATATGTAGCTGGTACCGGTGGTGTTCAACAATATACGGTAACTGATGGAAAAGGATTTTATCCTGTAGACCCAAAATTAGCTCCATTACCAACATATATTGGCTCTTTAGGTATGCCGGGTATGACGGCATTTTTCGGAATTCAGGAAGTTGGAAAGATTAAAGAAGGAGATGTTGTTGTGGTATCAGGTGCTGCTGGTGCTGTTGGTAGTATTGTTGGTCAAATTGCCAAAATTAAAGGATGCCATGTAATTGGTATTGCCGGTGGTGCAGAAAAATGTAAATATGTTGTTGACGAACTTGGTTTTGATGCTTGTATCGACTATAAAAATGAGGACATCAAAGCACGTTTGAAAGAAGAATGCCCGAAGGGATTAGACGTTTATTTTGATAATGTAGGTGGAGAAATTTTAGATGCCGTTCTAGGCAGATTAAGACTTCATGCAAGAATTGTTATTTGTGGTGCCATTTCTCAGTATAACAATAAAGAAGCGGTAAAAGGTCCGAGTAATTATTTGTCATTATTGGTCAATAGAGCGAGTATGACAGGTATCGTCGTTTTTGATTGGGCAGATAGGTATAAAGAAGGAGCCGAGCAATTAGGCATATGGATGGCGCAAGGAAAAATAAAGAGTCGTGAAGATATTTATGAAGGAATTGAAAACTTCCCAGAAACTTACAACCGACTTTTCTCAGGTGATAAAATGGGGAAATTGGTGTTGAAAGTAATAGAGGAGTAAAAATATAAACACATACATAAATTCAAAAGTCAAATACAAAAATAGCAATGCCTAGAAATTGAATTTGGATTTAAAAAATAACCATCAACCAAGAATCAACAACCAAAATAAATGAAAGCAATACGATGTAATACATATGGTCCGCCATCTTCTTTGGTATTAGAAGAAGTTGCTAGTTTAAAACCAAAAGCGAAGGAAGTTTTAGTGGCGGTCAAGGCATGCGGACTAAATTTTCCTGATACACTGATAATACAGGGTTTGTATCAATTTAAGCCAGAATTGCCTTTTACACCAGGTAGTGATGTAGCGGGTGTTGTTAAGGAAGTAGGTGAAGGAGTAACCCATTTAAAAGTAGGTCAAGAAGTATTTGGATTTGTAGCTCACGGAGGTCTGGCAGAAGAAGTCGTGGTACCTGCAAATGCTTGTTTTCCAAAGCCACCACAAATGGATTTTCCAGTAGCTGCTTCATTTTTAATGGCATATGGTACTTCTTACCATGCACTAAAAGATAGGGGTGTATTGGCAGAAGGAGAAACCCTTTTGGTATTGGGAGCATCAGGTGGCGTTGGACTTGCAGCTGTAGAGTTAGGCAAGTTAATGGGAGCAAAAGTTATTGCAGCCGCTTCCACAGATGAAAAACTTTCATTATGTAAAGAATATGGTGCTGATGTAACTATAAACTATACAAAAAAAGATTTAAAAGCAACAATTAAAGAGCTGACTGAAGGCAAAGGTGTAGATGTCATATACGATCCAGTTGGCGGCACGTATTCAGAAGCAGCGTTTCGTGGTATTGCCAGAAACGGTAGGTATTTAGTGGTTGGCTTTGCTGCAGGTGATATTCCAAAAATACCTTTGAATCTTCCATTATTAAAAGAAGCGGCAATAGTTGGTGTTTTTTGGGGAGCTTTTGCAATGAAGAATACTAAAGCCAATATGGAAAATACAATGACCCTTATGAAATGGCATGCAGAAGGAAAATTGAAACCACACATTCATGCTATTTATAATTTAGAGGACACTTCAAAAGCATTGGAAGAAATGACCAATAGAAAAGTGCGGGGCAAGCTGATTGTGAAGGTAGATTAATGTTTTTTTATTACCGTACAAAGTACAAAGTTGTAATATAGTTGATTTTGGTATTTACCAACAACCAACAACCAACAACCAACAACCAACAACCAACAACCAACAACCAAAACAAAAAAAATGAGATTAGAAAATAAAGTAGCTGTAGTTACAGGTGGATCAAGAGGAATTGGTCAAGCAATATCCGAATTATTTGCAAAAGAAGGTGCAACGGTAATCATAGTAGACCTTTTACCACAGGGGCAAGAAGTTGCCGACGGAATCAATTCGAATGGAGGTAAAGCAGAATTTCATTCCGTTTCAGTAACAGACAAAGCTGCAATTGAAACGTTGTTCGCATCGATAAATAAGAAGTATGGTAAGTTAGATATCTTAATAAATAATGCGGGAATTACCAGAGATAGAACGCTTGAAAAAATGAGCGAAGCAGAATTTGATTCTGTTGTTGAGGTAAACCTGAAAGGAGTCTTTTTATGTACACAAGCAGCAGCAGTTTATATGAAAGCAAACAAATATGGAAGAATTGTTAGTGCTGCTTCTAACGTTGGTTTACGTGGTAATTTTGGGCAAACAAACTATGCAGCAACTAAGGCAGGTGTCATTGCAATGTCAAAAACATGGACGATGGAACTGGGTAAATACAGTATAACTGCAAATGCCATTGCGCCAGGTTTTACAATGACTAATATGGTAGATAAGATTCCGAAAGAGCATTTCGCAGCTATTGAAGCTAGTATTCCTTTAAAAACAGTTGCGCAACCTATTGATATTGCCTATGGTTATTTGTACCTGGCTTCAGACGAGGCTCGTTTTGTTTCAGGTATTTGCTTAACCATTGATGGTGGAACTTCAAGATAAGATTATGGGAAAGTTAGAAATCGAAAATTTTGAGGAATTTAGAAAGCTGGAAGGCAAACAATTACCAGAAAGTGATTGGATGATTGTTACCCAAGAAATGATCAATGACTTTGCGAAAGCAACTGGAGATTTTCAATGGATTCATGTAGACCTAGAAAAAGCAAAAAAACACTCGCCCTTTAAAAAACCGGTAGCCCATGGTTTTATGTCGGTATCACTACTTTCAAAAATGCTAGGTGATTCCATTCAGGTAAAATCAGCACAAATGGGAGTAAACTATGGGTTGAATAAAGTCCGTTTTCCTAATCCGGTTTTAGTAGATAGCCGACTTCGATTAGTGTGTCGTATTTCGAAAATAGAAAATTATGGCGACACCGGGTTAAAAGTGACATGGAACTGTACTGTAGAAATAGAAGGTTCTGAAAAACCGGCATGTGTTGCTGAGTTTTTGAGTTTAATGTTCGAATAACCCTATTTATAAAGGGTTTTTTTAAGAGATACCTATTGTAATATTTAAATGATTAACTTAAACAAAATAACAAACAATGACTAGACTGTTCGATCTTCTTTACCATCAATTAGAAAATCATCCACTTGATAAATCGTTAAGTGGTCGAGATGTAAATGGAAATTGGCAATCGTACAGTTCGCAAGCGGTCGTTGAGGCAGTAGAGCAAGCTGCATCAGGTTTGTTAAGTCTTGGTTTAGAGCCAGGTGATAAGGTCGGTATTGTAGTGTATAAAAATAGACCGGAGTTTGCAATCATGGATTTCGCCATTCAGATATCAGGGATGGTAAGTGTTCCGTTATACCCAACTATTAGTGTAGGTGAGTATGAATATATCTTAAATGAGGCAGAGGTAAAAGCAGCATTTTGTGGAACAGGTGATTTGCTTGATAAGCTGACCGAAACAAAAAAAAAGGTAAAAAGTTTAGAACATATTTTTACATTTGATGAACATCCAAAAGGGACATTTTGGAAGACTATTTTCGATTCAAAAAATAGCGATAGAATTAAAGAAATAAAGAAAGGCATAGAAGGGCAAGACTTAGTCACTATTATTTATACATCTGGTACTACAGGGAACCCAAAAGGAGTGATGCTAACACATAATAATGTTATGCATGTGGTTAGAGAAACCGAGCCTCATATGGCTGCGAAAACCGGAGATCAGGTATTAAGTTTTTTACCGATGTGTCATATTTTTGAAAGAGCCGTTCTATTCGTATATACTTTAAAAAGCACAAAAATATTCTTTGCAGGAACTGATAACTTAAGTGGTCCGGAAGGAGACTTGGCGTCTGTAAAACCAGTCACTTTTGCCACGGTACCTAGGTTGCTGGAAAAAATTTATGAAGCTATTTATAACAAAGGATTATCACTTGAGGGAACAAAGAAAAAACTGTTTTTTTGGGCATTGGCATTAACTGACGAATGGGAACCAAATCAAAAATTGTCCTTTGGAAAAAAAATAAAATGGAAGATAGCCGATAAGCTGATTTTTAGCAAATGGCGAGAAGCTATGGGAGGTAATATAAATGCTATTGTTACCGGTGCAGCTCCTTGTCCTGTTAAGATTATGCGTGTTTTCTGTGCAGCGGGAATCCCGATTCGTGAAGGATACGGATTAACCGAAACTTCACCAACTTTGACCGTAAATACTATGGAAATTGATGGTGTAATGCTAGGTACCGCGGGACCAATTATTGATGGAGTTCAAATACTAATAGATACAGAAAATGGAGATTATCAAGAAGGCGAGGGTGAAATTTTAGCTCACGGTCCAAATGTCATGCTAGGCTACTATAAAAAACCAGAAGTTAATGCAGAGGTTTTTTGTGAGATAGATAATAAACGATGGTTTCGAACAGGTGATATCGGTAAATTGGTAAAAGGTCCTACGGGGCGTGAGTATTTAAAGATTACAGATAGGAAAAAAGAACTTTTAAAAACTTCGGGGGGCAAATATGTGGCTCCGGCACCAATAGAAAATAGATTGCGAGAAGAGTTTTTGGTAGAGCAAATGATGGTTATTGGAGATAAGCAAAAATTCGTATCGGCGCTTATTGTACCGGCTGAAGAAGCACTAAGGAACTATTGCCATAAAAAAGATATTTCTTGGACGAGCTTAGAAGAAATTATTCAACATAAAAAAGTGATAAAAAAATATCAAAAAATAATTGATAAATATAATCCGGAGTTTAGTCACGTAGAGCAAATTAAAAAATTTAAGCTTATTTCTACGCCGTGGCTTCCGGTTCATGAAAATGGTTCAGCTGCAGAATTAACACCTACACTTAAATTAAAGCGAAGGGTAATAAGAGAAAAATACAAAAAAGAGATAGCAGAAATCTATTCAGAATAAGAGTATCAATTTGATTTAAAGAAGTAGTTACGAAAACTATATACTCATAGATGAAAATATAATTTTTCCGCAATTTTGCGTATTCAAAAATCATGTTTAGCTTAAATTTTGTTACAAGGCTTCTATACCTGAATTTAATAACTAGCAATTTCTGATCAAAATTTTGATATTTTGATTATCAAATATATATGGACAAAATGGAAATTATTATAAGTTGCGGCGGTTGAATTATAATGAATTTAAGGATATTCTTTCTCGTCCTGTGTTGCTTAATGAGTTTATTGTGCCAAGCACAGTTTAAAAATTTTAAGTTCGAGAATTTATATACAGTAGACGGTTTATCTAGTAGCACCTGTTTAACCATTTTTCAAGACTCGGAAGGTTTTATGTGGTTTTGTACCATTGATGGTCTCAATAAGTATAATGGTTATGAGTTTGAAGTCTATAAATCCATATTAAATGATAAAAGTTCTATTAGTAATAATAGAATTAATGCCATTGTAGATGGGGCAGATGGTAATTTATGGATGTTTAAAACATAGTTGCATGTAACTCATTCTGCCAAAATAATTACACTCAAAAAACCTTAATAATGTAATTGAAGGAAAAATCGACACATTAATGAGTCTTATGACTTTAGAGGAAAAGGTTGGTGAAATGAACTAGTTTAAAGGTTTTTGGAATCTTACAGGTCCTGTACCCGAAGAATGTGATTTTAAAGAATCTATAGGGGGAAGTTCAAATACTGTTCTTGAGTCTGATTTTGTTTTATAAAATTGAAAGCTGATGAAAGCTAAATATATTTAGAGATATATTACATAAAATAAAGCGTATAGTCTCTGTATTCAGAAGCTATACGCTTTATTATTTATAGATGTAATTAACTTACACAACCTTTTAAGGTTTAATACTTCGTCTTATCATTTTTAGAAGCCCAGTTATTAAACACTTCTACAGCTTCTTTTTGTAACATTTGTTTAAAGTAAATTTGTCTTTCTGGCATTTCAACTTCTAATTCATCATAAATAAACTGGTCATCAAAATCGATCGCTTTTGCATTTGCTTTATCGCAACCGTAATATACAGCCTTTGGTCTTGCCCAGTAAATAGCACCAAAACACATAGGGCAAGGTTCACAAGAGGTGTAGATAATACATTCGGTTAATTGAAATGTATTAAGTTTTTTACAGGCATCTCTAATAACGACCATTTCTGCATGCGCCGTAGGATCATTTGTTGAGGTAACTTTGTTATGACCTTCGGCAATAATTTCTCCATCTAAAACAACAACGGCACCAAATGGTCCGCCTGCGTTTGAGTTCATTCCCTTTGCCGCCATTTCAATGGCTCTTCTCATAAAAAACTCATGGTCTTTCGTCATAGAAACTTTTTTAAAATTGTGGATGCAAAATTAAAGGAATAAAATGGTATAAACTTTAGTTTTTTATTGTAGACGTTCATCAGTTTAACTGCATAGGGTTTGCCTTTATTCTAAAGCAGCGCTCTTCTCCTAAATAGAGCGGATTTCCATGTTACTCGGACCAAAATCCGTCTAAAATATCTTTAGTTACACACTGATAGACAGCAACACCTTTGTAAATGTTTTGGTCTTCACCTACATATTTAAAGTTGATGACGAGTATATTGTTTTTAAAGAAACCCGTACCAGTTTGTTGCTGTGATTGGTTGATGGTCCAAAGGGCTACAATTCTTTTGTATGTATCTAAGGTGAGTACAAGTTTACCTTTGTAGTTATGTGATTCCTCATCTTGGTTGCTGCCAATAATAGTATACTCACCAACTAATTCTTCAATTTTCATATACGGCTTTATTCAAGGCGAAAGTATTCAAAATTTCATTTTCTGACTATTAAAGAAGGTTTTAACTCCAAAAGCTACTTTGGTTGTTTAAAACTACAAGCCATATTATGGCAACTTGGTTGTAGATTCACTAGAAAAGAACAATCTTTAGCTTTTAATAATATGAAAACGATTATGAAGAAAGTAATTTTACTAAGCCTATTGGTCTTAAGTTTTGTATCAAAAAGTAATGCCCAAAAATCGGAATTTGGAGATAACCAGCCTTATTCTTCATTTTGGTTTGTAGAAGAACTATTGCAATGGTCGGTAGAAAGTGATAAAGAGGCTAAGTTCAATATAAGTCAAGTAGCACTGGCAGATCGTTTTTTAAATGATTCAACTGAATTAAATGACAATGCTCCAAAAATTCCGGGTATCATAGCATTAATGGCGCCACATACGACTAATTTTCATCCGTCTCAAGGATTTTCTACCGTAAAACAATATGCTTTCCCCTTTTGGCAATACATAGATTATTTTGTACAATGGGGCGGGTCGGCCAATGAAGGTATTATAATACCGCCCACGGCATTTTGGACTGATGCTGCACATAAGAACGGAGTAAAGAGTATAGGCACCGTATTTTTTCCGCCTAATGTATATGGAGGTAAAGAAGAATGGGTCTATGAATTTTTAGTACAGAACGAAGATGGAAGCTTTCCTGTTGCTGATAAGTTGATAGAAGTTGCTACAACCTATAATTTTGATGGATGGTTCATTAATCAGGAAACCTACGATTTGGTGGGTGAAATGGGCGAGTTAATGAAGCAGTTTATAGCTTATTATAGAAAGCAATCAAATTTAAAATTGGTGTGGTATGACGCTATGATCGATGATTCTAGGGTCATTTGGCAAGATGAATTAAATGAACATAATCAAATGTATTTTCAAGATGGAAATACCAATATGTCTGATGTCTTTTTTATCAACTTTAGATATCATGAAGTTAATTTAGAAGATAGTAAGATTTTGACTAAAGAATTAGGAAGAAGCGAATGGGATTTGTTTGCAGGTATAGACGTACAATCTAAAAGTTTTATGACTCCCGTAAAGTGGGATGCATTATATAAGGATGGAAAACCAAAGAATACCTCTATAGGTTTATATTGGTCAAATTCAACGTTCGATATATCAGAAACCAAAACGCCTGAAGAGGTTTATAATAACGAACAAAAGTTCTGGAATGGCGGTACAACGGTTGAAACAAGATTTGGCTCAAGTACTTGGAAGGGTTTTGCAGATTATTTTGAGCCACGTAGTGTACTAAACGAATTACCTTTTAAAACGAACTTCAATTATGGCTTAGGTCGTTTTTATAATGAAAAGGGTAAGACTGTTTCTGATAAAGAGTGGCATAACCTAAGTATTCAAGATGTGTTACCTACATGGCAATTTCATGTTGATAGCACAAAAGTAAATGCTAATATCAGTTTTAATGAGAGTTATAATGGTGGTAGTAGTTTATTTTTTGAAGGATTTTCGGATGCTGAAATTCCACTATACAAAACAAAATTTAGTTTAGATAAGTCATTAAAGCTTCAGGTGGTAATGAAGACATTTGGTAATATAGATATGCAAATCTATTGTAAGTTATCAAACGGGGAGACTTTGATGTTTCCTTTAAAGAAATCAAGTTCATGGTTTACGAATACCATTTCTATTCCTGCACAAAAAAACAGCATAATATCTAAAATAGGAGTACTGACAAAAGGAAAAGGTACCGCATTTCTTGGCGAGTTATCATTAAATAATAAAAAAGAAAAGAATCCTACTACTTCATCTTTTTCTATGGAGACATTTGTTAAGAATCATACCGCTGAATTATACATTCATTTTAATGAAAAATCAGTGGGCGTGTATCATAATATTTACTATTTAAATGCTAAAAATGAAAAAGTTTGGCTAGGTAAAACTCCTTCGCAAGATTTTTATATATCCAACATTCTTACAAAAAAAAGCATTATTAACTTAGAAGTGCAATCAGAAAGTTTTGGAGGCCTGAAGGGGAGAATAATACGGAAAAAGGTGAATTTTTCACAATAGCTAAAGTTGTTCTTTAAATAAAAAATATAATGCTAAGGTTGATGTAGTTTTAGCTATATAATTGATAAAAAACTACTTAGGGAACTACAAATTTGATTCAAAAAAATACCTCAAGGTTAATAGTATGTTATCTTCAAAATTTACCTATGATATTTTTGATAAAAAATAATTTATAAAAGTTTTAGGTAAAGTATTTCTTTAAACAAATCTAATTTTTGTCTTCAGATAATTTATTGTAAATAACTGTTTATTAGAATTTTATAAGATTTTTTGGTCAATGCTTATAACAAGGTGTTTTGTCTCAAAAATGAAATTGTTGATAACCCTGTTAAAAGCTTAAAGAGGTTAATGTGAAATTAAGGTGATTAATTTTCGACCTTTACATCTCTCTTAATATCCACATCATTAACTTTAAATTAACATGAAAATCACAGAAGTCATAAAAAGGGATTTTTCAACAAAACCTTTTCATTTACACAAGATAACTAATGCCATTTTGAAGGCTATGACAGCTGTTGAACATGGTGGCCCCGGTGAAGCCGAAATAATCTCTAATAATGTTCAATTAGCATTGTTAGAAAGAAAGCAAGCTGATGCAAATTATATTCCTACAGTAGAGGAGGTTCAAGATTTCGTTGAAAATAAATTAATGGAAGGTGGCTATTTCGATGTAGCTAAGGCGTATATCATTTATCGAAATGAACAAGCGCAAAGAAGAAAGTCTAATGTCTTTGAAAAACGTGTAAATCTTAAACCGTATGAATACCCTGCATTGTATGATTATGTATCTGCGATAAGACATTCATATTGGATCCATACAGAGTTCAATTTTACAAGTGATATTCAAGATTTCAAAACAGGATTGACCGATATTGAGAGAAATGCAATAAAGAATACCATGTTGGCAATTTCTCAAATAGAGGTTGCGGTTAAAAGTTTTTGGGGAGATATTTATCACAAGATGCCTAAACCAGAAATTGGTTCTGTTGGTGCAACTTTTGCAGAAAGTGAAGTAAGACATCATGATGCATACTCACACTTATTAGAAATATTAGGTTTAAACGAAGAGTTTAAAAACTTGAAAAAGAAACCTGTTATAATGAAAAGAGTTCATTATTTAGAAACGGCTCTTAAAAATTCTAAGAGTGAGGATAATCAAGAATATGCAGAGTCCGTTTTATTGTTCTCATTATTTATAGAGCATGTTTCTTTATTTTCTCAGTTCTTGATCATCATGGCTTTCAATAAACATAAGAATATGTTCAAAGGTATCTCTAATGTTGTAGAGGCTACTTCTAAAGAGGAGCAGATTCACGGTGATTTTGGTATCGATATTATAAACATCATCAAAGATGAAAACCCTACATGGTTCAATAAAGAATTTCATGGTTCTGTACAAGAAATGTGTAAAGAAGCATTTGTTTCGGAAAGTGATATTATAGATTGGATTTTTGAAGCCGGCGAAATTGACTTCTTACCTAAGAAATTAGTGAAAGAATTCATTAAAAAGAGATTTAACGATTCTATTGAAAGTATTGGAATCGAAAAAATATTTGACGTAGACGAAGAATTATTATCGCAAACAGAATGGTTCGATGATGAAATTATCGGAACCAAACATGGCGATTTCTTCGTAAAACGCTCTATCAACTATAGCAAAAGAACACAAAGTATAACCAGCGACGACTTATTTTAAATGAACGATTCAAAAATTAATTTAGAGACTAGTATTCAAGAAGAAGTAAAATTGAATGGTTCAGATGAACTTGTTCAAGCTAGAAAAAAAGCACTTGATAGCTTAAAGAAAGACAAAGAAGAAGGTTTTAAGTGGTTAAATGAAGATAGCCGTAACTTTTTAGGTTCTGGTTATTTATCTCCGGGAGTTTCAGCAGAAACACGTATTCGTGAAATTGCAGATAGAGCTGAGAAGATATTGGGAATGCCTGGTTTTTCAGACAAGTTCTACGGGTATATGAGTGAAGGTTTTTACTCGTTGGCATCGCCGGTTTGGTCTAACTTCGGAAAAGAAAGAGGACTGCCAATTAGCTGTTTTGGATCTAATATATCTGATGACATGGGTAACATTTTGTATACGCAGTCAGAAGTAGGTATGATGTCTAAATTAGGTGGTGGTACATCTGGTTACTTTGGTAACATTAGACATAGAGGAGCAGAGGTAAAGAATAATGGTAAAGCTTCTGGAGCGGTACATATTATGCAACTTTTCGAATCTATGGTAGATGTAGTAAGCCAAGGTTCTGTTCGCCGTGGTCGTTTTTCTCCATATTTACCTGTAGAGCATGCGGATATCAAAGAATTCTTAGAAATAGGTACCGAAGGTAACCCGATTCAAGAACTGACTCATGGTGTAACCGTAACCAATGAGTGGATGCAAGAAATGGTAGATGGCGATAATGAAAAGCGTTCTATCTGGGCAAAAGTATTACAGAGAAGAGGAGAAATGGGGTATCCTTATATTTTCTTTAAAGACAATGCCAACAATGGTGCTTCGGATGTATACAGAGAAAAAGGACATAAAATTCATGCAAGTAACCTTTGTACAGAAATCATGTTACCATCAAGTGACGAATGGTCGTTTGTATGTGTATTATCTTCTGTAAACGTTCTTCATTATGACAAATGGAAAGATACCGATGCTGTTGAAACAATGGTATTCTTTTTAGATGCAGTTATTACTGAGTTCTGTGAAAAATTAGAAGTATATCGTGATTCTGAAAGCCGTGAAGATCGTCAAACGTTCATGTTTATGGAACGAGCTTACAACTTCGCAAAAGATAACCGTGCTTTAGGATTGGGTGTTTTAGGATGGCATTCATTATTACAATCTAAAATGTTGCCTTTTAACAGTCAAGAAGCATACAATTTGAATAGTGAAATATTCAAAACGATAAAAGAAAAGTCATACAGTGCTTCAGAAGAATTAGCCGATAAATTTGGTGAACCAGCAGTACTGAAAGGCTACGGTAGAAGAAATGCCACGTTGAATGCAATTGCACCAACAACATCTTCTGCGTTTATCTTAGGTCAAGTATCTCAAGGTATCGAGCCAATTTGGTCTAATACTTATGTAAAGGATATCGCTAAAGTTAAAACTACGATTAGAAATCCTTTCTTGGTAGAACTTTTAGAAGATAAAGGAATGAACACTACCGAAGTATGGCATAGTATTCGTGATTTTGACGGTTCTGTACAACATTTAGATTTCCTTTCAGACTTAGAGAAAGACGTATTTAAAACATATTCTGAAATTGACCAGATGGATATTATCTATCAGGCAGCGAACAGGCAAAATCATATTGATCAGGGACAGTCGGTTAATATTATCGTTCACCCAGATATGCCAGTTAAAGAAATCAATAAGATTCACGTAACTGCCTGGAAATTAGGTTTGAAGTCGTTGTATTATCAACATAGTATGAACGCTGCACAAAAATTCAAACAAAAGAAAGATTGTGCTAGTTGTGAGGCATAAGCCTTAAAGGAACTAGAATAATATTTATAATATAATCTGGTGTTTTAACAAGCAAATAATGTTTGTTAAAACGCCAGATTTTTTTTATATCAATGTGGTATACGTTACGAACATGTAGATAGGTGTGGAAATAAAAATGTTATAAACGCAGGTAGTTAACTTGAATAGTTAAGATGAGATAACTGCTCATATGAAATTGCCAGGTGAGCTATGAACAAACTTCATGAACGGTCTCTATTTTTAGGTTTACGTTTACTTTTTATGAAATCAAGTAGTTTACCAGAAAGGAAAGTGATGACTAAGCTTTTAATAGTTCCTTTTTGACTAAAAGTAGCTCCTAGTCCCTGTCTTAGTTGACGAGGTACTAAATCTGTTTTAGCGCTATTAAATTGAAATTTAATGCTTTCTTGATCAATTTGACGTTGAAGATTAAGTACTTTCAAGCGGTCATCTATTTCTTCAAAAGAATGGTATTGCTTGCTCATAATCAGTCAAAATAATATTTAGATAATTTTTTAAGTACAGGTTTGTTTAGTTGTTCTCTAAATATATAGAGCATAACTGCTATAATAATATAAGACCCTGCTATTATTAGAAACCCAATGAAATAACTGTTCATTAATTCAGATAGCCACAAACAAGCTGCGAATGACAGAAACAATAAAGCAAACAGACTACTGATAGCTATTAAAAGAAGCTTTAATACACCAGTAGCATTTTTTGATAAGACTTTAAATATTTTAAGTCTATAGTATTCGTCGCTATGTTCTAAATATGACCCCATATCGGTTTTTAGTCCCATGAGGTCATTTTTTAATTCTTCAAAAGCCATACTGTTATTTTTGAAGTTGGGCGTTCTTTGCCTTGAGATCTTCTAGTTTTTGTTCTAACTTATCGATGATATCATCAGCTTTGTAGCTCATAGTCGAAATAGCTTCGTCTAATTTTCTGTCAAAAGCATCCTTTTGTTCATTGGCGGTTTTAGTAAGCTCATCTTTTGCATGAGAAACTCTTTCAGCTATGTCATGGCTAGTATCCTCTACTTTTCTTCTAATTTTATGACGGGTTTCAATTCCTTTATCAGGTGCGTACAAAATACCTATTCCCGCCCCAATTGCAGCACCAGTTAACAGCGCAAGTAAAGTGATTCCATTATCGTTTTGCATAATATTGAATTTAAGTGTTTATAAAATTTTTATTATAAGATAAATTTATACACTTAAAAACGCTTTGCATATGATATGCGTCATATACGGTCATTTTGTATGTAATAGCAGTTTTACTAAAAACTTTATTAGACGCTTAAATTCGACACCTATACTGACTATTGTAACGTAAGATATTATTAAAGAATTATTTAGTATAAATTAGGTAAGTAGCTCATATACCTGCTTTGCAATTTCTAATTCTTCATTTGTAGGTATGACTAAAATTTTAACCTTAGAATCTGTTGTATTTATTTCTCTAAAATTTTTTGATCTTAGGTCATTTTTAGAATCATCTAATTGAAAATTAAAATAATCCATATCCTTACAGACTAATTGGCGCATTAAACTTGAGTTTTCACCAATACCGGCAGTGAAAATTATAGCATCTAAACCGTTCATGGTAGCGGTATATGCACCAATGTATTTTTTAATTCGATATGCATTCATTTCTAAAGCTAGAATACAGTCTTTATTACCATTGCTAGCTTCTTCTTCGATATCGCGAAGATCATTAAAACCGGTAAGACCAAGCATACCACTTTTTTTGTTCAATAATTCGTTGACATCATCTAAGCTATACCCTAAGGTATTCACCATATAATAAATGATAGAATGATCAATATCTCCACTACGGGTACCCATTATTAGTCCGTTCGAAGGAGCAAATCCCATACTGTGATCAATACTTTTTCCATTTTTAATTGCGGTAATACTGCATCCGTTTCCTAAGTGAATAGAAATAAGCTTTGTGTTTGCTTTATTCAGATACTCATTGGCAATTTCAGAAACATATTTATGACTGGTACCATGAAATCCATAAGCCTGAATTCCTTTGTCGTGATATAGATTATTAGGTAAGGCGTATTTTTTTGCTTTAACAGGAACGGTACCATGAAATGCGGTGTCAAAAACAACAATCTGCTTTGCTGTAGTAAAGATTTCTTCTGCCATTACAATACCTTGCAAATTAGCAGGGTTGTGCAATGGTGCTAAAGTAGAGAGCATTTTAATCTTTCTCTTAACCTCTTCATCAATTAAAGTTGTTTCTGTATAATCACTACCGCCATGAACCACACGATGCCCAAAAGCATCAATTTCTTCGGTACTCTTAAGTACACCAATTTCAGAATCTAATAAAAGGGAAGTAATTCGTTCTAGACCGGCTTTATGGTTTGCTATTTCATAAATCTTTTCAACCTTATTATTGTCCGTTTTATAATTAGATATGGCATCTGTACTACCAATACGCTCTATAGCACCGACGCAAATAACCTTGGTCGAAGGCATTTCTAAAAGTTGATATTTTATGGAAGAACTACCAGAATTTATAATTAAAATATTCATGAAAATTGGTTTAAAATCCTTCTGCTTGAATAGCAGTAATTATTACGGTATTAAAAATATCATCTACTGTACAGCCACGGCTTAAATCATTAACAGGTTTGTTTAAACCCTGTAACATAGGTCCGATAGCCAATGCACCCGTTTCTCTCTGTACCGCTTTATAAGTGTTGTTACCTGTATTTAAATCAGGAAATATAAACACACTAGCTTGCCCCGCTACTTCAGAATCTGGCAATTTACTGAGTCCGACTTTAGCATCTACCGCAGCATCGTATTGAATAGGACCTTCAACCTTCAAATCTGGTCTTTTCTCTTTAATGATTTCCGTAGCCTTACGTACACGGTCCACATCTTCACCTACACCAGAAGCACCCGATGAATAAGATAACATGGCTATTTTTGGTTCTATACCAAAGGCAGCGCTTGTAGCTGCCGATGAAATAGCAATTTCAGATAACTGCTCAGAATTAGGGTTGGGGTTAATGGCACAATCTCCAAAAACGGTAACCCTGTTCGGTAGGCACATGAAAAATATAGAAGATACTATAGATACCCCTGGCTTAGTTTTGATAAACTGTAATGCAGGTCTTATAGTATGTTGGGTAGTATGAATGGCGCCCGATACCATACCATCGGCATGACCTTTATGTACCATCATTGTACCAAAATACGATACATCTTCCATTAAATCTTTAGCCATTGCCAAGTTTACATTTTTATGTTTACGCAATTCGAATAGGGTAGTGGCGTAATCTAAGAAATGGACAGATGCGGTTGGGTCGATGATATTGATATCGTTGGTATTTAAATCGATATCCAATTCTTTTAATTTAGAAATAATCTGCTCTTTATTTCCCAAAAGTGTAATGGTAACAGCATCGGCATCGATTAACTTTTTGGTCGCCAATAGAATACGTTCATCTAAACCTTCGGGTAAAACGATATGCTTCTTCGAAGATTTTGCCTTTTGTAGCAGGTTATATTGAAACATTCTAGGGGTAATGCCTTTCGCTTTAAACGTAATTAGCTTTTCAGCCAATTCTTCTGTAGGTACATACTTCTCGAACTCTTGAATAGATGTTTGTATTTTCTCAGTGTTTTCAGCGTAAATACGAGGTCTAATAGTACCGATTTTATTGGTAACAAAGAAAGTTCCTCGAGCAACCGATAGAATAGGAATGATGTCAGAAAGACCTTCTATTAACTTAATAATTGAATCTTCGGGTATTAGACCACCTGTTAGAACAATACCAGAAAGGCTAGGGTAATTTGTTGATATATTTGCCTGTAAAGCACCTAAAATAATATCTGCACGATCACCGGGAGTAATCACCAGACTATCTTTTTTTAAATGCGTTAAGTAGTTTCTCAATTGCATGGCGCCAACACTAAAACTACCTACTTGATTGTTTATGTAATCTTCACCAAAAAGAACTTGGGCATCTAATTCTTGTGCAATCTCTTTTAATGTGGGGCTACCTAGAATGGTGTTTACGGGAATAGTACCAACCAATACATCATCTGGTAATTTTTCTTTTAATTCGTTTGAAACAATAGTAACATTTTCAGGTTGTACTTTGTTGGCAACAATAAGTAGAACATCAACACCTTTCTCTTTAAATGAATCGTAAGCCATGTAAAGATTGCCGACCAATTCATCTAGAGTTTTATTCTTTCCGCTTGCGAGAATTACTGCTGGTATACCTAAGTTTTTAGCAATAAGTACGTTTATGTCCCACTCGATAATTGCACCTTCTCCAGAAAAATCGGTTCCTTCTACTAAAACAAAATCGAATTTATTTTCGATGGTTTTATACTTATGTATAATGTGACCTACAATTTCATCATCTTTGTCCTGGTTTTTTAATTGAACCACTTGGCTACGTGTGTATGCATAAGCCTCTTCTATTTTCATATCTACATTAAAGTAGCTGAGAACAGTATCAATGTGATTATCTGTTTTACCATTGGGGACATCGTCGATAATAGGTCTGAAATAGCCAACTTTGGCAGTTCTACCCAAAAGAAGTTGCATAAGACCTAGTGAAACAATAGATTTTCCACTATTGGGTTCTGTAGTAACGATATATATAGCTTTACTCACGTGTAAAAGGGATTGGTGTTTAACAAATTTATAGGATTCTTTACGGATTAGGGCTTACAATGTAAAAAACTGACACTTTAGTTTAAGGTCTGTAGCTCTAAAGTGGCATTCGATGTCATCGTTTCTTTGATTTAAATATATAAATAAGCTTGAATAACGCATTTTAAGTGCCAAAAATAACTTGGATACTCACGCTTAAAAATGACATGTCTCATATTACAAACATGAGATAAGTCATTTTCATCTTTGCTGGTAACAACTACATTTGGTTCGATTATTAATTCAATGAGCCAAATGCAGAATGAAACAAAAACGAACTCTAGTTCTTTCTTTTTAAGCGAAGAACGTGCTTTTCTTGATGGTCCAAGAAGTAGGTTTAAAGAGCTTTGGTTTACGTTTAAGGTACAGTATCAGTTTGTTAGAGCATTTAGAAAATTACATTTTATAGGACCTTGTGTTACCGTATTTGGTTCTGCTCGTTTTAAAGAAGATAATACATATTATAAACAAGCAGAGGAAGTTGGTAAAGCTTTATCTGAAATGGGTTTTGCAATAATGACTGGTGGCGGACCCGGTATTATGGAAGCTGCAAATAAAGGCGCTTATCTTAATAATGGATATTCAATAGGATGTAATATAATATTGCCACATGAACAAAAACCGAATCCGTATCTACATAAATGGATAGATATTCCCTATTTCTTTATTAGAAAATTTTTACTGCTTAAGTACTCTTTTGCTTTTGTGGTTTTGCCTGGCGGCATTGGTACGTTAGATGAACTTTTTGAAGCGGTTACCTTAATTCAGACAAAAATGATACAAGATTTTCCGGTGGTCATTTTTGGAAAAGAGTATCATAAAGAATTGTATCATCATATACAGACGATGGCAGAAAATGAAAGCATTTCTAAAAAAGATATGGACTTAATGTTCTTGACCGATTCTGTTGATGACATGAAAGAACATCTAAAAGAACATGCCGTAAAAAGATTTAAACTTATAAAAAGACCAATGAAGACCAAGTGGTGGTTCGGGGAGAAAAAGTCAGTTAGAACTACTTAAAAACGCTATTCAAATCTCAATTATAAATTATAGGAATAGAAAAAATAGGAGTGCAATATGCTTAAAATCAATAATATAAAAATAGTTTTATTCATTTTAATTTCAGTGGTGATTACTTCTTGCCAGTCTAAGAGGCAAGTTGATATTGGATCTTTACAGATAGATAGCACAGCGGTACTATTAGCAACTAAAGAAGAGATAAAAAAGATGGAGAGAATAAAAGTTTCCAATGATATTAAGGTTGGCAGCTATTTTCAATTCATGGATTCTGTAGTAAATAGATACGATTCTCTGGTACCATATGCACTATCAGAACATGTATTGGTGCGTAATAACCCTTGGATCATTGATACTTTGGTAAATACAGATTATTATAGAATGATGGCGCGTGATTCTTTTGTTTATGACCAAAAGCAAATGGTTGTATTGCCAAAGGGTAGTGAGTTGATACTGCCAGATTCAATTTCTGCATGCAAAATATTAGAAGAGTTTTCAACCACTGAAATTGATGTTAATATTCCGGAATATAAGTTGCGCATTTTTCAAGATTCTGTTTTATTGGAAACTTTTCCGGTTAGGGTGGGGCAATATAGAGAGCGGTATTTAAAGTTTGGGGATCGTGTAACAGATTTAAGAACAAAAACAGGAAAAGGAACCATAGTAAGGCATGCAAAGCATCCAGATTTTTATAATCCGGTTGATGGAAAACGATTTTACGTAACCAGACGAGATGATGGTAAAACAACCATGATGCCTCAAATACCTTGGATAGAAACTGAAATAAATAATATTAGAAATGGACAAATGATTCATCCAACTACAAATCCTAAAACTTTAGGTAAAGCATATTCTAATGGGTGTATTGGTCTTGGTGAGGGTGATGCTTGGCGGGTGTATTATTATTCGCCATTAGGCACTAAACTTAAAATTAGATATGATTTAGAAACGTATGATGAGGGTATGGTTATTTCTGTGCTACGAGATGTTTATCATTTATCGAATGATAACTGAACTTAAACTATTTTTTCAAATCACCATTTAGTTTAAACTGAATTTAAATAATTGACACTTATAATTTTATTAATTTTACTAACGTGAACAAACTGTTTTCCATATTGTTATCATCGCTCATCATGCTACAAAGCTTTGGTGTTCATTATGATGATATTGTTCAGCTAGATGAATTAATTGAGCACGCCAAATTTCATAATGAACAATATGGGGATAATGTCATTGTTTTTCTTTCTAAACATTATGGTGAGTTAAAAGCAGACCATCAACGAGAACATCAAGAAGAAAAGAAAGATCACGAAAAGTTACCTTTTAATCATAATGGAACATCTCATACTTGTGTTGCAGACGTAATTTTCAACACCTATAAGTCAGAATTAAACGAAGTAGAATTTTCAGATTTTTCAGACGGCAATTTCTATTACCAAGCACCATCTTCTTCGTTACACTCACAAGGCATTTTACAACCGCCCCGCATTTCGTAATACAATCGATTTTTTATTTTTTTTAGTTCAGATTCATAGTTATGAATTTGAGCGCTTAACATTGATTTATTTGAAAAGATGCTATCACATATCATTAATTTCAGTTTAAAGAATAAGCTTGTTATTCTTTTGTTTACCGTATTTATTATTGGGTACGGTCTATTTGCACTTTCACAAATACCTATTGGGGCTGTGCCAGATGTCACCAATAATCAGGTTCAGGTAATTACAACGTCGCGTAATTTATCTACACAAGATATGGAGCAATTTATCACATATCCGGTTGAACTTGAAATGGCAAACTTACCAGGAGTCAAAGAAATTCGTTCGGTATCTAAGTTTGGTTTGTCCGTTGTTACTATTGTTTTTGAAGATGATTTAGGTACGTATTTACCTAGGCAGCTTATTGCCGAGAAAATTGCTTCTGCTTCAGAGAAAATACCGGCAGGTTTTGGTACGCCACAAATGGGACCGATAACAACTGGGTTGGGTGAAATTTATCAATACGTTTTAGAAGTAGAACCAGAATTCAAAAATGAGTATACGACTACCGAATTAAGAACCATACAAGATTGGATCGTAAAACGTCAATTATCGGGAATACCCGGAGTGGTTGAGGTAAATACCTGGGGCGGATTTTTAAAACAATATGAGGTCGCCATAAATACGCAGAAGTTAAATGCAATGAATATTACTGCCAGTGATGTTTTTAAAGCATTAGAAACTAATAATAGTGTTTCGGGTGGTGGTTATATAGAAAAGGTAAATCAGGCTTTCTTCATTCGCGGCGAAGGATTGGTCTCATCACTTGAGGATATTCGAAATATTGTTATTACCACAAAAGGCGGACTACCAATTTATATAAAAGATGTCGCTATGGTTGATTTTGGTAGCGCGGTTCGTTTTGGTGCTATTACTGGTAATGGTGAAGGCGAGAAGGTATTGGGTCAGGTGATGATGCTGAAAGATGCGAACTCTAAAAAAGTGATTGAAGCGGTAAAAGAACGCGTTGCCGAAATTTCAACTTCGTTACCAAAGGGAGTTTATATTAATCCGTTTTTAGAACGAAGCGAACTTATTGCCAAAACAACTTTTACGGTCAGCGAGAACCTAATTTTAGGATGTTTAATTGTTATTTTTGTAGTGGTATTACTGCTCGGTAATTTTCGATCAGGTTTGGTAGTCGCGTCTGTAATTCCCCTGTGTTTGTTATTTGCATTATCGCTTATGTACCTATTTGGGGTTGATGCTAATTTAATGAGT
This sequence comes from Maribacter caenipelagi, assembly GCF_004364175.1. Classification (GTDB taxonomy): domain Bacteria; phylum Bacteroidota; class Bacteroidia; order Flavobacteriales; family Flavobacteriaceae; genus Maribacter; species Maribacter caenipelagi. The sequence continues at coordinate 196,639 of NZ_SNZW01000015.1, read as the reverse complement.
TTAGGTGCTATAGATTTCGGTATTATTATAGATGGTGCGGTAATTATTGTTGAATTTATAGCCTTTGAAATCACAAGAAAACAGCACGAGATAAACGGGGCGCCCAAAATAGAACAGCAGCGGTTAAAAGATGAAATCACTTTTGGCGGAGCATCTAAAATGATGAATTCTGCTATTTTCGGACAGTTGATTATATTAATCGTTTTTATTCCAATACTTTCTTTAAGCGGGGTAGAGGGTAAAATGTTTAAGCCTATGGCTTTGACTTTTAGTTTCGCATTAATTGGAGCGATGATTTTGTGTTTTACCTATGTACCAGTGGCTGCATCGATATTCTTAAAACCATTAAAAGCTTCGGACAAAAACATATCTGTTCGTTTAATGAAATGGTTGAATAAGAAGTATGAACCCCTAATAAACTGGGCATTACAAAGCAAGAAATTGGTTTTAGGTATTGCAGCAATACTACTTATAGGCGCAGCAATTTTATATACGACTATGGGCGGCGAGTTTGTACCAACTTTAGATGAAGGTGATTTTGTTATTCAACCCGTATTAAAAACTGGAACCTCATTAAGTAAAACGGTAGAGATTACTACCGAGATAGAGAAGATTTTACTCGATAATTTTCCAGAGGTACAACAAGTGGTGACTAGAATAGGAGCTGCCGAAGTACCGACCGATCCTATGTCTATGGAAGAAAGTGATGTCATCATAAAATTAGCGCCAAAAGGGGAGTGGACAAGTGCAAAATCTAAAGATGAGCTTGCAGATAAATTCAAAGAGGCATTATCGATTATACCGGGGATGGAAGTAGAGTTCACACAGCCCATAGAAATGCGTTTTAATGAACTGATTACAGGTGTTCGTGCAGATATTGCTATAAAAATCTTCGGTCCTGATTTAGACGTTTTAGCTAAAAAAGGAAATGAAATCGGAGCATTGATTAAAGATGTTGAAGGTGCTGCAGATATTAGTGTAGAGAAAATAGCGGGTTTGCCCGAAATGAGTGTTGATTATGACCGAGCTAAAATTGCCCGCTTCGGATTAAATATTCAAGAACTGAACGATATGGTTTCTATGGGTTTTGCGGGTAAAACGGCAGGTAATGTTTTTGAAAGTGAAAAGCGGTTCGATTTAGTCGTGCGTTTAGATAAAGCTAAACGACAAGATATTGACGACCTTAAAAACCTGTATGTTGATTTGCCTAATGGAGGAAAGATTCCGTTAAGCGAGCTGGCAGATATCAGTTATAAAAAAGGTGCTGCAAAAATTTCTAGAGATGATACTAAAAGACGCACGGTAGTAGGTATAAATGTCCGTAATCGTGATTTACAATCGGTTGTAGATGATGTCCAAAAATTAATAAATGAGAACGTGAAATTACCAGTAGGTTATACGATAACTTACGGCGGTCAATTTGAAAACTTACAAAGTGCCCGAGACCGGCTTTTAGTTGCGGTACCTATAGCATTAGTGCTCATTTTTGTATTACTATATTTTGCATTTAAATCGGTAAAAGAAGCCCTTATGATATATTCTGCAATTCCGCTGGCAGCAGTTGGTGGTGTGCTGTTATTATGGATGCGAGGCTTACCGTTCAGTATATCTGCAGGGGTAGGTTTCATAGCATTGTTCGGTATCGCAGTATTAAATGGAATTGTGTTGATAGAACATTTTAAAGAGTTGAAAAAGTATTCTTTTGATAGTTTAGATGATTTAATAAAACAAGGCACAAAAGACCGCTTGCGAGCGGTATTATTAACAGCATCGGCTGCAGCACTTGGTTTCTTGCCAATGGCAATATCTACCAATGCAGGGGCAGAAGTTCAGCGACCTTTGGCCACAGTGGTTATAGGTGGTCTGTTTACGGCAACTATATTGACCTTGGTAGTATTACCAGTGTTATATTCCATATTCGATAAACATGAAATCTCAAGAAAACCAATACCAAAAACAACTTTACAAAATGGTATTGCATTTATAGCATTGCTTCTATCTATTGGGGCTTCGGCACAAGAATCAAATAGTCAAAATCTTGATGAATTAATTCCCCTAGCTATTGAGAATAACATGGGTTTAAAAGCAGGTCGACTAAAGGTTGATGAATCTGAAGCATTGATCAATAGTGCATTTATGTTCAATAAAACACATGTGTATTATGAATATGATGAAAATAATCTAGCCATCAACAATGTACCTTTAAAGGTATTTGGCGTACAGCAAGATTTTCGTTTTCCGACTGCTTATTTTTCTGAAAAGAAACTCTATAAGGTGAAGACTACATTGGTGCAAAGTGAATATGATATTCAACGTAAGGCAATAAAAAGAGATGTTACCAGAGGTTATTACGAGTATCAAATTACACGAGAAAAAGTTAGGGTCTATAAAAGGCTAGATAGTTTGTATGCCAATTTTTCACAAGTAGCAGCGCGAAGGTTTGAACTGGGGGAAACCAATTATTTGGAGAAAATAACGGCAGCTTCTAAACAGCGACAAATCAATCTGGACTATCAGCAAGCTATTCAACAAAAATCCGCTGCGTATGCCAATTTGTTGCAATTAATTCAGGTAGAAGATAGTTTAATTATTTCTGAAGAAATGAACTTGAAAATTGACATTCAAGATCTAAATGTAGATGCTTCTCCTGAGTCCGTGTATTATGAAAATAATATGCAATTAATGGCTGCAGAGCGTAAACTAGAAAAGCAGCAGCTATTGCCAGATATCAGTTTAGCCTATTTTCAAGGATCCAACTCAGAATTGAACGATAATCTTTTTGGCTATCAATTAGGGTTAAAAATTCCGCTAATATTCAGTGGAAATACCTCTAGAATAAAGGCGTCTAAAATTGCCAAAGAAAGAGCGGTAGCTGAGTCCGTCGCATATAAAATCCAGATAAAATCGAAGCAAGAAATTTTAGCACAACAAATCGTGCAAATTCAAAACTCACTGAATTACTATGAGAATGAAGGTGCTGAGCTATCCGATGAAATATTGAAGACCGCGAACATCAGCTTCAGAAATGGTGAAATTGATTTCTATCAATATATACAAAGTTTAGAAAGTGCCTATGATATTAAATTGGGCTATCTAGACAAGTTAAAAGCGTATAACGAAACCGCTACAGACATTAATTTCTTAACATTATAAATAAGGGCATCATGCAAAAATATATATTCAAAATAATAACACTTTTAATGTTCACCATAATTTCAAGTTGTGGAGATACAGATAATAAATCAAGTGAGAATGGTGCATCTGAAATACAAAAAGATAATCGCATTCAAATTACGCAAGCACAATTCGATCAGAATAAAATGGAGATTGCTGGTATGACTGAAAGTGATTTTCCAGTTATGATAAACACTTCGGGTATGATAGACGTACCACCAGAAAATAGAGCGGTGGTTAATGCAACTATGGGTGGCTATATTAAAACCACACCTTTGTTAATAGGAGATAAAGTACGTAAAGGACAGTTGTTGGTAACAATAGAAAATCCGGAGTTCGTATCCTTACAACAGCAGTATATGGAGGTGAATGGGCAGTTGGGTTATTTAAAGGCAGAGTACGAACGTCAGCAAACAATGGTAGCCGAAAACATAACATCGAAGAAAAGCTTTTTAAAAGCAGAGAGCGATTATAGAACAGCGGTAGCAAAGTACAACGGACTTCGAAAGCAATTAATCATGTTGAATATATCACCTGAGCAGGTAGAAAAAGGAAATATAAGTTCTGTAGCTACCATTTTTGCGCCTATTGCCGGCAGTATAACGAGTGTAAATGTTTCAAAAGGAACCTATGTTTCTCCCGCAACTTCTATTATTGAGATTATTAATAATGATCATATTCATCTAGAACTTTCAGTTTTTGAAAAAGATATTATGAAGGTCAAAAAAGATCAGGTAGTAGAATTTAAAATACCAGAAGCATCAAAAGAGGTATATATGGCAGAAGTCCATTTGGTAGGTACCTCAATAGGGGAAAATAGAACGATAAAGGTTCACGCACATATAGCAAATGAAGACGAAGCTAATTTTCTTACGGGTATGTTCGTAGAGGCGAATATAATAACAGACACATCAAAACAAATATCGCTGCCTTCAGATGCTATTGCAGTGGTTGATAACGAGTCATATGTGTTGGTTTTAGACGAAAAAAAGGAGGGTATTTATTATTTTAAGCAATTACCAGTCGAGATTTTAGGGAGTTATAAAAATAGAACCTCGTTTAATAATTTGTCATCTTTTCAACAAGATGCACAATTTTTAACAAAAGGTGCGTTTAGCCTGATAGGAGAGTAGCATTAAGAAAGTAGAGAATAAATAAAGATATTGGTACAGTAATTGACTTAGTATGAGTCTATTTAATTAATAGATATGAAAAAATATTTAGTGTTTCTGTTATTTACAGTGATTAGTGTTGGTTCAATAAATGCACAAGACTGGAATACAGATTTTACAATAGCCAAAAATCTTGCTAGAACAAATAATTTACCAATTGTACTTGTATTTCAAGGTTCAGATTGGTGTGCGCCATGCATAAAATTAGACAGGGCAATATGGTCTACAGATGAGTTTAAAAGCTATGCTGAAGAGCATTATGTAATGTTGCAGGCAGATTTTCCTCGTAGAAAGAATAATGCATTGCCAGAAGAACAATTGAACAAGAACAAAGCATTGGCTGAAAGTTATAACAGACAAGGAATTTTTCCTTTTGTAGTAGTTATGAATGCCCATGGTAAAGTTTATGGTGAAACTAGTTACAAGAAATTGACTCCGAAAGAGTATATCGAAGAATTAAATTCATTTATAAAATAGATTGAAGAAACTACTTCTCATATTATTAATATTTTCTGTTGGTCAACTGTATGGTCAAGAGCCTTATAAGCGTACCCTTGAATTAATGGGTAGCCGTTTCGATATTACTGTAGTGGCTAAAGATCCTGTTGAAGGCGATGAGTATATTAATTTGGCTATCAGTGAAATAACAAGAATTGAGAAACTAATTTCTTCATGGGATTCAAACTCGCAGACATCAGAAATTAACAGAAATGCCGGTATTAAGCCAGTACAAGTTGATATTGAATTGTTCAATTTAATACAACGGACAATAGGTATTTCTAAGCTGACAGATGGGGCTTTTGATATTAGTTATGCCTCTATGGACAAAATTTGGAAGTTCGATGGTAGCATGACTGATATGCCTTCAGAAGATGCCATAAGGGCATCTGTGGCTAAAGTTGGATATCAGAATATCATATTGGATAAAGAGTACCATACGGTCTTTCTAAAGTTAGAAGGAATGAAAATTGGTTTCGGAGCCATTGGTAAAGGGTATGCCGCAGATAAAGCAAAAGAGCTGTTAAAATCTAAAGGCGTGGTATCAGGTATCATAAATGCATCGGGCGATATGAATACATGGGGAAAACAGCCTGATGGCACAGAATGGAAGGTTGCCATTACCAACCCGATGAATAAGAATAAAGTATTCGCATTATTACCAATACATAATGGGGCGGTGGTAACATCGGGCAATTATGAGAAGTATGTAAACTTTAATAATATCCGGTACAGCCATATAATTGACCCTAGAAGTGGTTATCCGGCAACGGGCATTATTAGTGTTACTGTATTTGCTCACAAAGCGGAATTGGCAGATGCCTTGGCAACATCTGTATTTGTAATGGGTATAGAGGTTGGTTTAAATAGAATAGAACAGTTGCCACAAGTTGAATGTATTATCATAGACGATAAAGGAAATATTATAACATCAAAGAATATAGAAATAGAGAAATCATGATGAAGAAGTTTTTAATATTTACTCTGATAGCTGGTTCATTTAGTAGCTGTACAGTGTTGAAGGAGTATGAGAAAATAAATATTAATGATCCAGATATGGTTTTGCAAGATAAAAAGGCAGACCGAAATCTAACGACCATGCATTCGTATAGAGAAGCGGCAGTTGGCGCAAACGGAGGTAAAACTGGAGGAGGCTGCGGCTGTAATTAATATAGGATTGAATAGTACAAAAGATGAAAAATAGTAAAATATTATTTTTAATTATAGCCATACTTATGTCTTCCATAAGTTTTGCGCAACAATCGCAAGATTCTGTAAAGACCTATAAAAAGCGTGTTTTAGAAACTACTGAAGTAGATTTTTTGACAAGTTATTATTCTCAAGATGGCGACAATGCGGCTGTAAGTGGTGGTTTAGGAACAGAAGAGTTAACCGATTTTACAGGTACCTTCGTAGTTGCAATACCTTTAAACGATGATGATGTTCTTACCATAGATGCGGGTATTTCGGCATATACTTCTGCTTCTTCAAGTAATGTAGACCCTTTTGATGGTGGCGAGCCGGCAGATCCTTTTGTAGCAAGTTCTGGTGCTTCTAGTTCAGATACTTGGGCAAGTTTATCTGGTTCTTATAGTCATAGTTCAGATGATAGAAATACAATAGTTTCAGGTAAAGTATCCGTATCCAGAGAATATGATTATACCTCTTTAGGTTTCGGTGGTGGATTAACAAAGTTATTCAATGAAAAGAATACAGAAGTCAGTGTAAATGCCAATGTTTATTTAGATAATTGGACCGCTATTTACCCTCAAGAATTAAGACCTTTCGCGAGTGGAGCAAATGGTTTAGCTAATGGCTTTTTTAGCAATAAAACAATTACGGGCAATACAAATTACAATCCCATATTCAACGAGTTTTCTGATGAATCAAGAAATTCTTATTCCGTAGGATTCGGATTTTCTCAAATTCTGAGCAAAAACCTCCAGGGTTCCTTGGCATTAGATTTTATACAGCAAGATGGCTTGTTGTCTACTCCGTTTCAAAGGGTTTATTTCAGCGATGTCGCAGATTCGTTTATAGATAATTTTCAATTGGCAGATGCCATAGAGCAATTACCGGATACCAGATTTAAGGTTGCTGCTGGCGGTCGTTTAAACTGGTATATTAACGAAACAGTGGTTGTAAGAAGCTTCTATCGTTATTACTACGATGATTGGGGAATTAATTCCCATACGGCAAGTGTAGAGGTGCCAATTAAGCTTACAGATAAGTTTACCATATATCCATCGTACAGATATTATCAGCAGACCGCCGCAGATTACTTCTTTGGTTATGAAGAAGCACTTTCTACTGATACGTTTTATACCTCTGACTATGATTTATCTAAATATTCGGCAAACCAATTTGGTATGGGCGTTTCGTATACAGATATTTTTACAAAAATGCATATATGGAAACTCGGGCTTAAAAGCATTGACCTAAAATTCTACAAATATGATAGAGACACCACTTTTAGCTCTAGTATTATCACCGCAGGATTTAAGTTTGTGATGGACTAGGTTAAGTATTGGTATTTTGATTTTTACGTATTGGTAATACTCGTTTACTACTTAAAAATTTTACTTGAATTTTAGACTCAGGTCTTAAAAACACCCTATTGTTGGGAATTATTTTTGCTTTTTACAATGGCAGGGCTGGTTTTAAAAATGTACAGGTAAAATAGCGCAAATATTATATAAATAACTGTTAGAGGAATAATGATTTCTGAATAATTAGCACTGTTAGCGGCGATTTTTATTAATGCAATTGCCCCAACACCAAAATGCATTAAATTCCCCATAGTAATTGGTCTATTGTATATTCCTCCAAATAATGTTCCTCTCGCCATCCAATTTAAAATTCCAAACGCCATATACAATGCACCCAAGATTTTTATGAAGAGTATTGTTATAATATTTGATTCAATGTCTAGATAGTCAATTATTTCATTAGGTAAAAAAGAAATAGTTAGCCCCATAATTGCTGAAAACAAGGAGCTTAAAGTCATTATTATTTTTGTATTCAATTATATTTATTTTAGATTAATAACTAATTGGTCGGTTAAATAAAATTTTGTTACAAATTGTTACCAACTTAGAAGTATAAATGTAGAGATAATGGAATTGAGAAAAGAGTACGACCTTATTTGTGTAGGCGCAGGTATCATGAGTGCTACGTTAGCCTTATTGGTAAAACAGTTAAAGCCAGATCTTAATGTACTGATCGTTGAACGATTAGATAAAGTAGCACAAGAAAGCTCAGCCGCTTGGAACAATGCTGGTACAGGTCATTCTGCCTTATGCGAGCTTAATTACACACCCGAAGATGAAGAAGGGCATGTGAATATAAAAAAGGCGATAGACATTTGTACGCAATTTGAAACCTCTAAACAATATTGGTCATTTTTAGTGGCTGAAGGATTAATTAAAGATCCTAAATCATTTATTACTCCCGTGCCCCATCACAGTTGGGTAAAAGGGAAAGACAATGCCGACTATCTTGAAAAACGATTTGAAGCTTATAAAGAGCACTTTATGTTCGATACTATCGAGTTTACCAGAGAGGCTGAAAAGATGCAAGAGTGGTTTCCTTTGATGATGCATGGTAGAACTGAAGATGAGGTAATGGCAGCTTCTAGAATAGATAGGGGAACAGAAATGAATTATGGTTCGTTAACAGCGCAATTATTCGATATTCTAGAAAAGAAGTATGATACTAAGGTATTGTTCAATACCGAGGTTGAAGATATTGACCCTGATCATGATGTAGACTGGTTGGTAAAAATGGAAAATCTTACAACGGGGAAGAAAGGTACTGTAGATTCAGAGCATGTTTTTATAGGTGCTGGCGGTGGTAGTTTGTTATTATTACAAAAAGTAGAGATTGATGAAAAGGATGGTTATGGTGGTTTCCCGGTAAGCGGGGAGTGGTTGGTATGTAAAAATCCAGATATAACCAACCAACATAATGCTAAGGTATATAGCAAAGCAGGTATTGGTGATCCACCTATGTCCGTACCTCATTTAGATACGCGCTTTATCAACGGAAAAAAAGAATTGTTGTTCGGTCCGTTTGCAGGGTTTAGCCCTAAGTTTTTAAAAGAAGGTTCTTATTTAGATTTATTGAAATCTATCAATTTTGAAAATATACCATCAATGTGGGGTGTGTTTTGGCACAATTTACCGCTAACAAAATATTTGGTGGAACAGGTAGCTATGAGCTTTGAAGATAGAATGGACTCGTTAAGAGTATTTCTTAAAGATGCCAAAAACGAAGACTGGGAGATAATGGTAGCCGGTCAACGAGTACAAACGATTAAGAAAGATGAGTTTGAAGGCGGTTCGTTGGAATTTGGCACACAGCTAGTAAGTAGTAAAGATGGTAGAATTACCTGCTTGCTAGGGGCATCGCCTGGTGCATCAACATCGGTGAAGATTATGTTAGATGTACTTGAAAAGGCATTTCCAGAATTAACAACGTCTGAAAAAGGAAAAGAACAATTGAATATAATGGTCCCTTTTTACAAAAAAGAAGTATCCAAGGTTTTGTTTGAAAAAGAATTAGAGAAGGTTTCTAAAATTCTTGAATTATAGAAAGCAATTTTTATTTAAGATAGTTTTAAACTTAATAGCACTAAGTCAGTACAATAATATTAAGGATCTTGCATTATCATTCTTTACCACAGATGCAATCAATAATAAATGCGATTTATATTCCTTATATTTTTTCTTTTAATTATAAGTTTTGCCGGGCATGCACAATTAAATGATTTAACTCGTTTAGATTTTACATTCATCCCCAATAAAGGTTCAGATGTTGAGTATACGCGATCACGATTTTTAGTCAATTACCCATTAAAACTTAAAAAGGAAGGTGAATATTTACTCTTAGGAATAGATTATAGTAACGTACATCTACGTTTTAAAAATGATGAGCTTCCTTTTGATAGAGATTTATTAAATGATTTTAAATTATTGGATTTTACTTTTGGGTACACAAAACCTTTAAAAAATGAATGGCGATTGGGAGTACGATTTCAACCAGGGATTAGTACTAACCTAACTGCCAAAAGTTTAAATGCCAATGACTTTGTTTTTTCAGGAGACGTTGTGTTCATTAAAAGTTTTGAAAATGATATAGGTAGGCTATCTCGTTTAATTGTTGGATTATCATACTCACAAAATAGGGGGTATGTTTTTCCTTTACCCTTTATAAGCTATTACAAAAAATTTAGACCTGATTGGTCATATAATATAGGTATACCAAAAACTAATTTACAATATCACCTTTCTGATAAACATCGCCTTAAGCTATTCACGCAATTAGATGGGTTCACTTCTAACATACAAAACGGGGCATTGGTAAACGGTGAGGAATATGCAGAAATAATAAATATGTCTTTAATCAACGGTGGTCTACAATACGAGTATCATTTTACGGATCATTTGCAATTAGATGTTCGTGCCGCTTATAATTTCAGTTTGAGCAATAAACTAAAAGACGGAAAAAATAATACATTACTCACCATTGATAATGACTCTAGAAGTTATTTTAGAGCAGTATTAAAGTTCAAAATATAATCAACTAGTAGAAAAAAAACGCCGAAATCTTATATTTCGGCGTTTTCGTTTTACAATAGCATAAGGGCATTAGCCAATTACCGATTTTTCAGTAATAAATGGTTGATTATAATGTCTTTGACCTGTAGCTTTATATAGGGCATTTGCCAAAGCTCCGATAATAGGAGGCAAAGATGGCTCTCCCAATCCGGTTGGGTCTATTCCATTATCCACGAAAAAGCTTTCAATTTCTTTCGGTGCTTCTTTGTGTCGTATTAAGCGATACGTATCAAAATTTTTATGTTGAGGTTTACCATCTTCAAAAGTCATTTCGCTATAGGTAGCGTGACCGATGCCATCAATGATTCCGCCTTCAATTTGATTTTTAGCAGCCATTGGGTTTATGACAATTCCGCAATCTACCGCACACCATACTTTATTAACCGTTGGTGACTTTGTATCGGTAGACATATCTAAAACTTGTGCAACATAAGAGTTGTGGCAGTAGTAAGCAGAAACACCCCTTGCAGCACCGTTTTTCTCACTTCCGTCCCAACCAGATTTTTCTCTCACTAATTTAAGTACACCTGCATAACGAACAGGGTCGTAGTCATTATTTTCTGGTTCACCAACAGGGTTTTTAAAAGCCCTATCAAATAATTCTAATCTAAATTCTATCGGATCTTTACCAGCAGCTTCGGCAACTTCATCTAAGAATGCTTGTTCTGCACCGGCAATAAAATTAGAACGTGGTGCACGCCATGCACCTGTAGTAACATTTGTTTCTAGACTGAATTTTTCAGCTAGGTAATTATCTACTGCTCCTGCCGGAAATCTATTTTCAAAAAGTAAATCATCATTAGATCCCGCACCTTTAACGTGCCATGCAATTAAATTACCTTCCTTATCTAAACCTGCTTTATATTTTACTTTATAAGTTGGGCGGTAGGTACCTTGGGTCATATCATCTTCACGGGTGTACACCAATTTAATTGGTGCTTGCATGTGTTGAGAAATTACTGCAGCTTCCACACCGAAAGTTCCATACAGACGACGACCAAATCCGCCACCCATACGGCTCATTTTAATATCTATTTTCTCCACTGGCATACCTAATCTCGAAGCCAAGGTCTTTTCTAAAAATTCAGGAGTTTGTATTGGTCCGTTGAATAAAGCTCTTTCAGCAGTAACATCTGCATAAAAGTTCATCGGTTCCATCGTATTGTGTGCTAAAAAAGGAGCGCTGTATGTGCGTTCTATAACTTTATCCGCTTTTTTAAAAGCACTAGCTACATTACCATCTTTACGAGCAGGTTGTTTAGAAGAAGTGTTCAATAACTTTGTCAATGCTACATTATGACCTTCTGTACTTTCTAAAGCCGAAGATTCTTCCCACTCTACATTTAAAGCTTTTTTAGCCTGCATACATTGCCAAGTACTCTCGCCAACAATAGCAACTAGTTTATCGATACCACCTGCATCAGACCATTGTTTTTCCGTTTCATCTTTATATACATCAATAGGAAAAACATCTTTAATACCTGGCATAGATTTTACAGCATCGGCATTCATAGATTTAAAAGTCATGCCAAACGCAGGAGGGTGTACGATCATGGCAATCATCATTCCTTCTTCTTGAATATCAATTCCGAATAAAGGCTTTCCGGTTATAATATTTGGACCGTCAACATTTAGTCTATCAGTTCCAATAATATCAAAATCATTTGTTTCTTTAAGTTTCACTTCTTCAGGAACTGGCATCGTTGCTGCTTTCGAAGCCATATCCCCAAATCCGGCTGAGTTATTTGATGCGGCGTGACTTATAACACCGGCATCAACTGTAATTTCAGATGCATCAACCTGCCAAGCATCTGCAGCTGCGGCAACTAGCATATGTCTAGCAGTAGCACCTGCCATTCTTAAGCCTGACCAACCAACACGAATAGATTGACTACCACCTGCCAATTGTCTTTGAAAAATATCGGTATTTAAAGGCGCTTGTTCAACGATTACATTTTTCCAATCGACATCTAATTCATCTGCCACGATCATGGGCATAGAGGTTTTTACATTCTGTCCAATTTCTGGGTTAGGCGACATAATAGTTACCATACCATTATCTCCAATTTTAAGAAAGCTATTAATATCGAACCATTCTTTTGGTATGTTGCTTACCTGCTCTGGGGTGGGCTTGCATGATGCTAGCCAACTGAATCCTAAAATCATACCACCACCGGCAAGCGAACCGCTTTTTAAGAAAGAACGTCTATTATATGTTGTTTTAATAAGTGTCATCTGTGTTTTTTTTGAAGGTTAATATCCCAAAACTGTGGGGCAAAGTGTTTACGCGTTAGAAATACTTGAAGCATTTTTAATTGCTTTCTTAATTCGCGTATATGTGCCACAACGACAGATATTACCGTTCATAGCATCTTCAATTTCTGTATCTGTAGGGTTAGGGTTTCGTTTTAAAAATGCACTAGCATTCATAATTTGACCTGCTTGACAATAGCCACATTGGTAGACATCTTCTTCTAACCAAGCCTTTTGAACCGGATGGTCTCCGTTTTCAGAAAGTCCCTCAATTGTTGTAATTGATTGCTCTCCAACGGCAGAAACCGGCAGTTGGCAAGAGCGTACAGCATTATCGCCTAAGTGAACGGTACAAGCACCACATTGTGCAATACCACAACCAAATTTTGTACCTACCAATTTTAAATTATCTCGTAATACCCAAAGTATTGGTGTAGTGGGATCTACATCTACTTCTTGAGTTTTTCCATTTACTTTTAAACTGAAATTTGCCATTCGTTTATCCTATTTATTTGAGTCCCTTGAAATTAGGAATTTTTTTAGAGTAAAACGGAGCAATGAATCATAAATTATCAAATTTTTATTTTTCCTACTTTTTAATCCAACGTTATAAAATCATAAAAGCGCAGTTTTTATTTTCGAGAATCGGTTTTAGTAAGTGGTAGTTCGTTCTTTCAGTCGCCTTATTAGAGCATATTCTAGAGCGTAAAACGAAAAGAGCTATTTAAAAATTCTATTGTGATATTCCTTTACTGTTGACCTAAGTACTTTTAACATGCATAATTACATAATGCTTATTTCTGGGCATTTTAGTTAAAAATATTAGACGATGATCACGCAACATATTTCAGACACTGTTTCTGAATCCATTATACATACCATAGGCGATACGCCTTTGGTACAACTAAATAGAATTTTCAAACAAAATAAATTTAACCTTTTTGGAAAGTTAGAAGCAGCAAACCCTGGCGGAAGCATAAAAGATAGAACGTCACTTTTTATAGTACAACAAGCACTTGCCAATGGTAGAATTAAAAAAGGAGATACGGTAGTGGAATCAAGCTCAGGTAATATGGCGGTTGGCTTGGCGCAGGCATGCTTGTATTATGGTCTTAAATTGATTGTAGTAGTAGATCCGAAATTGAATTCGCACACTGAAAAAATTCTAAAAACATATGGTGCTCGCATAGAAAAAATTACAGAACCAAAAAAGGATGGTGGTTTTCTAGCGGCAAGATTAGAACGTGTGCAAAATCTGTTAATCAGTATCCCTAATAGTTTTTGGTCGAACCAATATGGTAATCAAGACAATCCATTAACGCATCATAAAACGATGACAGAGATGATGGACTCTCTACAAGGAAAGTTAGATTACCTATTTGTGGCAACCAGTACATGCGGAACTTTAATGGGCTGTGCAGATTATATTTATGAAAACAATCTTGATACTAAAATTATTGCGGTAGATGCCGTTGGCAGTGTGCTTTTTGGTGGTCCGCCATTGAAAAGATTAATTCCTGGCCATGGGGCAGGCGTACCGTCACAATTTTTAGATACCGATAGAATTCACGACCACATGTATGTTGATGATGTTGATTGTGCTAGAGGATGTTGGTCATTATTAGAAAGCGAATCTATTTTATGTGGAGGTTCTTCAGGTGGCATGATCAGTGCGGTAAAAAAATATAGTAAGCATATCGAAGAAGGTAGTAATTGTGCACTGTTTTTATGTGATCGCGGTGAACGTTATTTAGATACTATTTATAACAAAGAGTGGTTGTTGAAGAAACTTCCAGAAAGTAGAAACGCCTTTACACCGATTGGTGGGTGGTAAGTAAGTTTATGAACTGCGATACAGCATACAAAATAGGAATTATAGGTTTTGGACCTAAGGGTTTTTATGGTTTTGAACGATTGGCTGCATTTTTACATGAAGCTTCTATTTTTCAATCTATAGAGATTCATCTATTCAACACAACACGTTTTTTTGCGGCAGGTGATGTATACCGTACAGATCAACCTGATTTTTTAATTATGAATTATGCGAATAGGAATATTAATAGTTGGACATTAAGAGAACCCTTACCTATTGTAAAAAATCCGAAAGATTTTATCTCATGGCTAAAGCAAAATGATATACCTAATGCTGGACCTGGAGACTATGCTCCCAGAAAAACTGTTGGTCAATATCTAATCCACTGTTTTGAATCTGTCATTGAAAGTTTACCAAAGAATATTAAAGTAGTTACACACATTGGTTCGGTAATAAATGTTTATAAAAATAATGGTGATTACCATGTTTCAGGTAAGTACAAAGATTTAGGTAACGAGTTTAATGTAGTATGCCAAAAGGTATTGTTCACCACTGGTCATGTTTCATTTAAATCTCAGATAAACAATACTATAAGTCTTGAAAAAAAGATAGATTTTATTTATCCGACGAACGAAAAATTGAGTTTGGTAACACCTAAGTCACAAGTGGCTGTCAAAGGATTTGGACTAACCGCTATTGATGCAATTTTAGCTTTAACCGAGGGTAGAGGAGGTATCTTTAAAAAGAATGATAAAGGAATTTTAAAATATATTACTTCAGAAAAAGAGCCCTATAAAATATATCCTTTTTCAAGAACTGGGTTGCCCATGGTACCCAGAAATGGATCACCAATTTCAGAATTAGCACTTCAGTTTTTTACAGACGAAGTAGTTCAAAACTTGAAATCTAAAAAACCAATTAGTTTTAATAGCACCCTTTTACCATTGATAAAAAAGGAATTTTACTACGCATTTTATAGTGTTTTGTTCAATAATAACGGACATAAATTTTACTGCGATGATGACTTTACGGTAATGGAAAATCAGGTTCAATATTTTCACGAAGATTATCCTGAGAGTCCTGTTTTTAATTGGGAAGCTATTGTTAATCCGTTCAAAGATGAGCCTATTTTATCGTCTATGGTACAACAAGTTTATGTCGAGATTTTAATAGATGAAGCAAAACTGGGCGAAGATAATAGTCCGTTTATGGCTGCAGTCGCTATGTGGCGAAAAATAAGTCCCATTTTCAATGAAATATATAGTTTTGGAGGTCTAGATGCAGAATCACATAAAGAGTTCGATACCTATTATTTCGGACTCTTCAATAGATTATCTTACGGTCCACCAGTTAAGAACATGCAAAAAATGTTAGCGTTGTGCAAAGCAGGAATTTTAGATTTCTCGTATACAAAATCGGCACGTATTGCACCAAATGACGTCAATGATAATTTTACTTTAGAGATTGAAAGTGGGCAGGCAACTGAAATAAATTACCTGATAAACGCCACTATATCACGAGCCAAACAAAATGGTTTCGAAAACGAATTATATCAAAATTTACATAAAAACGGACTCATACGTGAGTATGAGAATATTACGAATACAAGGTATATACCGGGCTGTCTAGAGATAAATTCCAAGGGAAATCCGGTTTCAAAAACAGGAATCGTAAATAACAATATTACTTTTTATGGCACACCAACAGAAGGTATTACCTGCGATAATGATACATTATCAAGAACTAGAAATGATTTTGCAACAGATTGGGCAAAAGAAACGTGCACTGCAATTTTAAAAAGAGATGGAAGAACAGAAAACTATGATAGAACAGAAAATGTACTATAAAGGAAAACCAAAGAATGAATTAACACCGATTACTTCGAATTGGATGCATGAACTGTTCAATGATCAAACAGTGGTAAGAGGTTTAGTTGAACGATATGGTTCACCAATAAACATACATCATTTACCATCTTTTAATCAAAATTGCGAGAGCTACAAACAGGTTTTTGAATCATACGGATTAAAATATAGAATTTTCTATGCTAGAAAAGCAAACAAATCAAAAGGCTTGGTCAAGCAGGCATTTGCATCGGGTATAGGTGTAGATACTGCAAGTTTTAAAGAATTGGAGCAATCTTTATCATTAGGTGGAAATAGCGAAAATTTAGTATTGACAGCGGCCATAAAAACCGAGGCGCAAATTGAGTTGGCAATACAAACAGGTGTGCCAATTATTTTAGATAATGAAGATGAGTGTAGGTTAACCCAAGCCGTTGCTATAAGAATAGGTAAAAAAGCGAATGTAGGTTTCCGCATTAGCGGATTTAGCGTTAACGGAGAAAAATTATACAGTCGATTTGGCTTTGACGTAGATGAGGTCATTGATTTTATAGGTTCTTATGTCGGTGAGAATAAAGCGTTCAATCTATTAGAAGTAACAGGATTACATTTTCATTTAGATGGGTATTCAACTCACCAACGAAGCGTTAGTTTAATTTCGAGTATACATATTGCGGCAGCTTTAAAAGACAAAGGTCATGAGGTATCTTTTATCGATATAGGTGGCGGAATTCTAATGAACTATTTAGAAGATGAAGAAGAGTGGTCGAGTTTCAATGAAAATTTAAAGAAAGCAGTTACTGATCAAAGCAATGATATTACGTTTAACAATAATGGTCTTGGTTTTAGACTAGAAAATGGTGAACTAAGAGGTAGGTTAAATACCTATCCGTTTTTCAATAAAATAAATAAAGGCACTTTTCTAAAAGAAGTATTAGACTTTATGGATGAAGAATCCGGCTTGTCGGTTGCATCATTGTTACTTCAGAATAATATTGAAATCCGCATTGAACCAGGGCGTTCTTTACTGGACCAAGTAGGTATGACGGTTGCGAAGGTCATCCATAGAAAAAAGGATGCCAAAGGTCAATGGCTAGTTGGCTTAGAAATGAATATGAGCCAGATGATGAGTTCTAGCGCCGATTTTCTTTTGGATCCCTATATGATGTATAATTCAGAAGTAGAGGAAGACGAATCTGTTGATTTATTTTTTACCGGAGCCTATTGTTTAGAAAGAGATGTGCTTTTAAAACGTAAAACAAGATTGCCGAGATTGCCAGAAATAGGGGAGTATGTAGCCTTTGTAAACACAGCTGGTTACATGATGCACTTTTTTGAAACCGAAGCGCACCTTTTCGAACTATCTACAAATTTAATATTTACGGGTTCTAATGAGAAGCTATCATTTTTTCAGTTTATCGATGATACTAAAATAGTACTTGAATAATTTCGTCTGGATAATTTCGGATTGCGAAATGCATCAATAACTAAGTGTTTTAAGACAAGGGGAATTTAGCGTATTGGGTAAATTGTATAAAAACAATATATCATGAAAATACAAGCATATTTAGCCTTTAACGGTAACTGTCAAGAAGCATTGAACTTCTACGCATATCTGTTCAACGCAGAAATAAAAAATAGACAAACGTACGAGGAAAAGAAAATTGATGTCCCGTCATCATTCCGTCAAAAATTACAGCACGCAGAGTTAAAAGGTAAAGGCGTACACTTTATGGCATACGATGCCTCGCCAGATACACCATTGAACAATGGTAACCAAATTAATATGAGTGTTGATTTATATGATTTGGATGAAGGAAAACAATTATTCAAAGAATTATCGAGTGGCGGTCAAGTACATCACGAGTTTAGAGAACGAGAATGGGGTCATTTTGGTAGATGTACAGATAGTTTCGGTATCGGATGGATGGTAAACGTAGATAAGTAAATTATTTATAAATGAACTAATAATAAAAATTAAGTAAGAACTATCGAGATGAACCTCATTTTAAGGTTTATCTCGATTATTATATAAAAAGAAAATTATGGATATTATATATGAATATGACGGCGTAACCGCTAGTCAAAGATTAGAAAGTTTTGCAGAAGAAAAATTAAATAAGCTTCACAAAAAGTTTGATGACATTATTCGAGCAGACGTATTCTTGAAACAAGAAAATACTGCATCAGATGAAACAGGTATGATTTGTAACATACGTTTAAGTCTACCAGGACCACGAATTTTTGCAGAAGCCAGTAATCAAAATTTTGAAGAATCGGTTATCGAGTCGGTTAGCGAATTAGAACGCCAACTAAAAAAGCGCAAAGATAAAATGAAGGCTTATTAACAAGCATAAAAAAGCCCTTGCAATTGCAAGGGCTTTTAACTTTATAGGAGATTATATTATTTGTGATGTTCTAAGATTTCAGTAGTTTCTAAATCATTTTGTAAAAATTCTTTTTGTGCTCTTATAATTTCTTTTAAGCGGTGTGGCATCATAGTTTCTGCCAATGCTTTATCATAATCATTAATTGCAGCTTTATCACCTCTAACAGCTTCTTCTAGCATTGCTTCATCATTATCTTCTGCGAAAAAGGCTTTAACATCCATCCAAGTTCTATGTAAAGTACCTGCTGCACTACCTTCAATTTCTACGCTACCTAAATCTAGTTCTGGTACCGATGCTCTAAGTTCTCTTAAGAACTGCATGCGATCGACAATTTTTTTCTCAAAGTAACTTTTAATTCCTACTTGTTTAGAATTTTCAGAAGCTTTTTCAAATCCTTTAATGGCATCTTCATTTTTACTTACCAAGTCTTTTAAATGGTCCTCAATTTTTGCTATATCAGTATTCATATTTTAAATTTTATAAGGCTGTTATGCCTTTGATTAAATAAATTTTCTATCACTAAGATACAGGCATTATACAAGTAAGCTTAGCTATAAAAAATAGTACTTTTGCTCTATTCAATAATTTGTAAACTACCGGAATCATTAATGTTGCTTGTAGTTTTTAGAATATATTTTCTATGGATAGAGTTAAGCTTAAATAAGCATTAATACTATTTTGGGCTTGAACAATAAAAAGAAGACTATGGGATTATCACCACTATTTGGAGTAGCGAAATTATTAGTAAGAAGTAGAAAATTGAAAATGGCAGCTGTAGGCTTACAATTGGCATATTTAGGTTATACCTACATTTCAGACAAAAGAAAAAATAAACAGGTTAGAAAATAAGTCAATATTTTTTTTAAATACCTGATTATTATATAATTATGAACTTTTTTCGATTTGATAGTTTATCAAATTTTTGAAAACCTATGAATTTTTATTAATAATCAATTGAATGAGTTACAAGACCTTTGGAGTATTAATCCCCAAAATCTAGTAACATGAACAATTCAATTAAAATCAGCCTTTTGTTTGCTTGCATGGCAACCATGGGTTATGGCCAAGATTTGGCCTACAATGACAACGGTAAAAGTTTTCAGCAAAGAAAGGTTGAAGAAGTAACCAACCGTACAGAGAATTATAATAAGCTAAAGACGCTTGGTTTTTCTGATGCAGAAATCTTTGAAGATTTAGGTAATGCCAATTTCCTGACCAAAAAATATGCAAATGCATTATACTGGTATGGTAGATTGATGGAAATTTCTGAAGATGGAACATTAAAAAGAAGCTATCAGAAAAGATTTGACCATGCCGTTTCTCAATTAGGTAAAGAAGTTCAGAATGAGTTAGCAGATGAAAACTGGACGGAGTTAGTTAAAGACGATTACAAAATGACACGTGCAGTTGTGCCATCTCGTCTTACCTCTAATAATAGAAGAAATTTTTTACCTTGGGATAGTCAAGGTACTACTAAAGAGTTTGCATCGAACAATGCTGTTCCGGTAAAAACTACTGGTGAGTATGCCCCACCGGTAGCATTGACAAATGGTGGTAATACTGCATATTACAGTAAAACAACATACCGAAAACCTACAACGGGTATGTTCTCAAAAAAGAAGGAAATACATAAAATTTACAAAGCCGATAAAGTTGGTGGTGAGTGGAAAAAAATTACTGAAGTAGCTGTATGCCCTGGTGATTATTCTGCAAAGCATCCAGCAATTTCACCAGATGGTAGTCGATTATTTTTTGCATCTAACATGCCAGGTACTTTTGGTGAGTATGATATATATGTAGCCACAATTCAAAAAAACGGAATGTTGGGTCAAGCTAAAAACCTGGGTTTAAAAGTAAATACGGCAAAAAACGACGTACTACCAAATCCTATCTCAAACGGTAGTTTGGTATTTGCATCAGACGGTAGAGAAGGTTATGGTGGTTTAGATGTCTATATGGTAGAAGTAGGGCAACGTAGTGTTGGTCTTGCCGTAAACATGGGTAACACCATTAATAGTTCATATGATGAGTACTCTGTAAATCTTTTACAAAGCGATGGTTCTGGTTATGTAGTATCTAACCGAATGGCACAAGGTAAGCATACACAAAATGTAGCTTTCAATTTAAGTGATAAGCCTATAAATGATAAAGATAGAGACGATCGCTTCTTAGAAGCCTTTAACTCAGATAGACGAACGCAGTATTCAAGTTCTGTTTTCGAAGATGAATAACCACCCATTATTCATTTCCCCCAATTCATTTGACAAATTCAATTCTAATCACAAAATCAATCGTTATGGAAAGTCCTTATAAAATCAATAGTTTTCTTATTGCTTTATTCTTATTGGCTCTTGTCCAAACAGTAAAAGGTCAAGAAACCAATGCAAATTTAGGATCAAGTAGTACGTACCACAACCAATTATTCTTCAACAGGTTTTTTATAAACCCAACGTTCTCTTTGGTACGTGAGAACAAATCATATTTAAACATTTTACATAGAAATCAATATGCAACCTTCGATGATAATAGTCAAAACTATTTTCTAGGGTTTAGCAACAAATTAAATGATCATACTGCAGTAGGTATTGGTGTTTACAGCCAATGGTCTGGTGTTGTACAGGAATTCGGATTCAATGCCAACTACGCATCGGCAGTAAGATTAGGAGAAAAATCTGTGCTAACCTTTGGTACGAACGTTACCTATTTTAATCAAGGTTTAGACAAAAACAGGATTGTCGTTGGTGAAGACGATCCAAAATTGGCAGATGCAAGAAAAGAGAGTAAAATTGCCATACAACCAGGTATGAACTTATCATTAGGTAAGTTCGATTTCGGGTTCTACGCAGAAGATCTTTTTAAATACAATCAAACAACGAACGAATTTTTAACCGAATTGTCTACCAAAAGTGTGAAGGCATCGGTACAGTATACACATTCATTTGAGCATTCGAGAGGTCTTTTTACAGATGCTCGTTTAATGCCAATGGCACAAGTGGGTCAGAATTATGACGGTAGCCTGTATTACTTTGGGTCGTTATTATTAGACATGCCGAATTACGGATGGTTGCAGGCAACGGTCGATGAGGAGTATGGAGTAGCTGCAGGTGTTGGTTTTAACTTAAGTGAAAAGATGTCTTTAGGGTATTTAATGGAGAAAGACTTATCAAGTGAAGATGCAAATCTAGGTTGGAATCATGAAATAACGTTAGCATATAAATTTAAAGATGATGATTTGGCGATATCGGTAGCAGATAATTCATCAGACAATCAAATAGATAACATAGTACGTAATTATGAAGAGCAGATAGCTCATCTAATCGAAGAACGCGATAACGCTAGAAAATCAGGTCGCAAAAGACAAGATGCATCTTCGAATACAGCTTCAACGGCTTCGGAAAGTAGTTTAGCATATGAGAATAAAATTATATTAGATGAGTTGATTCTACGTCAAGACTCTATAGAAATCGAGAGAATAGCAGCATTTGAAGAACGATTTGAATTAATTGTTAGAATGTTACGTAATGATATCGACACAACGATCAAGAGCTCTTTACAAGACTTTAGCGTAGAGGAAAACACATCTTATGCGTCTAATGATTTAAATGATGATGCAATTGACTTTATCACAGAGCCTGCAGATGCATTTGCAACAGCGTCGGTATCGACAGCTACTTCCACAGCTGCAGCAGAAAAAGCTTCAAGAAGAGCTAACTTTAAGGAATTACCGTCTACAAGAGATAATTTTAAAGAGTTACCGGTAAAGATGTTGGTAGATTCTGATGTTATTGATATGAATTCTGGATACTATGTAATTGCTAATGTATACAGTCAAACAAAGTATATGAATGCGTTTATGAAAGATTTACGTCAGAAGGGTTTAAATCCAAAACAATTTTACAATAAAGAAAATGGTCTGTATTATGTGTACTTAGCAGATTACGATTATAAGAACGATGCTCAAATGGCAGCCAGTACAAATTTAAATGGAAAATACAATCAAGAGAAATGGATCATGCAGGTAAACGAAACTACGGCTACTGCATCTAATACTTTTGAAGATGATGATATAAGTAGAGAGTAATATTTAAAATCTATAAACCTTTACGGTTATATGGTTGATTTGAATTGTCAAAATAAGGAGGGGTGTTGTCCGGGGGGATAACTGGGTCCCCTCCTTTATTTTTTGGTTTACAATTGTGGTGATTCTCGGTTTTAACTTTATGTTAACTATCGACGAATTACCTTATTTTTTATAAAAAGATGGTATTTGAACGAAAAATCTGATGTTTTTAACGGGTATATTGTATTAATATATATATTTCGATCACCAATAAGATTCAAACCCAATTGTATAACCCCAAATCCCCCCCACAACCATGAATGAATTTTACCTACTAAATTCCGGTTTCAAAACACATTTTTTTCTACACAAGATTTCTATCATTTTAGAGCTTCGAAATCTCATTAGTCCAAAGTTTGGCAAACGCCTCAGTTTTCAGAATTGACTCACTAGCGGTAATCCGTCCGTATTTGATTTAATTATTACTGAACAATTGCGAAGTACGATCTAAATATCTTGATCGTTTTTCAGGGCATTATTTGTCATTTTGTATGTAAAAGTGAACATATAGCATACGCTAATGGTTCATACTACATGTCTGTTGTTTAGTTATTCAAACCTTGCAAAAGGTACTTGAAATTACTCAAAACTAACTTTAGTTATTGTTCAGTATTTAGAACGATAGCTTCAAAAACTATGGAGATTATGAAAAATTCAAGCATTAGAATAATAGTATTAGAAAAAGATAGTTCATTACACTCTGTGTACAAAAATCATTTTGAAGATATAGATGGCTATGAAGTAGTAGGCAGCTATACATCTGCCAAAGATGCCATTAAAGATTACAAGTTTACTAAACCTCAAATTGTACTTTCAGAAATTGATTTAGATGATATGAATGGAGTAGATGCCATTAAATTATTTAAAAAGAAAGACTGGGAAGTGAAGATTATAATGTTTAGCGAAATCAATGATTTCGACGTTATAAAAAATGCCTTTAAGAAAGGTGCGAACGGTTATTTGACTAAGCCATTGACCTTAGATAAATTAGAGCACGCCTTACGTAGTATGGAAAAAGAAGGTGCAGCTATGAGCAATGATATCGTTAAGAAAATCATTAGCAATTTTCACAGAAAGACCTTTGCTTTCTTCTCTGAAAGAGAAAATCAAATAGTTGACTTTCTATGTCAAGGCGCAACCTATAAAATGATTGCTAAAAAGTTATTTGTAACGCCAAGCGCGGTCAATTTTCATATTCAGAATATCTATTTAAAGCTAGATGTAAATTCAAAATCAGAGGCGCTTTCTAAAATAGAACAACTTCAAAATCAGTTAGAACAGTATTAAAAATAAGCTGCTTACGTATTGATTCTAAGGCTAGTACGAAAACCTTTTCGAAGAAATATTATTTTTAAAAATACTCATAAGTAACTGATATAAAGTAAATTATATTTTTTTATTATTATAATTTAGGTAGGATAAAATATGTTTACGATAATATTTCGTGACGTAAATATTGAATGGTCGGTATAGTAACTATTTTTGGTTTAACTTATTACAGCAAACCAATTTATACTATTTATGTACCATTTAGGATTAGATATCGGAAGTTCATCTATTAAGATTGCTTTGGTAAATGCTTCAACCGGTAAGAGCGTTGGGGTAGTTACAGAACCTGAGGCAGAAATGTCTATGGAAGCTGTAAAGAATGGCTGGGCTGAGCAAAGTCCAGAAGATTGGTGGCGTTATGTCTGTAGCGGTATTGAGAAATTATGCGTACAAGAAAGTATTAGTAAGACCGATATTTCAGGTATCGGAATATCATATCAAATGCACGGTCTAGTGCTAATTGATAAAGAAGGAAATCCTTTAAGAAAATCTATAATTTGGTGCGATAGTAGGGCAGTAGGCATTGGTCAAAAAGCCTATGAAGAAATAGGGGCAGAAATATGTGATACCCATCTACTAAATTCACCTTCAAATTTCACGGCATCTAAGCTAAAATGGGTCAAAGAAAATGAGCCCGAAACTTATGCCAAGATATATAAAATGATGCTTCCGGGCGATTACATTGCTTATAAATTATCGGGAGTGGTAAATACAACCGTATCTGGTTTATCAGAAGGCATTTTTTGGGATTTCAAAAAAGATGCAATTGCTGATTTGGTATTAGATCAATACGGATTAGACAAAGAAATGATTCCCGATATCGTGGATACTTTTTCAGTACAGTCTAAAGTAGATGAAAAAGGAGCATCAGAAAGCGGATTATCAACCGGTACACCCATATTATATAGAGCAGGTGATCAGCCAAACAATGCTTTGACATTAAATGTTTTTAACCCTGGTGAAGTAGCGGCAACTGGTGGTACATCTGGTGTAGTATATGCCGTTACCGATAACCTTTCGGTAAAAGAAAGCTCTCGTGTAAACAACTTTGCACACGTAAATTATTCCCCTGGAAAACCAGCCAGAATTGGTAAACTTCTTTGCATTAATGGTGCAGGTATACAATATCGGTGGTTGTTGAATAACCTTGATGTTGCCTCTTATGACGAGATGAATACATTGGCAAATGAGGTTCCGGTTGGTTCAGACGGTGTAGCTATAATTCCGTTTGGTAATGGTGCGGAAAGAATGCTGAAAAGTAAAGAAGTTGGAACTAGAATTGTAAATCTTAATCTCAATAATCACGGAAAAGGACATCTGTGCCGTGCAGCTTTAGAAGGTATAGCTTTTTCATTCGTTTATGGTATGGAAATTATGGAGTCAGACGGTATAAAAGTGAATGTTATGCGTGCAGGTAACGACAATCTTTTTCGTTCAGAAATATTTTCGAATACTGTGGCAACCTTAATAGGGTATGACATTGAAATTTATGATACTACTGGGGCAATTGGTGCGGCAAGAGCTGCGAATCTTTATAAAGGTGACTTTGAGGCATTCGGCAAGGCAATTTTAGATAATGATTACGTAATGACTTTCAATCCGAAGAAAGATAAATCGGCATACCAAGAAGCTTATGCAACTTGGAAAAATGAATTAGAATTAATATTGAACAACTTATAAAATCAACATAATGGCAAACAAGGAATATTTTAAAGGAATAGACAAAATTAAATTTGAAGGAAAGGAATCTGACAATCCTTTAGCTTTTAAATATTACAATCCGGATCAAGTAGTGGCGGGTAAAACCATGCGTGATCACTTTAAGTTTTCAACGGCTTACTGGCATACGTTCTGTGGTCAAGGTTCAGATCCATTTGGTCCAGGTACGCAGAGTTTTGAATGGGATAAATCTTCAGATGCCATTCAAGCAGCAAAAGACAAGGCAGATGCTGCTTTTGAATTTTTTGATAAAATAGGATTTGATTATTACTGTTTTCATGATTTCGATTTAATTCAAGAGGGGGCAACGTTTGCAGAATCTGAAAAAAGATTGGCAACGATTACCGATTATTTAAAAGAGAAGCAAAAAGAATCTGGTAAGAAATTGTTGTGGGGTACTGCCAACTGTTTTTCAAACCCAAGGTATATGAACGGTGCCGCTACCAACCCAGATTTTAATGTTGTAGCAAGAGCAGGTGGTCAAATAAAATTGGCATTAGATGCAACCATAGCCTTAGGTGGTGAGAATTATGTTTTCTGGGGAGGTAGAGAAGGTTATATGTCTTTATTGAATACCGATTTAGGTCGCGAAGTCGATCACATGGGGCAGTTCTTGACTATGGCAAGAGATTATGCACGTGCTCAAGGGTTTAAGGGTAACTTTTTTATTGAGCCAAAACCAATGGAGCCAATGAAGCATCAGTATGATTTTGATTGTGCTACGGCAATTGGGTTTTTGAAAGAATACGGTTTAGAGAACGATTTTAAAATGAATATTGAGGTTAACCATGCAACGTTGGCACAGCATACTTTTCAGCATGAAATTGCAGTAGCTGCAAAAGCTGGTATGTTAGGTAGTATGGATGCGAACCGTGGAGATTATCAAAATGGCTGGGATACAGATCAATTCCCGAACAACATTCAAGAAACAACAGAAGCAATGTTGGTATTCTTGGCCGCTGGAGGATTACAAGGTGGCGGAGTGAACTTTGATGCCAAAATTAGAAGAAATAGTACGGACTTAGAAGACGTGTTCCACGCACATATTGGTGGTGCAGACACCTTTGCAAGAGCTTTGATAACTGCAGATAAAATTATCGAATCATCTTCATATAACAAGTTACGTGAAAATAGATATAGTTCTTTTGATTCTGGTAAAGGAAAAGATTTTGAAAACGGTAAGTTAGATATGAAAGATCTTTACAATATCGCCAAAGAAAATGGCGAGTTAGAATTACAGAGTGGTAAGCAAGAATTGTTTGAGAACATCATCAATCAATACATTTAAATAAAGCAGCCCACTATAACCAATATTCATTGTTGGTTAGGTTATGCAATTTGTAAATTATGAAAATAACTGTCCCTTGGTCTTACCATTAGGGACAGTTTGCTTTTACGAATAATTTATATGTCAATTTAAATCTGTTCTTTTGCAGTATTAATTATGAAAAAAGTAACTCTAAAAGATATTGCCGGGCATTTTGGTGTTTCTATCTCTACCGTTTCTAAAGCGATAAATGATAGTCACGAAATTAGTAATGACCTAAAGATAAAGATTCAGGCATACGCTAAAGAGAAGCATTATAAGCCAAACAGGTTAGCACTTAACTTATTGAATAAGAGCACCAAGACCATTGGTGTAATCGTACCCAATATTTTAAATTACTTTTTTGTTCAGGTGTTATATGGTATTGAAAAAGTAGCAAATGAAAGTGGCTATAATATCATAAGTTGCATTAGCAACGAGTCTAGTGCCAAAGAAACGAAAACACTTGAGTTCTTTGACGCGGGTACGGTAGATGGTGTTATTATGTCGTTGGCAGAAGAAAGTCAGAACGAAGACACGCACGAAGCACTGATAGATGTTATTAATAATGATATTCCTGTAGTACTTTTTGATAGGGTTTCAGAAAATGTACAATGCGATAAGGTCGTTGTTGACGATTTAGAGGCAGGTTATAAAATAACCAAACATTTAATAAATATAGGTTGTAAAAATATAGCGGTTGTTAATCCTATATCTAGTTCAAGCGTAGGTAAATTAAGACTTTTAGGATATAAAAAAGCGTTAAAAGAATTAGGTATTCCGTTTGATCCTAAGTTAATTATCAATCTTACCATAAAAGATGATTTAGATTTATTGATGTCTTTTTTGCTGAATTATAAAACCATAGATGGTATTATAGGTATCGATGAATTAATTGCCGTTCAAGTCTTAGAAGTTGTCAAGGCAAGAGGATATAACGTACCAAATGATATTTCAATAATTGGTTTTACAAACGGACAGTTATCTAAATACGTAACACCATCATTGACTATGGTAAGTCAGCATGGTAAGTATATTGGCGAGCAAACTGCTAAATTATTGATCAATAGAATTAAAAACCCTGGTTTGCCTTACGAAACTAAGATTGTAAAAACTAGTTTACTGGTAAGAGACTCTACCAAAAAATTACAATAATCTATACCGTATCTGGGTGTGGGTGTTCCCATTTCCCACGATAATTGCGTTGTAATAATGCAGTAGCTTCGGGGTCGTTTATGACTGTTTTACTTTGTGGATCATACACTAAAGGTCTTTTTAAATCCATCGATAAATTTGCCAAAATACAACTAGCGGTAGAAATATGTCCATTTTCAATATCAGCTACAGGTTTGGTATTGTTTTGTATGGCATTCAAAAAATCTGTCATATGTCTTCTTGTAGCGGGTGCAGCATGTAACTCAATATCTTTTTCAGATAAATCTTCAGGGTATTTCTCTTTTTCATAAACTACGTCAAATCGAATAGTTTCACCACCATCTACTGGTATAAATTCAGCCTTCATCACATCACCCTTTAAAACACCTTTTTCTCCATAGATTTTAAAAGCCCAAGGGTAATCAGTATCATCTGGATTACCCCATGTTCTATGCTGCCAATTACAGTTATGATCATCATACTCGAATATGGCAGATTGCGTGTCTGATATGTTCGACTTTCCATTCTTCTGAACAAAAATTCCACCTTCAGAACTAATACGCTTTGGCCATCCTAAGTCAAGCATCCAACGAACGGTATCTAGCATGTGAACACACATATCGCCCGTAATTCCGTTTCCATATTCTCGAAACGTACGCCACCATCTTTTATGAGGTAAACCATCGTAAGGTCTCATAGGCGCAGGACCTGTCCACATGTCATAATCAAAGAAATCAGGTACGTCTTGTTCTTGCGGATTTCCATTGGCACGCATATGGTAATAGCAACTCATATCAACATGACCAATAGTTCCAAGCAAATCGGTATCAATAATTTGTTTTTTAGCTGCTACGAGATGCGGCGTACTTTTTCGCTGTGTACCCACTTGAACCACTCTGTTGTATTTTTTAGCGGCAGTGACCATAGCCTCACCTTCGATAACATCAACGCTAATAGGTTTTTGAACATATACGTGGGCTCCAGATTTTAGCGCTTCAATACAGGTTAATGCATGCCAATGATCAGGTGTGCCTATAAGTACAATATCTAATTTCTCTTTTTTTAACATGATTCTGTAATCGGTAAATAGTTTTGGTTTTTTACCGTTTTTTTGTCGCTCAGAAACTAATTGTGCCGCGGTATTTAATTGATTTGTATCAACATCGCAAAGTGAGACCACTTCTACATTTGCTACCTGAATAAGACGCAATAAATCGCCGGTACCATACCAGCCAGTCCCAATAAGTGCTACTTTTTTTGGCTTTTCGTTCCCGAAAAACTCAAATCCGTATGAGTTAAATGAAGTAAGTAGTAATGATGCCGAGGCAGCTTTAATAAAATTTCGGCGCTTTAGTAATGTTGGTTGGTTAGACATGACGAGTTGATTTTTATTAGCTTACGAATATCAAAATTATAAGAGTCAATATAACAAATCCTATAAAAATAATATTCAATGATTAAGAATTTGTCAATGTTTAGCATATTTAGGTATATTTAAATCAAAATTTTATCAAATACAATGAACTTACGTTTTACCCTGATGATGTTGTGCCTGTTGGTAACCACTTTTGCTAAGGCTGAAATTACTTTACCAAAAATTTTCTCAAATGATATGGTCTTGCAACGTGAGAGTGATGTATTGCTATATGGCTGGGCAGAACCAAATGAAGAATTCTCCATTTATACAAGTTGGAACGATAAAACCGTTAAGGTTAAAACAGGTAATGATGCAAAATGGGAGCTTACCGTAAAAACACCTGAAGCAGGCGGACCGTTTAAAATAATCTTTAAGGGAAAAATTAACGAAATTGCCTTGAAAGATGTTTTAATAGGCGAGGTATGGCTTTGTTCTGGGCAAAGCAATATGGAATGGAGTGCAAACAGTAAAATAGACAACAGAGATGTTGAAGTTGAAAATGCTAACTACCCAAAAATTCGACTTTTTACGGTAGCGAAGAGAACAGCAAAATATCCGCAAGAAGATGTGGCAGGTACTTGGGTACCTTGTTCACCTGAAACTATGCAAGATTTTAGCGCAGTTGCTTATTTCTTTGCTAGAAAGCTTCAAAAAGAATTGAATATTCCTATCGGATTAATAGATAACGCTTGGGGAGCATCAAGTTCCGAAGTGTGGACACCAGAGTCTGTTTTTGAAGCACACCCTGAATTGGTAGAAGCACATGAAAAAATAGAGCCTAACAAATGGGTAACGGTAGAGAAGTCATCTTTGTATAACGGTATGGTAGCCCCGTTGACGAAGTTTAAAATAGGCGGCACGATTTGGTATCAAGGAGAATCAAATACTGCGAATGCCGAAAGCTACCAAAAGCTTTTTACCAAAATGATTACTTCTTGGCGAGCAGAATGGAAAGATGACTTTCCATTTTATTATGTTCAAATAGCGCCATTTAATTATGATCAAGAATTTGCTGGCGGTATAGTTCGAGATCAGCAACGAAGGGCAATGTCACTAGAAAATACAGCCATGGCAATGACGAGTGATATCTGTACTATCGAAGATATTCACCCTTTAAACAAGCAAGATGTAGGCTTACGGTTAGCCAATATTGCGCTTAAAAATCACTATGGTTTATTAGAAGATACAGAAGTATATGGTCCGCTATACGATTCTTTTACAAAAGATGGCAATCAGTTAATAGTGAAGTTCAGCAACGCTGACGGATTATATTCTAAAGGAAAGAAAATAACACTTTTTGAAGTTTCTAATGCTGCGGGAAAATGGTTTCCTGCGAAGGCAAAATTAAAGAATGAACAAGTGGTATTAAGCTCAAAAGAAGTAAAAAATCCAACAGGGGTACGATATGCGTTTAGAAGTACAGATATAGGTACTTTATTCAATGCCGTTGGTTTACCTGCTTCTACCTTTGTAAGCGAATAACAAAATTGTCTAAAAAGGACCAATGTGCTTAAAAAATATCCGTCCGTCCAGTAACGATGGTTATTCAGCTAAAAACACAGGTTCTTATTTTATTAAATAGTTAAATTGTAATCAATAACTAATTTCAAATTATGCAGATAAAAGAATCCTCAGAAATCTTTGATGTTATCATCGTAGGTTCAGGAGCTGGTGGTGGTATGGCTACCAAACAATTGGCAGATGCAGGTTTAAATGTAGCTGTTGTAGAAGCGGGTCCTTTTTTTGACCCAGCTGATCCAAAGACCATGACACAATTAAAACAGCCATATGATTCTCCAAGAAGGGGAGCTGGTACAACAAGAGCTTTTGGCGAATGGGATATGTCATGGGGAGATTGGGAAGTGGAAGGAGAGCCATATACGCATGCAGAAGGAACTGAATTTAAATGGTGGCGCGCAAGAATGCTCGGAGGACGAACCAATCACTGGGGACGTATTTCATTACGTTTCGGACCTAAAGATTTTAAAGGGAAGACCCGTGATGGCCATGGAGATGACTGGCCAATAGGATACGAAGATGTTAAGCCTTATTATGATAAATTAGACAAGTTAATTGGTGTATTTGGCACCAATGAAGGTAGAGAAAACGATCCTGACGGATTCTTTCTTCCTCCCCCGAAACCAAGACTGCACGAATTATTTTACATCAACGGCGCAAAAAAGTCAAATATACCGGTGATACCAGGTAGGCTTTCTATGTTGACCAAAAGAATCAACGAAGATCGCGGAGTTTGTTTTTATTGTGGACAATGTGGTAGATCATGTCAAATATATGCCGATTTCTCAGCAGGTAGTTGCTTGATTTTTCCGGCTCAAAAGAGTGGCGGTCAAGTAAAATTGTTTGTGAATTCAATGGTACGCGAGGTTCTTACCAATGAAGAAGGTAAGGCTACAGGTGTGTCTTACATCAACAAAGAAGATAGAAAAGAATATACGCTTAGAGGTAAAGTGGTAGTATTGGCTGCATCTGCATGTAGTTCTGCACGTATACTTTTAAACTCTAAGAGTAAGCAACACCCTAATGGATTAGGTAATAGTAGTAACCTTGTTGGTAGATATTTACACGATTCAACAGGTTCAAGTGCATCGGGAGTTATACCAGGTTTATTGAATAGAAAGACTTCATATAATGAAGATGGTGTTGGTGGTATGCATGTTTATTCACCTTGGTGGGGCGATAATTCTAAATTGAACTTCCCTAGAGGTTATCATATTGAAGTTTGGGGCGGTATGGGGCAGCCTAATTACGGTTTTGGTTGGAATCCAAATGCTATGAACCAATACTTCGGATTAAAATCTGGAGGATATGGCGATAGCCTGCGTGACGATGTAAAGAAATACTACGGTGCCGTAATAGGTTTTGGCGGTCGTGGAGAAGCAATCGCTTACAAAGACAATTACTGTGAAATTGACCCTACAACGGTAGATCAATTTGGTATTCCTGTTTTGAAGTTTAACTATAAGCACTCAGAATACGAGGTAAATCAGGCGAAACATATGCAAGACACCTTTGAAGAGATTATTCATAACATGGGTGGCCATTACTTAGGGGACAAGCCAGGTAAGGATAAAGATTACGGATTGAACAAACCAGGTGAGATTATTCACGAGGTAGGTACAACAAGAATGGGAGATGACCCAAAAACATCTGTTACTAATAAGTTTCAACAGTTACATGATGCAGATAACGTATTTATTGTAGACGCAGGGGTTTTTGTGTCTCAAGCAGATAAAAACTGTACTTGGACGATTATGGCGCTATCGTGGAGAGCATCTGATTATATCATTGAACAATTAAAGGCACAAAATATTTAGATCATGGATAGAAGAAAGAGTTTACAAACTTTAATACTCGGTGGTGCTGCGGCAACTTCTGGGCTGGTCTTCAATTCTTGTAAGACTGAAAATGGCGAATCTGTAGATCAAGATATTGCAGCCAGTAGCGAAAAATATTTCGGTAGAACACCGGCTGAACTAGAGCGCATAGAAAAGCTAAATGCAGAAAAATTGTTCAATGCTCATGAGATGGAAACTATTGCAGCTTTAAGTGTTGTAATACTTCCGCCAAAAGAGCCACATGGTGGTCCTATAGAGGCAGAAGTACCGGCGCTTGTAGAATTTATGGGTAAAGATATTCCAGAAATGGCTCCAACACTATTAGGTGGCTTAATGTGGTTAGATCATAAGAGCAATACTGAATTTGGTGCCGAATTTAAGTCTGCTACTTTAGAGCAGAAAAAGCAGATTTGCGATGAAATTTGCTGGCATGATACAGAGAAACCGTTAAGCGAACAACCTTTAGAAATTCAGTTTTTCTATACTATGCGCGGTTTAACCGTAACAGGTTATTATACTTCTAAAGTAGGTATTGCCGATTTAGGATATAAAGGAAATTCACCTAATGTTTGGGATGGCGTACCGCAAGATGTACTAGACCAACACGGTGTTGCTTATGACCCAGAATGGATTGCAAAATGTGTAGACCAAAGCCAGCGTAACGTTATGGCAGAATGGGATGACGAAGGAAATTTACTTACGTAAACAACATCATAATGATTAAAAAAGTAATTATCACCACTGTCCTTTTGGGTAGTGGTTTTTTAGCACAGGCTCAAGAAGTAGGTTTACAGTTATATAGCCTTCGAAATCAATTTAACATGGATGTTTCTAACACCCTAGGATTGATTAATGAATGGGGAATAACGAAGATTGAAGGTGGTGAAACCTATGATATGCCATTGAATGATTTTAAAACCTTACTAGCAGAGAATGATTTAGAGATGGTTAGCGTAGGTGCCGGGTTTAGTGACTTGGAGAATGATGTTGAAAAAGTCATTAAAAATGCCAAAGATTTTGGAGCTAAATATGTAATGTGTGCATGGGTGCCTCACGATGATAACAAATGGGATCTAGAAGAAACAAAACACGCGACAGAAGTGTTCAATAAAGCAGGAAAGATTTTGAAGAATAACGGACTCGTATTGGCGTATCATCCACACGGGTATGAATTTAGGCCTTATAAAAATGGTACCTTATTTGATTACATGGCTAAAAATGCAACAGACTTTACTTTTGAATTAGATGTGTTCTGGGCGCAACATGGTGGTGCTGATCCGTTGGCATTAATGAAAAAATATCCGAAGAAATTTACCCTTTTACACTTAAAGGATATGGAAAAAGGTATTGAAGGTAATAATACCGGTCACGAAGATGATGATACCAATGTTGTTTTAGGTACCGGGCAAATAGATATTGCAGGGGTAGTTACCGAGGCTAAAAAATTAGGCATAGAATACATGTTCATAGAAGATGAATCTAAGAACGTAGTTACACAAGTACCAAAAAGCTTAGTGTATTTAAAAAGTTTGAAGTAAACCAACAACCAAAAGTGCAATGCAACCTTCTATTTTTAATTAAATAGGAGGTTTTTTTTCTCTTTAATAGTATGAAATATCTATTCAGAAATATTGCCAAAGAATACACATTTTGAAGTCAAAGCTGAACGTATAGGCTATCGAGATAGACAAATGTTTGGTATGGGAAAAACAAATTTCATGTGTTTACTCTTTAATTGCCAAACCAACCATAGAGTCGGCAGTTCCATAATATAAAAACCACTTGTCATTAAAATACACTAAACCTTGAATAAAGGTAGTACCTGCTTTATATTGTCCGCTGATTTCGTGAGGTAAGCTTGGGCAAATAAAAGGAACCTCCATTCTTTGAAGCATTTTAGTCGGATTATTTTTATCGAACAAGACTTGCCCGCCACAATAAGTACCCTCTGGGTATTTAGTAGTAGCACCATCTCCACTTAAGTTTTTACCATTGTATAATAAAAGAATACCGGCATCTGTATACAGGGCAGGTGGTCCTGGTTCAGTTAAATGGCTGTCAAATTCATTTAAAGTTGGTTTAAAACTATGAAATAAATCACCTTTATCATTTAAGCTAGGCTGCCAATCAACTCCATTTTCAGAAATAGCAAGGTTAACGAACAGCTCTCCCCAATACATCAGGTACTTACCATTTATTTTTTTTGCAATTAATCGCCCATTTACTAATTCGGTAACAATTGAACCAGATTTGCTCCATTCATTTAAAAATTTTCCTTCATAGGCATTTTCAAAAACTGGTCCTGCTTTTATCCATGTTTTTAAATCTTTAGATGTAGCACTAGAAAGTCGAGCAACATCATTGTTCCAACTTGTATAGAGCATAATGTAAGTGCCTTCGGGTGTTTCAACAATTCTAGGGTCTTCCACACCACCAGGTTGGTCCCACTTTGCAAATTCATCGTTATCGGGAAAAAGTACAGGTTTTTCATATTTTGAAAAGTGTATTCCGTCAGTACTAAACGCTAACCCGATGCGAGAGGTTCTTTCTCCTAAAATAGCATCCGGATTATCTTCTGCCCTAAACAATAAAAATACCGTATCGTTTTTTACGATAGCTCCCGGATTAAAAACATCAGCCTTTTGCCACCGGACTTCATTCTTAGAAATCGGATCTAAAAATGTATAGGTAGAATCTGGTTGCATTATTGGGTTAAGCTCAGTTTTCTGAAAACCCAAGAGCCATGAAGATGCCGGTTTTTCTAAATCCTTGTTCAATAGCTTCTTATCATTCTTACATGAGAAACTTAAAAGCGCTAGGCTCAAAAATAGAAATATGTGGTTGTTCATGGTTTTTGTTTAAATACATTCGATAATGATAATTGGTCATTATGAATTGAAACTACTTTAAAGATAAAGCACCTCTAGTAAAAATCTGTATATTGAAACACAAATAAAATTAAAACATGTTTAAGAATAGAGTTTGGGCATTGTTAGCGATGGCAATTTTTGTGTTTACGACCGGTTGTAAAGACGAGTCTAAAAGTATAAATACAGCTGCTAATGCAAAACAAGCAGTAGAAACTGTAATAGATTCAATAATAGAACCTAAAGTGGAGCAACCTGTATTAAAAAGCTTGGAAGATGTCGCAGATAGTACATTCGTACGATTATCAGACTATAGCGACGGCTTTGCGTATGACTTAAGATATGCTACAGATAATAACTTTTTGAAAGAGCAGGTATATGATTGTGGTGAATGTTACACTAGAGCAAAAACGGTAAAGGCATTATTAAAAGCAAATGAAGAATTTAACAAACACGGAGTAAAAATTAAATTTTACGATTGTTACAGACCTAATTCAGTACAGTATAAAATGTGGAAAATAGTCCCTAATCCGCAATACGTGGCGAACCCTGTTAAAGGCTCCATTCATAACAAAGGTGGCGCAGTAGATATTACATTGGTGACTTTAGAGGGTGAGGAATTGAATATGCCTTCGGATTTTGATTTTTTCGGAAAACGTGCTTATCACGATAATTTTGACTTACCTCAAGACATTCTTGATAATAGAAAGCTACTCAAGGAAACTATGGAAAAACATGGGTTTTGGTCAACAAGAACAGAATGGTGGCATTATAATTTACAAGGAGCATCGCATGACCCGATTGCAAATTTTAAATGGGATTGTGAATAGTATAAATTATAAGATATGAAAATCAAACTAATGTTGTTATTGTTGCTAATGGTGAACGGTATTTTTGCTCAAGATACCATAATGCCTTTATGGCCTAAAGATAAAATTCCCAATCATGTTAAGAGTTCAGAAAGAGAAATCCATGAGCAAAATGAAATTTTACGAATCAGTAAAGTTCAGGTACCCACTATTGAGGTGTATTTACCATCAAAACGAGATGCAACCGGAGAGGCGGTTTTAATTTTTCCGGGAGGAGGGTATGGAATACTAGCTTATGATTGGGAAGGTACAGATATAGCAAAATTCTTGAACAGTAAAGGTATTGCAGGTATAGTATTAAAATATCGTTTGCCATCAGATGTTTCGCAGACCGATAAAAAGTTCGTGCCACTGATAGATGCTCAAAGAGCGGTTAAACTAGTTCGTAGTAAAGCAGAACAGTTTAATGTTAAGACTAATAAAATAGGAATTATTGGGTTTTCAGCAGGTGGGCATTTAGCATCCACTTTAGGAACGCATTTTGATGAAAAGGTTTATAAAGATGTTGATGATATTGATGAAGAAAGTGCACGTCCAGATTTTATGGCATTGGGTTACCCGGTAATTTCTTTTGGACCTCATACTCATAGTGGATCTAAGACTAATTTAATAGGCGAAGAAGCACCTAGTGAATTGTCTGATTATTTTTCAAATGAAAAACAGGTTACCAAGTTAACTCCACCTACATTTCTACTTCACGCTACAGATGACACCGTAGTACCGGTAGAAAATAGTTTGTTATTCTATAAAGCAGTAAAGAATAAAGGGGTTTCTGCAACGATGCACATTTACCCAAAAGGCGGTCACGGGTTCGGATTAGGTTTACATGATGAGCATTTGAAAGATTGGGGTGAGGGAATGATAGACTGGATAATTTCTTTGAGATAGTATTTCAAGTTTTGATAAAAGATCGATTCTAATCTTCAAAACTTCTCTATTTTTGCAATCAGAATTTTCGGGATGTAGCCCTTCGACTTCACTCAGGATAAACTGCACTACAGTTCATTTTAAGGTGTTGAAAAACTACGTAATATTTTGGAGATTAATTTCCATTTAAATTTCGGGATGTAGCGCAGTCCGGTAGCGCACTCGGCTGGGGGTCGAGTGGTCGCAGGTTCAAATCCTGTCATCCCGACTTAACTATTTTCAAATAGTTGCATGACGTTGCAAATCACCTGATTTGCAACGTTTTATGTTTTTAGGGGTATCAAATGAAACCTCATGAAACCATATAAAAACACCGCGTTGGTGTCTTAATCGGGAATTGCACACCACAGTATTTTTTGTACATTGAAGTAGCTTTTGAAGGTAATTGACCTTGTGTTTTTTATCGTCATTTTATTAATTTAAAGCTATGTAATATGTTAGAAAACAGTAGATTATCAGTCGTATTTGTCATTAGAAAATTTACTTCAAAAGTAGATACTATTAAGGTCTATGCTCGGGTCACCGTCGACGGTAAAAGAGCCGAATTCAGTTTAAATCGGGAATTGCAGGTGTCCCTTTGGGACGAAAAACGTAAAAGAGGTAAAGGATTTTCTAAGTACGTTATCTCGCTGAACAAGTATTTAGACCAAGTTTTTACAGGACTGCATGAAGCGCATCGCCAACTTTTACAAGAGGAAGTTGACATTACTTCTGCGGGAATAAAAGCAAGATATTTAGGGGAAGATGAAAAGGGCAAGACACTACTCGATTTGATTACGTATCACAATACTTCTATGGATACTGTTCTACGAAAAGGTACGATGAAGAACTACCACACTACAGAACGTTGCCTCAAAGAATTCATGGAAGAAGAAAAGGGTATTAAGGATATACCTCTTAAAAAATTAAACTACGCATTTATTGTTGATTACGAACAGTACATAAGAAAGTACAAGCCGGCCACGAGAATGGGTTGTGCGAATAACGGGACTATGAAGCATATGGAGCGGCTAAAAAAGATGTCAAGATTGGCCGTAAAGTTGGAGTGGTTAGAGAAAGACCCTTTTATCAATTTCAAATTGCGATTTGAAAAAACAGAACGCCAGTTTTTGACAGAGAGAGAATTGCAGCTCATTGAAGAAACCACGTTTAAACTGCTAAGTACCCAGCGTATAAAAGACCTGTTCGTTTTTGCCTGTTATACAGGCTTGTCTTATATCGACGTTCGCGAATTAAAAGCCGACCATTTGGTAAAAGGCATGGACGGTAACGATTGGTTGTACACTAAAAGAACAAAGACAGACGAGCCCTTGAAGATTCCTTTGTTACCAAAGGCCAAGGAAATTATAGATAAATATAACGACAATGTTAATCTGTTTGAAAACGGAAGGTTACTACCTATTTACAGCAATCAAATGATTAACCGCACTTTAAGAGATATTGTCGCCGCCTGCGGCATTCGTAAAAAGGTAACCTTTCATGTAGCGCGGCACACCTTTGCTACTGCCATTACACTATCAAATGGTGTGCCGATTGAGACTGTTTCAAAACTTTTGGGGCATACTAAACTTTCGACCACTCAAATCTATGCAAGGGTTGTGGAGAAGAAGGTGGGGGAGGATATGCAGAATTTGATGATGCATATGAAACATAAGAATTATAGAGCTGAGGAAGTTTCTTAGGTTGTACTATAAAGTTTTGAGTTATTTAACTTGAGCTTTGATTACGACATAAAATAAAAAGGTCTGTGAGACCTATTTATTTTTGAGCGAGATTTAGCGCCGGCAAAGTAATTACAATCTTCATTGATTTTTTTCTTTCTAAAAACTTTCTTCTCAAAAGGTAATGGAACGCTTATTAACTGACCGAAAATAGGAGGGAAGGCAATGTGTGTGGAATGGGATTTTACTACAATTATTAACTCTATTACGGTTTTCCGTAATTGATTACTTGTTAAATTTTATTACTTTTAGAAATCCTCATTCCTTTAGAAATATAGCAACAAGGTTTAACCTACACCTTGTGCCTAACCCTTTATAATTAGTATTCCAAATTATGTGGAACGATAACGAAACTAATCAAGACTTAATTGATTACAAATATTTAACTGATTCAATTAATCTTATAATTAATAATGACAATTTAGTCCCTTCGACTATAGGAGTGTATGGAGATTGGGGAAGCGGAAAATCAAGTTTGATGAAGATGATTGAAATTGAAAACACAAAGGAGGACAACTTAATAATAAAATTTAATGGTTGGCTATTTGAAGGTTATGAAGATGCAAAAATAGCATTATTAAGTACTCTTGTCGATGAATTAATTAAGAGTAGAACTTGGGACAATAAAGCCTTAAAGTATATTGGGCGTTTAGTTAAAAAAGTTAAATGGCTTAAGGTATTGACAAAAACTGGTCAAATAGGATTTAATACTTATATGGCAAGTAATACGGATTTTGACTATGCAAATGCATTAAAAGAGATATCTGATTTGAATATAGAAGATTATGTAAAAGAAATACAAGATGAAAATCAAGATATAATTGAAAAAGGAATAAGAGAGTTTCATAATGATTTTGAAACTTTGATAAAAGAAACGAATATCAATAGAGTAATAGTATTAATTGATGATTTAGACAGATGCAATCCGGACACAATAATATCCACACTTGAAGCCATTAAATTATTTCTTTTTGTAGACAAAAGTATATTTATAATATCTGCAGATGAGCGCCTAATTAATTACGCTGTCAAAAAGAAGTTTCCTGAATTACCTTCAACTGATTATGATGTCAGTAAGGATTATATTGAAAAATTGATTCATTTCCCTATTCGAATTCCGTCGATGAGTGAGCCTGAATTCGAAACATATACAAATTTTCTTTTCTCAAAATTACATCTTAAATCTACCGAATTCGAAGAATTAATCTATAAAGCATTTAATAATTCATCGGATGATATTATTACTTCAAAATTAAATTCAGAAAATATTTCCGATTACTTAAGTATTGTGCCTGAAGGTTTAAAACAAGATTTAATTCTTTCTAAACAAATAAATTCAATATTGGTTTCAATATTAAGCGGCAATCCAAGACAATGCAAGCGATTTTTGAATATGTTGATGATTAGACTAAATATGGCTAAATCAAAAGGGATAGACTTGAAGAAGAATGTTCTTGCGAAATTGATGTTACTGGAATATTTTAAAACGGAATCTTTTAACCAACTTGTGAAGGCTTCATATGAGAAAGATAAAAATGTCCTTAAAAGTGTTGAAAATATTGATGAAGCAAAAGAAAATATTGATAGTTCATTTGATGTATGGATGAGTGATACGTGGTTGAAAAAATGGGTTATCACAGAACCAAAGCTTGGTGAGATTGACCTTAAAAACTACTTTTATTTTACAAGAGGAAATTTGAATTTTGAATTATTATCCAATAAAAGAATCTCGCTAGAAGCTAGAGAAATACTTGAAAACTTACTAAAAGGAGGTGCGTTGCAAACTAAAGCATTAAAGGGTAGCTTAAACCTGTCATCAACTGATATAACGTCAATTTTTTCAGAGATATCGAATAGAATTAGTATTGAAGAGGTTATCAAAGAAAGAGGAAAACTTAACATACTTCTTTTAAAGTTTTGTCAAAAACATCCAATATTAATATCAGAATATTGTGCTTTTATGGATAATGCCTCCGAAAGTATAATTATGCCTGCTAATGTGCCAAATTTACTTTTATTAACTGATGGAACTCCATTTGAGCCGACAGCAAAGAAAATTATTTTCAAATGGTCAAATTCTAACATTTCTATGTTGTCCAAAATAGCCAAGTCAAAATTATAATATATGGGAACATCCAAACCAAATAGAGGGCCGAAAGGGACTCCAAATCCAATTCCAGAATGGGTAAGTGATTCTAATTTTGATGGACCATCTCCAGCAGCAAATTCTGATAATAATGACCAGGAGGAAAATGGTGACGAAAATGCAAAAGATGAGGAGCACTCAGATAAAATGAATTGGAGTGATGTTAGACGAAGCTTTACAGCCTTTACAAAAGAAACAAGTAAAAGTAATTTTAAAAAATTCACATCAAAATATCGAAAGGCTTCGGGAGGAAAAAAAAGTTTAGCTAATTCTGCTCAAAGTGGAAAAAAGGGAGCTATAATTTTAGTAGATTTTCTTGAATCTATTTCGAAAAAAGGGTTTGAAGAGACATTAGAAAAATATAATATCGGTGATATTTCTTCATTAAATGCTGAAGGTTCAATAAATAAGCTTACGGAGATTTTTATTGATTTAGATGGTACGGACGAAGGAAGTGCTGCATCTTATGCTGCTGTTGAAACAATAAATAAGCTGTATAATGATTACACCGATAATCCAGATGAAATAAATGCTTTGGATGACAATAAGATTTCTGAATATTTAGAATTTTATATTTCTAAATATATTTTTGAAAGGATTTCAATAGAAATTACAACGGCTTTAGAAGAAAAAGATTTATCATCTAATGAAGTTAAAGGAATTGAGACACAAATTGAATATTTTATCGATGCTGAAGTAAATTTAAAGTTCTCAGAATCAAATTTTTCAAATATGAATTTGAAGAAAAAAAACAGAATTATTAACAAAATATTTGAAGACGCTTATTCCCTTATCTAAATATGAAAGTATCAGTTATTTTAAAAGAAAATAAATCAGATAAATATTCAATTGCTAATGAACATTGTTTTTATCTAGATTCTATTATTACTAATCCGAAAGATTCAAAATTAAGGGAATCTATTGTTAGACATAATATTTTTAATTTTCTTTCCAGTAAAGAGAATTTTAAATTATGTCCAAATAGTTTAGCAATCGACTTTGCTAATATCTCAATGGCTGCCTATGCAATAGACCAAGCTGCAAATAGAGAAAAATTTGGGCATTATGGTTGGAGCAGATATATCGAATTGAATATTCCCGTCTATAACCTAGAAAAATGGAATAGCTCTAAACAGCAGTTTGAGAGAACACTTTCTTTTTTAAGTGGAGATAAATGGATATTAAATTTTAGAAAGTGTAAAAAGCCGTTTCCAAGTTTTACAATATCAGAATTTCGTACTGATAAAGTTTGTTTATTTTCTGGAGGAATGGACTCATTTATTGGTATTTCTGATATAATGTCAAATAAAAATAGCTTAGCCACTATATCACATCATAAGGGAGGAAATTCAGGAGAATTGACTACTCAAAAAGAGCTGGTAAATTTATTACAGAATGAAGTAGTAGATAAAGAAATTTTACCTTATTATTTCTTTGTACAAGCTCGCAAAAATGATGTTCTTTTAGGAGAAAGAACTCAAAGAGCGCGCTCAATACTATTTCTTTCTTTAGCTCTTCTTGTAGCGAACTCCTCAAGTGATAAGACAGAAGTGATTATCCCCGAAAACGGATTAATTTCATTGAATTTACCTTTAACTCCAGCAAGAGGAGGTAGTCACAGCACAAAAACTACGCATCCAAAATATATATCTTCTCTAAATGAAATATTTGAAATGGTAGGAATCAATAATAGGATTATTAATCCTTATAGATTTATGACCAAAGGAGAGATGTTTGCAAAAACTAAAATGCCAAAATTTGTTTCTGAAAACATTAACAAAACACTTTCTTGTTCAAAGCCAGGATACTACCAACAATGGAAAGGTGAAAAAGAAAGACAATGTGGTCATTGCGTACCGTGTATAATTAGAAGGTCTTCTATGTATTTAATAAATAAAGATGATGCTACAAATTATGTCAAGAATGTTATTGGCTCAAATCATAGGTATGATGATTTTAATGCATTTAAGATTGCAATTAAGAGATATTCTAAAAAAGATAAAATAAGATTAGCTTTTCAAAAATCTGGTTATATGGATATTTCAGAATTCGAAATAAGAAAATATGTCAATATGTATAAAAGGGGGTTAAAAGAGGTTAGGAACTTTATGAATCAATCCTAAGAAGTTGTTATAAAAATAATTTGTGATAGAAGTGTCTAGCATATTG
The DNA here is from genome assembly GCF_004364175.1 of Maribacter caenipelagi. Classification (GTDB taxonomy): domain Bacteria; phylum Bacteroidota; class Bacteroidia; order Flavobacteriales; family Flavobacteriaceae; genus Maribacter; species Maribacter caenipelagi. The sequence continues at coordinate 152,776 of NZ_SNZW01000015.1, read as the reverse complement.
AATGTATTATAAACTATGATTATATTAGTTTAGCAATAAAAGTATTATGAATGCAATTTAAAAAATTAAGTGCATCCTATATTTTAAAGGTGGATGAGCTTTTTGAAGGTAAGGGCTGGGAGGTTGAGCCAGAAAAAAAGATGAAGACGTCACTTTATAATAAATATATTGATAGACTTACAAGAATACCAGATAGTACAAGACCCCTTTTTCTGGAACTCTCGGATAGGTTTGATAGAATTGGAATAACCGAGATTTATAAGCTGTTTAGCGAGGCATATGACAAAGTAGATAAGGCATATCTTACCAATGCAAAAAAAATTTATATTATTCCCCTAGTTGAACTAGAGATTCGACCCAAACAGGAATATAGGGGTGAAAATGTTCTTAAGAAGCTTTGGTCTTACTTAAAATTTATATTTAAAAAGCCTAAGGCAGTTAGGCCTAAGAACAAAAGTGGTGAAAGGGTTCTTTCTATAGTCGAGATTGAGTACAGGGATTTAGAGCATAGTGATAAATTTATTTTTCCCGAAAATTATGCTCGATTTAAAAGTATTTTTAATTCAAAAAAGGATTTGTTAATTTTAGTTGATGATTTTATTGGTTCAGGAGATACTGCGAATAACATACTAAGCCAATATTTTAAAACTAAAAAATTCAACTCCAAGAATACAATACTAATATCACTTATTTCTCAAAAAATTGGTGTAGAAGCTATTAGAAAAAAACATAAGGTAAATGTTTTTCAATCTATTTTAAGAGAAAGATGTATTAGCGACTATTACCCGATAGCTTTGGCAAATGAGAATATTAAAAAAGTGGAGATGATGGAAGAATCAATTAAATGTGTGACTGATTTAAGTTTAGGTTATAAAAAGTCAGAAGCTCTGGTCTCAATTATGAATAAATCTCCGAATAATACATTACCTATTTTTTGGCATGAAACAAGAAGTCTTGCAGCGCCTTTTCCTAGAAGAAAAGCCTATAATAAATAGACAAATATGGAGGAAATATCTAATCAAGTAAGGTTTTTATTGTTGACCATTATTGAAAATGATGGAGATATAGACGAATTCCGTAGATTAGGCTATAGTTATTTTCAAATAAAAGACTTCATAAAAGGTGAAATAAAAAATGGTAATGCAGAATTTGCAGATAGCATTTTAGGTCTTACTGAACAAGGGTTGGAAGTAAGAAATAAACTAAGTGAAGAATTAAACTACAAACATAGTGGCAAAGTAGTTAGTCCTAAATTATCAAGTAAAATCCAAGAAATCTTTAATTCTGATACCATATTTATACCTTCTGAAAACGAACTGAATTTTTGAATTCAATTAAAAAAAGCTTAAATTTACGATGGATGTACGAGTCGTACCATCTGTATAGGGAATTTAATTTCAGAGCAGTTCCGAATCAAATACTCCTCCAGAGTCGTCGCATTTGATTCGGCCTTCCAAAATACTGGGACCTTCGGGTCCCATTTGAGATTTAAGTAGTTATGAGTTTTGAGGTGTATGCGAAAAAATTTAGGGTTAACGCGGAAAATTTGGGTTACTCCGAAGAGAACGTTGTTAAATGTATAAATTATGCAAGGCCTATATACGAAAATGGTTTACCTATTATCTACAATTTAACCCATTTAAGTAAGTTGGTTGGGTTTGAGAAAAATTATATCATTCAAGCCGCTGTAGTTTCTAAACATTCGGAGGCGTACTATAGATATCATAAGGTATTGAAAAAGAATGGTGATTTCCGAAAAATAAAGGAACCTCTTCCTAATCTAAAGGCAATTCAACATTGGATTCTTGCAAACATACTGGAAGAAATAGAGCCAAGTGTATATGCAAAAGCTTATGTCAAAAAAAGAGGGTTAAAACAAAATATAAGATTCCATAAAGCCCAGAAAAAAGTTTTTACAATCGATATTAAGAACTTTTTCCCATCTATTAATATCAACCAAATTGAAAAAATTTTTATAGAAACAGGCTATTCTATTGAGTTATCAAATTACTTAGCTAAATTATGTTGTCTTAAAAATACCTTACCTCAGGGAGCTCCAACCAGTCCATATATCTCTAATTTAATTTTAAAAGATATTGATAATTCAATTGCCATTTTCTGCAAAGAATTAAAGGTGAGATATACTAGGTATGCAGACGACTTGACTTTTTCAGGTGATTTTGAGGAAGAATCATTATATGAGTTTGTGAATGCTTTATTAGAGAAAAATGGCTTTGAACTAAATAAAGAAAAAACTAGGTTGATGCTATCTAGTCAAAGGCAAATTGTAACTGGTATAATAGTAAATTCCAAACCTCAATTGGATAAAGAAACTAGAAAACTGATAAGACAAGAAATTTATTACATCAAAAAATTTGGTTTGGAATCGCATATGGAAAGGGCTAAATTGAGTGGGAGTTTGTATTTAAACCAACTGATGGGAAAGATTAGCTTTGGTCTTTATTTGAACCCATCTGACATGAAATTAAGAAGTTATATCAAATATCTTGCTGGTTTGTATAAGGAGCTTTACTAGTTGATGGCTGAGGCCTAAGAGAATTTAGGCAAAACAATATGCGAGTGAAGCGGGCACATTCATAATCCTGCCAAGCCCCTGCGGAAGTCGGCAATCCCTTCCACTCAAATCCTCCCCCTGCAGACACGCTTCGCTGGTCCGCAAGAGAAGTCTTTCCGTTCCGGTTTTTCCGACCTCCTCGTAGCCGCACAAAAGCACAAGCGGCGAAAGACCGCTTGACCTTTCTTCTCCCTACCCACAAAAACCTTAGCTATTTCTATCCAATTAATAATCCACCACATCGAAAATGTAAAAATGTCTAAAATCTTTTAACTATCTTGAAATCAAGAGCTAGCTGAATTGAAAAAGATAATCGACACTATTGCGAATTGGTTGTTCGCCCTTAATGAAAGGAAGGAAAGAGTCGGACATGACTTTACCACTTTTATGAAAAGGGGAAACAACAGTATGATTTTCGGACTTATATTGTTCGGCTTGTTTGTCGGTTATGTTGCGTTTGACCTTTTCGCCAACTATGGAAGTTTATGGATTGCCCTGATTCCAATAGTTCTTTTTGTTGTTTTCATCTTTGCGGCTTTGATAACCAATTCCTACAAGGACAAATTAAAAAAACACAATCGCAACCCGCGAATGAAACTGGTGGGTCTGAACCTTGACTTCAACAAACGTGTCTTCAAAAGAATATATATATCATTGACCCAATATGAATACTTGGACGAAAACATGACCAGTTTCCAAGATTTTTATAATGTATTCGTATTGGATTTTCAGGATCATGATTCGTCACTGCATTTCATCTGTACCCAACCCCAGTTAAAATACATCCTTAAGAAGTTCAAGGAACTAAAAACCGGAATCAGTTATGTATCCTTTGAACGTTCCGAGAAAGTCTACCACAAAGGAAATCTGATTTCCGCAGAAACATTATCAAAAAAGTACAATGAGTTTCCGCCAGACCACGAATTTGAAGATCGCATCGATTCATTTTTCGATTTCTTGGGGGATATTTAGAAATTTTAAGGGGTAGACTTCCCCTTTTTGACCTTCCAGCCGCTTTCATCCAGTTACATTGCATTGCACATTTGTAACACAAGTATCCGCTTCTTAGGATACTTTTTAAAGCATGTAACTATGGAAACTGAAAACGACATGATTGAACTCCTAAAGGATATAAGGGGGCTTCTTTCCCATCAAAAGAAAGTAATGAACGTAGATGACCTTGTAGCCTATACTGGTCTCTCAAAAAGCAAGATTTATAAGCTGACCCAATTGCGTTTGATACCCATGGGAGGTAACAAACACATCCGCCAGAAATTCTTCGACAAGGATATAATCGATGCCTGGCTATTGGGCGAACCTAATCTATCGGATAATTATTTGGAACGGGAATTTGACAATCAACTTTCTCAAAATAAAAAATAATAGTTTACTAAAAACATTCTTATTAGTGATAGTAAAATGAAACTAGGAAGTATGTGGATAGGGAGAAAAATAAGCAAAACGGAATACAGCGTAATAATGCGTATGAGTGGGAATTCAAGATGTGTCATTGTCATGACAAATCTTGCTTTTGCTCCCGAAGGTCGCAAAAGGATAGGAATTAACAATTGAGTTTTTGATTTGCGATTTAATCAAGGGTATTGTTATTGAAATTGATTAAAAAAATGTTCCGCTATAGAAATTAAAACCAAGAATGAAAAAGGAGTTCGTACAATTTCGATGTTCCATTTATGAAAAGAAACTGCTCAGGGTCAAGGCCCACAAGAGCGGACTTTCCATTAGTGAATATTGCCGTCGTGCTGCTTTCAATGACCGGATAATCGAACGGCTTTCGGAGGAACAGATAACCACGTATAAAATGCTGGCCAAGTATCAGAACAATTTTAAACTCATCGGCAATATGTTCCGAAAACGTGATCCGAAATTGGCCGATGAAGTCACTCAATTGGCAACTGAAATACGACAACATCTTTTAAATTTCAGAAAATGATAGGCATGGGAAAATCGATATCACATACGGGAGCTTCAATGGGTTACGGATGGGATGCCGAAAAAGAAGCAAAAGTGGTCTATCGAGAACATCTCGCAGGAGATAACCCAAAGGAGATTACACAAGAGTTCAGCATCATACAAGCACAAAATCACAGATGTAAAAAGAACACCTTGAGTTTTGTGCTTAGTCCCACGATTGAAGATGGTCGCGATTTAAAGGACAAACAGCTAGCTGAAATTACCCTAAGATTCGTCAAGGAAATGAAATTACAGGAGCGACAGGCGATTGCATTTGTGCATCATGACAAAGTACATATTCATATCCATTTATATGTCAATCGCATCGGGTTTGATGGAAAAGCCTATAAAGACAATTATGTTGGAAAACGAAGCCAACAGGCAGCCGAAAAAGTGGCTCAGCAAATGGGTCTGACTACAGTTAGAGAGGTGCAACAAGAAAAGTTAAATGAAGTCAAAAATATACGTGAGGAAATCAAACAAATCCATGAAACGGTAATCTCCGAAATGAAGCCCAAGGATTTTGACCAATATCTAAAATACATGAAACAGAATAAGGTAGAAGTGATTCCCAGCATCAACAAGTCAAATCAGTTGCAAGGTTTCCGCTTTGAATATAAAGGACATAATCTGAAGGGGAGTGAAGTACACCGTTCCATGTCGATGGGAAGAATAGCGCAACGAATCGAATTCGATAAAGCGGTTACACAACGAATAGTGAAGGAGAACACATTGGATCTTTTAGGCAAGACCGTAAGCGTAGCACCAAACTTGGCAGTGACCCTCGCTAAGAAGGTCATTAAAATCAGCATCAAAAAAACAATAGGATTAGGAATGGAACTATAGGATTATGGCAAAAATGGACGAAATTATGGAAGTGCTTACCCAAGAAATAGTTGGGTTCAACAATTCCATCGGTAAACTGGAAGAACTTTCAGAACGGTTTAACAAGCAAAAAATACAGACGGATACCACAAGGTTGGAGTCCCTTCTAGAGGATTTCTTCAATGCGCAAAAGGGAACCTTGACATCCTATGAAAAACGAACGGAGGAAGTCTTGAAGAAGATTGAAAAGTCTAGATGGACTCCTAAATGGGAAGTTGCATTGCTTTATATCTACTTAAGTATTAACACCATTGCTTTTGGTTATCTAGGCTATTATTTTATCAATTACGAGTTGAAAATACAGGATGCGGTTAAGGAGGCTAGGGTAGAAGGCTTTGGTAGGGCAAGACAGTATTTTAATGACCATCCTATAATCTATAAGGATTTTGAAAGGTGGGCCAAACGGCAGGATAGCGTTCCAAATCAAATGTAGGGCGGCGCCCTATCGGATTTCTTCTTTACGCTTATCTACCGGAACGCTAAAGAAATGCAACAGGATCCGTGCGCAGGTAAGTTATGGTAAGATTTGGGGAAAGCCTAGTATTTATTGAGCTCTTTATCACAGTATTAAAGATAATGATTGTTATTTCAATCAAAATAGGTATATTTGCATGAAATAACAATCATTTGGTTATGGCTAAAAGAAAACAAACGCTGTTTCCCAAGCATATAAAGGTTTTAGAGCGAATGGGAGAAAACATAAAATTAGCTCGGAAGAGAAGAAAACTTACAACGATTCAAGTTTCTGAAAGGGCTGATATTGTTAGGAGCACACTATACCTTATAGAAAAAGGCGACCCGAGCGTTGGTATTGGTTCCTACTTTAATGTATTTCGGGTTTTAGGGTTACAAGATGATTTCCTAAAACTAGCTGCCGATGATGAATTTGGAAGAAAACTACAAGATTTAGAACTGTTATAATTTGGAAATGGCAACTGGAAAATTAGACATATACGTTTATGCGCATTGGCAAGGAATGCCAGAGGCTAAGTTGATTGGCGTTCTCGCAGCTCATTATGCCAAAGGGAAGAAAGCATTTAGTTTTGAATACGATAGCAATTGGATAAAATCAGAACACCAACTGCTATTGGATCCAGATATCCAATTCTATTCTGGTCCACAATACCCCAATAATAAGGAGAACTTTGGGGTCTTCTTAGATAGTATGCCAGATACTTGGGGAAAAACCTTGATGAAAAGACGGGCGGCCCAAGAAGCAAAGGAAAAGAATGAAAGAGCATCAACCTTATACGAAATAGATTTTTTACTTGGGGTGTACGATGAAAGTCGGATGGGAGCATTGCGCTTTAAATTAAATCCAGATGGGCCATTTTTAGATGACAACGAATACTCACCAACACCACCATGGTCTTCGGTTCGGCAGTTACAGGAGGCAGCTAAGAATTTTGAGAATGATACCGATAATGAAGAAACAAAAAAATGGTTGGCCCTTCTTATGGCTCCTGGATCTTCTTTAGGTGGTGCAAGGCCTAAGGCTAATATTTTAGATGAACATGGAAATTTATGGATTGCGAAGTTTCCTTCCAAGAATGACAATATAGATAAAGGAGCATGGGAATTTCTAGTGTTTCTATTGGCGATAAATTGTGGTATTGATATGGCACCATCAAGAATTGAAAAGGTTGTTGGGAAGTACCATACGTTTTTTACGCAGCGTTTTGATAGAGTAAGAGAGGAGCGGATACACTTTTCATCCGCAATGACCATGACGGGTAATAACGAAGATACGATACGAGATAACCCTGCAAGTTACTTGGATATGGCAGAGTTTATTCAAAACAATGGTGCTAACATCGATGAAAACCTAAGTCAACTATGGCGAAGGATTATATTTAATATTGCGGTTTCCAATACCGATGACCATTTGCGGAATCATGGTTTTATTCTAACGTCTAAAGGGTGGGTGCTTTCTCCTGCATATGATATTAACCCGTCAATAGATAAAGATGGTCTAGCATTAAATATTGATATGGAAAACAATGCTTTGGATGTGGAATTAGCCATAAGCGTAGGGGAGTACTTTCGATTGAATAATGAGCAAATGGATAGTATTATCAAAGAAGTTCTAGGATCGGTGGGGCAATGGAAAAAGATTGCAGGAGAAATTGGAATTTCCAGAGGAGAACAGGAGCTGATGGCCAGTGCATTTCTAGAAAATAGATAATTTTGAATTTTTTAGGTTACTGAAAAGATTGATATTATTTATTAATACATGATTTATATTTCATAATATTTGGCTAAAGAATTCGTTTTTATTGAATTGAATAATTAGCAGAACGGGATTTTAAAGAAAATTTAAGCTCTTGAACTGAGTAATTAGAATAAAATTTCAAAATCCAGTAAGTTTGAAAGATAAATCCTACTTAAGTGCTTAAAAAAACCTTCTTATTTGCCCTAATCATCACTATTTCTATAGTAGCTTGTACCGAAGAATCTGAGGACAATGATATACCACCGAACCAACTTGACAAAATTGAAATTTCTTCGTTTAAAATTTTAGAAAACTCGGTAAATGGCATCACTACGGAAACAAAGGTTTTAGTTGAAAGTACCTCTGGGGCAACAGTTAATGACCATGGTGTTTTTGTTTTGAAAAACAATGAATTCTATGATAAAATAGTATTAGGAGAACTGAGTGAGACTACTTTTATAACTACTGTTAGTTCAGGCTTAGAAAGAGGACAGAATTATGACATTTATCCCTACATATATGCAAAGGGGACATTTTTTTACGGGGATACCTTGAATTTTGAAAGTATAGTTGAAATTGACTTTGAATTATTGGACTGGTATCCCAAGCAGGCATTTGTTAACGATACCATCAGTTTTATAGGGAAAAATTTTTGTTCTTCCTCCGAAACGATTAAAAATGGTTTTAGTCTAAATGGCGCCAACCAGAAAATCATATTTGAATCAGATAGTTTGGTGAAAGCTGTTATTCTTCCAAATATGCAAGTTTCCGAATTAGGCGCTGCTCTTGAAACCTGCGGAACAAGTACTTCATTAGAACCTAATTTTATTATGACCCCACCTGTTTTTGATTCTATTTCTCCAAAGGAAGCGTATCTCGGAGAAAGCTTTTTCATTTATGGGAAAAACTTTCATTCAGAGTTTTCAAAAGTTTGGATTGATGATTATGAATTGGTTCTCATAAACAATAATTACACAGATAAGATTGAGGTAAAAGTAGCCGAGGATTTTCCTGTGGGTTTATTGGATTTAAGGATTCAGGTTCTAGATAGAGCTATTGAAAAACAAAATTATTTTCAAAGTACTATTCCTGTGATAGATGAATTGGATAATAGAGAAACAGGCTTTTTAGATACCTTAACGGTTAAAGGTGACTATCTTTTGCAAAAAAATAAACCTTTAGAGGTATTTGTAGGGGGTAGGCAACAACACATTATAGACTCCTCTAAAACAGAAATTAAAATAGTAATAGATACTTATTTTGAAGATGAAAACCCAACACTAATTGTTAAAACAGGTGAGTTTGAGCTTTCTGAGAAAATTACAATGCTACCACCGCAAATTATATCCGTAGATAAAGACTTATATCATCTCTATGACGAGAATATAACCATAAAAACCAAATATTTTTTAGGTTTTAAATCAAATATAAAAATTGGTAGGGCCGAATGTTCAAATAATTCATATGATTTTGAGCCCATCGATTCTCAAGGCAATTTAACAATATCATTAACTAAATGGTTAGATGCCACTGCAGCCAGATATCCCAAATTTGAATTTGACGGTCAAGGAGAATTAAAGATTGAATTAACAACCGCCTATGGTGTGGCGGAAAAAAACTTTAAAATTTATTCACCAGAAATTAAAAGTATATCCAGCGATATTTATTACCACGGCAATCAAATTGGTTTAAATGGATTGGATTTTGGCTACAGGGATGTTAGCACAGTTTATGTAGATGGTGAAGAGTTTCCATTTTCCGGAAATTCAAATTATTCCTTGTATAATACAAGTATTGCATTTCCTGTTCCTAGTAATCTTCTTCCTGGAACCCATACTATTAAAGTAGTAACAGGTGGGCAAGAATCTAATGAAGTTTCTTTTGTTTTGGGAGATGTTTCCGTGACCGAAATACAATCTGGTACCGGAACAAGAAAGGATGTATATACCATGGAGGGGACTAATTTAGATCAAGTATCAAAATTTGGTTTCAAATTAAATGGCATTTCCTGTACCTTGATAAATGCCACGAAAAATCAGGCACAAATTATCCTTCCGTACTTTATTCCATTAACGGGCAATGATGAAATTATTATGAGCTATGGTGATGAGAACAGGTCTATAGGTTTCATTAACGGTATTGAGCCATATGAAAAATTAGAGGAATATCAACAGCCGTCAGAGCTCAATAAATTCAGTAAAAGTTTTGAGCATAATGGCAAGCTGTATGCATTAACCTATGGTGGCATTTATGAATTCAATCAATCAACATTAAGTTGGAGTCTTTTTGAAAGCAACATACCAAACTTAAGTAACTATACCATTGTTAACTATACTATCTCCGTAGTGGGTGAAGATATTTATGTGTTTTATTTTGATAAGTTTTTAGTCTATAACATGCAATCCAGAACATGGAAGGAGGTTGGTCTTATTATTTTAGATGGACTTTCCGCTGTAAGGGGTACCGTTTACGGAGAATATGCCTATCTATGGATGAAAAGACCAGAAAATTTCAGCGATTTAATACTCTATAAGTATGATTTAAATTTAAACACTTATGTCGTTGTAAATCAGCCTGTTTTAAAAAACACCTTACAAAGTCCTATGGCATCCAATATTTACCAAAAAGATGGTTTCTTATTTTTAGATGTACTTGATGATAATATAATGATGTACGATATGGTAAACGATTCTTGGGAAAATATAGGGTTTCCTAAAGGTTTATATACCTTTCATTATCACAGTAATCTTTATATGTATAACAATATCCTTTACTATAGCGGGGGTAGGGGTAATGAGGCACCAGAGCAGTATATTTTCGCCTATGATTTTAGCACAAGAACATGGACAGAGAAAACCCCGATGCTTCTTACACTAATAAATCATTCTGTTTACGGTTTAAATAACAAATTATATTTTGGTCTTGGTGCGGGAATATACGGTTATGACAATTATGAAATGATTAGATATGATATTGCCAATGACCCCTATTAAACAAAAATCACGTTTAGCTCATCTAAAATGAATAAAATTAGCTTATCCATAATTGTTAGTGTTCTATTACTCTTATCCTGTACTAAAGAAGAAAATTCGAACGCTATATCCAAACCTTCATTCACTAGTTTACCTAGTGCATTAATAGAAGAAGAAATCGTAATTGACGGTCAAAATTTTGAACAGGGAAAACTACAAGTCTTCTTTGATAATGAAGAGTCTTACATAAACTACTTGACGGATAAAAAAATAAAGGTCAAAGTGCCAAGAAGTATTGAGAGGTATAACCCAACAGTACGTATTGTTGACTTAAAAACCAATGAAAATATTCTCGAAGAGACTTTTATATTGAAAAAACCTGTCATTAAAGGTTACGATAAACAAGAAATCTCTTTTCAGGAAGTTTTAGTTATTCAGGGCGAGAATTTTGACAAAGATAGAGATTTTGTAAAAGTCTCAATTAATGGTGAGAGCGCTAGTGTAATCAGGGCAAGTCATAATGAGGTGGAAGTATATATACCAACCGCGCTAGCTAAAAGCAATCTTGTAGTTGAATTGACAGCACAGTTTCAAAAGGTAGTTTCAGAGGAGTCATTAAAATTAACTAAACCAATAATTACGAATGTGCCTGATGACTTTTGGGCAGGCCAAGAATTGGTTTTAGAAGGGTCTGGTTTCAACCCTGATGGTAAGTTCACATCGATACTAGTGGATGGAAAAGAATCGAGCATTTTCAGCGGTGTTACACATACTATTAGATCAAGTTATCCATCAGGTCCTTATAAAGATTTTTTTATAAACGAAGTAGTTTATAAAATGGCGGACTATGAAATTATATTGAACGGAAATTGGGAAATAAAAAATGATGGTATTATTGTAGACTATGAGCCAGGGTATATTACACATCCACCAATAGTGCACAACAATAAAGCCTATGCTTACTTTTGGAAAAATGAAGGCCTTTACGATACTAAGGTTGCACTCTATGAGTTTACACCTGATAGTCAAGAATGGGAGGAGGTGCCTGGAAGTAGTTATCTTGGTTATATAAATAATGTGGTGTATAATAATGACGGATTTCTTTATGCTTATAAGAATCCCGATGATAGCTCTAGAATATTGATACGAATAAACTTGAATACCTTAGAAGAAGAGCTTATTCCACTTCCATTTTCAGACAATAGACAAGCTACTTTTATGCTGCATTTTCAAGAAAAACTCTATGTCTTAAACGGGGAAGCCGTGGATGACAACTACAATCTCTACGATGTGGAAGAAGATTGGCGGTTCGATGAAATTACTTCAACTTGGTCTGAGTTGGTTGATGGCACTATGTCAGGGCATTTCGCTAATCGGGAAACCGGATATTGGGGTGGTTTTCTGCATGAAGGGGCTCTTTACATGAACTATAATAACACAAGTCATCGCCTTAACCCCAATCTTAGTTTAGACACCCTTGACAATGAAATCTATATGGTGTATCAAAATACTTTAATTACGTCCAATGGATCACGAGGTGGTTTCAGAGATTTCGAAGCTGACTATACAGTTTCAGGGGTTGAACATAATCTAGGTTTTGCCCGTGAATTGCGTCATTTTTTTCAGTTGAACAATGAAATTTATTTCAGAAAAGGTCAATCAACGTATAAACTAAAAAAAGAAATTTTAGATGAAATTTTATAAAGCTCCATGTTTGGTTGCCGTATTTTTAATATTGGCAGGTTGCTCTTCTAAAGATGATTCGGATTTTACAGCTCCAGAATTAACCGTAACGACTTTCAGCCCGTCTAAAGAAGCCATAGAGATTACATGGGAGCTTTCAAAGGGAGCTGATGTGATTATTGAAGACCTTTTAGTCTTTCGCGAGACCAAAACGGATGACTCTGAGCGAACATATTTTGAACTTATAGAGAGTTTACCCTCATCTGCAAAAAGCTATATAGATACTGATGTACCCTATGTGTCTAAAATCAGTTATATCATCAAAGCTAATTATCGCCTTGATACCCAAGAACTAAATGAAATCGTATTAATTGAAAGTGAAGCCCAAGTGTACTCTAGGTTATTTCCAGAATTTAACAGAGTTCCTTTTCAAGTTTCTAGAGATCCTATAGACAAAAATATCTATCATATATTAGATATATGGGACATGGCACAACTAGTTCGCTATGACGGTACATTGAACAGAGTCGTTCAAAAACGCGAATTGAGCCAAAATCATGAATACTATGATAAGTTTATCTTTTATGAAAACAAAATAGTGGCGGCGGATTTGAATGGTTCTATTTTCTTTGTAGACAAGGACACTTATGAAATCGATAAGCATTATACTGCTGAACTTAATGATGATTTCGAAAGTTTCGGTATTATCGGCGATAGGTTATATTTTGTTGATGACTTTTCATTTGATTATGTTGATTTAGTGACTGGTGAGACCATAAAAAATGGTTTGGGGCATAGCTTTGAATATTTTGAAGTATTAAATGATGAAACACTTCTTACTTTAAGTTCAGGGCCGCGTACGTCTTCCGCTTCTATTTACGAATTTCAACCGGATTTGGACCCGGGTAGTGGTTGGGATTTTTCCCTTTTAAGAACTATCAGTACCTATTCTGAACAAAATCTAGATGGCGATGACATCGATGAGTTTATGGTTACATGGAATAATGATAGATCACAGTTTGTAACAGCTATCGAAGGACGTTTTTTTAATATTGATGACTTATCTCCTGGAGCAGTTTTAGGTAATATTACAGGCAAAAAATATTTGAATTATCTGTTTGATGAAAATGGTGACATCTATGCATCCGTACAAAAAGAGAAAATAATACATGTGTTCGACGGCGAAACTTTTGAATTGAAACAAGAAATTCTAACCAAGTTGTATCCCATATATCCTATGCTTACCGATAATGGTCTTGTTTGTATTGGTGCCTACGAAAAAGTCGAATATTGGGGTTACAACTATGCATATGCAAATGGATTCGATTCTAAATGCGCCTTGGAGACTTTTCAAGTTTCAAATTTGTAAACCACCTGTAAAAAACGGTCAAAGTGAACCACTGAAAACGGATTTTTTGAACCACTTACAAAATCGTTTCACACCATGTTAGAAAAGGATTTACATTAAATATTGCGTTGCTCACTTTAATCCGGCGGGGTTGGTACACTATGTCCGTCCTTTCCACCGTATTGAGTTAACAGAGATTTGTGACTATTAAAAAGACAGTTAAAATTGCCTTAAATAAAAATGGGGGCTATAACTTTAACCAAATAAATTAAATAAAGTTATAACAACTTAGAATACTATAAATCATGAAACAAAAACTAATTTTATTTTTAACAATAATAAATATGGGTTTTCTTACCCATGCCCAAGATGAAAAGCTAAGTGTTACTGTGGCCTACCCGCTATCGGTTGGGGATAATTTTTTGGCCAATGATAATGGTATTGTTGATGCGGGATTACAATTTCGCTTTTTAGAGTCTTCCGCTTTTAACTTTGGTCTAACTGCTAACGTTGGTTTTTTTGCCAGTAGTGATAATTTAGGTCAATTTACTATAAAGAACAACGTTTTACTCCTACAACCTAGGGCCTACGGGGAGGTAAATGCTGAGACGTTAAATGGTTTTAGGCCATTTTTTGGACTGGGTTATACGATTGTTAACTCAAGTACAAAATTTAATAGTGACCAAACACCGGATAGGAGTGATAGTACAGGAGCGATAAATTTGAATCTTGGTGCCGCTTACGATATAACTAACGATTTGTTCGCTTTTGTTTCTTATGACTATCTAAATGTATCGAGAGATAATCCAAACCAAAATAATAGTTTTTTTGAAACCGCAAACGTTTTGAAAATAGGTGTAGGGCTTCGTTTCTAAATAACTTGCACTACACAATATAAATTGTATCCCAAATTTGAATAAGCTTTTTTTTTGTTTTTTTAATGAATGCTAGCCTCTTTGCCCAAAACGAGGTTACCATTTGGTATTTTGGCCAAAATGCCCGGCTTGATTTTAACTCGGGAGCACCCGTTGCATTAACAGATGTTCAACTCAATACTATTGAAGGATGCGCTGCCATTTCAGACGCTACGGACAGTTTATTTTTTTATACGGACGGTATTACCGTTTGAAACAGGAACCATGTTCCCATACCTGCAAAAAACGGTCAAAGTGAACTACTGAAAACGGATTTTTTTGAACCACTTATGAAATCGTTTCAGACTGTGTTAAAAAAGGGTTTGCAATAAACATTGCTATGCTCACTTTAATCCGATGGGGTGCTATACTATATCCCTCCTTTGAACTATACCCTCAACTATTAGCTTATTCTAATAGATCTGACATTTTTAGACAAATTCTTACAAACGTAAAACTGATAAGTTGGAAGTTTCCTAGCCAGATTTTTTTTTAAATAGTTCTATAAATTGACTATTTATCAACTTAGCAAGATTTTTTGTATTCTTCAAATTTGAACTAGATTTTCATTATGTCGATGTTATCGACATAGTTATATGCATATGTCGAAATCATGTACAACCCAAAAGAACCTTATAACAATTTACCCTTAGTACCACCAACGGTTGAGCTTGAAACCAAGAAGGTTTTAAAGCAGGCAATCGCTACCACAAGAGTTTTGGCAGAATTGAAGGGTAGGGCAGATGAAATTCCCAACTAGTCTATATTGGTCAATGCTATTACCTTACAGGAAGCAAAAGACAGTTCCGAGATTGAAAATATAGTAACTAGTCAAGATGATTTATATCAGGCGTTTTCGACAAAAACCAATACGACCAATGCACAAATTAAAAAGGTTTTAAGATGTCGACAGGCTTTATGGGACGGATAAAACAGCTTTGACAAAAGACCACTTTCAACAAATACATTTGACTCTATTGTACAGACTATCAAAGAAAACAACGCTGGAATACAAAAAACGACAGGTACTCGTATAACGAGTGATGGCCAAAATATTTATGCACCACCTGAGAGAGAAAAGATTATCAAGGACTTGTTAAAGAATTTAGAGGATTTTATGCATTCTGAGAATGGTCTAGATGATTTGGTGCGATTAGCGGTAATGGATTACCAATTCGAGGCTATACACCCATTTCCTGACGTTAACATAAGAACCGGACGTATTTTGAATATTCTCTATTTGGTCGATAAAGAATTGTTGGATACTCCGATTCTATATCTGAGTAGATATATCATAGCAAACAAAAATCAATACTATAAAAACTTAAGGGCAGTTACCGAAAAACAAGATTGGGAAGGATTATGTATATGCTAAAGGGAGTCGAAGAAACAGCAATCTATACATTACAAAAGATAAATTTCATCAATTCGCTCATGCAGGAAACAATCGCATTGGCAATGGAGAAGCTACCTACGCGCGTATATTCAAAGGAATTGATAGAATTACTTTTTGAGCAGCCCTATTGCAAGGTAAAGTTCTTTATAGATAAGGACATCGCCAAACGCCAGACCGCTGCAGAATATTTACAAGAGTTAGAAAAGATTGGCACCCTTAAATCGCAAAAGATAGGTGTGGAGAATTTGTTTTTTAACGTCAAATTATTTCAAATACTCAAAAATTAGAAGGAAGTTTAAATATGAATTTAAGTTAGTCAGATTTAATTTACCCTGACTTTGTTACAGAAAATTCACAAATTTACCCTTACTCTGTTAGAATTCACGAAATATAAGCTTCAAAGCCTGTTTGATAAACCATACGAAATCGCGCTTTTTCAAATACATATGATTAGATGAAAACGTATGAAAATATTTCTTACTTTTATACTGTAAATAACACAAAATACCTAAGTTCTTTAGCTACCATTTTTATCAAGTGTCCATATCGGGTTTTGATTTAGATAAGTGTAATTAAAATACTGATAATCAAATATTTGTAACAATAGGGTGCATGCTGTCATCCCGACAAATTATAGTATCAATCTATAGCAAAAACCTGTTAATCGTATGATTATCAGGTTTTTTCGTTTTTAGGGATATCAAAACATATCATTTAATCCTAATAGAAATGTCAACAAATCGGTCAACAAATTTAAAACTGTAAAAGTGTTGACCTATTTGTTAAAAATCCAAATGCGTTGACTAAATAAATGTATCTTTATAAGTGATTTGACTTTCGTCTGATAACAAAATAAATGTTAATTAAAAGACGAAATCGTGAAGACATCTTCAACATTCAGTATTCTCTTCTGGGTAGATTTTTCCAGAGTCAAAAACAATCAGGCCTCACTTTATGCTAGAATTACCGTAAATGGTAAACGGGCAGTCATTAGTTTAAAACGGAAAATTTTAATATCGGGCTGGGATGTGCATAAAAACCGAGCTAAAGGGACTAGCCAAAAATCGAGAATACTTAACAGCTATTTGGACGAGACCTATAATCACTTATTTCAGTGCTACCGAGATTTAAAGGCTGAAAATAAGCTAATTACCGCACAGGCAGTTAAGGCAAGATTCCTTCGGGTAGATGATGCCCATCGTTCGGTTACGGATATTATTGCTTACCATAACGAGGACATGAGGGGCAAGTTAAAATGGGGAACCCAAAAAAATTATTTCACCACACAAAAATATGTTTCCAAATTCCTACTAAAAACTTATAAGTCCTCGGATATGTACTTGAGTGAACTCGACTATGACTTTATCATAAAATTTGAAAAATTTCTAAGGTCTTACGTACCTGAAGACCATCAACAGAGAATGGGTAACAATACTGTGATGAAACATATAGCACGTTTCAGAAAATTAATCAACCTTTCTCTAAAATTGGGATGGATACAACGTGATCCCTTTATCAACTTCGAATCAAAATATAATAAAACAGAAAGAGGCTTTTTAAGACTTGACGAACTTCAAGCAATAGAAGAAAAGTCCTTTGCCACAACTAGACTTCAGCTGGTAAAGGATTTGATATGATTTCATGGTTTTCGGTATTTGATTTACTTCCCACAGAGCCGTCACTGTCACCTTTTTTTGTTGCTTAATACTTTACAATATTCAGGCTTGGTAAGACGTATAAAAAAGAGGGAGGTACGAGCCTGGTTTATGCCGTGGTGCAAGAATGAATGTTGTTTTTTTGCCGTCAAAAAAAGGGTGATAGTGGCGGTTCGGGCAGTGGGTTAAATACATTGAAGTAGTGAAATTTTAAATTCTGTTGAAGCGGAATAAAACACTATATATCAAATTCAGTTCAAGCGGACTTAATTCACGGTTTTGACTTGCAATGAAGCGTTCCTTTCCAGAGTATCGGGAAGAGTTAGCGTAATGGAAAGTTAAAAGCGGGGATTGTGTCCAAGACGAATTGGGACGAAGGTTTTTTCCCGTAATGGAGAGTAACGGAATGGAGTGGGAATATGCTGAGGAATGGTTTAACTAGAGGAGACTATAAGAATTATTATATCATATTGAACATGATCATAATACTAATGAAATAGTACTTTGTCATTTAAAACGAGAGTATCTATAAATTAAATTATCAACAAAATAAAATACTGTAAATTGGAAAGTATAGTCAATTGTTACTCGTAATACTTAAATGTAGAAATAAAAAAATGAAGAAAATTATCGATAATCAAGAGCTTGAATTAATTTATAAAAGTGGAAACGGTGCTTGGACATACCATCTTGTCATTCCCAATACAGCCGATATAGATGGAGCTTGGGGTTCGCTAAAAGTATCTGGATTGATTGATGATTACGAGTTGAAAGAAATGAATTTGGCACCAAGGAAAGAAGAGGACAAAATGATTTCAATAAACCAAAAAATCAGAAATG
>NZ_SNZW01000015.1:0-134228 GCF_004364175.1 Maribacter caenipelagi | reverse complement strand
ATCTGGATTGATTGATGATTACGAGTTGAAAGAAATGAATTTGGCACCAAGGAAAGAAGAGGACAAAATGATTTCAATAAACCAAAAAATCAGAAATGAAATAGGTAAGACTGGTGGTGATAAAGTTACAGTTACGCTATATCTACATACACATGATAAAATTAATAAGAATTCGGAAATTCTTAAATGTTTTGAAGATGCAGGCCTACTCGACTCTTTCAAATCATTAATTAAAGATGATCAAGATGAAATAATAAATGATATCACCTCAAAAATGACAGAGGCCAAACAAATTGAACAAATAAACCACCATATCAACCAATTACTCAATGGGAAAAACTAATTGGGCAAAGGCAAAAAGATATCTTGTAAAAGTTTATGAAGTATTTAGTGAAGACAATAATTTAGTTGCTGAAACTGACAACGTAGGGAATGCCAATGGATTGAATAGTACAGTTTTCAAAAACTTTGTTTCCATTATGCCTTAGGTAATGACATATAAAAACCGGGTATTAATAGATTGTATCCGTTTACGAAAAGGCTACTACACCAGAGGAAATTGTGGAGTTTGAAAGACAAATTTATTTTAGTGACAGTTTCGGTTCTAGTTCAAATTTCGAAATTCACTAGGCGAATGTCCTACCCTTTGTTTAAAGAGCCTTGTGAAATGTTGTGGATATTTAAACCCTAATTCATATGCTATCTCACTTAAAGATTTTGATGGATCAAATACGCGTTCCTTAGCAACTTCTATCAGCTTGTTCTGGATGTACTCTTGGGCAGATTTTCCAGTTTCCTTTTTCACCAAATCTCCAAAATAGTTGGGCGAAAGGTGCATTTTTTCTGCAAAATAACTAACAGATGGTGTTCCAAATTTTTGAGGTTTATCAGATTCAAAATAAAGATTCAAAAGATTTTCGAATTTTTCCAATGAACCTTGATTTTCAATTTCTCGAGTCAAGAATTGGCGATCATAAAAACGTGTACAATAATCCAAAAAGAGTTCAATGTTGGCTACGATCAGCTTTTTGCTATGCTTGTCCAAGTTTTGTTCCAACTCGAACTGTATTTTTTCAAGTAGGCTTAGAATTACCTTCCGTTCTTTGGCCGAAAGGTGTAGGGCTTCATTACTTGAATAGGAGAAAAAACTATAGTTATGTAATTTTTTGCCCAATTCCGTACCTATCAATAAATCGGGATGAAATAGTATTGCATAACCCTTGGGCACATAATTAGGGTCAAAACCACTTAGTTCTATGGTTTGGCCTGGAGCCATAAAGACAAGGGTTCCCTCATCATAATCATAGGGTTTACCCCCGTATTGCATTTTGCATCCCTTGGCATCCTTCAAGAAAACGGCATAGCAATTATAATGGAAGGCATCATAACCTTTGTTCTCATAGCCTTCTTTGTTTACGTCCTCAAAATCAACAATGCCCACTAGAGGGTGCAACACGTCTTGTTTTCTCAAATTAAGGTAATCTCCAACGGTGTCGATGTGCAGTACATTTTTCATTGACCTCTATTTTTTTTGTTAAAGATAAGCCATTGATTGCCAGTAACTCAAACGGTTAACACAAAATCCGTAATAGTGGTAGGTATATCCGTAATCTGGGTAAGACTTTGATGTCGATTACCCAATACTTTTGTCAAGAATCTAAAATCACTACCCAAAATGGGCCCAAGAAAAATGTTTTTTCTGATTTTTTGTTTTCTGGTAATTGGTATTGGCACGGCCCAAAATATATCTAAAAGTACCACGGCCAAATACACGACTGAGGAACTTGATTTGGATGGAAACCTAAACGAACCTATTTGGGAAACGGCGGAAACGGGTGCTGACTTTATCCAATTCTTTCCTACGGATTCCCTTTCAGCCAAGTATCCCACTACCTTCAAGGTGGTCTATTCTGAAACTACATTGTATTTGGGTGTCCGCGCCGAATCCGAAAAGGGGAATTATGTGGTTTCTTCCCTAAGACGGGATTTCGCCGCGACGACTAACGATAACATTTCCTTCCTTTTTGACACCTTCAACGATGCCACCACCGCCTTTTTCTTTGGAGTTACGCCCTACGGGGTACAACGGGAGGGCTTGGTCTCGGAAGGCGGTTCGGCTTTCAACAATACTTGGGACATGAAATGGCAGGCCGAAGCACAGCGTTTTGATGACCATTTCACCATTGAAATTGCCATACCATTTACCTCGTTAAAATTCATCGAAGGAGCCACTTCCTGGCGCTTCCGAAGTTACCGTTGGAACATTCAGAGCAATGAGCAGACCACTTGGACCCAAGTACCCCAAAACCAACTTTTGTCGAGCCTTGCCTATATGGGCGAATTGCGGTTTGAAAGACCGCTTGGCCGCTCCCGAACACCTTTGGCACTTATCCCTTATGTGAACACCTTGGCCAATCGCGATTACGTTTCTGACGATTCCAATGTTGATTTCAAGATAGGTGGGGATGCCAAGGTATCGATAGGCGATGCCATGAATTTGGATATCACCGTAAACCCTGACTTTAGTAATGTGGAGGTCGATGATATTTTTACCAACCTTACCCGTTTTGAGATCCAACTACCTGAGAAAAGACAATTCTTTATAGATAATAGTGACCTTTTTGCAAATTACGGTAATACCTTGGACAACATTCCATTTTTTTCGAGGCGTATCGGGCTTGCGAGGAATGCTGATGGCAACCTTATCGAGAACCAGATTATTGGTGGTGTACGCCTTAGTGGCAAATTGAACCCTACCACACGACTGGGGTTTTTGAACTTGCAGACGGATGCCGACCCCGAAAACGAAATCGCATCCTATAACAACATGATGCTGGCTTTTCAAAAGAAGGTGTTCTCACGATCCAACCTCGGCTTGTTTTGGGTCAATCGTCAAACTTTTGGAGACGATGACTTCATAAATCCTGATACTCGATATAATCGTGTGCTGGGAATCGATTACGATCTGGCATCTGCGGACAATATTTGGACGGGGAACTTTTTTGTACACAAATCATATCAGCCAGGGGATAACCAAGGTAACTTTTCAACACAATCAAGGCTAAATTATGATGACAGGAACTGGCGTTTTGTGGCAGACTTCGTTTATGTAGATGAGGAATATCGGGCCGATCTGGGCTTTGTGCCACGAAAGGATATTTTTAAAACGGGCAATTCGGCTACCCGAAGGTTTTACCCTAAGAATTCAAAATTGAGCAACCACAGCTTTAGTCTTTTAGGCGTTAACTTTTGGCGGCCCAATCTAGATTTCAAACACACCGACTATTTCTACCGAGCTACGTGGGAGGCTAATTTTACCAATCAGTCTACTTTTTCGACAAATGTACAACATGACTATATCTTCTTAACAGCGGACTTTGATCCTACAAGAAGCCCTGGCGCAGTTCCGATACCCGGAGACCGTGGCTATAGGTTCAACCAATTTTCGGCAGAATTTGTATCCAACCCCTCAAACCTTGTCACTTATGGGCTAACAACCTCGGTCGGCGGATTTTTCAATGGGGAGAAGTATTCATTCGGTGGTGAGGTGGGCTATCGTTTCCAGCCTTGGGCGAACGTGCTTTTTGGATTAAATTATGATGGTATTCGGTTGCCTGACCCCTTTGCGGATGCCGATATTTGGTTGGCGACCGCCAGAGCCGAGGTCACCTTTAGCAAATCCGTATTTTGGAATACCTTGGTACAGTACAGCAACCAACGCGATAATTTTGGCATCAATTCAAGATTGCAATGGCGCTTTGCCCCATTGTCAGACTTGTTTTTGGTATATAACGACAATTATTTTACTGAGACCTTTGCACCCCGGTTTCGGTCCATCAACCTGAAACTAACGTACTGGTTAAACATTTAAATTAAGAAACATGAAAACACGAACACTAGGAAAGAATCTGAAAGTATCGGAAATCGGTCTCGGTTGTATGGGGATGAGTTTTGGATATGGCCCTGCGAAGGACGAAAAGGAAATGATTCAAGTCGTCCGAAAAGCAGTTGAAATGGGGGTAACCTTTTTTGATACCGCCGAAGTGTACGGACCCTACTTTAATGAAGAATTGGTAGGAAAGGCTTTGAATCCTTTTAAGAACCAAGTACAAATAGCGACAAAATTTGGTTTTGGTTATCAAGATGGAAAAGTGACGGGCTTGGATAGTAGTCCTGGAACCATTCGAAATATGGTGGATGCTTCCTTACAGCGTTTACAGGTAGATACTATAGATTTATTGTATCAGCATCGGGTTGATCCAAAGGTTCCCATTGAGGAAGTTGCGGGTACGGTTAAGGATTTGATAGCTGAGGGAAAAGTGCAACATTTTGGACTTTCCGAAGCAGGTGTCGAAGTAATCAAAAGAGCACATTCGGAGCAACCGGTTACTTCCTTGCAAAGCGAATATTCATTGTTTTGGCGGGAGCCGGAAGAAGAAATCATGCCCGTATTGGAAGCATTGGGTATCGGTTTTGTACCTTTTAGTCCCTTGGGGAAAGGATTTTTGACAGGCAAAATAGATAGGAACGCCAGTTTTTCCGATAATGATTTTAGAAGTACCGTGCCTCGATTTTCCAAAGAGAACCTGAGGGATAATTTTGCTTTGGTAGATTTGGTTACGGCTTTTGCCAAGGAAAAAGAGGCCACTCCGGCACAAGTTGCTTTGGCTTGGATCCTTTACCAAAAACCATGGATCGTACCCATTCCCGGTACTACAAAGTCTTCAAGGCTGGAAGAAAATTTAGGGGCGACCGGTATTACTTTTACAGATGGGGAACTGCAACAAACTACAGAGACCACCTCAAAGATTGATTTGGTGGGTGAACGCTATTCCGAAGCGAACCAGAAAATGATAAACCGCTAGTAAGTAGCGAAAAATTAAAAATAATAGCAAAAGGATGAAACAGCTTATAACAATTGGTATTGCCATAGTGATTACTGCGTTTCTTGGCGTCACAAATCAAGTGAATGCCCAATCCAAGGATAATACAACCGTGAATTTGGATGCGAAGCAACAATCCATAATTGCCATTGCCTCACTCACCGCAAAAGGCGACCTGCAAACTTTGGAATCCGCTTTAACGGAAGGTCTGGATGCAGGATTGACCGTAAGAGAAATCAAGGAAGTTATGGTGCATCTATATGCCTATTGTGGTTTTCCAAGGAGCTTACGTGGTTTACGGACATTTATCAAAGTTTTGGACGAACGCAAGACCGAAGGAGTTGAAGATCAGCTAGGAGCGGAAGCTACCCCAATAGAAGATAACCGTACAAAATATGAACGGGGAAAAGCGAATCTGGAAGCGTTGGTAAAGGCAAAATTGGACGGCCCACCAGCCGATTATGCGCAATTTGCCCCCATTATCGAAGTCTTTTTGAAGGAGCATCTGTTTGCGGATATTTTTGATCGGGACATTCTGAATTATCGGCAAAGGGAGCTGGTCACGGTTTCGGTTCTGGCAACGATCGGCGGTGTGGAGCCTATGCTGCATTCGCACATGAACATCTGTTTGATTCAAGGAATTACGCCAATTCAATTAAAGGAATTGATGGATGTGGTGGGGAAAAATGTAGATCAAGAAAAAATCGATTCGGCCAAAAAAGTATTGAACGAATTATTGGAATCTAAAAAGCAGTAAGGAAATGAAATATATAGGATTATTAATTTTAATGAGTATGCTATCAATACATCAGACGATTAGGGCACAAAGCGAAAAAAACCCTTTTGGATTGGTATATGAGGGAGCAATTACGGAGAATGTGGATGGAAAAGTCAACATACTTCCCGTTAGGTATAAACTGAACGGAATCGATATTGCGGCAAATGTTTATACACCAGCCAATTATGACCGAACAAAGAAATATCCGGCAATAACAATTGCACATCCTAACGGAGGGATAAAAGAACAGACAGCAGGCCTATATGCACAGCATTTGGCAGAGGCCGGTTATATTACCATTACGGCAGATGCTGCCTATCAGGGTGCAAGTGGAGGCCAGCCACGCCATATGGACAAACCCCAATTTCGTACAGAAGATATCCGAGGAATGGCTGATTTTATTTCACAATATCCTGGGGTAGATAGAGAACGTTTAGGTGCTTTGGGCATTTGTGGCGGCGGTGGCTATACGTTGAAAGCGGTCCAATCGGATAAACGGTTTAAAGCAGTGGCAACCTTGAGTATGTTCAATACAGGAATTGTACGAAAAAATGGTTTTTTGAATTCGCAAGTTTCGACCATTCAAGAAAGGCTAAAACAAGCTTCAAAGGCAAGAGCACAGGAGGCTGGGGGCGGCGAAATCGTTTATTCCGGAGTAGACGGTATTACCGACGAAGAATTAGCAAAAGTTTCAACGCTTTTTTATCGTCAAGGCTATGAATATTATTTTAGGACACACGCCCACCCCAATTCGACTTTTCTTTATACCACAAGCAGTTTAATAGATTTAATGGCCTGGGATGCTACCGACGATATTGACCTCATAGACCAACCTTTATTAATGATTGCCGGCACTAATGCCCAAACATTATATTTGACCTTGGATGCTTTTCCAAAGGCGACCAATGCGAAAAGCAAGGAATTGTTCCTTATCAAAGGTGCAACGCATATAGAAACCTATTGGAAGCCAGAATATGTGAATCAAGCCGTAAATAAATTAGTGGACTTTTATCAAAACCATCTTTCAACTACAGACCTATGAACAGAAAAAATCTTTTAGCGATTATATTGATGGGAACGTTTATATTTTCCTGCAAGCAAGCAGCCGAGAAAAATCAAACCGTCGATTTGAATTCCCAACAAGAATTAATTTTCCCTATAGGGGAAAAGGTCACGAACAATAACTTCATTGGCGATGTATGGGTACATATGCAAGTGATGGCGGATAGTGTGAACCAAAATTCAGTTGGAACGGTAACCTTTGATCCCGGGGCTAGGTCCAACTGGCATTCACATCCCAACGGACAAATTATAATGAGTTTGGAAGGCGAAGGCTATTATCAGGAAAAGGGTAGTGAGAAAAGAATACTACGAAAAGGCGATGTGGTCAAATGCCCTGCTAACACTCCGCATTGGCACGGTGCAAGCGCAGAAAAATCGTTCATACAAATCGCTATAACAAGCAGAGTTGACGGTCCAACGGAATGGCTGGAGCCGGTGCCAGATGAGGAATATTATAATTAAATAAAAACCACATTTGATCTGTTTACATTAAAATATAAAGTTTATTACATGAAAAATAGAATTCTAAACAATGGTGTCGAAATGCCCATATTGGGCTTTGGCATCTTTCAAATTAACGATTTGAAGGAATGTGAGCAAAGTGTCTTGAATGCTATTGAAGTGGGTTACCGATTAATAGACACGGCCGCATCTTATGGCAATGAGGAAGCTGTTGGCAAAGCCATTCAAAAGAGTGGTGTTGCCAGAGAAGAGTTATTTATCACTACAAAACTTTGGATTCAGTCCAATGGGTATGAAGGCACTAAAAAAGCATTTCTGGAATCTTTGGATAAACTGCAATTGGACTATTTGGATTTATATCTCATACACCAACCCTATGGCGATGTGTATGGATCCTGGAGAGCCATGGAAGAATTATACAAAGAGGGTAGGATCAGGGTTATTGGTGTAAGTAATTTTCATCCGGACAGAGTGATGGACCTTATCATTCATAATGAAATAACACCTGCAGTTAATCAGATAGAGACCCATCCATTTCATCAACAGCTAGAAAGCCATAAATTCTTGGAGGAACAAAAAATTCAGATAGAATCATGGGGACCATTTGCGGAAGGAAAGAACGATCTTTTCTCTAATGAATTATTATCAGGGATAGGAAAAAAATATAATAAAACCATAGCACAGGTAGTATTAAAATGGCTAACCCAGCGCGGGGTTGTAGCTATACCAAAATCGGTTAGAAAAGAACGAATGAAAGAGAATTTCAATATTTTTGATTTTGAACTTTCTAAAGAAGATATGGATGCCATTAAATTATTGGATATGAAAACAAGTAGCTTTTTTGACCACAGAGATCCTGCTATGGTGAAGTGGTTGGGGGAACGTACACTATAGATAAATTTAAACTAAAAGCCATGAAGAAATTAAAAATAATACTGTTGTTAACAATGGTGCAATTATGGGTAATAGGCACTTATGCTCAAAAGCCACCCGTTACCCTTGTAGAGCAAGGCAGCTTTACAGTTGGTGGCAGTATTAAATCTAGCCCCGGTACTTTTGACCCAATCACCCATGGAGCCTTCAACCCTTCAAATCAATCTTCGGAAGGACAAACCTTGCATGGAGACCATGCCACTGTTTTTTATCAAATTCCTGATAGTGCAAAAAAATTACCCTTGGTTTTTTGGCATGGGTATGGACAGAGCATGCGTACCTGGCAAACGACCCCAGATGGCAGGGAGGGATTTCAAACCCTATTTTTAAGGCGTAATTTTCCCATATACCTTATTGACCAGCCCCGTAGAGGATTATCAGGAAGGAGCACGGAACCTACTACGATTTCAGCAGCCACGGATGATCAGTTGTGGTTTGGGATATTTAGATTGGGAACGGGAAGCACATTTTATCCAGATGTTCAGTTTTCTGATGATCCAGAAGCGCTGAACCAGTTCTTTAGGCAAATTACCCCGGATACGGGACCATTGAACATTAACCTTAACATAGAGGCGGTTTCCACGCTGTTCGATAAGATTGGACCAGGTGTTTTGGTTACCCATTCCCATAGTGGCGGCCAAGGTTGGTTGACGGCCTTAAAAAATGGGAACATAAAAGGCATTGCATCCTATGAACCCGGTAGTAATTTTGTCTTTCCAGAAGGCGAAGTCCCTGAGACCATCCCCTATGTGGGAGGAGCTTTAAGTGCGAGAAGCGTACCCATGACAGAATTTAAACGATTGACGGAAATACCCATTGTTATCTATTATGGGGATTATATACCCAACGAACCAGTAGCGCATCCTGGTCAGGAACAATGGCGAGCCGCCTTGCAAATGGCAAAGCTTTGGACGGCCACGGTGAACAAGCATGGGGGTGATGCCACATTGGTACACCTTCCAGAAAAGGGCCTAAAGGGAAATACCCATTTTCCAATGTCCGACCTGAACAATGAAAAGGTGGCCGTGTTGTTAGCGGAATGGCTAAAAGAAAAAGGGTTGGATAAAAAATGACACTATGCTGACTAAAAAATTGGGGCTGTTATTGGTATTACTGCATCTGTCTTTACTTAGTTTGGGGCAAAGCGATGATGCCCTAAAAGCGGATACTGATCAAAGAAAAATGATGGTTCGCATAGCGGAACTTGAAATTGAGACGGATTATCTAGATGAATATTTAGAGATACTGAAAGAGGAATCGGAAGCATCACTTAGGCTGGAGCCCGGGGTAATCTGCATTTACCCCATGTTTCAAAAGGAAAACCCTGCACAGATACGACTTTTGGAAATTTATGCCAATAAGGAGGCTTACGAATCGCATTTGAAAACACCTCATTTTCAAAAGTACAAAACAACCACAGCAGAAATGGTAAAAGATTTAAAACTGATTGATATGGAAGCTATTGATCCTGAATCGATGTCGATGGTTTTTAAAAAGCTTTGACCATACAGGAACATTTCTTAATCGGTCAATTTGTAGCTGTTCTATCTAAACTCCCATCGAACAAAAAGTCCATAATTTGCGCCTTCTTCCTTAAATGGACCTGACTGTTCCAAATTAGCTGCAAGACCAAATATAAACTGTTTTCTTTTAAGCCCCGCTCTTAAATACAGATAGCGATGGTTATTGGTGCCAAGCTTCCAACTTTGATTATAAACATATTGTAGCCGGGTATAAAGTCCCCAATGCTCATTGAAAGCGGGCTTATATTCGTAGAGACCAAAAAGTTTAAAGTCTTGGTCTTCATTTAGAAAAAAAGACGCGACATTTACAATAAGCCAATCTTTTGATGCATAGTTGAATTGAGGTCCAACAATGGCAGAAAATCCTGAGATACTGTTGATGTCCGTACCTACCATTAGTCCGAAGCCTTTCCCTATATCATAACTCACCTGAACAGGCATAACAATGCTGTTTTCCTCTTTGTTATTTTCATAATCGGCAGTGTAGGTGGCTACAGTAAAGAAATTAAGCCTACTAT
The DNA here is from genome assembly GCF_004364175.1 of Maribacter caenipelagi. Classification (GTDB taxonomy): domain Bacteria; phylum Bacteroidota; class Bacteroidia; order Flavobacteriales; family Flavobacteriaceae; genus Maribacter; species Maribacter caenipelagi. The sequence goes on along the minus strand of NZ_SNZW01000015.1, from coordinate 124,069 downwards.
TAGGGGTGAATTTTTTCTTGACCACCAACTGAAAATACAAGGCTTCATTACCAAAAAAAGCTTCAACGGGTATTGGAGGTTCTGGCTTTTGTGCCATTACTTTACCTAAAATTAGAAAAAATAGAATGAAAACAAATCTTTTAAACCTTGGCCAATCCATACGTAAAATTTATATGGGACAAAATTAGTTGGCCTACAACGAAGAAGTATTGCCCTAGAGCAACACTTTGAATATTTAGAGTTCGGTTTTTAACCTACTTAAGGTATATGGAGTTATTCCCAAATAGGAAGCTACCATTTTATTGGATAAACGCGTAAGAATAAAAGGCTGGTATTTCATTAACCACTTCAATCTATCCAGTGCACTTTCTCCTTGAAAATTATAAACCCGTTTTGTGGTTGTAATATACGCCATTTCAAGAATATCTCTGTAGACAAGATTTATCTCTGGAATCGTTTTAACAAGGTGGTAGAAATCATTTCTAGAAATTATAAGTACTTCTGATTTCTCTACGGCTTGTATATTCTCGTTGGAGGGTTCTTGGCTTATAAGACTTGTTAATGAGGTGCCAAATTTATTTTCGAAAGCAAAATATCGCGTTAATTCTTTTCCCTCCTCGCTATTGGAATAGAACCTAAGACATCCCTTGTTGACAAAAATATTGAAGTTGCAAACAGTATTTTGATGAAGAAGTACCTCGTTTCGTTTAAGTGTTTTTAGCTTAAAATAGTGGCAATAGTCAAGAAAAGCGTTTTTTTCTACTTGAGTTTTTCGCTGTAGGTAGTCATATAATTTTACGTATACATCATTCATAAGTTAATTTTAAAAATTTAATATGAACAAAACAAACGGTATTATTCAATTTGACATTCGATACTCTTGAAGTGTGTACCACACGTTTCTTAAAAAGTCTTTTGAAGTGCTCTGGGTACACTGTACCTAAATTTAAATTCGGAACAATAATCATCGACCCATATCTAATCTTTTGTGTTGGACAGAGAAGAAATCTGTTTTTTGAATTTAGTTAATGCTTTGTGAACAAATGGTTTGTACTCCTGTAATCCGTAATAATGGTAGGTGAATCCGTAATTGTGGTAAGCATTTCATTTTTAAAATTTCATAGATTTGGAAAAAGTAATTTATAATCTAAATCAATTAAATAAAACAAAATGAGAGCATTGTTAATAGGCTTGTTTATAGGTATGTTAAGCATATCTTCCTTTGCGCAAGAAGCTATTTTTCCCATGGGAGCAAAAGCGAAAAACGTACACCATACCGGTGATATTTGGCTTACGCATGTTGTAGATGCCGATGAAACTTTTAAACATAACGTAGCCCAAGCGGTTTCAGCACCTGGAGCATTTCTCAATTGGCATTTACATCCAGACGGCCAACAATTGTTGATTACTAGCGGCGTTGGTTTTTATCAGGAAAAAGGAAAGGAAGTACAAGTGATGCGAGCTGGTGACGTTATCAAATGCCTTCCCAACGTAGAACATTGGCATGGTGCCACTCCTAAAAGTGCAGTGACCTATTTGGCGATAGGTGGTAGCACACCTACCAAATGGACAGATGAACTTAGTGTTAAGGATTATAACAACATACCGCTTCCTGAAATTAACAATTCAAGTCTTGAAAATGAGATCAAGGAACTTTCTAAAGCCAAATGGAAATGGATGGCCGAAAAGGATGTGGACAAGTTGGCCAATTTGTTTCATGACAAATCAAGGTTTGTACACATGAGCGGCTCCTGGAAAAAAGACAGGGAATTGGAAATCATCGAGACGGGAAGCATTTGGTATAAAAATGCCGATGTACACGATGTGGTTGTGGAAACTTTTGATGACAATACCGTGGTACTTTGGAACCGCATAACCCTCATGGCCCATGTTCGTGGTAACGATGTATCCAATGAATTTACCGTGACCGAATTCTATAAAAAAGAAGGCGACGATTGGAAATTATTGGACCTTACCTTTAGCAGCGTTCGTGATACCCATGAAATTGCGCATTAATACTTCAGAACAAATAATTTATAAAAATGAACAGGAAAATAATACTAAGTCTATTAGTTATGCTCATCACAGGAAAAGTCGCCCTTGCCCAATCGACTGATTTAGAAAAGGAAATCAGAGAGCTGTCCATACATAAATGGCAATGGATGGCCGATAGGGATGCCGATAAATTGGAAGGCCTTTTTCATGATAAAGCCAAGTTCGTCCACATGGGCGGCACATGGGGAAAGGACCGCGAAGTAGAAATCATTAGAGGTGGGTTCATCCACTATAAAAAAGCTGATGTCCATGAAGTCATGGTCGAAGTCTTGAATGATAATACCGTTATACTTTGGAACCAAATTACACTCTTGGCCGTAGTAGGCAGTAATGAAGTGACCAATCCCTTTATGGTAACGGAGGTTTATGTAAAGGAGGATAACACTTGGAAATTGGCCGATCTGACCTTTAGCAAAACAATGACAAGGGAATAACTTGAACAACGCAACTTAATAAACACTCAAATGAAAAAATACATATTAGGATTGTTGGTACTCCTTGGAGTTACTATTTCCGCGCAAGAAAGTACACCCAAAGTAAAGACCGAATTATGGGTAATTCGAGGCGTCCATGAAGATGGTGTTGATAGCTTTAAAGGAATACCCTTTGCGGCTCCTCCAGTTGGTGAGTTTCGTTGGAGAGCCCCTCAACCATTATCCCCCTGGGAAGGTGAATTGGATGCTACGGAGTACGGTGCAAACTGCGCACAGTCCGGATGGGGCGGTGCCCCGGGAACCATTAGTGAAGGTTCATCCGAAGATTGCCTGTACCTGAATGTGTGGAAACCCGCTGATGTAAATTCGGGTGCGAACCTGCCGGTCATGGTTTGGATTCATGGTGGAGGCTTTGTTGGAGGAAGTGGTTCCGGAGCTGGAATCGCGGGTGATGAATTTGCGAAGAAGGGAGTGGTTTTAATCACCATTAATTACCGTTTGGGGCGTTTGGGCCATTTTGCATTTCCTGCTTTAAGTGCAGAACATCCTGAAGAACACAAGGGTAGCTATGCTTATATGGATCAGATTGCGGCACTTCAGTGGGTACAAAAGAACATTGCTGCCTTTGGCGGAAATCCAGATAATGTGACAATTTTTGGTTTTTCTGCCGGAGGGGTTTCCGTACATTCTTTGATGACCATTCCAGATGCAAAAGGACTTTTTCATAAAGCCATTAGCGAATCTGGTGGTGCCCGAGATGGTGTCCTTACCGGAAGGCCAATAAAGGAAGAAAATGCAAGTGCTTTTTACCCCTTATCGGCAGAAACCATTGGTATCAACTTTGCCAAAAAACACGGAATAGAAGGTACGGATGCCGATGCCTTGACCAACCTGCGCGCATTGCCAGTGGAAGAAATTGTGGATAGTGGTCAAGAAACGGATGGTGAAGGGGGTCCAAGAATCTATTCCGGGCCGATTTTGGACGGCAAATTGGTAACGGAAACTGCCGAAAGTGCCTACAATGCTGGTAGACAAATGCAAATACCGTTGATGATCGGTTCTAACAGCGCCGAAATCGGAGGTAGTTTTGTCAACAACAGTAAAACAAAAGAAGAACTATTTTCACTTTTTGGCGAGTTTAAGGAGGAAGCACAAGCTGCCTATGATCCTGATGGAAGCAAAGCATTCGAAGAGGTGATTACCAAGTTCAATACCGATTGGGTGTGGGGAGAACCAGGACGTTTTGCCGCAAGAGCTTTCGCGGAACAAGGTGAACCCACGTTTATTTACCATTTTGGGTTTGTACCCGAACCTATGAAGGAAAGAATGAAATATGGTGCCGGCCATGGTTCCGAAGTTGGCTATGTGTTTAATAATCTTGATGCACGTTGGGGCAATCCCGAGACCACTCCAGAGGACAAGAAGGTGGCGGAACTTATGAACGGATACTGGGTAAATTTCGCCAAGACCGGAAACCCGAATGGAGATGGACTACCAAACTGGCCAGTCTATGCTAAAAATGAAGGTGAAATTATGGATATACAGTTAGATGGTGAAGCCGTTGGAAAGCCAGATCCAAGAAAAGCGAGATTGGATGTCATTGAAAAGGGGGTTAAACTGAGAAACGAACTACAATCACGGGGAATATAAACCAGTTGTGCATTCGATGAATAAAATCAACAACATAGTTACAACAGCGGTATTGTTTTTAACCTTTATAGGTCAAGGTTTTTCACAAACAAATCCGGTAATTGAGGTATTTCCTAAGGGCACCGTTTTGCATGGCAATGTCAACTATGCCAACGACACGCTGCAAAAACATTTGTTGGATATCTATTTGCCCCAAAAAGTATCCGGTAAAATACCCTTGGTTATTTTTGTGCATGGCGGCGGTTGGTTGGTCAACGACAAATACGCCGATATCGGTTACATGAAAGAAACCGTGGCTGAAATTGTTTCCAAAGGTTTCGCTTTGGCCTCCATTGATTATCGTTTTGCGACCCAAGCTATTTTCCCGGTACAAATTCAAGATTGTAATCGTGCGGTTTCCTTTTTGGTCGATAATGCCGATAGGTACGGTTTCGATAAAGACCGAATTGCCGTAATGGGATTTTCCGCAGGGGGTCATCTGGCTTCATTAATGGGACTTTCCAAGAACAATGACGTTACCGATTTCTTTGTGTCGAAAACCACTAAAGGGTTTGATTTTAAGGCCGTGGTGGATTTCTACGGACCTGCCGAACTGATTTTATTCCCAGGGGCCAATGATGCTAAATCGCCTGAAGCTTTATTGATAGGTGCTCCTCCTCTTGATAGACCTGACTTGGCCAAGATGGCTAGTCCGGTAACCTATGTGGATGAAAAGGATCCTCCTTTTCTGATTGTTCATGGGGAAAAGGATGATTTGGTTTCGCCCAGGCAATCCCAACTTTTGAGTTCATGGTTGACGGTGAATGGTGTTGAAAACGAATTGATCGTGGTTAAGGATGCCCCACATTTTGGAGAGATGTTCGATGTGGAACATATACGGACAAAGGTTATTGCTTTTTTGCAAAGACATCTATAGAAATGAGTACTAATTAGTAAAGTAAATGTGTATGAAAGCGAAGGAAAACAATTTAGATAGAAGAAATTTTATATCTAAATCCGCCCTTCTGGGAGCGGGTATGGTGGCAGGCCCAATGGCCTTTGCCAATGGGAAAAATTCACCTGGTACAATTGAGGGTTTAAAAGCAGCTTCCAACCCTGAAAAGCGGATGTTGGGCGCATTGGAAGTATCGCCAATTGGGTTGGGTTGTATGAGCATGAAAAGTGGCAGCTACAATCCACCAAGAGATACCAAGGATATGATTCCCGTAATTCGTGGGGCTTATGATTTGGGCGTTACCTTTTTTGATACTGCCGAAGTGTACGGCCCATTTACTGATGAGGAATTGGTAGGTGAGGCACTGCAACCTATTAGAGACAACGTGGTCATTGCCAGTAAATTTGGGTTTGACTTTTCAAATGGAAAAAGGGCAGGTAGAAATAGCAAGCCAGAACATATTAAAAGCGCTGTAGAGGGCATGTTGAAACGCCTTCGTACCGATCGTATCGATTTGTTGTATCTGCATCGTTTGGATCCAAACGTTCCGATTGAGGACGTAGCCGGAACGGTTAAGGATTTGATCAAGGAAGGGAAGGCGCTCCATTTTGGACTTTCCGAAGTTTCACCAACGACCATACGAAAGGCCCATGCAGAGCAGCCCGTTGCTGCCCTTCAGAGCGAATACTCCATTATTCAGCGTGCCCTTGAAAATGAAGTAATAGATACCTGTGGAGAATTGGGCATAGGGTTCGTGCCATGGGGACCGGTATGTCGTGGATTTTTAGGCGATAAGTTTAACGAGCATAGCCGTTTTTCTAGTGACTCCCGCTTATCTCAAGTGCCCTATTTTACACCGGAAGCTATTGAAGCTCACATGGAGGTGCTCAGGCTGGTACGCGAATGGGGTCGAAAAAAGGATGCCACTCCGGCCCAAATAGCATTGGCGTGGGTCATGGCACAAAAACCTTTTATTGTTCCTATTCCAGGAACTACGAAACTGCATCATGTGAAACAGAACCAAGGTGCACTGAACGTTACTTTTTCCGATACGGAATTAAAGGAATTCAGGAATGCTTTGGAGAAGATACAACTGGTAGGTGTCCGTGGGCCGGAAACTGCCTTGGTAGATCAATAGAAGAATACGTCAAAAAAAACTGTAGTTATCGATATTGAAAATATGGATTCGTCCCTCTCAACAAATCAAAAAACCTATATTCAAATAGCCCAAAATTTTTTGATGCAACTGAGCGGACAATTCCCCATTACAGAGGACACACAACCCATAAAGTTGCGCAAAGCCTCAGATTTTGCGGATATTTTAAATATTCATGTAAATCACTTGAATAGGTCCGTCAAGTTGTATACTGGAAAAACGACTACCCAAAATATAAATGAACGTTTTATTCAGGAAGCAAGGGCATTGCTCAAAAGAAATGACTGGTCAATTACTACCATAGCTACAGTCTTAGGATTTAGGGAAGTAAATCATTTTAGCACCTTTTTTAAAAAACATGTAGGACATACGCCAACAGATTTCAGAAAATTGAAAATTAAAAAATGATAATATCTCGTTTACTATTTATTATTTTCTTGGTATCCGGATGGTGTAGTGCCCAAGGGTACGAGAATAAAGCGGACAACATATTGATTGTCTATTTATCAAGAACAAACAATACTAAGGTTGTGGCCGAAATGATCCATGAAAATGTGGGCGGTGATCTGGTGGCACTGGAATTAAAAAATCCTTATCCGCAAAACTACAAGTCGATTGTGGAACAAGTGGCAGAAGAAAATCGTACCGGGTTTCTTCCGCCCCTAAAAACACAGATAAATATGGACAAGTATGATACCGTTTTTTTAGGCTTCCCCACATGGGGAATGCAACTGCCTCCACCAATTAAAAGCTTTTTGACCCGGCACGACCTTAAGGATAAAACGGTCATTCCTTTTAACACCAATGCTGGGTACGGTATTGGCAGTACCTTTCGAACGGTGGAAAGCCTTTGCTCCGATTGCAACATTTTAGAAGGGTTTTCGGTAACCGGGGGTATTGAGAGAGATGGAATTTACTTGGCCATAAAAGGGAACCGTAAAGTAGAAGTGAAGGAATTACTTGTGGAATGGCTTGAAAAGCTTAAACCACTGACTATCAAAAACTAAAAACAATTAGGATTTTGACAAAGTAGGTTAAAACTGTTTGAATTTCGTAAGCAACACCCAATATATAATCTTTATTTTTAAGTAAATTTTTTAAAAATGGCAATATTCAACTTAAACATCAACGGATCGGAACACAGCGTAGATGTTGATTCAAATACACCAATGCTTTGGGTACTAAGGGACCACTTTAAATTGGTAGGAACTAAATATGGTTGCGGTATCGCTCAATGTGGTGCCTGTACGGTGCATTTAGGTGACAATGCGGTACGTTCTTGCCAATTACCTGTTTCGGCTGTTGGGGAGCAAAAAATCACGACCATTGAAGGATTGTCGGAGCATGGTGATCATCCTGTACAAAAAGCTTGGCTGGAAATCGATGTACCCCAATGCGGATATTGCCAGGCAGGGCAGATAATGTCGGCCTCGGCCTTGTTGAAAAGGAATCCCAATCCGTCGGACGAAGAAATTGAAAGCGCTATGAACGGGAATATCTGTAGGTGTGGTACATACACTCGTATCAAGAAAGCAATAAAAACAGCCGCTAGTTCGGAAAACGTTTAATCAAAAAAATTAGGAGATGACAAAGCTAAAGACGCATATGGGACGTAGGGCCTTTATCAAGAATACAAGTTTGGCAAGTGGCGGATTGGTACTTGGCTTTAGTATTTTAAACTCCTGCAAACCTGAGCAGGCAAAAGAGATGGTTGTCAGGGAAATGCCCAAAGAATGGTTCGAAATGAATTCGTATCTGAAAATAGGTGATAACGGGGTTGTAACCATTTATACGCCCAATCCGGAATTCGGTCAGAATATCAGGACATCTATGCCCATGTTGGTAGCAGAAGAGTTAGATGTAGATTGGAAAAATGTACTGGTTGAACAGGCGCCCTATCATGCAGACAAATATGGATTTCAATTTACGGGGGGCAGTAGGGGAATAAGTGCCCGATGGGAGCCGCTTAGAATGGCCGGAGCAACCGCAAGGCAGATGTTGATAGCGGCGGCGGCAGAAACCTGGCAGGTACCCAAGGAAGAGATTACCGCAGAAGCAGGAGTATTACAACATGCAGCCACCAAAAAATCGGCCGGTTACGGAGAAATGGCTTCAGTTGCAGCAACACTTACCGTACCCGAAGAAGTACAACTAAAAGAGGTAAAGGATTTTAAACTGATCAGCCGTTCGCAAAAAAATGTAGATGCAAAAAGCATTGTAACCGGTAGGCCTCTATTTGGCATGGATATTCAAGAGGAAGGAATGTTGATCGCCATGATCGAACATCCACCAGCTTTTGGTTTGACCTTAAAATCAGTGGATGGTGAAGCAGCCAAAGCCATGCCTGGAATCAAGGATGTGGTTACGATCAAGAGTTTTAAGGACGGATATGAAAAAGGCGGTTTCGACACCAACGCTTTTCCTGAATTGGTTGCGATAGTGGGCAACTCTACTTGGGAGGTGATGCAAGCTAAAAAGAAATTAAAAGTTGAATGGCAACCCATTACCGCCTATTCGGAAACAATCGCTGGGTTTGGTGGAAAACAAACGATTAACATACCCGCAGGACTGGAATCTACCACGACCCATAAATCACAAATGGAAGCACTTGCTGCAAAACCGGGAAAAGTTGTCCGAAAAGATGGAAATCCAGAAGTAGCCTTCGAAAATGCAACAACGATTTTGGAAAGAAGTTACTCGGCGCCTTTTCTTGCTCATAATAACATGGAGCCCTTGAATGCTTTTGCCCATGTAGCAGGCGATAAGGCGAAAATTGCAGCACCAATACAGATTCCGCCTTTGATCATCCCTACCATTGCTAGTAGTCTGGGAATACCGAAAGAGAATATTGAGATGGACCTTCCAAGGATGGGCGGTGGTTTTGGACGCAAGGCCTATGCCCACTTTGTAGTGGAAGCGGCCCTGATTTCACAAAAAGTCAATGCACCTATCAAGTTAGTATATAGCCGTGAAGACGATATGACCAATGGTATTTATCGCCCAACTTATCACGCAACCTATCGCGCGGCTTTTGATGAAAACAATAATTTAACGGCATTACATGTAAAGGCTGGAGGAGTGCCGGAGAGTCCATTGTTCGCCAATCGTTTTCCGGCAGGGGCCATTGATAATTATATGGCAGAAGAGTGGACCATTGATTCCAACATTTCCATAGGAGCCTTTAGAGCTCCACGATCTAATTTTATGGCCGGTGCCGAACAAGCGTTCTTGGATGAAGTTGCTGAAACTACGGGCAAGGACGCCATTCAATTTCGCTTGGACCTGCTAAAACGCGCCAAGGAAAATCCTGTAGGCGAACGGAATGATTATGATGCTGATAGGTACGCCGGAGTCTTGGAATTGGTTCGTGAAAAATCGGCTTGGAAAGAAAATGATGCAACGAAACATCGAGGAGTGTCGGCCTATTTTTGCCATAACTCCTATGCGGCGCATGTACTGGATTTAAAGATGGAGAACGGTAAACCTGTAGTTGAAAAAGTAGTTTGTGCCATTGATTGTGGAGTGGTGGTAAATCCTGATGCAGCAACAAACATGGCCGAGGGAGCCATTACCGATGGTGTAGGCAATGCCTTTTATGGGGAATTGACCTTTGAGGGTGGGGTGCCACAGAAAAACAATTTCCACCAATACCAAATGATCCGTATGAAAGAGGCACCGAAAGAAATCGACGTACATTTTGTGCAGAATGAAATCGACCCAACGGGTATGGGAGAACCTCCGTTTCCCCCTGTTTTTGGAGCGGTGGCCAATGCACTTTACAAAGCCACGGGGCAAAGGCATTATCAGCAACCTTTTAACAAGAGTCGGGAAATTGTTGGATAGATTTTATAAAAAAATATGCTCTTTTATTATTTTGAATTACTCAAATTATATCTTTACGCCATCAGAAAGTAAGTCAATTTACTTTAAGTTCATTTAAAACACCGTCAACAAATCGGTCAACAGTTTGTTTTTGTAAACGATTGGCAACAAAAAATGAAAAGGCGATGGCCTTCATCTTGTCATTTGCAATGAGGGTTCATTAGGATTATCTAAATCGTCACATCTCAGAAATTCAAATTATGATTACCTATCATTTCTAGTTTAACTCCGTCGTTTCTTCTCAATGTTTATGTTAAGAGCAGCATAGCCACTATTTAGGGGAACTTCTTTAAGTGGTATTGCTCCAGGTTCTTCCATTTTGTCAATGATGATTTCAAGATTTTCATTAGCGAATAAAGTTTTTATTTCATCAATATTATCGCACCAAATTTCTTCTTCGTTTTTGTCAAGACTTGGCGATCTTTCATTAGTACGGTTTTCGTCGGCTACTACACGCGCTTGAATACGACTTAAGTTGGTGGGACTCATTATTTCAATGCCGTAAAGCGAATGGGTAGCTTTCTTCACGACTAGGCGTCCATTTTCTACCCAAGCAGTTTGCATTGAATCGTTTATGGTGTACCCAGCTTTCTCTAGTGCAGATTTGATAGCTTTTCCTCTGGCTTCGACAATACGGTTCTCCGAAGTTGTCTCGTAAAATTTAAGTGCTTTTGCAGCTGTTTCTATTAAATCTTCAAGTGTCGAATTTTGAAGTTTCTCTTTCCACTGAGCTACAAATTTAAAGTCTTCACCTAGTGTTTCTATAAGGAGTAAGTTATTACTTAAATCTTCACGAGTCTCTCGTAGCTCTAGTTCATTTTTAGTAAAGTCTGCAGCATCAATAATAAGAGAATCTAGTTGAAGATCATAGTTTGTTTGTCTTGAATCTAGCTGACCACAACGATTTATCAATGTCTGTATTTTTTCTTGTGACATTTCGTGGACGTGCATTTCTTTTAACGTATTCTCTAGTTTTTTTAAACGTGATCTAGTTCCTTCTAACTTTACTTTCCAAGCGGTGACAGTTAACATACTATCTCCTTGAGATAACCGCTCTTGCATCGCTAGTTGTTCTTCAGATAATTCGTCAGTTTTAGAAATTGATTTTTGCAGTAGTTCGTATAAATTATCTATTTGAGCCTGATATGTTTCTAAGTTTTTATTTGTGATACTTTGCGGAGCATTAAAGGCGTCAAAAGCAATATTTTTTTCAAATGATAAGGCTTTCAATTCATTGTGGGTACTCTTAAGATTCCTAAACCTTTCCCAATCTGATGTTCGTTTGTCGGCAACTTTTTTCTTTAACTTCTTAAGTTCTACGTTTAAGAATTCAATTTGTTGTGGAACCTCGCGTTCTATTTTTAAGTAATCATTAATAGATAAATTGGCATAATGCTCATGGGTATCAGAAAGCCCTTTCTCTAAATCGTTATCTAGAAGGTTATTTTTTTTGGCATAGTCCTCTGTTCGCTTTAAGGCATGTTTGAGTTGTGAGAGCCATCTATCTTTAATTATTTGACGTTCTTGTGGTGTAACAATACGCACTACTTTAGGTCCGCTCATTAGTCTTGAATAAGTGCCATCTCAATGGCGTTTTTTAATTTTAATTGCTCCTCATGGGTGTTCTGAAGCCACTGGTAAGATGTGGTTCTGTGTATATGTGGAATAGAACGCTTTAATACTTTAGGGCGCCATAGTTCTCTATAACGAGCTTGTTTTAAAAGATTATTATAAGGTGCATCACATTCTATACCTAGTATAAATTGACCTTGCTGCTTATCTTTAATTGCTAGATCCATATAGAAAACGGAGTTGTCACTGTCTTCTACAGTCTCATATCCCAAACTTTCAACATAGGCTTTAACAATATTTTTAAATCCATCATTTCTAATCTTAGCTATTTGTTGGTGATCACTAGTGGATAAAAGGCGTAAAGTATTAGTTGCCATTGCTATCTGATTGTTTGAGTGTATTTCAGCATAATTGAGATAGGTCTGTATATAATCCCTAGGTTTAGAAGCAAGCCTTCCAGTAGATAAGATATCGGAAATCGCTTGCGTAGGCATAGAGGTCGCAATAACTACTTTGTTTCTTGCTCTCGTAATAGCAACATTCAGACGACGTTCTCCACCGCGATGTCCTAATGCTCCAAAATTACGGCGGAAGGATCCTAATGGGTTAATACCAAAAGTGGTACTGAATAAAATCATATCTCGTTCATCACCTTGAACATTTTCTACATTTTTAACAAAGAAACCCATATCTTCTCCATCTTGCTCTTTATTACGCGCAATGGTTAGGGCACGACCAAAAGTATCATCTTGTGCGGCATGTTGTTCAATGGTGTCTTCTATTAGTTCTGCTTGCTTTTTATTGAAGGTTACAATACCCGTACTTAGTCTCTCGTGCTCAGGAAGTGCCCAATGTTCAGCGAGGTAAGCTATTAAAGTATCCGCTTCGGCGGTATTGGTTTGTTCGTCATATATTCCATTTACGCGAAGTACTTCTATAGGTTTTACAACTGAAATTTCTTCTTTAGGGTGATACGCAGGTATATGTAACATACCGTCATAAAATGCATAATTTGAGTAGTTGATTAACGCCTTGTATTTTGATCTATAATGAATCTGTAGTGTAGTGGTAGGTAAGACTGTTTTTGCCAATGAAAGAAGGTCTGGACTATCCTTAACTTCTTTCTTGTTCCACGCGTCTTCATAGTTTACCAGCTCTTCTTCAGAATGATCTTCATCAAGCTCTGTTTGATCTGTGTCATCATCATCTTCTTCCAGCTTTTTTGTAAAAAATCCTGTAGGCGGCATTTGTTTTTCATCTCCACTTATGATTACCCGTTTTCCTCTATATAATGAAGGTATTGCGTGATCCACTAACATTTGTGACGCCTCATCAAAAATAATAACGTCAAACATTCCAGATTGTAGGGGCAATGCTTGAGAAACTACCTCAGGGTTCATAAGCCAAACAGGTCTCAATTCAAGTAAACCCAAGGGTTCTCCTTCAGAAATAAATTCACGAAGTTTTTTGTAATTCTTACCTCTTAATCTTGTGATGCTGTTCCATGCTGTTTGCGATTCTATATTTTCGAAATTATAGTTCAGCGCTAAAATATTTCGATTGAGGGTTTTCATCGAATTTAGATTTTCTTCTAAATCACTTATTTGTTGAAGTACTTCCCTTTCTGCCATTAGCATTGAGGGATACGATTTCTCAATACGTTGTTTCCAAGCCAGTAACCCTTCGCGATGTAGCGAAATACTTATTAAATCTGACCAATTTTCAATCGGAAAATTAGAAATTTCATGCTCATATTTTCTAAGGATAGCGAAGATTTCAATGAGTTCATCTTGTGCAGTACTATTTTGAAAGCGTATTCTAAATTTTTGATATGCGACAAAATTTACCATATCAGATATGATGGATGCGACTGTATCTAGATCGGTGTTGTTTTGTTCTACAGCATTAGTAAATGTAGTGACCGAATGTGGGGTTAGCCATTTTTCAAGTACGTTTAATTTGCTTAGAGACTGTTGTCTGTTTTGAAAACGCCTACTTGCACTCTCTAACGCTATTGAGAAATCTTTATATGCATTCTCATCACCGGTTTCTAGTATTGTTCTTGCTTCATCTTTTGCAGGACAGCTTCGTAATACACTTACTAGTGAGATTGCTTGGGCTAACTCTCGTATAGTCGACTTAATATCGACCGCTAGTCGCCTTGGCTCTTTGACCATCACATACCGAGTCTTCAATTTTAAAAGATGTTGAGCATACTCTTTTCGATAGGCTCTAAAATTATTCTCAAGGAGTACGGCTGAGTGTAGTTCACTCACGACCTTTTCATTTAATTGTAAATGATGCTCAGTAACTACTTTTTTAAGTTGAGATTTATTAATCCAGTAGAAGGGATTAATTTTTTTAAAACTAGATGTGCCCAAGTATGTAGCGCAAGCCTTATTCAATTTTAATACTTTCTCATCATCTAATGTATCAAAATAAACTGCAAATCTATTGTCTTGATAGTTAGAGATAAGTTGTTCTACTTGCTCTAATAGTTTAACTAGGTTGTCATGAATATCATCCCCAATAGATTGATTATCAAATTTATCGTAAAGTAAATTTAACCAGAGTTGATTTTTGGTTGCCTGCGATTTTGACACATTGAGCAGTGTCTCTTTATGGATAGCTAAATATTGATTATAATGGGCGGCGTTAGGCGTATCCAGTTTGCCTGAAGTCTCTTTAATAAATTGTACACGTTCTTTTTCTGTTTCGTAAAATTCGTTTAAATCTTTATTTAACGCTGTTTCGGTAGTATGGTCAAAAGAAGTGATTTGTAAGTTTTTAAGATGATTGCCTTCATACTTAGAAGGTACCCAATCTGTTATTAAATTACTTATTTCTTCGCTAAGAATATTAAGCTTGTTTTTAGTACTATTTTCAAAAAGCAATCTTAGTTCAGGAACTTCAACATACTCCTTTGATGTAATATCAATTAATTCCGAAAGTATATTTCGGTAGCTTAATCCAGAGGTATCGTCTACAAGGTGAATTTGATGCGATAGCACATCAAGATTAGTTTCTATGCGATCTATTTTTTTTCCGAGATCCTCACGTTTCTGCACCAGATTGTCTAACGTGCGTTGGTTATTTGGTTGAGAATAATAATGCGCTACCTGTTCTCGTATACCTTGTATAATGGGTTGTCTATCTCTAGATAAATCTGTAATTAGCAACGCTCTCTTTTCTAAGCCTACAGCTTGTAATCTTTTTAATATAACCTGTATTGCCGCTCTCTTTTGAGAAATTACCAAAACCTTTTCGTTTCGCCCAATGCAATCAGAAATGATATTGACAATTGTTTGGCTTTTTCCAGTTCCAGGAGGACCTTCTATTACAATGCCAGGGCTTGATCTACTTTTTAGCACCGCATTATCTTGAGAAGGATCAATAGCCATTGTGGTATAACGACCATTTTCAGGACTGATTTCTATCGTTGAATTTATTTCAGGTTCAGAAATTTTTAAAATGGGCTCCATTGACGAGCCTGAATGTGGCAATTTTTGTAAAAGACGTAAGTCTTCACTAATTGCTTGCCCCGTGAAATTCGCATTGAAAAATACGGCCGAAGCGTGAAGCTCTGTCCCAATTTCATCTCTTTTAAAATTAACGCTAGGGTGGGCGGTAAGTTCATTTGTATGGGCAGGAAAACAGGCACTAAAAGCATCAATAACTTCAGAAACGTGAAGTGATTGCCTTCCTAAAATCTCGCGAGTTATTTTTTCTAATTTCTTGTAATTATCCGGGTCTAATGTATTTACAAGTGCCGGATTAAGCCTTATTTCACCATGTGCATAATCAAAACTAAATTTAAGAGTTGTAGCCCCTCGTGAACTAAAATCAAGATTAACTGGCCATAGCAGAATAGGCATAATACGGGGCCTATGCGTCATCTTGTGCTGAGCGATCAAAAAAGGGAATCCCATAAATAGGGAATCTAAACCTGTATCTCGCTTAAAATTATCAGCTTTAAGAAGCATACGCCGTATTCGCTGTGCCAATAAGGCTTTTGTATTGAAGGCTAATGGATCAACATTTTCGGTACCAGTAGATCTTTTAAGAATGCTGTGTACAAGTTTTTCAGATGATTTTAAGCTTGTGCCTAGTTCGCTTAAATCAATACGAGA
Organism: Maribacter caenipelagi; assembly: GCF_004364175.1. Classification (GTDB taxonomy): domain Bacteria; phylum Bacteroidota; class Bacteroidia; order Flavobacteriales; family Flavobacteriaceae; genus Maribacter; species Maribacter caenipelagi. The sequence goes on along the minus strand of NZ_SNZW01000015.1, from coordinate 108,256 downwards.
CGAGTGTTTAGATATAATCAATCTTACAAGTGGACCTCTAGAAGAAGCGTAAACGACCTTTTTCTCAAAGTGTCGTAATAAGCTAGAACCATACTCGTGTTTAGGTGGTGCTACCCATTTATTTTTTGGAATAGAAAGGCAGAGAACAGATGGTATTATGGGCAATCTTTTTTCAATTCTAAAACGATCTGCCCAGCGATCAAGCGCTGCATTATTACATCTAGAAAAACCTTCTAAATGGTTATTAAGCATTTCAAATATTTCTAATCTATACTTTACCAAGCTATCTTTATAAAAAGGGAGATTGGGTTCTAGACCATTTTTTTTTGCAAGTTTTTCCGTTTTGCTTAAAAGCTCTTCAAGTGTAATAAACTGGTTGCGCCTGGCACTTAAAACCAGTATCATATCTTCTTCTGTTAAACGAAGATTACTCATAACATCAGATAGACCAGGGTTATGTGCATCTGGATAGAGACGGCGCAAGAAATCTAATTCAGATTTAAGTTTTACTCTTGAAGAACTTAGGCTGTAAATTAAAAATTTGTCGTTATCTAATTGAATATCAAGGTTCTTTGCTTTTCTGGCAATGTTTGCTTTTCTTTCTTTGAGCTGTATGAGCCACTTTTCTCGCTGTAAACTTGCCAAATAATCTGGCACATGGCCTTCTACAAGTTTTATTGCTTCCTTTGTGTTTCCCATAAGCCATGCAGGGATTATAATTTGTCCGCGCCAAGTTAATGGTAATGCCTCGTTTAAAACCATTAAAGCTAGGGGATAGCACCATTCTAGCGGAATATCCTCTTTGTTACGAAGATTGCGAACAGCAGCGGCTTTTTTGTCATTACCAAATACTTCAGTTACCCAGCTGGCAAGAGATCCAGAATTAAATAGGGAGACTCCTTCTTCCCAATGTTCTTCTTCGGCTGCGGCCAGGGCAAAGAATGCTACATTAGTGTAATCTGCTGAGCCTAGCGTAATTTTCTTTTCTTTTTTTGTTGAAGTGCTAATTTGTTCAACAGGAACCTCAACTTCTTCTTTTTTAAGCCATTTATCAACCTGCTCCCAATTCCAGCGTTTTAAAGGATCTCGGGTTAAAAGCCCCTTAAGTAAAAGTAATATGCGTGCATCAATAGAAGATGGAATGTCAACACCTCTAGTGATCAAATGAATCATAAAAGCTTTGTCGTTTATTTTTTCAAAGAAAGTTCCTTTTGTAATGTGATCTAGAACAATCATACCTAAACTCCACCAATCTGAAGCGGGACTAATTCCACCAATAATCGCTTCCGGAGCAGTATATCTTGTGAGCTCTATAGGAGTGTCGGTATCAAGATCATAATCGGACAGACGTGCCGAGCTATAGTCAATAATAACAACATCAAAACTTGCAGAATCTCTTAAAAGTAGATTTTTAGGACATATATCGCGGTGGCGGATACCTGCTTCAGAAAGTTTATGTATAGCTCTACCTACCTCATTTACCAACTTTTCAATCTTGTCTATAGGTAAGTATCCCAGTGTATCTAATGATCCATCAGAGATTAGTTCCGAGACTTCAAAAAAACGACCGTTATAATCGCCTGTTTTTATGAGCGTTGCAATATGATCGGTATCCATTTTCTCCAATACCTTGTAAATACTCTTGTCTGGCTCACTATTCTCGAAATATAAGGTTAGAAAATATTCTTTGTCGGCTGCATCTTTAACTAGAAAACATTCTTTTGTAGTGCGTTCTGCCTTAACAGATTTTATAATCTGATATTCGTCTATTTGCTGCGCTTTAGCAATTTTTTCTGGTGTTGGTAGTACTTCAATGTCAGCACCACATTCCATACACATAAAATCACCTGCCTGCACCTCATGTCCATTTGTACAGTGGCGTGCATTTTTGACTATCGGTGACTCTTCTATTTCTATTTTACCGCCCTTTGGTGTTTGGGTAACGTTCATAAGCAACCAGCTGCAGCCTGTATCATCAACGGTATTTTGACAGTACATTTCTTGAACCGGACGTTCGCTATGACAAGCTGGACAAAGTCTTACAAATTCCATAAATTATTTAGTTTTAGTCACTGCTTGACTGTGCGACAGGTCTACATTATTATCTTTCCCCGCTTGCGTAATTTCTTTCATTCCATTGATTGGTATTCCAGCCAACCATACGGTTTCTTCGGTAATATGAATGTCTAATTCTTTTTCTAAAGGTTGTTCTAGATAGGTGGCAAATTCTCTTTTGCCTAGCGGGGTTAAAAAATGGACTTGTTGATTATCACTACCTAGAAGTCGTTTTGTCTGAGTTTCTGTATGATTATAGGGTTCTGAAATCAAAACATCTATGAATCCGTTTTGCACAAGTTCTTTTTCCTTTAAGGTTTCAAAAGAAAATCCGCTATACACTAAGATGTTCGTTTTATAGGAATTTAAAAACTCAAGAAGTTCAAATAGGGCATTTTCTTGATCAAAAGGTTCTCCGCCAGAGATGGTAATTCCATCACATTGTGGTAGCCATACTTCTAAAACTTGTTTGAGGTCGTTAAGGGGTACCTTGTTAATATTAAATTGCCAAGTATCCATTGAAATACAGCCTTTACAATGAATAGTGCATCCTTGTAACCAAATACCTATGCGTTTTCCAGGTCCTAAAGTTGTTACGGGAAAATGTACACGGGATATATGAATATCCATAACGACTATTGTTTTTGTAACGTGATTGTTGTACCAGTATTATCTACGGTAATAGTTGTTGCTTTTAAAACATCTTTAGGTAATGGGTCTAGACTGAAAAGGGATCTAGAAATAGGCGTAATAAAGTGATACTCAATTTTATTACGAATACCTCGCCCACCATTACTAAGGTCTTTTAAGGCTAATGCTTTAAGGCTATTTTTTACGGTATGGTTTAGGTCTAAAGTAATATCGAGTTGCTTTTGAATAGCCTTTAAATGATTCTCTAACATCATATTAAAAATGAGTTCTCCCACGTCTAGTCTTATGTAGTCAAAAACAATGATATTATCACCAATTCGATTTAGTAGTTCTGGACGGTTTAGCTCAAACTTAAAGTAATTCTCTATTTCGTATTTTATTTTTTCTTGAATGACTTCAAAAGGATCTTCATAAGAAGTATGGGCTACACGGCCACCAGTTGCAGTTTTCTTGTAAATACCTAAGTTAGAGGTGAAAATGATAAGGGTTTCAGAAAAATATACTTTATCACCGCGTCCGCTGGTTAAAACCCCATCATCAAGGATCTGAAGAAACTTATCTAATATACGCGGATGCGCTTTTTCAATTTCATCAAAGAGAAGTACACTAAAAGGTTTTTCACGTACCGCATTGGTAAGCTCGCCACCAACATTATAACCAATATATCCTGGAGGTGCTCCTAAAAGTCGCTGATCAGAGTGTTCAGCGGTAAACTCAGACATATCAAAACGTATGTATGCATTCTCATCACCAAAAAGCAAGCTAGTAAGTGTTTTTGCTAGTTCTGTTTTACCAACACCTGTTGGTCCTGCTAAAAATACTACACCTCTAGGGCGACTATTACGTTTAGAAGAGCCTACACCTGTAATAGCTCTTTTAACAATATCCATAATATGTTGTACAGAATGATCTTGCCCTTTTACACGAGTTTTAATAAAGGTTTCTCCCTGTACAATTTTCTCTCGGTCAATATTTATCCAAGGATCTTCCGTAACTCCAACTTTGTATCTACGTACGGCATCGGCAATATGGGTAATAGGTATAGACTCTGCTCTTGTAAGCTCTATAATTGCAACAAGATCTAAAAGTAATAGACCTTCTGTTTCATTTACAAAATCGGTAACAATTTTATCTACTTCTACTTCTTCTTTTTTACTAAAGCTTTGAATAAGTGTATCTACAAGTCTTCTACGAACAATATGGTCAGGTTTTTCTATAGGGATGTGACGTATTTTTGGATTGTTTACCACCATCCAATCAGGGAGATCTCCTTCTTTGTCTACAATCCAAATTACTGTATTATAAAATGGCGAAGGTGGAGTGCCGTGAGGTCTTGTGTTTGTCGTTTGCGATAATACATTTGCAAGGCTAAAAGTATCATGTTCTGCTTTGACCAAATTTTCTGGATTCATAAGCAGTTGCGATGCAAAGTCTACAATTAATGCAATAGGGTTGTCCTTATGGTTGACTATAGATTGGAGAACGCTGTTAAAAGTCTCTAGATTATTGTAGCTAGACGGACTACCCAGAGGAATATTGAGTTGATCAAATAATACTTTCTTTTCTTCCGCATTTCCGGTAAAAAAAGGAATTTCAAATCCCTCTAATGGATTATAATAAATGACCTCTGTATAACCTAAACTTTTAAGCTCTATATCAATCGCATTCTCTAGCCTGTGCCAGCTAAAACCGTTAAAGTCATTTTTAATCAGTTGTAAATCTTTGGTATTGCCTGAAAGTATAAATTGGCTTTTAAGTGTAACAAAACGTCTTAAGTCTTGGAGCCATCTTACTTTGGTGTCTTTCATATATTATAGACTTGAATTTATAAAGATTAGTAATCACTTATTAATTGAACGATATGAGTCGTTTTATATTTCAATTAAAAAGACAATTACAACTACATGAGGTGTACTCAAATATAATTGATTCTATTTTAAAATAGTTTGTGTAACGTAGTATTTAGGTTATGTTTTAGGGAGAGTGTAAAACAGGATACCAATAGCCAATAAGAAGTATTCTACCTAATTAGGATATGAATATGAGCTTAATAAAGTATAAACTGGGGTTGAAGAAAAATACATTTTAATATGTGGTATTATTATGGAGTTTTGCTTTATTTATATAAGCGGTAAACACAAAAAGTGAGTAGGCGAATTTTGTTGCGTAATTAATTGTTTATAAGGTAATTAAGTTGAATTTTATAAGGATGATAAGTGATGTGAAAATCAATAATGATATATAACACATAGGTATTCCTAAATCAGTTTTAGGGCATTCTGCACTAGCTATAAACTGCCGTACCGATGCCAATAAAACAATAAGTAGTGCACTACCAAATGAGAAGAAAATGAGATTCAATTTTTAAGCAAATACGAAATAAAGGGAAGTATAAAACATATTAGGATAATTAAACAGGCGGGCACAGCCCCAAATTTTGGGCACCCATTAGGTATGTCAGGTACAAGAATTTTACAAGTGGCTATTAATAAATTGATTCGGTCTGGTGGACGGTATGCATTAGCTACCATGTGTGTTGTTATGGGTTATGCGACTATTCTTGAAAACTGTTTTAATAATAGAATTATATTTAATGATCTTATAATTATAATTTAAAATCAATATTAGTTAAACTACATAAATGTAGTATTTTACCTACAGAAAAGGTTTAATGGACAACTATAATTAGTATAGTCTTTAATGAATGATAGCTTTGTATAAAGTAAAAAATGAAAACACCATTCATGCTAATAGGCAAAAGTTCAGTTGAAATAAATTATTTAGGTTTAAAGATTATACTGATGCTATGTTTGTGGCTTCCGTCGATAAATTCAAATGCCCAAATTGTTTCAAATGATAGTACAAGCACAAGACTGAAAGCTTTTAGAGCAACTCCAAATTATAAACAGGATACGCTCTACATAGATTTTTTATATGAACTAGCGAGAAAAAGTGCAATCTATGATTTAGACAGTCTATCCAAGTTGGCAAAGGAGACTATTGATCTAAGCAAATCTATAAATTATACAAAGGGAGAGGCGATAGGCTATCTAAGCATGGGGTCATATTATTCAGAAACCGGGCAACGCGAAAAGGCCATTGAAAATTTCTCAAAGGCTCTTGATAAAGCTAAATCCATAAATGAAATAACACATATATTGAGGGCTAAAAACCTTCTAGCTATTGAATATGAATACCATGAAGAATATGCAAAGGCTTTACGGGAGTATTTAGAAGGTGTTGAGCTAGCAAAACAAACCAAATCTTATAGCTATCTTTCTACTTTTTATGTAAATATTTCCAATTTATACAGCAGTCAAAAGGAAATACAGCAATGTATCTATTTTTTGAAACTAGCACAGGAAAACAATAAATTAGTAAATGACGATTATATTAAAGGTTTGACCTTGGCTAATTTAGCAGCAAGCTATATTGATATCAATGATTTGGAAACCGCTGGTAGTTACGTTGATGAAAGTATTTTCATTTTTGATAAAATTAATTTAGAAAGTTGGCAAATGTATGCTTATGAATTAAAAGCTATAATTTATAACCAACAAAACCAACCCAGTTTAGCATTACAGTGGTTTAAGAAAAGTGAAAAAATTCATGAGTCCATAGATCAAACCAGATATAAAATACCGCTATATAATGGTATTGCTAAAGCTTATTTCAAATTAGAAGATTTTAAAACTTCTGAAGGTTATGCCTTAAAAGCGTTAGAAATATCAAAAACTATGAATCTTCTAGAGGATCGTGATGTAACTCTTCAAATTCTATATGATATCAATAAGACGGTTAATGCACCTATAAAGGCATTGACCTATTTAGAAGAGTTGAAAACATTATCTGACACACTAAACATCAAAAAGAACGAAAGGGAACTACGTATATTAAAATCCAATCTTGAATTTGACCAAGAAAAAGAAAGATATATTATAGAAAACGAAAAGAAAGTTGCCCAACAAAAATATTATTTCTATAGTGCTCTTTTTGTTCTTTTATCTGCATTGGTAATAATATTTATTCTTAGAAGAAATAATACTGTTCAAAATCGATTAAATAATAAACTTACCCAACAATCTGTTCAATTAAAGAAAAAAGAAACCTTCTTAAGAAATTCTAACAATACAAAAAGTAGATTATTCTCCATTATTCTCCATTATTGCCCATGATTTAAAAGGACCTATAAACTCATTTAATCTATGTTTGATTTGGTGAATTCTGGTGATATGAGTTCTTCTGATTTTATGAATTTTGCACCATCGATGTCGAAAAACATAAACAATATTTCATTTACGCTTGATAATTTACTTTCCTGGGGTCAATCTCAAATGGATGGTATGATAACCAAACAAGAAGTTACAAATATCAAATCTATAGTTGATGAAAACATTGGGTTACTTTCAAAAAGTTTTAGTCAAAAATCAATAATTGTCGAAAGTAAAATTGATAATCAGGTTTTGACATGGTCAGATAAAAATCAAATTGGAATTGTCATTAGAAATATTCTTAGTAATGCCTTAAAATTCACCCCTGAAAATGGTACGATTACGATTGGAGCTAATGATAAAAATGAATTTTGGGAAATTTGGTTTCAAGATACTGGGGTGGGTTTAACTAAAGAATCACTTCAGAAAATATTCTTTAAGGAAGAAACATTTACCACTTACGGTACTAATAACGAGAAAGGTACCGGTTTAGGGCTAATGTTATGTAAAGAAATGGTTGAAAAAAATGAAGGGAGCCTTAGGGCTGAAAGCATTGTGGGTAAGGGCACTTGCTTTTACTGTAGTATTCCAAAAGCCATCGATAAATTAAAAGATTTAGCCTAACGGAATTTTCGATTAAGTTTTTATCTAGCGTTTCATTATTCATTTCTTATTTAGTAAAATGTTAGAAAGCATGGTTAGCGTACCAGCATATCTAAAGGTCAAAACTTTCTATATAGATAAATTCAGAATCAATATATTTCTTCTTCAAATTAACTGGTTTAGTGAATTATGATTAATAGTAACACGGTATTCTTAATTCTAATAGTTATGACGATTCAATATTCATACTATCACTTAAGCCAACATTAGGGTTTTAAAAAACTTCATAAATAAAATTTGGCAGAACATTAATGTACTCTATCTACTATTTTTTTCTTGTGGTGAAACCAGACAAAATACTTCCCTAATTAGATTACATCAATTAGCAATCATAGCATATAAAACGCCGATTACAATTATACCTAGAAAAGTATAGCCTACTATTTTACCTGTGTTTTGGGACCCTTTAAAAACAGATATGACTAGTTTAACCAACATATTGCTCATTACAGCAGTGACAACGACAGACGATGCTAATTTTATTCTTTCTCCATCAGAAGCAAATTTGGCTAGGCTAATAGTAATTGCATCGGTATCGGTCAAACCAGCAATTAGCGCTGAATAGTACAAACCGCTTTCTCCAAAGAATTGATTACTGTAAAATACAGCAATTAGTATAACCACATAAATTACACCAAACCCAATTGCGTTAAGAAGGTTCATTGGGTTGCCAAGCTTAAAATTTGTATCAGGTTTATTGGTATCCTCTTTAATTAGAATGAGGGAAATAATAAGGCACATCAGGGAGAATACAGCAAAAGGTATAGCTACATACATAAATAGCGCACTATTGAATATGTAGGTCAATAATGCGAGTCGTGGAAACATTATCGCCGAGGCAATTATAATACCAGCGGCATATTTTTTAGACAGTTCTGGAGACTCAATACTACGCGATGCATAGCTCCAAGTTACGGCGGTACTTGAAATAAGTCCGCCGAGAATAGCGGTTAATAGAATTCCTTTTTTAGAGCCTACAAATTTTACCAGAAAATAACCAATGAAGTTTAAGAAAGAAACAATGACGATAATAGACCCAATTTCAAACGGATTTATCAATTCATTAGGACCGTAATTGTTATTAGGTAAAAACGGTAGAATTAATAGAGCGATGATAGAAAACTTTATTAATGCAAAAAGTTCGTCTGATGTAATATTTCTAATAACGGTATGAAAACGTGTTTTAAGAGAAAGTAATGTTACAATAATTACAGCAGTAGCAACCGCATTTCTATAATATTCTGCCGATACCATTAACCCTAATATAAGGGTTGCAATTAAAGCTATGTTGGTGGTAAAACTTCGTTCGTATGCTGCAGTCTCTTTATATAAATGATTGAATCCTAAAAAGAAAATGAAGGCACCTAAACCAATAACAGGCAGCCAAGTTGTGTAGATTTCGGTAAGGCTACCTAATGTATAACCTAAAATAGCCACTATAGGGAAAGCTCGTATACCGGCAAATCCTTTATCTTCTTTCAGGTTATTATATTCTCTTTCTAGTCCGAGAATAAGACCTATACCTAAACTGATGAGCACACCTAAAATATAGGGGTCTAAAAACTTAATTATGTTCTCAACTTCATCCATACAATATGCTACTTAAAAATGATCATTTCTGAAAATCGAAATGATAATATACAATCCTAAAAGTGCAGAAATTACAAAGCCAATAGCACCTAAAAGTGGTATTCCATTAATTAGTGGCGGCATTTTTGCCATTACTAATAATGATGACCCTATTGAAAGTGCAGCTATGATTACAGCGAAGACTAAACGGTTTACCGCTTTACTTGTAGCAGTTTGAAATTCTTTAAGACCTTTATGTTCGTGTATAATTTCTAACTTGCCATCTTTTATTTTTTTTACGATAGTGTTTATATCATCGGGCAGGGAATCTGCTAAGGCATTGATATCTTTTAAACGATTCAGGTTCTTTTTAAACAGGTATTTTAAGCTAAATCTCTTTCGCAAAATTTTCGCGGTATAAGGTTCTAGATTTTCAGTGATATTAAATTCAGGATCTAGTTTCAGTCCCACACCTTCAATAAGAACAATACCTCTTATCATCATGTATAAGTAGTGGGGTATTATAATTTGATTCTCGTATAAAACAACTTTAAACTGAGACAAGGTATCGCCGAGTTTAATGTTTTGTATGGCGGTATTACTTACACCTTCAAGTAATTGATAAAGGTCTTGCTCTAGTTTTTTATAATCAGGTATGTTAGTTCTAATGGCAATTTTCTCTAGTAAAGTGATTATTTTTTTAACGTTTTTACTTAAAAAATATAAAAGTAAGTCATTAATGGATTCTCTTTCGTTTGGTAAAATAGTGCCCATCATTCCAAAATCTAAAAAGCAAATTTGATCGCTTTCAGGAATTATAAATATGTTACCTGGGTGCGGGTCTGCATGAAAAAAGCCAAAATCCAAGATCTGTTCAATATAAAGGTCTACACCAATTTTGGCAACCGCTTTTGGGTTTATGTTAGCGGTAATCAATGCTTTTACATTAGATACTTTAATACCATCTATAAACTCTAAACAAATAATTTTATCTGAAGAAAGTTCTTTATAGACTTCTGGAACATGAATAAATTCATTACCCGCAAAATTTTGGGCAAAACGTTCGGTATTGTCTATTTCTCTTGCAAACTGAAGTTCTTCTTTTATACTGCGTTCGAAAGATTCTATAATACGAATAGGTTGAAAAGCTTTTGCCTGTGTGCTGTATTTTTCAAGACTATCTGCGACCTGCTTCATTACCATAAGATCAGCTTCAATAATCTCGGTGATATTTGGTCTTTGAATTTTTAAAATTACCTCTTCACCATTTACGAGTTGCGCTCGATGTACCTGTGCCAATGATGCTGCTGCTAAAGGCTCTAATTCAATTGTAGCAAAATACTTGAACTTTTCAATACCTAATTCTTCTTCAACAGTATTTAAAACATCGAAGTCTTTAAGTTTAGGTACATGATCTTGTAACTTTTCTAGCTCTTCTATCAACTCAATAGGAAGCATGTCTTCGCGAGTACTAAAAATTTGTCCGAGTTTTACATAGGTGGGTCCTAATTCCTCTAACACCATTCTTATGCGTTCATATTTAGAAAAGGATAGATTTGTTTTCGTCTCTGGGTGCTTTTCTAAATATTTTTTTGGAATTATTTTAAGAATGGGACTGTGTGATAACACATCTTCAAAACCGTATTTTACCAGTACATTGAATAGGGAAGCGTACCGCTTTATTTCTTTTTGAGTTGGAATTCTTAAGATGGCCATTATAGTCGTTATATTATGCTGTGTTATTTAAAACTTGGTATTTAAAAATTTAGGAATTTAAGTCTTGATAAATTTTAGGAATAAATTAAATGCTATTTAGAACTTTTATGTTCTTCTAAATAGTGACCTAACATTTGTTTTAAGCTTTCTAAATATTCTTGCATAACAACCTTGTCCATATGTGGGTGTTGACTAATTGGTAAGGTCATTGGATTTTCATCCAATGATCGGTAGAGCTCTGGGTAATTGGTTTCTATGTTGGTAGTTAGCGCTGTAATTTCGATTAATACTTTATGTAATTTTTTCATATAGTAGGATTTTATAAGTGGATTAAAATGAATCATCAGCTTACCGTATTAAGTGTTTAGACTAAGTCGATGTAACATTTTTTACATTATATTTTTAGGATAAAGTTATAGTCAGAAGCATTGAAAAATTATGACCAAAGTCATATATGGGGAGAGGTGATAATTTTTTATAAAGTTTTTACTTATATTTTTAGAGGAATAAATAGTTGCTGCAAGGTAAATTTAACAACTTAGATTAATTGGGGTTTTAGCAAATGCGAAAGGAGATAGTACAGTAAAACATTATTTTAAGTGGAAAAAGTATTACCTAAATGATAACTTTTTAAAGAGGATTTTAAATTAAATAGCGCACATATAAATTAAGTAAAAAAATGAAAGCAGAGATTAAACAGGTTACAAAATCAGCTAAGAAAGTAGAAAGTTTAAAGAGTAAGTTAAAAAAAGCGAAAAAGAAAGACGCTAAGAAAATTAAGATTAAAAAAATGAAAAGCAAGTTAAGCGCATCGGTCAAAAGATTGAAAAATAAGAAGGCTAAACTTAGAAAGGCATTAAAATAATATAGAAAAAACCGAGTTTTTGATCTCGGTTTTTTTATACGCCATATTCATCAAGTTCTCTTGAATTTAAAGAGAATATTATTTGGGTTTTTATTTGATTTTACTCCATTGTTTTATGGTGTGTATACCTAGAATCTTCTATTCATGATTTTACTCATATAATACCTAAAAGATTTCCTTTTATTTTGAATTATAATAATCTATAATTCATGCGATATCTGAACATTAGTTTGCTATTTCTACTTTTTCTTTCTTGTGGAGAGAAACAAGAAAAGGTATTTCCGCAAAAATCTGAACTTATATCATCTGTTTATGCGTCTGCCACTATTCAACCAGATAGCATATATCAAGTTTATGCCGTTGTAGCAGGTATTTTAGATGATAATCTAGTAGAAGAAGGAGATTTGGTTAAGAAAGGAGACCCTATTTTACAGGTTAATAACCGCACTCCTAAATTAAATTCAGAAAATGCGTATTTGACCTTGCAGCAGTCCAAAGAAAATTTTCAAGGAAATGCAGCCATTTTAAAAAGTATTGAAGATGACATTTATGCAGCAGAATTAAAGTTCAACAATGACTCCATTAATTTTGCGAGACAACAACGACTTTGGGAGCAGAATATAGGATCAAAAGCAGAGTTCGACACCCAAAAGTTGGCTTATGAACTTTCAAAAAATCAACTACGTCAGCAAAAATCTAGCTACGCAAGAACAAAGAATGATTTAGAGACTGCTTTACAACAGGCTAAAAACAGTTATTCGTCCTCAAGAATAATAGCAGAAGATTATACCATTAACAGCAAGATCAATGGTAAGGTCTATGCTTTGTTTAAAGAACCTGGTGAGTTAATTAATACTTTAGAACCATTAGGGGCAATTGGTAGCGCAACCGATTTTAAAATAGAAATGTTGATAGATGAGGTAGATATCATTAAAATCAAAATAGGTCAGACAACATTAGTAACCTTAGATGCTTATCCTAAGGTGGTTTTTACGGCTACGGTAAGTAAAATATATCCCAAAAAAGACGAGACATCACAAACATTTAAGATAGAGGCCATCTTTGATAGTCCGCCAAAGGTATTATACCCTGGTCTTGCGGGCGAAGGTAATATTGTAATTTCTAAGAAAGAAGAGGCACTTACTATACCAAGAGAATATTTAGTTGAGGGCAATAAAGTTATTACGGAAGACGATACGATAATTGTTAAAGTAGGTGCTGAAAATTTAGAAAGGATAGAAATTATTTCAGGGATTACAGAAAATGATATGATTTTAAAGCCAATTAAATAATGAATTGGCCAGTAATACTAAATATTGCCAAAACACATCTTCTGACCAAGATGAAATCTACCGCAACGGCAGCGTTAGGTGTAACCTTTGGTATTGGAGCTTATATTACCATGGTAAGTTTTATGACCGGTCTAAATGAAATGTTAGATGATTTAGTATTGAACCAAACACCACATATTCATTTATATAATGAAATAGAACCTACAATAGATCAGCCAATTTCACTTTATGAGCAGTTTAATAATTCTGTTCAAATGATCAGCTCTATAAAACCGAAAAGCGGACAAAAAAAGATTCATAATGCGCTTCCTATTTTAGACCATTTAAAACAAATGGAAGAGGTAAAAGGAGCTACGGCACAAGTACGCGCACAAATATTTTATTTATCCGGTTCTATTGAATTATCTGGTAATCTGACAGGGGTAGACATTATGGAAGAAACTAGACTGTCTAACATGCGCGATTACATCATTGAGGGCTCGCCAGAAGCTTTAGATAATATGGTTAACGGAATTTTATTGGGTTCAGGTCTAGCCAGTAAAATGTCACTGAAAGTTGGCGATAGAGTACAGATAAGTACTGTACGTGGTACAGTTTTTCCATTGAAAATAGTTGGTATTTACCAAAGTGGAGTTGCAGATATCGATAACACTCAAAGCTATTGTAACTTGAAAACGGTACAGCGTATTTTAGGAGAGGCGCAAAATTATATTACCGACATAAATATAAAGTTGAACAATATTAAAAATGCCCCAATATTGGCCAAAGGTTTCGAAAAACAGTTTGAGGTTACCGCAACTGATATTAACGAGGCAAATGCCCAATTTGAGACCGGCACCAATATTCGTAATTTAATTACCTATGCCGTTTCAATTACGCTTTTAATTGTAGCAGGCTTCGGAATATATAATATTCTTAACATGCTTATTTATGAAAAGATGAAGGATATAGCCATCTTAAAAGCTACCGGTTTTTCTGGTAAAGATGTACAATACATTTTTATGAGTCAAGCAATGATAATAGGCATGGTAGGTGGTGTTTTGGGCTTGGTTTTAGGTTTTGTTTTATCAGTTATTATAGATGGAGTTCCTTTTGAAACAGATGCTTTACCTACAATGACGACTTATCCGGTTAATTTTAATTTTATATATTATGTTATAGGTATTGTCTTCGCGTTGATTTCAACTTTTATAGCAGGGTGGCTTCCCTCGAATAAAGCAAAGCATATTGATCCGGTAAAAATTATTAGAGGTACTTAAGCAGCAGTAAATGGATATTGTATTAGAAGCAAAAAATATCAATAAGCACTTTCATAAACCTAAAGATTTTCATGTCTTAAAAGATATTTCCTTTAAAATATTTAATGGGGAATTTGCTTCTATCATGGGTAAATCTGGCTCTGGTAAATCTACGTTGCTTTATATTTTGTCAACGATGGATACAGAATATACTGGCGAGTTATTTTTGAACAATAAATTAGTAACCGGTTTGTCTGCAACTGAATTGTCGCTTTTAAGAAATGAAAATATTGGCTTTGTATTCCAGTTTCATTATTTGTTATCTGAATTTAGTGTTATTGAAAATATAATGTTGCCGGCAAAAAAGTTAGCTCGAAAGAGTCACCAAGAAATTGAGCATGACGCTATTCAGAAATTAAAAATGTTGGGCATAGAGTCGTTGGCAAAACAAAAGGCGTCACGTATTTCTGGTGGAGAAAAACAGCGTGTAGCTATTGCTAGGGCACTAATTAACAACCCATCAATACTTATGGGAGATGAACCGACCGGAAATCTGGATAGTTATAATGCTGACAATGTGTTTAATATTTTTAAGCAACTAAAAGAAGAAGAAGGGCTATCATTGCTAGTTGTTACACATGATGAGGACTTTGCTAAAAGAACGGATTACATCATTCAAATGGAAGATGGGCGTATTGTAGGTAAATCGAGTAACTTGTAACAAATCACATTTAAATTCTTTTTTATTTTTACAATTAGAGCGTAATATGATTTCTTGAACACGAACTTTATGTGGACTTCAATTTTTATTGGTATTTACGTTATAATAGCCTTGGCAATTGTGCTTTCGATTTTATTATATGGAGCAAAACCTACCAAAAGTCTGGCATGGCTTTTAGCGATTTTTGCACTACCTGTTGGTGGTATTTTCCTTTACTTATTATTGGGTAGAAATAGAAGAAGGTATAAGCTTATTGAGCATCAAAAAGACCTGTTTAGCAAACTACCCAAGCCAAATACCGAGCAGATCAATGTTTTTGACGGCAAGTATGGTAAATTAATGACGCTTAGTTATAAGAATTCTCATTTTCCGCCAACTTCAGGTAATGATCTTAAAATATTAAAAGACGGGAAATCAACTTTTGAAACCATATTTCGTGCTTTAGAGGGAGCGACCAAGCGTATTCATATTCAGTATTACATTTTTGAAGATGGAGATTTGGCGACCAGATTACTAAATTTATTTGAGCAAAAGATAGCCCATGGAGTGGTCGTAAGATTAATATATGACGGTATAGGTAGTTTCTCATTAAGCAAAAAATATCTAAAGAAACTTTTAGAAATAGGGGTTGAAGTATATTCATTTCTACCCTTTAAATTCGGTAGGTATTTTTATTCATTGAATTTTAGGAATCATCGTAAAATTATAGTGGTTGACGGTGCAATTGCTTTTACAGGCGGTATTAATGTATCAGATAAGTATTTGAAAGGTCAGGTTGGTTTAGGTAAATGGCATGATATGCATTTAAGACTTATAGGACCAGCAGCCACGCAGTTAGATCAAGTATTTATGACCGATTGGTATTTGGTAAGTACAAAATTACTGGAAGCTATAGAACAACCCAAGAGTTACGCAAAACAACCTGTCTCCAATGAATTGGTCCAAATTGTTGCTGGCGGACCAGATGATGATTTTCCGGTGTTGGAGCAAACCTATTTTTCAATGATCAACATGGCAAAAGACTATATTTATATTACCAACCCATATATAGTACCAGGTCAGGCATTGATAAGGGCATTACAAACGGCAGCATTAAGTGGGGTAGATGTTAGGTTACTTGTTTCAGAAAAGGCGGACAACCAAGTGGTAAGTTGGTCAGTTCATTCTTATTTTGAGTTGTTCTTGAAAGCAGGAATTAAAATATATCTTTTCCCAGACGGCTTTCTACACAGTAAAATAATGGTGAGTGACGATGCCATATCTTCTATTGGCACGGCAAATCTAGATGACCGAAGTTTTGAACAGAACTATGAGGTAAATGCCATTATGTACCATACACAGATAGCCAAACAGTTAAAAGAAGATTTTCTTTACGACTGTAAAATCAGTAATGAACTGGTTTATGATGATTTTATACAAAGACCATGGAGCAAAAAGCTAAAAGAAGGTGTGGGCAGAGTGCTTAGTCCGTTGTTTTAATAATATTCCTTTTATTCTATTTGAGAAGTAAATACCAAATCTTGATCTTCCATAGCAACAATAATCATTTTTACATAATCTTTAATAGCTTTATTAATATTGTCAGGTTCGGTTATTTCAATGATTCCCCTCCAAATCATAGCTCTTTCTTTACCTTCACAAATGCAGTATAATGTAGTCTCTGCATGATATATGGTATACTTATCGTAATAGTTGTCATCGTAATAAATACCTTGGTGTTCTAAATAATCATCGTTGAATCTAGATTGGTGATCATCCCATCTTGTAATAGATTTTACAAAGTTCTCTCGACTTTCAGAACCTATGATCTTCGTAAGCAAAATGGCGTCAAAATCTTTGTCTAAAAGGCTTTGTTCCACATCGTCTAGTTCTTGTTCGGTCTTGCGAGAATCGGTTAGCGAAATATCGAAAATATCTATACTACGCCATGCTTCAACATCTCTATTTGTAAATTCTTTTTGTAGTTTACTTTCAAAGTTTTCTCGTGTGTCATCATTTTGTGCCATACCAACAATAAGAACTTTATTTGCGTTGAAAATAACGATATCGGGGTTTTTCCAGTTTTCAACTAAACTAATAGAAGAACAACCCATGAATATCAATGAGAATAGCAGAATCAACTTTTTCATAGGGCAGGTGTATTTATTTCTTATATATGTCGAAGATACTATATTGAAAATGTCGTAAATATGACGATTGTCAGTTTATAAGAAAAGTACAATTTGACAAAAAAAGCCGATTATAAATACAGATCTATAGTTTCTTCCAATTTTGGAATATGACAGTTCCATCCTTTGGTATCTCTTATTTTTACTTTAAAGGCATCTAAAGCACCCGGTTCACCATGAATTAAAAATACATTTTCCGGGGTATTTTTAATACCATCTATAAAATGAAGAAGTTCTGCTTGGTCTGCGTGTGCAGAAAGGCTTTCTATAAAATGAATACTCGCTTTTACGGGGTAGTATTTTCCAAATAACTTTAACTCATGTGTACCATCTAATAATTGTCTGCCCCGAGTACCCTCAGCTTGATAACCAACGAGCAAAATTCTTGTTTTTGATTGGTCTATTAATTGTTTTAAATAGGTAAGTACACGACCGCCTGTAACCATACCGCTACCTGCAATAACAATTTTGGGTCTAGGGTCGTCTATAGTTTTCCAAGTATCTGCGTATGATGTTGTAATGGTAAAGTGATCGCACATGGCTTTGAAGTCGCCTTGGCTTAGTTTATGCCAATCTGTAAATTGCTCAAATACATCAAGAACGTTACTGCCCATAGGGCTATCTATGAAAATGGGTATGTTGGGTATTTTGTTTTTTTTATATAAGTTCCAAAATAAAAACATAAGCAATTGTAGCCTTTCAACCGCAAAAGAAGGTATGATCAATGTACCTCTATCATTAATGGTTTTATGAACCAAATCGCTTAAAATATCTACAATATTTTCTTTTGGGTGTAGTTTGTTGCCATAGGTGCTTTCTAAAAACAAATAGTCTGCCCACTTAGGTCTTTCAGGGGCCATTAAAAGTTCATCGTTCAACCTGCCAACATCTCCTGAGAAAACAAAGATTTTACCGAACATATCTAATTCTATAAAGGTTGATCCAATAATATGTCCATTGTATTTAAATTTTAATTTAATGTTTTCTGAAAGTTGGATCCACTCATCTTTTTTGCATCCAGAAAATAATCTAATGGTTTTTTCAGCTTCTAAAATATTATAAAAAGGTAAAGCTACAGGGTGTTTTGAATAACCTTCCTCATTTGCTTTTTTTGCCTGTTCTTCGTGAATTTTTGCACTATCCAGTAAAATAACACGGGCTACCGCCAAAGTGGGGTAGGTGCCAATAATATTACCATTAAAACCTTCTTTCACCAACCTGGGCAAGTAACCGGTATGGTCAAGGTGACCATGTGTTAAAATAACAACATCTAATTTACTAGCATCTATAGACAGCGGTTCCCAATTTTTTTCACGTAATTCTTTAAGGCCTTGAAACATGCCACAATCTATCATGATGTTCAGTTCGGGAGTTTCTATATAAAACTTAGAACCGGTAACCGTACCTGAGGCACCTAAAAATTTTAATCTTACCTTTTTCATCTTAATGATTATTACAGAGTTGTGATATTTCGTCTAG
Organism: Maribacter caenipelagi; assembly: GCF_004364175.1. Classification (GTDB taxonomy): domain Bacteria; phylum Bacteroidota; class Bacteroidia; order Flavobacteriales; family Flavobacteriaceae; genus Maribacter; species Maribacter caenipelagi. The sequence continues at coordinate 89,628 of NZ_SNZW01000015.1, read as the reverse complement.
AATTTTTGTTTTACGTGTGTTAGAAACACCAAGATGGTCTAAGTAAAACTTGTCTTTTATGAGTTGTCTGCACAGTACTACATTTCTACTTAAAAGAAATTGTTTTTCTCTATTAGAGAGTAAGCTAGAGACCGTAATAGGGTAGAGTCCAAGCCGATCTATTCTATCTTTTAGTCCGTCATTTTTTGGATAATCCCAACTTAAAAGATAGAGGTCTGCACATTTGCCATAGTCTATGGCATCTTGTGTAAATCTAGTATTGGTTACCACCCAACCTTTATTTAATGGTCTATTATTTTTATTTGTTACCCAATGCGCTTTTACATCATTATATCTAGAATGTATATAAAGCGGAATCTTAACATTGCAATTACGCCCTTCTTCGTTGTGAAATTTACATTCTATAATCGTAACGGTATCATTTTTTTCTGCTACAACATCAATTTCGTGGGTAACACAGTCACCGTTTAAAATAACACCAACTTTAACCCCGTAACCTGAGTATTTTAGTATTTCGGCAATAAAACGTTCAAATGGGAAACCGGTTGGACCCAATTCATAGATTGCCTTTTTGAGTTTGTATTTCGAGGCGAATACGGTTTTATGTTTTTTAAGTAAAGCATACGCTCTATTATAGATCTCATTAGTGGTAATGCCTTCAAAAAGCTCATCATTAACCCTACTGACAATTTCTTCTACAAGTTCATGATTTGCACCACTATGTTTTAGAGAGTTACGTAGTTTGTCTAAGGAGAACTTCATTTTTTGCCCTGAAGATTTTATAATGTCAATAGATTTTGTAGTGTCCATATTACTTTTTTAGATTAACATTAAGTGGTGGTACTTCTAGTAATTGTAATGTTGTAGACGCTAAAGTAACCTTGCCGTCTGTCTTTGAAATAGTCTGTTCTATATGTTGAAATAGTGCGTGTTTGGTATTTCTTCTTTTTTTGTAATCGGTGATATAGCGTAGGTTCAACTGAATCCAATTATCGGTTAGGTTAATAGCTATAGTTGGCTCTATTGTTGCATCTTCAATATAATAGCGGGCAACCATTTGATGCCATTTGGCTTTAGATTTTTCGGTATAATCAGATAATAGCTCATTAGCTGTATTAAGCATAATATTCTTGGCAAGTTCGGTATCAGAACCATATGTAATTAGAATGTTGAGTTCATCCCAAACAAAGGGAAAATCCATCGAATAATTTTTTATAGGACCCTTAAATACAAAGGCGTTACTAATTTTTACAATCCTACCAGAATAGTTGTCGCTACTTATCCATTCTCCCATTTCCATAATTGTGGTATAAATACTATCAATATCTATAACATCTCCCTTTATGTTGTTGATTTCAATTCGATCACCAGGTTTATATACACGAACAAAAAAAATATAGAACGACCCCGCAATACTTAGAATCAGCTCTTGAAGTGTAAAGGTGATACCTGCGGTAAACAAGCCAATAATTATGGTATAATCTTTTACGCTATCAACAGTAAAGGCCATTAACACCAAGAAGATTATAAGCACATAACCCAAAATTTCAACACCTTTTTGTGCTTTGTACCTAATAGAAATATCTTCAATTCTTTTTTTAAGAGTTTTTCTTATAAAACTTATGATAAAGACTATAAATAGTATCCAAGCAACTAGTTTAACAATCTTGATGAGTGTTGTATTTTCTAATAAGGTCGAAAATGTATCCATATATTATATTTAAAAAAACCGCCAAAGAATACATTTCGTTGACGGTTCTAATTTTAGACATCAACCAACTAAAAATGCCTAAAAATTGTCTTATCGTAATACTAACTAGTAATCAATGTAATGCCAAAATTGGTACATCGCTATCATAGCCAATTTCTTTAATTAACGGTCTTGAGAAAACATTACCAAAAAAGAAATGCTTGCGGTTAATAAACGACACCATATCACTTTCTCTACTTTCAATAAAAGTCTGAATACCTTTACCCAAATTCTTTTCGGTAAGTGTGTGAAATTGGTGTGCAGTCTCACTTAATATTGATGATAATAATTTTTTATTACTTAATTGAGCTTCAGTAAGTTCTTTATTCTTTTCTAGATGTAAAATGGCAATTTCGGCATTGTGCATTTTAGCCAATTCAATGAGATATCTAAATTCTGACCGCTTATAAACATCTTTGTAATCAGTTGGAAAAACAATTTCTTTCGGCGACATAAAAGAAACATGCTCAGGTATAGCGAGTACAGGGCATTCTCTAATCTTTTCCATAGCCATTACGGTATTACTGCCAAATAGAACACCTTTAGATCCTGTAGCTCCCTTGGTACCCATTGCAACTAGATCAATATCTTTTTCGGCAATCAGTTTTTTAATGGCTTCTGATAGATAATTAGATGTAGATTCGGTATAATAATTATGTTTCAGGTTTTCAGGGTGTAAGGCCAAGGTATCTAATAGTTTTACAAAGTTTTTTTCAGAATCCTCTTTGGCTTGTTCATATGCAGCACTACCTTCTTCGGGTATATTTAAACTATTGGTCGTATACTTTTCAAAACTGAAAACATTTAAAAAATAGAAATCGCAATTTAATTTGGCATAAAGATCAATTGTATAGCGAATTGCGTTTAAGGCGTTTTTAGAAAAATCAGTAGGTATTAGAATACGCTTGTTCATTATAAAATGATTTAGATTGTTCAATAAATATATAGTCTAGGCAATAGAATTACTATGATAAATATCAGTCCTGTACTGGTAGAATTAGAAACGGAATTGTTGCATAAATACTCAAGTCCATAATTACTGGTTCATGTAAAAAACGCTCAAAGAATTTTCTTCTATGGTATGACATTGCCAACATGTTGATTTCTCTTTCAGCTATAAAATCTTGAATGACATTAGCTTTATCGGCATAGTTCCAAATTTCATCATAACTATGCGGCGTTTGCACTAAACATTTATCTAATAGTTTTTGATTGGATACCTGTTTAGGTGTCATTATTTCTTCTTCATTAATATGCAGAACCGCTATAGATGCATCTGTTATATTGGCAATATTCAATAACATTGAAATTGTTGATTTTGTACACCCTTTTTTATAGTCGGTCACAAAAGCTATTTCTTCTATTGGTTTAAAGGCAATCTCTTTTGGTATGGCCAGTATGGGGCATGTGGTAATGGTATTAGCAATTTGAATTGTGTTACTGCCCATAAATAACTCTTTGGCACCTGTTTTACCTTTATTTCCCAAAACTACGAGGTCTATTTCATGGCTCTCAATAGTTTTTGAAATGACCGATGGCAAACTACCTTTAACAGAAATAGTATTGAATTTATGTAATTTGTTTCCCGTGTCAAGTACTATTTTGTGTACAGTTTTGGTCAAGTTATCTTGAGATGTAGTTTGTAATTTTTCTAACTCTTTCTGCCCTGTGAATAAAACATTCTTAGCATTTACAATCATATCGTCATATGCATGTATTATGTGAAAAGTACATTGCTTTGACGCAAAAATTTGGGTAGCATAATAGAGCGCATTATAAGCTTCATTCGAAAAATCTGTAGCGACTAATATATTTTTGATATTCATAATTTTATTGTGGAATTACTAAGAATGGAACAGTAACGTGAAAGCCAATTTTCTTGATTACAGGTTCAATGAACAAACGTTCTAAAAAGGTGTGTTTATTTTGTACCATAACCAACATGTTTATTTTTTGTTTTACCTGAAAATCATTGATTGCTGCGATAATTTCATTGCTGGATACTTCGTGAAAAAATCCATTTTTTGATAATACCTGGGCTAATTTTTCTTTATTTTTTTGTTGAACAGGGGTTAGGACATCGCCTGTATAAACATGCATTACGTTAACTTGAGATACATGAGAATTTACAATTTTTAAAAGCTGAGACAAGCTGTTTTTATCTAGTGATACTTCAAAATCATTCGGAAAAAGTATTTGCTCTGGAGTTTCATATTCAAATTTTGAAGGAATCACCAAAACGGGGCATTTAGAATTCTTAATGACATGTACCGTATTGGTGCCCAATAATATTTCTTTAGCACCGGTAGCGCCCTGGGTACCCATAACAACGATATCTATATCTTCAGCCTCTACCGTTCTGCTTACCTCGCTAGAAAGAACATTTAATGCAGAATGGGTAATAAAGGTATGTAAAGGATTATCAAATTCTTTTAATAATTGCTCTTTGAGGTTTTTAAGATTGTCTTGCGAGTTTTGCTGTACAATATCTCCAAGACCTATTTGCGCCGGACTCCCCATCAAATATTCTGTATGGTATACGGGTGGCATATAACTGTTTAATAGATAATAGGTACATTTTAAATCTTTGTACAATTTAAGTGCGTAACTTATTGCTGTAAAAGAGTTTTCAGAAAAATCTGTGGGTAGTAGAATACGGGTCATAATACTATAATTTGATACTTTAAAATTAAGTACGCTGAGTAATAAATAGTATGACATTCGTCATCTCGGTTCTATTAATTATTTATTATTCTTAAGTAATAAAAGCATATCTATGAAGAAGAAATTTAAAAAGAGCATAGCGTCAGATACTCCTACATTGGTTTATTTTTATGCGCCATGGTGTGCACCCTGCAAATTATTGAGGCCTGTAATAGAACAGGTAATAGAGGAGTTTGGAGAAGCAATAAAAAGCATTGAAATAGATGTAGAGGTGAAACTAGGTATAGTTAAAAGATATAAAATTAAAGGGGTGCCGACTTTAATACTTTTTAAAAACGGTACGCCTCTTTGGAGGCATACCGGTGTAATGCCGATCGAAGATATAAGAACAGTCATAAAAGAGCATATTTAAGACAATAATCAATTTTAATTGACTTTTAAATATTATTCATGAATGACCAAAAATGGCACTTTTGTATGATAGCTAATTTTCTCGACAGTAGGTCTAAACAGAATACGCTCTAAAAAATTAAGGTTTTTGGCGACCATTATCAGCATATCTAGATCTCTACTTTCTGTAAAACATTGAACGGATTCATCTAGGTTTTTTCCTGTAACTTCATGAAATGTGCATTCGTTTTCTTTATAATAATCAAGTAATAAATTTTTAATTTTTATTTGATTGGCATTTAGTTCTTCCCCTTTACTAGAAACATATAATAATCGTAGAGCAGATTTTTTTAGTAGTATAATATCCTTAATGGTGTCTAGTATTTTTACATCATAGAATAAATTTAAATCAGACGGAAAGCCTATTTCTGATATTTTTTCATAAGTAGCGTCTTCAGGTACGGCCAATAACGTGCAAGGTACTTTTGTTATAACATTACCGGTGTTACTACCTATAGACACAGATTTAAGACCAGAAGCTCCTTTTGTTCCCATAATTATAAGTTCAATGCTCTTATTCTTGACGAACTCTTTAAGCTGATCTGTGAAAAAGCCATAAATAGCTTTAAAGTGAAATTCGTGCTTAACGTTTAACGGTAGCTGTTCTATTTTTTTACTAAGAGCCTTAAGTTTTTCTTTACTTTCTGCTAGTATCGTTTTTTCTAAAATATCTGGAGAGACATACATGGCAGCTTCTCCACTCGCATTGGTGTTAATAGAATTTATGTGTACAATATGAAAGGTACAATGTGTCTTTTTAAAGAAAGAAATACCATATACTAATGCATTCCATGCATTATCTGAGAAATCTGTAGGTATTAATATATTTTTCATTAGAATAGTTTAATTATTAGAATAGTGTAATGTTATTGAGGTAAAAATAAGACCGGTATCTTAGAGTGAAATGCTACCTTTTTTACGACTGCTTCACCAATTACTTTCTCCCAAAAAGTATGCTGATGTCTTAGAATGCTTAAGAAGCTAGACTCTTTGTCTTTGGCATAAATGTCAATACTCTTAGAAATATTATTTTCAAAAGTTATATTCTTAAATTTAATATCGAACCCAGATAAACGTTCTTTTAATACTTCTTTATGGGCATCTTGGTTATCGTTCAAATTAAACTCTATGGCTACATGAACTACTTCAATGCCGGCATTCCAAATTTTGCTAAGTTCAATAATGGGATCAAATAGATTTTTCTTGTAAGAATCACTAAAATCAGTGGCGAAAAGTATGGATTTCAAACTTTGAAAATTGTAACCTGTAGGTACTACAAGAATTGGAATATTTTTTATTTGGTTCAATACTTTTACCGTATTACTGCCTAAGAAAACTTCTTTGGCACCGGTTGCACCTTGTGTACCCATGATCAATAAGTCGATATCATTTTCGTTTATGGCCGATGCTACAGAATCTTCAATGTTTCCTGGTTTAGAAAGTGTAGTAAAATGATGTTTTGTGTTTTTATGATTTATTTTAAGATATGAAAGCACCTCTTCTAGCTCTTGTACCGAATATTTTGAAAGCGAATCATAGATTACACCAAGTCTTTGTTGACTTTTAGAGCCCATTAAATTTAATGGGGAAGGTTCATAGGCATGCAGTAAATAAAATTGACAATCTACTTCTGCATAAATTTTTAATGCCGTAAAAATGGCGTTCCAGGCATTTTCTGAGAAATCTGTAGTAATCAATATTTTCTTCATGGTACAGTGATTTTAGTTAGCGAGGTAGATTTTGCATTACCAAAAACGGAATGGTAGGTGAAAGACCAATTTCATCAATGGTAGACCGGTAAAGCATATCTTCTAAAAAAGAGTGTCTTGAATTTACCATGACCAGAAGATCCATTTTGTTCTCATTGAAGTAAGTTGTTATTGCTTTAGACCTATTTTCAACACCTGTTCTAACAAATGATAATCTAGCATTAGGTAAAGATTCTTCCAAGAATTTTTTGTTATCCAATTGTCTAAGGCTCAAATCTTCAAAATCAGAAATATATAGACTATGAATTTCTGCCTTGAATTCTGCAGCCATATTATCTAGCAGTTTCAATTCTCGACGTTTATAGGGAAGCATATAGTTGCTTGGAAAAAGTATTTTTTTTGGCTGATTGTAGTCATATTGGTCAGGAACTGCTAAAACCGGACATTTTACATATTTAAAAACTTGTACCGTGTTGCTGCCAAAAGTAATTTTAGAATTAGCGGTTTTACCCTTGGTGCCCATTATTATCAAATCAATATTTTTTGAGTCTGCAAAGTCATTAATGGCATCTACTAAAGATTCAAATGAGGATACAGCTTCGTATGTGTGTAGCGGATTATGAGTTTTTGTTTGTGTATCTGTTATAAGCTTGTTTAATTTATTCTCAGAATCTTTGGCAATACTATTCTTTTGTTTATCAAAAGTTTCTTTATCCACATTATGATAAGGACCATATACTTCATCTGCATATGCATGCACAAAGAAAAAATTGGAACGCTCACATTTAAATACATTTAGGGCGTATGATATAGCGTGGTCTGCATTTTCTGAAAAGTCAGTAGGTATGAGAATATTTTTCATGGCTTATCTTTTTAATCACTCTAAAAGTATTAGACCATGTAAAAAAATCCTATGATAATTATCATGCGGTAAATAGACAAAAGCTGTATATCTGGTTAAATCTTGAAGTAAAGACATCGTATATAGGTGAATTGTAGATTAAACACTTCAGTTTTGGTTATTTGACCAATAAGAGGTGTTTTTTGGTCTATCTCTTTGACTGAGCTCACATTAAAACCCTTCAATACTGATATTCGTCATAGCCATTGTTTTTTACTGAGCGTACATTCGTAAAGCATTTTAAATATAGGATCTAAAAACAGTAAAATATCGAGCTATGAAAAGATTAGAAAATAAAGTTGCAGTTATTACCGGAGGAACCGGAGGAATTGGTCTTGCAACGGCCCACCTTTTTTTAGAACAAGGGGCAAAGGTTGTTTTAGTTGATATTGATGCAGAAGCCATTGATAAAGCCCGCACTAAATTTAATGACAAGAATATATCTTTTTTTCAAGCCGATGTTTCAAAGAAAGAGGATACCATAAAGTTTTTAAATCATACCTTAAAGACTTTTGACAAAATAGATATCTTCTTTGCCAATGCCGGTATAGAGGGTATATCAAGTCCTATTTCAGATTACCCAGAAGATATTTTCGATAAAGTAATAGCGGTAAACTTGAAAGGGGTATGGTTGGGTTGTCAATATCTTCTTCCGAAGATGGAAGCTGGTGGTAGTGTCATCATTACTTCATCGGTTGCAGGCTTAAAAGGTTTTGCGGGGTTGGGAGCATATGTTGCTACAAAGCATGCCGTTGTTGGGATAATGAAAGTTGCAGCCATAGAGAACGCAGCTCGAAAAATTCGTGTAAATACCATACATCCCGGTCCTGTTGACAATGAAATGATGCGTAGAATAGAAAGAGATATGTCACCAGATAGTCCTCATGAGGTTAAAGATAGTTTTATAGCGACAGTTCCTTTTGATCGTTACGCTACCTCAAAAGAAATAGGTGAACTTGCCTTGTTTTTAGCTTCAGATGAAAGTAAATTCATTACAGGTTGTACACATGTTGTTGATGGAGGTATGGTAAATGCATAATTTGTAATAGAATATTTTTTTGTAAAACTTGATTTTGTAAATGACAACCTTTATAATTTCAAGTTTTATTTTTGAAAGCAGTACCTTAGAAAATAAAACTAGTATAAATGACCATTCATAATTTAGGAGACGAAAATTCAATTCTCAATCAGTTTATTTCAGAAATACGAGACTCACAGATTCAAAAAGATGCTATGCGTTTTCGTAGAAATATAGAAAGAATAGGGGAGGTTTTAGGTTATGAATTTAGTAGGACTCTTTCATACAGCTCTAAAAATGTAGAAACTCCGCTTGGAGTTAAGTCTATGGATTTAATTCAAGATCAAGTGGTTATATGTTCTATCTTAAGAGCAGGTTTACCTTTGCATCAAGGACTCTTAAATTATTTTGATACTGCAGAAAACGGATTCATATCCGCATTTAGAAAACATGAAGACAACAAAGATGATTTTGAGGTCATCGTCAACTACTTTGCAGCACCATCTTTAGAAGGTAAGATTTTAGTACTTTCAGATCCAATGCTGGCAACAGGTAAAACTTTAGAAAATGTTTTAAAAGCCTTAAAAGAACATGGCAAACCCAAACAAATTCATATTGTTTCTGTTATAGGATCAAAGCAAGGCATTGACTTTGTTGAAAAAATCTTTCCAGAGCAAACACATTTATGGATCGCTGCAATAGATCCAGAATTGAATGCCCGCGGATATATTCTACCAGGTATTGGCGATGCCGGAGATTTAGCATATGGCGAAAAGCTATAATTATGACTTTTTCTTAGAACGTTTTATTCCTTTTACAAGTTCATACCAAAGTACACAAATAGCACCTATAAGTATAGTGGTGCCTAGTTGAGGTATAGATAAACGTTCAAATTCAAAAAATTGGGTTAAGGTTGGTATATAAAGCATTGCAAGCGAAAGTATGATGGTTAGACCTATGATCAATGGCACCAAATTATTTTTGTATTTCAAAGTGGTGAAAATTGAATAATAAAAAGATCGGTTTACCAAGGTTAAAAATATATTTGCCACGATCAACACCATAAATACCATGGTACGAGTACTATTTTCAGAGAACCCTTCGGTTACCGAATATTGATAAGCAGCTAGTGCACCTATAGTTATGGCTAATCCTTGTATGATACTGGTAGTCAGTTCTTTGTAATTGAAAAAAGTTGTTGTAAAAGGTCTTGGTTTTTTTATCATTAAATTTTTCTCAATCGGTTCGTTTTCAAATATAATAGAGCAGGTAGGACCCATTATCAGCTCCAAAATAATTACATGTGAAGGCGAGAATATATTTGGATAAATCCAACGTAGCGCCAATGGTATAAAAACGGTGAGGATGATGGGTATATGAATAGAGATGATATACTGAATTGCCTTTTTAAGATTGGTATAAATTTTTCTACCCATAGCAACGGCGTCTACCATTCTTGAAAGGTCATCATCAACTAAGATTAATGAAGCGGCTTGTTTGGCAATTTCAGTACCTTTTTTACCCATAGCAATACCAATGTGAGAAGCTTTTAAAGCAGGGCCGTCGTTTACGCCATCACCCGTCATTGCAACGACCTCATTATTCTTCTTCAACGCATTTACAATTCTCAGTTTCGCATCGGGGAACATTCTAGAAAATACATTGATATCTTTTACTTTTTCTTGTAGTTCAGCATCTGTAAGTTGCATTAATTCATCACCCGAAATACATTTTTCATATCCTATAAAATCAATTTGCTTGGCAATTGCCATCGCGGTATTTGCATTATCGCCAGTTACCAGTTTAACTTCAATACCAGCGCTCTCAAAATCTTTGAGTACTTGCGGAATATTCTCTTTTGGCGGATCGTAAAAGGCTATGATTCCCTTAAAATCAAATGTAAAATCTTGCTGCTTTTTCGGATAATTTTCTCCTTCAAAATTCGCTTTGCCAACCGCAAGCATTCTAAAGCCATCTTTACCTAGGTCGTCAAGTGTATTCTGAATAGTTTCAATTTCAGTAGTTGTTAGATTGGATACTGCAATTATTGCCTCTGGAGCTCCTTTTGCGGCAATAATTTGTTTGCCTTCTTTATTCTGAAAGATGTGGGTCATCATAGGCGGCTTACCACCTAAAGGGTATTCATGAACCATTTTATAATTTGGTCGCTCATCATTATCGCTCAATTTTTCGTATAAATTATGAATCGCAATTTCCATAGGATTAAAGGGTATAGGTTCACTGGCCCACATAGAAATGTCAATTAACTCTTTTTCATTAGCCCCTAAAATATCGTCAGTATTTACTATGGTGCCGGTCTTTACTGTAAACAATTTGGCCAAAGCCATTTTATTCTGTGTAATTGTACCGGTCTTATCAGTGCAGATAACAGTAGCACTACCTAGTGTTTCAACAGTTTTCATTTGCTTGACCACAATACCCATTTTCATAAGGCGCCATGCACCCAAAGCCATAAATGTGGTAAATGCTACAGGTATTTCTTCCGGTAGAATACTCATTGCCAAGGTCAATGCTTTTAATAAGCTGTCTAATACAATACCAGAACGCAGGTAATTTATACCCCATACCAATAGAAATATGATCCCTCCCCAAATAGACATTAGTTTTACGAAGTTGAAAATCTTGAGCTCAAGCGGTGTTTTTTCTTCGGTAATATCGTCAAGGCTTTTTCCTATTTTTCCAAGCTTTGTTGAGTTGCCTATTGCGGTAATTTGGGCAATGGCCAACCCACTACCTACCGTGGTTCCTGTAAAAATAAGATTGTCAGTACTTGTAGCATCTTTATAAACAGAAAGTGACTCGCCGGTTAAAATAGATTCGTTCACAGAAAAATCATTAGAATGAACAATAATACCATCCGCAGAAATGGTTGAGCCTTCTTCTACAATGATATAGTCGCCTAATACTACATCTTGACTATCAATTTCTACAACATTGCCGTTACGTATGACCTTACTTTTTGGGTGCGTTAATTTTTTTAGATTCTCTAACGCTTTTCTACTTCTTGAATCTTGAAATAACGATATAGATCCAACAAGAACAATGGCAATAGCTAAGAAAACACCATCACCAAAATTCCCCGTAATAAAATAAATTGACGAAGCAATTAATAGTAAAATAACCATGGGCTCTTTGGCGATACTCTTTAGAGCTTCTATAAAGCTATTTTCTTTTTTATAGTAGAAAGAATTGATGCCATGTTCTTTTCTAGAAGCATCGACCTGTTCATTGGTGAGTCCGGTAATTCCAAAGTCTGTAGCGTTCGTCATGAACTTATTTTGATTTTTCTTTACTGATTTTGAACATACAATAAGGTACTAAAGTATTTGAAATCTTTAGCTAACTCACTGATATTTATCATATTATTTTAATCGAAAAATGTGCAAATTTATATAACTAATAATCTTAGAATACTATTCATATGGAAAACGTAGTTAATGATGTTCGCATAATTATGAAAGAAACTTACGCTAAGTTGGTTTCTTTTAAACGCAAAGAAAATAGGGGATCTTTTAATAGTGAATTATTAAAGGTATTGCCCCAAATATATAGATACGTTTCTAAAAGACTTAATAGTGCAGTTGCCAATGGTAAATTAAATAAGGGTATGTTTGACCCAAATGATTTTACCGACCAGTTATTTATTGAAGTGTATGACAATATAGACGATATAAAGACTGAAAATGAATTACATATTTTCTTGTTTAAAAAAGTGGATGAATTGTTGGAAGACAGTTTGATAGAAGAAGAGTTTGATCATGTGTTTTTTGATAATATAGATTCCTATTCTAAGCAGGAATGGGATGCAATGGAAGAAAATTATACTCAAGATGCTGATGGCGATTTCTTGTTATTAGAAGAGTTAGATGATACATTTTTAGATAAAAGCAACTATTCACTTAGTCACGTTTTTATAACGGAAGAAGAAAAACAATTGGCAGACAAGCTCGATGCCTCTTTGAATAAAGAACGCATTTATCGTCATATTCAGTTAGTGCTCAACAAAATGAATATGCCCATGAGAACTGTTTTTGAGCTCTTTACAAATGAAGGTTTGACGACAAAAGAAATAGCTGAAATACGTAAAACAACAATTACCCAAGTAGAAGAATTATTGACTTCTGCAAGGCAACTATTAAAAGATAGTTTTGAAAAAAGGTTTTTGTTTGAAAGTAATTAAAAAAGAAAAAGCTCTCTTTAAAAATGAGAGTTTTTTTATGCAATTTCAAAAGTTATTTAATGATCAGTAGTTCGTAACTCTTATTTTTCCGTTTAGTTCAGTGATGTTTATTCTAAAAACTATTGGAGCATCTTCTGCATCAATTTTAGCGGAAAACTCGCTTATATATTTAGGATTCTCACCGTACTTATTTGATATTACTTTTTTCACTCCTTCTGAAAATTCATGTAGCATATGTTTGGCATCTATTCGGGCAAGTTCTTCAAAAGTACCATGCAGCAATACCGATTTCCAATTGGCTATAGAGGCAATTTCGTCTACGGCAAGACAAACGGTGGTGTTTTTTCTCATTTCCCGAATTTTATGTCCCTGAGAAGAATAACTTGTTATAGTGTTAGTATCCAAATCGTAGAAGTAGGTAATGGGTACAATGTGTGGACATTCGCCAGAAATATATGCAAGCCTGCCAATGTAGTTTTGCTCTAACAATGCTACACATTCTTTTACGTTCAAATTTCTTCTCATGACCTATTGTTGTTTATTAATTTTATAAATGTATACATCATTGAAATAGTTGCACATGATATTGGTCATTTATAGTTTGTTGCTATAGTTTCACTTGCAATTTTCAAAGGGGGCTTTTTTAAGGATATTCGCAAATGTGAGCCATTATTACCCTTATTTAAAATTTAGATTTGAAATTTTTAAGGTTATTTTTAATGACCAAACAACAATCAAAATTTAATCAATGACTAAATCAACATTAAAAAAAGTACCATCAATTTTAAAATTATTAATGCTCCTGTTTTTAGTAGCTTCATGTAGAGAGGAAACCACAAAAAATTTAATCTATACTACACAAAATACGATTAAAATAGATGAAGATGATTCTAGGGACTCTATAATTTTAAAGGCTGCCCATGTAGTTCCTTCAAAAAATCAAATGAATGCTTTAAAAGACGAATTTATAGCATTTGTACATTTTGGACCAAATACATTTACAAAACTTGAGTGGGGCAATGGTATGGAAGACCCTTCGGTGTTTAATCTGAAAAATCTAGATACCGATCAATGGTGTAGGGCAATGAAAGATGCGGGTATGAAAAAGGTAATCATTACTGCTAAACATCATGATGGCTTTGTATTATGGCAAAGCAGATATACAAAACATGGCGTTATGTCTTCGCCCTTTCAAAACGGTGAAGGAGATATTCTCAAAGAACTATCCAAATCATGCGAAAAATATGGCATTAAGCTAGGTGTTTATTTATCGCCTGCAGATTTATATCAGATAGAAAATAAAGATGGCTTGTACGGTAATTTAAGTGAGTATACTGTACGAACTATTCCAAGAGCAGTAGAAGGAAGACCATTTGAAAATAAAACAACTTTTGAATTTGAAGTTGATGATTATAATGAATACTTTTTAAATCAACTATTTGAATTGCTAACCGAATACGGACCAATAGATGAAGTTTGGTTTGATGGTGCTCACCCTAAGCGAAAAGGCGGACAACAATATAAATATAGAGATTGGAAAAAGCTTATCACAGCTTTAGCTCCCGACGCGGTGGTATTCGGTAAAGAAGGAACGCGATGGTGCGGCAATGAAGCCGGAGCAACGAGAGAAACAGAGTGGAATATAATACCATACGCTGAAGACCCTAGAACAATGAACTTGTTTGCCGATATTACGGGTGAAGATGTTGCAAGTGTCGATAAGCTTATGAAAGGTAAATACTTGCATTACCAGCCAGCAGAAACAAATACCTCAATTAGAGAGGGTTGGTTCTATAGAAATGAAGACGAGCAGAAAGTAAGAAATACAGATGATGTTTTTGATATCTACGAAAGGTCCGTTGGTGGCAATTCAATTTTCTTATTGAATATTCCTCCAAACAGAGAAGGGAAATTTTCAGATAAAGATGTAAAAGTTTTAAAAGAAACGGGTATTCGTATTAATGAAACCTATGGTATTGATTTATTGGAAAATGCTGATGGTCCGGCAGAATTATTGGATACCGATGAAGACTCTTTTTTAGTATTGGATAATGATAAATTAATACTCGAATTTACACTGCCAAAAGAGGTAAAGATCAATAGGTTTACAATTCAAGAAGATGTGAAGAGGCACGGTGAACGTGTATCTCGTCATGCCTTGGATGCATGGGTGGATGGCTCATGGCAAGAATTGGTTTTAAGCACGAATATTGGGTATAAAAGAATTCTTAGATTTCCGGAAGTAGCAACTAATAAGTTGCGATTACGTATACTTGATTTTAGAGCTATTCCCGTGCTTCAGAATGTATCTGCCCATTTTTACAAAAGTAGACCTCCTGTTTTAGATATTCATAGATCAGAAGCGGGCTTGGTTGATATAGCTCCTAAAATGGCAGATTTCAAATGGAAACCTCATGGTGAAAACGCAAGTGGTAATTTAACTAAGGGTATGAAAATTGTTTATACCACCAATGGTGAAGAGCCCAACGAGTCATCTACAATTTTTAGTAAACCATTTTCATTTGCCAATGGTACGGTTAAAGCATTGGCAATTATAAACCAAGATTTGGGCAGTGTTGCTCAATTGAGTCTTGGGTTGCAAAAAAATAATTGGAAGGCTGTTAAAGCCAGTAGTAATTATGAAGATCACCATGTCAATTTGTTGTTTGATGAGAATAAAGATTCGTATTGGCTATCTAAAGAAGGTGTTGACGAAGACCATTATGTTACTTTAGATTTAGGGGATGAAACTGAAATCAGCGCTTTTAAATATACACCGACTTCTACAATTTCGACAGGAATGATTGAAAAAGGAATTATTTATAGCAGTATGGACGGTATTCATTGGCAAGCTGAAGAAACATTTGAATTTGGTAATCTGATCAATGATCCAACGGGTAGACTGTTTAAGTTTAAAAAATCATTTTCTACGAGGTATGTAAAACTACAGGTAGTAGAAATTGCGGGAGGTAATTCTTCTGCAGCAATAGCTGAATTAGATTTTTTTAAGTAGTGCTATTAAGATATTCTAAAAAGGATTCTACTTCCACTTAAAAGGTAGAATCCTTTTTTAGTTATAGATAAACTATTGTGAATATAGGCTTACGGTTATTTCTCACGTACCTGTTAAATCAAAACCATAGAAGATAATCGCTAAATTTTCATATCCGGAATAACGGTTCTTCAACGAATTCTAGATAATACCCAACGAATTCTAAAAGCACCCAAAATTACCGTTCGTACCCCTTTAGATTTGACTTTAAATAGTAATAATCTAAAACTACGATCATGAAACCACTTTACACCCTTTTACTTTGCATTACCTGTTTTATAGGTTTTTCCCAAGACGGGGATAGTCCGTATTTACTGGTCGCTACCGAGAATGCCAATATACCTTTAAAATCTTCAATTACAGAAGTCAATATAGCTGGCACCATTGCCCATGTGCGGGTTACACAAGTCTATCAAAATAAGGGTGCAGAGGCAATTGAAGCCAAATATGTGTTTCCGCTTTCTACACAAGCAGCGGTTCATAAAATGCATATGATTGTTGATGAGCGACTTGTTATTGCTAAAATATTTGAAAAGCAAGAGGCACAAAAGGTGTATGATTCCGCATTGCAAGAAGGCAAACGTGCTGCTAAATTAGACCAGCACAGACCCAATGTATTTCAAATGAACGTTGGTAATATTATGCCCGGCGATGAAATTACGTTGGACATTTATTATACTGAAATTCTGGTGCCTGTAAATGGCGAATATCAGTTTGTAGCGCCAGCGGTTGTGGGACCCAGATTTACAGGTGAAAATACGGATAACGAAGAAAGTTTCAATATGCCGTATACCGCTAAAGGAATAGCAAATACGTTTAATTATGATATTTCGGTGAGGTTGAATGCGGGAATGATCATTCAAAATGTCACTAGTGCATCACACCACATAGCCGTCGATTATCCTGATGCAAAAACAGCCGAGATTATATTGTCCGAAGAAAATAAAAATCCGTCGAACAGAGATTTTATCCTAAACTATAATTTAAGGGGCAATCAAATACAAACCGGACTTTTAATGTACGAGGGTGAAGATGAAAATTTCTTTACGTTTCAAATGGAACCCAATATTAATGTGGTGTTAGATGATATTCCGGCACGTGAATATTTGTTCATCGTAGATGTATCGGGCTCTATGAACGGTTATCCATTAGAGGTGTCAAGAACATTGATGCGTAATCTTCTATGCGGATTGCGAATGACCGATACGTTCAACGTTCAGTTATTTGCATCAAGTTCAACCATTTTTAGTCCCACCCCTGTAGAAATTAACGAACAGAATATTGAAGCCGCCATTCGGTTCTTATCCGAAGGTCAAGGTGGTGGCGGTACCCAGTTATTAAGTGCACTTCAAACAGCATACAAATTACCCAGGAAAGACATGAGCGTTGCAAGGTCTATGGTGGTAATTACAGACGGTTATGTTAGCGTGGAAAAAGAAGCTTTTGAGCTTATTGCAAATAACCTGGATCAAGCTAATGTCTTCACATTTGGCATTGGTTCTAGCGTCAATAGGTATTTAATTGAAGGTGTGGCAAAGGTGTCTAATAGCGAATCTTTCATTGCCACTACCTCAGAAGAGGCTGCGGAAGTAGCCAAAGACTTTGCAAATTATATAGCAACACCATTATTGACACGGGTAAAAGTAGAGGCTAGAGGATTTGATATGTACGACCTTGCCCAAAAGAGTATACCAGATGTTTTCGCGGCAAGACCAGTTGTTGTACACGGAAAATATAGGGGTAAGGCAGAGGGTAAAATTATAATAACCGGTTACCAAGGCAAGAAACGTTTTAGGGAGGTTTATAATGTTTCTGATGGTAGTGTCAGCAAAACGAACAGGGCATTGGGCTACTTGTGGGCTAGAAAGAAAATAGCGGAGTTAGACGATTACAAAAAGTTATTTAATGAAGATGTGAAAGCTGAGGTGGTTGCACTAGGACTCAAATATAACCTGCTGACCAACTACACCTCTTTCGTAGCAGTAGATGAAACTATAGTCAATAAAGATGGTACGCTTAAGAACGTAAAGCAACCCTTGCCAATGTCTGAAAATGTAAATAATTCAGCCGTAGGTGCAGAAGCAGAGGTAAAGGAAAGTAGCAAATTCAAACGCACGTTTACCATAGATTTTGATAATGAAATTGAGAAGAATGTAAAAAGACAATTGACAATGGAGTTTAAGGTGATGTACAGCAAACTTGTGACGGACTATTTAAAAAAGTATGACAGTCTGCGCATAAAATTCAATGCAGAAGGAAAAGTGGTTTGTGTAGAAAAACTTGAAAATGGTATCTGGACGATAGATGAAACCATACAATTGGAATTGGAGAAAATCAGTTTAAAATCCGTTAAAAAAGAAATGACGTTAACCCTTAAAAAGTAGACAGAATCAGTTTTCGTTAAGCAGTTTTAATAAAAACGTCTTTGCGAGGCACGAAACAATCTGTATCAAGTTGATAGCGATTGCTTCGTGCCTTTTTATAATATCTAATGTTTGCTTTCTAAATGGTCTCTTTTTCTTTATTGAAATATCAAGTAAGAACATATAGCATCTGAATAAATACGGGTATTTCAACGAATTCTAGAGGAACAGCTACGAATACTAGAACACCCCTTTAAAAGCCCTAACTCTACTTTAATTTAGAAGTGTAGAAACAAAACAACTAAAAATAACAGTATGAAAAATTTAATCCTATTCGCCTTTTTATTCGGCATTTGTATCATCAATGCACAGGAGTTTCAATTAACGGATACCTACGATATCACGAACCAAAGAAATAGTGGTCAAGAAGAGGAAGATACATGGTTGGTAGATATTATAGTAACAAACAACCCAGAAAGTCATGTTGCGACATTGTCTATTCCAGATTTTGGTTTGTTAGATGGAATACGAATTTCGGTTTTAAGCAATCCTTATTTAGAGGATATCAATGAAATTTTAAAAGTAACGGTAGCGTATAATGCTTGCTGTTCAAGTAAGGAAGAGTACTATTATTTGGTCACCAATAAAAATGATTTTATCGCCTTGCCAAGTATAAAAAATGAGTATGCCTACGAACCAATTACAGATATACACTACATTTTTCCTAATCAGTTATTTGGCAAGGAAGGAACCATATTAAGAGCCGCGGTACAATACACACAAACAGCTACAATCAAAGATATTAAAGTACTTAGAAGCATTGCTTGGAACGATGATGACTTTGATACAGAAGACGCTATAACAGCAATTAATTATTAATAACCCTTAAAATTTAGAATTATGAAAAATTTGAAGAAAAGTGCCTTATTCCTATGCTTATTTGCATTTGTAAACATGTTCGCCCAAAGTGTAGAACAAGTAGAATTTGAAGTGATGGATAAAGATATTCCTGCAGAAGAATTAACGTATGAGTATTTATTGGCCCACAAAGTATTTCTTCGTGAAAAGCCATCGGTACGCAGTAAAAAAGTAACGCTATTGGATATTGGAACTAAAATGGTATTGTGGGAAAAGAGCTTGTACGTCAAAGAAATAGATGGTATTAAAAGTCACTGGTACCGTGTAACAACGGGTGACCAAACTGGCTGGGTATGGGGCGGAATGATCGCTCAGAAATCCTTTGGGAGTATTGCAGACAACCAAGTAAAGTTTGTGTACGGTTATGAAAGTAGTACCAAAAATGCATCCGGCGTTACGGAAACAACATACCAACTACGAGCCTTTAAAAATGGACAACAATTGGATAAAATGGTGTTAGATAGTTTGGCTGCGATTCCGGTTCATATTGAAAACCACGGTAGTTTAGGTCTGTTCAATGTAGAAGATGTGATTACAGTAGATTTAGCTGATAAAGACACAGGTTACCAAGTAGGTAAGAGCTACCTGTTTTGGAATAATGGTAGATTCAAGAAAGTGGCGGACTTAATAGATTATGCCGATACCAATTATTTAAAAACGGAGCATTTTGTTTTTCCGTCGGATATGCAAGGGGTAAAGAGTACCATTTTGTTGAAGACGACCATTACAAAGAATATTAAATCCTTAGATGATGCATTGGCTCAAGATAATGTAGAATTCATTACAACACCTTATGTGTGGAACGGTTCTAAGCTGATTAAAAAGGAAGATGTTCGTGAAATTAAGGATGATGCAGTAGTGAGTACTAATTTTTAAAGAACAGTTATGAATAAGTGTTTCATTTTAGTATTGGTTAGTGTGCTAATGCTTGGAAGTAAGAAGCCGTTTTCGCCACAGTCGGAAACGGCTCTTGCTTACCCGTTAGAAAAAGAACGAATAGTAGAATCCATCGTTTTTATTGCTGGTATTGATGAAGGTGATAACACCTATTATAACAATGCAAAACGGTATTTTGAAAAGCAAGGAATGCCAATTGTAGATAGCTTATGTACTATTGACGAGATCATAGCCTATGTAAACAAAGCAGGAGAGCAGCATATAAAATTTCAGGAAATTAACATTGTAAGCCATAGTAATGCCTGGCTGGGTATGTCTTTGAAAACTACAGTAAATGGCGAGCGTATTACGGTAAAAAGTTTACAACGTGCCATGGCTACCAATAGCATCGCATCTATTCGCGATGAGTTTATGAACGATACCAAGGTTATTTTTCACTCCTGTGGGTTAGGGAAAAACAAACAATTGTTAGAAGAATTGAAGCATGTCTTAGCGGCAGAACAAGTAATTGCTTCTCCTTATTTTAATGTTTTCGGCGGTAAGTATGCCGAACATTATTTGGCAAAACCCTACTACGGTTACTATCCAACGGCAGAGTCTAAAGGTCCGGCATACCTTGCTAAAGAGTTTGAGCAAGAATATCCCAATGTAGCAATCGAGTGGTTTACCGCGTTAAAGACCAGGCAAGAGTCTTCTTTTGGAGAAGCGTATAGTTTTAAATTCAATATTCCGGTTGAATGGGAATTTACTTTTGATTCCGTTACCGATATACCTACTTTAGAAGACAAAGAAGCTATTATGGATTGGATTTCGGAATCCCCTGAAATGGCTGAAGTGATTTATAAATTACAAATTCCGATAGAGAAATTCCGTTGGAGAAGTACGGTGAAAGGGAATAAGTTGATAATAAAAGGTAAAACAACCGTGCTGTGCATATTGGCACCTATTTTGCAGTCCAATGATGTAAATGAGTACCAAAATGCCACGGTAGAAGACCCTTCACTTTATCAAATATTATAGAGATAAAGGCGTTAATCTAAAACCTAAAATAAATCCATTTTTTGAAGTTATCTGTAAAATATGTGTTGATTGTTTTTTGTTTCTTCGGAACAATACAGTTGTTCGCGCAAAACAGTCAGCTACGCGCATATACCATTGCAGATGGTTTGCCACAGTCTCAGGTATATGATATGGTACAAGATGATATGGGTTACTTGTGGTTGGGTACACAAGGTGGCGGATTGGCAAATTTTGATGGAAATGCCTTTGAGGTATGGAATGAAAGTGATGGACTACTCTCCAACTACATAGACGCATTATACACCTCCAATGACTCGGTTTTTGTGGGTACTACGAAAGGACTTTCCATTAAAGTCAAGAATCAATTCGTCAATTTTGATGCTCCTCAAATACTTCAAATATATCCCGAGAAGCAAGTGCTGTATATTGGTACGAAAAGAGGAGTGTATACCTATACTAAGCGCAAAAAACTCAATAAAATATCCATCCATCCAGAGATAGATAAAAGTGAAATCAATTCAATTTTTTTTGATGGAAAAAACTACTGGCTAGCGACCAATAAGGCGCTATGGAAACTAAATGACTTAAACGATGCTGCCACCAAAATAAAGAAAGTTGAGGTCAATAACTTTAAGTCCGTTATTGTACATCAAAACAAAATTCTTGCGGCTACTTTTGATGATGGGGTATTTATCATCGATCAAGATAATAACGATGACCGGTTTCTAATGCCAGAACCATCACGCATAAATTCCATGTCAATTCAGAATGAAGATGAGTTGTGGATAACCACTGACAATGAAGGAATTACCGTTGTGGAAACCAATAAATTTTCAGAGATAAAAAGGTTGAATACCGCTAACGGTTTGGCTACTCCGCATATTAGAAAAGTAATTAACGACAATAATGGCAATATCTGGATTGCGACATCTGGTGGTGGTTTCTACAAATACTTTCAGAATAATTTTAAGCATTACAATCAGCGAACGGGTTTAAGGGGAAATAGAATTTACGCCGTACATAATGCTGCGGACGGACTATGGTTTTCAACTTCGGAAGCTGGTTTGGCAAAAATTGATTCTGCAGGAATACACGCCATACCTAACGAAGGTTCATTTTTTGATGTTAAAATCAAAACCATCACTAGCGATTCTAAAGGCAATATTTGGGCAGGATCAGATAACCGAGGGGTGTTGTTTAGGGAGACTAAAATGGTAGATAGTCTGGTATTCTCATCAAGCGAGACCTATTTAATACAGATAGATACGGTTGCGGTTAAAAAGACCATCAATCATATTATTGATGAAAGTAAAGGTTTTCCGTCCGATTGGGTACGAACCGTTATTGCAGCAGATGATTACGTATGGGCAGCAACCTATGCAGAGGGAATAGTGAAATTCAACTATTATTCCGATAAGGATAGCCTGGTCATAAAAAAGAAATTTACCACCCGTGATGGAATTACGGATATGCTCATCAAAGATTTCAAAAAAGACGTACAGGGTAAATTATGGTACGCTACACAAAACGGACATTTAGGTACTATTGAAAATAATAAGGTAACAAGTATTGCCACAGGTTTGGAGCAACAAACTGCAATTAATAGCATATTATTTCATGAAGATTACATTTTTCTAGGTACATCGGGTAAAGGGATTTGGTATGCGAACAGCACCAATCCTGTAAATTTTCAACAATTGAAAGGAGCTAAAAACGTATCGTCTAATAACATTTATCAGCTCATATTTGATGATCAAGGCTTTCTTTGGGCAGGTTCCGAACGGGGAGCGGATAAAATAGAATTGAGCACCGAAAATGAAATTGTAGATGTCTATCACTTTGGAAGAAATGACGGATTTTTAGGCATAGAAACGTGTTTAAATGCAGTAGATAAAGATGAAGACGGCAATTTGTGGTTTGGGGCAATTTATGGGTTAACAAAACATATTCCCAGTGAAAGCAAGAAAACGGCAGCGCCACCAACAGTATATTTTACAGGAGTAGAAGAGCGGTATAGGAATATTGATACTTTAGTTTTAAAAGATTGGACAAACAGCAACAAAGTTTTACAGTTATCTCCCGAGCAGACACAATTAGGTTTTTCCTTTAGAACGGTAGATGTAGACCACCCAAATGAGGTGGAATACAGAACAAAATTAGATGAAACGGAGTGGAGTCCGTGGGTTAAGGAGAACAAGCAGAATTTCGCTGGTCTGGCTTATGGATCTCATACTTTTCAAGTACAATCTAGAAATTACAGATGGCAAGAAAGCAAACCCATAAGATTTGGTTTTTTTATTGATAGTCCGCTATACCAAAAAGACTGGTTTCAATGGTCGATATTGGCGTTGGCGGTATTGCTGTTATTGGGAATAGGGATTTTTTATATCCGTAAAATCAAGGCAAAGAATAGAGCGGAACAAGAACGGTTAAAAACACAGAATTACTTACTTACTTTGGAGCAGAAAGCTCTGCAATTACAAATGAATCCCCATTTTATTTTTAATGTCTTGAACGGGGTAAAAGCTATGGCGGGTACCAAACCGGACAAGATGGATGCTACGATCAACAGCTTTGCCATTTTGTTGAGAGAAACTTTACAGAATTCAAGAAAAGAACACATAAGTCTAGACCAAGAAATAAAGGCGATACGACATTATATAGAAGTGGAAAAGTTGATGGCTCAAAAGCCTTTTAAATATACGGTTAATGTAGCAACCACTCCTGATGCAGAAGAGATTTTGATTCCCCCTATGTTGATTCAGCCCTTTGTGGAAAATGCCATTAGACATGGTATTTTAAAAGGCGAAAGACCTGGTAAATTGGAGATTACCTTTTCCACTACAAAAACTCATTTGCAATGTAGTATTGTTGATAACGGATTAGGTATTTTTAAATCGCAAAGCGAAAAACAAAAAACAGACCATCAATCAATGGCATTAACGGTGACCAAAGAAAGACTAGAATCAATTGCAGGTAAAAACAGCTTGCATATCAGTGAAATCAAAAATGAAGATGGTAGTATTGAAGGTACCAAGATTACCTTTAAAATACCTTTACTAACAGATTATTAAAAACCTATGCATACAGCGATAATAGTAGAAGATATGATTGACGCGTTAACCCTTTTAAAGAAGGATATTGAGACGCAACACCCAGAAATTGAAATTATCGCCACGGCGCAGAGTGTAGTGGAAGCCGCCAAGGTGCTACGTAAAAATCAGCCAGATATTCTATTTTTAGATATTATGTTGGGTGATGGTACGGGCTTTGATATTTTAGAGATTTTTCCAGACCTGAAGTCGAAAATAATCTTTGTAACCGCAAGTGATGAATTTGCCATACGCGCTTTTAAGTTTGCTGCAATCGACTATGTATTAAAACCTTATTCAAATGCCGATTTAAGTTTAGCCATTTCACGAGCAAAAGAGCAGTTGCAACCCAATAAAGAGCGTTTGCAGATTTTGAAGGAAACTATAGCAGCGCCAGAGAAAAAGCCGAACAAGATTTCGCTACATACGCTAGATCAAATTATCATTGTCAGTTTAGATGATATTATCAGATGTGAATCTGATAGTAATAATACTATTTTCCACCTTCAAGATAAACGCAAGATATTCGTAACAAAGACTTTAAAGTACTTTGCAGACCTTTTAAGTAGTCACGATTTCGTTCGTGTGCACCAAAGTCACTTGGTCAACCTACAATGCATTAGCGCCTATATAAAAACTGATGGCGGTTATTTAATGTTGAAGAATGGAGAAAATGTACCTGTATCTGTCCGCAAAAAAACCGAGATTATTGAGATTTTAGATAAGATGCATAGGTAGATTGGAAATTTGTAATAACATATTGATTTTTTCAGAATTAAAACATAATAACCACAGTTTTTCGAAGGACTTCCTGGGCAGTTAATTGTTGACACATAATTATATTTGATCAACTCTTGAATTATGGATATCCAAAAAAGTATTTTTTTCTTTGTCATTACATCACTTACCACTTTATCAATCTATTCTCAGAATAATGATGTGTCTTATTTAGAATTTATGTTCGGTAGAAGTACACATGGTTCTGCAGATATACCTGGCTATCATTACGGAATTAATTACGGTCAAGAATTAGCCAATAAACTATATTGGCAATTAGGTTTTGAAGGTACCTTAAATGATACTCCTGATTATTTTTTAACTTATGAAGATTCACAGGGTAATGAATATGATGGTTCTCTTCATACTGTAACTGCAGGATATCAATTGGTTTTGGGATTTAGGTATAATTTTATTGAATTAAATCGTCATCAATTTGGTACTTCTGTACTTTCAATGTTTAGATATCAAGCTACTTCACTTAGCGATTTTTATATTACCCTTTATCCGGCAGCTACAAATTTACCCATACCTGTAAGGGATATTACTAGATTAGAATCAGGACGTACCTTTGCTTTTGGCGGATCTTTGCGTTTGCATTATAGTTATGAAATTGCCAATTCATATTATGTTGGAGTCTTAGGAGCATTTCAAACCGATACTACTGGCGATACAGTTCCACACTATTCTTTAAAAATTGGGAGAAATTTTTAAAAAAAGAATACTGATATCAGAATATTAGTTTCTGTTTAACCCTTCCGAAGATCAAAATATCATCCCCATATTTTTACATAATTCTCAAAAGCATCAAATTAAGTTATATTTTATGTTAAGGTTAACATAATTGTTTCAAAAGCCTGTCTATTTTTAGGGAGCTAGAATTTACGGCAGAAAATTACCTACCAACTTTCTAGAAAATCGGACATTGTAAGAACTCACTATATATGTTATTCTTTAGAGTTTCATATGGTATTATAAAGAACCAATTTAAAACTAACACATGAAAAGAAGAGATTTTGTACAGTACGCCGGGTTGGGTGCCGGAGCACTAATGATGCCATCATTATTGCTAGGAAATGACATCCCCACAGAGGCTTTACTAGAACCTGGTATGGATACCTTGGTAAAAAAGAGAATGGCAGATGTGGCATTGAACACTGCCAAATCTTTAGGAGCAACATATGCAGATACCAGAATTGGTAGGTATCTGAACCAATATGTATTCACTAGGGAAGATAAAGTACAGAATGTAGTAAATACAGAATCTTTCGGTATTGGTATTCGTGTTATTGCTAATGGAACCTGGGGTTTTGCCTCTACCAATAGCGTTACCGAAGACGGTATTAAAAAAGCTACCGAGCAGGCAGTTGCCATTGCAAAAGCAAACTCTAAAATTCAAAAAGAACCGGTAAAGTTAGCTCCTGTTAAAGCATATGGAGAGGTGTCTTGGAAAACACCGATCAAAAAAGATTTTAAAGAAGTTCCTGTTTCAGAAAAGGTAGACCTATTATTAAGTGCAAATGCCGCCGCTTTGGATAATGGAGCAAACTTTGTGAACTCCGCCTTATTTATGGTTAACGAGCAAAAATACTTTGCATCGACCGATGGTTCTTACATAGATCAAGACATTCACCGTTTATGGCCTACTTTGAGAGTTACCGCAGTTGATAAATCTGCAGGTACTTTTAAAACTAGGGAAAATATGAGTGCTCCCGTAGGTATGGGCTATGAGTATCTAGACGGATTAGAATCTGAAAAACTTGAAGGTCCTGCAGGTTTACGCTTATACAGAAATAGCTACGATATGGTAGAAGATGCTACTATGGCAGCAAAACAAGCTAAAGAAAAATTAACCGCAAAATCTGTTGATGCCGGTAAATATGATTTGGTTTTAGAGCCAAATCACCTTGGGTTGACTATTCACGAATCTGTGGGTCACCCATTAGAATTAGATCGAGTATTAGGTTACGAAGCAAATTATGCCGGTACTAGTTTCGCCTCTTTAGATAAATTGAAATCGGGCAATTTTAAATATGGCAGCGATATTGTAAACCTTGTTGCAGATAAGACCCAAGTTGGTTCTTTAGGCGCTGTTGGATATGATGATGAAGGAGTGAAAGCTAAGAAATGGGATTTAGTTCGAAACGGAGTATTGACAAATTTCCAAGCCATACGTGACCAAGCACATATGATCGGAGAAGAGGAATCTCACGGTTGTTGCTATGCACAAAGTTGGGACGATGTTCAGTTTCAACGTATGCCAAACGTATCATTAGAGCCGGGCAAGGAAAAGTATTCAATTGCCGAAA
The DNA here is from genome assembly GCF_004364175.1 of Maribacter caenipelagi. Taxonomy (GTDB): domain Bacteria; phylum Bacteroidota; class Bacteroidia; order Flavobacteriales; family Flavobacteriaceae; genus Maribacter; species Maribacter caenipelagi. The sequence goes on along the minus strand of NZ_SNZW01000015.1, from coordinate 62,507 downwards.
TGATTAAAGATGTGGAAAAAGGTATTTACATAGCAGGTCGTGGATCGTACTCTATAGATCAGCAACGTTACAATTTCCAATTTGGTGGTACTGTATTTTATGAAATCAAAAATGGTGAAATAGTAGGTATGTTAGAAGACGTAGCCTACCAAAGCAACACTCAAGAGTTTTGGAATTCATGTGTTAAGATTTGCGATAAAGATGATTACCGTTTATTCGGTACATTCTTCGATGGTAAAGGGCAGCCTTCTCAGGTAAGCGCTGTATCCCATGGTAGTTCAACTGCCAGGTTCAATGATGTAAACGTAATTAACACTGGTAGAAACATTTAATTGGTTCACCTAAAAAAGGACAACAATGGCAATTTATACAAAAGAAGAAGCAAAAAAAATATTGGAGAAGGCGTTGAGCTTTTCCAAAGCCGATACCTGCGAGATAAATCTAAGCGGTTATAATAGCGGAAATATTAGGTATGCACGTAATACAGTATCTACGGCAGGATTCAGTTCTAACCAAAGTCTGGCGGTACAGTCTAGTTTTGGTAAAAAATCAGGAACGGCAACTATAGACGAGTTTGATGATGCGTCACTTGAAAAAGTAGTGAGAAGAGCAGAAGAACTTGCACAATTATCTCCAGAGAATCCTGAGTTTATGGAGCCTTTAGGTCCGCAAGAGTATGATGAGGCAATAACGTTTAGTGAATCTACCGCCAATATAACTCCAGAATACAGAGCTGAGGTAGCAAGTAGCAGTATTGTTCCTGCAGATGCAAAAGATGTTACTGCAGCAGGATTTTTAAATGACTCGGCAGGGTTTAGCGCAATGATCAATTCTAAGGGTTTGTTCGCTTACAATAAATCTACGGATGTAGATTTTACCGTAACCATGCGCACCAATGACGGTACAGGATCTGGTTGGGTATCAAGGGATTTTAACGATGTTGATAAGTTCGATGCTGATGAAGCTGCAAAAACGGCAATCGACAAGGCAGTACTTTCTAGAGAAGCGAAAGCTATTGAGCCTGGTAAGTATACGGTAATATTAGAGCCAGCTGCATCGGCAGATTTGTTACGTAATATGTTCCGTTCTTTGAATGCCCGTTCAGCTGATGAAGGCAGAAGCTTTATGTCTGCTGCAGATGGTAAAAATAAAATAGGTCAAAAAATAGTTGACGAACGCGTTAATATTTATTCTGACCCGTTGAATCCAGAAGTACCTACAGCGACTTGGAACGGACAAGGGCAACCTTTAAAAAAGACAAGTTGGATTGAAAACGGAGTCGTTAAAAACTTGGCGTATGATCGTTTTTGGGCAAAGGAGAAAGGTGTTGATCCGGTTCCTTTTCCATCGAATGCGATTATGACCGGTGGCGATGCAAGTTTAGAAGACTTGATCAAGAGTACTAAAAAAGGAATTCTAGTAACACGTTTGTGGTACATACGTAGTGTGGATCCACAGACCTTATTATATACGGGACTAACAAGGGACGGAACGTTTTACATAGAAAACGGAGAAATTAAATATCCTGTAAAAAACTTCAGGTTTAATGAGAGTCCGATCATTATGTTGAACAATCTAGAAACCCTTGGGAAACAAGTACGTATCAATGGTAATTTAATACCCTATATGAAAGTGCGCGACTTTACGTTTACCAGTCTTTCAGATGCGGTTTAATCAATAATAATACATTAGAAACTGGTTGTTTGTGACACTTCACAACAACCAGTTTTCTTTTTTAAGCGGAATAAAAACACTAATTACTTGCCCTTGAGCAACGAATTTTTCTTTACGAGATTACAGTATGAATCCGGCGATTGGGATGTGGATCAGCGTATGCCATCCAACTTGTTAAATTCATTGGTGGAGTATACAATCTTGAAAGTTGACACCCAAGAAAAGATAATCACCCTCGCCAGCGATGATATTTTTAAGAGTCCGTTTTGCTATATCTCAGGACATAAATTGGTGGAGTTTACCAAAAAGGAACAAGAGAATTTTGAGAAATATGTCCGCAACGGAGGATTTGTTTTCGCAGATGATTGTAATCATGATATAGACGGGTTGTTCGCCAAGTCTTTCGAGCGGCAAATGGAAGAAATATTTGGTCCGTCCGCATTAAAAAAAATACCCAACGACCACGAAATCTATACCATATTCTTTGACTTTGAAGACGGTCCGCCGACCACGTCACAAGAGCTGAACGGCTGGGGAGATGATCTGGTGCACGATTATTTAAAGGCAATTGTCATCAATGGAAGAATAGGGGTATTGTACAGTAACAAAGATTACGGTTGCGAGTGGGATTATGATTTTAGAAATAAACGTTGGTACAAAATAGACAATACACGGTTTGGGGTCAACATCGTCATGTATGCCCTAACCTCATAAACACATTTTTGAATGGATAAAGAATTACAACGCATTGCAGATGAGGTAGAAATGCTTTCCGGTAAATTGAGCGCCCTAAAGCTGGAAATTGGAAAAGTAATTATTGGTCAAGAAGAAACCGTATCGCAGTTACTGATTACGTTTTTGGCCGGTGGTCATGCTTTGTTAGAAGGGGTTCCCGGTTTGGCAAAAACCTTAATGATCAGAACTTTGGCAAATGCAATCGATTTAAAGTTTAAAAGAATACAGTTTACGCCCGATCTAATGCCTTCGGATATTATCGGTACCGAAATTTTGGAGGAAGATCATACTACAGGTAAAAAGTTCTTCAAATTCAACAAGGGACCTATATTTTCCAATATTATCCTGGCGGATGAAATTAACCGTACTCCACCAAAAACACAGGCTGCCTTGCTGGAAGCTATGCAGGAGTTTGAGGTAACCTACGGAGATAAAACCTATCCGCTAGATAAACCGTTCTTTATTCTAGCAACACAAAACCCAATTGAACAGTCAGGTACATTTGTACTGCCGGAAGCTCAGCAAGACAGGTTTTTACTGTACATCAAAATTGGATATCCTACGCAGAAGGACGAAGAAGCCATCCTAAAAGCGACAACGGGTACCTTTAAAAAGAAGCTAAATAGAGTTATTTCAGGCGAAGATATCGTACGGTTGCAAGCATTGGTACGTGAAGTATCGATCAGTGATGCCCTTATTAGTTTTGTGAGTGATATTATTCGGGCAACACGTCCAGAAACCACTACGGATTCTTATGTGAAAGACTGGGTAGACTGGGGGGCAGGACCGCGTGCAGGTCAAGCAATGATCTTAACGGCAAAGGCTAACGCATTGTTAGAAGGTAGGTTAGCGGTAACTCTAAATGATATTAAAGCAGTGGCATTGCCAGTACTTCGCCATAGGGTGTTGGTCAATTTTAGAGCAGAAGCAGAAGGCATAACATCAGATAAAGTGGCTACACATTTATTGAATGCTATTGAAATAAAAGGCAAGTAAACAACGCTCCATTATCGAGTACATGGCAAAACAGGATTATCACGATTTATTAAAACCAGAGGTCATCAATACGGTTGAGGGACTTTCCTTGATATCCAGAATTGTGGTCGAGGGTTTTACCTCTGGTTTAAATAGAAGTGCCAGTGTGGGTCCTGGTATGGAGTTTAGTCAATACAGAGGTTACGAACCTGGTGACGATTTACGTTTGTTAGACTGGAAAATGTTAGCGCGTTCTGGCAGGTACTATATTAAACAGTCCGAAATTGAGAGTCAGGTAACCATTAAGTTCATTGTCGATACCAGTGCTTCAATGCTGCATAAAGAAAAAGACTTATCGAAGGTTGATTTTGTACGCGTGTTGGTGGCTACATTAGCATACATGGCTCATAAGCAAGGTGACGCTCTTGGACTTTTTGCTTTAAATGAAAGTGATGTGGTCAGTATTTACCCCAAGGCAGATAAAAAGCATTATAACAGATTGCTGCTAGAACTCATCAATCTCTCAAATACCGGCAAGTGGCCCGAAACCCATATTTCAAATAAACGCATACCCAACAGAGGAGGGAAGGAACTGATTTTTTTCCTGACGGATATGTATGAAACCAGCGAGGAGATTTCAAAGTTTATAAAAGGATTGAAATCTGCCAGAAATGAGGTAGTGGTGTTGCAAGTTATGGGTGCCGCGGAGATGGATTTTAGTTATAGATCCAACATCACCTTTGAAGATTGGGAAACAGGCGCAAGAATAAAGGTGGATACGCAGCAGGCTAAAACCGATTATTTAAATGCGCTGGAGATAAGGCTAAAAAAAATCAAGGAAGAATTGCTGTCTAACGGAATAGATCACCATGTTTTTAGAATGGATACACCATTAGGGGAAGCGCTTCAACTATTTTTAAAACAACGAAAAAGACTCGGTTAATATGTCATTCGCACATCCTTCTTATTTATGGGCTTTATTGGGACTTTTGGTTCCAATAGCAATTCATTTATGGAGTAAGAAAGAGGCAAAGACCATAAAAATTGGTAGCGTTCAATTGTTATCAGAATCAAAATCGAAGCAATCTAGTAGCATTCAATTGAATGAGTGGTGGTTATTATTGTTGCGCATAGGTATTATTTCGCTGTTGGTTGTATTGTTGGCAAAGCCACAATGGTATTCAAAAGTGAGTAACAAAACCCTCACCTATATAGTAGAACCCAAACTTGCGCAGCACTTGTCTTTTACGTCCCGTTTTAATGAATTAGATGAAAGTCAGGAAATAAGACTTTTTAAAAATGGTTTACCACTCATAGAAAACGAAGAGCAAACAATAAATGAACATGATGTACAAGACTATTGGGCATTAGCATCTGAAATGGATGGTTTACATACCGATAGCATTGTTGTTTTTACAACCGGATTGGCAAGCGGATTAAAAGGAGCAAGACCAGAAACCAAACATCATATTAATTGGATAGTAATCGACTACGCCTTATCAAAAGATCAACCATTATTAGCTTATAAAAAGGATGACGGATTACAATTGTATACGGCAAGGAGCGCTTCTGAAGAAACGAAAATCAGTAATAAGTTAATAACGCTAGGAAATGAATATGCGCTAAACGGGCAAGGCGATAGTCTTTTGATTTCTAAGGATGGAGCTAGTAAATCCGTCCCAGTGTTTACGCAAGACCCAATCGAAGTATCTATAGTTTATTCTGATAGTTTAACAGCCGATAAAACATATGTAGAAGCAGCCTTAAAAGCACTTTCTGTTTACTTGGATAGGGAAATTATGGTGGAAACGAAGTCAGATATTGAAGATTTTATAAAAGAAGAAGCCGATGTAGTTATTTGGTTGAGTAATAAGTACTATCCAAAAACTGATCAGAAGCTTTTTGTTTGGAAAGAAGATGCAATGGCGCAATCTATCATAACTGTTGGGGAAGATGATAGTCGATTTTATTTGACCAAACATATCAACTCAGAAAATGCAGTATCAGAACGGTTAACGGAGAAGTTGCTGGGTGTTTTAGATGTAAACAGCGAGGTAGAACGGCTATTGGAAGAAGTAGATCATAGATCTGTAACGGCATCAGAATTGGAAACCACTTTTACACCCAGTAAAGAGAAGCAAAAACAATTGGCAAGCTGGAATGTGAATCCGTATTTATGGTTGGTCTTATTTGTATTGTTATTGGTAGAACGCTTTGTGGCATATAAACGTAAACAGTAATGGAGCAGGGCAAAATACACTTGATGAAATTTCAGAAGCGATGGCAGTTGTTGTCATATGCTGAGGTTCTATTGTATGCCTTGGGCTTAGCGGTGCTTTGTTATTTTATTGCCAAAAATGTAGTGATTAGCTTAGTTGTTTTCCTCATTGGTTTGTTACTTTTTATACTGATAAAAAAGCCTTGGCAACATAACTTATTTTCCACAAGTACATATGTTGATGCACATGTTTCAGAAGCGTCTTTTAGTAGTGGACTCCTATTACAACCCGAAGATTCGTTATCCAATCTAGCCAAATTACAACGTTATAAAGTTGCTCAAGAGCTTTCGGTTAAGTTAGGCTTGTTGACTCCTCCCAACGCCATAAAACAAGCGCTATTAGTATTGTTAGGCTGTATAATACTTGGGTTCGTAATTGATAAGTTACAAGTATTCAGTGGGGTTGACCAAATATTGAATAATCCCAATAATTCAGAACAAATTCAATTTATAGCGACAGATAGTTTAAAAGGAAAAAGCCTAGTTCCAAAAATAGAAACACAAGAAATTAAAGTGCTTTATCCCTCTTATACCAGATTGGGCGGTACAACTACAACAGATCCCAATATTAAGGCGGTAAAAGGTTCAACAGTACAATGGAAACTTCACTTTGATCATCCGGTCAATGACCCGGTATTGGATATAATGGGAGAATTAAAGCCTTTACGGAAAGTCGGCTTAGGGTACCAAATTCAATTACCATTAACAACTTCGGGTTTTTACAGCTTTAAATTTAAAAATGAAGAAGGAACGGCGTTTACGTCCGATTTATTCTCGTTGGAAGCGATACCTGATAATCCGCCTGAAATAGAGATTCTTGGGTTGGTGCAGTACACGTATTTTGATTTTTCAGACAAAAAGGTTGTCGAACTACAAAGTGCAATTACCGATGATTTTGGAATTGATGAAAGCTACATCATCGCTACGGTAAGTAAAGGAACGGGAGAGTCTGTAAAATTTAGGGAAGAGAAATTAAGTTTTAAGGAAACCATTTCAAAAGGAACGAAATCAATGCGAGCAACAAAATCATTGGATTTAGATGCCTTAAAAATGGAAATGGGCGACGAGCTGTATTTTTATATAGAAGCGTTTGATGAAAAACAGCCCAAACGAAATGTAGCACGTAGCGAAACTTATTTTGCGGTAATAAAAGATACCGTTGGCGAGCAATTTGGTGTGGAAGGAACTTTAGGCGTAGACCAAATGCCAGATTATTTTAGAAGTCAGCGACAACTGATTATAGACACGGAGAAATTAATAAAGGATAAACCCACCATTTCAATTCAAGAATTTAAGTCGAGAAGTAATGAACTCGGGTTTGACCAAAAAGCGTTGCGTTTAAAATATGGTCAGTTCATGGGCGATGAATCTGAGATGGAGGAAGCACCTGCCGAGATCGAAAGTCATGAAGAAGGTGAAGACCATGATCATGCTGAAGATCAAGAAAGTATGTTAAAAGAATTTATGCACGACCATGATGGTGATAACGAGCATAATTTGGTAGAACAACATGAGCACGAAAATGAAAACGATTCAGAACCTGAAGATCCGTTGCACGATTACCTTCATAATCATGATGATCCAGAAGAATCTACCTTGTTTGAAGAATCACTAAAAACAAAACTGCGAAAGGCATTAAGCATTATGTGGGATGCCGAACTGTATTTAAGGTTATATGAGCCCGAAAAGTCCTTGCCATTTCAGTATGATGCTTTAAAATTTATACAAGAAATAAAAAATAGTGCCCGTATTTATGTACATCGCATAGGTTTTGATCCACCACCTATAAAAGAAGATAGTAGGTTAACCGGTGAAATAAAGGATATTAAAAATTACAATAAGAACGAGTCTAAAGAGGCAGAACAACCTTTTGAAGCCATCGAAGAAGCAGTTAGAAGACTTGAACAATTGGTGCATAAAGAAAGCGATTACAAAGAGAATGATACCGCCCTTTTTACTGCTGCAGGCAATGAGCTGGCACAATTGGCAATAGACAATCCTGGTAAGCATTTACAGGTGTTACAAGGGTTAAAAAGTATTGAGAACAATACAGGGAGAACCCTCGAGAATTATCGGTTTGTGCAAAAAGGCTTGTTATTGGCTTTACCGGATTCACCACAAAAACCCGGTGCGAAAAAAATGTATGTAGACAAAATCAATTCACTATTTCTAAAACAATTGGAAGTGTATGATTGATGGTTTCTCATTTTTGCAGCAAGAATTGTTGATACCCGTTATTTTGGGTAGTCTATTGGTATTTTTAGCTTTCGTTTTCAAGGAATGGAATACAAGAAGCAGTGGCAGATTTTTATTAAATAGTGTCGTTGCATTCGTAACTGTGCTTGCTTTAATGTGTATTGTATTAGAGCCTACGAAAGAGGTGGAAATGCAGCACCAACAAGGACTTCTTTTAACTAGTGGATTTGCAAAAGAGGAACAGGACAGCTTAGAGCGAGTTTATAAAGGCTTGGAAATACTGGAATATAATCCTAAGAAATCGATTCGTGCGAGTTTAGATTCCTTAACTAGTGTATTGGTTATTGGAAATGGTCTGGAAGAATTTGATTTTTATAAGTTGGATAGTATCCCAACAACCTATTTGCCTAATGAAGTACCATCGGGAATTACAAGGTTAAAATTCACCCAGCAGTTGAATTTAGGTGAAGACCTGATTATGGAGGGCAAATACGACCAACCCAAAAAAAGTTCTTTCTTGGTACTGCAAGACTCGAGAGGAAATGGGCTGGATTCTCTTCAGTTTAGTGATGCTTCTATACTTGATTTTTCATTGAAAGCCGTGCCCAAGGTCAGTGGTAATTTTGTATATCAATTAGCGGAAAAAGATAGTTTAGGAAATAGGATTGAGACCAACCCAATACCCATAACTATTAAAGAAAAGGAACCGGTGCGTATCTTGATTTTAAACACTTTCCCTACGTTCGAAACAAAATATCTAAAGAACTTTTTGGCTGATGAGGGCTACAAAGTAACTGTGCGTAGTCAGCTCACCAAAGGCAAGTATAAATTTGAATATTTTAACACGAAGGCATCACCGATATATCAATTTTCATTGGAATCTTTAAAGCAATATGATGCGTTAATAGTAGATACGGAAACCTATTTTAATTTTGGAAAATCCGTCAAGAGCAACTTTGAAAATAGCATTCGTGAAAACGGATTGGGATTGTTTATACAGCCAAGTGAGAAGCTTTTTAATTTAGGGGCTAAAACTTCTTATTTTAGTTTTAAAAGAGATGGTAGAAATGTATTTCAATTGCCGAATGCTAACATAACCGTGGAAAAATATCCATTTCGCTTCAATGATGCATTTGCTGTACATCCTATCAATGCTCATGAATCTGGTAATTTATCCTATTACAAACAATTGGGCTTAGGTAGAGTTGCAAGTACAACATTGCTAAATAGTTATCAGTTGCTTTTAAAAGGAGAAGAGCAAGCATATGCGAAAATATGGACCCAAATTTTAGATAAAATTGTAAAGCAAAAAGAACAAGCGGTCGATTGGGAATCACAAACTGAATTTCCCAAAGAAGGTGAGCCTTTTAATTTTGAATTACGGACAAATTTAGAAGAACTGTCGGTGGTAAATAATGAAGGTAATTGTGTTCCTTTGCTTCAGAATTCAACGGTACCTTTTAAATATTCGGCAACGACATATCCGAAGAAAAAAGGATGGAATACTTTAGCAGTGGAGGGTGATAGCACTACATCATTTTCTTATTATGTGTATGATGCCAACAGTTGGCAATCTTTAAGTGCTTCCATAAAAATAGCTGCGAACAAAAAACAATTTGGTAATGATCCTAAAGAAAATAGGACGGTTATGGTTAACCGTCCTATTTCTCTTATTCTATTCTATTTACTGTTTTTATTAGGGGCAGGGTGGTTATGGCTATCACCAAAATTATCCGCCGAAAATTAAAACGGTTATTAATGTGGTAGTTTATCTTTTAAAACGCCATATACGAAAGTGCCTAAAATAGCACTGGCAATAACGATTAAGATGGATAGGTAGCCAGCTCCGGCAAGTACATACATAGGTCCTGGGCACGCACCTGCCAAAGCCCATCCTAAACCAAAAATGATTCCGCCTATCAAATAATTGGTAACACCTTTTCTTTTTGGGTGCAAGTTCATTTCTTTTCCACCAATGGCTTTGATGTTATATTTTTTTATAACCTGAACACCAATTACCCCTAAAACAAGAGCAGAGCCAATGATTCCGTACATGTGAAAAGATCCAAATTGGAACATCTCATAAATTCGAAACCATGATGCAGCTTCTGATTTGTACATGATAATACCGAAAAATATACCTATGGTCAAATAACTTAAATATTTCATACTAACTAAAAATTAGGGGGAATAAAAGGTGAATCATAACCAAGCCGCCAATAAAGAAACCGATCACGGCAATTAAAGAAGGCAGTTGTAAATTACTTAGTCCGGATATCGCATGTCCGCTGGTACAGCCACCTGCATAACGGGCACCAAAGCCAACCATGAATCCGCCTAAAATCAACACGGCCAAAACAAAAGGATCTGAAAGGTTTTCAGTTGCAAAAAGTTCTGGAGGCAAATAAGCCTCGCCGGCACTTTCAATTCCGTAGTCCGTTGAAAGCTGTTGGGCAACATCGGGATTTATCTTTACGGTATTGTTAGACATGAATTCAGAAGCTATGAATCCGCCTATAACAGCACCTGCTACAACAACAAGGTTCCAACGTTGAGACTTCCAATCGAATTTGAAAAAATCAGCATATTTTGCACCACCACCAATAGAGCACATAGTTCTAAGGTTGGATGACATACCGAATTGCTTACCTATATAAAGTAGTACAAACATGGTAAGTGCAATTAAAGGTCCGGCTACATACCATGGCCAGGGATCGTAAATTAGATTCATTATATCGTTAATTTATTTTCAAAACTGCTAAAGGAAGTGCAAAGAAAATGAATCTTAAGTAACTTTTGTTACATAAGATTTTAATTAACGGTAAATCTATTATTTTTTCACGCCTAGTTTTTGAAGAATAGTTTCTAATAAGCACCATTTCGTAAAAGCCGACTGTATGAGATTTACACCTATGAATACTGTAAGCCAGAGCCAGTTTAAATTTACATATGCTGTTAGTACAACGCTCAGTAAAACCATTGTACCTACGATAACTCTAAAGTATGTATTTAACATGTTTGTTTTTTTTAATTGAGATTAATAATTTTCAACAGCACCAAAATAGTACTGTTGATTATAGCAGTATTTATTCAGTTATCTCATAACTTTCAGTTTCTGGATAATTTTTCTTTTCTATCATATAATAAACCAATGGAACAACCAGTAAAGTAAGCACAGTAGATACAATAGTACCGCCCATTAAAGAGATAGCCAGACCTTGAAAAATGGGGTCGAATAAGATAACGAAGGCTCCAATTACTACAGTGCCTGCAGTTAACAGAATAGGGGTTGTACGTACCGCACCAGCTTCAATGGCAGCTTGTTTAATTGGTACACCTTCAGCCAAACGTAGATTAATGAAATCTATCAACAATACTGAATTTCGTACCATAATACCTGCAAGCGCGATCATACCAATAAAAGAGGTTGCGGTAAAGAATGCACCCATAATCCAGTGACCTAAAACAATACCGATCAATGATAATGGTATGGCTACCATCATTACAATTGGAGCTTTAAAATTTTGAAACCAGCCAACTATCAATATATAAATCAAGATAATGGCACCAAGAAAGGCAATTCCTAAATCTCGGAAAACTTCAAGCGTTATTTGCCATTCACCATCCCATTTAACGGTATAGTCATCTTCGAAATCAGGCTGACCTAAATACATCTCAGTAATTTGATATCCTTTAGGCAAAGCAATTTCTTTCAACTTTTCTTCCATGCCTAATATGGCGTAGGCCGGACTCTCTAATTCACCTGCCATATCTGCCATTACATATACTACACGCTTTTGGTTCTTACGGTATATGCTCTTTGCGCTTATAGTTTCTTTAATATCTACTAAATCGGCAATAGGCACCATGTTTCCCTGCTTAGAGGTAACCTTCAATTGTGAAATATCTGTAATAGTCGACTTTTCTTTTTCATCTAATGCCAGTACCAAACCAACTTGGTCAATTGCGTTTTCATCATATAAATTTGTAATTGCTCTATTTGATAAAGCCATATTCATGGTATAGGCGATCTGCTGTGGTGCCACACCGTAAAGCATTGCTTTTTCTTTATTGATTTCGAATTTATATTCGGTTTGGTCAGCCTCTACAAGCCAATCGATATCAACTACATCATCAGTGTTTTTCAAGATATCTTGTACACTATTCGCAATTTTAATCTGTTCCTCATAATCAGGTCCATATACTTCTGCTACAATTGTAGAAAGTACAGGAGGTCCTGGCGGAACTTCTACCAATTTAACATTAGCGTTATACTTTGCCGCTATTTTTTGAATATCTGGCCGCAGTAAACTTGCAATATCATGACTTTGGGCAGAGCGTTCACCTTTATCCACAAGGTTTACTTGAATATCGGCCATATTACTACCGCCACGTAAATCGTAATGACGTACCAAACCGTTAAAGGTTATAGGGGCAGAGGTACCTACATAGTTCTGATAATTTACAACCTCTGGTCTGGTAGATAAATATTGAGCAATTTCTTGAGCAACTACACCTGTGCGCTCAAGTGTTGTGCCTTCTGGCATATCAATGACCACTTGAAACTCGTTTTTGTTATCAAATGGTAGCATTTTCACAGCAACAGATTTAGTAAAGAACAATACCATTGACCCCATTAATAAAAGAAAAGTCAAACCTAAAAACAACCAGCGTTTACTCTTGTTCTCAATAAGCGGACGTTCAAATCTGTTGTACACCTTGTAGATATAGGTGTTTTCTAAAGGTTTCTGCTCTTTCTCAGCTTCTCCTTTTTTGTCTTTTTCTCTTAAGAAAATATAGCCTAAATATGGTGTAATGGTCAATGCAACAAAAAGTGAAAGGATCATTGCAATAGAAGCCCCAATAGGCATAGGTGCCATATATGGTCCCATAAGTCCAGATACGAACGCCATGGGTAATACAGATGCAATTACGGTAAACGTTGCTAAAATAGTTGGGTTACCTACTTCATTAATGGCATAAAGTGCCGCCTGTTTAAATGGTAGGCGTTTCATTTTAAAATGCCGGTGCATATTCTCGGCTATAATAATGGAATCATCTACCACAATACCAGTAACGAATACCAAAGCAAAAAGGGTAATTCTGTTCAAGGTGTAGTCAAGCATATAGTAGCTCAACAATGTTAAGGCAAAAGTTATGGGTACAGATAAGAAGACCACCAAGCCACCACGCCAGCCCATAGCTAGCATTACTACAAGCGTTACCGCTATAATAGAACCAATTAAGTGTAATAAAAGTTCAGACACTTTATGAGAAGCCGTTTCACCATAATTTCGAGTGATTTCTACATGTACATCATCAGGAATTAAGGTGGTACGTAAATGATCAACTTTTTCAATAACGATGTCGGCAATTTTCATTGCATCGGCACCTTTTCTTTTTGCTACAGAGATAGTCACTGCAGGGTATTCAGATTTGTAATCTGCTACTTTATCACTTGCCTGTCCAAATCCCAAGGAAACATAACTTTGAGGAATTTCTGGTCCGTCGATAATATTTGCAATTTGCTTTAAATAAATGGGCTGATTTTGTTGAACACCGACAACAAGATTTTCAACATCGGTAACAGAGGCTAAAAAATTTCCTGTATTTACTAAGAACTCCGTATCATTTTTATCAAAACTACCAGAACTCAATTGGGCATTATTAGCCTTAATCATCTCAGAAACTGATAAGAAATCCAATCCGCTAGCGGCCAATTTATCTTTATCTAAGACAACACGTAATTGACGGTCTTGATTTCCTATTTTATGGGTAATAGCAACATCGTTGACCTTTTTAATCTCATTTTCCAGTTCTTGTGCCATTTGGCTTAACTGGTAACCATCATAGTTTTCGCTCCATAAGGTAAGACCCAACATAGGTACATCATCAATAGCACGGGTTTTCACCAAAGGGAAGGTTACGCCCTGCGGCATAATATCCATATGCTTGTTGATTTCATTGTATAACTTCACAAAAGAACGCTCAATATCTTCGCCTACATAAAATTGTACGATGACCATACCTTGTTCTTTCATTGATGTAGAATACACATATTCAACGCCTTTAATGTTAGAAATTAACTTCTCTAAAGGTTTGATGACCCGCGATTCTACTTCAGCAGGACTTGCACCTGGGTAACCTACAAAAATGTCTGCCATAGGCACATCTATCTGTGGTTCTTCTTCCCTTGGAATCAAAAACGAACTGTACACCCCAATGACCATGAATACGATCATTAAAAGTACCGTTAACTTACTGCCTATAAATAATTTGGCAATTTTACCTGCTAAACCTTCCTTCATTATTTCTATATTTTATTTGTGTGTTACCACCTGCCGGTTAGCAGGTGGTCGGGCTTTACGCTCATACTCCTCGGCACAAAAAGTGCCTGTGGGGTAACCGCTTCAATCCCTAACCCAGACTCGTTTATTGATTGGAGATTTTTGCTCCGTTAAATAATTTTCCTTCCGCAGAAACAATGTATTGCTCATCTGCTGAAAGTCCCGATAATACTTCAATTTGATCACCAAAAGTTCTCCCTAGTCGTAACCAGCGTAATAAGGCAGTATTACTTTGGCTTACGGTGTAAACTCCAGATAACTGACCTTTAGTAACAATAGCTTCTTCAGGAATCATTATAGCAGAACTTGTTGTTTTTCTTGTAATAGGAAATTGTACGGTTGCGTACATACCAGATAGTATTTGTACATCTGTTTTATCTAAAATTACCTTAACCAAATATTGACCACCTGTATTTTTTGATGATGTACTTACTTCGGCTACTTTTCCTTTTATATTTTTATTCAATACTTTGATTTGTACGCTAACTTCAGTATCATTTTTAACAGCAAGAATTTCAGATTCGGGCACCATAGCAAGTACTTGGTAGGTACCAGGAGATTCTACTTCCATTAAAGGCATACCTGGGTTAGCCATATCACCTGCATTAATGAATTTATTGGTTACTACACCGCTAAAGGGAGCACGAATATTTGCATAACCCATTTGAGCGTTGACACCGTTTTTCATCTGTTTTGCCGATTCTAACCTGGCTTTTGCCATATTATAATTGGCGGTAATATCATCTAGCTCTTTCTGTGAGGCACTATTTTGTTGAAATAATGCAGTGAACCGGTTAAAGTCTTTTTCAGCATTGGTGTAAGCAGCTTCAGCTTCGGTAATACTTGCATTAACTTGTGCTAATTGTGCAGAAACATCTGCATTGTTGACGCTCATTAATAATTGACCTTTATTGACCTTATCACCAACACCAACGTATATTTTATCTACGTATCCCATCATTCTAGTGCTAATATTTGCACTCTTGGCAGCTTCAATTTTACCGCTTACAGTTAAAAAAGGTCTACTACTATCTTCGGAAACTGTTTTTGTTTGAACGGCAATAGCAGGTGAATTATCAACTACTGCTTTTTTATCATCGCTGCCACAACTAGTGAGCAAGATTGTTGCGCCTAAAATAGCTGTGATTATATATTTTTTATTTTTCATCTTTAAGAATGGTATTTAGTGATTGTAGAATTTTATTCTTTTGTTAAAAACTGTACATACGCCAAGGCGTAATTATGTTGAAAAATTGTTGCGTAATATTCTAATTGCTTTTGAGAATATTGCGTTTCGGACATTAGCAAATCTGTAGTTTTTTCTAAACCCTGTTTGAACCTGTTGGTGCGTATACGCAATGATTCTTCAGATTGTTCTAGTGCCAGTTTTGTAAGCTTTAATTTATTTTTAGCATCTTTAAAACCTCTTTTAGCCTTATTGAGTTCTAATTGACTTTCAGACTTATACTGCTCTAATTGTAGTTTAGATTTGTCATATTCAGCCTTGCTTTTTTGAGATTTTCCAAAACGCTTACTACCTTCAAAAAGATTCCATTTTAATTCTGCACCAAATAAATACCCTTGAGCCTGCCCTTGAAAAATATCATCGTCATGTAGCTCATAAGTACCGAAAGCATTTAAGCGAGGTAAGAAAGCCATTTGGTCTGCTTTATGCATTTGTCTGTATGCTTCGGTAGCAGAATTCATAGCCAATATATCTTTTCTGTTTTCAGATAAGTCTACGGTAGTTGTAGTATTAAACGTGGTAATGGAAAGTGAATCAGAAGGTATTAAAATTTCACTTTCATCGGTATTCATTAATACCGATAAATAGTTACTGGCATTAAGAACATTACTCTTAGCATATTGTAACTGGTTGTTAATTTCTGTAACTCTGACTTCTACTGAAAGGACATCAGATTTTTGTAAATAACCTTGCTTATAACTATTGTCGGCAATACGTTTATTTTCTAAAGCAGTTTCTTGGGCTTTCTCTAAAACCGTTACCGTTTTGTATGCTAGCTGTAATTGCATATAAGCTTTTTCAACTTCAAGAGCTAGGTAGTCTTCTGTTCTATCAGACTGCAGTTCAGTGGCTGTCAGTTTAGCTTTTGCAGCTTTTCTTTGATAAATACCATCGAAATTTATTAGTGGTTGTTGCACTTCTACACGAGTGGCATAATCTTCTATTTGGCTTGGGTCGTTTAACAAATCTGGGTTAAAATCTGCAGCAGTTAAAATTTCTTGGTTCAGTTTAGACCCAAATGCCATTAATGGGTTGGTGGTAGCTATACCTGTATGGGAGACGCTAATATTGGGTAATAAAATAGCATTGGTCTGATTGAAATCACCCTTGGCGGACAATACATCTTGCTGTGCCATTTTCAGTGTGTTATTATTTTCTTTTACTTTAGTAAGTACTTCATCTTTCGTAATAGATTTTACTTCTTGTGATAGGCCAGAATAAAAGACGAACAACACTATCAATACTAATTTATATTTCATGGTATTCATTTATTTAAGGCAAAATTAGTGTGGTAAAATATGTTACACAGTAACAAATGTTACCGATGAACGGTTAAAGCCCTTGGGAGCCAACAGAATATTCATCTTTGCCAATTATTCCTTGAGAAACAAATATATAGGGGTGTTCTTTGGCTGTAAATGACGACCATCATGCAACCTTGGTTTTTATCAAGTTTTTACTTTAGGTCGGTGATAATTATCGTATAATAAGACCTTGCCAATGTCGAAGTGTATTTTACTACCCACGGCGAATCATATACTCTATGCCCTTTAATCAGAACCTAGAAGGTGAGATGTTGAGGCATCCACCTTAAACCCAGACGTATCAAAGCTGCATATAGAAAGGAATATATAAGATGCTATTATTGAATCGCAACTTCGCAAAAAAAAACTGCTACTCTAACGTAACTGACATCCATTAAAACATAGAACTAATCATTAAAAGATTTTTCTTTTTTGACTATTGATTGTTTTGTAAAACAACACTTCTTTTAGAAATAAATACATTAAGTAAAAATCTTGTTGTCATGACTATTACTGATTAAATAATAATAAGGGTCTTTAGTCTAACTGAGATGACAAAGACCCTTTACATTGCTATTTAGAGAACTTTTGCCATTCTTCTTTTTTACAGAAGGATTTTTAGCGCCTTTTTTAATTATTTTGTTCGCCTTCGTATTTTTTTAAACTTTACAGCATTAATATTTCTATATACTCTGTCTTGAAGACAATAGCAATACCCATTTCTAGTTGTATGTGACCCGTACGAGTTTGGAAGACAGCCATCATTTAGTGTTAATGAATCTTAAAATTAAATTTGAAGTATATCACCATCCATTTATATTAACTGGTCTTGATCTCTTCTTTGATTTTGAGGGGGTTAAAAGTTATAGAGAAAGTACCATTTAGGCGGCCGATTTCAGAATACTATGTTTAAACGGCATTAACACCGCTGACTATCTTATAGTGGTTTAGAAGAGTGTTTTTTATTTATTAATTATTTACCTTTCTGGTACCACCATGACCACCGGCAACAACTAGCATTATTTTTATGCTCAACCAGATGAACTTAAAAAATTGAACTATTGGGTTCATCATATAAAAGCGCTTAGATTTCGATATTCTTTGTGTCATTTTTTAGATTTTAAGTATTATTCTATCAAGTATTAAAGATGAAAAACCTGAAATTATTCAGGTATTAGCCACCAAAAAGGTTTCATTTTTGCTTTATAGATGAATGCATAATGAAGTGCCAATTTCAACCAGTGACCCGCTAAACCGATTTCTCCAAAAGTCTTGCCTAATTGTCTTCCCTGGGTATCAGGATACTTGTTGTAATCTGGCACAATAGGGTAGGTGGTTATACTAACACCACTTCCTTTTGTCATGCCATAACCAGCAGATGCAATACAAGCAGCACCCATATTACCTAAAGAACCTTTATGGTGTACATCTTTTTTACCATTAATGATATCAATAATATTATCTGCCACTAATTTTGCTGTTATACCAGATGGCATTCCTGTACGAGGTGGGGCAGGAGATATAGCTGTTCCATTTTTATTTACTCTTGGTTTTGAAATTGCATGCGGTGGTGCAAAGGCTATACCGGGCGCAAATATGTTTTTGTATGAAGGATTTTGATAGGTTTCGGGCCAGTCTTGAACACTCCATTCTTCATAGGGTTTAGGTGTGTAATCTGCATCAACAAGCATGAAACCTTTAAAGAGCTTTTCTGTAATTTCTGTATTGTTTTTATCAAAGGCTTTGAAACCATGCCCAGAGAACGCAGGTATTAACATGGCAAAATCGTACGTTTCAGATTTATACTCACCATCTAACGTTTCATAATGTGCAATGCCATCTTCAATTTTATTAACGCCGGCACCAATTATCCATTTTATACCACGGTCTTCAAAAACCATCTCTACCATTTCGCTAGACTTCATAATATTATTGCCGTAACTAAGAAGCATACCATCCATACCAAAATCACCTAATTTATATTCGTTGGCGATCCAAATGACTTCAGCCTTATCACGTACGTTATGTCTTCTTAACTCTTGCTCAACATTTAAAATGTACTCGAAAGCTGCACCTTGGCAAGTAGATTTTGCGTGTCCGGTTCCAATTAAAATTTTGGCTTTTTTGCCCTGTTTCATTTGCTGAATCAAGTCGTTCAAGGCATGCCATGCATGTTCGGCATGGCTATAGGTACAAACCGAATAAGCTTTGTTGGTACCAGGGTTTAGACCTTGGGTCATATCAAAAGCTAATTTGGGTCCTGTGGCATTAATAAGATAGTCATAAGTTACTTTTTCTGTCTTACCTTTTAATTCGCCATTAACGTATTTGATATTTACATATGGTTTTGTTGATTCAGTATTACCCTCTGGGTGAAAGGTAGTGACGAGAGCCTGCTTATAACCAATATTTTTTTTCTTGTATAGTGGAGCCAAAGGAAATAGTATTTCTTCAGATTTCATACGACCTATACCTACCCAAATATTAGAAGGTATCCATTGGTAATTACTATTTGGAGAAACAACCAAAACCTCATGTTGTTTTGACAATTTTCTGCGAAGATGAGATGCAGCTACATGACCTGAAATACCAGCACCTAATATTACTATTTTCGACATTATATTGAGCTTTAAATTATAAGCTAAGATCTTTTTTTTAAGTAAGTCTTACAGCAACTTTTGTTACATAAAAAGGCTTATTGCACTAGATGTAAGAGTACTTTTAGTAAATAGCTAATAATTTTTGCAAGAGCTGATATTATGTATAATATGTTTGTTTTATTTTGGGTAGTTATAATGCTTTATTAGTAAATAAATATGGGTTAGTTGATTGATATCATATTTTATTTTGGGAGGTATTTATAGTTTTACCCAAGGTTTATAAATACATAAATTATGAGGGGAAATTCTAATACCATAATCTACATAGTTGCCGGTATTATACTACTTCATTTTGTTGTAGGTTTTGTGTGGCTTATTTACAAAATGAGCAAAAAAAGGATAAAGAAGAATAGACGATAGTTCTTCTCTGGAAAGATAAATTACTTTACAATTTCTAATAGCCAAGGGTTGAATTTGAAGAAATAGTAATTTATTAATTACATAGATTTAAGTGCCTATTAAAATTTTAATAGCTAGTATCATCTAATTTTACTTTCCCGTTAAATGTTTTGTATAGAAAAATAAGATATCCTGCTAAAAGAGGCGCACCTATTACCACCATAGTTAACATTATACCTAAAGATTTTTGAGAAGATGCGGCATTATAGATAGTAACACTATAACTAGGGTCTATAGTTGAAAATAATAAAACTGGATAGAGCTGAAATGCAACAAGCATTAACAAAAAAGCCATGGTTAAGGAAGAAAAAACGATAGCTTGAAAATACTTTTTCTTGGATACCAAACGGGGCACGTTTGCAACAGCAAGAAATGCTAATATCGGTAACGCAAAAAATATAGGTTGCTCTTTGAAACTATCAGTAACTCCAGGAATAAATACAAGAGTATACATTGAGGTAACCCCAAAACTGATGATAAAAAAGATCATTCCTTTTTTTAATAAAAAAGTCAATCGCGCATGTAGTCTACCTTCTGTTTTCAATAATAAGAATATAGCTCCTTGGGTCATAAATAAAGAGAGCGTTGTAAAGCCGGTCATAATTGCATAGGGGCTAAGAAAATCAAAGATAACACCACCTTTGTAACTAAAATTTTCATGTAGTTCAAATCCTTGTAAAATGTTGCCAAGAACAACGCCTAATAAAAATGCGATTAAGGTATTAGATGCGAAGTAGATAATATCCCAAGTATTGCGCCACCATTTCATATCTTCAGAACTTCTGAATTTTATAGCTGAAGAACGTAGAACAAGCAACATTAAAAATATCATGAACGGAATGTACATAGCCGATAACATCGTTGCATACATAACAGGAAAACCAGCAAATAGCGCCCCACCACCAATTATGAGCCAAACTTGATTTGCATCCCAAATAGGACCAATGGCATTAATTGCAATACGTCTGCTCAAATCTTTTTTGAAAAACAAATGCCATGCACCTGCGCCATAGTCAAAGCCTTCTAGAATAGCGTAACCAGAAAATAATAAGCCTACAACTAAATACCAAAGCGTTGGATAGTCAATACCTAAGAATGTTTCCATATTTGTCAATTAAACGTATTTTAAAAATTCATCTGGATTCTCAGCTTCGTCATATGGCCCATGTTTTATCTTTTTATTTACTGAATAAATAAACAAAAGAAAAAGTACGGTGTAGACCACTAAGAACATTATTAGTGAAAATAAGATCTGATTGGATGAAACTTCTTGTGAAAAGCCTTCATCAGTTCTTAAATGACCATAAACGATCCATGGTTGTCTTCCCATTTCTGCCGCAAACCAGCCTACTTGATTGGCAATTTGGGGTAACAGTACGGAGAATGCAAAAATCTTTAAGAGCCATTTCTTTTCGAACAAAGTTCCACGCCACCAAAGATAACTTGCGTATAAGGTTAAACAGATCAAAAATATCCCTATTGATACCATGATATGGTAAAATTGAAAAACAGCATTTACCTGTCCGGGTCTTTCATCTTCAGGGAAGGCATTTAGCCCCGTTATAGGTTCTTCGAAATCTTGATGTACAAGAAAAGACAGTCCTTTTGGTATTTTAATTCCTGTCACTTCTTGTGTTTCATTATTGACCCAACCAAATAAATACATATCTGCAGGTGCAGATTTCTCATAATGACCTTCCATAGCTGCGAGCTTGGCAGGTTGGTTTACGGCAACACCGTCTGCAGAACTATGCCCCGATAATAACTGCGTTAACGAAACTATAGTTGCTACCGCGAGAGATATTTTAAATGCTTTAATAGAAATATCTACATATCTATTTTTTAATAAATAGTATGCATGAACGCTAAGTACCAAGAAAGTTCCTGCTAGAAACGCACCTTGCCAAACATGTATAATTCTATCAACACTAGAAGGGTTGAATACCATTGCCCAAAAATCGGTTACTTCTGCTCTTGCATTAAAGCCTTCTCCGACAATATGGTATCCGGCGGGCGTTTGCTGCCAGCTATTTGCTACTACTATCCATACGGCCGAGAACATAGAGCCAAAGAAAACCATGATGGTAGAAAAGAAATGAACTTTTGGGGAAACACGATTCCAGCCAAAAAGTAATATTCCTAAAAAGGTACTTTCTAAACCAAATGCAAATAGGCCTTCAGCTGCTAGGGCACTTCCGAATATATCACCAACATAGCGAGAATAAACAGCCCAATTTGTGCCAAATTCAAATTCCATTATAATTCCCGTAGCTACACCAATTCCGAAGGTTATGGCGAATATTTTTAACCAAAAACGAGTTAAAATTTCATATTGTTTATTTCCTGTTTTTAAATATAGACCTTCCATAATCATCATGATTAACCCAATTCCTATACTTAAAGGCGGGTATATATAGTGGAAAGCAATGGTAAAGGCGAATTGTATACGGGCTAGAATTTCAACATCCATAACAGGTGGGTTTTTACGAAATTATTTAATTTCTACTAATTGATGGGTAACATTGGTTACAAATAAAAAATATAGTTTTAATAGAGCATATTCATTGAATTTGCCTTTAAAAAATCCCTAAAACATAAAATTAATTATAGGGATTTTAGATGAATAATGTTCGTGTTATCTAAATTGAATTTAAGGTTGAAAGCATTTTATTTTTTGTTTTCTAGTTTACTTGTAATTATTGATTTTTTCGCCTAAATCGTACACTTTAGCGTTCTCGATTTCCTTAGAAACTATACTGGATCCTGCAGCACTTCTATAACCACCGGCACAATGAACTACAATTGGTTTATCTGTAGGTATTTCATTTATATGATCTCGTAATTGGTTTAGAGGTATATTGATAGCATCATCAAAGAACTTTGTTTCGTTGAATTCACTTTTATTCCTAATATCTACAATGGTATAATTTGCCTTATTCTTATCAAAATCAGTATAAACAAATTCATCAGAATGTTCTAAGTCAATAAATGGCATAGTTATTATACCCTTTATTTGACTTTCATACCCAATTTTAGCGATACGAGCTATTATTTCTTGTCTTTTACTAATGCTAGAAATAACCAGATAAAATGGTTCTTTAGGTTCAACGATAGAACCTAACCAAGTTTCAATTTTATCATCATTGTTTCTTGCCATAATATTGATCGCATTAGGCAGATGATTATTTTTAAATACTTCTTGGTCTCGTGTATCTATGATTAAAATATCCTCTTCAACTTTTGAAGAATGCATATGAAAGGGTATATCTGCGATACTACTTTCAAATTTTACCGCACCATTTTTATTAATATCAACGTCAAATCCAAAATAAGAAGGAATAAAAGGTTGGTCTTTTAGAATATGCGCTACAAATTCTTCTTCGGTCAAGTTTTTAAAAGCCCAATTGCCAATACGTTCATTTCCTAGCGTACTAGATGAATCACTACTCATATTCTTACCACATAAAGAACCTGCACCATGTGCAGGGTAAACTAAAGTGTCATCTGAGAGATGATTAAATTTGTTTTGCATTGTATGGTACATATCTTTTGCCAATTGCTCGCGTTTAGCTTTCATATTACCAGCTTTTTCCCTTAAATCTGGTCTGCCAACATCACCAATAAACAAAGTATCACCTGTAAATATTGCTTGTTTAGAATTTTTATCTTTTGCAACGATGGTAATACCATCTGGTGAATGTCCAGGGGTGTTTATAGCAGTGAAGGTTACATTGTTCATATTTAATTCATCGCCGTCATCAAATGTTACATGAGGATAATCGGCAACAACTAACTTACTCACATAAATAACAGCATCGGTTTCTTTATGAATCTGTAAATGTCCACTAACGAAATCGGCATGAGGGTGCGTTTCAAATATTGCGACAATTTTAGCTTTGTTTTCCTCGGCAAATTTATAATAGGGTAAAGGGTCTCTAGACGGATCAACAAGTGCTATTTTATTTTCGCTTAAAATGGCGTAAGAATAATGAGCTAAAGGTTTATCTTCAAATTGTTTAATGATCATAACTAAAGGTTTTATGATTAAAAATACATCGGTTCTATACTCTTAATAGAACCGATGTTATAAAGTTAAATAGATTTTTTGGCAAGGTACCAATCTACTTTTTCTAAAGTATCGTCTTCTAATCTAGCATTAAGCTCGTCTAGTGTTTTTGGAGGGGAAACAATAACTTTATCGCCTCTTTTCCAATCTAACGGCATCGCAACTTTATGTTTGTCAGACGTTTGTAGCGCATCTAAAGCACGTAATATTTCATCCATGTTTCTACCAACATTTAAAGGATAGTACATTACTAAACGTATTTTTTTCTTTGGATCAATAAAGAATACTGCTCTCACAGCAGCTGTCTCGCTCTCATTAGGTTGTAGCATTCCATAAGCCTTTGAAACCTTCATGTCAAGATCTGCAATAATAGGAAAGTCAAAGTAAATTCCGGTATTTTCCCTTACATTCTGTACCCATCCTAAGTGAGCATGTACACTGTCAATACTTAAGCCTAATAGTTCAGTGTTTAATTCGTCAAATTCACTTTTTCGTGATGCGAATCCGCTCATTTCTGTAGTACATACAGGGGTGAAATCAGCAGGATGTGAAAACATTACAATCCATTTGTCTTTTGCAAAATCAGACATTTTAATTTTACCTTTAGTAGTAACTGCTGTAAAATCAGGAGCTGTATCGCCAATTCTAGGCATTGAAATTGTTTTTTCGGATAAAAGATTTTCGTTATTCATAATAAGTAATATTTATAGTTTTATAATTTTTGATAAAATTAAATTATGAAAAAGGTTTACAATGTAACCCTGGTTACACACCTTAATTTTTAACATTTTTTTACGAAAAGAAGCGAGTTATAACCTTAAAGTATAGCTTTGGAAAATAGTATTCAGTAATGTCAAGATTAAATTAGTTATGTGACTTTAGTCACATTTTAAACCAGTTAGGGCATTTAATTTTGCAGTATGAAGTTGTCAAGCTTTATCATATCATATTTGTTTATACTTATTTCTTTGGGCAGTAGTTTTAAGACTGCTACAGTCATAGGGTATTATGCTTTATTTACAGATGATTTTGTAGAACGTTTCTGTGAGAATAAAGAGAGACCAGAATTAAAATGTGATGGTAAATGTGCCTTGTCACAAATGTTGTCAAAAGAAGCTGATAACGAGAAAACTCCAATTAATTTAGACTTCTTAAAAAACGAAACCATATTGTTTATTGGTACGTTGACTACATTTAAGTTTGTGCAACAAACTATTAAAGAGTCGCATAACTTATGGTATAGTATATTTTATGACTTCCATTTTTTGGCACGTATAATACATCCTCCGAGATTTTAGAAATTTTTATTTCCGTTTTAATTCATCCAATACCTAAACTTTAAGGTATTGGTCTGTATTTCAATTAATTAAAAATTTTAAAGATGATTATAAAATATCTTTGGGTGCTAACGGTATTCATATCGGTGCCCTTAATACATGCACAAAATTTAACAGGAAAAATAATATCGGCAAGTAACCAAGAGCCACTTAACGGTGCTCACATTTTGACTAATAACGGATCAGCAACATATACTAATTTAGATGGTGATTTTGTTTTGAAAAATGTTGAAGAAAATGTGGTGTTGACCATCTCTCACGTAGGGTATAGAACAGTACAACGACAGGTATCGCTTGTTGATGAACACATACTGATTGCTTTACAAGAAGCCCCCATTGCCATAAATGGAGTGTTGGTGACAGGGAATATGAAAATTGACCCAGTACTTACAATAGAGACCAATGATTATGTTAAGAAAATTGTACAGCCTAGAAATGTAGCAGATTTGTTTAATGATGTTAATGGATTTTCGTTAATTAAAAGAGGTAATTATGCAATTGACCCTAGTTTTAGAGCAACGCAATATGAACAGTTAAATGTGCAGTTTGATGGTGGTACTAAAGCAATGCACGCCTGTCCAAATCGTATGGACCCTATTACGACCCATGTTATTCCGGAAGAAATTGAAAAAATAGAGATTATAAAAGGACCTTATACGGTAAGATATGGTGCCACTTTTGGCGGTATCGTCAATATGGTAACACAAAAACCAATTGTTGAAGATTATGGCTTACACGGTAGTTTAAGTGGCGGCTATGAAAGTAATGGGAATTCTTTGGTATCAATGGCCAGATTGCAACAAGCAACTGAGAAATATGATATAGCTGCTAACGTAGGTATTCGTGATTTTGGTAATTATGAAGATGGTGATGGTATAGAAATTCCATCTTCATTTAGAAGTTTGGACTATGGAATTAAAGCTGGAGTTAATTTTACTGAAAACCAACGGCTACAAGCACATTGGCGACAATCTTTCGGGCGCGATGTTTTGCACGCAGGTTTACCTATGGACACCGAAGAGGATAATAGTAGTGTTCTCTCTTTAGATTATAAATTAGGGAGTATGCCAGGTCTTGTTGAAAGCATAGATTCTAAAATTTATTACAGCTATGTAGATCATATAATGACTAATTACAATAGGCCAACCTTTATGATGACATCTGCCATTTCTGCAATTGACGCTACTACGGCAGGTGGTAAAGTAGAATTAAAATTAAAACCAACAGACAATCTAGCCCTATTTACAGGTATTGATGTTTTGCATATTGCACGAGATGGCAATAGAACACGATTAGTGAAAAGAAATGCTATGGGAGTTTTAGACACACCCTTAACATTTGAAGATAAGGTGTGGCAAGATTCATATATAAATGATATTGGATTATTTGCAGAAGGTAAATACCCCTTAACAGAAAAAGCAATGTTAACTGCGGGTGTACGTTATGACAATGTTACATCTGAAGCAAAAGATCCAGAAGCTGATTTTGCCGCTTTATACACTGATTTAGATAACAGAACAGAACATAATTTTAGTGGTACAGCTTCAATTAAATATGTGTATTCTCCACAATTTATTATGGAAGTGGCGTATGGTCGTGGTGTTAGATCAGCAAATATGATAGAACGTTTTATTAATCATTTCAGCGTAGGTCAAGACGCGTATGAATATGTTGGTAATCCTAATTTAGAGGCAGAAGTAAATAATCAGTTTGAGGTAGGTTTTAAAGGAAAGATGCCTATTTCAGAAAACACTTCAGATATGTTTAGGTATAGTACTTCTTTCTATTACTCGCTTTACGAAAATTATATAGTTGCTGTAATAGACGAAACGCAAATAAGAAAATTCATGCCAATGAACCAACCATCTAATGCAAAGGTTTTTAGAAATTTAGATGATGCATACAAGACAGGTTTTGAAATTGTGGCAGGTGTAGACTTCTGTACTAATTTCAACTTCACAACCGAACTTGCTTATGTATATGCTAAGAATAATGATTTAAATGAGTCATTACCTTTGGTACCACCTTTAGTTACAAGATTTAAATTGGGCTATGAAAAAGAAAAATTTTGGTTAAATGCTGAATATAGGCTTACTACCGAGCAAGATAATATTGCATATTCTTTTGGTGAGCAGGTTACACCAGGTTATGAAATAATGGATTTACGTTTGGGTGTAATACCAATGAAGAACCTAACCTTAGGCATTGCGGCATTAAATGTTTTCGATAAAACGTATAGTAATCACCTCAATTTCGCATTTAACAATCAGGCAGAATTTGGAACGGAACCCATCAATGACCCTGGTAGAAATCTATCGGTTTTTGTTCAATATGAATTTTAATAAATGGAGATATAAAAAGGGACCAAATTTGGTCCTTTTTATATTTTAGTACCTGTAAAGCGAATAACCGAAGCATTGCCAATATGGTATAGTCCTTCGTTCAATTCTATTTCTGCCTCTTCTAAAATCTCAAAATTAATTTCATTAAACTCATCTTCAACTTCATCAATAGCATAGAGCATGTCTGTATTTTTAGGTCCACCAGAAGATTTTCCAAGTTGATTTTTAGAGAATGCCTCAAAAATGATATGTCCGTTGGGTTTTAATGATTTTAAAAGATGTTGGTTTGCTTTCTTTCTAATAGCTGCAGGAAAATGTGCATAACAGAAGGCGATTACATCAAACTTTTTAGAACTTTTAAATTTAAGAGCGTCAATTATTTGATATTCAATATTAAAGCCATTTTTTAATGCAAGTTCTTGAGCTTTGATTTTAGCAGATTCGCTAAAGTCGAAAGCCAATACTTTCCATCCTTTAGAAAGTGCATAAACGGCATTTCTGCCTTCACCTTCGGCAGGCAGTAAAATAGAACCTACTTTTAATTTATCTAGCTGTTGTTTAAAGAATTCATTTGGTGAGTTTCCGTAAGCATAGCTTTCTTCGTTGTAACGCTCGTTCCAAAAGTCTTTCATGGGTAATTATTTATGGCATAAAAGTATACCCGTCCATTTGATAATTGGCAAGAACCATCATAGCAGATAAACCTAATTCGGTATTTGGGTTTAGATCTTCAGCTCCAATACCTCTTGCTGCCGTTGCTTGTGCACAAACATAGAATTTTACTCCGTAGTCCTTTAATAATTTAATAACGGCTGCATCGGGGTTTTCTTTTTCAAATTTTTCTTGATATTTGGCATCATTTAAAGCAGTAAAAGTGGCACCACCATGCACGGCGGCTATTATGTTTACGTTATCGGCAGATACACCACCTGCACCTAGCATATTTATCATCCTGGCAATTTTAAAATAGCCTACGTTAATGCCATCCAACTCACGGTCATCTTTAAGGTCAAATACAAGATTATATTCTTTTGTAGGGTCTGCCTTAATAGCAACATCCTCAAATTCCTTTATTTTTCCATAGCCATCAATGATAGGTGTGGTCCAATCTTGGGCATTTATTGTTTGTATTCCCATAAGTACTGTTGCAATTAGAAGTGCTTTTTTCATGTATTCGTAGAATTTAAAATAGGTAGTCTTGGTTTAAATTTAGTTGTTATTTCTCTCTAATGTCCGTTATTTTTAAAAGGAATAAAAGTAAATTAAAGTTTTTAACGTAACTGTAACCTTGGTTACTTCCATAATGAAGGTTAAATTATAGATTCGTTATTTAAATTAGCCTAACATTATATTTCTATGAATGAAGTACGGGTATTGGCAAAACAACTCTTTAAGCTATTTGTAATAGTCTTTATTTTGGTAGGCATTGTATTTATATGGTTAATGACTTATGAACCAAGTTCTAAAGAGAAAATATTCAATGAAACTGAAGTTACGGTTTCTACTAACGATTGGAAACCTAAAGATGCTTTAACAGAGTTGCCAAATATGCCCAAGAAGGTTAAGGAAGGGTATTATTTAATTGCTGAGACCTCAAAGTATATGGGCCCTAATGCAGAGAATGCTGAAGATAGATTTAGCGGAAACAATTTAGCGTGTGCAAACTGTCATTTACAAAAGGGAGCACAGGCAGGTTCTGGTTCTTGGGTAGGTGTTTTGGAGCGATTTCCTCAATTTGCAGGCCGTGGCAATAAAATAGGCACTATTGAAGATCGTATTAATGGCTGTATGGAGCGTAGCATGAATGGTAGAATGCTTCCGCCAGGTTCAGATAAACTTGTGGCTATTGTTGCCTATATGGATTGGCTCAGTGAAGGATTGCCCAAAGAGAGGAAAGCTGAATTCAAGGGATATCCAAAAATTAAGATTCCTACTGTTGCGGTGAACTTGGAAATAGGGAAACAGGTATACCAAAAGGAATGCATTATTTGTCATGGAGAAAATGGAGCTGGCGTTCTTAATGCGGTCGATGGTAAAAGCTATACGTATCCGCCATTATGGGGTCCAGATAGTTATAATGATGGTGCAGGTATGAACAGGGTGATAACATCGGCAGAGTTTATAAAAAGTAACATGCCTTACTTGCAGGCCACTTGGGACAACCCTAAACTTACGGATGAAGAAGCATATCATGTTGCAGGATATATCAACAGTTTTACCAGACCACATAAATTAAATACCGAAAACGATTATCCAGATAAAAAGCTAAAACCGGTATCTACGCCGTACGGACCTTGGGTAGATGATTTTACGCCCGAGCAGCATAAATACGGACCTTTTCCACCAATAATGGATTTCTATAAAGAGAAATACGGAATTACCAAAACGAAATAACCTACATGCGATTACTATATCTGTTCATTTTTTGTTTGCCTATTTTTTCGATTTCCCAAGATTCTGTAGTTACTCAGAAAAGGGGAGCTTTTTCTGGTCAATGGCGAACATATTATATGATGACTTCTAATAAAGGGGAATTAAAAGACTTTAATGCTTTAGCAACAGGAGGTAAATTAAAATACCAGTATAATCTTTTAGAAAACTTAGAAGTAGGTGCAGCATTATATAATTCTACGAATTTAGGGCTACAAGATTTAACTATGCCAGATGCGATAACGGGAAGAATTAGTAGATATGAAGAAGGATTGTTTGATAGGTTGGATCTAGAAAACGATGCGGTATTTTTATTAGGGGAATTGTATGCGAAATATCATTTAAAACAACATTCTTTAACCCTGGGTAGAATCAAGATAAATACACCACTGATTAACCCTGAAGACGGAAGAATGATACCTACTTTAGTACAAGGTTTATGGTACAATTTTAATTCGGAGAAGTCAAAATTTCAATTGGGTGTATTAAATGAAATAGCGCCGAGGTCAACAGGAAAGTTTTATGGTATTGGGGAGAGCATTGGAACATACCCTGTGGGTAGAAATAAAAATGGGGATGCTTCTCAATATACCAATAATACAGCATCTGATTATGTTATAATGGCGAATGCAAATTTTAAAATAACACAAGACTTAAAATTGAATATATGGAATCAATTTGTAGACAATATATACAATTCGTTCTACATTAAACCCTCTTATAGGTTATCTGAGTCTGTACAAATAGAAGGGGAGTGGCTACATCAAAATAAAGTGGGCAATGGCGGTAATAGAATTGATTCTCTTCGTTATTTTAATCAAAACACTGCAGATGTTTTAGGATTGAAAATGTCGTATAAAAGTGAAGCAGGGCTAATTTCTTTAAGTTATAATAGAATTTTACCGAACGGTCAATTTCTATCGCCAAGAGAATGGGGTAGAGAAGATTTATTCAGTTTTCAAAAGCGAGAACGTAGCGAAGGTTCAGCTGATAATCATGCTTTAGTATTCAATTATAAAAAAGACCTTACCCTTTCAAAAGATCTAAATCTTATGTCAATCATAAGTATTGGAAAGCATTGGAAACCAGATGTAACCAATGCTACTTTCAATAAATATGCAATGCCAAATTACACCCATATTAATTTAGATATTTTCTTTAAAATGAAGAAACTTAAAAATCTACGACCAGAGCTATTGCTTACCTCTAAAATTGGGAATGGAGATATACCTGATAACCCTAATTTCATCTTTAACAAGGTAAATATGTTTCACTTAGATTTAATTATTAACTATAACTTTTAATAGCATAAAAAAATCCCTATTACAATAGGGATTTTTCTTTGTCTTAAACATCTTTACCTTTCATCATTTTATTCCAATATAAGTAGGGTAGACCATATTTTTTAAGCATCCATAATCTCCAATGTTCTTTAGAAGAATCGCTTATGAGCATTCTTTTCAATTTAGGATCCGGAGTAAAATTATTGTCATAATCAAATTCCGCTAACACCATTTTTCCATAGTCCGTTACCAATGGGCAAGAAGAATATCCGTTATAAGATTTAGTTCCCATTTTATGACTATTAATTAAAAGGTTTAAGTTGTCAACTACGATAGGCACCTGTTTACGGATTGCGGCTCCTGTTTTAGCAGTAGGTAAGGCAGCGACATCTCCTAAGCCAAAAATATTGGCATAGCTATTATGTTGCATAGTTTGATGGTTAACATCCAACCAACCCGCAGCGTTAACTAATGTTGAATCCTTTACAAATTTAGGAGCTACAGAAGGTGGAGCGGTATGCATCATATCATAATGAATTCCATAACGGTTGCCATCAACGCTAACTTTTACGTCCTTATAATTATATTGAAATTTTTCGTCTAATTTTAAGTCATCGACCTTGTTGCTAGAGATAACCACACAACCACCAGCGGTAATTTCTTGACCCATTTCATACCAGGCAATTTGTTTATCACCATCAACAGCCACAAGTTTGTGATGAAACCTAAGGTTAATATCCTTTCGGTCAACTACCTCCATTAAGGTTTTGGCTATTTTCTTTACACCAAAAATAACAGTACCACCAGTAGCGAAAATGACATCGGTTTTTTTACGGATTCCACTTTTTCTAAAATGACTTTCTGCCAAGTACATTATTTTTTGGGGTGCTCCACCACATTTAATAGGGGTTGTTGGTTGCGTAAAAAGTGCGGTACCGCCTTTGAAATTTTTAATAACATCCCAAGTATGTTTAGGGTTTGTATAATTACTGCATACAACACCTTTATCTATAGCTTTGCCTAAGCCAGGTACTAAACTGAAATCATATGCAAGACCTGGTGCAACTACTAAATAATCGTACGTGATATCTCCTTTAGATGCTGTGTGTACGATATTGTTTTCGGGGTCGAAACCAGTAGCCTTATCTTTTATCCAAGTAGCATTTTTAGGTATAACCGATGACATTGGTCGAGCCGTTTTGTCAAAGTCATATGTACCAGCACCTACCAGGGTCCATGCAGGTTGGTAATAATGAGTATCTGCGGGTTCGATAATTGCAACGTCTTTTGCTCTCTTTTGGGTAAGAAGTTGGGCTGCTACCATGATACCTGCAGTACCTCCCCCAATAATCAATACCTGATGATGTGATTTCATTTTGCTATTATTTTTATGAATATGATAAATATAAATGATGCAAAATAAATATAATGTAACAAATGTTACATAGAGTCATGAAGGTTATAATTCATGTCGATGTATTCGTTAATAAAAAGTATGGTATGTTAGCCTTACTATTTTATTTTACACGTATTAGCGCCGAATAAAGTATATAGAGGGCAAAAACTAACAAATGAAGTTAAGATGAAAATGGCTGCTATTGCTAATGCCACATAACCTAAAATTCCAGTAACTGCACCTGTAAAAAATGCAATCAAAAGTGCTGCGGCAATTATGAATCTTATGAATTTATCTGTGGTTCCCATATTCTTTTTCATGATACTAATTTTTAAATGTTATTTGTAATGTTGACACTATATAGTAGACATAATCAATAGTTATTGTACTTGATACATCTTATACTTTGCCAAAGTACTATAAACTAAGAAAGTGACATATGACATTGGTCAGCTCAAAACTAATGGACAACCGTGGTTTTTAATGTAACTTTAGTTACAGCAAGGCCATAATTATTACATTATTTTTGCAAAAAGCGTTACAGGAATGGAAGCATATATAGATGCGTTTTTAAATGCGATAACAGGCACATTAAGTTGGACATGGAAATCAATCATTTTTCAAGTGCCCTGGTATTTAAATTACTTTTGGGGCTTAATTTCTATATCGCTTATAGTTTGGTTCTTGGAAATTGTTTTTCCTTGGAGAAGACAACAAGGGGTATTTAGAAAAGACTTTTGGTTAGACGGCTTTTACATGTTCTTCAATTTCTTTCTATTTGCCATTGCCATAAGTGGTATTTATAAATTACTACAAGTGTTTTTTATTGATATTGGTATAAAAGCAAATAGTTTGGCTATTATAGATATATCTGGTTGGCCAATGTGGGGTCAACTGTTATTATTTTTCATCGTATTAGATTTTGTGCAATGGTTTACACATACATTATTACACAAATACGCCTTTCTTTGGAATTTTCATAAAGTACACCATAGTGTAAAAGAAATGGGCTTTGCAGCGCATTTACGTTATCATTGGATGGAGAATATTTTGTATAAACCGTTGAAGACCTTCGGCGTAATGATTTTAGGAGGTTTTGAGCCAGAACAAGCCTACATCGTACATTTTGTTGCCATAGCAATAGGGCATCTAAACCATTCTAACATAAAAATTACCTGGGGGCCTTTGAAGTATATTTTAAACAACCCGGTAATGCATTTGTACCATCATGCCTATGATTTGCCAGAAGGAACATACGGTGTAAATTTCGGAATTAGTTTAAGTCTGTGGGATTATCTATTTAAGACCAATTACATACCAGAAGATAGTGGTGATGTAAGATTAGGTTACCCAGGAGATGAGAATATGCCACAAGATTTTTTAGGGCAGATTACTCATGGGTTTAAAACAAAGAAGAAGTAATACAATGCATAATTACTTCTTCTTTATATTCTTAAAATTAGTCAGATAGTTTGCCTGTTGCACAACTTACAAAAGACTTAGCTTTAGATAGCACTGAATTTTCTTCATCGAGACTTGGGTAACCAATGGCCTTTAATTTAATTTTTGCACTAGCAATACCTTCTTGCTTTAAAGCATCAAAAGAAACTGATGATGACTCGACCGATACCGATACATTAGTTATGGTAGGTATCTCTTCTAATTTGGAAATAATTGTTTTGGCACAGCCGCCACATTTTAAATTTTGAATAGGAATTACTGATGTCATATTTTATTTATTTTGTTCGTCTTTAAAACGTATACTCCAAATACCTCTTACCTCGTTTTCTTTATAGCCAATAGCCTCGTCATAGGGGTATTTATCGATCAAAAGTTGTGTAACCTTTGGGTCGATATTTGTTTCTGGCACACCATGGCAGTTTAGGCACATGGTATTGGTTACAATAGGGGAATAGAAATTAGTTACTCCATTCTCATTCGTTAGTATAGGTTCGTAAGACTCGTTGTTATTAATTTTTGATTTAAAAAACTCAATATATTCAAGCTCTTTTTTACTTGCTTTATTATTTTGATTTCTTGGCTTATCGCTTACCCTTTTTATTTTAGCATGATGAACAATAGCCATACTATCTGTTAGAGGATATGCCTTTTCATTACAAAACGCTACAGCACCTAATGGACCATTTTTTTGAATGTTGAGCATAAGATTCTTACCTAAAACTTTTTGGGTAGTTTGGGCATACATTTTACCTTTTTCTAAAAGTAGGCTATCGTTTATTTTAGTATCTATTTCAGACAAAGAGGTACTGTCGGTATTTTCTAGAACTTCTTGCTTAACCTTTGGAGAATCTTTACAACCAATTGCAAAAATAATCGTTAACATTAAAAAGATATTTTTCATAAGTATGGAATTTAAAATATATTGATTGGCTTTGAAATAAACCATCATAACTAGATAAACCTACCAAAAGCTACCTATTAAAAGATAGCTTTTGATTTTAATTCCAAGAAGTATACCCTCCTTTAAGATCATATACTTGTGTAAAGCCCATTTTTAATAGTTTACGAGCTGCTTTTTGGCTTCTTGCACCTGATCTACAATATACATATACCGGTTTTTCTTTATTTACTTTTTCAAAGTAAGCGTTAAAGTTCCCACCGTTAAAAAAATCAACGTTTATAGCGTTTTTAATGTGACCGCCATTATATTCTGACGGTGTTCTTACATCAATTGGTTTGATATTGTTAGTTACGATTTGCGAGGCATATTCATTCTTGTTCAGTATAGTAATATTACCTGCGGTTTCTTCTTTTTTACCAAAGAGTGTACTTAAAAATGACATAATATTTTATTTAAAATTAATATTCAATAATAGAAAGAAACGGTAGTGGTGTATGACCGTTTCCTTCAATAACCAATCAATAAAAAAACTTATAATGTAGTAGGACAAACAAATTCAGTAACCGGTATACCAGCTTCTTTAATATCTTTAAATCCGCCTTTTACATCTATTAGATTATGAATACCTCTACTTTTTAAAATAGATGATGCAATCATACTTCTGTAACCACCTGCGCAATGCACGTAGAATGATTTTTTGTTTGGGAACTCGGCTAAATGATCATTTAAGAAATCTAGGGGTGTGTTTTTGGCATCAATTATATGTTCAGAAAGGTATTCAGATTCTTTACGAACATCGAATACAGGTACATGATCGGTTTCAATAACTTTCTTAAGCTCATCTGCATCAACCTGACTAACGGTATCATATTCCATTGCAGCTTTTTTCCAAGCATCGAAACCGCCTTTTAAATATCCTAGCGTACCATCAAAACCAACTCTTGATAATCGAGTTACCGCTTCTTCTTCCATTCCAATTGGGGTTACCAATAAAATAGGTTGTTTTACATCTGCAATTAAAGCACCTACCCATGGGGCAAAACTACCATCGAGGCCTATAAAAATGGATCGTGGAATATGGCCTTTGGCAAAATCGTCTTGATGACGAACATCTAAAACTATCGCGCCCGTTTCATTTGCGGCTGCTTCAAAAGCCTTTGAAGATAGTGCTCTTGTGCCACGTACCAATACCTCTTTTATATCTTCGTAACCTTCTTTATTGAGCTTTACGTTTAAGGGAAAATATTGAGGCGGTGGTAGTAAGCCATCGATTACTTCATCAATAAATTCTTCTTTCGTCATATCTGAACGTAAGGCATAATTCATTTTCTTTTGGTTGCCCAAGGTATCTACCGTTTCTTTCATCATATTCTTACCACATGCAGAACCGGCACCATGAGCAGGGTAAACGATAACGTCATCTGCTAAAGGCATAATTTTTTCACGTAGACTGTCAAATAAAAATCCGGCAAGGTCACGCTCTGTTAATTCGCCCATTTTCTGAGCAAGATCAGGTCTGCCGACATCACCTAAAAATAAAGTGTCGCCACTAAAAACAGCATAGTCTTTACCTGAAGCATCTCTTAATAAATAGGTGGTACTTTCCATCGTATGACCAGGTGTATGTAAAGCAGTGATGGTAATATCACCTAATTTGAACTCTTGATTATCTTTAGCAATAATAGCTTCGAAAGACGGATTCGCATTAGGTCCGTATATGATATCAGCACCAGTTTCTTTGGCCAAGGTTACATGACCACTAACAAAATCGGCATGAAAATGAGTTTCAAAAATATATTTGATTTTAGCATTATCTGCCGCAGCTTTTTTTATGTAAGGCTGTACTTCTCGTAGAGGATCAATAATGGCGACTTCTCCATTGCTTTCAATGTAGTAAGCACCTTGCGCAAGACAACCAGTATATATTTGTTCTACTTTCATAAGTTAATATTTATTATTGGCTCAAAATTACACTTGTAAAAGGTACTGCACAGTAACATAGGTTACATTTAGTCGATAATCGAAATTTAAATGCTCAGACGCTTACATTGAAATAATAATTATGTTTTCAATTCAATGCCACGGGGCTTTCCACGAAAATTATTTACTATTAGAAATGAAAAAGCCTTGCTGTATAACAAGGCTTTTTAATAATTTGAATATTAAAATTCTATAATAGGGTAGAAGGGCAAACATATTCCGTTTTAGGAAGATTCGTTTTTGAAATAACCTCAAATCCGCCTCTGACATCTGTAAAGTCCTTCCATCCTCTTTGCTTTAAAATAGAAGCGGCGATCATACTTCTGTAACCACCTGCACAATGTAAAACAAAAGGTTTGTCTTTTGGAAATTGAGCTAAATGCTGGTTAATTTCATTTAATGGAACGTTTATGGCGTCTATTACATGTTCAGAATCAAACTCGCTCTTTTTTCTAACATCGATGATCAAGGGTTTATCTTTAGAATATGCAGCTTCTAAATAGGGTGCATCTATTCTTTCTATTGTTTCAAAATCTTTTCCTGAATTCTTCCATGTATCAAAACCACCATCTAAAAAACCTACGGTATGATCATAACCAACTCTTGCCAAGCGGGTAATAGCCTCTTCTTGTTTGTCTTGATAGGTTACCAATAAAATTTCTTGTTTAATATCTGGTATCATTTCTCCTACCCATTGTGCAAAACTACCTTCTAAACCAATGTTGATACTATTAGGAATAAACCCTTTAGCAAAATCTTCGGCATTTCTAGTATCTAAAACTAAAGCGCCAGTTTCATTGGCAACAGCCTCAAAAGCTTCAGGAGTGTATGGGGTAGAGGCACGGTTCATAATCTTGTCTAAACTTTCGTAGCCTT
Organism: Maribacter caenipelagi; assembly: GCF_004364175.1. Taxonomy (GTDB): domain Bacteria; phylum Bacteroidota; class Bacteroidia; order Flavobacteriales; family Flavobacteriaceae; genus Maribacter; species Maribacter caenipelagi. The sequence continues at coordinate 24,621 of NZ_SNZW01000015.1, read as the reverse complement.
GAATGTTCATTAAAACATTTTTAGGGAAATACCCTGGAGGAGTGGTCAGACCTGTCAATAGTTCTTTGATGAACTCCTCTTTGGTCATATCTGGTCTTAACGCATAGTTTACTTTCTTTTGATGCCCTAAGGTATCTGTAGTTTCTTTGCTCATCATTTTACCACAGGCAGAACCTGCGCCATGATTTGGATAAACGATCAGATCATCGCTTAAAGGCATAATTTTATTACGAAGAGAATCGAACAAATGTCCGGCAAGTTTTTCTTCGGTTAAATCTGCAACTACATGTTGTGCAAGATCAGGTCTACCTACATCGCCAATAAATAGGGTATCTCCAGTAATAATACCATGTTCCTGGTCTTTCTCATCAATTAAAAGGTAGGTGGTACTCTCCATCGTATGTCCTGGAGTATGAATTACTTTTACCTTATAATCGCCTACTTCAAATATTTGATTGTCTTTAGCCGTAGTTGCTTTATAAGCAGGTTTTGCCCCAGGACCAAATACTATTTCAGCTCCCACTTTTTTCTGTAAGTCTAAATGACCACTTACAAAGTCGGCATGAAAATGAGTTTCAAAAACGTACTTAATTTTTGCGTTATCTTTTTCAGCACGATCTATATAAGGTTGTACTTCTCGTAACGGGTCAAAAACCGCAGCTACGCCATTACTTTCTATATAATAGGCTGCATGTGCCAAACATCCGGTATAAATTTGTTCTACTTTCATGTTGTTGTATGTTTTGATTAATAACATAAAATTAGCCCCTCTTTGAAACGTGTACAGTGACATTAGTTACACAAGCGAAATTTTATTTGAAGAATTCCATATAGAAAATAAAGGCAGCCATAACAAGAATAAAATAGCCGAAACCTTTCTTGAGCTTTTTACCATCTATGAAGTTGCTGAGGTAACTACCAATAAAAATACCCACAAAAGATAGTGATGTGAAAATGGCAAGAAACTTCCAATCAATGACCATGGTCATCGCATCGCCTAAAAAGAAACCCATTAAAGATTTAATGGCAATTATGATTAAAGAGGTACCCACGGCAACTTTCATATCAACATTCGCCAATATGACCAAAGCGGGAATAATCAAAAATCCGCCACCAGCGCCAATTAATCCGGTGATGCTACCAACTAATAATCCTTCTATTAAAATTAATGGATAATTATAAGAAACATTTCCGCCTTTAATAACACTTTTTTCTTTTTTAAGCATAGCATATGCAGCGGGTATCATTAAAACAGCGAACAGACCGAACATTGCCATTCTACGTGTAAATTGAAAGTGTTCAACTTGAAATAATACATCGGGCATTGCAGGTACCACATAATGTCTAACCAGTGTAACACCAATAATTGCAGGTATACCAAAAACAATGGCAGTACGCCAATCTACGTAACCTTTTAGATGCTGTTGCCAACCACCGACCAATGCACTTGCACCAACAACAAAGAGGGAGTACGCGGTTGCAGCTTTTTCATTAATTGAAAACAGGTAGGCTAAAACAGGTACGGCCAATATAGAACCACCGCCTCCAATAAGACCTAATGAAATACCGATAACTAAGGCACTGATATAACCAAGAATTTGCAAAATTTCCATGTGATGTATTTGATATCACAAAAGTAGAACGGTGTGGAAACCTTCGCAGTAACATTGGTTACAGAGGTATTATAAATCTAATAATTCTAAATAATTGCGGTGAAGTTTAATTTTGCCCATTTCTTCAAGCTTCTTTAAAAGCCTAGAAATTACGACTCTAGAACTATGCAGGTCGTAGGCAATATCTTGATGGGTACTATGAATTATATTGTCTTTAGTTACCCTTGCTTTTTCCTTTAGATAGCCAATTAGGCGTTCATCCATCTTTTGAAAAGCGATATTATCTAAAGTGCTTAAAAGCTCATTTAGCCTAACATGATAACTATTGAAAACGAAATTTCTCCAAGATTTATATTTACCGGTCCATTCTTCCATTTTCTGAATAGGTACCATAATAAGTTTGGCATCTGTTTCGGCTATGGCCCTGATCTCACTTTTTTTGTCGCCCATACAACATGCCATGGTCATAGAGCAGGTATCACCTTTTTCTAGATAGTACAGTAATAACTCATCGCCATCTTCATCTTCTCTTAAAATTTTAATGACTCCAGATATCAATAATGGCATACCTCTAATGTAGTCGCCTATCTCCATGAATTTATAACCCTCGGGTACTTCTTTAAAAGTACCTACCTGTACGATTTCATTAATGAGCTCTTCTTCGAAGATATTTCCGTATTCTTCCTTTAAGTCTTGAATCATTCTTGGCTAATTAATTTTTTGTGCTATTTCTTTATCAAATTTAAAAAAAATATTCGCCCAAATAGATTTTGATACGGCAGCTATCCATGGCATTGTTAACACTAGCGAAGTTACGATAACAACAAACAAAGTACCTATGGACAGTTGAAGCCCGAATAGTAATGTTAATACATACGCAGCAACTGCCACGGCTATACCTACGCCGTAAGAAACGTACATTGATCCCGTATAAAAACTAGGTTCAATACTATATTTTAAATCGCACTTTGGGCAACGTTCTTTGACCTTATTAAAGTTACTTAATTTATAAGGGTTGGCTTCAAAAAATTCGCCTTTATGACATCTAGGGCATTTTAAAAATATAATACTGTACAACTTAGAACCTTTAGGTAGCATACTTCTGAATTTAAATACAAAATTATTCGATTCTGATTATTTAAAAGGTAACATAGGTTACATAACAGATTACCAAAGTCCTTTAATTTATGAAGAAAGATATTTTTTTTCAATGATTTTTAACCTGATAAAAATCATATTATATGCTGGCATAGTCATGTATGTTTGTTATCAAATTAAAAATTTATGTGTTCGCTTGTTCAAAAGTATAATGTACCAGGACCTAGGTATACTAGTTACCCCACAGTTCCTTTTTGGGATATTGACACCTTTTCAGGAAAAAAATGGGAAGCATCGGTAAAAAAGAGTTTTCACGTTAGCAACTCTGTATCGGGTATAAGTTTGTATATACACTTACCTTTTTGTGAGAGTATGTGCACTTTCTGCGGATGTCATAAGCGTATAACAAAACGACACGATTTAGAGATGCCATATATAAAATCTGTTTTAAAAGAATGGAAATTATATAGCGCAATATTTGATGAAAAACCAATTATAAAAGAGCTACACTTAGGTGGGGGTACACCAACATTTTTTACTCCAGAACACTTAAAGTATTTAATTGATGGTATTCTAAGAAAAGCCGATAAGGCCAATGATGCCGAGTTCAGTTTTGAAGGGCACCCCAACAATACGACCAAAGAACATTTACAAGCATTATACGATGTTGGTTTTAGAAGAGTAAGCTTTGGTGTGCAAGATTATAATGAAACGGTACAGAAGGCAATTAATAGAATTCAGCCTTTTGAAAATGTAAAAAATGTAACCAAGTGGGCTCGTGAAATTGGGTATAATTCTGTAAGTCACGATATCATATTCGGTCTACCTCACCAGAAGCTAGAACATGTCATTAATACGATAGAAAAGACCAAAGAATTAAAACCAGACCGTATTGCCTTTTACAGCTATGCACATGTGCCATGGTTGGCCGGTAATGGTCAACGCGGTTATAATGACGCAGATTTACCTGCAGGTGATGAAAAAAGAACTCAGTATGAAGTAGGTAAAGAGTTGCTCTTGAATTATGGGTATCATGAAATAGGAATGGATCACTTTGCCTTAGAGAGTGACAGATTGCTCAAAGCTATGCAGAATGGAGATTTGCATAGAAATTTTATGGGCTATACCAGCTCTAATACCCATTTAATGATTGGGTTAGGGGCTTCAAGTATAAGTGATAGCTGGTACGGTTTTGCACAGAATGTAAAAAATGTTGAAGAATATCAGAACCTTGTGGAAAATGATATTATTCCGCTTTATAGAGGACATATTTTATCAGAAGAAGATCAAATTATAAGAAGACATATCTTAAATTTAATGTGCCAGTTTAAAACATCTTGGAGCGACTTTAAATTGCATCTACCACAAATAGATAGTATACTAAATAGGTTAAAAGAAATGGAGGAAGATGGTTTAGTGACCATAACCGAAGGTAGTCTTCGAATTAATGAAAAGGGTAGACCGTTCGTTAGAAATGTGTGTATGGCTTTTGATTTGCCATTGCAAAAGAAGTCACCTGACACCAAACTTTTTTCAATGACTGTTTAATATTAAAAAAAGAAGTTCCTTATCTTAATAATAGCTAAATAAAATTTCCATGAAAAAAATAATCGTACTTACAGATTTTTCAAAACAGTCAGAACAAGCACTTAAGGCAGCTGCAGACTTGGCTAAAAAACATAAAGTAGAACTATTGGTAGTTCATATGTTAGAACTAAATCAAGCAATACTTTCATCGCCTGATGGTATGTACATTGAACAAACGGTTTTCTTAGTGAAATTGGCAGAAAAGAATTTAAAAGAGTTCTTAGAAAAGCCTTATTTAGAAGGTGTTTCGGTAACTCCGGTAATTAAGCATTATAAAGTATTCAGTGAGCTAGATGCCATAGCAAAAGAGCATGACGCAGACTTAATAGTAATGGGTTCTAATGGAGCAAGCGGATTGGAAGAAATGTTTATTGGATCTAATGCAGAAAAAGTGGTTCGTAACGCTACTGTACCAGTTTTAGTAATAAAGGGAGAGATAACCAATTTAAGTTTAGATCGTTTTGTGTTCGCATGCGATTTTAACGATGATAATTTACCAGCTTTTCAAAAAGCTAAGGAGTTTGCAGCGATGTTAGATGCTAACATGGAAGTTGTTTTTATTAACACGCCAAACGATGAATTTATGAGCAATAGAGATGCCTATCAAAAAATAAATAAGTTTTTAAACAAAGCTAATTCTGCACAGCAAGTTGAGATTTACAATGATTATAGCGTAGAACAAGGAATACTAAATTATGGCAATACCATATTGGCAGATGCCATAGCGATGCCAACACACGGTCGTAAAGGTATTTCGCATTTGTTTAATGGAAGCATTGGCGAAGATGTCGTAAACCATTCTCAAATACCGGTAATTACCTTTAAAATATAAATACTAACTTTTTCTATAAACAAGAATAAACCCAAGGTGAAAGCCTTGGGTTTATTTGTTTTTCAGATATCTAAAAAGTAAAGAATTTTTAGTTGCCTAAATGCTCATTGTAAAATTCCCATGCTTGTGCAGCCACATCTCTGCCTAATTGCAGTCCGGCAACATTATCAGCTTGAATGTGATAACCACCCATAACTCTAGACATACCAGCCATATTTGCTGATTCTGTAAATGTAGGAAAAGTTATAGTTACAGGTTTTCCATAGAAAGCAGAATCAATTTCAGTTAATGTGCCAGGCATTAATTCTACCGATTCACCAAAGTATTCATCGCCTGTAAACAAACGCAATACTTCTGCACAACCACCACTAATGGTACTATGCCCTGAAGTGTAGCTAGGAAATGGCGGACATAAAAAGATATCCGGTGAATAAGGTCTCCATTCTTGTCCTTTCATTTCAATTACGCCTTTACCAGGTCCGCCCCAAGCTTTAATAGTTTTATCTTTATAATATTCATGAACTAGTGCATATGGTCTGGCATAATCATAGAACATTTTAGAATCCCAAGAAGCAATAAAGGCATCCATAGCGGTTATTTCGGTTAAGAAATACATTTTTACATCTTGATCTAGGTTGTGGTTATCACGGCGAGAAACATCTTGGGCAAACTTTAACCAATGTCCTGCTTGTTGTACAGATTGTGGTCCGTCACGCATGAATTCAACCAATGCCTTATCTTCATCAGAAAGGTTGGCTTGCAGATCAACTACTTCTTTTACTTCTTTCTTCAATTGCTCAGAACCGTACATAGGTGGCGGTCCTGGTCTAAACTGGTCAGCCGATATCATGGTTATCGGTGTTACTTTTTGCCAGTAAGGCGTAAGACAACCTGGCGCGTATTGACCGCCATTTCCATCAGAAAAGTATTTAGGTTGCCAACGATTAATATCGGTGCTTTCATCTGCAGTATTTACGGGACTGTAGTTGGTATAATCAAAATATGGTTTTCCGTCAGAGCCTGCAATATCACCATATTGGTTGCTTCCATCATTTTTTCTAGCTTCTATTGTTGCCATAGCGGCTAAATTTCCTATACCTTCAGGAGTCGTTGGGTCCATAGAAGTATTATTGGGGTCTAAACCTAATTCCATCATGAATTTTCTAAACATTTCTGTATCAGAATAGTAGTATTCTTTCATAGCGCCAAAAGCGGCGTAGCTAATGGCAATTTCTTTGTTAGATAGCGTTTGTTCGTCTATAGGCCTTCTATCAATAGCTTTTAAGTAAACGGGAATAGCATTTTCGTCGTACCTAGACCATGCATCAAAAATGGAGGTGAATATCAATCCTAAATAACGAGAAGTAATCGTTGGTCTTGGTTTAAATTTTTCTGTATCTGAAGCCGTAGCATCCAATGCCATTTTCCCCCATTTATAGGCGACATTATCAACACCTTTTGGTTCTTCACTTTTATGTTGGGCAATAGTAGTTTCTACACTAAAAAATGTTAGTGTTATAACTAAAAGTAATATATGTTTCATTCGTTTATTCGTTGGTTGTTCTGTGATTTTAAATATAGTGAGGACTTTAAAAAAAATAAAATTTATGTTGTAAGAACATTCTTCATAAAATCATGTAATTGGTGCATTTGGGGCTTCCCTTTTTTCTTACCACTTCTACCGGCAAAATATAAAACGAACCATAGTGCTATTAGCATAATCATGATACCTATTTGAATATGGTAGTCTTTCCCTAAAGATGCACTTGAATATGCCCATATACCTATAACTATAAAAAGTGTTGCAATTACAAAGTGTATGAACATAAAGAATGTCCATAGGGTAGGGTTAGGTCCAAAAACTCCATGTAGGCGGCAATTGAATTTATCTACCTCGTCTATCTCTAAATGTAACTGTGGTGACCAAAAGTGATGTTCTTCTTTATTGAATTTGATGAAGATATGCTCATCTAATCTTTTGACCAAAAAAGGGGATTGTGCAGCAATTTCAAATTTAGATAGAACAGCTTCTTTAGATTGTTCCACATTCATTTGAAACCTAGGGCGAAGAACTATTTCGTTTGGTAATGGTTTCATATGATGTTTAATTAGGCCAAAGCCATTAGTTATGACACTCTATTGCACTTGAAGCTAATTGGTTAACAGGGGCAGGCGATACGTAGGGAATGCCTAAACCAAGACCTCGAAGTATAAAAAGCACACCTATAATAACTATAAATACCGGAATTGCCTTTTGTACTTTTTGACGTATACCGCCTTTTAGTAAATTACTGAAATATATGGCAGCGGTCATTAGGGGTAACGTACCCACGCCGAAAAGCATCATATATAGACTACCTTGTAAAGCATCGCCCATAGCTATAGATCCAAAAAGTGCCATATATACTAGTCCGCAGGGTAAAAATCCGTTTAAGAATCCGATTGTTAAAAACGTATCGGGCGACTTTTTCTTTAGTTCTTTACCCAGTTGGTTCTTGACTTTTGAGATGATTTTATAGATGGGTTTAGAGAGATTGTATTTGTTGAAAGTTTTATACGGAATTAGAACAATTATGATCATTAAGATACCAATACCTATAGATAATTTTTGTTGTATTCCGAAAATAGAAAGCCCTTTACCTAATAGTCCGAATATTAGACCTATGATTCCATAAGCCATTAAACGACCAAAGTGATAAATAAAAATCTGTCCGAATTTCTTGTAATTATTTGATTGATCTACTGGAAGCATAAAGGCAATGGGTCCGCACATACCAACGCAGTGCAAACTTCCCATAAGACCTAAAATGAGGGCAGATAGTAGCATATTTAAAAGATAATACTTTCTTTATGAAGAAACTCTTTTCCTTCGTGTTCCCAGGTTATTTTAATGTCCCAGCGACCATCCAACAATTGATTGTCAGGTATGAGCAAATGTGAATTGGATAAACTAATGGGCAAATTAAAATCCAAATTCTTGTTGGATGGTCTGTATAGGGACACTATACCTTTTACATTGGTATCATCATATCCACTAGGGAAAATTACGAGTAAACCCTCTGTAGATTTTTTTATTTCTATTTGTGAAGATGCATTATTTGCATTTTTTTCGGCATCTATTTCTTTTTGATAGCCCAGCTCGGCCTTGTAATACTCTTCGGTAACTAAATCATGATTAGCATCATGACTTGTAGTCATTTTAAAGACGAAAAACATAATAAAACAAATGAATGAAACTATGGCTATTACAATACCGGTACCCCAATTAATTTTCATGTTACTATGTTTATTTATTTATAACTACGTGGTGCCAAAAAGCGAGCCGTAGTGGTCTCTATTAATTTGTCATTGCTATACACCCCAATTTTAAGATTGTTCTTATCACCACTTAAAGCAGATTGGTTGATTTCAATGAACAAGGTCCCTTCTGCCAACGCTTCTGGGGCAACATCAAAATTCTCATGACGTACTAGTATAATCTCTCCTTTAGGTGAAATCAATTCAAAATGAACATCTTCTACAGCTTTGGTCGTTTTGTTCAATAATTTATAGGTGTACACATTACTAATAATATTCCCTTCTTTGTGTTCATATAATTGACCAGGTAATCTTAAAATATTTGCCTCCAAGTCATTTCTCAAAAACATCATGCCTACAAGAACACCCGTTAATATTACCAGTACAGCGGTATACCCTTTTAGGCGGGGAGTAAATTTGAATTTTTCTTTTTTGGTAATCTCATCTTCACTTGCGTAGCGAATCAAGCCTTTAGGTAGATTCACTTTTTCCATAATAGTGTCACACTCATCAATACATGCAGTACAGTTTACACATTCTAGCTGCGTTCCGTTTCTAATATCAATTCCCGTTGGGCAGACATTCACACACTGGTTACAATCAATACAATCACCATTACCTAATGCTTCACGGTCCTCATTCTTACGCCACTTCTTCCTTCCGTTTTCAGCTTCACCTCTTTCGTAATCATAGGCAACTACGATAGATTTATTATCAAGTAAAACCCCTTGCATACGACCATAAGGGCAGGCAATGATACAAACTTGCTCTCTAAACCATGCAAAAACAAAATAGAATACACCTGTAAAAATAAGAAGCGATATCATAGTACTTATATGCTGAGCTGGACCGTCGGTGATGTATTGAATTAAACGGTCACTTCCAATTAAGTACGCAAGAAAAACATTGGCGATAATGAACGAAATAATAAAAAAGATAAACCATTTTAAAGCCCGTTTTCTAATCTTTTCAGCATTCCATTCTTGTCTGTCCAATCGCATTTGAGCTCCACGATCACCATCTATCCAATACTCTATTCTACGAAAAACCATTTCCATAAAAATGGTTTGCGGGCACATCCATCCGCAGAAAATACGTCCGAAAGCAACTGTAAAAAGGGCGATAAATACTACCCCGATAATCATTGAGATTACAAAGAGGTGAAAATCTTGAGGGTAAAAAGGAAATCCGAATATATTGAAACGTCTTTCCAACACATTGAACATCAAGAACTGATTACCGTTTATTTTAACAAAAGGAGAAGCGATCAAGAAAGTAAGCAGTACATAACTTACATATTTACGATACTCGTAAAGCTTGCCACTTGGCTTTTTAGGAAATACCCAAGCTCGTTTACCATCTTCCTTAATGGTGCCGATGGAATCTCTAAAATTATCTTGATCTTGTGACATTTTATCTCTCTTTATAGGCTTTGAGAGATTTTAACCTCTCACTTTACTTAGTTCATGGTAACCGATGCAGAATCTATTTCTATTGTTGGTACTGTTTGCTCTGCTGGCGTTTCTTGTGCCGGCGCATTTGGGTCTACCCAAATATCACCCTCGGCATCTTTTGGGTTGGCAGGTGTTGTTCCTTGAAAACTTAGCACATAACTAGCTACTTGAGCCATTTCTAAGGGTTTTAAGTTTTGTTTCCAAGCAATCATACCTTTACCGTCACGACCACCTTCAGAAATGGTATTGAAAACGTTCTTGATACCACCGCCAAGAATCCAGTTTTGATCCGTAAGGTTAGGTCCGATACCTCCACCACCATCTGCCATATGGCAAGCAACACAGTTACTTTCAAAAATACCTTTACCGGCATTAATGTCTGATGCATCGGTCAACAGTTCAACCGTATTGGCATCAACAAGACCTTTAGCTGTTTTCTTGTATGCTTCAATTTCTAACTGTGCAGCAGCAACTTCTTGTTCGTATTCTAATTTTTGGTCGTAGTCGTTAAATACATGAAAACGTAGTAGGTAGACCACGCCAAATACGATAGAAGCATAGAACAAGTATACCCACCATGGTGGTAAATTGTTATCTAGCTCACGAATACCGTCATAGTTGTGGTCAAGGATGATTTCACCCTCAGCTTCCATAGGCTTACTGCCCAACATTTTGTTGTACATTTTCTTGCCCCAAGTCCATTCCCATTTATCTTCTTTGGCAGCTAGATAGCGCACCTTAGCTTCTTCGTCGAGTGTATTATAGAGTACATTTTCAATAGCTTGTACAATAAAGGCAATCGCTATTAAAAGCAATAAAATGAGTGCCATAAAGCCAAACATCATTGTAGGGTAGACCAAAAACGCCGGTTGATCACCACTATCGATATAAATTTCCATAAGTACAATGACCAAGAAAAAGGCTACTGTTATTCTTAACCACCAGGCTGTATTGTTTTTCATAATTGGTTGTTTAGTTGGTTATCTTCTTCTAAGGGCAATTCGCTAACTTCTTTGATGTATGATTTTGAGGCTGTAATTACCCACCAAAATAATAATGTGAAAAACACAAAGAAGATTAGTAATGATATCATGGGGTAGGTTGCTACGCCCTCTATAGTTTCCATGTAACCTTTTACAAATTTGAACATGATTTTTTAGTTTTATTTATCAGATAATAATTCACCAGTTTCTTTGATCTTAATGTCTGTGCCTAAACGTTGTAGGTAAGCAATCATAGATACAATTTCACGGTCTCTCATTTCTATGAATTCTTCTCCATTTTCAGCGGCATATTTTTTATCTGCCTCATAAGAGTTTGCAAAATCGGGATCACTATATAAATTCTTCTCGATCTTCTCTGCCTGAGCATCCATTAATTCGTATGCATTTGCAATGTCATCTTCGGTGTAAGGAACACCTAGGGTTACCATTGCTTCCATTTTCGTTTGAATATTACTGCGGTCATGCTCATCGCGAACAAGCCAAGAATATGAAGGCATTATAGAACCAGAAGATGTACTTTGAGGATCGTACATATGATTTAAGTGCCAGTTGTCAGAGTATTTACCACCAACTCTTAATAAATCTGGACCAGTACGCTTGCTACCCCAAAGGAATGGGTGATCGTAAACGAATTCACCTGCTTTGGCATATTCACCATAACGTTCAACCTCACTTCTAAACGGACGAACCATTTGTGAGTGACAGCTAACACATCCTTCACGTATGTATAGATCACGACCTTCTAATTCTAAAGGTGTATATGGTTTAACACTGGTAATAGTTGGGATGTTAGATTTCACCAATATAGTTGGTACAATTTGTATAATACCACCGATTAAGATAGCTACAGTAGCTAAAATTGTCAATTGAATAGGCTTACGCTCTAACCAAGTATGAAAAGTTTCACCTGCGGTTCTACGTTTAGAAACTGTAGTAAGTGCAGCTGCTTCTGCTAATTCATCTTCTATAGTACTACCAGATTTAATGGTGCGAACTACATTATAAATCATTACACATGCACCAACAATATAAAGGCTGCCACCAATGGCACGCATCCAATACATTGGCATAATCTCATTTACGGTTTCTAGGAAGTTACCGTAAACCAAAGTACCATCTGGATTAAAATCTTTCCACATTAAAGCTTGAGTGAAACCAGCAACGTACATTGGTAAAGTATAAAGTATAATACCTAAAGTGCCGATCCAGAAGTGGAAATTTGCTAACCCAATAGAGAATAATTTGTTCTTGGTCATTTTAGGTACCAAGTAGTAGATCATACCAAAGGTTAAGAATCCGTTCCAAGCTAATGCCCCAACGTGAACGTGCGCAATAATCCAATCACTAAAGTGGGCAATTGCGTTTACGTTTTTAAGAGAAAGCATTGGTCCTTCAAAAGTTGCCATACCATAACCGGTAATTGCAACTACCATAAATTTTAAAACAGGATCGGTACGTACTTTATCCCAAGCCCCACGAAGTGTTAGAAGTCCGTTGATCATACCGCCCCAAGATGGAGCTAAAAGCATAATTGAGAAGGCAACTCCTAAATTCTGTGCCCAATCTGGCAATGCAGAATATAATAAATGGTGAGGTCCTGCCCAGATATATATAAAAATCAACGACCAGAAGTGAACAATAGATAATCTATACGAGTATACCGGTCTGTTCGCTGCTTTGGGTACAAAATAGTACATAAGCCCTAAGAACGGAGTAGTCAAGAAAAATGCAACCGCATTATGACCGTACCACCATTGCACCAATGCATCTTGTACACCGGCGTATACCGAGTAACTTTTAAATGCACTTACAGGTAATTCTAAACTATTGAAAATATGAAGAACTGCTACCGTAACAAAAGTCGCCAGATAAAACCAGATGGCCACATATAGGTGACGTTGTCTTCTTTTAATCATGGTACCAATAAGGTTTACACCAAATGCAACCCATACAACAGCAATAGCTAAATCTATAGGCCATTCAAGTTCGGCATATTCTTTAGAGCTAGTATAGCCTAACGGTAAGGTAATTGCTGCTGCAACGATGATTAGCTGCCAACCCCAAAAGTTAAACTTACTAAGAAAATCGCTGTACATACGTGCCTTTAACAGGCGTTGTGTGGAGTAATATACTCCCGCATAGATAGCATTACCTACGAATGCAAAAATTACCGCGTTGGTGTGCAACGGGCGTAAGCGACCAAAACTTAACCATGATATGCCATCGGTTACGTTAGGGAACATGAACATGAAGGCTAACAATAAGCCTACAGACATACCCACGATACCCCAGAACATGGTTGCATAAAGGAAATTTTTCACGATTTTGTTATCGTAATAAAACTGCTGTACTTCCATAATTATACTTGTTTATTTAGTTGGATTTTCTCTTGTTTAAACTCTTTGGTGCTGGTTTTTTTAGGCTTGACCAATTCATCTTCAAAAAGCATTCGAACGGAAGGAGTGTAAGAATCATCGTATTGTCCTTGTTTGACAGATACAATAAAGGCGACAAAAAAGATAATTGCCACCACAAGGCTTATCGCCAATAAAATATAAATAACACTCATACCTACCTGAATTATGGTGTAAAAATAAGTGGGTTGCAAACCTTAGAAAATGACAATTGTCATACTTTAAAAATTTTCTTAAAAAAGGTAAAAATTTTGACATTTAATGAATTGATATGGCAATGGTGATGTATTTATTTTATTAGCTTTAGGGAGAGTTTTGAACAATATTTCTAATAGATTCTTTGTAAAAAAGAGTGCAAGAAGTATAGCTGAGCAACTTCATCATTTCCAGAACATTCAAGTCGATAAAAAGCGAATGTTCTGTTTAAAAATTATTTTTATTGTCGAGTTTTAAGATAGCTTTCTACCAATGAGGTTTGTCATTACAGTAGTGAAAATAACGATGCTTATAGAGCTTAAGGGCATTAGAATTGCTGCTATCACCGGTTCTAACTGACCAGAAATAGCAAAATAGAGTCCTACACAATTATAAAGTAATGATAATATAAAACTCATTTTAATAATACGCATGGCTTTTTTAGATGCTAAGATATAGCTGTAGAGTTGCTTAAATTTAGAGGCATCTAAGATGGCATCGCAAGCTGGGGAGAAGACATTGATGTTTTCGGAAATGGCAATACCTACGTTACTTTGAGCAAGTGCACCTGCATCGTTTAATCCGTCGCCTACCATCAATACTTTTTTACCTTGATCTTGCAACGATTTTATGAACTCCAGTTTCGTTTCGGGTTTTTGATTGAAGTACAGCGGAGTCAATTTTGGCAGTAATGCCTCTAATCGTTCTTTTTCCCCTTCATTATCACCAGAAAGTATCGCCAGATTAAGCGTCTCCGACATGTTTTGAAACACTGTTGAGAGTCCGTCACGATATTGATTTTGAAAAACGTATCTGCCTTTATAAGCGTTGTTGGAGCTTATATAAATAGAAGTATCCAATAGATTATCTTTCTTGGTCTTACCTACAAAATTGGCAGAACCAATTTTCATATTTATATCATCTTTAGAGCTTTCCAAGCCTTTTCCTATATGCTCTTCGTACTCGTCTAAGGTGATGATATTCTGCTCTTTAAGTAGATCATATAAAGATCTGCTTAAAGGGTGGTTAGAAGCTCTAATAGTATTTTTTAAGATAGACTCTTCTTCAGAAGTCAATGGCATACCTTCATAATGCGCCGTACTTTTTTGTGTTGTAGTGATAGTACCGGTTTTATCGAAAATGGCGGTATCAATTTTAGCCAAACGCTCAATAGTTTGTGTGTCTTTAATATAAAATTTCTTTTTGCCGAAAATGCGCAGCATATTCCCTAAGGTAAATGGTGAAGCTAAAGCTATGGCACAAGGACAGGCGATGATCAGAATAGCTGTAAATACGTTCATTGCTTTAGACGGGTCATAGTAAAGCCAAAAAGCGGTAGCAATAAATGCAATTGAAAGTACGGCAATAGTAAAACGTTTACCAATGCTATCGGTAAGGTTTTGAAAAGCAGTAACCTTATCTGTCTTAAATACAGCATTGCCCCATAATTGGGTCAAGTAACTTTGAGAGACCGATTTTAAGGCGATCATTTCAATAACACCATTCAGTTGTTTTCCGCCGGCAAATACTTGTTCTCCAATATCTTTTGCGACAGGTTCAGATTCACCTGATACAAAACTATAATCTATTTGTGCATTACCGTACACCAATGTACCGTCAACGGGAATCATCTCTTCGTTTCTAATCAAAATTCTATCTCCCTTTTCAATTTCTTGAACAGGCACGGTTTCCTCTTTTCCCTTTAGGCTCAATCTCGTAATTGCTATAGGAAAGTATGATTTGTAATCGCGCTCAAACGATAAAAAGCCATAGGTTTTTTGTTGAAAGAATTTGCCCAGTAGTAGAAAGAATACGAGACCGGTGAGGGAATCAAAAAATCCGCTACCTAAATTAAAGGCAATATCATAAGTACTTCTTAGAAATAGTACGAGTATACCAAGCGCAATGGGCACATCAATATTTAAAAGCTTAGCTCGCAGTCCTTTAAATGCAGATACGAAATAATCCCACCCTGCATAGAAGACAACAGGTAAAGAGAAGATGAACATCATCCATCTAAATAAGTCTTGGTATTTGTTCAGCCAATATTCACCACCAGAAGCGGCACTTGAATTTAAGTCAAAATATTCAGGAAAAGATAAAAACATCACATTGCCAAAAGCAAAGCCGCCAACCCCAAGTTTATAAATAAGGCTTCGGTCAGAAACTTTCTTTTTTCCCTCAAAATCTTCTAGTGAAATATAAGGTTCATATCCAATTTTTGCCAAAAGCAAGACTAAGTTTTTTAAGCTGAAATCCTCAATTTTAAAAGTAACCCTAATGGTTTTCTTAGGAAAATCAACTTGAGAATTCGTAACATTCTTATTCAGCTTGTTCAAATTCTCTAAAATCCAAATACATGAACTACAGTGAATAGTTGGTATGTATAGATTTATGATTTGTATGTTGCCATCATTGAATTCGGTTAGTTTAGATATGATTTCTTCATTATCTAGAAAATCATATTTCCCTTCAATAGCTTTAGGTGTAGAACCAGCTGCTGCTTGTAACTCATAGTAATGAGACAGATCGTTTGAAGAAAAAATTTCGTAAACGGTCTTGCAACCAGTACAACAGAATGACTTTTCGTCAAATGTTATAAGCTGCCTTTCACATGAATCTCCGCAATGAAAACATTTTTTTGTCTGCATATTTATAAACTAATATAGTATGCAAAGTTTAGAATGAAACACTTTTTAATATATGATATATATCAGTTATTACAATTATCGGCTTGTTTAGTTTTGCATCATATAAAATTTCAAAACCATGGAAAATAGATGTGAGAATTGTATAATACGACAGTTTAATTCACTCCGTGCGTTAAATAAAGACGAATTAAAAAAAGTATCCGACTCTAAAATCTCAAAAAAGATAAAAAGGGGAGAAGCTTTATTTATAGAGGGGCAGAAGCTTGATGGTGTGTTTTGTGTACGAGAAGGTGTTTCTAAATTATCTAAATTAAGTAGCAACGGTAAAGAGCAGATTGTAAAATTGACCAATAGAGGTGAGATTATGGGGCAACGCTCTGTCATTGCTGAAGATTTTACCAATTTAAGTGCTACGGCCATAAATGATATGGAAGTTTGTTTTATACCTAAAGAAATCATTACAAATACCTTAAATTCAAATCCTTACTTTTCTTTGGAGGTATTACGCCATATGGCGCATGATTTAAAAGAGGCAGATGATGTTATTGTAAACATGTCTCAAAAAACAGTGAAACAGCGTTTAGCTGAGGCATTTGTTTATTTAAAGAAAAACTATGGAGATGATGAGGAAGGGTTTTTATCATTAACACTTAGTAGAGATGATTATGCAAATATTGTAGGTGCCGCTACCGAGTCTCTAATTCGCATGATTTCTGAGTTTAAGAAAAAAGGACTTATTAAAACCGAAGGCAAAAAAATAGGTATAGTTGAAGAAGAAACGTTACAAGAACTAGCAGACGGATTTTAAATAATTTCTGGTTCTGACAAATGTCATTGTTTCAGTTCTGAAGCGATACTAAATTTATCATCAAATGATGAGTCTCATCTATGAAAAATATACTAATACCGACAGATTTTTCACCCGCTGCATGGAATGCTATACAGTATGCCTTGCTATTGTTTGCAGATTCTGAATGTATATTATACTTTTTAAATGCCTACATACCAGAAATACACAGTAATCGCTTAATGGCGGGTAATGTGCCAGATACCATCAGGGGCTGCTCAGCTCAGACGGCTTCAGAAAAAGGGTTGAGAAAAACGATAAATCGTATAAAAAAGGAGTATAAAAATCCGCTACATAGGTATACATCTATCTCTAGCTTTTCAATGTTAATTGATGAAGTTAAAGAGGTGGTAGAAGTTAAGCACATTGATTTTATTATCATGAGTGCCAGTGGAGGTGCAGATAATGAATCTATTTTCTTAGGTAGAAATACGGTAAGAATATTAAACCATGTCTATACATGTCCTGTAATGGTAATACCGCCATGGGCGGCTTTTGAAAATTTACATTCCATTTCGGTAATATCAGAATACAATCATTTATTAAAGGGCAATGAATTAAACCCTGTGGTAAACTTGGCACGGTACTTTAATAGCACGGTACAAATTGCATGCATACAAAATGCTACGCCTCAGCTGAAAGAATTACATCAGATAAATCATGAGATTATAGCAGAAAAGATGGGGTCTATTTATCATGATTTCTACAAATTAGATACTGAAGGTTCTTTAACATCCACTTTAAAAAGCTACATTGATCAAGCTAATTGCCAACTACTTGTTATGTCTAATAATACAAATAGTTATTTAAGAAACTTATGTCATGATTATATTGTAGGCAGGTCTACATTTTGTTGTCATGTGCCACTTTTATCTTTACAATTAAGTGAGGAAAACATCAGTATCAGCAGTTAAAACCTTTCTTGTTAGGGTATTTTAAAAAGGATTTATCACAAAATTTTGAATATTACTTTATACTTAGGGTAATGCTATCGATTAATTCTAAATATCTTTAGTGCCAAATAACCATAATACAACCAAAAAAAGTGAACGCGGTAAACGAGAAAAAAGTAGCAGCATTAGAAGCGGTAAAATATGTTAAGTCAGGAATGACAGTTGGACTAGGAACAGGTTCTACAGCATTTTTTATGATAGAAGCAATTGGTGAAATGGTACAAAACGGAATGGATATTAAAGCCGTGGCTACTTCTAATGAAACTGAGAAACTCGCAACCAAATTAGGTATTAATGTAATCACCTTGGCTGAAGCAAAAAGATTGGATGTTACTATTGATGGTGCCGATGAGGTAGATGAAGATTTTCAATTGATCAAAGGCGGGGGTGGGGCATTACTGCGTGAAAAAATCGTTGCCCATAATTCTGTTTTGAATATTATAATTGCAGATTCTTCTAAGAGTGTTGCTAAACTGGGTAAGTTTAAGTTGCCAATAGAAACAATTCCGTTTGCTACGCAATTGATCATTGAAGAATTGAGAGGTATGGGGCTGAGTCCGGTACAACGAAAGAAAGATGATGCGGATTATAAGACCGATGAGAATAACGATATTGTTGATATTGATATTTGGGATACGGATATAAAACTGACCGATTTGGAGCAACAATTAAAAACAATACCCGGCATTGTAGAGACCGGACTGTTTTTGACCACAACCAATTTGGTTATTATTGGTAATGGGGAGAAGGCTATAGTAAAGAAGCGATAGTAATTATCTGCAGTAAAACCATCAAAATTATGCAAAACGAAAAACATTATGGTACGCGAAGTAATTGGTTAAGAGCGGCAGTACTTGGCGCTAATGATGGTATTCTGTCTACAGCTAGTTTGGTCATTGGTGTCGCTGCAGCAAGCACAACTAGAGAGCCTGTAATTTTAGCAGGTGTTGCCGGTTTGGTAGCAGGTGCCTTGTCTATGGCGGCAGGTGAATATGTATCTGTAAGTTCGCAAGAAGATTTAGAAAAAGCAGATCTAGCTCGAGAAATGAAAGAGCTAGAAGAAATGCCAGAGGAAGAGCTGAAAGAACTAGCTCAAATTTATGAAGATCGAGGCTTAGATCCTAATTTGGCATTGCAGGTAGCTAAGCAATTAACCGCCCATGATGCCTTGGGTGCACATGCTAGGGATGAGTTGGGCATTAATGATATTACACAAGCCAACCCTTTATTAGCGGCATTATCGTCTGGCGGAGCTTTTGTTTTCGGCGGATTACTACCTGTACTGGTCGCTTATTTTGGGCCCTTGGAGCAAATGGAGTATGTACAATATGCTTTTGCCGTGGTGTTTTTGGCTGTTTTGGGAGCCGTTGCAGCCAAAGCAGGTGGTTCTAATATTTGGTTAGCCGTTTTAAGAATTAGCTTTTGGGGAACCGTAGCTATGGTGATCACTGCATTGATAGGTCATTTGTTCGGGGTAAATGTAGCGTAGTGCTATTGCTTACTATCTATGGGAGATGTAATCGATTCAAATTCTTTCATAGTAGCATCACCATGTAAAACGTCCGTTAAAAATTGATGTATCAAATCAGGAAATTTAAATCCGAGAGACGCCCATTCGTGTTCACCTTCGGCATTGTAAAAAACTTTATAATAGCCATCGATTTTAGAAAGGCGTTCGGCAATAGCTTTGGGTCCGTTAATTTGTAAATAGCCAACATCCTTAGAACTACAAAATCTATGCGGATTCGTATCATAGGGAACAACAGAATCTTTAGTTCCATGAAAAAATAATAACGGAGTTTTATTTGTAGCATCAATATAATTTTCATCTAACACAGCACCAGACAGACTTACTACTCCGGCAACGTGAGCATTAGGGTAGGGCAGTCTTTTAAAACGATAATCGTATCGCATAAATTGAAAGTTCAAAACAGTCTCGGCACCGGCACTACTACCGATCAAAAATATTTTTTTAGGATCAGCTTTAAAGGGCAATGAATCTTTCGTTAAGTAATTAATAGCCTTGGAAAGATCTGCAACCGCTTCAACGTAAGTATCGATTTTTATAGAAGTTGGGCAATCGCAGCCAAAAGATTTCCCCTTTCTAGAAAGCCTATTCCCTTTCTTGAAAGCCTATAATTTATAGAGGCCACATTAAACCCTTTGGTTGCCAGGTATGTGCTTAGTCCTTTTTCATCACCACCATTACGTTGTCCCGCTGTAAATCCACCACCATGCATTAACACGACTGTTGGTTTTAGTACCATGTCATTGGACGGAATACTATATAAATCGAGTTGTAGCGTATCGGCGTAATTATAGGTTTTCATTTGCACGGCATCCGATTTGGAGTTTGAACTTTGAGCTAACACGGGGCTTACAATAGAAATGAAACAAAGCAATATGATGAAGTACTTGAAAATATACAAAGTTGTTCTTGAGGTCATATGCGAAATTGTAGTCTTTAGAGGTACATTCGAAGTAAACAGAATAACACTAAAACGTTACATATCATAGGTTATAGTACTGCTGAAACAATGGTTTTACTAATCAACATATTAAAATCGATTTGTCGGTAAATTGAACAGCGCGTGCAAATGTAGGTTGTAAGTAACTAACTTCTAGTAATTAAAGCTGTATTGAGTCAAAAAATGTTTCATGGAAAGTTTTCGAAAACCCTTTCGCAACAATATAAATGCGAAACTAGTGGAGAATGAGGGCTTATGACTTGAATTCTATAGAATTATGTTGGTCGAAATATTTTAATTAGCGCCTTATATAAAGTATCTTTGTGGAGATTTTAGTAGATATTAAAATAAACACGAACCTGAAAAATAATCTAATAATATAATGAACAACGAACTAGATCAATTAGCAGCCGACAATATAAGGGCACTAGCTGTAGCGATGGTAGAAAAGGCAAACTCTGGACACCCAGGTGGGCCAATGGGAGGAGCAGACTACATGCACATTTTATATTCTGAATTTTTCAATTACGATCCTTCTGATATGAAGTGGCCGTTTCGTGATCGTTTTTTCATGGATGCTGGGCACTTATCTACTTTAATGTACGCTCAGTATTACCTATTGGGTAATTACTCTAAAGATGATGTTTCTAATTTTAGACAATGGGGATCGGTAACTCCGGGCCACCCAGAGGTAGATGTTGCTAGAGGAATTGAAAATACATCTGGACCATTAGGTCAAGGTCATACAATGGGTGTTGGTGCTGCAGTTGCGGCCAACTTTTTGAAGGCACGTTTTGGAGATTGGATGAACCATAAAATTTATGGTTTTATTTCTGATGGTGGTGTTCAAGAAGAAATTTCACAAGGTGCAGGTAGAATTGCAGGTCACTTAGGTTTGAGCAATTTTATCATGTTCTACGATTCTAACGATGTTCAATTATCATCTAAAACAGATGAGGTAACTTCAGAAGATACTGCTAAGAAATATGAAGCATGGGGATGGAAAGTCGTTACTATTGATGGTCATGATCATGATCAAATTAGAAAAGCATTAACAGATGCCAATGCAGAAACAGAAAAGCCAACTTTAATAATCGGTGAAACGATTATGGGTAAAGGTTGTGTAACTGCAGATGGTACTCCGTACGAAGGGTATACAGAACTACACGGTAAGCCAATTGGCGATACAGGTGCAGATTATGAAAAGACTTTATTGAACTTAGGTGCCGATGTAGCTAACCCTTTTGACATTTATTCAAAAGTAGAAGAGTACTACGAAGGTATTATCAATAAAAAGAAAGACGAAGCACAAGCTAAGAAAAGAGAGATTGATGCATGGCGTTCAGAAAATGCTGAGCTGTCTGCAAAATTAGACGGTTTCTTAGAAGGTAAACTGCCAAACCTAGACTTTAGTTCTATAGCACAGAAAGAAGGTCAGGCAACACGTGCAGCTTCATCTAACGTTTTAGCGTATTTGGCGCAGAATGTAGAGAATATGATCGTATCGTCTGCAGATTTATCTAACAGTGATAAAACAGACGGTTTTTTAAAGAAAACTAGCGTTTTAAAGAAAGGTGATTTTTCTGGGGCATTTTTACAGGCTGGGGTTGCAGAATTAACAATGGCGACTATGGCAAACGGTATTGCGCTACACGGCGGGGTAATGGCAGTAGTGGCAACATTCTTTGTATTCTCAGATTATATGAAGCCAGCTATTCGTTTAAGCTGTATTCAAGAATTACCCGTAAAGTTTGTTTGGACACATGATGCCTTTAGAGTAGGTGAGGACGGACCAACACACCAACCAATTGAGCAAGAAGCTCAAATACGTTTGTTAGAGAAATTAAAGAACCATAGCCACGAGCAAAGTTTCGTAGCATTGCGTCCGGCAGATTCTCAAGAAACAAATGTAGCTTGGAAAATGGCAATGGAAAACCAAAAAACACCTACGGGACTTATTTTATCTCGTCAAGGGATAAAAGATCTTCCTGCGAAGAGCGGTAACCGTTATGAAGAAGCATTAGGAGCAGAAAAAGGTGGTTACTTGGTACAAGAAGTAGCCGATCCAGATGTAATCTTGATCGCTAATGGTTCTGAAGTTGCCACATTGGTAGCGGCAACAAAATTATTAGAAGAAAAAGAAGGTTTAAAAGTGAACATCGCTTCTATACCATCAGAAGGTATATTTAGACAACAGTCAGAGGCTTACCAAGAAGCAGTGATTCCGCCAAACAAACCAGTTTTCGGACTTACGGCAGGTTTACCAGTAAACTTAGAAGGCTTAGCAGGACCAAACGGTAAAGTGTTCGGTTTAGAGCATTTCGGTTATTCGGCACCAGCAACGGTACTTGATGAAAAATTCGGATTCACCGGTGATCAAGTATACCAACAAGTAGTAGATTTTTTAAAGTAAACGATCTTTAGGGGGTGCCCAAAAGACATTCATAATAAATTTAAAATTAGAAAAAGATGAAATTTTTTATAGATACAGCGAATTTAGACGAAATCAAAGAAGCTCAAGATATGGGTATTTTAGATGGTGTTACAACTAACCCGTCTTTAATGGCAAAAGAAGGAATTACTGGTGCAGACAACATTTTGGCGCATTACAAGAAAATATGTGATGTAGTTGACGGTGATGTTAGTGCTGAGGTTATTTCTACAGATTACGAAGGTATGATCGCAGAAGGCGAGAAGTTGGTTAAAATAAGCCCACAGATTGTAATTAAAGTGCCTATGATCAAAGAAGGTGTAAAAGCAATTAAATATTTCTCAGATAAAGGGTATAGAACAAACTGTACGTTGGTATTTTCTTCTGGTCAAGCATTATTGGCTGCTAAAGCGGGTGCAACATATGTATCGCCTTTCATAGGTCGTTTAGATGATATCTCTACAGATGGTTTAGGCTTAATTGCTGATATTCGTTTAATCTATGATAACTACGGTTACCAAACAGAAATATTAGCAGCATCTGTACGTCACGTAATGCATATTATCGACTGTGCTAAAATTGGTGCTGATGTTATGACTGGTGGTTTAAGTTCAATTGTTGGACTATTGAAGCACCCATTAACGGATAGCGGTTTAGAGAAGTTTTTAGCTGATTACAAAAAAGGAAACTAAGTCGTAAGATTTAGCCTATTTAATATAGAAACCATCACTGAAAAGTGATGGTTTTTTTTGTGTTATATTAGTAGGGATATAAAAGATGTAAAGTAACTTGTTACCTTATACAATTGTTAGCATACATTTAAAAAAACCATATTGAATATCAAAAACATTTTCAAAAAAAAGAAGAACTTAACTGAGGACGAAAAAGCGGAAAGGTTCTGGAGTTGGTTTCAAAAAAGCCAAAATCGGTTTTTGTTTCTATCAGATATTGACGGAGAGGAAAAAGAAAATTTACTGGACGAATTTCTGACTGAAATACATAAGTTCAATGAAAATGTTTACTTCGAAATTGGAGGACATAAGGACGATGAAAAAGTGGAACTAATAATTTCCGCAGAAGGTGATATAGATTATTTTCCAGCAGTAGAGAAATTAACAGAACTAGCACCAAATTTCAAAAACTGGAAGGTTATTGCTTTTAAACCCGCAATGGGAACTGGATTTAGTTTGGACTATAGAGATAAAAAATTTGACCCAGAAAAAATAATTTTCATTCCATTAAACTCTAAATCGAATCCCGAATCAGTTGGACTAAATGTTTGCTATCCTGATTTCGAAGAATCTGACGAAGAAATTTTCGTTAACGGAACTTATCTAATTTTGGACACGATTCTTGGAGAAAAATCGACTACAATGGATATTGATTATCTTAAAGTTATAAAAACGCCTGAAAATATAGCGGACTATAATTTTGGACATCTTTCTGATATAGCTGAACATATTGCGGAGAAAAAAACGTATGCTAACAATGGCTAAACGTAATGCGGACTTAAGGGCAAAACCGAAAGGTCTGTGTATATTTATTGTGTCGCTAAATCTTATGGATTTAGCTTTGGACAAGAAAAAATAAAACTAAACAATAAGCTTTAGCTTAGTGTGCAGACGGAAACGAAAAGTTTCCTTGCCTCCGCACTACGCTTAGCCCAACCGTTGTAGCTAATTTGGTACGATATACAAACATCCTTTACAGAGTTATAGAAACATCGTTTACACTTTTTAAGTTGCATTTGAAACCAAAATTCAGATGCTATGCCTTG